>NZ_MLCL01000033.1 GCF_001942625.1 Mycobacterium syngnathidarum
CCCAGGCGCGCCGCCCGCACCGGGCGCCCCGGGCGGGGTGCCCGGCCTTCCCGGCGCGATTCCGGGTCAGGCCCCGGGAGCGCCGGCCCAGGAGCCCGCCGCGCCGCCGGTGAGCGCCCCTGAGCCCGCACCGCAGCCGCGGCCGTACCCACTGGATCCGGCCCCCACCCCGGCGGAGCCCACCCCCGCACCGGCGCCGGCGCCGGCACCCGGTGAGCCCACACCGCCACCGGCCCCGCAGCCTCCGGCGCCAGGTGCGCCCGGTGAAGTCAACGAGGCGCAGACCCGGGCTGCGTTGATCACGCTTGCGAAGACGATTCGCCAGAGCACCAACCCCGTGATGCAGATCCAGGCGATCATGGAACGAGCCCAGAACTGCGACAAGGATGACGTGCTGGCGGGCAACGACGATCCGAAGTTGCCGCTCGTGACGTGCTCCACCGACGGCCAGACCGTTTACCTGCTGAGCCCGTCGATCATGAGCGGCGAAGAGATCGAGAACGCCACCTCCGGCCTCAACCAACAGCAGGGCCAGTACGTCGTCGACGTGACCTTCAAGAGCGGCGGAGCCAAGACCTGGGCCGACTTCACCGCGGCCAACGTGGGCACGCAGACGGCGTTCACGCTCGACTCGCAGGTGGTCAGCGCCCCTGAGATCCGCGAAGCCATCCCCGGTGGCAACACTCAGATCACCGGCCAGTTCAACGCGGACACGGCCAAGGAATTGGCCAACGTGCTCAAGTACGGGTCGCTGCCGCTGTCGTTCGAATCGTCGGAAGCCGAGACCGTTTCGGCGACGCTGGGCCTTTCGTCGATGCGAGCCGGCCTGATCGCGGGCGCGGTCGGTCTGGCGGCGGTGCTGCTGTACTCGCTGCTGTACTACCGGGCGCTCGGTCTGTTGGTGGCCCTGTCGCTGGTCGCCGCCGGCGCAATGGTTTTCGCCATCCTGGTGTTGCTCGGCAGATACATCGGTTACACGCTGGACATCGCCGGTATCGCCGGTCTGATCATCGGCATCGGCACCACCGCCGACTCCTTCGTGGTGTTCTTCGAACGAATAAAGGACGAGATCCGTGAAGGCAGGTCCTTCCGGTCGGCGGTGCCCCGAGGCTGGGCGCGCGCTCGCAAGACGATCGTGTCCGGGAACGCCGTGACCTTCCTGGCCGCCGCGGTGCTGTACTTCCTGGCGATCGGCCAGGTCAAGGGCTTCGCGTTCACCTTGGGGTTGACCACGATCCTGGACATCGTGGTGGTGTTCCTGGTGACCTGGCCGCTGGTGTACCTGGCCTCCAAGTCCCCGACGATGGCAAAACCCGCCTTCAACGGACTTGGCGCGGTACAGCAGATCGCGCGGGAACGCCGGGAGGCTTCGCATGCGACCGCGGGACGGGGATAGAGACATGGCAGCAAAAAACGACACCGCAGCCCAGGACGTGACGGACACCGCGGTGGAGGCGCCGAGCATCGAATCCACGTCTGCGGCACTGCCAAAGCATGGCTTCTTCGTCCGGCTCTACACCGGCACCGGCGCCTTTGAGGTCATCGGCCGCCGCAAGCTCTGGTATGTGATCAGCGGCCTGATCGTCGCGGTCTGCGTCGCAAGCATCGTGCTTCGCGGGTTCACCTTCGGTATCGACTTCGAGGGCGGCACGAAGGTGTCGATGCCCTCGGCTGGTTCCGAAGGGGTCGTCGCGGTCCAACAGGTCGAGGACGTCTTCAGCAAGACCCTGAACCGGGCGCCCGATTCGGTGGTGCTCGTCGGGAGCGGCGCCTCGGCGACTGTCCAGATCCGTTCGGAAACGTTGTCGGAACCGGAGATCGAACAGCTGCGGACCGCGCTGTTCGACGCGTTCCACCCGAAGAACAGCGATGGTCAGCCCAGCAAGCAGGTCATCAGCGACTCAAAGGTGTCCGAGACCTGGGGCGGCCAGATCACCCAGAAGGCGTTGATCGCGCTGGTGGTCTTCCTGGTGCTGGCGTCCATCTACATCGCCTTGCGCTATGAGCGCTACATGGCGGTCGCCGCCATGACCACGCTGGTGTTCGACCTGGTGGTGACCGCCGGTGTCTATTCGCTGGTCGGGTTCGAGGTCTCCCCGGCCACGGTGATCGGCCTGCTGACGATTCTGGGCTTCTCGCTGTACGACACGGTGATCGTGTTCGACAAGGTCGAGGAGAACACCCACGGCTTCGAGCACACCACCCGCCGGACGTTCGCCGAGCAGGCCAACCTCGCCGTCAACCAGACGTTCATGCGGTCGATCAACACCAGCTTGATCTCGGTGTTGCCGATCGTGGCGCTGATGGTGGTGGCGGTCTGGCTTCTCGGTGTCGGAACGCTGATGGATCTGGCCCTGGTGCAGCTGGTCGGTGTCATCGTCGGCACCTACTCGTCGATCTTCTTCGCCACGCCGCTGCTCGTGTCGTTGCGCGAACGCACCGAGCTGGTGCGCAAGCACACCAAGAAGGTGCTGAATCGCCGCGAGAAGGGCAACAAGGCGGCGACGTCCGCCAAGGACACGGCAGACGCCTCCGTTGCGTCGGACACGGACGCCGGTACCGAGGCGGTCGCCGTCTCGGTCGCCGGCGAGCCCGCACCGCACAAGCCGGCACCCGGTGCGCGACCGGCCCCGCGGACCGGACGTCCGTCGGGCAAACGGAACACCCGGCGGTAAACCGCATGGTTCAGTGGCGGGGCATCGCCCGGGCACGGACGGCGGTGACGGCGGCGACGCTGTCCGTGGTCACCGCGATGAGCCTGGCGGCGTGTTCGGGCAGCTCGGCCGACGAGATCGACTACGCCGTCGATGGCACCCTGACCACCTACAACACCAACACGGTGGCCGGGGCCGCGTCAGCCGGTCCGCAGGCGTTCGCACGGGCGTTGACGGGCTTTGCGTATCACGGCCCCGAGGGCCAGATGGTCGCCGACAACGACTTCGGCTCGGTGTCGGTGGTGGGCCGCGCTCCGCTGGTGCTCGATTACGTGATCAGCGACAAGGCGGTCTATTCCGACGGTAAGCCGATCACCTGCGACGACCTCGTACTGGCGTGGGGAGCACAGTCCGGGCGTTTCCCCGGGTTCGATGCCGCCAGTCGGGCGGGCTACCGCGACATCGCGTCCGTGGACTGCGCACCCGGCCAGAAGCGAGCCCGGGTGTCGTTCGCCCAGGACCGCGGATTCCTCGATTACGGGCATCTGTTCGCGGCGACATCGCTGATGCCCTCGCACGTCATCGCAGACGAACTCGGTCTCGGCGACGGGGGCGTGGCGACGGCGCTGCAGAACGGCGACCAACCCACGATCGACCGGATATCCAAGGCATGGAACACCGTCTGGGATCTCAAACCCGACCTCGATCTCAAGAAGTTCCCGTCGTCGGGTCCGTACCGGATCGACTCGGTGTCCGAGGACGGCGTGGTGGTCCTGGTGGCCAACGACAAGTGGTGGGGCACCCCGGCGATCACCAACCGGATTGCCGTGTGGCCACGTGGCGCCGACATCCAGGAGCGGGTCAACCAGGGATCATTCGACGTCGTCGACATCGAATCCGGATCGTCGGGCCTGCTCAACCTGCCCGATGACTACGTCAGCATGGAAAGCCCGTCGGCCGGGATCGAGCAGCTGATCTTCGCGCCGGGTGGTCCGCTGGCGGCCCCTTCGGCGCGACGGGCCGTTGCGTTGTGCACCCCGCGGGACGTGATCGCGCGCAACGCCGCGACTCCGATCATCAACTCGCGGCTCAGCCCGGTCACCGACGACGCGTTCAGTGCGGCCGAGAACGTCGGTGAGGCAGCGCAATTCGGTGTGGCCAACCCCGACGCGGCCCGCGCTGCCCTCAACAACAAGCCGCTGACCGTCCGGATCGGCTATCAGACGCCCAACGCGCGGTTGGCCGCGACGGTCGGTGCCATCGCGAAATCGTGTGCGGCAGCGGGCATCACCGTTCAGGATGCCGGATCGGCGACCGCCGGGCCGGTGGCCCTGCGCAACAACGAGCTCGACGGGTTGCTGGCCGGCACGGGCGGGGCCGCGGGTAGCGGCTCCTCGGGTTCCTCGGCCATCGACGCCTACGCATTCCACTCCGGCAACGGCAACAACCTGCCGGGTTACGTCAATGAGCGGGTCGACGGGATCATCGATGCCCAGGCCGTCACGGCGGATCCGAAGGAACTGGCCCGGCTGGCGGGGGAGGGCGCCCCGATCCTCTGGAACGACATGCCGACCCTGCCGCTGTACCGCCAGCAGCGCACGGTGCTGACCTCGACCAAGATGTATGCCGTGAGCAGTAACCCGACCCGCTGGGGCGCAGGCTGGAACATGGATCGTTGGAAGCTGTCCACATGAGCGGCGACATCGCCAGGGTCTCGGAGCTGGTCAGGAAACTGATCCGGGAGGTTCCCGACTTTCCCGAGCCCGGTGTGCAGTTCAAGGATCTGACCCCGCTGCTCGCCGATGCCGAGGGGCTCGGCGCGGTGACCGACGCGCTGGCTGCCACCGCGGCCGATGCCGATCTGGTCGCGGGACTGGACGCGCGGGGGTTCCTGCTGGGTGCCGCGGTCGCCACCCGGCTCGGTGTGGGTGTGCTGGCGGTACGTAAGGGCGGGAAGCTGCCGCCCCCGGTACACAGCGTCACCTATCAACTCGAGTACGGCAGCGCCACGTTGGAGATCCCGGCCGACGGGATTGATATCGCCGGTCGCAATGTTGTGATCATCGACGATGTCCTTGCCACCGGCGGGACCCTGGCCGCCGCGTCCAGGCTGCTCGAAGCCGGCGGCGCGACTGTGCGGAGTGCGGCGGTGGTGCTGGAACTGACGGCGCTGGGTGGTCGGGAGGTTGTGGCACCGCTACAGGTCAGCAGCCTGCACACGGTGTGAGGGATATCCTCGGACTCTGAAGCGTTAACTCCGGGAGGTGACGATGGCCGGCGATACGGGTACGGACGCCACGGCGGGCCAGGCTGTCCAGTCGCCCCCGGCGCTGCCGGGCGCCACGGGGCCCGATGCCACCAAGACCAGCGCCTCACGGCGGGTGCGCGCGCGGTTGGCGCGCCGGATGACCGCGCAGCGCAGTGCGGTCAACCCCGTCCTGGAGCCCTTGGTCGCGGTACACCGTGAGATCTATCCGAAGGCCGATCTGCAGCTGCTGCAGCGTGCCTACGACGTGGCCGAGCAGCGTCACGCCGACCAGCTCCGCAAGTCCGGCGACCCCTACATCACCCATCCGTTGGCGGTGGCCAACATCCTGGCCGAGCTCGGTATGGACACCACCACGCTGGTGGCCGCACTGCTGCACGACACCGTGGAGGACACCGGGTACACGCTGGAGGCTCTGACCGCCGAGTTCGGTGCCGAGGTGGGCCACCTCGTCGACGGGGTGACCAAGCTGGACAAGGTGGTGCTCGGCTCGGCGGCCGAGGGCGAGACGATCCGCAAGATGATCATCGCGATGGCCCGCGACCCGCGGGTGCTGGTGATCAAGGTGGCCGACCGGCTGCACAACATGCGCACCATGCGCTTCCTGCCGCCCGAGAAGCAGGCCCGCAAGGCCCGCGAGACGCTGGAAGTCATTGCCCCCCTTGCGCATCGACTCGGCATGGCCACGGTCAAGTGGGAGCTGGAGGATCTGTCGTTCGCGATCCTGCACCCCAAGAAGTACGAGGAGATCGTGCGCCTGGTCGCCGACCGGGCACCGTCACGCGACACCTATCTGGCCAAGGTGCGCGCCGAGATCGGCGTGGCGCTGAGTGCGATGAAGATCAACGCCGTGGTCGAGGGCAGGCCCAAGCACTACTGGTCGATCTATCAGAAGATGATCGTCAAGGGCCGCGACTTCGACGACATCCACGACCTGGTCGGCGTCCGAATCCTGTGTGACGAGATCCGGGACTGCTACGCGGCCGTCGGCGTCGTGCACTCGCTGTGGCAACCGATGGCGGGGCGGTTCAAGGACTACATCGCCCAACCGCGCTACGGCGTCTACCAGTCGCTGCACACCACGGTCGTCGGCCCGGAGGGCAAGCCGCTGGAGGTGCAGATCCGCACGCGCGACATGCACCGCACCGCGGAATACGGCATCGCCGCGCACTGGCGCTACAAGGAAGCCAAGGGCCGCAACGGAGTTCCGCAGAGTCATGCCGCGACCGAGATCGACGACATGGCCTGGATGCGCCAGCTGCTGGACTGGCAGCGGGAAGCCGCCGACCCCGGCGAGTTCCTCGAGTCGTTGCGTTACGACCTTGCGGTCAAGGAGATCTTCGTCTTCACCCCCAAGGGTGATGTGATCAACCTGCCGACCGGCTCGACCCCGGTCGACTTCGCCTACGCGGTCCATACCGAGGTGGGGCACCGATGCATCGGGGCGCGCGTCAACGGTCGGCTCGTCGCCTTGGAACGCAAGCTGGAGAACGGTGAGGTAGTCGAGGTGTTCACCTCGAAGGCGCCCAACGCCGGGCCGTCGCGCGACTGGCAAACCTTCGTGGTGTCACCGCGGGCGAAGGCCAAGATCCGGCAGTGGTTCGCCAAGGAGCGGCGCGAAGAGGCCCTGGAGTCCGGTAAAGACGCCATCGCGCGCGAGGTTCGCCGTGGTGGGCTTCCGTTGCAGCGCTTGATCAATGCCGATTCGATGAGTGCACTCGCGCGCGAGTTGCGCTACACCGACGTTTCCGCGCTCTACACCGCGGTCGGTGAGGGCCACGTCTCCGCGCGCCATGTCGTGCAGCGTCTGCTCGCCCAGTTCGGTGGTGACGACGCGGCCGAGGACGAACTCGCCGAGCGGTCCACCCCGTTGACCATGCCGGTGCGCCAGCGCAGCACCGACGACACCGGTGTCGCGGTGCCGGGAGCGCCCGGAACCCTGACCAAGCTCGCCAAGTGCTGCACCCCCGTGCCCGGCGACACCATCATGGGCTTCGTGACCCGGGGCGGGGGCGTCAGTGTGCACCGCACCGACTGTACGAATGCGGCCTCGCTGCAACAGCAGTCGGAGCGCATCATCGAGGTGAACTGGGCGCCGTCGCCGTCATCGGTCTTCCTGGTCGCCATCCAGGTCGAGGCACTGGACCGGCACCGGCTGCTCTCGGATGTGACGCGGGTGCTGGCCGACGAGAAGGTAAACATTCTCTCGGCGTCGGTGACCACGTCCAACGACCGCGTGGCGATCAGCCGGTTCACCTTCGAGATGGGGGATCCCAAACATCTCGGCCACCTGCTGGGTGTGGTGCGCAACGTGGAAGGCGTGTACGACGTCTACCGCGTGACCAGCGCGGCGTAGGTGATTCCGCCGCACGATCCCCGCCGGCGGCAAGCCTGCTCGCGCGGTCAGCGGCGTTCAAGCACGGCCCGCAGAAAGGTTCGGGTCCGCTCGTGTTCGGGCTCGGCGAACAACTGATCCGGTGGCGCGTCCTCGATGACCTTGCCCGCGTCGAACATCATCACCCGGTCGGAAACCTCACGGGCGAAATCCATCTCGTGCGTCACGCACAGGAACGTGATGTCGGTGCCGGCGGCGATGTCCTTCAACAACGCCAGTACGCCGGCCACCAGTTCCGGATCCAGCGCTGAGGTGACCTCGTCGAGCAGCAGCACATCGGGATGCATCGCCAGCGCCCGGGCGATCGCCACCCGCTGCTGCTGACCGCCGGACAGCTGCGACGGGTGGGCGTCGGCCTTCTCCGGCATACCGACCAATTCCAGCAGTTCGCCTGCCCGGGCGTCGGCCTCCTCACGGCTCAGGCCAAGGGTATGCACGGGTGCCTCGGTGATGTTCTGGCGCACCGACATGTTGGGAAACAGGTTGAACTGCTGGAACACCATCCCGATGCGTTCGCGCATCTTCCGCTGGTATTTGTCGTCGGCCGGGATGTCGTGGCCGCGACGTGTCATGTGGCTCAGACATTCTCCGTCGACATAAATACGACCTTCGGTAACTTGCTCCAGGGTCATCAGCAGCCGCAGGATCGTCGTCTTGCCCGATCCACTCGGTCCGATGAGGGTGACGAACTCGCCTGGTGCCACTGTGAAGTCGAGACCGTCCAGCACCACGTGGTCGCCGAATCGCTTGATGACGTCGGTGAACCGGATCATCTCAGCTGCTGTATCGGACATGCCGCTCCAACCATCGAACGAGTAGGGACGCCGAATAGCTCAACATCAGGAACAGAACACCGGCGATGGTGATCGGTTCGACATACCGGAACGCCTGCGAGCCCACTTGATTGGCCACCCCGACGACGTCGAGGACGCCGATGGTGAGCAGCAGTGGCGTCTCCTTGAGCATCGAGATGGTGTAATTGCCGAGGGCCGGCAGCACGCGTGGGATAGCCTGCGGCAGAATGACCGCCGTCCAGGTCCGCCGCGTGGGCAAGCTGAGTGCGACTGCGGCTTCCCACTGACCTGCCGGCACCGCTTCGATCCCCGCCCGGTACACCTCGGCCGTGTACGTCGAGTAGTGCAGGCCGATCGCGATGATGCCGGTGGTCAGCGGGTCGAACTTGATCCCGAAGCTGGGCAGGACGAAGAAGAAAAAGAAGATCTGTACCAACAACGGTGTGCTGCGGACGAATTCGATGAACAGCCAGATCGCCGTGCGGGCCGCCGGTCCGCCGACGCGCCGCAGCAGGGCCAACACCAGTCCGAGCGCATAGGCCAGGATCGATCCGAACACGGTGGCGACCAGCGTGATCCGCAGCCCGTCCATCACGATGGTGGGCAGCACCTGCCAGGCGTAATCCCAATCCCAGATCATCGGGAGGCTCCGGCCTCGGTGCGCATGCGGCTCAACAGCGTGCGCCGGGGCGGTGGTTGGCGGCCGACCAGATCTGCCGCCCTGCGCTCCAACACCCGCATCCCGAAGGTGATCGCCATGGCCAAAACCAGGTAGAACAGCAGTACGATCGTCCAGATGGTCGCCGCCTGCGAGATGTGGTTGTTGATCAGAACTTCCCGCGCCTGATAAGTCATTTCGTGCACCGTGATCATCGTCAGCAGCGCGCTGCTCTTGAGCAGTTGGATGAACAGGTTGTTGAACGGCGGCACCATCTCGACCAGCGCCTGCGGGAGAATGACCCGCCACATCCGTTGGGTTGGCGTGAAGTTGAGCGCGATGCAGCCCTCGTACTGGGCTCGCGGCACGGCCTGGATGGCTCCCCGGACAATTTCGGCGCCGTAGGCGCCGTGGTTCAGACCCAGCACGATGATGCCCGCGAACAGCGGCACGATCTGGTATCCGATCAGCACCGGCAGCACGAAGTAGATCCAGAGCAGCTGTACCACTTCCGATGTCCCGCGCCAGATCTCGACGTAAACCCGGGCCAGGGCGCGCACCGGCCAGGCTTTCGACAGCATTGCCAGGCCCGCGACGAAGGACAGCGCGGCAGCGATCACGATCCCGCCGACAGTTGCCTCGATGGTCAGCAGCAGACCTTGCGCGATGGTGTCGATGAAGAAACCGACGTTGTCGAACATGGGGCCGGCCTCAGACGGCCTCGCAGAGCTTGTCGGTGGTCACATCGTCGGGAACCTGGTTGTCCGCGGTGAATCCGAACGGTGTGACGATCTCCAGCCAGGAGCCGTTGTCCTGCAGCCTCTTCAGTTCGGTGTTGAACTTCTCGACCAGTTCGTCGTCGCCTTTACGGAACACGAACCCGCCCGCCTGGATCTGCTCTTTGCCGTCGACCACTGGGACGAATCCCTTGGTGACTTCCATTGGTGCGCCTGGGTTGTCGGCAAGCATGCGACGTAGCGAGATATCGGTGAGCGCGCCGCAGTAGGCACGTTGGTCACGTAGGGCCTGGAACATCTCGGGCTGGCCCCGGTAGGGCTGGATGTTGCCGGCCGGGATGCCCAGGTCACGGGCGACCGCCTCCTCCACGGTGCCCGAGAGCACTGCCAGGGTCACGCCGCGGGCCTTGACGTCACCGAAGTTGTTGACCCGCTGCGGGTTCCCGGTGGGCACCAGCAGCGCCGTCGGTGTCACGTAGTCCACCGCGGAGAACTGTGCGTTCCGGCAGCGGTCCGGCAGGATCGCCATTCCGGCGGCCACCATGTCGTACTGGTTGGCGTTCAGCGCCGGGATCAGCTGGCCGAATTCGACCTGGGTGGCCTCCACCCGGTCGATTCCCATCGCTTTGAACACGGCCTTGGCCACCTCGGGGGCTTCACCGGTGACAGTGCCGTTCTGGGTGTAGCCGTAGGGCACCTCGCCGGCGATGCCGATCTTGATCGCCCCGGCGTCTTTGATCCGCTGCAGGGTGCCGCCTTCACCGGCCTGCGGAACCTTCGAACAACTCGCCAGCACTGCCGGGGCTCCGAGAGCGACCGCTGCGCCCGCGCGGAAGAGGTCTCGTCGTGTCCAGTTCATCGTCAGTCCCGTCGTATCCACACGTTCACATCCGTATCGACCAAAGTTCGTATTGAACGTATGCGCAGCGGCCGGGCACGTCAAAGCTTTCGCAGTTTTTGCCGAATGTGGTCGCCGAAAGCGTTTCGGGCGTTGACGATTCAAACCAGTTGATCGGCACCGTTGCGAGCCGAGCAGCGCGGCGTAGCTGTTCAGCTCACGATCGCCGATTTGATCGTCACCGGTGTGGCGGGCTGCCCGTCGTTGCTGCCGTCGACGACACCGCCGGCGGCGATCGTGTCGAGGGTGGCCAATCCCGTCCTGTCGACGGTGCCGAAGACCGTGTATGTCGGGGGCAGCAGGGAATCCTCGTACACCAGGAAGAACTGGCTGCCGTTGGTGCCCGGTCCGGCGTTCGCCATCGCCACCGTGCCCCGCGGATATACCACGGGTCGTTCTACCTCAGGGTCCGAAAGCCGGTACTGGTTGGTCGGGTACTCATTGGGGAATCGGTAGCCCGGCCCACCGGTGCCGCTGCCCGACGGATCACCGCATTGCAGTGTGGCGAGGTCTCCGGTGGTCAACCGGTGGCATCGGGTGCCGTCGAAGAATCCTTGGGCGGCCAGGCTGGCGAAGTTGTTCACCGTGCACGGCGCTTTGCCGTTGGCCAGCATGAGCCCGATGCTGCCGCGATCGGTGACGATCCCGGCTTCGACCGTGGCGGGCTCGGTTGGCACCGCGCCGGTGCGCGGCGGGGCGGCCGGCCGGGTGGCCGGTTCAGCGGTGGCCGGGTACTGGCAGTTGGCGCCCAGGTTGCGCGGGGGTGCGAACACGGGCAGTTGCCGGTCTGAGCCCGGAGTGGCCGTGTAGCGGTCCTGCCGGGGCATGTTCTCGGCGGCCTGGACGACGATGAAGGCGAACACCACGGCCAGCGTCACCGCCACGACTGTCAGCGCGGTCATCACATACCCGATGATCAGGCCGGCGATCGCGATGCCGTGGCCCTGTTCACCGCTGCGTTTGAGCTGTGACAGCGAGATGTGCCCGAACAGGATGCCCAACGGCGCGAACAGGACCGCACACACCAGTGAGGCGACCGCCATGGCGTTGGTCCGGGCGTGCGGGGCAGGCCCGGCCGGATATCCCACCGGGTAGGTGGGCTGCTCCGGCCGGAAGCCGCCGTACGGGGGCGGGACGGTCACGCTTCGGCGACCTAGTCCAAGGCCACGGACTTCAGCTGGACGTCGAGCGCCGGCTTGCCGTCCGGCCCGCCACCGGCCACACCGGCTGCGGCGATCTTGTCGAGCGTGGCCAGACCGGTGTCATCGATCTTGCCGAACACCGTGTAGTTCGGGGGCAGCTGCGAATCCTGGTAGACGAGGAAGAATTGGCTGCCGTTGGTGTTGGGCCCGGCGTTGGCCATGGCCACGGTGCCACGCGGGTAGACCACCGGCTTCTGCAGCGCCGGGTCGCCGGGTTGGTACTGGTTGGTCGGGTACTCGTTGGCGAACTGGTAGCCCGGGCCGCCGGTCCCGGTGCCCGACGGGTCACCGCACTGCAGCACCGAGATGCCGCTGGTGGTCAACCGGTGACACGGGGTGTCGTTGAAATAGTTCTGCCCGGCCAGGCTTGCGAAGCTGTTGACCGTGCAGGGGGCCTTGCCGTTGTCCAGCAGCAGCCCGATGTTGCCCTGGTTGGTGACCACGCTCACGCTGACGGTCTTCTCGTCGGTGGGGATCTTGCCGGTGCGGGGCGGGGTGTTCGGCTTGCTCGCCGCCGCTGCAGCCGGGTACTGGCAGTTGGCGCCAAGGTCGGCGGGTGCGACGAAGGCCGGCAACTGCCCGTCGGCGCCCGGCTGGGCCGGAGCACCTGACGTGGCGGTGGTGGTCTCCGCAGAGGCGGTGGTGCTGCCCGAGTCCTTGCTGGTGAAGACGAACGTCGCCACGACGGCCCCGATGACGACGAGCGCCGCGACGACGGTGCCGGCGACGGTCACGATGCGTCGTTTGCGTTCCTGGGCGGCACGACGTTCCAGCTGGCGCTCCAGCTTGCGCTTGGCCGTCGCACGCCGTTGTTCGTTGGTCGGCACCGCGGCAGTCCTCCTTGTTGGCGGTTGAGGTTGGCAACGAGTCTGCCAGGCGAACCTGTACGACGGTTCTGCGACCCGCGGGAGTCCCAGGTCGCGGCCCGTCCGGGAAGTGGTCACGTGGGAAACTGGGGTCGTGTTCATTACCGGATTCCCGGCCGGGATGCTGGCGTGCAACTGCTACGTCCTGGCCGAGCGGCCAGGGGCCGACGCGATCGTCGTCGACCCGGGACAGCGGGCGATGGACCGGTTGCGCCGGATTCTCGACGAGAACCGACTGACCCCGGCAGCGGTCCTGCTGACCCACGGTCACATCGATCACATCTGGTCGGCTCAGAAGGTCGCCGATACCTACGGCTGCCCCGCCTACATCCACCCCGAGGATCGCTGCATGTTGACCGATCCGATCAAAGGGTTCGGCCCGGCGGTGCTGGGAGCGTTGTCCCGGCTCGCATTCGGGGTGTTGTTGTCCGAGCCCAAACAGCTGGTCGAGCTGGATCGTGACGGTCAGACACTCGATTTCGGCGGTGTCTCGGTCACCGTCGACCACTCGCCGGGACACACCAGGGGGTCGGTGGTGTTCCGGGTGGGCCAGACGGTTTTCACAGGGGATACGCTGTTCCGGTCCTCGGTGGGTCGTACCGACCTGCCCGGTGGCAGCGGCCGCGACCTGCTCACCTCGATCGTGACAAAGCTGTTGGTACTCGACGATGACACCGTGGTATTACCTGGACACGGCCCGCGCACGACCATCGGGCATGAACGCCGCACCAATCCGTTTCTCGAAGGTTTGACTCTGTGACATCTGCATTCCAGGCGCCCAAGGGCGTACCCGACTACCTTCCCCCGGAGTCGGCGCAGTTCGTGGCGGTCCGGGACGGCCTGCTGACGGCGGCGCGGCGCGCCGGGTACGGCGACATCGAGTTGCCGATCTTCGAGGACACCGCGCTGTTCGCGCGCGGGGTGGGCGAGTCCACCGACGTGGTGTCCAAGGAGATGTACACGTTCGCCGACCGCGGCGACCGCTCGGTGACCCTGCGTCCCGAGGGCACTGCCGGTGTGATCCGGGCGGTGATCCAGCATCGGCTGGACCGCGGCGCGCTGCCGGTCAAGCTCTGTTACTCCGGGCCGTTCTTCCGCTACGAACGGCCTCAGGCCGGACGCTACCGCCAGTTGCAGCAGGTCGGGGTGGAGGCCATCGGCGTCGATGATCCGGCGCTGGACGCCGAGGTGATCGCAATCGCCGACGCCGGATTCCGCTCCTTGGGGCTGGACGGGTTCCGTCTCGAGCTCACCTCGCTGGGTGACGACACCTGCCGGCCGGCGTACCGGGAGCTGTTGCAGGCCTTTCTGTTCAAGCTCGACCTCGACGAGGAGACCCGGCGGCGCGCCGAGATCAATCCGCTGCGGGTGCTCGATGACAAGCGTCCCCACGTGCGGGAGATGACCGCAGACGCGCCGCTGATGCTCGACCACCTGTCCGACAGCGCCAAGGCTCACTTCGAGGTGGTGCAGGCGCACCTCGACGCGCTGGGCGTGCCGTACGTGATCAACCCGCGGATGGTGCGGGGGCTGGACTACTACACCAAGACCACCTTCGAGTTCGTGCACGACGGGCTGGGCGCGCAGTCCGGCATCGGAGGCGGCGGCCGCTACGACGGTTTGATGAGTCAGCTCGGCGGGCAGGACGTGTCCGGTATCGGTTTCGGGCTCGGTGTCGACCGCACGCTGCTCGCGTTGCAGGCCGAGGGCAAGTCGGTGACCGGTGCCGGCGGCGTCGAGGTGTTCGGCGTCCCGCTCGGTGACGCGGCGAAGCTGGAGTTGGCCAAGCTGGCCGCGCGGCTGCGGGCCGGCGGGGTGCGGGTGGACCTGGCCTACGGCGATCGCGGGCTCAAGGGCGCGATGAAGGCGGCAGACCGCTCGGGCGCCAAGTACGCGCTCGTGGCCGGTGATCGCGACATCGAGGCGGGCACCATCGGGCTCAAGGATCTGGCGACCGGCGAGCAGGTGGACATCGCGGCCGATTCTGTGGTGGCCGAGGTTCTTTCTCGCCTGGGCTGACCGCTTGCACTGCAGGCGCGCATGTCTGTCGGCGGCCGCGCCGTCAAACGTCGGCATTCTGTGCACGCTCGTCGTTACAGTGATCCATGCCGTTGATCGCGCTCGAAGAGCACTACGCCTGGGATCCCGCCAGCGCGGGCAATGTCGTGGGCACCTGGCTGCGCACCAACAACCGCACGGCATACCAACGGTTGTATGACCGGTCGGCACTGCGGCTTGAGCAGATGGACGCCGCCGGGATCGATTTTCAGATCCTGTCGCTGTTCGATCCCGGTGTCCAGGATGAGACGGAAGTGGCGCGCGCGATCGACCTGGCGCGGCGGGCCAATGACGACCTCGCCGAAACCGTGCGATCGCAGCCCGCGCGGTTCGGCGGTTTCGCGACCCTGGCGACCCAGGATCCCGCCGCCGCGGCAGCCGAATTCGAGCGTGCCGTAACAGAATTGGGCCTCGTCGGCGGGTTGATCAACGGGCACTGCCAGGGCCGCTATCTCGACGATCCGGCCTATCAGGGGCTGTTCGAATGTGCGCAGGAGTTGGGCGCTCCGATCTATCTGCACCCGACGACGCCGCACCCCGCCGTCATGGATGCCTGGTTCGCGCCGTACGTGGACGAGGGACTGCACCTGGCCTCCTGGGGTTTCGCGGCGGAGACGGGAACGCATGTGCTGCGGCTGATCTACTCGGGGCTGTTCGACAAGTTCCCCCGGTTGCAGATGATCGTCGGCCACCTCGGCGAGATGCTGCCTTTCGCGGCCTACCGGATCGACCGTTACTACGGCCTGGGCGGCGACGCCGATGCCAGTCGACGTCTGCAACGGCTGCCGTCGGAGTATCTGCGCACCAACTTCCACATCACGACGAGCGGCAACTTCTGTCCGTCGGCCTTTCGGTGCACGCTCGACGTGATCGGCGCCGACCGGGTGATGTTCTCGGTCGACTATCCGATGGACGACAACCTGGCCGGCGCCCGATTTCTCTCGGAATACCCGATGGACGACCCGACGCGGCGGAAAGTCAGTTCCGAGAACGCGATCGGACTATTCGGTGATCGCCTTGCGGCTCATCTGGGAGCCTAGAGGGTGAACACCTGACCGTCTCGAGCCACGGTGACCTCACCGGAATAGTTCTTGCCGATGGCCTCGAGCCACTGGAAGTCGGGCAGGTTGGTGGGTGAATAATGGCTGAGAACAACGTGTTTGGCGTTGGCTGCGGTGGCGACCTCGCCGACCTGTTCGGCTGAGGTATGGGAGTTCTTCAGGTAGTTCGGCGGGAATCTGTTGTGGTAATACGCGTCGTCGAGGCTGAACTGTGCCTCGTGCACCAGGATGTCGGTGTCCTTTGCGAGCGCGACCAGGTTGTCCGACTTGGTCGTATCGCCCGAGAACGTGACGGACTTCCCTGACGCTTTGAGGTCGAAGCGGAAGCCGAAGGCCGGGTAGACGTCATAGTGGGAGACCAGGGTGGCGGTGACGACGACGTTGTCGTCCGACATCACCGGGAACGGGGCCGTTTTGGGTGACCTGTTGCGGTAGTCCGAGCCCGGTGGCACCGCGATCTCGACGACCTCGATCAGATCCTGGATGTCGTCGACGCCCATGTCGCGGATGAAGATGTTGCTGGTGTAGGCATACGCCTGCAGCAATGCTTTGGTGGTGGCGGCCAGTCCGGGTGACGGGTTGGCGGGTTCGATGGTCGCGGGATCGGGGTTGCCGACCTGGCTCGCCGGCAGGCCGCCGGCGGGGCCGGGACCGTAGACGGTTACCGGCGCCTTGCCCGGTGCGGCCGTGTAGCCGCCCGAGAGGAAGAAGCTGTAGTAGTCGACGATGTGATCGGTGTGCAGGTGCGTGATGAACATGCTCTTCAAATCGTCGAACGTGAAGCCTGCGTCGGTGAACGCGTTCAGCGAACCCAATCCGCAATCGATTTGATAGACGTCGCCGCCGATCTTGAGCGCTGACGAGATGCCGGTCTGGTTCGGCACCGGTGGCGGACCAGCCTGGACGCCAAGGGTGACCAAGGCGTTCTCGGGCATCGTGGGTGTTGCCTTCGGCGGCTCGGCCGAACCGCAGGCGGATGCGCTGAGAACGGCGCCGCCGAGGGCAGCCGACATCGAGGCCGCGAGTATGGATCGCCTGGAAAGCGATGTGGGCTCGGGGGAGTCGTGACCACCGCAGGCGCATTGCACGCCCGTCACGTTAGCTGGATTTCGTTTGCTGGGTGAGGTTTTCTCAGCGGCCGTGCACCACGGCCGTCAGTATGGCATCGAGATTGCCGATGCCCCCCCGGAGAACGGGTTGCCCCGCTTCAGGATCCAGTCGCCGTTTGGTGTGGTGGCAACGAGCTTCGGCGAGCTCGCGCCGAGTTGCCTCCGGCGCTGGAATGCATTCGCTCACCACAGGCGAGTCGTCAGACCTGCCGCCGGCCGAGACGGCGGTGCAGGGGTCAGATTGCCATGGCGGCGCGGACGTCGGCTTCTGATGTCGAGCCACCGGTGCCGCTCGAGGTGATACGGCCGGCCTCCAATATGTAATAGCGCTGCGCAGATTCCAGCGCGAAGCCGATGTGCTGTTCCACCAGCAACACACCCAGGTCGCCGCGCGCGGTCAACGAGGTGATCACGGCTTCGATCTCGGACACCACCGACGGTTGGATCCCTTCGGTCGGCTCGTCGAGGATCAGGCACTTGGGGCTGGTGATCAACGCCCGCGCGATGGCGAGCTGTTGCCGCTGTCCGCCCGAGAGCAGGCCCGCCCGGCGGGTGAGCAATTCTTTCAGGGCGGGGAACAGGTCCAGCTGCTCGTCGATCAGCGCTTTGCCGTTCTTGCGGCCATCGGCGACCACCTGAAGATTCTCGGCGGTGGTCAGCTGGCCGAAGGACTGCTGCCCCTGGGGCACATACGCCAGGCCACGAGCCACCCGTGCGCTCGGGCGCAGCCGGGTGATGTCCTCGCCATCGAAAAGTACCTTTCCCGCCGTGCATTTGAGCAGCCCGACCGCCGCCCGCAGCAAGGTGGTCTTGCCTGCGCCGTTGTGGCCCATCACCGCAGCGACGCCGTCGGAGGGTACGGCGATGCTCGCGTCGTGAATCACTTCCGAACGGCCGTAACCGGTTCGGACATCGAGTAGTTCGAGCATCAGGCGGTTCCTTCCACGCCGGCCGCGGCAGTGCCGAGGTAGACCTCTTGGACCTTCGGATCGGCCTGAACCTCGGCCACCGAACCCTCGGCGATCACCTGGCCACGAGCCAGCACCGTCACCGAGGTGGCGAAGGCCCGCATGAAATCCATGTCGTGTTCCACCACGACCACGGTGCGGGTTCCGCCGATGCGGCGCAACAGGTTTCCGGTCTCTTCACGTTCCTCGTGGCTCATCCCCGCCACCGGTTCGTCGAGCAACAGGACATCGGCGTTCTGCACCAGCAGCATGCCGATCTCCAGCCACTGTTTCTGGCCGTGGGCCAGCACGCCCGCGGGTTCGTCGGCCAGATCGGCCAGCCCGGTGGTCTCGAGCGCTTCCTCGATCGCGGGCAGCACACCGCGCCGGCGGCGCAGTAACGTCCAGGGTGAACGGCCGGCGCCCGCCGCGATGTCGAGGTTCTGCAACACCGTGAGTTGTTCGAACACGCTCGCGGTCTGAAATGTCCGGCCCACACCCAGCCGGGCGATTTTATGTACCTTTTTGCCGAGTAGCTCCACACCCGACTTGTTCACCGAACCGGAGGCTCCCACCAGACCGGTGATGGCGTCGATGACAGTCGTCTTACCCGCGCCGTTGGGTCCGATGAGAAAGCGCAGATCTCCCTGGAACAGGGTGAGATCGACGTTGCTCACCGCCTTGAATCCGTCGAAATCGACGGTAAGTCCCCGGACTTCCAGATATTGGGCGCCCATGCCGGCGTTTCCGCCGGCCACCGGCTCGGCTGCCGTGGATTGCTCGGTTCCGATCACGATGCGGCACCTACTTTCTCGGTATCGGCGTCGGGTGCCGTCTCGGGCTGGGAATCCTCGGGATTCGGTGCGGCAGCACGCGCGCGCCGCCACCGGGTGAAGAGCGCACCGAGCCCGGCCAGACCGGCGGGGAAGAACCCGACGACCACGATGAACAGCAGGCCTTGGGCATAGATCCACCCGGAGGGAAACCGTTCGGAGAACAGGGTTTGTGCCCAGGCGACGCCGATGGCGCCGAGCACCGGGCCGAGCAGTGTGGTGCGGCCGCCGATCGCGACGCCGATCAGGAAGGCGATGGACGGCACGATGCCGACTTGCGACGGCGCGATGAATCCCACGATCGGCACGAACAAGGCGCCGGCGATGCTGGCGAACATCGCTGCCAGGGTGTAGGCAACGACTTTGATGTTGGCCGGGTCGTAGCCCAGGAACCGGACGCGCTCCTCACCGTCGCGCACGGCGACCAACAATTCGCCGTACCGGCTGTACATCAGCTGACGAACCAGGGCGACGACGATCAGAAGCGTGGCTGCGGCAAGGAAATACACCATCCGCTTGTTCACCGGGTCGTTGAGGTTGAATCCGAAGAAGGTCCGGAAATTGGTCAGCCCGTTGCTGCCGCCGAGGCTCGTCTGGCCGACGAGCAGGATCGCCAGCGCGGCCGCCAATGCCTGCGACAGGATCGCGAAGTAGGCGCCCTTGACCCGGCGCTTGAACACGCCGAAGCCGAGCACGGCCGCGATCACCGTAGGCAGCAGCAGGATTGCCAACAACGTGAACCCGGGGGAAGCGAATGGTTCCCAGTAGCCGGGCAGGTGTCGCACGCCGGCGATCTGCATGAAGTCGGGCACGGCATTCCCGCGGATCTGCGCGTCGGCGATCTTGAGGTGCATCCCCATCATGTAGCCGCCGAGACCGAAGAACACGCCCTGGCCGAGCACCAGCATGCCGCCCCGGCCCCAGGCCAGTCCGATGCCCACCGCCACGATCGCAAAGCACAGGAACTTGCCCAGCAGGCTGAGCCGGAAGTCCGACAACACCGCCGGCGCCACGCCGAAGAGCACGATCGCCGCGGCCCCGAATCCGGCCCAGGTCTGCCAGCGGCCCAGGCTCGTGCGTACTCCCTGCGTCAGTGCACTCATGCCAGACTCCTGGTCCGAACCGTGAACAATCCTTGCGGGCGCACCTGCAGGAAGATCACGATGATGGCGAACACGATCACCTTGGCCAGCGACGCTGTGGTGCTGTATTCGATGAACGAGTTCAGGAAGCCGAGGGCCAGCGCCGCGATCACGGTGCCCTTGACCTGGCCCAGGCCACCGACCACCACCACCAGGAAGGCATCGATCAGAAAGCTCTGGCCGATGGTCGGACTGGTGGAGCCGATCAGGGTCAATGCCACACCGGCCACCGCGGCCAGTCCCGACCCGATGAAGAAGGTGGTGATATCGGTTCTGCGTGACGAGATCCCGCTGGTTTCGGCCAGATCGCGGTTCTGCACCACGGCCCGGATCCGGCGCCCCATCGGGCTGGTCTTCAGTACGGTGGCGAGCACCGCCACGCACACGACGGCCAGCACCAGGATGAAGATGCGGGTCTTGGGCACCACCGCGCCGAGAATCTCGACCCCACCCGACAGCCATGCCGGGGCAACGACATTGACAGCGGGTGCGCCGAAGATGTCGCGAGCCACCTGTTGCAGGATCAGTCCGACCCCGAAGGTGACCAGCAACGTGTCCAGCGGCCGGTGGTACATCCGCCGGATCAACGTCACCTCCAGCAGCGCTCCCATCGCGCCGCCGACGACGAACCCGACCAGCAGCGAGACCAATAGTGAGGCACCGGCATTGGTGATGACTTGTTGAACCACGTAGGCGGTGTAGCAACCGGCCATGATGAATTCGCCGTGCGCCATGTTGATGACGCCCATCTGGCCGAAGGTCAGGGACAGGCCGAGTGCGGCCAGCAACAGG
Organism: Mycobacterium syngnathidarum; assembly: GCF_001942625.1. Classification (GTDB taxonomy): domain Bacteria; phylum Actinomycetota; class Actinomycetes; order Mycobacteriales; family Mycobacteriaceae; genus Mycobacterium; species Mycobacterium syngnathidarum. The sequence goes on from NZ_MLCL01000033.1 coordinate 20,413, forward strand.
ATCGAGCCCAGGCTCAACCCCGTTGCCAGCTGGCCGATGAGGATGTCCATGCTTATCCGGACAGCCCCGCAGCCCACGGGTATGACTTCAGGAATGGGTCGGGCTCGATGGGGCCGTTGGACTCCCAGATGGTGTAAATCAGGCCGTCGGGCCGGATCTCACCGATGCGGGCGGTCTTGGTGATGTGGTGGTTCTCGCCGTCGATGGTGACCTTGCCTTCGGGGGCATCGAAGCTGACGCCGTCAGCGTTGTCCTGGACGGCCGCGACGTCGAAGGACTCGGCTTTCTCGACGGTGTTCTTCCACAGGTAGACCGAGACGTAGGCGGCTTCCATGGGATCGGAGGTGGGCTTCTTGGGATCGTTGACGAAGTCCTTGTAGGCCTTGACGAAGGCCTTGTTCACCGGGGTGTCGATGGTTTCGTAGTAGTTCCACGCGGTCAGCTGGCCGGCGACGTTCTGCACGCCGATACCGCCGACCTCTTCCTCGGCGATCGAGACCGAGACCACCGGCATCTCTTGCGGGGTCAGGCCGACGTTCTTGTACTCACGGAAGAACGCCACATTGGAGTCGCCGTTGAGCGTGTTGAACACCGCGTCGGCGTCGGCACTGCGGACCTTGTTGATGATGGTGGAAAAGTCCGTGGAGCCGAGCGGGGTGTAGTCCTCGCCTTTGATCTCGATGCCGTTCTCTTTGGCGTAGGCCTTGATGATTCGGTTGGCCGTCTGCGGGAACACATAGTCGCTGCCGACGAGGTAGAGCGACTTGACGCCCTTCTCCTTGAGGTAATCCAGCGCCGGGACGATCTGCTGGTTGGTGGTGGCGCCGGTATAGAAGATGTTCTTGCTCGACTCCAGGCCCTCGTACTGCACGGGGTAGTACAGCAGGGCGTTGGCGCTCTCGAACACCGGAAGCATCGCCTTTCGGCTCGATGACGTCCAACCGCCGAACACCGCCGCCACGCAGTCGCTGCTGATCAGTTTTTCGGCCTTCTCGGCGAACACGGTGGGCTCGGAGGCCCCGTCCTCGCCGATCAGCTCGATCTGTTTGCCCAGGACGCCGCCCTTGGCGTTGATCTCCTCGACCGCGAGCTTGATCGCATCGCGGACCGTTACCTCGGAAATCGCCATCGTGCCAGACAGTGAGTTCAGCGATCCGACCTTGATCTTGGGTCCGGAGGTGTCCACGCATGAAGCTGCGTTTGCTGAGTCGGTTTCGCTCGCACGGCTGCCGCAGCCGGCAAGTAGCAGGCTGGTTGCGGCGATCAAACTCCCTGCGGCTAACGTCGACCGACGCAACGGGGCACGTCCTGGAACTCGCATGGGCGACCTTTCCCTTGAATGGCAGCGCTTCTCGGCCGATTACGCTCGGCAGCGGTGCAAGAGGCTGACACCCTGTTCGGGTGTCGAATCGGGACGTTAGATCGCGGCTGTTACTGGGAAATGTCTGTGTGTGACAAACAAATTAACCTCAAGCTAGGCCGAGTTGGTTTGCCGTTGAAGCGGTACCGGCAGACCCGTTAGTCGCACCTGTAACAAGGCGGTAGCCTGCGTCGATATGAGGAACATGCGAAAAGCGACAACCACGGTCGGTGCAGCGCTGGTTCTGGCGGCTGCGGGGATGGCGGTCTCCAACGCAACGTCCTATGCGGAGCCGGATGCCCAGGGCCACAAGGTCACCTACACGCTGACCTCAGGCGCACCTTACGAATTCGATCTCTACTATCTGACGACGCAGCCTGCAAGCAAGGACGCCTACAACGCGGACGCGTACAAGTACCTGCAGAAGGCAACGGTCAACGTCGGTCCGGATGCCCCGTGGGTGTTCGAAACCATGCTCGCCGATCCGCAGTGGGCCATCTTCACCGTCGCGAGCACCACGCACGGCGGACGGGCCGAGCCCAACGCGCACTGCGAGATCGCCGTCGACGGCCAGATTGCCGTTCAGAACGATCATCCTTACAGCCCGCGTTGCCAGCTCGGCCAGTGGTAGTGGTCTGGTACTGAACCGCTTGCGGCTCGACCGCGAGGTTCCCACGGACTGGGATCGGCCTTGACGGGGCACTCGAACTGTTGTTCGATAAGTGAGTGCGCGTCGGGCGGTTCCGCTTCCGCTCGACGCGCGAGTGACTGGGCTAGCGCCCACGGCGCGCGCCGGTGCCGTACCCGAAACCGCGGCACCGGCGCACCAGTCTTTTCCTGGCCTTTGTTCCTTGCCGCCTTCCCGGATGTGTGTTCCGAGCTGATCCCCACGTTGACACGTGTGGAATTACCTTGACATCACCGTCGAACAAATGTTCGATGAGTGGGTGCGCTGGGATGGTCAGGCGGTCGGGGTCGATGACGGCGCATTGCCCGGTCTGCAGCGGGTGGGTTTCGTACGGAGTGTGCGGTCGCCGCAGTTCGAGGGGATGACCTTCCACGAGGTGCTGTGCAAGTCTGCCCTCAACAAGGTCCCGGCGGCCTCGGCGCTGCCGTTTCGTTTCACGGTCAATGGTTATCGCGGTTGCAGCCATGCGTGCCGCTACTGCTTCGCCCGCCCCACCCACGAGTACCTCGATTTGAACTGTGGGTCCGATTTCGACTCACAGGTGGTGGTCAAGACCAACGTCGCGGAGGTGTTGCACCGCGAATTGCGCCGCCGGTCGTGGAACCGGGAGACGGTTGCGCTGGGCACCAACACCGATCCTTATCAACGTGCCGAGGGCCGATACGCGCTGATGCCCGGGATCATCGAGGCCTTGGCGGGCTCCGGAACTCCGTTCTCCATTCTCACCAAGGGCACGCTGCTGCGCCGCGACCTCGGGTTGATCGCCGACGCGTCCACTCAGGTTCCGGTCAGTGTGGCGGTGTCCCTGGCGATCGGTGACGACGCTCTGCACCGCGATGTCGAACCGGGCACCCCCTCGCCCCAGGCACGCCTGGGCTTGATCGGGGCGATCCGCGAGGCCGGCCTCGAGTGCCACGTCATGGTCGCGCCGGTGTTGCCCTACCTGTCCGATTCAGTCGAGCAACTCGACGCGCTGCTCGGCCGGATCGCCGCGGCCGGAGCGTCGGGGTTGACCGTGTTCGGCTTGCACCTTCGCGGTTCCACCCGCGGCTGGTTCATGGATTGGCTGGCGCGTTCGCGTCCCGGCCTGGTCGGCGATTATCAGCGGCTGTATCGCCGCGGGGCATACCTGCCCCCGGAGTATCGCGACATGCTGCGGGCGCGCGTCGCGCCGCTGGTTGCCCGGCACGGACTGGCGCGGACGATGCGAATGCCTCCGGCCCCGCCGCCGGAGATGGTGGCGGAGCCGGCGGTCGTGCAGCCGACGCTGTTCTGAGTCGTCGTCGCGTGCCGGTCAGCTCTTGTTGCGCTTGACCTGATTGAACGGCACGCCGCGGTCGGCCGCGGGCTCGCGGGGGAAGCCCAGGATCCGCTCGCCGATCACATTGCGCGCCATCTCCGAGCTGCCGCCACCCAGCGATCCGGTCTGGCGGGACAGATAACGCACGCCGATCTCGAGGAGGCCGGCCAGCTCCGGGGCGTCTTCGGAGCCCTCGTCCACCACGCCGGCCGTGCCTGTGATGGCCAGTGCGGTGTCCACCTCAAGTTCGGTGGTCTCGGCGTGGAAGAGCCGGATCAAGGTGCCCGCATTCGGCGGCAGTGAACCGTTGCCGATAGCGGTACCGACATGATCGATGAGCTGCTTCTTGACGATTCGCCTCACCAGGGCGCGCCCCGCCAGATCCTGGACCCGGGCGTCGTCACCCTGCCCGGTGACTTCGGCCAGCCCGACGTGGTCCGGCGGCATTTCATTGGCATTCTCGGCCCCGGTCCCGCTGGCGAACTCGGAACCGCCACCGACAGCGCGACGTTCGTGATGCAGCTGGCGCGAGGCGACCGTCCAGCCGTCATTGACCTCGCCGACGACGGTGTCCGCGGGCAACTCCAGGTTGTCGAAGAACTCCTCACAGAATTCCTCGTTGCCGTTCACCTCGGTGATACGCCGCATCGTGATGCCCGGTGCGTTCAGCGGAACCAGGAACATCGTCAGGCCCTGGTGTTTCGGCACGGTCCAGTCGGTGCGCGCGAGCATCAGGCCATAGTCGGCGGCGAACGCACTCGTGCTCCAGGTTTTGGCGCCGTTGATGATCCAGGTGTCGCCCCGCAACTCTGCGCGGGTGATCACACCGGCCAGGTCCGACCCGCCACTGGGCTCGGACAACAACTGACACAGCACCTCGTCACCGCGGATCGTCGCCGAAATGCGCTCGCGCTTCTGCTGTTCGCTGCCCATGTCGAGAATCGTTGCGCCACAGATGGTGAACGAGGGGGTGTTGAGAATCAGCGGCATCTCATAGTTGACGCACTCGTCGTTGAACGCCTTCTGATAGGCGTAATCCAGGCCCAGGCCGCCGTACTCGCGCGGGAAACAGATGCCGGCGAATCCGCCTTCGTAAAGACGCTTCTGCAGTTCCCTTGCCCGCTCCCACGATTCGTTTTCGGCACGTACCGAAAACGGGGGATTGTCCGGATCGATGGCCGGCATGTTCTCGGCCAGCCAGGATCGAGCGCGCAGGGCGAACTCCTCGACAGACTCTGTGGTCGCGGTGGTGCTCACGGTATCCGTCATGCCTCGATCTCCTCGGCTGCGCGGGACTTGCGGCTCAGGGCGTACACCGCGCGATGGTGGTCTTCGGGGGAGCCGTACAACGCCCGGTACAGGGCGACCCTCCGCAGATACAGATGCAGGTCGTGTTCCCACGTCACGCCGATGCCGCCGTGCAACTGCACGCAATCCTGCAGCATCACCGGAGCGCGTTCGGCCACATAGGCTTTCGCGACGCTGACGAGCTTCGCCGCTTCAGGGGAGCGCGCGGACACCGCGGCCACCGCTCCGGCGGTGGTGGCCCGCGCGGCCTCGAACCACATCTTCATGTCGGCGGCGCGGTGCTTGAGCGCCTGGTACGAGGCCAGCGGACGGCCGAAACTGTGCCGGTCGGCGAGCCATTGATTGGTCATCGTGAGCACCGTGTCGAGAATTCCGACCATCTCGGCGCACTGCAGCAGCAGGGCGACCTGGCGCTGGCGTTCGATGATGGCCGGGGTCTGCTCGGCGGAACCCACCGCAGCGGCTTCGCCGACCTCGACCCCGTCGAATTGCATGCGGGCGTAACGCTTGACCAGGTCCACCGACTTCTGCGGGGTGACCGTGACGCCGGCCGCGTCGGTGGGCACCACGAACTGCCGTACCTGCCCGTCGCAGACGGCGACGACGAGCACCGTGGCGCTCTGGTCGCCGGCTTCGACGCGGTCCTTGGTGCCGTCGATCCGGTAGCCCGACTCGGTGCGGGTGGCCGTGGTTCCGATGCCGGTGGGGGACTGCACGGCGCCGAACGGCCGGTTGGGCTCATAGGCGGCCCAGGATGCCACAGCCTCACCGGACACCAGGGCTTCGATCAGTTCCTCGTGCCCGCCGGGAGCTTCGACCAGGCCGGCCAGCGCGATGCTCACCGGATGCAGTGGACCGGGCGCCACCGTGCGGCCCGCCTGCTCGGCCAGCACAGCCAGATCACCGACCCCGTCCCCGGACGGGCTGCCACCGCCGAGCTCCTCGGGCACCAGCAGGCTGGCCCAGCCCAATTCCGCTGCCCGCCCCCACCATTGGGATTCGAATGCCGTGCCCTCGGCGTGCAGCTGACGCACCCGGGTCAGCGGCACCTCCTTTTCCAGGAAGGCCTGCGCGGTGGAGGTGAACAGCATCTGTTCGGGATTTGCCACATCGGTCATGGAGTCGGCCCAGCTTCTTTGTGTGAGGAGGACTAGATCAGTTCAGGACGAGTGCCGGGACGTCGGGCCGGTACACCTTCTTGTTCTCGACCTTGAACAGGTCGACCAGGTTGCCGCCCATGACCTTTCGGACACCTTCCTCGTCGAGGCCGTGTGCCTGCAGGTCGTCGACCAGGTTGATCGGATCGGCCAGCCCTTCGGGATGCGGCCAGTCGGATCCGAAGATGATGCGGTCGATGCCCACCAGGTCGGCCATCTGCTTGAAGTCGTCCTCCCAGAACGGGGCGACGTAGACACCCCGCTTGAATGCCTCGATCGGATCCTCCGGGAACTCCTGCGGCATCTTCGAATAGACGTCTTTGAACTGGTAGAACAGGTAGGGCACCCACGATGCGCCGTTCTCGACCGAGAGGATGCGCAGATCCGGGTTGCGGGTCAGGGCCCCGTGGCAGACCAGTGCGGCCATGGTGTCCTCGATCGGGCGCTTGCCCATCGCGACCATCCGGAAGGACGTCGGCTTGAACGGAAGGAACTCGTCGGCCGGCTCCCAGTCGTTGAGGTACTGCGCGTAACCGCTGTCCGAGGCGTGCATGCACACCGGGATACCGGCTTTGACGCAGGCGTCCCAGAACGGGTCGAACTCGGGGAAGCCCAGCGAGCGGGTGCCGCGATAGCCGGGCACCGGCGCCGGGCGGACCAGCACTGTCTTCGCGCCGCGCGCCAAGCACCACTCGAGCTCTTCGAGGGCACGGTCGACGACGCCGAGATTGATGACGGGCGTGGAGAAGATGCGGTCGGCGTAGTTGAACTGCCAGGTCTCGTACATCCACTCGTTGAGCGCGTGGATGATGTCGAGGATCAGGTCCGGATCGTCCTTGAGGCGTTCCTCGACCAGGCTGGCCAGCGTCGGGAACATGATCGTGTAGTCGAGGCCGAGGCTGTCCAGAACCTCGAGGCGCGCTTCGGGATTGCGGAAGGCGGGGATGGCCTTCATGGGCTTGCCCATCACCTCGCGGTAGCTCTTGCCGCCGCTGCCGTGCCGGAAGTACTCCTCCTGGGCGCCGGGCCTGGCGACCACCTCGAAGGTGGGGTTCGGGATGTAGTCGCTGATGTGGTTGCGCACCACGATCTTCGTGCGGCCGTGCACGTCGATGTAGTCGATGACGCCTTTGCGGTGCTCGGGCAGGAACTTGGTGAGCGCTTCCTTGGGCTCATAGAAGTGGTTGTCGGCGTCGAACACCGGGTACGGAAGCTCGCGTGAGGGCATGTTCGCCTCCTGGAAGAGTCTGGTTTTCGAAACTGGTAATGACGTTACCACGTCAGCGACAGCGCGGAAGAGCGCATTCGGGCGATCGCTCAAAATGCTGAGAACGTGCTGCTCAGGACGGGGATTCGGCGGTCAGTAGACCGCGCACGCAGAATTCGTAGATGTCCTCGCCGTCGATCGGCGCCCCGTTGAGTTCCACGCCCAGCGAACGCAGGCGCATCGCGCCCAGCACCGACTGCATGATCAGCGCGGCGGTGCTCTGGATGTCGATACCCGACCGGAAGGTCCCCGCGTCGATTCCGCGTCGCAGAATATCGCCGATGAGCTCGTGCAACGGCGCGAGCACCCGGGCGTATTCGCGGGGCAGGGACTCGGCGAGATGGTCGTTGTAGAACGTCAGGCCGCGGTTGATGCTGTCCTGGGTGCTCGACGACGCCGGGATGGTGATGCGCTCGATGAGTGACCGCAATGCGTCGGGTCCCCCCAGCCCGTCGGTGTCGGAACGCCAGCGGTCGGTGGACTCGGCCATGATCTTGTCGATGAGGGCCAGAAGTAGCTCATCCTTGGTGGAAAAATGCTGGTAGAACGACCGCAGTGAGGTCTTGGAGCGTTCCACGACCTCCAGCACGGTGAAGTCGGTGCGTCCGGTCTCACCCAGGATGGCCAGTGCCGACTTCATGAACCGGCGGGCCCGGTCCGCATGCGCCTCGGCGCGCGCGTCGCCGGACGGTCGTTCGGCCGGCCTAGCCATTGCGCCATCACCTCCGTCATGCTCCACTTGCGAGAATGACGTTACCGTTTCTGTAGAAGCAATAGGCGGCTTGTGATTACTGTGTTGGATCGATGAGCGAGTGGTTCCTGTTCCTGCCCCAGGTGCGGCTGGACGTCGACGACATCGTCGAGCGTGCGCGGGTGGCCGAGGCCGGCGGATTCGATGGCATCGCGTTCATCGATCATCTCGAAGCCCCCGGCGCGACGCACCAAAGCATTTGGGAGGCGATGACAGTCGCGACGTGGGTGGCCGCGCGTACCGAGCGGCTGCGGATCGGTCACTTGGTGTTGTGCGATGCGTTCCGGCATCCTGGCGTGCTCGCCAAACAGGCGGTGACGTTGTCGGCGGCCAGCGGCGGACGGTTCGAGCTCGGACTGGGCTCGGGTTCGTGGCCCCGGGAGTTCGAGCGGTTCGGCATCGAGACCGGGGATGCGGCGGCGCGGGTGCGCCGGCTCGACGAGAACCTGCAGCTGCTGCAGCAGTATTGGGGCGAGGGCGAACGAGCGCAGACACCACGCCCAGCGCATCGAATTCCTTTGGTACTGGGCGGAACCGGGAAACGCATGATGGAACTCGTGCGCGCCCATGCCGACTGGTGGAACATTCCTTCGCATCAGCTCGATCGGTTGCCGGCGCTCATGCCGAAGGTGGGCTCGGCGCGCGTCTCGCTGCAGCAGATGGTCGGTTTCGTGGGGCGTGGCGTTGACCGGTCGGCGGTCACCGAACGCAGCACCCGCCTGTTCGGTCACCTCGGGGACGGCTTGGTGTGCGGCGACGCTGCCGAACTCACCGCCCACTTCGCCGGGTTGTCCGCCCAAGGCGTCGAACGTTTCTACGTATGGTTCGCCGATTTCGCGGCCCCCCGAACTATTTCGGAATTCGCCGAGACAGTCATCAACGCGTGAATGGAAGGAAGGCAATGACCGCAGAATCTGAGGCACGCAAAGAGGCCGAGCCGATGCAGTGGACACTGCAGATGCTGCTCGATCTTTTCGACGCCGAGCCCGCGGGCGAGAACCGCTTCACCGTGCAGACCGGCATCGCCGGTGTCGACGAGCGTCAGGTGGTGGAAGGGACTCAGATCGTGGGCGCCGCGATCGTCGCCGTGGCCAAACGCTTTCCGGACAAGTCGATCCGATCGGCACATGCGGTGTTCGCCCGCGCGGTCATGGTGGGACCGCCGGTCGAACTCGACATCGACGTGATCAGTGACGGTCGTTCCACGGCCACCGCGGTCGTCGCCGCTTCCCAGAACGGCAAGCGCTGCATCACCATAACGGTGTTCACCGACGTCCCGTCGGGTGACGTGATCCGTCATCACCTGCCGCGCCCCGAAGTCGCAGGCCCGGCAGACGCGAATGTCTCGCACATGCCGATGACCGGCCGCGAGCTGCGACTGGTCGACGTCGTGGATGTCAACAGCCCCGATGAGGTAGGCCCGCCCGAGCTGTATGCCTGGCTGCGCTATGAGCCCGTCCCGGCCCGCGATGACCTGGCCAAGGCGTTGATCGCGTACTTTACTGGGCACCTGGGGATTTCAACCACCATGCGCGCGCACGAGGGCATCGGCACCGCCCAGGCTCATCTCACCGTGTCCACGGCGCCGATGACCGTCACGGTGAGTTTTCACGAGCCCGTCCGCTGGGACGGCTGGCTGCTCTACAGCCACGAGAGCACCCAGGTGGGTGCGGGCATGTCGTATGTGCGCGGTGCCGTGCACACCGAGGAGGGCGAGCTCATCGCGTCGTTCAGTCAGGATGCGTTGATCCGCCCGCTGCGTACCACCGATACCAACATCTCCGAGCATTCACGGCTGTAGTGCCGTCGCCGCCGCTCAGATCTTCAGATACCCCTTGTCTGCCGGGATCTGAGCGGCGGTGACCAGGGATGCCGCATCACTGGCCAGCCACACCACGATGTCGGAGATGGTGTCGGGTGGGGCCAGGGAATCCGTCGGCAGGGCGCCGGGGGAGAAGCTGTGGATGTAGTTGGGGTGGTCGGCGAACATCTGGTACATCGACAGGTCGTTGCCCATCGGTGTGTCGGTGCCGTACGGGTGGATCGAGTTGACCCGGATCCCGAACTCGCCCAGCTCGACGGCCAGGGAATTGGTGAGCCCGACGACGCCGAACTTGCTCGCGCAGTAGTGACCGCAACCGGGCACCGCCTTGATTCCGGCCGCCGAACTGACCGCGATGATCGACCCGCCGTTGCCGGCCTCGATCATGGGCGGCACCGCCGCCTGCATGGTGTTGAACACCCCGGTGAGGTTGATGTCGAGGATGTCCTGCCACTGCTGTGCCGAAATCTCCCACAGCCGGCCCCAATTGAGCACGCCCGCGTTTGCCACCACGATGTCGAGACGGCCGAACTGCTCGATCGTGTCGGCGACCAGGCGGCGTTGGCCTTCGGCATCGCGCACGTCGACCTCGCGGGCCAGGATCTTGCGGCCTTCTCCCTCGACCAATGCCACCGTCTCGGCCAGATCCTGCGGGGTGGCGGCGGCGTATCCGTTGTGCGCGGCGACGGGTGCGCAGGCGTCGAGCGCGACGATGTCGGCTCCGGCCCGGGCCAGTCGCACGCAATGCGAGCGGCCCTGTCCGCGCGCGGCTCCGGTGACATAGGCGACTCGTCCGGCCAGTGGAGTATCGGTGTGGCTCATGCGGGTTGCTCCTCGGGAAGCGCAGGGACGCGGACATTGCTGAATTCGTAGTCGGACAACGGGGAGCGGCGCGCGAACTGCCGGGAGCCGGTGATCGTCTGTGGCCGGTAGTACGGGGTTTCGTGTTGGGAGTTGACGAAGTAGGTGTTCAAGCCCGATGTCGCGGTGTAGTACAGGTGCGCGACGCGGCCGTCCCGGCGCATCCGTGCGTTCCAGCGGTTGAACGCATCCTGGGTGACGGCGGTGACCTGCGCACCGCGGTGGCGGGTCTCATCGATCATCCGCACCGCGTGTGCGGCCATGGTCTCGACATAGTCCAGCCAGGCGAATCCGACGAAGCCGAGCGGCCCGACGATCTCCCAGCGGTTGGGCAGCCGCGGGTGGGCGGTGCCGGCGTAGCTTTGCAGGCCGTGCGCGCGGTAATACCGGGCGAGGTCGAACCCGCACGCGCCCAACACGGTATCCGGGCGGTAGGTCTCCGGATCGATCCACAGCTCGTAGCCGGTGGCCGGTACCAGCAGATCGGCCGGGTGCTCGACACCGTCGGTGGTCCGCACCCCGGTCGCGGTGATTCGTTCGATCGGTGTGGTGATCAGGTTGGTGTCGGGATTGTTCAGGGCAGGCAGGAATGCGCTCGATATCACCGGCCGCTTGGCCAGGATGCCATAGCGCGGCACCAACTTTCGCCGCGTTTCCGGGTCATCGACGACCGCGCGGACCAACACCCGGTACAGCAGGCGGGACCAGCTGTCGTAGAGCGGCATGAGCCGGCGCAACAACTTGTCCGGTAGCCGGGAGAACACGTGAACGATGGGTGCCACCATGAAGATGTCCATCGCCAGCCGTCCGGCCACATTGACGATGGGAACCACCCCGGGCAGGCGCAACACCCGGCGCATCCACGGCGAGAAGTCGAAGTCGACCTTCGGCAGCACCCATGCCGGAGTGCGCTGGTAGACATCGAGATTGGCCGCTTCCGCGGACAGTGCTGCGGCGATCTGGACACCCGAAGATCCCGTCCCGATCACCGCGATGCGCTTGCCCCTGGCGTCGTAGCTGTCGTCCCAGTCGTTGGGGCGCAGGATGGTCCCGGCGAAGTCCTCGATACCCGCGATGTCGACGGTGTCCTTGGCGTTGACGTACCCGCCCACCGAACTGACCAGGAAACGTGCGGTCACCGGTGCGCCGTCGCGGATCTGCAGTCGCCACAGCCCGTGCTCGTCGTCCCACTCGTGCCGAATCACCTCGGAGTTGGGCCGCAAGTGGTCGTAGAGTCCGAGACCGGCAGCCGTCTCCTGCAGATAGCGATGAATTTCCGGGCCGGGCGCGAAGAACCTGCTCCAGTTCGGATTGGGGGCGAACGACAGCTGGTACCACAGGGTGGGGATGTCGACGGCCAGGCCGGGGTAGTGGTTGTCGCGCCAGGTGCCGCCGAAGTCGTTGCCGCGTTCGATGATGATGAAGTCGTGGATACCCTTCTGACGCAACAGATATGCGGTTGCGATGCCGCCGGGGCCGGCGCCGATGATGGCCACCTCGTGATCTGGCTCGGTCATTGCTGCCTTCCGGACAGGCCGACGACGATGTGGTCGGACACGAATCGTTTGACCGCGCGCGGACTGTCGAGGTTCACGCCGATCGGTGGGAGAAGTTCGAAGCTCAGCAGCAGGCGCACGATCCATTCGCTGGCCCGCGCCGGTGCAACGCCCGGCGCGATCTCCCCGCGTTCCTGGGCCGCCCGCACGAACGGCTTCCACAGGTCGATCGATCGGCGCATCAGGTCGTCGCCCGTGTTGCGCAACAGCAGCACCAGGATGCTCTCGTTGATGCCGCGCGGCGCCACGGAATCCGACTGCCGGCGGTGCGCGCAGATGACCACCGCGGCTGCCGCGACCTGATCGGCCAGGGTGTCACGGCAGCCGGCCTGGGCCGCGATGGTCTCGATGAAAGCGCCGGCGAGGTGGTCGAGCCCGACTCTGACGGCGTTGTCGCGACTACCGAGAGCGTTGTGGACGGTGCCTCGGGATACTCCGGCGTGTTCGGCAACCGCGGTGAGACTGAATTGTCTTGGGCCCAAACGCCTGAGTGTCTCAGCGGTGGCGGCGAGCAGCGCGGGTGACACCGTCCGGTCCGCCTCGCGCATTTGCACACATTATCGAGATGTGTTCAATGTGGTCAGGTTTTGGGCAGATCCGCCGCGGCCGCGTCCAGCACATCGTTGAACACCCTGGTCAGCATCGGTCGGCCCACCCAGCGCGTCAGCGCATCGCCGACGAGTGGGAACTTCACCCGGAACGTCGTGGTCCACACGACGTGGGTACCGCCATCGACCGTGGCGAAGCTGACTCGACCGTGCCGGTGTTCCGACGGCGGGAAGCTGCGTTCGACCGTGTAGTCGAAGGAGCGGGGTGCGTCGTAGGCGGTGATGCGCTCCCGGAACCAGCCGATGGTCCAGAGCAGGATGCGTACCGCACCCGGTCCGTAGGGGGCCTGGAGGCCGGGTCGGGCCAGCCGCTGTCGAAGTACCAGCGCAGAGCGCGTGAAGTTGGCGGCGTTGCTCATGAAGTCGAAGACCTCGTCCTGCGGTGCTTCGATGGTCCGCTCGACGGTGACGGTCTGCATCAGTTCTCCTGGTGTCGGGTGAGGGTGCGGGTTACGCCGGCGGCGCGGAGTTTGTCAGGGTTGCGCATTGCGTACAGGGCCGTGATGAGTCCGTCGGTCACCTCGATGAGCAGTACCGAGTCCAGTACTGCGTCTCGGTGGAACAAGACGGCCGGCATCGAGTTGTAACTCCCGAATTCGATGTCGAGGCCGGCCATGCTGCCCTGAGCGAGTCCGGCCATGAACTGCGCGACCCGTCGTGGCCCGGTGACCGGTCGACGCGCTGCCGACACCCGGCCGCCGCCGTCGGACAGGGCGACGACCCCGGGCGCCATCGCTTCGACGAGGCTTTGGATATCTCCGGTGTGCGCTGCTCGCAGGAACTTCTTGACCGCGGCCCGCGCCACCTGCCTGTCGGGAGTGAAGCGCCGCCGCCGGGCTTGTACGTGTTGACGTGCCCGATGGGCGATTTGACGCACCGCGGTATCGGATTTGCCCACCACGAGCGCAATCTCGGGATGGCTGTATCCGAATACCTCGCCGAGGACGAACACCACGCGTTCGTCAGGGCTCAGTGTCTCCAGGACCAGCAGCATTGCCATGGAAACGGATTCGGCGAGCACGGCGTCCTCGCTCACGTCCGACGCGGTCTGGATCGGCTCGGGAAGCCAATTGCCTACGTAGTCAACACGTCGGCGCCGGTTTGTGCGCAGAGCATTCAGAGCCTGCCGCGTGACGATCTGCACGAGATACGCATGCGGATGAGTGACCTCGCCTGCGTTGATCCAGCGCAGGTAGCTGTCTTGCACCACGTCTTCGGCGTCGGCGGCGCTACCCAGGATCTCGTATGCCAGGGTGAAGAGCAGGGGGCGGTGCCCGGCGAATACCTCGGTCGCGTTCAGATGTTCCCCCTATGCCCGTGGATGTCACACTCTCAGACACCGCTCGGCGGCTGAACTGTGACAGCCTTGGGCTGTGAGTCACATCACGCCTGGGATATGTCGTATGCGTGATGGACGATGTCGTGCACGTGATAGATCGCGATGGTGGCGACGGTGAACTCGCTGCCGTTGCTGCGCAGCCCACGACGCGACCAGGCATCAGCGGGCACCTGGTCGTAGGTGTTGGCGACGACGCCGGCCGCATCGAACAATTCGGTGGCGACGATTCCCGGATCTTGCGAGCCGTAGTCGTCGGCGATCGCGGTGGCGTCCTGGTCCCAGTTGGGGAACTGTGGATCGTCCTCGGTCAGCATCATCTGCACGCGCTGTTCGAAGATCCGGTGCACGTCGCGGACATGACAGCCGTATTCCAGGATCGACCAGCGGTCCGCACGGGCCCGGGCGGCCACTCCGGGGCGGTTCAGCCGCGGCACCCACCGTTCGGCGTCGTCGCGGATCAGTCCGGCCACCTCGCGCGGGTGCACGGCCGCCGGATCGAACCCGCATTCAGGGCAGGGGCGCGACAGCACCCAGGTCCAGTCCTTGGTGTCGGGCTCCAGATCTTCCATGCCACCAGTGTCCGTCAGCGGTCAGTCGGACGACAACGCCGATCTGAGCACATCGAGGGGGAGTCCGCCCAGATCGAGTGCGCGACCGTGAAATTCCCGTAGTGACGATCCCCGGCGCAGACTTTCGTCGCGCAGTTCGTGCCAGATCCGCTGGCCGATGGCGTACGACGGGGCCTGCCCCGGCCAGCCCAGATAACGGTCCAGCTCGAAACGCAGGTTTTCCTCGGCCATGGCCGAATGCGAGGTCAGGAAGTTCCACGCCCGCTCGGCATCCCACACCTCACCGTCGGGTGCGGTCAGGCCGCAGTGCACGCCGATGTCGATCACCACCCGGGCCGCCCGGAACCGTTGTGCATCCAGCATTCCCATGCGGTCGCCGGCATCGTCGAGCCAGCCCAGCTCGGCCATCAGCCGCTCTGCGTACAGCGCCCACCCCTCACCGTGGCCGGAGACCCAGCAGCCCAGCCGTCGCCACCGGTTGAGCTGATCTGCCAGTGCCACCGCACGACCGATCTGCAGATGGTGCCCTGGGACGCCCTCGTGGAAGACCGTGGTGGTTTCCTGCCAGGTGTGGAATGTCTCGACCCCCGGCGGAACCGACCACCACATGCGTCCGGGCCGCGACCAATCCTCCGACGGGCCGGTGTAGTAGATGCCGCCGGTGTGTGTCGGCGCGATCCGGCATTCCAGTGTGCGTAGCGGTCCGTCGATGTCGAAGTGCGTGCCGGCCAGCGATTCCACCGCGCGGTCGGACAGATCCTGCATCCAAGCCTGGAGGGCGTCCGTGCCGCCGATGATGTAGCGCGGTTCCTCGTCGAGCCGGCGCAGTGTCTCGGCGACCGTGGCGCCCGGATAGAGCTGCTGGGCAATCGATTCCTGTTCGGCCACAACGGCATCGAGCAACCCCAAACCCCAGTCGTAGGCCTCGTCGAGGTCCACGGAGGTGCCCAGGAACAACCGCGACATCAGCCCGTAGGCGTCGCGGCCGCACGCGTCGGATTGCCGGGCGCGCGGTGCGATCTCCTCGCGCAGTACATCGCCCAGTTGCCGGTAGGCGTCGGCCGCAGCGTCGCTGTGTTTGCGCAGATCAGCCGAGAGTCGCCGATTTCCATGTGCCGCACCGGTGCCCATCTGGCCGAACAATTCCGCGATCTGCCGGGCCTGGGTGACGCCCCGGGTGACCTGACGCAGGGCCGGCGCGTGATGGCCGCGGGAGGCTTCGCGCAGGGCGGTGGCGTAGCCTGCTGCCCGCTCGGGCACTTTCGCCAACCTCGCGGCGATCAGCGCCCAATCGGCCTCGGTGTCGGTGGGCATCAGGTCGAAAACGTCGCGCATGGTCTGCAACGGCGAGGCGATGACGTTGAGCTCGCCCAGATCCAGTCCGGCGTCGTGCACATCGACGATCGCGCCGAGCCGCTCGCGCAGTGCGGCCACGGTGACCACATCGACGTCGTCGACGGGCGCGATCCCGTCGAGCTCGCGCAACGTGGCGCGGGCGGCTTCCGCGCGAGCCGTCACTCCCTGCGGCGAGTAGTCGGTGACCTCGTCGTCGTGGCCGGTGATGCCCAATTCTGTTGCGGCGCAGGGGTCCAGGCGCGCGTAGGTGTCCAGGTAGCGCTCGGCCACCGTGTCGACGGCGGTCGCGGCCCTAGCCAAGGTTGTTCGCGGCGAAGGTGTCGCACTTGTTCGGATCACCGGTCTGGTAGCCGATGGTGAACCACTTCTGCCGCTGCTCGGAAGAGCCGTGGGTCCAAGCTTCCGGGTTGACCCGGCCGGTGGCCTGCTTCTGGATGCGATCGTCGCCCACCGAGGAGGCTGCCGACAGCGCGTCGGCGATGTCCTTGTCGCTCAGCGGTTGTAGGAACGGTACGTCGGTGCCCTCCTGCCGCGTGATCGACGCGTAGTGCGCCCAGACACCCGCGTAGCAGTCGGCCTGCAGTTCGGTGCGCACACCCGCGCCGGTGGCGCCCTCGGGGTCACGCTGAGCCCGGCCCAGAACACCCAGTAGGTCCTGCACGTGGTGGCCGAACTCGTGGGCGACCACATATTCCTGCGCGAGCGGGCCTCCGCTGGAACCGAACTGGTTGACGAGTACCTGGAAGAAGTCGGTGTCGAAGTACGCCGTCTTGTCCACCGGGCAGTAGAACGGCCCGACGTCACTGGTAGCCGGGCCGCATCCGGTCTGGACCTGTCCCTTGAACAAGCGGATGTGCGGACGCGTGTACCCCTTGAGCAGTTGCTGCCAGACACCGTCCACGGAGTTGCCGGTCGCCACCACGCGGCATTCGACCTTGGAGTTGGCGTCGGCACCGGTCTTGCACTGGCTCAGGTCGAAGCCCTCGGCTTCGACACCGTTGACGGGCAGTTGCTGTTGCTGAGGCATCACCGTGCCCGGATCCACGCCCAGGAACATCGCGAGCACCACGATCAACAGGCCCCCGATCCCACCGCCGACCGCGATGCCACGGCCGGGGCCGCGGCCACCACCGGAACTGGAAGTGGTGCTCGTGTCGATCTGCATACCCTCGTTGAAGGTCATCCCGTCACTCCATCGCATTCGCCGGTAGGTGCGTGCTCAACAGCCCGTTAAGCTTTTCACACTACGATTCAGACGTGTCCGTCGTTGCGGAACATTCGACCATCGCCCACACCTCGCTGGGGCGGTTACGCGGCACCCGTGAAGGCGGGGTCAGCGTCTGGCGAGGTGTCGAGTACGCCCAGCAGCCCATCGGCGCATTGCGCTTCCTGGCGCCTCAGCCCGTGGTGCCCTGGTCCGGGATCCGCGACGCCGTCGAGCACGGCCCATTACCGCCACAGGGCCGTTCGTTCGTCGGCGGAGGCCGGGACGACCCCAAGGTGCGGGACGAGGCGTGCCTGACCGTCACGGTGTGGTCACCCGACACCGGCGGGTCGCTGCCGGTGATGGTGTGGATCCCCGGCGGGGCATTCGTCTACGGCGCCGGCCAGTTGCAGCTCTACAACGGTTCGCGACTGGCCGCCAACGGCAACGTCGTCGTCGTCAATGTCACGTATCGGCTCGGCGTGTTCGGCGGATTCGAACTCGGCGACCTGGGCGAGGGATTCGACGACAACCTGTGCCTGCGCGACCAGATCGCCGCGCTGCAATGGGTACGCGACAACATCGCCGCATTCGGCGGCGATCCCGAACAGGTGACGGTGTTCGGCGAATCGGCCGGTGCCACATCGGTGTTGGCCCTGCTGGCCAGCCCCGCCGCGGACGGCCTGTTCGCCCGGGCGATCGCCCAGAGCCCGGCATTGCCGCTCATCGCCGGCCGCGAAGACCGGGCACGTCAGTCCCGGCGCTTCATGCACCTGCTCGGTGTCGGAGCCGAGCAGCTCAAGGTGCTGCCGCAACGCCAGTTACGCCGCGCCGCCGGTCAGCTGCAGCTCGAGAGTGCGCAGCACACACCGACGTTGGCCTACGGGCTGACCCACGGTGTCGACCTGCTGCCGCTGCATCCGATCCAGGCGGCCCGCGCCGGCGCGGTCTGCGCGGTGCCGTTGATCATCGGCACGAACAGCCACGAAGCGTCGATGTTCGCCTGGGGAAAGCCCCCGATGTTGCCGACCACGCCGGCCGGGGTCCAGGACTACCTTCGTCGCCATGCTCCGCACGACCGCGATCGGATTCTTGCCGCCTACCCCGATTTCCCCCGGCGACGGGCCCTGATCGCCTTCGGCTCCGATGTCATGTTCGGCGCACCGACATGGGCATTTGCCGACGCCTACAGTCCGCACGCGCCGACCCACGTGTACCGGTTCGACCACACCACCTGGACGCTGAAGGCCTTGGGGCTGGGCGCCACCCACGGCAGCGAGATCGTGCACATCCAGCACAGCTACGGCTCGTATCTGGGGCGCAAACTGCATCCCCTGGGTCGCCGGGTCCAGCCGTCGGTCGGCCGGCGGATGCAACGCACCTGGCTGGACTTCGCGCGGGCCGAGATCGCCGAGTGGCCGGAGTATCACACCGAACAGCGCCTGACCAGGGTGATCCGTTCCGCGCGGGACGAGACGGTGGCCGATCCTGACGCGCTGCGCAGGGCGGCGTGGGAGGGGCTGGGTTAGCCCTTACTTGCCGTAGCGCTCAGTGCTGTCTACTCCTCGCGCGAGCGCTCGTCGGCGGTATAGCGGCGGAGGTTGTGCAGAAACCGCTGGAACAGCCATGCCATCACCGGCCGGCCCATGGTCATCCCGAGCCGCCCGGCCAGGCCGCTGGGCTTCATGGCCATCACCCAGGTCAGGTGACAGCCGCCGGCGGTCTCAACCACACGGTAGTCCTCGGCGAAGGCCGAGATCGCGTTCGAGGTGCTGGTGTTGAAACGGAAAGCCATGTGGGAGAAAGGTTCCCAGGCCAGGAACTCCTCATCGCCGACGATGTGACCGCGCATGGTGACCGTGCGGGTGGTTCCGACGCCGCGGGGCTCGGGGCTGGTCCATTCCACATTGGTGATGACGGTGGCCCACTGTGGCCAGGAAGTCGCGTCGCCGAGCACCTCGAACAGCTGCTCGGGCGTGATGGCGAGGTCGATGGTGCTGACGAAGCGGAACGGCGCGCGGTCGATGAAATCCAACTCGACGCGTTCGCACTGGTAGGTCCGGGCCATGGGTAGACACCTTAAGTCAATGTGTCTAGTCCGGTGTCGATCAGGTGGGGATCGAGAGGCCGCATTTAGAGGGCCATCCGCGCGTCGCTCCGCTGTTGCCCGACATTTACCGAGGTCCTCCATCGTGTCAGCAGTCGATTCGATTTTCGAGGGGATTGCATGTCAACGGGTCTAGATAGTCCACCTGCCCACCCGGCGACACCCGCACGAGGTGGGTTCCTGGGTGAGGACACCAACTGGCACGTATCGTTCGGTGTCCTCGGCATCGCGGTATTCGCGGCGTTCTCGGTGTGGGCGTTCGATTACGTCGGCGACGGTGCCAACAAGGTCATTCTGATCGTTGCCACCATCTTCGGTGTGTTCATGGCGTTCAACATCGGTGGAAACGATGTGGCGAACTCCTTCGGCACCAGCGTTGGTGCCGGCACGCTGAGTATGAAGCAAGCGCTGATGGTCGCGGCTGTGTTCGAAGTCAGCGGCGCCGTGATCGCAGGTGGCGAGGTGACCGACACGATCCGCAGCGGCATCGTGGACCTGCAAGGTATCGAGATCGTGCCGCAGGATTTCGTCTTCATCATGATGGCCGCGTTGCTGGGCGCTGCGGTCTGGTTGCTGGTCGCCACCCGAATGGGTTGGCCGGTTTCGACGACGCACTCGATCATCGGCGGCATCGTCGGTGCCGCAGTCACCTTGGGCTATCTCACCGGCCAGGGTGGTCTCGACATGGTGCAGTGGACCGAGATCGGCCAGATCGTGCTGTCCTGGTTCGTCTCACCGGTGCTCGGCGGGTTCGTGGCGTACCTGCTGTTCGGCGCGATCAAGCGACACATCCTGATCTACGGCGACAGGGCCGACGAGCGGCTGCGCGCACTCAAGACCGAGCGCATCGAGATGCGCAAGAGACACAGGCAAGCGTTCGAGCGCCTCGACGAACTGCAGCAGATCTCTTACACCAACACGCTTGCCCAAGACGCGATCACGGCGAGCAGCGGTGATTTCGACCCGGCGGAACTCGAATCGGACTACTACAAAGAGCTCCACACGATCGACGCGAAGGCAAAGGAAGTCGACGCGCATCGCGCGCTGGAGAACTGGGTTCCGCTGTTGGCGGCCTTCGGCGCGATCGTCATCTCGTCGATGCTGCTGTTCAAGGGGCTGAAGAACCTGCACATCGGGTTGTCCTCGCTGACCAATTATCTGATCATGGCGATGATCGGGGCCGCTGTCTGGATGGCCGTCTTCATCTTCGCCAGGACACTCAAGAACCAAGCCCTGTCGAAGTCCACGTTCCTGCTCTTCAGTTGGATGCAGGTGTTCACGGCATCGGCGTTCGCGTTCAGTCACGGCAGCAACGACATCGCCAACGCGGTGGGCCCTTTCGCCGCGATCGTCGAGACCCTCAAGACCAATGCCATCGAAGGCAAGGCCGCAGTACCCACGGCCGTGATGGCCACCTTCGGCGTTGCTTTGATCGTCGGCCTGTGGTTCATCGGCCGTAACGTCATCCGAACCGTGGGTTCCGGGCTGACCAAAATGCATCCGGCGTCCGGTTTCGCCGCTGAACTGTCGGCGGCCGGCGTCGTGATGGGAGCCTCGGTGCTCGGCCTGCCGGTATCGAGCACGCACATTCTCATCGGCGCAGTGCTCGGTGTCGGCATCGTGAACAAGGCCGCCAACTGGAATCTGATGAAACCGATCGCGTTGGCGTGGGTGATCACCGTCCCGGTGGCCGCCATCATCGGGTGCGTCGGACTGATGAGCCTGCGGGCGATCTTCGGATAAGCCGAGGCGTCAGCCCGGCCCGTCGCCGGCCGCGGCCAACAGTGGAACGATGACGTCGCTGATCGGGGTGGGCAGGCCGAGTGCGGCCGCCTTACGGATGATGACGCCGTTGCGGATGTCCCACTCCAGCGGTCTGCCGGCCTGGCGGTCGGTCAGCATCGAGGTGGTCAGATCCTCGGGTGCGGTGGCCAGCATGTCGACGATCTGCTCGACCACTTCGCCACCCAGATCGGCGCCGTCGGCGCGAGCCACGGCCAGGCATTCGGTCAGATAGCGCCGCGCCAGCGCCGCCACGTCGTCACGACGGAACATGCCCGTCCGGCGGCCCGCCAGGACCATGAAACCGACCACGGCGTTGACCAGCAGCTTGCGCCAGGCCGCGGTGCGGAAATCGGGATCGTGTTCGACGCTGATCGCGCTGCCGCGCACCGCCTCGGCCACGGTCGCGGCCGGCGGGGTGTCGGGCAGGACCAGCCGGGCCTCGCTGCGCAACCGCACCCAACCTCCGGGCTGCATCTCCGAGGAGATCCACACCGCTGCGGGCACCACGTGGGCCTCGT
Organism: Mycobacterium syngnathidarum; assembly: GCF_001942625.1. Lineage (GTDB taxonomy): Bacteria > Actinomycetota > Actinomycetes > Mycobacteriales > Mycobacteriaceae > Mycobacterium > Mycobacterium syngnathidarum. The sequence continues at coordinate 41,969 of NZ_MLCL01000033.1, forward strand.
CGGTGTACCGGCTGAGCGCACTGACCCGCTCGACCTGTTCGACGCCGTTCTGCAGCGCGCACACCACCGTCTTCTCATCGCACAGCCGGTCCAGCCAGGCCGCGGCCCGGGCGTTCTGAGTGTCCTTGACCGCGAGAAAGACCACCCGGAACGGGCCTTCGACGCCGGCCGGATCGGTGTGCACGGGGCCCGGCACCCGAATCGGTTCCCCGTCGTCGGGCCGGACGTCGACGCCGTCGCGCGGAGTCCGGCCACACAGCAGAATTGATTTGCCTGCGGCGTACAGCAGCGCCGCCACGGTGGAACCGATCGCGCCGGGGCCGATGACCGCGATGGGGGAGTTCAGGTCTGCCGGGTCTTCGGGCGAGCGCTCATCCACCTCGCCAAGTTACCGCCGCCGGTGGACTCTCTAGACTGTTCACTCGTCCCACCAGTCTTCATGAGGAGTTTTCGTGCTGCGCAGTCATGCCGCCGGTTCATTGCGGGCCGCGGATGCGGGTCAAACGGTCACTTTGGCGGGATGGGTGGCGCGTCGCCGTGATCACGGCGGCGTCATCTTCATCGATCTGCGCGACGGGGCTGGTGGTGGGCAAGGAGATGGGCAGAGCGTGTCGCAGGTGGTGTTCCGCGAGGGCGACGTGCTGGCCGCCGCCCACCGGCTGCGCGCCGAGTTCTGCATCGCCGTCACCGGCGTGGTCGAGGTCCGTCCCGAGGGCAACGAGAATCCCGAGATCCCGACGGGCTCCATCGAGGTGAACGCCACCGCGTTGACCGTACTGTCCGAGAGCGCCCCACTGCCGTTCCAGCTTGACGAGACTGCCGGTGAGGAAGCCCGGCTGAAGTACCGCTACCTGGATCTGCGCCGTGAGGGACCGGGCAACGCAATCCGGTTGCGCTCCAAGGTGAATGCCGCTGCTCGCGGCGTCCTGGCCGAGCATGACTTCATCGAGATCGAAACCCCGACCTTGACCCGCTCGACGCCGGAGGGCGCCCGCGACTTCCTGGTGCCCGCACGCCTGCAACCCGGCTCCTTCTACGCGCTGCCGCAGAGCCCGCAGCTGTTCAAGCAGCTGCTCATGGTGGCGGGCATGGAGCGCTACTACCAGATCGCCCGGTGCTACCGCGACGAGGACTTCCGCGCCGATCGCCAGCCCGAATTCACCCAGCTGGACATGGAGCTCAGCTTCGTCGACGCCGACGACGTGATGGGGATCGCCGAGCAGGTACTGAAGGCGGTCTGGGCGACCATCGGTTACGACCTGCCGCTACCACTGCCCCGGATCGGCTATGAAGAGGCGATGCGCCGGTTCGGCTCCGACAAGCCCGACCTGCGGTTCGGCGTCGAGCTCATCGAATGCACCGAGTACTTCAAGGACACGCCGTTCCGGGTGTTCCAGGCGCCCTACGTGGGGGCTGTGGTGATGTCGGGCGGGGCATCGCAGCCGCGTCGCACGTTGGACGGTTGGCAGGAGTTCGCCAAACAGCGCGGCCACAAGGGGTTGGCCTATGTGCTCGTGGGCGAAGACGGCACGCTGGGCGGCCCCGTGGCCAAGAACCTCACCGACGCCGAGCGCGACGGCCTGGCCGCCCACGTCGGTGCCAAGCCCGGTGACTGCGTTTTCTTCGCGGCCGGCCCGGCCCGCACGGCGCGAGCCCTGCTGGGCGCCACCCGCATCGAGATCGCCAAGCGTCTGGACCTGATCGACCCGGCCGCCTGGGCGTTCACCTGGGTGGTCGACTTCCCGATGTTCGAGCCCGCCGATGTCGCGACCGCCTCGGGCGACGTGGCGGTGGGTTCCGGTGCCTGGACGGCCGTGCACCACGCCTTCACCGCACCGAAGGTGGAATCGGAGGGCACCTTCGACACCGATCCCGGCAGCGCGCTCTCGGACGCCTACGACATCGTCTGCAACGGCAACGAGATCGGCGGCGGCTCGATCCGTATCCACCGCCGCGACATCCAGGAGCGGGTGTTCGCGATGATGGGCATCGACCACGAGGAAGCCCAGGACAAATTCGGATTCCTGTTGGACGCCTTCGCCTTCGGGGCTCCTCCGCACGGCGGGATCGCGTTCGGCTGGGACCGCATCACCGCCCTGCTGGCCGGGGTGGACTCGATCCGCGAGGTCATCGCGTTCCCCAAGTCCGGTGGTGGCGTCGACCCGCTGACCGATGCGCCCGCGCCGGTCACCCCGCAGCAGCGCAAGGAATCGGGAATAGACGCCAAGCCCGAGGAGCTCAAGAAGTCATGACCGATATCGATCCTGACTTCGACAAGAGCGAACTGGTCGCCGATGTGGCGGCTCTCGACGACTTCAACCGCAACGTGGTCGAGGAATTCCGGGCCAACGGCGGAAAGGTGGGCGGCCCGTTCGAGGGCGGCACACTGTTGCTGCTGCACACCACCGGGGCCAAGTCGGGTCAGCCTCGGCTGTCCCCGCTGGCATACCTCGATGTGGGCGGGCGCATGCTGATCGTCGGTTCCTATGCCGGCGCGCCCAAGGATCCGGCGTGGGTGCACAACCTGCGGGCCGATCCGAAGGCCCGCATCGAAGTCGGTACCGACGCCTACGACGTGACGGCCCGCGAGCTGCCCGCCGAGGAGCGTGACGCGGCGTACCCGAAGATCATCGAGCGGGCCCCGGTCTTCGCCGAGTACCAGGCCAAGACCACACGCGCCATCCCACTTTTCGAACTCGTCCGCGCGTAGCACTTGCTCGCGTCAGTTGTCACGCTGGAGTGGCAGTGGAGTTCGAATGCCACTCCAGCGTGACAAACCGGCTGTTACAGCCGCTCGATGACGGTGGCGTTGGCCATGCCGCCGCCCTCACACATCGTCTGCAGGCCGTAGCGTCCGCCGCGCTGCTCGAGCGCATTGACCAGGGTGGTCATGATGCGTGCCCCGCTGGCGCCCAGCGGGTGCCCGATCGCGATGGCCCCGCCGTTGACATTCGTCTTGCTTAGATCGGCACCGGTGTCATGCGCCCACGCCAGCACCACCGGCGCGAACGCCTCGTTGACCTCGAACAGGTCGATATCTGCCAGCGTCAAACCCGCACGCGCCAGTACCTTTTCGGTGGCCGGGATGACACCGGTCAGCATGTACAGCGGATCGGACCCCACCACGGTGGTGGTGTGAATACGCGCGAGCGGGCTCAAACCCAGCTTGCGCGCAGTCGCACCGCTGGTGATCATCACTGCGGCGCTGCCGTCGGACAGCGGTGACGAGTTGCCGGGGGTGATCTCCCAGTTGATCTGAGGAAAGCGCGCGGCGTAGGCCTCGTTGTAGAACGCCGGCCTCAACCCGGACAAGGTCTCCACCGTGGTTCCCGGGCGGATGATCTCGTCGGTGCTCAACCCGGCGACGGGGGCGAGTTCGGCCTCGAACAGGCCGTCCTTGGTGGCCCGCGCCGCCTTCTCGTGGCTGCCCGCGGAGAACTCATCGAGCTGGGCGCGGGAGAAGCCCCATTTTGCCGCGATCAGTTCGGCGCTGATGCCCTGCGGGACAAGGCCTTCGGAGTAGCGCTCGGCGAACGCCAGGCCGAACGGGTCGCTGCCCGGCAACACCGAGCTGCCCATCGGTACTCGCGACATCGACTCCACACCCGCGGCGATCACGACGTCGTAGGCACCGGCCAGCACGCCCTGGGCGGCGAAGCTGATGGCCTGCTGGCTGCTGCCGCACTGGCGGTCGACGGTGGTCCCGGGGACGCGTTCGGGGAAGCCCGCGCCCAGCAGGGCGTTGCGCGCGATGTTGACGGCTTGATCGCCGACCTGCGTGACTGCGCCCGCAATGACATCGTCGACCAGTACGGGGTCCACGCCGGTGCGCGCGATCAGCTCCCGCAGGCTGTGCGCCAGAAGGTCCGCGGGCAGGACGCCGTGCAGCGCGCCACCGGCCTTGCCTTTGCCGATCGGCGTCCGAACCGCTCCGACGATGACTGCGTCCCGGTCTGCATATCCGGTCATCTGGCCCTCCTGATGCTCCGCGCTGAGTATTGTTATGGCTACCCAGGTATAACACCTGGGTATAGTAAGAACAACTCAGGGATGGAGTTTGATTCCGTGGGAATGCTGCAGGGCAAGCTCGCCAATCGGGACAGTTGGTCGGCGGTGGGGCATTGCCCGATCGAACGGACCATGGCGTTCGCGGGCACCAAATCGGCGATGCTCATCATGCGCGAGGCCTTCTACGGCACCACCAGATTCGACGACTTCTCCCGCCGGGTCGGGATCACCAAAGCGGCGACCTCGGCACGCCTGTCTGACCTCGTGGCCGCCGGGCTGCTGGCAAAGCGTCCCTACCGCGAACCCGGTCAGCGGGAGCGCGACGAGTACATACTCACCGAATCCGGGACCGACTTCATGCCGGTGGTGTGGGCCATGTTCGAGTGGGGTCGCAAACATCTCGGCGACACCGGGCTCAGGCTCGCCCATGACGGATGCGGTGCCGTGGCCGGAGTCGAAATCCGTTGTGAGGAAGGACACCGCGTGCCGGCAGAGGAACTTGTGGTCCGCGTCGAGCGTCGCACGTCGTGAGCCGCGCTGCCCAAGCGTTGGAGATCCTGACCGAACACGGCCAGTAGCGTATCGAGCCGGGGCTCACGGCTGCCGAATTGGCCACCCCGCCTGGCACATCCGCTGTGGGTCTTCTGGTGGGATTGAGGCCGGCGCTACTCTCGGCCGGTGCTGCACTTACGTGTCATCGCGCCCGCCGATCTGCGGGCACCGATCCTGAACGTCTTCGACCGGGAACCCGGCGTCACGAATGTCGTGGTGCACGCCGGGGATGCGAGAGATCCGGCCGGAGACGAGATCACGGCCATCTTGGTCCGGGAGGCGGCCAACGATGTGGTGGAGCGGTTGAAATCCCTTGATGTGCCGCATTTGGGGGCCATCACCCTGGAGCCACTCGACACCGTCCTGTCCGCGTCGGCCTTTCACGCCGAGGATGCCACCGAGGGAGACGGCGCCGATGCGGTGATCTGGGATGAGCTGGTATCGCGCACTCGCGAGGAATCCAGCCTCAACGCGACGTATCTGATGTTCTTGTGTATCGCGTGTCTGCTCGCCGCGGTCGGCGTCGTCAGCGACTCCGCGGTCACCGTCGTCGGCGCCATGGTCGTCGGTCCCGAGTTCGGTCCGTTGGCCGCGCTCGCGGTCGCACTGGTGCAACGTCGGATGTCGTTGGCTCGCCGGGCCGGCGCGGCACTGCTGATCGGCTTCCCCGTCGCCATGGGCGTCACCGCCCTGGCCACGTTGGGCTTCGAAGCCCTCGGATGGGTGTCCTTGACCAGTTTCCGAGACCTTCAGCAGGTGGATTTCATCTTCCGGGTCGGCCCTTTCTCATTGGTGGTGGCCTTACTGGCGGGTGCGGCCGGAATGTTGTCGCTGGTGTCGGCGAAATCCTCGGCGCTGGTGGGTGTCTTCATCTCGGTGACGACGGTTCCCGCGGCCGGTTTCGCGGTGGTCGCCGCGACGGTCGGGGAGTGGGACATCGCGGCCCGGTCCGTGCTACAGCTCGGCGTCAACCTGACGGGAATCACAACGGCCGGTGTCGTGATGCTCGCGCTCTACCGCAGATTCGCCGCGCGCTGAGACACGCGCTGCGACGACCATGCCGTCACAGGTGGCTGATGCCGATGGCGAGGAAATACACGCCGACCGCACCGGCGATCGCGGCCACCACGAGTCGATGGTGAATGCCCATCCACTCGTAGATGCGTTCGACGCCTGAGCGGGTCGGTGCCGGCGCCACCCAGAAACTGATGATCGGGATGATCGCGGCGAGGAATCCCACGAGATTGAACACGACCATCGCGGCCATCTGCTCGGTGACCCCGGCGTCCGAGGTGAGGGCGGCAGCCATCGCGGCCAGGTAGTACGGCGTGGGAAAACCGTTGATCAGGCCCAGGAGGCCGGCCGCCCACGGCGCCTCGCCACGCAACGCGGCCTGCATCCCGCCCGGCAGTTTCGACAGACCCGGCACGTCCTCCTCGGTGGGCGCGCCGGTGCCGTGGTGGCCCACTGCGGCCGGCGCGGCCCTGCGGGTGCGCACCCGCGTGACCAGGCGTTCGAGCACACCTGTGATGGACAGGACGCCGATCATCAGCGCCGCGATCCCGATGCCGATCTCCAGGCCCGGGGGCATGGTGCGCCCGCCGTCGCCGGTCACGTTCTTGAACACGAACACCACCGCGGCGCCGACCGCGACATTGGCGGTGAAGGCCAACAGGAAGAACGGGAGCAGCAACCGCAAAGGGCGTGACCGCGACAGCATGAAGGCAACCACGCCGATTCTGAGGGGGTCGACCGCCGCCACGGCGGCCATCACCAGCACGGTGCTCCACATCGCCGTTGGCCACATCCCTTCACGTCGATTGCTCCACCGAATTCAACCAGCGCTGAGCGAATCCGGCCGAATTCACTGATCTCGGTGCGCCAGCAAGCCGGGATCTTCGCCGGTTGCGTACCGTCCTTGACTGATGGTTCTTCGCGCGAACGGCTCACCGGAGTCCGCTCAGGCCACCGGTGTTGCCCTGGACACCGGTGCGAGTCGCGCCGCCGACGGGATCGACGTCGACGGGTTGCTGGCCGCCTACCGCCGGTCCGGGGCCCAACGCGCGTTGTTCGACGTGCGCGACGCCGGCCTCGGCGCCGGATACGACGAGTTGGTCGATGTGTCGGGCAACGTCCGGCCGGCTTGGAGCGAGTTGGCGGCGGGGATCGGTGAGCGTGGTCGTGACGGCCTGGACCGGCTGCGCGCCATGGTGCGCGGTCTCGTCGACAACGACGGCATCACCTACATCCAGGTGGATCGCCACGGGGAGGTCGTCACCGACGACGACGGCACCGCGGTGCCGGGACCCTGGCACCTGGATGCGCTGCCGCTGATGCTCTCGGCTGCCGATTGGGACTGCCTGGAATCGGGGCTGGTGCAGCGGTCACGGCTTCTCGACGCGGTGCTGACCGATCTGTACGGCGCGCGCCGTTCGCTCACCAGCGGGGTGCTCCCGGCGCAATTGTTGTTCGCTCATCCGGGATATCTGCGGGCCGCGCGCGGCATCGTGGTGCCCGGCCGCCATCAGTTGTTCCTGCACGGCTGCGATGTCAGTCGCGGCGCCGATGGTGCCTTCATGGTGAACGCGGATTGGACCCAGGCGCCCTCGGGTGCCGGTTACGCCCTGGCGGATCGCCGTGTCATCGCACACGCCGCCCCCGACCTGTACGAGCGGGTCGGTCCGCGACCCGCCTCGCCGTGGGCTCAGGCGTTGCGATTGGCGCTTCTGGACGCGGCTCCCGAGGCGGCCGAGGAGCCGATGGTTGTGGTGCTCAGCCCCGGGATCCACTCCGAGACCGCCTTCGACCAGGCCTATCTGGCCGGTGTGCTCGGCTTCCCGCTGGTGGAGAGTGCCGATCTCGTGGTCCGCGACGGCACGCTGTGGATGCGGTCGCTGGGCACGCTCAAGCGCGTCGACGTCGTACTGCGGCGGGTCGACGCCGACTATGTCGATCCGCTGGACCTGCGCCCCGATTCCCGGCTCGGCGTTGCCGGCCTGGTGGAGGCGTTACGTCGCGGATCGGTCACGGTGGTGAACACGCTGGGCAGCGGGATTCTGGAAAGTCCCGGTCTGGCACGGTTTTTGCCGCAGCTGGCCAGGCTGTTGCTGGACGAGACACCGCAACTGCCGACCGCACCGATGTACTGGGGCGGAGTCGACATCGAACGATCCCATCTGCTCACCAAGTTGTCCTCGCTGTTGGTCCGGCCGGTCAACGGCGGCGCCACGATTGTCGGGCCGATGCTGGCGGCGGCCGACCGAGAGGACCTGGCCGCCCGTATCGAGGCCGAGCCCACGCGGTGGGTGGGCCAGGAGTTGCCCCAGTTTTCCACCGCGCCGACCAATTACCGATCCAAGGGGCTGTCGCCAGGAAACGTCGGCATGAGGTTGTTCACCGTCGCTCAGCGCGGGGGATATGCGCCGATGATCGGTGGACTCGGCTACGTCGTCGCCCCGGGAAGCGCCGCCTACCGAATGAACACCCTTGCCGCCAAAGATGTTTGGGTGCAGACACCGCAACGCGTCACCGCCGAGCGAATCCCGACGGTCTCGGTCGAACCGGTTTCCGTGGCGACGGTGCCCAGCCCGACCCGGGCGGTCAGTTCGCCGCGGGTGCTCTCGGACCTGTTCTGGATGGGCCGTTACGCCGAACGCGCCGAGAGCATGGCGCGGCTGCTCACCATCACCCGGGAGCGCTACCACGAATACCGCTATCGCCGGGATCTTGAGGAAAGCCAGTGTGTCCCGGTCCTGCTGGCGGCGATCGGATCCATCACCGGCACCGACACCGGTGACGCCGCCGATGCCCACGAGATGATCTCGATCGCCCCGACCACACTGTGGTCGGTCACCGCCGACCGGCATCGGGCGGGATCGCTCGCGCAATCGGTGGAACGCCTCGGTCTGGCAGCCCGGGCGGTACGCGACCAGATGTCCAACGACACCTGGATGGTGCTGGCCGGTGTCGAACGTGCGGTGTTGCAGCCCTCGGCCGTCCCGCCCCAATCGCCCAATGTCGCAGAGGCGTATCTGGCGACCGCGCACAGCCAGACCCTGGCCGGGATGTTGGCACTGTCCGGAGTGGCCGCCGAATCGATGGTCCAGGACGTGGGCTGGACCATGATGGACCTCGGCAAGCGCATCGAGCGCGGGCTGGCGCTCACGGCTTTACTGCGCACCACGTTGACCGCGGGGCGCGGTGCGGCAGCCGAACGCGCGGTGGCCGAGTCGGTCCTGGTGGTGTGCGAATCCTCGGTGATCTATCGGCGGCGCAACCCCGGCCGGATCAGCATCGCCGCGATCGCCGAACTGCTGCTCTTCGATGCCGAGAACCCCCGGTCGCTGATCTATCAGTTGGAACGCATCCGGTCCGACCTCAAGCCGTTGCCCGGAGCATCGGGATCCTCACGTGCCGAACGTCTGCTCGACGAACTGGTGACCCGACTGCGTCGACTGGATCCGGCGGATCTCGAAGAAATCACCGCCGGCGGGACTCGGGCGGAATTGGCCGACCTGCTCGACGGGGTGCACTCCGGTCTGCGGGAGCTCTCGGGTGTCATCACCGCGGCGCACCTGTCCCTACCCGGCGGGATGCAACCGTTGTGGGGGCCCGATGAACGGCGGGTGGTGCCATGACCGGTCCGGCCGGCGCGACGGCGACCCGCTGCCATGAGATCACCCACCGCACGGTCTATCGCTATTCCGACGATGTCACCAGCTCGTACGGGCGCGGCTTTCTCACCCCACGTGAGCTGCCGTGGCAACGCTGCCTGTCCCACGAGCTGGTGATCGACCCGGAGGCGGCCGACAGCTCCACCAGCCGCGACTCCTACGGCAACATCAGCTCGTATTTCCACGTCACCGAGCGGCACCGCACCCTGAGCATCACCAGCCGCTCCGTGGTCGAGGTGGATCCACCTGCGCCCGAACACTATTCGGGTGCCTCGGCGAGGGCGCCGTGGGAGCTGGCCCGCCCGGTGGGCGGCGATGGCGCACTGGCCGCCGAATTCGCCCTCGACCTCGCGCAGGCGGAGATCACGGACGCGGTCCGCCAGTACGCCGCACCCAGCTTCGTGCCCGGGCGGCCGCTGATCGAGGTGCTTGGGGACCTGACGTCGAGGATCTACTCCGACTTCACCTATCGGTCCGGGTCGACGACGGTGTCCACCGCGGTGGCCGACGTGCTGGCGGCCCGGGCGGGGGTATGCCAAGACTTCGCCCGGTTGGCCATCGCCTGTCTGCGGGCCAACGGTCTGGCTGCCAGTTACGTCTCGGGCTATCTGGCCACCGATCCACCGCCCGGCAAGGAACGCATGATCGGGATCGACGCCACACATGCCTGGGCGTCGGTGTGGACACCGCAGAACGTCTGGCTGGGAATGGATCCCACCAATGACCAGATGGTCGACGAGCGCTACATCGTGGCCGGCTTCGGCCGCGACTACGCCGACATACCTCCGTTGCGGGGCATCATCTACACCGATTCTCTCAGCAGCGTGATCGAGGTGTCGGTGGATGTGGCGCCGTGTCCGCCCGATCGAGGGGGGTTGTTGCATGCGTGATTTCAACTGCCCGAGGTGCGGCCAGCGGCTGGCGTTCGAGAACTCGCTGTGCTTGTCGTGTCGCAGCCCGCTCGGGTTCTCACTCGATGACATGGCGTTGCTGGTGATCACCGATGAGGGCCAAGGCGGCCATACCGGTGCGGTCGACGCGAATCAATATCGGCTGTGCGCGAATCTGCATCTGGCCGAATGTAATTGGCTGGTGCGCGTCGGTGACGATCCGTTGTGCTTGTCGTGCCGGCTCACCAGAACCCGGCCCGACGACACCGATACCGAGGCGTTGGCGTCGTTCGCCGAGGCCGAGCGCGCAAAGCGCCGGCTCATCGCCGAACTCCACGAATTGAAGTTGCCGATCGTCAGCCGTGCCGAGGATCCTCAGTTCGGGCTGGCGTTCGATCTGCTCTCCAGCCAGTTCGAGAAGGTGTTCACCGGCCATCACAACGGCGTCATCACCCTGGATCTCGCCGAGGGCGACGACGTGCACCGCGAGCAGTTGCGGATCGCGATGGAAGAGCCGTACCGCACGCTGCTCGGACACTTCCGCCATGAAATCGGGCACTACTACTTCTATCGACTGGTGGCCCCGTCACGGGACTACTCTGCGCGGTTCGCTGAGTTGTTCGGAGATCCGGACGCCGACTACCAGGCCGCGCTGGACCGGCACTACAACGACGGCCCTGAGCCGGGTTGGGAGGACGACTTCGTGTCGTCGTACGCGACCATGCACGCCGCCGAGGACTGGGCCGAGACCTTCGCCCACTATCTGCACATCCGCGACACCCTCGACACCGCTGCGGCATTCGGGTTCGCGCCGTCGGGGGCCACGTTCGGCCGACGGCTGCTGGGTCCGGCCGGGTTCGACACCATCGTCGCCATGTGGTTGCCACTGGCGTGGTCGCTGAACATGGTGAACCGGTCGATGGGCCACGACGATCTATACCCGTTCGTGTTGGCTCCGGCGGTCCTGGAGAAGATGCGGTTCGTTCACAGCGTCGTCGACGAGGTCACCGCCGGTTGAGTTCGGCTGCTATGGCGCCGAACATCAGTGCCGTCTCCAGCGGCAGGGTGTTGAAGGCGGGCTCGGCCTGCGGCCACGTCGACCATTGCACGATGACCAGTTTCTGTCGTTGATCGACCATGATCACCTGGCCGAATATCCCCAAGGCCCACAGGTTTTCATCCATCCCGGCGGTTCGGGGTGGACTCACGTCGCCGGCGTCGGCGGCGATGCTGTTGTTCCACCACTGATAGCCGTAGGTGCCTTCGGGGTGGCTCGCGGTCACCGAACCGCGGGCAGTCGTCCACGTCCGCGCGTCGCGCACCCACCCCTCGGGCAGGGTGTCGGTGCCGTCGGGCAGCTCACCGTTACGCATCACGTACAGCCCGAAGCGTCCCCAGTCGGTGAGGGTGGCATTGAACCCGTGCCCGCCCATGTCGTGACGGCCCAGTTCGTAGGAATGCCAGACCCCGTCAGCGGCCATGCCGAACGGCTTCCAGATCTTGTCCTGCAGATACGTGGCCAGATTCGTGCCCGTGGCCTTCTCCAGGAGATCACCGAGCAACCAGGCTCCGCCGGTGGTGTAGGACCACACCTCGCCCGGGTTGACGCCGGGCTTTCGTTCGAGCCCGTGCACGAGTGAATACACACAACGGTAGGTGTCGTCAGCGGCTTCACATGCGGTGAGTTTGGCGAAATCCGATCCCGGATCGGTGTAATCCTCGTTCCACTCGACGCCCGAGGTGTGCGTGATGAGCTGGCGCACGGTGACGCCGTCGAACGCGGTGCCGACGAAATCGGGCTCGTACTTCGTCACGGGGTCATCGAGGGATCCGATCGCGCCTTCCTTCACCGCGACACCGACCAGCGTGGACACCACCGACTTGCCGACCGATCGTGACGTCCACAGCGTCGAGGCGTCGTTCCCGGCACCGTAATGCTCAAAGGCGATCTCGCCGTCTTTGAGCACCAGCATCCCGGTGACGCTCTGGCGGTCCAGGTAATCGCCGAGGTCGTGGGCGACGCCGTCGACGGTGTAGGACGCGGCCGTCAACTGGTGATCTGCCTTGGGCAGCGGAAACGGATCGCCGTGGCGGAACACGTCGCCGGGGTAGGCCCGGTAGTCGTTGCGGAATCCGACCACCCGCTGCGCCTGATTCCAGGTGAGCATGTCCGCGACGTCTGGCAGGTCATGGTCGATGGGCTTGGGACACACCGTCATTCCCGGCACGCCGCAGTCCGGTGATGCTTGCGGGCCGCACGCACTCGCCGAGAACGTCAACACCAGCGCCGACGCGGCTGCGAGCGTGCGAGTTAACAGCACGGTCACGATGGTATGTCGCAACGCCGGCTTCGGATCAGGCGTTTCTAGGATCGCCGCGTGAATGATCGCTACGGTTCCGACATCCTGTCCCGAAACCCGCACACTCCGAAGCTGACTCGATCGAAGGAACAGCCCGCGGAGAAGGGCCTGGTCGTCGAGGATGCCCAGAGCGGGTACGTGGGTGCCGTGGTGCGGATCGAAGGTGGCCGAGTCGAACTCGAAGACCGCCGGGGCAAGGTGCGGGCATTCCCGATGGGGCCGGGTTTCCTGATCGACGGCAAGCCGGTGAGCCTCGTGGTGCCCAAACGGACGGCGGCGCCGGCCCGTACGGCGTCGGGATCGGTGGCGGTACCGAACGCCAAGGCCCGGGTCGCGCTGGCCAGCCGGATCTATGTGGAAGGCCGCCACGACGCCGAACTCGTCGAACAGGTCTGGGGCGCGGACCTTCGCATCGAGGGTGTCGTCGTCGAATATCTGGGCGGCGTCGATGACCTGGTCGACATCGTCGCCGAGTTCACGCCCGGTCCGGGTCGACGACTGGGTGTGCTGGTCGATCACCTGGTCGCCGGGTCCAAGGAAGCACGGATCGCCGAGGCGGTACGGCGCGGCCCGGGCGGGGAGCACACCCTGGTGGTCGGGCACCCCTTCGTCGATATCTGGCAGTCCGTCAAACCTGCCCGGCTCGGGATGAAGGCCTGGCCGGCGATCCCGCGCAACATCGAGTGGAAACACGGCATCTGTGAGTCGCTCGGCTGGCCGCATCATGATCAGGCCGACATCGCCCGGGCCTGGCAGCGGATCCGCGGGCGGGTGCGGGACTGGAACGACCTGGAGCCCGCGTTGATCGGCCGGGTCGAGGAGCTCATCGATTTCGTGACCGCACCGGCTTCGTGACCGCACCGGCCTGGTTCGTCGCTCCGGCGTGGTAAGCAGAAGGCGTGTCCGACAGCTTGTTCGACGTGCCAGGTGAGCCCGCAGCCGCGGGCCCCGGTGCGCCGGCCCCCGCCTCTGCGCCGCTGGCGGTGCGGATGCGCCCCGCCGGACTCGACGAGGTGCTCGGCCAGAACCATCTGTTGCAGGCGGGCTCGCCGTTGCGCCGCCTGGTGGAGGGATCCGGTGCCGCGTCGGTCATCCTCTACGGCCCTCCGGGCACGGGCAAGACCACCCTGGCCTCGCTGATCTCGCAGGCCACCGGCCGCCGGTTCGAGGCGCTGTCGGCGCTGAGCGCAGGGGTCAAGGAAGTCCGCGCGGTCTTGGAAAAGGCGCGCATCGCGCTCGTTCATCACGGCGAACAAACCGTGCTGTTCATCGACGAGGTGCACCGGTTCTCCAAGACGCAGCAGGACGCGCTGCTGGCGGCGGTGGAGAACCGCGTGGTCCTGCTGGTCGCCGCGACCACGGAAAACCCGTCGTTCTCGGTCGTCGCGCCACTGCTGTCGCGCTCGCTGATCCTGCAGCTGCAGCCGCTCGGCCCCGAGGACATCGGCACCGTGGTGCGCCGCGCGCTGACCGATCCGCGCGGGCTCGGCGGTGCCGTCGAGGCCACGGACGAGGCCGTCGACCTGCTGGTGCGGCTGTCCTCGGGAGACGCCCGTCGTGCGCTGACCGCCCTGGAGGTCGCCGCTGAAACCGCAGGCGGTCCCGGCGGCACCATCACCGTGGAGATCATCGAGCAGTCCCTGGACAAGGCCGCGGTGCGCTACGACCGCGACGGCGATCAGCACTACGACGTGATCAGCGCGTTCATCAAGTCGGTGCGTGGATCCGATGTCGATGCGGCGTTGCACTACCTGGCGCGGATGCTGGTCGCGGGGGAGGACCCGCGATTCGTGGCGCGCCGGTTGATGATCCTGGCCAGCGAGGACATCGGGATGGCCGACCCCACCGCGCTACCGACCGCGGTGGCCGCTGCCCAGACGGTGCAGCTGATCGGGATGCCCGAGGCGCAGTTGACGCTCGCCCATGCCACGGTCCACCTGGCCACCGCGCCGAAGTCCAACGCGGTGACCACAGCGCTCGGGGCGGCGATGAATGACATTCGCGCAGGCAAGGCCGGCTTGGTGCCGCCGAACTTGCGGGACGGTCACTACTCAGGAGCGCAGAAGCTCGGCAACGCCGTGGGATACAAGTACGCTCACGATCATCCCGACGGTGTTGTGCCACAACAATATCCACCCGACGACCTGGTGGGAGTGGACTACTACCAGCCGACGGGTCGTGGCTTCGAACGTGAACTCGCCACCCGGGTGGACAAGCTACGGGCCATCATTCGTCGGGCCCGGCGCTGATCCACACGAAAACCACGGTCCCAGTTGAGGTTCAACTGGGACCGTGGCGCGGCGAGTCGGTCAGCGCAGCAGGCCGGACCGTCGGTGACCGAAAACCCCTGTCCTTCCGCGCCCCATGAACGCGGACACCAGGGCCACACCGATGGCGGCGACGATGACCTGGACGAGCAATTCGAGCCAGTCGATGCCGCTGGTCATGGTCGGGATGCCGAGCGCACGGGCTATGGCACTGCCGATGAATGCCGAAACGATTCCGACCAGGATCGTCACCAGAATCCCGATAGGTTGTCTGCCGGGGACGATCAGCCGGCCGATCAGGCCGACGACGATGCCGATCAAGATCGCGCTGATGATGCCGGTGATGGTCATTTTCTCCTCCAGGGCTGTCTTGGCGTGGAGGGGAGATACCCCGGGCTCGGACCAGCCAAACGGTGCCGTCAATTCTGGAGGAGCCCGGGTCAGGCCATCTCGGGGACCCGCAGGTGGGCGAGCGCGAGCTCGAACTCTCCGACATCGATCTGATCGGCGCTCAAGTCACGTAGACGGGCGGTGCGTAGCGCCCTGGCCTGATCACGGTTGTGCTCCATCGCTTCGGCGCTGTCGAACGTGGCCGAGGACACTGCCCGTCCCGAAGCCCTGTCGAGCATGAGGCTGGCGCTGCAGAAGCCCTCTAGGTCTTCCATTGCCGGCAGCACCGAGGTGCGGTAGAAGTCCACGGCCCGGTCGAACAGTTCGGGGCGGGTTCGCAGCCAGGTGGCCCGCACGCAGGCGCCGGAGCCCGAATATTGCTCGCGGTGGACCACCGCGATCTCCCATTCGTCGACAGTGGCGGTTCCGGCGAATGTCTCCACCACGCGATGGCGCAGCGGTGCGACTGCGGCGGCGCTGGCGTGCATGGCGTCTTCGGTCCGCCACGCCGTCGTCAGGATGCACTCGCCGGATTCCCGGTTGACCATCAGCGACAGGCCCACACAGCCCTCCACATCGTCGAGGGCAGGCATCACTTCGTCGCGAACATGGGCGATGCCGGCATCGATGGCCTGGGTGCGCGCTGCGATCGTGGTTGAACGTGCGAACACGATCCACCTCTTCCCTGCCAGGGCGGCGCCCCGGTGGCGCCACCGGTTCCACCTCCACCTTCCTCCGGTGTGTCGCGGCGGGCAATGGTGTGGCGACAGACTCGTAGGCTGGGTGGATGGATACCGACGTGATCGACGTGGACACCTCGCGGCAGCGCATCGTCGATCTCACCGACTCGGTGCGCGAGTTCTGTGGCCCGCACCGCGATGGGTTGTGCAACGTGTTCGTGCCGCACGCCACGGCGGGTGTAGCCATCATCGAGACCGGTGCCGGCTCCGACGACGACCTGCTCGATACCCTGGAACGGTTGTTGCCCCGCGATGATCGTTACCGGCACAGCCACGGATCGTTCGGCCATGGTGCCGATCACGTGCTGCCCGCGTTGGTGTCGCCGTCGGTGACGTTGCCGGTCCAGGCGGGGCGCCCCCTGCTGGGAACCTGGCAGAGCGTGGTGCTGGTCGACCTGAACCGCGACAACCCGCAGCGCAGCGTCCGGCTCAGCTTTCTGGGGCAGTGACGCTCGTCGCCTTTTCGGAGCGAACACGCAGAACGGTAATGTAAAGCGGTCGAACTGGTGGTTGCCGCGCAACCCCAGCCACCCACGAACACGAGGACACGAGCAACGTGCAGACACACGAGATCAGGAAGCGCTTCCTCGATCATTTCGTGAAAGCGGGCCACACCGAGGTGCCCAGCGCATCGGTGATCCTCGACGATCCCAACCTGTTGTTCGTCAACGCCGGCATGGTGCAGTTCGTGCCCTACTTCCTCGGTGCCCGCACACCGCCGTGGGATCGCGCCACCAGCGTGCAGAAGTGCATCCGGACCCCTGACATCGACGAGGTGGGCATCACCACCCGGCACAACACCTTCTTCCAGATGGCCGGAAACTTCTCCTTCGGCGACTACTTCAAGAAGGGCGCCATCGAGCTGGCCTGGACCTTGTTGACGAACCCGGTCAGCGAGGGCGGCTACGGATTCGACCCGGAAAAGTTGTGGGCAACGGTCTATCTGGACGACGACGAGGCGATTCAGCTCTGGCAGGAAGTCGCCGGGCTGCCGCTTGAGCGCATCCAGCGCCGCGGCATGGCCGACAACTACTGGTCGATGGGCATTCCCGGACCGTGTGGACCGTGTTCGGAGATCTACTACGACCGCGGCCCCGAATACGGCATCGAGGGCGGCCCCGAGGCCAACGAGGATCGCTACATCGAGATCTGGAATCTCGTGTTCATGCAGAACGAACGCGGTGAAGGCAGGTCGAAGGACGACTTCGACATCCTCGGCCCGTTGCCGCGCAAGAACATCGACACCGGGATGGGTGTCGAGCGCATAGCGTGCCTGCTGCAGGACGTCGACAACGTGTACGAGACCGATCTGGTGCGTCCGGTGATCGACTTGGTCGCCGGGATCGCGCCGCGCGGATACGGCGCCGGTAACCACGAGGACGACGTGCGCTACCGCATCATCGCCGACCACAGCCGTACCGCGGCCATCATCATCGGCGACGGGGTCAGCCCCGGCAACGAGGGCCGTGGCTATGTGCTGCGCCGCCTGCTGCGTCGCATCATCCGCGCGGCCAAGCTGCTCGGCGTCGAGCAGCCCATCATGAGCCAGCTGATGACCACGGTGCGTGACGAGATGGGGCCCTCCTACCCGGAGCTCGTCAACGACTTCGAGCGCATCAACCGCATCGCCGTCGCGGAAGAGACCGCGTTCAACCGCACATTGGCCGCCGGCTCACGACTGTTCGACGATGCCGCCCGCACGACGCGCGCCGCCGGAAAGTCCACGCTGTCCGGCAGCGATGCGTTCACCTTGCACGACACCTACGGTTTCCCGATCGACCTCACGCTGGAGATGGCGGCCGAGGCCGGCCTGTCCGTCGACGAGCAGGGTTTCCGGACACTGATGGCCGAGCAGCGTCAGCGCGCCAAGGCCGACGCCGCCGCCCGCAAGCAAGCCCACACTGACCTGTCGGCATACCGCGAGCTGGTTGACGCCGGCCCCACCGAATTCACCGGTTTCGACGAATTGACTTCCGAGGCAAGGATTCTCGGGATCTTCGTGGACGGCAAGCGCGTGCCCGTGGTGGGGCACGAAGGCCTCGAGGCCGACCGTGTCGAGCTGATCCTGGACCGCACTCCGTTCTACGCCGAGTCCGGTGGGCAGATCGCCGACGAAGGCGCGATCACCGGGACCGGAAGCTCGGAGACCGCCAAGGCGGCCGTCACCGATGTGCAGAAGATCGCGAAAACCCTGTGGGCGCATCGGGTCAACGTGGAATCCGGCGAGTTCGTCGAGGGCGACACCGTGGCCGCCGCCGTCGATCCCAAGTGGCGCCACGGCGCCACCCAGGGGCACTCCGGAACCCACATGGTGCATGCCGCGTTGCGGCAGGTCCTGGGCCCCACCGCCGTTCAGGCCGGTTCGCTGAACCGCCCCGGCTATCTGCGGTTCGACTTCAACTGGCAGGGCGCGCTCACCGATGACCAGCGCGCACAGATCGAAGAAGTGACCAACCAGGCCGTCGAGGCCGACTATCAGGTGAACACCTTCATCACCGCGCTGGACAAAGCCAAGGCGATGGGCGCGATGGCGATGTTCGGGGAGAACTACCCCGACCAGGTGCGGGTGGTCGACATCGGCGGGCCGTTCTCGCTCGAACTGTGCGGTGGCACCCATGTGAGCAACTCGGCCCAGATCGGCCCGGTGACCATCCTCGGAGAGTCCTCGGTCGGGTCCGGTATCCGACGTGTCGAGGCCTACGTCGGCCTCGAGTCGTTCCGCCACCTGGCCAAGGAACGGGCACTGATGGCGGGGCTGGCCTCATCGCTCAAGGTGCCCTCCGAAGAGGTGCCTGCCCGGGTGGCGAACCTGGTCGAGCGTCTCAAGGCCGCCGAGAAGGAACTGGAGAAGGCTCGGCTGGCCAACGCGCGGGCCGCGGCGGCCAATGCGGCCGCCGGTGCCGAGACGATCGGCAAGGTCCGGGTTGTCGCGCAACGGATGGCCGGGGGCATGTCGGCCGGTGATCTGCGCAGCCTGGTGGGTGACATCCGGGGCAAGCTCGGTGCCGACCCCGCAGTGGTGGCGCTGATCGCCGAGGGCGAGAACGACGCGGTGCCCTTCGTGGTCGCGGTCAACCCGGCGGCGCAGGATCTGGGGCTGCGCGCCAACGAGTTGGTCAAACCGTTCAGCGCGGCGGTCAACGGCCGCGGCGGTGGAAAAGCGGACATGGCACAAGGTTCCGGTAAGGGGGCGGCGGGTATCGACGCGGCATTGGCCGCGCTGCGCGCCGAGATCGGCCGGGGCTAGCTTCGTGTCCGACACGGTCGACGACCGCCTACCGGACCGTCCGGGGGACGACGACCCCGGCCGCGGGCGCCGCATCGGCATCGACGTCGGGACCGTGCGGATCGGCGTGGCCAGCTGTGATCCCGACGGGATACTGGCCACCCCGGTCGAGACCGTCCAGCGGGACAAGCGGGACCGCTCGGGCAAGCACCTGCGCAGACTGGTGAAGTTGGTCGCCGAGTACGAGGCGGTCGAGGTGGTGGTGGGGCTGCCGCGCACACTCGCCGACCGAGCCGGCAGCTCAGCTCTCGACGCCATCGAGATGGCGGAGCTGCTGGCGCGTCGAATCGCTCCGATACCGGTGCGATTGGCCGACGAGCGGCTCACTACTGTGACGGCTCAGCGGTCGTTGCGCGAGGCGGGGGTTCGGGCAGAGGGACAGAAGGCGATGATCGACCAGGCCGCTGCGGTGGGCATTTTGCAGAGCTGGCTGGATCAGCGACGTGCGGCCCTGGCTGCGCGCGGAGAGGGCATGGATGGCTGAGAAGTGGGGTGCCGACAAAGCGAAGCCCGAGGCGATCGGACCACCGCGACGTGGGCTGAGCAAGGCTGAGCGGGCTCGCAAGGCCCGCAACGACCGCAGGCGACGCGCCACCAGGGGCTTGTCTATCACCGCACTCATCGTGGTGATCATCGGTGCGGTGTTCCTGGGTTCCAAGCTGTGGCACAGCATGTCCGGCAGCGCCAACGACTACGCGGGTGACGGTGTGGCCGACGTCGTGGTCCAGGTTCACGACGGCGATTCCACGACCGCCATCGGAAAGACCCTTCAGGGCAAGAAAGTCGTCGCCACCGTCAAGGCCTTCGTCGACGCGGCGCACAAGAACGAGGCGATCTCGGCGATCCAGCCCGGGTTCTACAAGGTGCGCACCGAGATCCCGGCGGCCAATGCCGTTGAGCGGCTGGCTGATCCGGAGAGCCGGGTGGGCAAGCTCACCATCCCGGAGGGACGTCAGCTCGACGACACCTCCGATGTGAAGACCAAGGCCGTCACCGACGGCATCTTCACGCTGATCTCGAAGGCCTCCTGCGTCGAGCTCGACGGCAAGAAGCGTTGCGTCCCGGTCGACGCGTTGCGGGCGGCCGCACAGACGGCACCCGCGGCCGCGCTGGCGGTGCCCGACTGGGCGGCCGCTCCGGTCGCCGCGATGCCGAACGACCATCGGCGGCTGGAGGGCTTGATCGCACCGGGCACCTGGAATGTCGATCCCGCGGGATCGGCGCAGGACATCCTGTCCAATCTGATCGCAGGTAGCACCACCGTCTACACCCAGAGCGGTCTGCTCGACACCGCCGCGGCAATGCAGATGTCGCCGTATCAGATCCTCACCGTCGGATCCCTGGTGCAACGCGAAGCCAAACCACAGGACTTCGCCAAGGTCGCCCGGGTGATCTACAACCGGCTCGCCGAGCACAGCAAGCTGGAGTTCGACTCGACCGTGAACTACCCGCTGGATCGCCAGGAAGTGGCGACCACCGATGAAGACCGGGCCGAGGTCACCCCCTGGAACACCTACATGAGTCAAGGACTTCCACAGACGCCGATCTGCTCACCTGGCGCCGATGCCCTGGCCGCCGCCGAGCGTCCGGCGGACGGGGACTGGCTGTACTTCGTGACCATCGATCTGCAGGGCACCACGCTGTTCACCCGCGACTATGAGCAACACCTGGCCAATATCGAACAGGCACAACACAACGGTGTCCTCGACAGTGCGAGATAGCCGAGACAGCGGAGGCCGCCGCGCGGCTGTTCTGGGCTCGCCGATCACCCACTCCCGCTCGCCGCAGCTACATCTGGCCGCCTACCGGGCGCTGGGCCTGCCGTCATGGACCTATGAACGCATAGAGTGCACGGCTGAACAACTGCCCGGCCTGGTGGGTGCCCTGGGCCCCGAGTGGGTCGGATTGTCGGTCACCATGCCGGGCAAGTTCGCCGCCCTGGAGTTCGCCGATCAGCGCACCGACCGGGCCCAGTTGGTCGGCTCGGCCAACACCTTGGTGCAGATGCCCACCGGCGGCTGGCGCGCCGACAACACCGATATCGACGGTGTCATCGGAGCGCTCGGCGCCGCCGGTGCCGCTGCACTGGTGATCGGATCCGGCGGCACCGCCCCGGCAGCCGTGGTGGCGCTGGCCGAGCTGGGGGTTCAGCGGATCACGATCGTGGCCCGCGACGAGGGCAAGGCATCGCGATTGGTGGAGTTGGCCGGCCGGTGCGGTGCGCAGGCCAGCTGGTGCGACATCGGCAGCAGCGCCTTGACCGATGCGGTCGCTGCGGCCGACGCGGCGGTCAGCACCATCCCGGCCGACGCTGCCGCCGCCTACGCGGGCACGCTCGCCGCGGTGCCGCGGGTCCTCGATGCCATCTACGACCCGTGGCCGACGCCGTTGGCCGCGGCCGTAGAAGCCGCAGGGGGCGAGGCGATCAACGGATTGCAGATGCTGCTCAATCAGGCTTTCGCGCAAGTGGAGCAGTTCACCGGGATGCCGGCACCCAAAGATGCGATGAGGGACGCGCTGCTGCGGCCTTAGCCTCGATGGATGGGGGCGGGGACAGCGGCGATCGCGGGCGTCTGGCTGCTGGTGCTGAGTGGCTACGACATCGCCGAACGGCGGCTGCCGAACTGGCTGACGATGCCGGGGGCGGCGTTGGTTCTGGGGATCGCGGCGGCAGCCGGGCGCGGTGGCGCAGCGGCTGCCGGTGCTGCCGCGTTGTCCGCGCTCTACCTGGTGGTGCATGTGGTCTCGCCGCGGTCGATGGGCGGCGGCGACGTGAAACTCGCGGTCGGACTGGGTGCGATGACCGGGGCGTTCGGCGTGGACGTGTGGTTGTTGGCGGCGCTGGCCGCGCCGTTGCTCACCGCGTGCCTGGCACTGGGCGCGGCCGTGCGCGGTATCCCGACGGTGCCGCACGGCCCATCGATGTGTCTTGCCAGCGCGGTGGCGGTCAGCCTGGTGCTTGTCTAGCCGTGGTCGGGTGTCGGCTCGTGTGCGAAGAATCGCCGGAATGTGGCACACAAGCCAACATCGGCCGGAGATGACCACGGATTTCGGGAGGCAAACCCCGACGTGGGAGAATGACACCCGTGTTGCGTTGGACCACAGCTGGTGAATCCCACGGCCGCGCCCTGGTGGCCATGCTCGAAGGGATGGTTGCCGGCGTGCCCATCACCTCCGAGGAGATCGGGGCACAGCTCAAGCGTCGTCGCCTCGGCTATGGCCGGGGTGCCCGGATGAAGTTCGAACAGGACCAGGTCACCATGCTGGCCGGGGTGCGTCACGGCACCACCCTGGGCGGGCCGATCGCCATCGAGATCGGCAACACCGAATGGCCCAAGTGGGAGACCGTGATGTCTCCGGACCCGGTCGACGAAGCCGAGCTTGCCGCAGAAGGTGCAGCGCGCAACGCCCCGTTGACCCGTCCCCGCCCCGGGCATGCCGACTACGCCGGCATGCTCAAGTACGGCTTCGACGATGCCCGGCCGGTCCTGGAACGCGCCAGCGCCCGTGAGACGGCCGCCCGCGTGGCGGCAGGCACCGTGGCCCGAGCCTTCCTGCGGGCCGCACTCGGTGTCGAGGTGGTCTCGCACGTCATCTCCATCGGCGCGTCCGAGCCGTACGCCGGCCCGCCGCCGCAGTTCTCCGACCTGGAAAAGATCGATGCGAGCCCGGTCCGGGCGTTTGACGAAGCCGCTGAAGCGTCGATGATCGCCGAGATCGAGGCCGCCAAGAAGGACGGCGACACCCTCGGCGGTGTCGTCGAGGTCGTGGTCGAAGGCCTGCCCATCGGATTGGGCTCGTTCACCAGCGGTGACAACCGCCTCGACAGCCAGCTCGCCGCCGCGGTGATGGGGATCCAGGCGATCAAGGGTGTGGAGATCGGCGACGGATTCGAAACCGCCCGGCGTCGCGGCAGCGTGGCCCACGACGAGATGTACCCCGGCCCAGACGGAATCTTGCGCTCCACCAACCGGGCCGGTGGCCTGGAGGGCGGCATGACCAATGGCCAGGCGCTGCGGGTCCGGGCCGCGATGAAGCCCATCTCGACCGTTCCCCGGGCGCTGGCCACCGTCGACATGGCCACCGGTGAAGAAGCCGTCGCCATCCACCAGCGGTCCGACGTGTGCGCGGTACCGGCCGCCGGCGTGGTGGTGGAGACCATGGTCGCGCTGGTGGTGGCCCGCGCGGTGCTGGAGAAGTTCGGCGGGGACTCGCTGGCCGAGACCCGCGCCAACATCGACGCCTACCTGCGGGCCGTCGCCGAGCGCGAGCCGGCGGCGCAGGCCCTGGGCTGATGGCCCCCAAGGCGGTACTGGTCGGCCTGCCGGGTTCGGGCAAGTCGACCATCGGCCGCCGGTTGGCCAAGGCGCTGAACCTCACGATGCTCGACACGGACGCGGCGATCGAGGAGACCACCGGCCGCACCATCGCCGACATCTTCGCCACGGACGGTGAGGCGGAGTTTCGCCGGATCGAGGAAGAGGTCATTCGTTCGGCGCTGGCCGGCCACGACGGGGTGCTGTCTCTGGGGGGCGGCGCTGTCACCACCCCTGGTGTGCGCGCGGCACTGGCCGGGCACACCGTCGTCTATCTGGAGATCAGCGCGGCCGAGGGGATCCGCCGCACCGGCGGTTCCACCGTCCGGCCACTGCTGGCCGGCCCCGACCGGGCCGAGAAGTACCGCGCGCTGATGTCCGAACGGGTACCGCTGTACCGTCGGGTCGCGACCATGCGGAT
Source organism: Mycobacterium syngnathidarum (assembly GCF_001942625.1). Taxonomy (GTDB): domain Bacteria; phylum Actinomycetota; class Actinomycetes; order Mycobacteriales; family Mycobacteriaceae; genus Mycobacterium; species Mycobacterium syngnathidarum. The sequence goes on from NZ_MLCL01000033.1 coordinate 65,872, forward strand.
CAACACCAACCGGCGCAACCCCGGCGCGGTGGTGCGCACGATCGTCGCGCGTTTGGAGAACCCCCCGGTCCAGAAGCAGCCCCAGAAGCAGCAGCCCCCGACATCGCGGGCCGCCAAGCGGCGCCGGCGGCGCCCGCCGTGGCGGCGTGCGCCGGGCGCGCAATCGCCGTCCGGCTCCGAGCCCACCGGCGGCACCGCCGCGGCCGGCACCGAACCGAAATCGATACCCACCCCCGCGGCCCTGGCCGCTCGCAAAGCGGAGCGTAATGATGACTGACCCGGTAATCGTCGAGGTACTGGTGGACCGGCCCTACCCGGTCATCATCGGAACCGGCCTGCTCGGCGAACTGGGCAATACCCTCGAGGGTCGGCACAAGGTGGCGATCCTGCATCAGCCGGTTTTGAACCAGACGGCCGAGGCCGTCCGGCAACACTTGGCCGACAAGGGAATTGAAGCCCACCGCATCGAAATCCCGGATGCCGAGGAGGGCAAAGAACTGCCGGTGGTCGGTTTCATCTGGGAAGTGTTGGGCCGCATCGGTATTGGCCGTAAAGATGCGGTGGTCAGCCTGGGCGGGGGAGCGGCAACGGACGTTGCGGGCTTTGCTGCGGCGACGTGGTTACGCGGTGTGGACATCGTGCACGTGCCGACCACGCTGCTGGGCATGGTCGACGCAGCGGTGGGCGGCAAGACCGGGATCAACACCGACGCCGGCAAGAATCTCGTCGGCGCGTTTCACCAGCCGGCCGCGGTCCTGGTCGACCTTGCGACGCTGGAAACGTTGCCGCGCAACGAGATCATCGCCGGAATGGCCGAGATCGTGAAAGCCGGTTTCATCGCCGATCCGGTGATCCTCGACCTCATCGAGGCCGACCCCGAAGCGGCCCTCGACCCCACCGGCACGGTGCTGCCCGAGCTCATCCGCCGCGCGATCGCGGTCAAAGCCGAGGTGGTTGCTGCCGATGAGAAGGAGTCGGCTCTGCGCGAGATCCTGAACTACGGCCACACCCTGGCGCATGCCATCGAGCGCCGCGAACGCTACAAGTGGCGTCACGGTGCCGCGGTTTCGGTGGGATTGGTGTTCGCGGCCGAACTGGGCCGGCTGGCCGGGCGTCTCGACGACGAGACCGCCGACCGGCACCGCGCTGTGCTGACCGCGCTCGGCCTGCCGGTCACCTATGACAGCGACGCGCTGCCCCAATTGATGGATTACATGGCAGGCGACAAGAAGAACCGTTCGGGAGTGCTGCGCTTCGTCGTCCTCGACGGGCTGGCCAAGCCGGGTCGTCTCGAGGGCCCGGATCCGTCACTGTTGGCGGCTGCATACGCAGAAGTGGCGCGGACCTGACGGCCCACGCCACCCGCGCCTGAATCTGAGGCAAGCCCTCGCGGGCCGGTTTCGCTACTGCTTGGGTTGTTCGGGGTACTCGATGGTTTGCGTGGTGTCGTCGGTGCTTTCGGCGGCACCGTTGGCGGTCACCGCGGCGAACACGTCGGTGTCAGCGCGGTCTTCGGCGGTGGCAGCCAGGCCGTGGTGGCGTTGACGTGGCATCGGCGGGGCCTTGCGGTCCACCAGCCAGCGGCCCACCGTCACGCCGCCCACCCCGAGCAGGAACACCAGCAGCGCGGTGAATGCCGCGAAGGTGGTGACCTCGTTCAGCAGCGCATCGGTGTAGAGGCTCTTGTAGAACAGGCCGATGAACCATGCCACCGCGCCGCTGACGATGCCCGCGAACAAGCCGGCGATCAGCCAGGTCATCGCGAGGTCGGAACGACGGTCCGGATCCGGATTGGCGCGGGCGTCGGCCTGGCCGTCGACCAGACCCCAGATCAGCACCGCGATCCCGAACAACGTGACCAGTCCCAGGCTGAACCAGGTGGCGTTACCCGGCGAGGCGTTGATCAGTGCTCCCTGCAGTAAGCGCACGATGACCATCGCTGTTGCGAACACCACTCCGCGCAGTAACCACTTGCTCATGGAGGCACACTGTAGCGAGTAGCGTCACAGACCGTGACTATTTCCCAGCGCAGGGACCGGCTGCGCCGTCGGCTGGCCGAGCGGGGTCTGGACGCGATGTTGGTAACTGACCTGGTCAACGTGCGTTATCTGTCAGGATTCACCGGTTCCAACGCGGCCCTGCTGATCCTCGCGGAGAACGCCACTCCGGTGCTGGCCACCGATGGGCGCTACCGCACACAGGCGGCGCAGCAGTCCCCGGATGCCGAAGTCGTCATCGAACGGGCCTGCGGATCGCATCTGGCCGGGCGCGCAGCGCGCTGCGGGGCGCTGCGGCTGGGTTTCGAGAGCCACGTGGTGACGGTGGATGCCTTCGCGGCGATGCAGAAGGCCGCCGGTGACACCGTCGACTGGGTGCGCGCGGCGGGCACCGTGGAGGCCCTGCGCGAGATCAAGGACGCCGGTGAGATCGCCATGCTGCGGTTGGCCTGCGAGGCTGCCGATGCGGCGCTGACGGATCTGCTGGAGCGCGGTGGGTTGCGGCCCGGCCGGACCGAGCGCGAGGTGCGCAACGAGCTGGAAGCGCTGATGTTGCGCCACGGCGCCGACGGCCCGTCCTTCGAGACGATCGTGGCGACGGGCGCGAACTCGGCCATCCCGCACCACCGGCCCACCGATGCGGTGCTGGCCGCGGGCGATTTCGTCAAGATCGATTTCGGTGCCCTGGTGGAGGGCTACCACTCCGACATGACGCGCACGTTCGTGCTGGGCCCCGCCGCGGAGTGGCAACGCGACATCTACGACCTGGTGGCCACCGCACAGCGAGCCGGCCGTGACGCGCTGGCTCCCGGCGTTTCGCTGAGCACGGTCGATGCCGCATCGCGCCAGGTCATCGCCGACGCCGGGTACGGCGACAACTTCGGACACGGTCTCGGGCACGGCGTCGGATTGCAGATCCACGAAGCGCCGGGAATCAACGCCACCGCCGCCGGTACACTGCTTGCTGGCTCTGCGGTCACCGTTGAGCCAGGTGTCTACTTGCCCGATCGCGGCGGTGTCCGGATCGAGGACACCCTGGTCGTCGGAGAGGCGGCACCCGACCTGCTTACCCGGTTCCCCAAGGAACTGGCCATTTTGTGACAAAAGCTTAGGAGCTACACCCTCATGGCATCGACTGCCGACTTCAAGAACGGGCTCGTCCTGCAGATCGACGGACAGCTGTGGCAGATCGTCGAATTCCAGCACGTCAAACCGGGTAAGGGGCCGGCCTTCGTGCGGACGAAGCTCAAGAACGTGGTGTCCGGCAAGGTCGTCGACAAGACCTACAACGCCGGCGTGAAGGTGGAGACCGCCACCGTGGACCGCCGCGATGCCACCTATCTGTACCGCGACGGCAGCGACTTCGTCTTCATGGATTCCGAAGACTTCAACCAGCACCCGTTGTCCGAGGCGCTCGTCGGCCGGCTGGCCGACTTCCTGCTGGAGAGCCTGCCGGTGCAGATCGCCTTCCACGACGGTGTCCCGCTGTATCTGGAGCTGCCGGTATCCGTCGAGCTCGAGGTTTCCCACACCGAGCCTGGCCTGCAGGGTGACCGTTCCAGCGCAGGCACCAAGCCCGCGACGATGGAGAGCGGCGCCGAGATCCAGGTGCCGCTGTTCATCAACACCGGCGACAAGCTCAAGGTCGACACCCGCGATGGCAGCTACTTGGGCCGCGTGAATGGCTGACCATGCCTGACCGCCGTGGCGACCGGGGCCGGCACCAGGCCCGCAAGCGCGCCGTGGATCTGTTGTTCGAGGCCGAGGCACGGGGCCTGACGCCGGAGGCGGTGGCCGACGGCCGGGCCGCGCTGGCCGAGGACCAGGCCGAGGTCACCCCCCTCAACCCCTACACGGTGTCGGTGGCCCGCGGTGTCACCGAACACGCCGCCCACATCGACGATCTCATCTCGGCTCACCTGCAGGGGTGGACGTTGGAGCGGCTGCCCGCCGTGGACCGTGCCATCCTGCGGGTGGCGGTCTGGGAGCTGCTGCACGCCGAGGACGTACCCGAGCCTGTCGCGGTGGACGAAGCCGTTGAGCTGGCCAAGGAGCTGTCCACCGATGAGTCACCCGGATTCGTCAACGGCGTGCTGGGCCAGGTGATGCTGGTGACCCCGCAGATTCGTGCTGCCGCTGCCGCCGTGCAGGGTGCGGTTCAGGACCGGCCCGAACAGTAGGACCCGAAGATGTGTCCCGAACATCGGGATCATCGGCGCTGTGCAGTGCCACGATGTTGTTACGTGTGTTGCCACACGTAACAACATCGGAGGCCGCTGATGGGACACGAGCCGAGACAAATCGCGAACATCGGTGAGGACGGCCTGCACCTGCACGCCTGCCCGCTGTGTGAGGCCATGTGCGGCTTGGAGATTCAGGTTTCCGGCGGTGCGGTGGCCAGCGTTCGGCCGAACAAGTCCGACCAGTGGAGTGCGGGGCACATCTGCCCCAAGGGTGCGTCCCTGGCCGCGCTACACGACGACCCAGACCGCATCCGCCGACCGATGATCAAGGTGGCCGGCGAATGGCACGAGGTCGACTGGGACACCGCATTCCGGCGCTGCACCGAACTGCTCGCTCCCGTCATCGAGAAGTACGGCATCGGCGCGGTCGCGGCATACACCGGAAACCCACTGGCACACTCGTTTTCGTTGTCGCGCTACTCGGCGGTCCTGTTGGGGCTTTCCGGTATGCCGATCACGTACTCGCCCGGCACCATCGACCAGTGGCCGAAGAACCTGTCGTCGCACCTGATGTACGGCAGCTGGTGGGCCTTTCCGACCCCGGACATCCAGCGCACCGATCTGCTGGTGGTGATGGGGGCCAACCCCGCGGCCTCGCAAGGATCGCTGCTGGCCGCCCCCGACGTGATGGGCATCATCGCGGGTATCCGTCGGCGTGGCAAGGTGATCGTGATAGACCCGGTGCGCACCCCCACCGCGGCCAAGGCCGACGAATGGTTGCCGATCACGCCCGGTACCGACGCTGCGCTGTTGCTCGGGATCGTCCACACCGTGTTCGACGAAGGGTTGGTCAATCTCGGCGACCTGGAGTACCACCTCGACGGGGTCTCGACCCTGCAGCGGGCGGTGGCCGAGTGGTCGCCCGAAAGAGTCTCAGCCGCAACGGGTATCGATGCCGACCGGATACGCGGCTTGGCCCGCGAACTGGCCGGTACGCCGCGTGCGGTGGTCTACGGCCGGATCGGCACCTGCAATCAGGAGTTCGGCAGCCTGGCCAGCTGGCTGGTGGACGTGGTCAACATCGTCACCGGACACTTCGACACCCCCGGCGGTGCCATGTTCGCCACCCCGACCGCTTGGACGGTCACCAGCCAGCCGATCCCCGGGCTGGAGGACGGGGCACCCAATTTCGGTCGCTACCGCACCCGGGTGCGCGGGGCCAAGGAGGTGCTCGGCCAGGTGCCGGTGTCGTGCATGCTCGAAGAGATCACCACCCCCGGCGAAGGGCAGATCAAGGCCCTGATCACGGTGGCCGGAAATCCCGTGCTGTCCACCCCGGGTGGTGACCGACTCGACGAGGCGCTGCCGCAGTTGGACGCGATGATCTCGGTCGACCTGTGGCTCAACGAGACCACCCGGCACGCCGACGTCATCCTTCCGGGTGCCTCGGCGCTCGAGCAGCCGCACTCCGCCGACCTGTTGCTGGGTGCCGCGATCAACAGTTTCGCCCGGTACTCGCCGCCGGTGTTCCATCGTGAGGATCCCGACGCCCCCGAGGAATGGGAGATCCTGATCCGGCTGACCGGGCTGTGCACCGGCACCCCGGCCGAGGATGTCGACATCGCCGCGCTCGATGACGGTTGGTTCGACTACCTGTGCTTCACCCAGGGGCTCGACGGGGCCGAGATCCGCAAGCACTACGACCACGGCGGGCCCGAGCGGATGCTCGATCTGACGCTGCGCACCGCCGCATTCGGCGACCGGTACGGCGAAAACCCGGACGGCCTGACCTTGGAGAAGCTCAAGGCGCACCCGGACGGAATCAACTACGGCCCCATGGTGCCTCGGGTGCCGGAGGTGCTGGGCACCGCCGACAAGAAGATCCGGCTGGCGCCGCAATACCTCCTCGACGACCTGCCGCGGCTGGCCGGCCGACTCGATCGGGCCCCCGACGAACTGGTCTTGGTGAGTCGGCGGCACCTGCGGTCCAACAACTCCTGGCTGCACAACGTCGGCTCCCTGATGAAGGGACGCGACCGGTGCACCTTGCTGATACACAGCCGGGATGCGGCATCGCGAGGCATCGCCGACGGCGAGGACGCCGAAGTCGCTTCGGCCGGTGGGAAGGTCGTCGTCCCAGTCGAAGTAACCGATGCGATCAAGCCTGGCGTGGTGTCCATGCCGCACGGCTGGGGCCACGGCCGGCCCGGAACCCGGCTCGGCGTTGCCAACGCCTCACCCGGGGTGAACACCAACATCTTGTCGCTGCCCGACTTCATCGACGAGCCGTCCGGAAACGGTGCGCTCAATGGCATCCCGGTCACGGTCAGCCGGACGACGATCTAGCGGCGAGCGTGGGCGGCGCGTTGGTGCTGTCAACCGCTCGGGTCCGGAGGAACGAGTAGCTCCTCGGGGTGGAAGTGGTGGTTGACGGTGTCTTGGCCGGTGTTCATCAGGGGTGGTGGGTGCCAGTGGATGCGTCCGGTGTCGGGGTCGACGCTGGTGGTCCACCCGAGTCCGACCAGGCGGTTGTCGGGTCCGCAGCTCAGTGCGAGGTCGGGGGCGTCGGTGTTGCCGCCGTGTTGCCAGTCGGCTTTGGCGTGGTGGACCTGGCAGTGGTCGGCCGGGGCGGTGCAGCCGGGGCGGGTGCAGCCTCGGTCGCGGTTGTAGAGCAGCAGGCGTTGTGCTTTGGTGGCCAACCGTTTGGTGCGGGCCATGTAGAGCGGTTCGGCGGTGTAGTGGTCGTAGATGATCAGGTAGTGGAAGCTGTGCGATGCCAACCTGATGAGGTCTTTCATCGGCAGTCGGATACCCGAACCGGTGACCGCGATTCCGGCGCCGGCTTCCAGCTCGGCCAAGGTCGTGGAGACCACCACGGTGACCGGCAGACCGCCATGCTGGCCGAGCCGTTTTGACATCAGCAGTTCGCGCAGTGCGACTTTGAGTGCGTCGTGGTTGCGCTGGGCCTGGGTTCGGGTGTCACGGTCGGCGGCGGCCTGCTGGTGCAGCCGGTCTTGCTGCTCTGGGCCCGTGTCGGCGCCGGAGATCTCCGGATCAACGACCTCGGACTCATCGGTGTCGGGGATGTCGAGTGGGTTGGGTGTCGGGTTGTGGACCGGTTCGGGGTCGCTGGGATTGTTGATGCCGGGGGCGCCCCACACGCCGGTGACCGTGGTCAGATACGACGCTGTCTCGGGGTCCAGCCAACCCTGCACATGCACCAACCCGTCGGCGTCTTGTTTGCCGATCCGCAGCCCGCGCAGATGCGCGGCGACATCAGGCGAGTCGCCGTCCTGGTTGAGCAGATACAGCAGTTTGTCGGCGGCGGCTTTCAGTGTTTCGGGGGTATCACGGATCGCGGCGGCCACCAGGTCGGATTCGATCTGTGCGAGTTCGGCTGTGCTGACGTATTTTTCGGCCTTGGCCACGGTGTGGCCGATGATCGTGATGTGTTCGGTGTTGATCGATCCGGACCTCAGCGCGTGGGCGCAGGCGGGCAGCGCCGGCGCCAGCACCTCGCCGGTGAGGCTGTATCGCGGACCTAGGTCCTCAGCTGCTGCGATGCGGCGTGAGGCTTCCTTGCGGCTGATGCGCATCCGGGTGGCAAGAACATCGGTCCAGGATTTGCCGCCGATCTCATGCGGGCTGGTGCGGGCCATCAGGGCGGCCTGGATGCGGTGATCGATCGTGGCCTGCGTGCGGGCCTGCTGCTCGCGTTCTGACTGGATGGCCAACAACTCCTCGGTGTCGAGTCCGCTGAAATCAACGTCGACCAGTGCCGCGGTCGCGGCGCGGTGGCCGGCCAGCGCGGTCTGAACCGCCTCGCGGGTGTGGGCCAAGCCGACCTTCATATATCGAACACTAGTTCTATGCGCCGACAAGAAATCGCAGTTTGGGACCGGTGTGGCCACAGTGGCCAAAGTTTCGATCATCGCGATTTGTGAATTCTCGTCAGCGTCGTGGTGGCGCAATGCGAGCCGCGACGACGGTTTCGTCAGGTGCACAACGTCGGTCGGCAGCGCATTCAGTCAACCTGCGAAGACGGCCATTTCGCCGCTCTGCGACGCCCGTGAATCGCCCCTTGTCGTGATTGTGTGTCATCGCAGTCCGAAGCCCGTCCAGTAGCGCTGCCGAAGGTGGTCCGGGCAGTCACGGTGCATCTGCTGAGTTTCCGGCGCGTCGGCGACGGCCAGGCATACCGGGTTGCATCGACCGACACTGACCACCCTGCGCGCCGGGGTCCCCCGGAAGCTGCGGTGCCGAGCCTGAGCCGGTGGGCGAACTCGGAGGCGACCGCCCGCCAGGCTCTCACCGTAGCGCTGGAGGACAGTGACGCCGACGTCCGGGCGTATGCGCGCCAGGCGCTAGCTGGCTGAGCCGCGTTTTGCCCGGACAGCAAGATCCATGCCTCAAGAGGCAGTCGCGCTGATACTGGGCATCGTGCACACAAGCCAGCGCAGGAGGAACGACAATCCGCCGCCACGGACCGGGAACAGCGAAACCGAGGTTCTCCGTGGGTTTCTCGATTACCTCCGCACATCGATCGCCGCGAAGGTCGACGGTGTGCCTGAGCCAATGGCCCGGTCGTCTCCGGTGCCGTCGGGCACGACGCTGCTCGGTGTGCTGAATCACCTGACCAACGTCGAACGCTGGATCTTCCTCGGTGAGGACGTCACCGACTGGCCTGCGACGTTCGCGGTCGGACCGTCGGACACCGTCGCCGATGTGGTGGCCCGCTACCGCGACACCGTCGAGCGCGCCAACGGGGTGCTCGACGGCTGCACCGACCTCGCGGCGCCGGTTCCCCGGCCGCATGCCGGACGGCCCGCGCCCAGCGTCCGTTGGGCACTCACCCACATGATCGAAGAGACCGGCCGCCACGCGGGTCACGCCGACATTCTGCGCGAACTGATCGACGGCGCGACCGGCCGCTGAGCACGCTTCGGGTCGATCCGCATTCAGGCAGTGTCGAAGTTCGTCGTTAACGCTGCTAACGACCGGGCCTCGGCCTAATCTCGATGCGTGCGACTCGCTTGGCCGCTGACGGGGCGGTTGGAGGAGACCCGGCTGATCGACACCGCGCTGGATTCCACCGAACTGTCCGGCATCGTGATCTACGGGACTGCCGGTGTCGGCAAGAGCCGTATCGCCCGCGAAGCACTTTCGACAGCGGGCGCCGGTGGCCGTGAAACGCGCTGGGCGGTGGGCACATCAGCGGCTCAGGCCCTTCCGCTGGGGACGTTCGCGCGGTGGGTGGGAACATCGGACGCCGACAGCGCGGCGCTGGTGGGCCGGGTGCTCGACGGCCTGACCTCCGCGTCCGACGGCCGGCCGGTGCTGGTCTGCGTCGACGACGCGCACCTGCTCGATGGTCTGTCAGGTTTCGTGTTGCAGCAGATCGTGCAACGTCGGGCCGCCAAGCTCCTGCTGACCGTGCGCACCGGTATGCCGATCCCGGCCGAGGTGCTGGCGGCATGTGATCGCGGCCGGTTCGAGCGGCTGGACCTGCAGCCGCTGTCCCGCGACGAATCGACGCAGTTGCTGACCGCCGCGCTCGGTGGACCCCTCGATACCGAAGCGGCGCAACGGTTGTGGCGGCTCACCCGGGGCAATGTGCTCTACCTGCGCAACATCGTCGAACAGGAGGTCGCTCAGGGGCGGCTTGCCCGCGGGGATAGGTGCTGGCGGTGGAGCGGTGACCCGGTGATGCCGCCCGGCTTGGTCGAACTGATCGAGACGCGGATCGGTGCGCTACCGCCGGCGGTCAGCGAAGTGGTCGACGTCCTGGCGGTCGCAGAGCCGCTTCAACTGGATCGGCTGACCGCGATCACTGATGGCGATTCAGTGGCGGCGGCCGAGATGCGGGGTCTGATCACCATCGATGCCGTCGACGAAGAGGTCCGCGTCGCCCACCCGCTGTATGCGGAGGTACGACGCAATCGGGCACCGGGCTCCCGCTTGCGTCGGCTGCGCGGGCTGGTGGCCAATGCCCTCGGGAACCGGGACGACTGCGACGCCATGCGGGTCGTGGTCCGGCGGGCCACCCTGATGCTCGACTCGGATCTGGCGCCCGATCCCGAGTTGCTGACCCGCGCAGCACAGGGCGCGGTGTGGTTGTCCGATCTGGCCCTGGCCGACCGACTGGCGCAGGGGGCGATCGCGGCCGGCGCGGGCGCCGAAGCGAATTTTATTCGCGCCCATGCCTTGTCGTGGCTCAGCCGGGGCGAGGAGTCGAACGCTGAGCTCGACGCCATCGACACCTCCGAGCTCACCGACGACGGGCGGGCCCGGTTGGCGTTCCTGCGGGCGTCGAACATGCTGTGGTCGCTGGCCGACCCGACCGGCGCCAAGCGGTACATCGATGATGCGGCCGCGGACATCCCGGCAGGGTCCCGTGCCGCCATCGACGCGTTCTACACGGTGTATGGGGCCGCGATGGGCGATCCTGGACGGGCCGCGACAGCTTCCGACGGACTGGATCTGGACGCGCTGCCCGCCATCGTCGGCGCCGTGACCGCATGGGCGGTGGCCGCATCGGGTGGCGATGCCGGCCGCGCCGACGAGGCCGTCACGGCGGCCCACGTCGGTTACCGCATCACGGACAGCTCCTTCGACGCCGCGCACACCAGGTTCGTCATCGCCGATGCCCACATCGGGGCGCTGTTGTTGGCCGGGCGGATCCGTGAGGCGGGTGAGCAGGCCGAGCAGTTGAGCCGCCGAGCCGCCGAGCGACCCGGCGCGGCACAACTGTTGGGAGCCGCGCTGGCCGGCCGAGTTGCCGCTGCAGCCGGTGCCCTTGGCGCCGCAGCCGAACAGTTGGATCCGGCGGTCGAGGTGATGCGGGCGGCGGGTGAGGCCAACGGGTTCAGCTACCGCTTTCACCTGCCCCGGGTCACGGCCCTGGCCATCCGCGGTCTGGCCGATGACGCGGCCCTGGCCGAACTCGAAGAATGCCGTCATGCCAGTTGGCGCTATCTCGCCTACGAGCACACGCTGGTGCGGTCGTGGATGGCAGCGACCCAAGGTGCGGTCTCGGAGGCCATCGAGATCGCGCATGCCGCGGCCGATGCCGCCGGTGCCAACGGGCAACTGGCGCCCGAGGTGTGGTGCCTGCAGATCGCAGCACAGTTCGGCGACCATTCGCGCACACATCGGCTCGAAGAATTGACCGGGCTGGTCGAGGGGCCGCGGGTCGGGGCGGCCGCAGCGCTGTCCCGTGCCCTTTCCTGTGACGATGGAGACGGGTTGATCACGGTCTCAAGTGAATTCGAGGCTTTCGGTGATCTGGTGGCCGCGGCGGACGCGGCGGGATTGGCTGCCGTGGCCTATCGCCGCAAAGCCATGCGTGGATCGGCGATGGCCTCGGCGACCCGGGCTGCGGAGCTGGCGCAGGCCTGCGGTGGCGCGGCGACCCCGGCGGTGCTCGCCGCCGCGGGACGCCTGCCGTTGACCGACCGCGAACGGGAGATAGCGATGCTGGTCGGTGCCGGGCTGTCGAGTCGGGCGATCGCCGACCGCTTGCGTCTATCGGTGCGCACGGTCGAGGGGCACATCTATCGCGCCATGGCGAAAACCGGAGTGTCCACGCGGGCCGGGTTGATCGCGCTGCTACCGCGACGGCACCGCTGATTCGAGTATCGGGTTACTCGCTCCGGTCCGGCTGGACCGTCGCATCCTGGAACGCATGGCCGATGAGGGCGAGATACGCGAACAGGCGCTGCGGGCACTGCCATTGCCGTATTCGCTGGCGTTGCGCTTGCGCGATGCCGGGGTGCCCCGAGAAGTGGTGAGCGAATATCTCAGCGTCGAGGAATCTGCACTCGACGGTTTCTACCGCATCGCCGAGGCCAAACTGGCGGCTGCCCTGCCGGCCCAGAGCTAGAGTTCCAGCGCCTGGTACGTGCGTCGCACGAATCGGGGTTGTGCCGTCTGCAGTTTCGCCAGCGAGGTGTTGCCACTGATGGCGGCGGCATCGACGCCCAGATTCGGGTGGTTCTGGATGAGGTAGAGCAGGATGAGATCTGCCGAGGGGTCGGCCTGCCACCAGGTGCCGTAGGCGCCGGGCCAACTGAAAGTGCCCAGCCCACCCGGGCCGAACAGCTGTCGTGATTTCGCCGGATCCGTCACGACTGACAGATTCAACCCGAACCCACGGCCGACCCAGAACGGTGCACCGAGGAACGGGTACTGCTTCTGTTCGGGGGTGAGCCGGTCGGTGCGCATCAACCGAACCGATTCTTCGGAGAGCACTCGTACGCCGTCGACTGAGCCGCCGCCCAACAACATTCGGACGAACTTGAGGTAATCGTCGGCAGTGGAGAACAACCCTGCGCCACCCGTGCAGAACGGGGGATCGGTGATCGGGGCCGGCCCCATCACGTCGTGGGTCAGCTTGTTGTCGTCGGTCAGCTGGTACATCGTGGCCGCGCGTCGCCGTCCGGCCGCGTCGACCGAGAACCCGGTGTCGGCCATGCCCAGCGGCTCGAAGATCCGCTCGGCGAGGACCTTCGACAGTGGCTTGCCTTCGATGCGGGACAACGCGATACCCAGCACATCGGTGGAGTGGCTGTAGGTGAGGCGCTCTCCGGGTTGATGTGCCAGCGGCAGCGCGGCCACCTCCGCCAGCCAGCGGTCGTGATCTTGACGCAGCGACAGCTTGCCGTATGCCGATGCCAGCGGGCCAAGGACCGAGAACATATACGCCAGCCCGCTGCGGTGGGTCATCAGATCGTCGAAGGTGATGGGGCGCCGCGCGGGTTCGGTGCGGTCCAGCGGGCCACGCGCCTCGCGCAGCACGCGCATGTCGGCCAACTCTGGCAGCCATTTGGTCACCGGCTCGTCCAGCGCGAGCTTGCCTTCTTCGACCAGCGCCATCGCCGCGGCGACGGTGACCGGCTTCGTCATGGAGGCGATCCGGAAAATGGTGTCTCGCTGCATCGGTAACCCGGCGTCGACGTCGCGGTGGCCCAGTGTGTTGACCTGGAGCACTTCGCCCGCCTGCCACACCAGCGTGACCGCACCGGCCAACAGCCCGGCGTCGATCGCCTCACGTATGGACGTCTGATTGCCGTCGAGGTTCATCCCGCCCAGCCTATCCAGCGGAGGCTTTCGGGCCGGCGCTGCCTCCCGGTGTCATCCACGGCGCCAGCGGCGGCGTGCCCTGACCACACTCGACCAGTCCTGATACCCGAGCCGGCGGGCGATCTCGTAGTGCGGGATGGTGCGCTCGCGCAGGAGATTGTCGGCGACGCTGCGGCGTACCTCGTCGAGTACCGCGCGGTAGGCCGTGCCTTCGCGTTCGAGGTGCCGTCGCAAGGTCCGTGGCGCGTAGTGCAAATGCTGCGCAACGTCTTCCAACGTGAGATCGAGCGAGGACTGATCCAGCAGATGTGCCCGCACCTGGGCGGCGACGCCGGTGTGGTGCAGTCGTTCGGCGCGGATGCGGTCGCAGTGGGCGACCATCAGGTCGGTGGTGTGCGCGTTCGCCATCGGTGGCACGAGGTCGAGATAGACGGCGTCATAGACGATTTCGTTGCGACGACATCCGAAGCTCACCGGGACGCGGAAGTAGTCTCGGTAGACATCGACGCCGGCCTCCGCAGACGGCGCCGGGAAGGCGAACCGGACCTCGCGCAACGGTACCGCGTCGAAGTCGGGGAAGGTGTCGCGCTGGATCTGCATCACCGCGGTCAGATCCCGTTCGATCACCAACCGTCGGATGCCCTCGGGCATGTCATCTGCTTCGAATGCCAGAACGTAGTGGTCGTCGTCGATCCGGGCCGTCATCGTCGAGAAGGCGAAGGTCAGCATGGCGTAGTAGAGACCTCGGTGGACGGTGTCGCGCACACTCGCCGAGGCGGCCAGGAGATAGCCCAGATAGCCGTACGCGGTCAGGTGGTAGTGGTTGCCCAACTGCACTCCCAGCCCGGGACGATTGCCGGTCAGGGCAGCCAGGTTGCGGATCACCGCGAGTTCCTGGCTGGCCTCCACGACGGTGTCGACGTCGGTCAGTGAGCTGACGTCGAGATGCGAACCGGCCAGCAACGAGTCGGCCGGGACGCCGTGCGCCGCTGCCCACTCACACATGATCGCTACCGAAACAGCCGTACGCGGGTGGTCCCAGGGGTCGGTCATGGCCGCTATGACCCGGTTGGTCGACTGCAGCACCGGGGAGCCGGGCAGCGGTCCCTGAACTGCGGTTTCAGGGTGGGCGGACATCATGACGGTCAGTTTTGCCGACTTGCTCAGGCCGGTCAACGAGTCCCGAGCCCGCCGAAGTGGCCGGAAATGTTGAGTTGTGGCCGGGACGGTCCTGTCCAACGGCAGGCGCCAGCCCTACGGTTTCCGCATAGTGATGCACATCTCAGTTCAACCCGAACTGTGTCTGTTGACACGCGAGGAGAGGCTCTGGTGAAAGTGAAGGCTGCCGTCGTCGAGGAGATCGGCGCGCCCTGGAGGATCTGTGAGGTCGACCTCGGGGACCCCACTGCCGGCGAGGTCCAGGTGAAACTGGCCGCATCGGGTCTGTGCCACTCCGATGCGCACGTCGTCGCGGGCAGCAGTCCGGTGCCGTTCATGCCGGTTCTCGGCGGGCACGAGGGGGCGGGCGTCATCACCAAGGTCGGGCCCGGGGTGACCGGCCTGGCCGAGGGCGATCACGTGGTCCTGGCGTTCATCCCGGCCTGCGGCACCTGCCCGTCGTGTGCCACCGGGTTGCAGAACCTCTGCGACGAGGGGGCCGGCCTGCTGACCGGACAGGCGGTTTCCGACAAGACGTATCGGGTGACCCGCGACGGTCAACCGGTCATCCAGATGTGCCTGCTCGGTACCTTCGCGCCGTACGTCACCGTGAGTCAGGCGTCAGTCGTCAAGATCGAGAAGGACATACCGCTGGAGGTGGCCGCCCTGCTGGGTTGCGGTGTCTCCACCGGTTGGGGCTCGGCGACCGAGATCGGTGACACCCGCCCGGGTGACACGGTCGTGGTGATCGGTATCGGCGGCGTCGGCATCAACGCCGTGCAAGGGGCCAAGTTCGCGGGTGCGCGCTTCGTCGTGGCGATAGACCCGGTCGACTTCAAGCGGAAGAAGGCGCTGGAATTCGGTGCCACCCACACCTTCGCCTCCGTGGCGGACGCTGCGGCCGAACTGCCCGACCTCACGTGGGGAAAGTTGGCCCAGGTCTCGATCATCACCGTCGGTGAGATCAAGGGCGAACACATTCAGCAGGCGTTGAGCCTGACCGGCAAGGGCGGCCAGGTGATCGTCACCGGCATGGGCGATTTCACCCAGTCGACCGTCGACCTCAACCTGTTCGAGCTGACTTTGCTGCAGAAGCGGGTCCAAGGCGCGGTATTCGGCGGCGTCGGCCCCCGCAACCAGATCCCCAAGCTGCTCGATCTCTACCGCTCCGGGAATCTCAAGCTCGACGAGCTCGTCTCCACCCGGTATCGCCTGGAAGACATCAATCAAGGCTACCGGGACATGTTCGACGGCAAGAACCTTCGCGGTCTGGTCGTCTACTCAGACGCCGACTACTGAAACCGACAAGGGGGCAACAATGCAGAACCAAGACTGCAATTACGTGAATGGCAAGTGGGCGGTTTCCAGCGGAACCACGCGCATACCCGTCATCAATCCGGCGAACGACGAAGTGATCGCCGAGGTGGTGGCGGGCACCGCCGCCGATGTCGACGCCGCCGTCGCTTCGGCCCGGGCCGCCTTCCCAGCATGGTCGGCGACGCCGCCCGGCGAACGGGCCGACTACCTCACCGCGATCGCCGGCAAGCTGGCCGAGCGCTCCGAGGACCTGGCCCGCACCATCTCTGCCGAAATGGGTTGTCCCATCTCGATTTCCCGGGCGATCCAGCTCGGGTTACCGCTCAACAGCTTCGCCGAGGCCGCCAACATCGTGCGCGGGTACGAGTTCGAGAGCGAGTACCGGGGCTCGACGATCGTGCGGGAGCCCTTCGGTGTGCTGGGCGCCATCACGCCCTGGAACTATCCGCTGCACCAGATCGCGCTGAAGGTGGCCTACGGTCTGGCCGCCGGGAACACCGTCGTCGTCAAGCCCAGCGAGGTCACGCCGCTGTGTGCGCTGGGTCTGGCCCAGATCATTGACGAGATCGGCCTTCCCCCAGGGGTATTCAACCTGGTGTTCGGCACCGGTCCGGATGTCGGAGAGGCGATCGCCGGCCACGACGACGTCGACATCGTCAGTTTCACCGGGTCCACACGAGCCGGCCGGCGCGTGCAGGAGGTCGCTGCCCGCACCGTCAAGCGAGTCTCGCTAGAGCTCGGAGGCAAGAGCCCGAACATCGTCCTCGACGACGCCGACCTGGAAACGGTGGTACCCGCATCGGTCAAGACCATGATGCTCAACTCCGGGCAGACCTGTTCGGCACTGACCCGCATGATCGTGCCGCGCGCCAAGCTGGCCGAGGTGGAGGCACTCGCGAAGGCGACAGCTGACGCGTTGCCGGTGGGCGACCCCACCGATGAAGGGACCGCGCTGGGCCCGCTGTCGTCGCGGGCACAACAAGAGCGGGTGTTCGGCTACATCCGTACGGCGGTGGCCGAAGGAGCGCGTCTGGTCACCGGCGGGGACACCGAAACCGACGCGCCCGGTGCCTTCGTGCGGCCGACGGTGTTCTCCGATGTCACCGAGGACATGACGATCCACCGGGAGGAGGTCTTCGGGCCTGTTCTCGCGATCGAAGCCTACGACTCCGACGACGATGCCGTCCGGATCGCCAACGCCACGGATTACGGTCTGGCCGGGGCGGTCTGGTCTTCCTCAACCGAGCGGGCCGAGAAGGTCGCGCGCCGTATCCGGGCCGGCCAAGTGCAGGTCAATGCGGGCGCCTTCAACGCCAACGCACCCTTCGGCGGATACAAACAATCCGGAAACGGGCGCGAAGCCGGTGTGTACGGGCTCGAGGAATTCCTCGAGATCAAGTCGATTCAGCGGTGAGCTGAGGGCGGAAGGAGACCACATCATGCCGCTGGATCCGGTGACCCAGGCGCTGCTGGCACAACTTGCCGAGACGCGCGATCCACCGATGCACGAAGGCACGCCTGCGATGGCGCGGATGGCCGGACCGATCTTCGCCGGCATGAGCGGGCGCGGACCCGAGGTGGCCGCGGTGCACAACCACAAACTCGAGGCGCAGGACGGCGGAACCTTCCGGATTCGCGTTCTGGTCCCCGAAGGCGAATCCCGTTCGGTGATCGTGTACTTCCACGGGGGCGGTTGGGTGATCGGGGACATCGATCTGCAGTACGACCATCTCGGGCGGCACCTGGCGAACCTCACCAGCTCCACTGTGGTCCTGGTGAACTATCGCAAGGCACCCGAGCATCGGTTCCCGACTGCATTGCAGGACAGTTGGGCCGGGTTGCTCTGGGCGGCAGCGCATTCCGCAGAATTCGCGGCGCCTGAGGTCCCGCTGATCGTGGCGGGGGACAGTGCCGGGGGCAACATCGCGGCGGTGATGGCGCGGTGGGCGCGCGACCGGCAAGGGCCGCGGATCGACTACCAGGCCCTGATCTACCCGGTCACCGACTGCGACTTCGATCGACCGTCGTACGTGGCGCCCGAAAATCAGCTGATGCTGAGCCGGGACACCATGATCTGGTTCTGGGGGCACTATCTTCCCGACTGCGCCGCGCGGACCGATCCGGACGCCTCCCCGTTGCGGGCGCCCAGCCTGGCGGGGTTGCCACCCGCGTTGGTCTATGTCGCCGAGTACGACCCCCTTCACGACGAGGGTGTCGCCTATGCCGGGGCATTGGCGGAGGCCGGGGTGAGCGTGACGCTCGAGGAGGCAGCGGGCCAGATGCACGGGTACTTCCAGATGGCCAACATCCTGCCCGGGTACCACACCGGAATCTCGTTGGTTGCCAATCACATCGGTGCGTTCATCGATACCCATCGACGCAATCGAAAGGCGGTCTGAGCGGTGGCCGACCATGATGTGGTCATCATCGGAGCCGGGTTCGCCGGCCTCTACCAGCTCTACAAGTTGCGCGAACTCGGATTCGACGCGCGCATCCTGGAGGCCGGCCCGGAGGTGGGCGGTACCTGGTACTGGAACCGCTATCCGGGCGCCCGTTGTGACATCGAATCGATCGAATACTCCTACTCGTTCGACTCCGATCTGCAGCAGTCGTGGAACTGGACCGAACGCTACGCCGCTCAACCCGAATTGCTGGCCTACGCCAAGCATGTCGCCGACCGCTACCACCTCCGCCGCGATATCGACTTCGATACCCGGGTGGTCGCAATGGACTTCGACGACGCCACCACCGAGTGGACCGTCACCACCGAGTCCGGTGACCGTGTCACGGCGAACTTCGTGATCGCGGCGACCGGATGCCTGTCCAAGCCGCTGGTGCCCTCGTTCGAGGGGCTCGACGACTTCGCCGGTGACGTGCTGTGGACGTGGGACTGGCCCACGCAAGCAGTGGATCTGACCGGCAAGCGGGTAGCCGTTGTGGGAACGGGTTCGTCTGGCGTACAGACGATTACCGCAATCGCACCGGTGGTCGCGGCGCTGACGGTGTTCCAGCGCACCCCGCCGTACGCGGTTCCCGCCCAGAACCGTCCGATCGACGATGAGTTGGCCGAGGTCAAACGACACTACCCGCAGTTCCGGGAGATCAGTCGGCTGACGCGGGGCGGCGCGCAGTGTGGCGAAGGTGCCGATCTGCCGCCGTTCTTCGGCGACCTTGACGGCGACGCCAGCCGTGCCGAGCTGTCCAGGCGCTGGGACGACGGTGGACTGTGTTTCCAGCAGTCGTTCTACGACCTGCTGCTCGATCCGGAAGCCAACGAGACCGCCGCCGAATACGTTCGGGACCGGATCCGGCGGAAGGTCAGCGATCCCGAGCTTGCCGAGAAGCTGACCCCGCGCAGCTACCCGATCGCCGCGAAGCGGCTCTGCGTCGACACCGGGTACTACGAGGTCTACAACCAGGAGAACGTGACGCTGGTCGATCTCAACGAGCAACCGCTGCACCGGATCACCGCGCGCGGCATCCTCGCCGGGGAAACCGAGCACGAATTCGATGTGATCGTGCTGGCCACCGGGTTCGACGCGATGACCGGCGCGTTGAACGCGATCGACATCCGTGCCGTCGACCACCACGGCGTCAGCCGCGGGCTGCGCGACAAGTGGGCCGACGGGCCGCGGACCTATCTGGGATTGATGTCGGCCGGTTTCCCGAACCTGTTCACCGTCACCGGGCCGCAGAGCCCCTCGGTGCTGTCCAACATGCTCACCTCGATCGAGTACCACGTCGAGTGGATCAGCGCGGCGCTGCTGCACTTGCGCGAAGAGGGGCTGCACCGCATGGAGGCGGCCCCCGACGCCGAGGACAACTGGGTCAACATCACCAACGACACGGCCGATCTGACCCTTCTGCCGCAAGCGGCGTCGTGGTACATGGGTGCCAACGTGCCGGGCAAGAGGCGGGTGTTCCTGCCTTTCGTCGCCGGGGTCGGCATCTACAAACAGATCGGTGACGGGGTGGCCGTCGCCGGCTATCACGGATTCGAGATGGCCTGATCCGTTGGGTGGGTGATACTTCTCTGGCGAAATTCACGGCGTGAGAAGAGACAGATGACCCAGCAGGAACAGGTCGCGGGCGAGCCGAGCCACGCGCCCAACCCCATGCGGCGCGTGGCGTTCGCCAGCTTCGTCGGCACGGCGATCGAGTTCTACGACTTCTACATCTACGGCACCGCCGCAGCCCTGATCTTTCCCCACGTGTTCTTCCCGAACATGGGTCCCACGATGGCGACCGTCTCCTCGCTCGGCACGTTCGCGGTCGCGTTCTTGTCCCGTCCGATCGGAGCCGCGGTGTTCGGGCACTTCGGAGATCGACTGGGACGCAAGAAAACCCTCATCGCGACGTTGTTGATCATGGGTCTGTCGACCGTCTGCGTCGGAATGGTGCCCAGCGCGGCGGCCATCGGCGTCGCCGCGCCGATCATCCTCCTGATCCTGCGGTTGCTGCAGGGCTTCGCCGTCGGTGGGGAATGGGCTGGATCGGCACTGCTGAGCGCCGAGTACGCGCCCGTCGGCAAGCGCGGCATGTACGGGATGTTCACCCAGCTCGGTGCCGGCGCCGGGCTTGCCGTGAGCAATCTCGTGGTCTTCATCGTCAGCCTGACCATCGGCGAGAAGAGCGCGGTCTTTCTGGAATGGGCCTGGCGGTTGCCGTTCCTGTTCAGTGCGGTACTGCTGGTCGTGGCGCTCTATGTTCGGCTGAGCATCGACGAGACGCCCGTCTTCGTCCGCGAGCAGGTGGCCGGTGGCGTGCCCAAGGCGCCGCTGAGTGAACTGTTCCGCACCCAGACCCGCCAGGTGGCGCTCGCCGCGGGCTGCATGGTGGGCATCTTCACGATGAGCTTCCTCGGCGGCACCTATCTGATGAGCTACGCCAGCACCCGCATCGGGCATCCGCGCAGCCTGATCCTCGGCGTGGGTGTGCTCGCCGGTGTCGCCTTGATGGCCTTCTCGGCGATCTCGGCCGTGTTGTGCGACCGGTACGGCAGGCGGCGTGTCATTCTCGCCGGCTTCGCACTCGCGTTGCCGTGGGCGTTCCTGGTGATGCCGATGATCGATACCGGATCGCCGGTGGCCTTCGCGTTGGCGATCGCCGGTATCTTCTGCATCTTCGGCCTGTCCTACGGACCCATCGGGTCCTTTCTGCCTGAGATCTTCGCCACCCGCTATCGCTACACCGGCGCGGGTCTGTCGTTCAATCTGGCCGGCATCGTCGGCGGGGCGGTTCCGCCGTTGGTCGCCGGAATTCTGGTGGCCACGCTGGGGAGCTGGGCCGTTGGGGCGATGATGGCGGTGTTCGTCGTTGTCAGCATCATCTCGACCGTGCTGCTGCCGGAGACAAAGGGAACCGAATTGGACGCCGTCGTGAGTGCCTCTGCGCGGTGACTGTGGCAGGCCGCAGGTTTGCGGCCTGCTAAGCTGCCTGGCAGTTCGACGTCCTTTAACGATCCGTCCAGAGAGGCGGAGAAGGAGGTCAGAGTCGCCTCATGGGCTCTTCAGGTACCGACCGGGAATTGTTGTCCGCGGCCGATGTCGGCCGCACCATCTCTCGGATCGCCCATCAGATCATCGAGAAGACCGCGCTGGACGATCCTGCCGAGCGCGAGCGGGTCGTCCTTCTGGGCATCCCGACCCGCGGTGTGACACTCGCCAAGCGCTTGGCCGCCAAGATCAACGAGTTCGCGGATGTGGCGTTGCCGGTCGGAGCGCTGGACATCACGCTCTACCGCGATGACCTCAACTTCAAGCCGCCGCGACCGCTGGCGGCCACGTCGATCCCACCCGGCGGCATCGACGACGCGGTGGTGATCCTCGTCGACGATGTCCTGTACTCGGGACGCTCGGTCCGCTCGGCGCTGGACGCGCTGCGCGACATCGGCCGCCCGCGGGTGGTGCAACTGGCCGTGCTGGTCGACCGTGGGCATCGTGAGCTTCCGGTCCGCGCCGATTACGTCGGAAAGAACGTGCCGACCTCACGCACCGAAAGCGTTCATGTGCTCTTGTCCGAGGACGACGACCGTGACGGAGTGGTGATTTCGAAATGACGACACGTCATCTCCTGTCAGCTGCGGATCTCACCCGTGATGACGCGACGGCGATCCTCGACGATGCCGACCGGTTCCGCGAGGCGCTGCTGGGCCGCGAGGTCAAGAAGCTGCCCACGCTGCGCGGCCGCACCGTCATCACCATGTTCTACGAGAACTCCACCCGCACCCGGGTGTCGTTCGAGGTCGCGGGGAAGTGGATGAGCGCCGACGTGATCAACGTCAGCTCGTCGGGATCCTCGGTGGTCAAAGGGGAGTCGCTGCGCGACACGGCGCTGACCCTGCGCGCCGCCGGAGCCGATGCGCTCATCATCCGCCACCCCGCCTCGGGGGCGGCACAACAGCTCGCGGAGTGGACCGCCGAGGAGGGCGGCGCGGGCCCCAGCGTCATCAACGCCGGCGACGGTACCCATGAACACCCCACCCAGGCCCTGCTCGACGCCTTGACCATCCGGCAGCGACTCGGCTCCATCGAGGGCAAACGGGTGGTGATCGTCGGCGACGTGCTGCACAGCCGGGTAGCCAGGTCGAACGTCTCGCTGCTGGCCACCCTGGGCGCCGAGGTGGTGCTGGTGGCGCCCCCCACGCTGCTGCCCGTTGGGGTGTCGGGGTGGCCGGTCACGATTTCGCATGACCTGGATGCCGAGTTGCCCGCCGCCGATGCGGTGCTGATGCTGCGCGTTCAGGCCGAGCGGATGAACGGTGCGTTCTTCCCGTCCGCCCGCGAATACTCGGTGCGCTACGGGCTGTCGGAGAAGCGTCAGGCCATGCTGCCCGGCCATGCCGTGGTGCTGCATCCGGGGCCGATGCTACGCGGCATGGAGATCGCGTTCCCAGTGGCCGATTCCTCGCAATCAGCTGTTCTGCAACAGGTTTCAAATGGTGTCCACGTGCGGATGGCCGTGCTGTTCCATCTGCTCGTTGGCGCGGATCGGGAGGCGATCAGCGTATGACGAAACACAGCGCAGGCTCGAATCCGCCGATCCTGATCCGCGGCGTCCGTCTCTACGGTGAAGGCGACGCGCTCGACGTGTTGATCGCCGACGGGCAGATCGCCGAGATCGGTTCTGACCTCACGGCTCCCGAGGGTGCCGAGGTGATCGACGCCACCGGCCAGGTGCTGCTGCCAGGCTTCGTCGACCTGCACACCCACCTGCGCGAGCCGGGCCGTGAATATGCCGAGGACATCGAAACCGGTTCGGCGGCAGCGGCTCTGGGTGGATACACCGCGGTGTTCGCGATGGCCAACACCGACCCGGTCGCCGACTCCGCGGTGGTCACCGACCACGTGTGGAACCGCGGTCAGCAGGTCGGCCTGGTGGACGTGCATCCGGTCGGCGCGGTGACCGTGGGCCTGGAAGGCAAGCAGCTCACCGAGATGGGCCTGATGGCAGACGGCGTCGGCCAGGTCCGGATGTTCTCCGACGACGGCCTGTGCGTGCACGATCCGCTGGTCATGCGACGGGCGCTGGAGTACGCCACCGGCCTCGGGGTTCTCATCGCCCAGCACGCCGAAGAACCGCGGCTGACCGTCGGCGCCGTCGCCCATGAGGGGCCCAACGCGGCCCAGCTCGGACTCGCGGGCTGGCCTCGCTCGGCCGAAGAGTCGATCGTCGCTCGTGACGCGATCCTGGCCCGCGATGCCGGCGCCCGGGTGCACATCTGCCACGCCTCCACTGCCGGCACCGTGGAATTGCTCAAATGGGCCAAGGCGCAGGGTATCTCGATCACCGCCGAGGTGACCCCGCACCATCTGCTGCTCGACGATCGCAGGCTGGCCAGCTACGACGGACGCAACCGCGTCAATCCGCCGTTGCGGGAAGCCAGTGACGCGCAAGCGCTGCGTCAGGCGTTGGCCGACGGAGTCATCGACTGTGTCGCCACCGACCACGCGCCGCACGCCGAGCACGAGAAGTGCTGTGAATTCTCGGTTGCCCGGCCGGGCATGCTCGGTCTGCAAACCGCACTGTCGGTGGTGGCCGAAACCATGGTGCGCCCCGGCCTGCTGACCTGGCGCGGTGTTGCCAAAGTGATGAGCGAGGCGCCCGCGGCCATCGTCGGCCTGCCCGACCAGGGCCGGCCGCTGGAAGTGGGGGAGCCGGCCAACCTCACGGTGATCGATCCCGACGCGACCTGGACGGTCGAAGGCGACGAGCTGGCCAGCCGCTCGGAAAACACGCCTTTCGAATCGATGACGCTGCCTGCCACCGTGACCGCGACTCTGCTGCGGGGCAGGATCACCGCGCTCGACGGGAAGTCGAGACCTGTCCGGTGAACACTCCCACGCTGATCGCGTCGCTGGTGCTGGCCGCTCTGCTGGCAGTGCTGATCGCGTTCCTGATCCGGCAGATGATGCGCGGGTGGCTGCATCGCGCGCAGCGGCAAGCCGAACTGATCGGCACCCTGCCACCGCTGCCGGACACGGTCAGCGCGGCGAGCATCCCGCCCATGAAGGGCATGTATGTCGGCAGCACAGTGGTTCCGCACTGGAATGACAAGGTGGCCGCCGGGGATCTGGGGTTTCGGACCAAAGCGGTGCTCACCCGCTATCCCGAGGGAATCATGATGCAACGCAGCGGTGCCGGGCCGATCTGGATTCCGGCCGGGTCGGTCACCGCGATCCGGACCGAACGAGGAATCGCCGGCAAGGCACTGACTTACGACGGAATTCTGGCCATCAGGTGGCGGCTGCCCTCGGGCACCGAGATCGACACCGGATTCCGCGCTGACAATCGCGCAGAGTACGACCGCTGGCTGGAGGAAGAAAAATGACGAACAACACGAAAAACAAGGCGGTTCTGGTACTCGAAGACGGGCGCGTTTTCACCGGCACCACATTCGGTGCGGTCGGCCAGACCCTCGGTGAGGCAGTGTTCTCCACGGGCATGTCCGGCTATCAGGAAACCCTGACCGATCCCAGCTACCACGGTCAGATCGTGGTTGCCACAGCGCCGCAGATCGGTAACACCGGCTGGAACGCCGAGGACGGCGAAAGCCGCGACGACAAGATCTGGGTGGCCGGCTATGCCGTGCGCGACCCGTCCCCGCGCGCGTCGAACTGGCGTGCCAGCGGAACCCTCGACGACGAATTGGCGCGGCAGGGCATCGTGGGCATCGCCGGAATCGACACCCGTGCCGTGGTGCGCCACCTGCGTACCCGCGGGTCGATGAAGGCCGGGGTGTTCTCCGGAGAAGCATTGGCGTCGACAGACGAGTTGGTGGCCCGGGTGCTCGACCAGCCCTCGATGCTGGGCGCGGATCTGGCGGGTGAGGTCAGTACTGCAGGCTCCTACATCGTGGAACCCCAAGGTGATCACCGGTTCACGGTCGCGGCGGTGGACCTGGGGATCAAGACCAACACCCCGCGCAACTTCGCCCGGCGCGGGATCCGCAGCCACGTGCTGCCGTCGTCGGCGACCTTCGACCAGATCGCCGACCTGAAACCCGACGGGGTGTTCCTGTCCAACGGTCCCGGCGATCCGGCCACCGCAGACCACATCGTCGCGGTGACCCGGGAAGTGCTCGGTGCGGGAATCCCGTTGTTCGGCATCTGTTTCGGCAATCAGATCCTCGGGCGGGCGCTGGGCCGGTCCACCTACAAGATGGTGTTCGGCCACCGCGGTATCAACATCCCGGTGATCGACCACGTCACCGGCCGGGTGGCGATCACCGCGCAGAACCACGGCTTCGCCCTGGAGGGCGAGGCGGGGGAGCGGTTCGACACTCCGTTCGGCACAGCCGAGGTCAGTCACACCTGCGCCAATGACGGTGTGGTGGAAGGGATTCGGTTGGCCGACGGCCGTGCGTTCTCAGTCCAGTACCACCCGGAGGCCGCGGCCGGACCACACGACGCGGAATACCTGTTCGACCAGTTCGTCGACCTGATGGCAGGAGAGAAGTAGATGCCACGTCGCTCTGACCTCAACCATGTCCTGGTGATCGGATCCGGCCCGATCGTCATCGGCCAGGCCTGCGAATTCGACTACTCGGGCACCCAGGCCTGCCGGGTGCTGCGTTCCGAGGGCATCCAGGTCAGCCTGGTCAACTCGAACCCGGCGACGATCATGACCGATCCCGAGTATGCCGACAACACCTACGTCGAGCCGATCACCTGGGAGTTCGTCGAGAAGGTCATCGTCCAGCAGGCCGAGCGCGGCAACAAGATCGACGCCGTGCTGGCCACCCTGGGCGGCCAGACCGCGCTGAACACCGCGGTGGCCCTGCACGACAACGGTGTGCTGGAGAAGTACGGGGTCGAGCTCATCGGCGCCGACTTCGAGGCCATCCAGCGTGGCGAGGACCGACAGAAGTTCAAGGACATCGTCGCGAAGGTGGGCGGTGAATCCGCCCGCAGCCGCGTGTGTTTCACCATGGACGAGGTCCGTGAGACCGTCGCCGACCTGGGCCTGCCCGTGGTGGTTCGCCCGTCGTTCACCATGGGCGGGCTGGGTTCGGGCATGGCCTACTCGACCGAGGACGTCGAGCGGATGGCCGGTGACGGACTGGCCGCGTCGCCGTCGGCGAACGTCCTCATCGAGGAATCCATCTACGGCTGGAAGGAATACGAGCTCGAGCTGATGCGCGACGGCCGCGACAACGTCGTGGTGGTGTGCTCGATCGAGAACGTCGACCCGATGGGCGTGCACACCGGTGATTCGGTGACCGTGGCGCCGGCGATGACCCTGACCGACCGCGAATATCAGAAGATGCGTGATCTGGGGATCGCGATCCTGCGCGAGGTGGGGGTGGACACCGGCGGCTGCAACATCCAGTTCGCGATCGACCCGCGCGACGGCCGGCTGATCGTCATCGAGATGAACCCGCGCGTGTCACGGTCCTCGGCGCTGGCGTCGAAGGCCACGGGCTTCCCGATCGCCAAGATCGCGGCCAAGCTGGCCATCGGCTACACGCTCGACGAGATCCTCAACGACATCACCAAGGAAACCCCGGCCTGCTTCGAGCCCACGCTCGACTACGTGGTGGTCAAAGCCCCCCGGTTCGCATTCGAGAAGTTCCCGGGTGCCGATGCCACGCTGACCACCACGATGAAGTCGGTCGGTGAGGCGATGTCGTTGGGCCGCAACTTCATCGAGGCCCTCGGCAAGGTGATGCGCTCGCTGGAGACCACCCGGGCCGGGTTCTGGACGGGACCGGACCCGGACGTGACGGTCGAGCAGTTGCTCACCGGCCTGCGCACGCCGGTGGACGGCCGGCTCTACGACATCGAGCACGCGTTGCGTCTGGGTGCCAGTGTCGAGCAGGTGGCCGAGGCCTCCGGCGTGGACCCTTGGTTCGTCGAGCAGATCGCCGGCCTGGTGGCACTGCGCGTCGAGCTGCTGGAAGCGCCGGTCCTTGATGCCGAGCTGCTGCGGCGGGCCAAGCACAGCGGGCTCTCTGATCGCCAGATCGCCGCGCTGCGACCGGAATTGGCCGGTGAGTCTGGCGTGCACGCGCTGCGCCGCCGGCTCGGTGTCCACCCGGTGTACAAGACCGTCGACACCTGCGCCGCCGAGTTCGACGCCAAGACGCCGTACCACTACAGCAGCTACGAGCTCGATCCCGCCGCCGAGACCGAGGTGGCCCCGCAGACCGAGAAGCCGAAGGTGCTGATCCTGGGGTCGGGGCCGAACCGCATCGGGCAGGGCATCGAATTCGACTACAGCTGTGTGCATGCCGCGACGACACTGAGTGCGGTCGGGTTCGAAACCGTGATGGTCAATTGCAACCCCGAGACGGTGTCGACCGACTACGACACCGCCGACCGGTTGTACTTCGAGCCCCTCACCTTCGAGGACGTGCTGGAGGTCTACTACGCCGAGAACGCCTCGGGCAAGGGTGAGGACGGGACCGGGCCAGGCGTCGTCGGAGTGATCGTTCAGCTCGGCGGCCAGACCCCGCTGGGCCTGGCCAAGCGCCTCGAAGACGCCGGGGTCCCGATCGTGGGCACCGGTCCCGATGCCATCGACCTCGCTGAGGACCGTGGGCTTTTCGGGGAGGTTCTGGTCAGCGCCGGTCTGCCCGCGCCGCGGTTCGGCACCGCCACCAGCTTCGAGCAGGCCCGGCGGATCGCCTCCGACATCGGCTACCCCGTGCTGGTTCGCCCCTCGTACGTGTTGGGCGGTCGCGGCATGGAAATCGTCTACGACGAAGCGACCCTGGAGGGCTACATCGCCCGCGCCACCCAGCTGTCCCCGGAACACCCGGTGCTGGTCGACCGGTTCCTCGAAGACGCGATCGAGATCGACGTCGACGCGCTGAGCGACGGCAACGAGGTGTACATCGGCGGCATCATGGAGCACATCGAGGAGGCCGGTATCCACTCCGGCGATTCCGCGTGCGCGTTGCCCCCGGTGACCTTGGGCCGCAGCGACATCGAAGCGGTGCGTCGCGCCACCGAGTCCATCGCCCGTGGCATCGGTGTGGTCGGCTTGCTCAACGTCCAGTACGCGCTCAAGGACGACGTGCTCTATGTGCTGGAAGCCAACCCGCGCGCCAGCCGTACGGTGCCGTTCGTCTCCAAGGCCACCGCGGTGCCGCTGGCCAAGGCCTGTGCCCGGGTGATGCTGGGCGCCACCATCGCCGAGTTGCGCACGGAAGGCCTGCTGAACAAGGACGGCGACGGGGCCACCATCGCCCGCAACGCTCCGGTGGCGGTCAAGGAAGCCGTTCTGCCGTTCCACCGCTTCCGCCGGGCCGACGGTGCCCAGGTGGACTCGCTGCTGGGACCGGAGATGAAGTCCACCGGCGAGGTGATGGGCATCGACCACGACTTCGGCACGGCGTTCGCCAAGAGCCAGACCGCGGCCTACGGTTCGCTGCCGGCCGAGGGCGCCGTCTTCGTGTCGGTGGCCAACCGTGACAAGCGCTCGCTGGTATTCCCGGTCAAGCGCCTGGCCGATCTCGGATTCCGGGTGCTGGCCACCGAAGGTACCGCAGAGATGTTGCGCCGCAACGGAATTCCCTGTGACGAGGTGCGCAAGCACTCAGAGCAACCCAGTGGAGACGGCGACCGGCCCTCGGCGGTCGAGGTCATCAAGGCCGGCGAGGTCGACATGGTGATCAACACGCCCTATGGAAATTCCGGGCCGCGTGTCGACGGCTACGAGATTCGTTCGGCCGCAGTGTCGATGAACATCCCCTGTGTGACCACGGTGCAGGGCGCCTCCGCGGCGGTGCAGGGCATCGAGGCACGGATCCGCGGTGACATCGGCGTGATGTCACTGCAGGAACTGCACAGCGAACTGGAATCGCGCTGACGATGGACGCCTTCGGGAAGCGGTTGACCGACGCGGTGTCGCAGCGGGGGCCGCTGTGTCCCGGCATCGATCCCCATCCCGAGCTGCTGCGGGCCTGGGGGCTTTCCACCGACGCCGACGGGCTGGCCGCGTTCAGCGACATCTGCGTGACGGCATTCGCCGGGTTCTCGATGGTCAAGCCTCAGGTGGCGTTCTTCGAGGCGCACGGGTCAGCGGGTTTCGCGGTGCTGGAGCGCACGACGGCCGCCTTGCGGGAGGCCGGGGTACTGGTGCTGGCCGACGCCAAACGCGGGGACATCGGCTCGACCATGGCCGCCTATGCCGCGGCCTGGGCCGGTGACTCACCGTTGGCGGCGGACGCGGTGACCGCATCGCCGTATCTGGGCTTCGGGTCGCTGCAGCCCCTGCTGGACGTCGCCGCGGCAAACGGCCGGGGGGTGTTCGTGCTGGCAGCGACCTCCAACCCGGAGGGCGCGACGGTGCAGCGTGCCATGGCCGGGCCGCGCACCGTGGCGCAGTCCGTCGTCGATGAGGTGGCCGCAGTGAACCAGGCGGCCGGTGAGCCGACCGGTTCGGTCGGTGTGGTGGTCGGGGCGACGGTGACCGACCTGCCCGATCTCAGTGCGCTCTGCGGCCCGGTGTTGGTGCCCGGAGTCGGCGCCCAGGGCGGACGTGCCGATGCACTCGGCGACTTCGGCGGTGCCCGGCTGGTGCTGCCAACGGTGTCGCGTGAGGTGTTGCGGGCCGGGCCTGCGGTGGCTGATCTGCGTGCGGCCGCCGAGCGCTTGCGCGACGAAGTCGCATATCTCGCCTGACGTCGCCCAGCTGGGCGTCTAGGGCCGTTTCGTCGTGCCCTGGGCCGATTTCCACACCAGGGTCGCGGTCGCGCTCAATCGCGACCCAGTCGTGGCAGGCGACGACCGGGCCGAGAAGCGGCCGAGCACAGGTGGTTTGGTCAGCTCGCGGTCAGATCGGTTGCGGTGCAGCCGGTCACAGCGGGATCCAGATACCGAAGAACCAGAAACCCCACGCGTTGTAGCCCGGATCGAAAATGGGTGTCACCCAGCTGCCGTTGTAGTTGAACGGCTGGTGGTCGAACCGGCCTTGGTCCATGCCGCGCCAGGCCAGCTCCGGGGGCGGCGGGCCCCAGTGCCGGCCATGGTCATCTGGTCCGCCTGGACCTCGGTCACCCGGGCGCCCCGGCCCTGGCCCACCCGGTCCGCCCGGTCCGCCCGGCCAGCCGGGCCCGTCAGGACCACCACCAGGCCCACCATGGCCACGTTCGGGCCCTCCTGCGCCTCCTGAGCCACCGGGACGACCGGGTCCACCTGGTCCTCCCGGCCCGGGTCCACCGGGCCCCTGGCAGTTGCCGAAGCCACACGGTGGGCCCGGCTGGGCCGCTGCCGTGCCGGCTCCCGCGGCCAGAGCGCCCGTGCCGAGCGCTATGGAGAGAGCAGAAGCGCAGGTCAAACGCTTGAAGTTCATGTCCAGCTTCCCTTCGGGGGTCACGGATACCCGACCGGCGGAGGCTATTTAGCCAAGCTGTGTAATCGCTTTGTGGCAATTAGGCGTGGGCTGGGCACCGTCAGCCGCACGCGCCTGACGTGCGCGTCACGGCTTCCGACACGCCCGACACGCCATGACCAGCGAAAATTTTCTCGAATACCCGGCGGTAACCAGGTGTGGGTACGGCCGAACCGGTGCTCGACGTATGAGTAGTTAGCTGGGGGCCACCCGAAAACCATTGACTTGCAGGAATATCCGGCCCGATGGGGGCGTGCCGACGATGCTGGATGGCGTTTTCGGGTGCGAACCGGTTGTCGCGTGCGCGCACTACACGCTGGGCTTTTAGCGTCGTAACCAGGGGGTGGCGTTCGCTTTCGTCAGCCAGCGTGGGTAGGTTCGTCGTCGCTGGCTGGTTTGCACTCCAGCCGTAAAAAACAAGAGATGGCCGAAGAAGAATCGCCAGGAGACGGAGGAACCCGTGGCCCTTCCCCAGTTGACCGACGAACAGCGCGCGGCAGCGTTGGAGAAGGCTGCCGCCGCACGTCGAGCGCGAGCCGAGCTCAAAGATCGACTCAAGCGCGGCGGCACCAACCTCAAGCAGGTGCTCACCGACGCCGAGACCGATGAGGTCTTGGGCAAGATGAAGGTTTCCGCGCTGCTGGAGGCCCTGCCCAAGGTCGGCAAGGTCAAGGCGCAGGAGATCATGACCGAGCTGGAGATCGCCCCGACCCGCCGTCTGCGCGGCCTCGGTGATCGCCAGCGCAAGGCCCTCCTGGAGAAGTTCGACCAGTAGAGACGCCCCCATTGAGCGCTGGTAGAGGGGCCGGACAACGTACAACGACGGCTCCGGTCGTCGTGTTGTCCGGTCCCTCCGCTGTCGGGAAGTCCACCGTGGTCCGCTGTCTGCGGGAGCGGCTTCCCGACTTGTATTTCTCGGTCTCGGTCACGACCAGGGCACCGCGGCCGGGAGAGGTCGACGGTGTCGACTACACGTTCGTGTCCGCGGACCGATTCCAGAAGCTGATCGATGACGGCGAGCTGCTCGAATGGGCCGAGATCCACGGCGGATTGCACCGCTCCGGAACGCCGGCCCAGCCTGTGCGCGAGGCCACCCGGGCCGGCCGCCCGGTTCTGATCGAGGTTGACCTGGCCGGGGCGCGGGCCGTCAAGCAGGCCATGCCCGAGGTGATATCGGTGTTCCTGGCACCGCCGAGCTGGGACGAACTGGTCAGCCGATTGTCCGGTCGGGGCACCGAGACAGCCGAGGTGATGGCCCGGCGATTGGAGACAGCGCGGGCCGAAATGGCCGCGAAGTCTGACTTTGACCAGGTTGTGGTGAACCGCCAGTTGGATACCGCATGCGCTGAATTGGTATCCTTGCTGGTGGACAGCCGATGACTCATCGTGCCGGGACCGACGCGATCGGATCCGCGAGCCACCAGCACGCTGTTCAGTAACCGCATTCACGCAACCGCCAGGAGACTTTTTCGTGAGCACCCCGCACGCCGATGCGCAGCTGGCCGCTGCGGACGACATCGATTCGTCCGCCGCCGGCGCCTACGACACGCCGCTGGGCATCACCAACCCGCCCATCGACGAGTTGCTGGACCGCGCGTCGAGCAAGTACGCGTTGGTGATCTACGCCGCCAAGCGGGCGCGCCAGATCAACGATTACTACAACCAGCTCGGCGACGGCATTCTTGAGTACGTCGGCCCTCTGGTCGAGCCCGGTCTGCAGGAGAAGCCGCTGTCCATTGCGATGCGGGAGATTCACGAGGATCTGCTCGAGCACACCGAGGGCGGCGAGTAGCCAGGCCAGGGCCGGGACGTGAGCGCGGGTAAGCGAATCGTCGTCGGGGTGGCCGGCGGCATTGCCGCGTACAAGGCGTGCACCCTAGTCCGCCAACTCACCGAGGCGGGCCACTCGGTACGCGTACTGCCCACTGAGTCGGCTTTGCGCTTCGTCGGAGCGGCCACGTTTGAAGCCCTGTCGGGCAATCCCGTGCACACCGGTGTGTTCACCGACGTGCACGAGGTCCCGCACGTGCGGATCGGCCAGGAAGCCGATCTCGTGGTTGTCGCGCCTGCCACCGCCGACTTGCTGGCCCGCGCGGTGGCCGGCCGGGCTGACGACCTGTTGACCGCCACGCTGCTGACGGCGCGATGTCCGGTGCTGTTCGCTCCGGCCATGCACACCGAGATGTGGTTTCACCCGGCCACCGTCGACAATGTGGCCACATTGCGGCGGCGGGGCGTCGTGGTACTGGAACCGGCATCCGGACGGCTCACAGGGGCCGACACCGGCGCGGGGCGGCTGCCCGAGGCCGAAGAAATCGTGACGTTTGCACAGCTGCTGCTGGAGCGAGGCGACGCGCTGACCTACGACCTGGCCGGGGTCAAGGCGCTCGTGACCGCCGGCGGTACCCGCGAACCTCTGGATCCGGTGCGTTTCATCGGCAACCGCAGCTCCGGCAAGCAGGGATATGCCGTGGCCCGGGTTCTGGCCCAGCGTGGGGCCGACGTGACGCTGATAGCGGGTAACACCGCGGGTCTGATCGACCCGGCCGGTGTCGATGTCGTGCACATCGGTTCGGCCGCCCAATTGCGTGATGCGGTGACCAAGTACGCCCCCGAGTCCAATGTCCTGGTGATGGCCGCTGCCGTCGCCGACTTCCGCCCCGCACAGGTGGCGACCGCCAAGATGAAGAAGGGCGGCGCGTCCGAGCCCAGCTCCATCGAGCTCGTCCGCAACGACGACGTGCTGGCCGGGGCGGTTCGGGCCCGTGCCGAGGGCCAGTTGCCCAACATGCGTGCCATCGTCGGCTTCGCTGCCGAGACCGGGGACGCCAACGGTGATGTGCTGTTCCATGCCAGGGCCAAGCTGCAACGCAAGGGCTGCGATCTGCTCGTGGTCAACGCAGTGGGGGAGAACCGCGCGTTCGAAGTTGACCACAACGACGGCTGGTTGCTGAGTGCCGACGGGGCCGAGGTTGCGCTAGAGCACGGTTCGAAGACTCTGATGGCCACCCGTATCGTGGACTCGATCGCGGCGTTTCTGGGCAAGCCCGACGGCTGATCCGACGTACGTACGCATCAAGATGTGGACAAGGGTTGCGCAATCGCGTCCCACGCGCTTGGGTGCAACAGGACCTAGATATTATTCGCCTAACTAAGTAGTTTTGGACTGAAGAACTTTTCAGATCAGCAAGGAAGGAAGCAGACCGTGAGCCAAGGTCGCCTGTTTACCAGTGAGTCGGTAACCGAAGGACATCCCGACAAGATCTGTGACGCGATCAGCGACTCGGTGCTCGACGCGCTGCTGGAGCAGGATCCCAAGTCGCGGGTCGCGGTGGAAACCCTGGTGACCACCGGCCAGGTGCACGTCGCCGGTGAGGTCACCACCTCGGCCTACGCCGACATTCCGAAGATCGTGCGCGACCGCATCCTGGAGATCGGCTACGACTCGTCGACCAAGGGCTTCGACGGCGCCTCGTGCGGCGTGAACATCGCCATCGGCGCGCAGTCGCCCGACATCGCCCAGGGCGTGGACACCGCCCACGAGGCGCGCGTCGAAGGGGCCGGCGATCCGCTGGACGCCCAGGGCGCCGGTGACCAGGGGCTGATGTTCGGGTACGCCATCGGCGACACCCCAGAGTTGATGCCGCTGCCCATCGCGCTGGCCCACCGGCTGTCGCGGCGGCTGACCGAGGTCCGCAAGAACGGTGTGCTCGATTACCTGCGCCCGGACGGCAAGACCCAGGTCACCATCGCCTACGACGGCAAGACACCGGTCCGGCTGGACACCGTCGTGCTGTCCACGCAGCATGCCGACGGCATCGACCTCGACGGCACCCTGACCCCGGACATCCGGGAGAAGGTCGTCAACACCGTGCTGGCCGATCTCAACCACGAGACGCTGGACACCTCCGATTTCCGTCTCTTGGTCAACCCGACCGGCAAGTTCGTACTCGGCGGTCCGATGGGTGACGCCGGCCTGACCGGCCGCAAGATCATCGTCGACACCTACGGCGGCTGGGCCCGCCACGGCGGCGGCGCCTTCTCCGGCAAGGATCCGTCAAAGGTGGACCGTTCCGCCGCGTACGCGATGCGCTGGGTGGCCAAGAACGTCGTCGCTGCCGGCCTGGCCGAACGCGTCGAGGTCCAGGTGGCCTACGCGATCGGCAAGGCCGCCCCGGTCGGCCTGTTCGTCGAGACGTTCGGCACCGAGACCGTCGACCCGGCCCGCATCGAGAAGGCCATCAGCAGCGTGTTCGATCTGCGCCCCGGCGCGATCATCCGCGACCTGGACCTGCTGCGGCCGATCTATGCCCAGACCGCGGCGTACGGCCACTTCGGGCGGACCGACATCGAGCTGCCCTGGGAGCAGCTGAACAAGGTCGACGACCTGAAGGCCTCGGTCTAGCTTTTTCTGCCAACAGCCCCCGATGACTGATCGGGGGCTGTTGTCTTTCGCGGGGCGGCATCACCGCGGCGGGTTGATCAGGTGCGGTGGCGCTGGACGACGCCGCCCGCCAGTGCGCGTGCCCACTCCAGTCCGGCATCGGTGCCGAACAGCTCGCGGCGTGTGTTGCCCGCGCACAGGTAGGCGTCGACCCGGAAGGCGTCTTCCGCCGGATCGGGTGAGCCCGCCGCGGAGAACTCGTTTTCCAGCAGGTCGAGCCACTCCCGCTTGAGGTTTCGCACCGCGTCGGCCACGGGCCCGGTGCGATGCCCGAACTCGACCGATGTCGCCGTCACGAAGCAACCGCCGGGGAACACCTCGGCACGCAGGTAGGCCACCCACGAATCGAGCAGGGCGCCGAGCCGCGCGGCTCCGGGCCGGCAGCTCAGTGCCGGACGGATGACGACGTCGATGTAGACCTGGCGCGCCTCGGCCACTGCGGCCAGCTGGATCGCCTCCCGGTTGCCGAAAACCGTGAGGATTCCGCTCTTGCTCACCCCGGTCGACGCGGACAGGCCACCGACGGTGATTGCGTCCAGGCCGTGTGTGGTGGCGATGTCTGCGGCGGTACGCGCAACCAGCCGGCGGGTGGCGTCACCGCGCGCCCGCCGTCCGTCGGCGGCAGACAGAGCGGTCATCAGCTCACCCTAGCCACCCCTGGACGTAGTGCGGGCGGGTCGCGTACCGTCAGCCTCAACCAATATGCGACCGATCGGTCGTATTGAATGGAGGGGTAATGGCCACCGCGTTCAAGGCTCTGCTGGAGCGTCGGATCATCGTCGATACGCCACCGGCCGTGGTGTGGAACATCATTCGAGACATCCGACGCATGCCGGAGTGGAGTCCGCAGGTGGTATCGGTGAAATTGCGCGATACCGACGGTGAGATCCGGCTGGGCTCCACGTTCACCAACCTCAACCGCCACGGCGAGCTTGAGTGGATCACGCACGGCGAGGTGGTGCGGTACGAGCCAGAGAAAGAGATCGCCTTCCGCATCGCCGAGAACTACGCGATCTGGTCGTTCTCGATCAGTGCCGACGGCGCCGGCGCCACCGTGCTCACGCAACGGCGCGAAACGCCCGACGGAATATCGCAGGTTTCGCTCGAACTGACCGAGTCGCACCTCGGCGGACAGCAAGCGTTCACGGAACTGCTCGAAGCCGGAATGGAAGAGACCCTCGCCGCCATCAAGGCATGTGCCGAGGCCTGACGCCCTACGAGCTGAACGCGTAATCGTCGAGGTCGAAAGTCCTGCTGCGCCAGTACGCCTCGAACGTGGTGGCGGGCCGCAGCGGCACGTCGCCGTTGCGGTCGAAGTAGTAGCTGTTGGCCTGTGAGCAGCTGTCCTGCCAGAAGATCTGCCGGTGGCGCTTGCGCATCATCTCCTCGAAGTACCGGTCGTTGGCCTCCTGCCGGACCTCGACGCGGTGGGCGGCCCTGCGGTCGGCCTGCTCTATGCACCGCACCAGATGCCGGGTCTGGGCCTCGATCAAGGCGAAGTACGACGAGCCGACGTAACCGTACAGGCCCATCACCGAGAAGAAGTTCGCGAAGCCGGGAATGCTCACGCCTTCGTAGGCCTGCATCCGGCGCTCTTTCCAGAACTCGCTCAGCGATTGTCCGCCGGACCCGACGATCTCGAAGGTCAGCGCATCGACATCCATCACCTTGAAGCCGGTGGCCAGGATGAGCACGTCGACGTCATGGTTCTCACCGTCGGTGGTGGCGACACCGGAACCGGTGATCTTGTCGATCGGTTCGGTGACCAGTCGCACGTTGTCCCGGTTGAACGTGGCCAGATAGCTGTTGTGGAACCCGGGTCGTTTGCATCCCACCGCGTATCGGGGTGTGAGCTTTTCGCGCACCTCCGGATCGCGCACCTGTTGCCGCAGATAGGCGCGGCCGGCCGCGCCGGCGCGCTTGGCGAACGGATTGATGGTGAAGTACTGCGCCGCCAACGGGAAGGTGAACTCCACGTAGGCCTGGCTGATCAGCCGGTGCAGTGTCCGGCCGCCGGGCAGCCGCATCAGTCGCCGTGCGATCGGAGGGATCGGCACGTCGAACTTCGGGAAGCACCAGATCGGTGTGCGTTGAAACACGGTGAGCTGCCTGACCTTCGGGGCGATCTCGGGGATCACCTGGACCGCGGAGGCGCCGGTGCCGATGATCGCGACCCGCTTGCCGGTCAAGTCCTGGGTATGGTCCCAACGGGCGGTGTGCACGGTGGTCCCGGCGAAGGAGTCCACGCCGTCGATCTCGGGGAGTTTCGGGATGGTCAGCACCCCGCTGGCGTTGACCAGGAACCGCGCGGTGAGCGTGTCACCGGAGCCCAGTTCGAGTCGCCACAGGTTCTCTTCGTCATCGAACACGGCCCGCGCGACGGTGGTGTTGAACCGGATCCGGGGGCGTAGGCCGTACTTTTCCACGCAGCTGTCGGCATAGGTGCGCAGCTCATCGCCCGGCGCGTAGGTGCGCGACCAATTCCGCGACTGCTCGAACGAGAACTGATAGGAGAACGACGGAATATCGACGGCCACACCAGGATAGGTGTTCCAGAACCAGGTTCCGCCAACCCCGTCGCCCGCCTCCAGGATCAGGTAGTCGTGCAGGCCGGCCTTGTCCAGCGCGATGGCGGTGCCGATGCCGGAGAATCCGGCGCCGACGATGAGGGTGTGGAAGTCGGGCATCAGGCCACCTCTCGGCTGCGTCCGATCATGTGGACGCCGTGTTTTGGTCGCAACGTCAACGTAGCCTCCCTTTCCACCGAGTGGCCAGGATCGAGATCGAAAATGAACCGTTGACTCATGATGGCGGCGATCAACACCATCTCCATCAGTGCGAAGCTCTGCCCGATGCAGATCCGACGTCCACCGCCGAACGGCAGGTATACCGAGCGCGGCCGGCTCTTGGCGGCGTCACCAAGGAATCGGTTGGGGTCAAAGGTTTCCGGATCGGGCCACCATCTCTCGTCGTGGTGGATTTGGTAGATCGGGATGATCACCGTTGTTCCCGGACGGATGTGATGGCCGTCGATGCAATCGTTCTCGACGGCTTCCCGCGCGATGATCCACACCGCGGAGTAACAGCGCTGCGATTCCTGGATGCACGCGGTGGTCCACGGCATCCGGGTCAGGTCGCCCGCTGTCGGACGGCCCGCGCCCACGACCGAGTCCACTTCGGCCAGCATCCGCTCCCTGGCTTCGGGGTGGAGCGCCATCAGGTACCAGAACCACGACATCGCATTGGCCGTTGTCTCGTGCCCGGCCAACATGAACGTCAGCGCCTCGTCCCGGACCCGCCGGCGCGGCCAGGTGCCGCTGTCGGCACTGAACAACACGTTGAGCAGGTCGGCGGACTCTGTCGGGTGTGCCAGACGTTCGTCGAGGACGGTGTTCACCGCGGCATCCAGGGCCAGGGCGATGCGCTGGCCTTCCCGCAGCGGCGGAGGCAGCCGGACCCCCGACCAGGTGCTGGCCGCGATGGCGTCGTACACCGGGCGGGGGAGCAGACCCAGGAGCCCGAGCCGGCCCAGTAGTTCGGTGCGTCTGAGCCCACGCGTGGTGAGATCGCGCATGCTGTGCACGATCGGTCCGAAATCCTGACTGAACAGGGCGTTGGAGACGACCCGCAGGGTGGTTTCCACCATGGCCGAGTGCATGTCGAAACACACACCGTCGCCGCCTTCGGCGAGCTCATCGGTGGCCCGCTCGATCGGATCGATCAGCAGATCGACGATGTCATTGAGACGACGACGCGCGAACGTCGGGTTCAGCGCGGTCCGGTGGACGGCCCAGGAATCGCCTTCGTCGGTCAGCAGGTTGATGCCGGCCGCCGCTCGGATCGGTTCGTACTCGTTGGACTTGACGTAGCGCAGACGCGCCTCGTGGAGCACGTGGTCGACGTAATCGGGGTGTGTGATGGAGACGAAACGTCTTCCCGCGCAGCGGTATCTGGTGATGTCCTGGCCCTGGACCCGGGTCAGGAACCCGCTCTCGGTGCTGAAGCCGACCGTGATCGCCTCGCGGGTCATGGTCCACGTGCTCAGTCGCGCCGCCGGTGCCGCCATAGATCCACCGTATGAATGACAGGACGAGCAGAGAATGGGACTATCGGACACAGAGTTGGGATTTTGGGACAAGGGCTGGGGGCAATGGCCAGGTCAGGATCCGTAGCGAAGACGAGTTGGTCGGCCGACGTATGTCATCCGATGCATGCCACCCGGGTGTTGTGCGAGGTCGCCGTCGAGCGCGGTGTCCCGGCCGCAGTGGTTCTGGCCGGAACCGGGGTGACACCGGCAGACCTCGACGATCCCGACGGTGTGATCAGCGCGCACGACGAGATCCTGGCGGTCCGACACCTGCAGGCCCAGTTGCCCGACGAACCGGGTTTGGGTGTCGATGTCGGTGGCCGGTCGGCCCTGACGCACATGGGCTTGTTCGGGTTCGCCGTCATGTCATGTGCGACGCTGCGTGAACTGTTCAGCATCGGGATGCGCTACTTCGCCCTGACCACACTGCAGATCGATTTGCAGTTGTTCGAGGGCACCGACGAGTGCGTGCTGGAACTCAACGTCGGCCACCTGCCCAACGATGTCCAGCGCTTCTTCATCGAACGTGACGTCGCCGGGATTGTCGCCACCACAGCGAGTTTCGCGTCTCCGGTGGTGGCGCAATACGCTGATCGGATACTCGCCGAAGTGTCGATCGACGAAGAGGTTCTGCGGCCGCTGCTGACCCTGATGCCGTTACCCAATGTGACGTTCGGCCGGGCCCATTCCCGACTGCACTTCCCCCGCGCCATGCTGGATGAGCAACTGCCTCAAGCGGATCCGTACACCCTCGATCTGTGTATCGCGCAGTGCGATGCGCTCATGCAGCGCAATGCGCAGCGCCGCGGGATCACCGCGGTGGTGCGCAGTAAACTGTTTCGCGATCCCGGCCGGTTTCCGACGTTGCCAGAGGTCTCGGCCGAACTCGGTGTCCACCCGCGCACTCTGCGACGTCGCCTGGCCGATGAGGGAACCGCGTTTCGGGCCCTGGTCAACGAGGCCCGCTCGGCATTGGCGGTGGATCTGCTGTGCAGCGTCGGATTGACCGTCGAGGA
Source organism: Mycobacterium syngnathidarum (assembly GCF_001942625.1). GTDB lineage: Bacteria > Actinomycetota > Actinomycetes > Mycobacteriales > Mycobacteriaceae > Mycobacterium > Mycobacterium syngnathidarum. The sequence continues at coordinate 105,993 of NZ_MLCL01000033.1, forward strand.
GGTGTCGCGGCGCCTCGGCTACAGCGAGACCTCGACGTTCTGCCACGCGTTCAAACGCTGGCACGGCATGCCGCCCAGTGCGTTCTCGCAGACGCGCAAGCGGAGTGAATTGGGGTAAGCCGTGGCGCGTTTCGCATCGGCGAACCACGGACCGGCCTGCGCCTAGTTGAACCGACACTCCCGGGGCACCGGAGTATCTGGTCGAGCACTACTGGCTCGGGCGACGGTCGAAACGTTGCCCGTGCGGCTTGGACGGCAGAAGGCCGAAGACTAGTCCGACGTAGGGCAGCAACGTGAGCAGGCACATCCATCCGGACAGGTTGGCGTCGTGGAGTCTGCGGACCAAAAGCGCCCAGCCTGGAATCACGCACCCCAGCATGATGATTCCGGCGATTACCAGTGCCAGACCCCCGAGTGGGCCGTTGTCTCCCGCTACAGCGATGAAGACCCCACAGATGAGGAGGGCCAAAAGGAATGCCAGCTGGGGCCACCAGTACTCGCTACGTGACGCGCGGCCGGAGAAGCGTGCATAGCTGTGGAAGAAGCGCGCCACTGCCTGGCCAAATGTGGCTCCGTACAACGGCAACGTGAGGTCGCGTGGATCAGTCGCGCCGAGAGGCTCCCACGGATGCTGCGTGTCGAACGAGGTTTCCTCGCTGCGGGTCATTCGTTCCTCTGCTCGCTTGTTGGGTTATGCGCGGAACTGTCCTGGTGCCGCCGTCCCATCCATGGGGCTGAGATCAACGGGGACGGTACACCGTTGCGTGAAGCAATGGATGCAAATGGGCGCAGGACAAGCCGGCGCAGCAGGAGGTGATGGTGTCCGCCAGGTCCATCTGCTTGACGCTCGCCTGATTCGCAAGTCCCATCGACATGACGTCGCATTCACCCGATTGAACGGCCTGCTGCCGCATTCCGTTTCACACTGGACGGAGTTCGGCGGAGAAAAGGAGTGCGGCCACGATGGAATCCGATGACGTTCCGGAGCTGAACCGCAGGAGAACGCTACTGGGGCTGGCCGCGGTGGGTGGTGTGGTGGCTGTCGGCGTCGGCGGCCTGGCCGACGCCGCGGGCTGGCTGCGGCCGGATGCGTTGACACCGGATCGGTTCGCGGACCGCTTCGAGCAGATCGCGGGCCGTCACGAGGGCTTCCGCCGCAACCATGCCAAGGGGCTGGCCGCCACCGGAACGTTCACCAGCACCGGTGCGGGTGCCCAGGTGAGCAAGGCTGCGGTGTTCAAATCCGGCACCGTGCCCGTCGTTGGCCGGTTCTCGTTGTCCGGCGGGTTGCCCGATCAACCCGACAAGCCGGACACGGTCCGGGGTCTCGGTTTGATGTTCGGGCTGCCCGACGGCGAGCAGTGGCGCGTCGCGATGGTGAATCTGCCGGTGTTCCCCGACAGCACCCCGCGAGGTTTCTTCGAGCGCATGCTGGCCTCGCGGCCCGTTCCAGAGACCGGCAAGCCCGATCCGCAGGCGATGGCGGCGTTTCTGGCCGACCATCCGGAGACGGCCGCTGCGATGAAGATCATCAAGCAAGCCACGCCGAGTGCAGGGTTCGCCGACAGTACGTACCGTGGCCTCAACGCGTTCCGAGCTACCAACGCCCAGGGCGAGAAGACGGCGATCCGTTGGGCGGCCGTTCCGGTGATATCGCAGCAGCCTGCCGAGCGCCCGCACGGCAACGACAGAGATGTCCTCTTCGACGCCCTCATCGACACGATCGCCGCCGGCCCGGTCAGCTGGAAATTGGTCCTCACCCTGGCCGGTCCCACCGACCCCACCCACGACGCGACGCTGCCGTGGCCGGCGAACCGCGCCACCATCGAGGCGGGCACCATCACCATCGACGCCGTGCACACCGAGGCCCCCGGCAACGCCCGCGACATCAATTTCGATCCGCTGGTGCTGCCCGACGGCCTGGCCCCATCCGACGATCCGTTGCCGAGCGCACGGTCGGCGGTCTACGCGCGCTCGTTCAACCGGAGAGCCCGAGAACCCAAGTCGCCCAGCGCAGTCGTCGTACCGGGGGGCGCGCAGTGACCACCGAAACGAAACCGCCGATTGTCAAGTTCAACCTGGCGGCCCGGCTGTTGCACTGGTCGATGGCGGTCATGGTGATTGCCCAGTTCTTCATCGGAGTCACGATGATCGCCGCACTGAGCTACTACCCGCTGCTGCTGGCGATCCACCGTCCGTTGGGAATCGCGATCCTGGTCTTCGCGATCGTCAGGTTGGCCAATCGCCTCACCCGCCGACTGCCGCCATTCCTGACCACCATGGGGCCGCTGGAACGTCGCATCGCCAGCTACTCCGAATATCTGCTGTACGCCCTGCTTTTGGTGCAGCCGTTGATCGGGTGGGCCATGCTGTCGGCCGCACAGTCGCCGGTGGTGTTGGTCGGGGCGCTACACCTTCCGGCGATCGCCCCGCACAACCTCACCCTCTACGCGGTGTTGCGCACCGCGCATACCGTGGCCGCCTACCTGCTGTTCGCGACGTTCACCGCGCACATCTGCGCGGTGATGTTCCACACCGTGGCGCTGCGCGACGGGATCATCCGTCGAATGTCGCTGTGGCCCAGCAAGAACAACGGTTGACGGTGCTCAGCCGTGCAGCGCGCCCCGCAGCGCGGCCATCGCACGATCGAATGCCTCGGTGGCCACGGGGACCACGCCGACGTAGCCGAGGTAGCCGTGCACCAGCGTCGCGGCGTTGTCCAGCTGCACCGGAACGTCTGCGGCCGTCAGCATCTCCGAATAACGGATGCCGTCGTCGCGCAACGGATCGTGCCCGGCGACCGCGACATAGGCGGGCGCGAGCCCGGACAGGTCGCCCGCACGGGCCGGCACCAGGGTGACCGGCGGGTCGGACAGGTCGACATGACCGGCATACCAACGGGAGAACCCCTGGACCGCGTCGAGCCCGAGGATCGGTGCCTTGGCGTTCTCGGTGAACGACGGCAGGCTGGTGTCCCATGTCGTGGCCGGGTACCAGAGCAACTGGAATCGCAGCCCGGAAAGGCCCGCGTCACGCGCCAGCAGCGACACCACGGCGCTGAGGTTGCCGCCCGCCGAGTCCCCGGCCACAGCCATCCGGTCGGCGTCGGCTCCGAGCTCGGCGGCGTTGGCGGCCACCCATTGGGTCACCGCCCATACGTCGTCGACCGCGGCGGGGTAGGGATGTTCGGGGGCCAGCCGATAATCGACCGACACCACCACCGCGTCGGCACCTACGGCGTGCTGGCGTGCGGTGCCGTCGTAACTGTCCAGGTCGCCCAGCGCCCAGCCGCCGCCGTGGATGAAAACCACCACCGGCAGCGTCGCGCCGTCGGCCGTCGGCGGCCGGTACACCCGCACCGGGATCTCGCCGGCCGGCCCCGGAATCACGCGGTCCTCGGCCTGAACCTCGGGATGGACCGGCATTCGCGGGATCTCACTGAACTGGCGACGGGCCTCGTCGACACCGATGTCGGTCGACAGTTGGAACGGCACTGCCTCCAGTACCTTTTGCAGGATGGCATCGACAGCTGGTTTCTCGTCAGCAACGGACATTCCGCAACCGTACGCACACCGCGTCACGCGGCGGCTGTGGGTGGTGGCCGCGGCTGTCGCGGCGGGTTACGGGGTGTTCCTGATCGTCACCGCGATGCAGCTGCCCAAAGGGGCCGACCTGACGGGTCAATTCACCCTCCAACCTGCGGTGAAGGCACTTGCGGCGGTCCTGTTGGCGGCGGCCGCGTGCGCTCATCCGATCGTGCGGGAACGACGCTGGCTCGTCGGTGCGCTCCTGTTCTCCGCGCTCGGCGACTTTCTGCTCGCCATTCCGTGGTGGGAACCGTCCTTCGTGCTGGGCCTGGCCGCGTTCCTGGTCGCGCATCTGTGCTTTCTCGGGGTCCTGGTGCCGCTGGCGCGGCGTTCGACGCCGCGGCTGATCGCCGTGGCGGTCACCGTCCTGGCCTGTGTGGCGTTGCTGACCTGGTTCTGGCCCCGGCTCGTCGAGCAGGGAATGGCCGTCCCGGTGGTCGCCTACATCGCGGTGCTCGGTGCCATGGTGTCCACGGCGTTGCTGGCCCGGCTGCCCACCCCGTGGACCGCGCTCGGTGGCGTGTGTTTCGCAGTATCGGACGCGATGATCGGCATCAGCCAGTTCGTGCGCGGCGACCAACTGCTCGCCGTCCCGATCTGGTGGGGCTATGCGGCGTCGCTGGTGCTGATCACCGCCGGCCTCTTCTTCGGGCGTTCGACACACCCTGCTGCTAAACCTGCACAGTGACCATCACCCGCCGCGCCGCCGAGCATGAACCCGTTGCGCGGGTGCTTCCCCTGCTCACGGTGCCGCACCTGGACCGGGAGTTCGACTATCTGGTGTCGGAGGAACAGTCCGACGACGCCCAGCCCGGGGTGCGGGTCCGGGTCCGGTTCAACGGCAGGCTGGTCGACGCCTACCTGCTGGAGCGACGCTCCGATACCGATCACACCGGCAAGCTCGGCTGGCTGGACCGGGTCGTGTCACCCGAGCCGGTGCTCACCCCGGAGATCCGGCGGCTGGTCGACGCGGTGGCCGCCCGTTACGCAGGCACCCGCGCCGACGTGCTGCGCCTGGCGGTGCCGCCGCGCCATGCCAGGGTGGAGAAACAGTCGCCGGAGGAGTCGGAGCCGGTCGCGGTCGTCCCCGTCGACACCGGCGCCTGGGCCCGGTACGGCCGCGGTGAGCAGTTTTTGACCGCAGTCGCCGAGGGCCGCGCGGCCCGCGCGGTGTGGCAGGCCCTGCCCGGCGAGAACTGGGCGCAACGGCTGGCCGAGGCGGCCGCCGTCGCGGTGGGCGCGGGGCTGGGCGTCGTGGCCGTGGTGCCCGATCAGCGTGACGTGGACGCGCTCTATGCCGCCGCCGTCGACCGGGTTCCCGAATCACGGGTGGTCGCGTTGTCGGCCGGCCTCGGCCCGTCCGCTCGGTACCGCCGTTGGCTGGCGGTGCTTCGCGGGCAGGCCCAGTTGGTGATCGGTACGCGCAGTGCTGTGTTCGCGCCGGTGACCAACCTAGGGCTGGTGCTGGTGTGGGACGACGGCGATGACAACCTGGCCGAGCCGCGCGCCCCGTATCCGCACGCCCGTGAAGTGGCCATGCTGCGTGCCCACCAGCTGCGGTGCGCGGCGATCATAGGCGGGTACGCGCGAACCGCCGAGGCGCAGGCCCTGGTGCGGACCCGCTGGGCCCACGACGTGGTGGCGGCGCGGCCGGTGGTTCGGGCAGCTGCCCCGAGGGTGGTCGCGCTGGAGGACAGCGGGTATGCGCAGGAGCGCGATCCGGCCGCGCATACCGCTCGGTTGCCCTCCATGGCGCTGCAGGCGGCGCGGGCAGCGCTGCAGGCCCAGCACCCGGTGCTCATCCAGGTTCCACGCCGCGGGTACGTGCCGGCCCTGGCCTGTGCGCGGTGCCGCGCCGTGACGCGTTGCCGGCATTGCACTGGCCCGCTGGCGCTGCCGGAGCGGGGCAGTGCGGCTGCCGAGTGCCGGTGGTGCGGCCGGGCTGAACCCGCATTGCGTTGTGCGCGTTGTGGTTCCGATGCGGTACGGGCGGTGGTGGTGGGGGCCCGGCGCACGGCTGAAGAGTTGGGCCGGGCGTTTCCCGGCACCTCGGTGATCACCTCGGGCGGCGACACCGTTGTCGCTGCGGTGGGCAGCGGTCCCGCGCTGGTGGTGTCCACACCCGGGGCGGAACCCGTCGCCGACGGCGGTTACGGCGCGGCACTGCTGCTCGACGCGTGGGCGCTGCTGGGCCGACAGGATCTGCGCGCGGCCGAGGACACGATGCGCCGGTGGATGGCCGCAGCGGCCCTGGTGCGTCCGCGTACCGACGGCGGTGTGGTGGCGGTGGTGGCCGAGTCGGCGATTGCCACCGTGCAGGCATTGATCCGGTGGGATCCGGTGGGACATGCCGACGCCGAACTCGACGCGCGCGGTGAGGTGGGCCTTCCGCCGGCGGTGCACATGGCGGCCATCGACGGGACCACGACCGCGGTTGGGGCCCTGCTCGAGACCGCGCAACTCCCCGAGGTCGCGGAACCACTCGGGCCCGTGGAATTGCCTGTCGGGGCCCGCCGCCCACCAGGCCTGGATCCCGATGCCGAGGTGTGCCGGATGCTGGTGCGGGTGCCCCGTGACGGGGGTCTGGAGTTGGCTGCCGCGCTGCGCCGGGCCACCGCCGTGCTCTCCGCACGCAAGGATCAGCAACCGTGTCGTATCCAAATCGACCCGCTACACATCGGGTAAGGCGGATACTTCTCCCGTTGTCGGTGAGTGCCGAATCAGGAGGCCGCCATGCGCCGGGTGTGGTCGTGGTTGTTTGCGTTGGGGCTCATCGCCTTTGGTCTGATGTGGCCGCTCGTGTTTACCGGCGGTACAGGGTCGGGCGCCGGGACCGGCGCGCCCGATCCGGTGGTGATCACCGACTACCGGGCTGATTTCACGGTCGACGCTCACGGCCGGATGACCGCGGTGGAGACCATCACCGGTGACTTTCCCAGCGGCCGGCACGGGATCTTCCGCTATTGGGACGTGGCCAACCAGAACGACTCAAGGCTCCGGCAGGTACCCGAGATCACCTCGATCACCATGGACGGGGCGCCGATGCCCTACCAACTGCTGTGGGAGAGCGGTAAACGGTTCCGGGTGGCCAAGATCGGGGACCCGGCCGCCACCCTGGACTGGGGCAGCCATGTCTTCGAGATCCGCTACACCATCGACGGGGTGCTGGATCCGGGCTCAGTCGGTGTGCACCGCCAGTTCGCCACGAACACCGGCAACCCGGATGCCACGTCGGCGTTCTACTGGAACGTTGTCGCACCGGCGTGGAACAACACCATCGAGCGGGCTGACATCTCGGTCACCCTGCCGGCCCAGGTCACCGGAGCTGGTTGCAGTGTCGGATTCGGTGTGGGCCGGGCCTGTGCGGATCTGCGCACCGACGGCAACACCGTGCGGGTGGTGGCGACCGGCCTCGAACCGCACACCCCGGTGACGCTGCGCGCCGGCGTCGACGCGGCCACACCCGCCCAACCGAGCCTGCCGTGGTCCTACACCTGGGACCGGATCCTCGGCCGGTCGTCGGCCGCGCTGGCCTTGGTTGTCCTGCTCACCGCCGGTATGGGCCTGCTGGCCCTTGTCTGGACGCGGACCACCGTCGAACCTTCCCCGGGATTTCCGGTGCAGTACGCCCCGCCCGAAGGGCTCGGGCCGGTCCAGACCGAATTCATCCGCACCGAGACGATGCCGAAGAACGGGCTGAGTGCGACGCTGTTCCACCTCGCCGAGCGCGGGTTGGTGGAGCTCAGGCAGGTCAATGCCCAACATTGGAAGATCAAGGGCCTCGCCAGACCTGCGGATTGGGCCGGTGTCGATCCGGTGGGCGTCGACGTGGGAGCGGCGCTCAAGGTGATGTCCGTGGGGGCCGAGTTCACCGCCAAGAACACCGCGGCCTCGGGTAAGAAGCTGAGCAAGGCCAAGGCCGATATGGCTGTGGCTGTGCGCAAATGGGCGTTCGACGGCGGCTTCATGATCAGGCGCCGCAAGGAACTGTGGGTACGGGTCGCAAATGCGATGGCGTTCTTTGCCGCGCTGGCCGGGTTCTGCCTGTTCTTCGGAATCCCGATGACCGTGTGGGGGCTGCCGTTCGCGGTGTTCTTCCTCTGCTCGCTGCGTGGCTGGCACGGCGGTGTCGGCACCCGGCGTACCCCCGCCGGTCGGGAATTGTGGTCGCGTGCAGGGGGTTTCCACCGCCTGCTGTCCACCGATTCGGCCGAGACCAGGTTCGACTTCGCCGCCCGCAAGGACCTTTACCTGGCGTACATCCCGTTCGCCGTGGCCGGTGGCGCCGCCGCGCTGTGGGCGCAGAAGTATCAGGACACCTTGGGTGCGCCTGCACCTCAACCCGATTGGTACAACTCGTCGTCTTCGTCATCATCGGACAGCAGCCACGGTTTCACCGGCGGATCCGCCGGCACGGATTTCGACAGTTTCGAATCAGCCCTGTCATCATCGATCGGGGCGTACACCGCCTCGCAATCGTCCTCATCGTCGAGCGGCGGGTCGTCGTCGTCCGGTGGCGGCGGTGGAGGTGGCGGCGGTGGCGGCGGAGGAGGAGGCGGATCGTGGTGACACCGCTGTTGGTCGTGGTGCTGGTGCTTGCAGTCGCGGTGCTGGTGGGCTTCGTCGTGGGCTTCAACAAGCTGCGCGCGGCTGATGTGCGGGTGGCCGAGGCACTCAGCGGCATCGATGTGGAACTGACGCGCCGGGCCGCGCTGATACCCGCGCTCGTGCAGACCGTGGCGACGTTCGCGACTCACGAGACTGCGGTCCTGGGCCGGGTCAGCAGCGCGCAGGCGGCGCTGACCTCGGCGACCGGCGGGGCATCGGTAGGGCAGCGTAGCGCCGCCGAACGTAACCTCGACCATGCCCTGTCCGGCGTGCTGGCACTGGGATCGTCCTACCCGCAACTCAATTCGTCGACCAACTTCCTGAACCTGCAAGAGAACCTGGCCGACACCGAGAACAAGCTGGCGTTCGCCCGGCAGTACTACAACGATGCGGTGGCGACCCTCAACCGGCTGGTCGGAACCATCCCATGGGTGTATCTCGCCCCGCTGGCCGGAGTGTCCGAGCGGGAGTACTACCGGGCTCCGCATTAGGGAAGCAGCGGGCTGAATCCTTAAACTGGTGCGGTGCGTCTCGTCTTTGCCGGAACCCCAGAGCCCGCCCTTCCGTCGTTGCAGCGGCTGATCGACTCGCCCCGCCACGATGTGGTCGCGGTCCTGACCCGGCCCGATGCCGCCGCTGGGCGTCGCGGCAAGCCCGCCCCGTCACCGGTCGCGAAGCTGGCCCTCGAGCACGACATCCCCGTGCTGCGACCGGCGAAACCCAACTCCGACGAGTTCGTCGCCGAACTGTCCGAGCTGGCACCGGACTGCTGTGCCGTTGTCGCCTACGGCGCGCTGCTGAGCGAGCGCCTCCTGGCGGTGCCAGTACACGGCTGGGTCAATCTCCACTTCTCGTTGTTGCCGGCTTGGCGCGGTGCGGCTCCGGTGCAGGCTTCTCTGGCGGCCGGTGACGAAGTCACGGGGGCCACGACGTTCCTGATCGAACCGGCACTGGACTCCGGCCCGGTTTACGGGGTGGTCACCGAGCGTGTACGCGATACCGATACGGCCGGCGATCTGCTTGGGCGGCTTGCTGATTCAGGTGCCGCGCTGTTGGAGTCCACCATGGACGGCATTGCCGAGGGAGCACTGACCGCGGTCCCGCAGCCGGCCGACGGGGTGAGCCTGGCGCCCAAGATCACCGTGGAGTCGGCGCGGATTCGCTGGGATCTGCCGGCCCACGTCATCGATCGGCAGGTCCGTTCGGTTACCCCGAATCCCGGTGCCTGGACGATGATCGGGGACCTGCGTGTCAAGGTCGGTCCGGTCGCCGTAGATCTGTCGCGAGATTTGTTGGCGCCCGGTGAAATCCGTGTGGAGCGCAACGCGGTGCTGGTCGGTACCGGTTCGCAACCCGTTCGCCTCGGGCAGATCCAGCCGCCCGGCAAGAAACTCATGAATGCCGCCGATTGGGCTCGTGGCGCGCGGCTCGAGGAATCGGTGCGTGCATCGTGAACCGGCCCGCAGACCGTCCGAACCGTACGCCGCAACGCAACCGTCAGCACCGCCGCGCACCGCTGGATCCGGCCCGCCGCGCGGCATTCGACGTGCTGCGCGCGGTATCCGAACGTGATTCCTACGCCAACCTGGCCTTGCCCGCGCTGCTGCGGGAACGCGGGATCGAGGGCCGTGACGCGGCGTTCGCCACCGAGTTGACCTATGGCGCGTGCCGTACCCGGGGGCTTCTCGACGCTGTCATCGCCGCAGCGGCCGGGCGTCCGCCCGAGCGCATCGACCCGGTACTGCTCGATCTGTTGCGCCTGGGCGCATACCAACTACTGCGCACCCGGGTCGAGCCGCACGCCGCGGTGTCCACCACCGTCGAGCAGGCCGGCATCGAATTCGACACGGCCCGAGCGGGTTTCGTCAACGGCGTGCTGCGGACCATTTCCCGCAGCACCGAGCAGGAGTGGATGGAGCAACTGGCGCCGCCGGCCGCCACCGATCCGGTGGGGCACGCCGCGTTCGTGCACGCCCACCCGCGGTGGATCGCGCAGGCCTTCACCGACGCGCTGGGGGCCAGGGCGGGGGAGCTCGACGCCCTGCTGACCAGTGACGACGAACGTCCAGTGGTGCACCTGGCGGCCCGACCCACGGCGCTGACGGCGGCCGAGCTGGCCGCGCAGGCCGACGGGACCGTCGGGCGCTACTCGCCGTACGCGGTCTACCTGCCCGGGGGCGACCCCGGACAGTTGGCGGCGGTGCGCGACGGCGCCGCCCAGGTCCAGGACGAGGGCAGTCAGCTGGTGGCCCGCGCGCTGACGCTGGCCGAGCTGGACGGCCCCGACAACGGCCGCTGGCTCGACCTGTGCGCCGGACCGGGCGGTAAGACCGCGCTCTTGGCCGCCATCGGTGCGGCCGCCGGTGCCCGGGTCACGGCGGTCGAACCGGCGTCGCGCCGTGCCGACCTGGTCGAGGAGAACACCCGGGGCCTCGACGTCGACGTGCACCGTGTGGACGGGCGGGAATCGGGCCTGGAACCCGGATTCGACCGGGTACTCGTCGACGCCCCGTGCACCGGGCTGGGAGCGTTGCGCCGACGCCCCGAGGCACGCTGGCGGCGCCAGCCCGGTGATGTTCCCGGTTTGGCGAAGCTGCAGCGTGAGCTGCTCGCCGCGGCGATAAGGCTGACGCGTCCCGGTGGCGTGGTCCTCTACGCGACCTGTTCACCGCACCTGGCCGAAACGGTCGGGGTGGTGGCCGACGCGGTGCGCCGGCATCGGGTGACCCAGGTGGACACCGGGGAGTTGTTTGCCCCGGCCGACGACCTCGGCGACGGGCCACACGTGCAGCTGTGGCCGCACCGGCATGGGACGGATGCGATGTTCAGTGCGGCCCTGAAGGTCGACCGATGAGCGCTTGCGCGAAGAGCATGAGCGTGAGCATGAGCGCTTGCGCGAAGAGCATGAGCGTGAGCATGAGCGCTTGCGCGAAGAGCATGAGCGCTTGCGCGAAGAGTGTCGAGATAGGCTGACGGCCATGGCAGAACCCCTGATCGCCCCATCCATCCTGTCCGCTGATTTCGCGCGGCTGTCCGATGAGGTCGCCGCGGTGGCCGGGGCCGACTGGCTGCACGTCGACGTCATGGACAACCATTTCGTCCCTAACCTCACGTTGGGCCTGCCGGTGGTGGAGTCGCTGCTCAAGGCCACCGACATTCCGATGGACTGCCACCTGATGATCGATCAGCCCGAGCGGTGGGCGCCGCCGTACGCCGAAGCCGGTGCGTACAACGTCACCTTCCACGCCGAGGCCACCGACAACCCCGTCGGCGTGGCGCGTGACATCCGGGCCGCCGGCGCCAAGGCCGGTCTGTCGGTGAAGCCCGGCACCCCGCTGGAGCCGTACCTGGAGATCCTCAAGGAATTCGACACGCTGCTGGTGATGTCGGTCGAACCCGGTTTCGGTGGCCAGAAGTTCATCCCGGAGGTGCTCGCCAAGGTGGGGACCGCGCGGCGGCTCGTCGACTCCGGTGAGCTGACGATCGTCATCGAGATCGATGGCGGCATCAATGCCGACACCATCGAACAGGCCGCCGAAGCCGGTGTGGACTGCTTTGTCGCCGGCTCGGCGGTGTACAGCGCCGCCGACCCGGCCGCCGCGGTGAAGTCATTGCGTCAGCAGGCTGCGAGCGCGTCGAGACATCTGACGCTATGACGCTCGAGGCCGCGATGCGGCTGGCCGTCGAGCAGGCCGAACAGGTCAAAGGTTCGACGTACCCCAACCCGCCGGTCGGTGCGGTGATCCTGGACAGCGACGGACAGATCGTCGGTGTGGGTGGTACCCAACCGGTCGGAGGCGCGCACGCCGAGGTGATGGCGTTGCGGGCGGCAGGGGAGCGCGCCAAGGGTGGTGCAGCTGTGGTCACCCTGGAACCGTGCAATCACCATGGTCGCACCCCGCCGTGTGTGGATGCGCTTCTGGCGGCAGGCATTTCGTCTGTCACCTACGCGGCTTCCGATCCGAATCCGGCGGCGGCGGGCGGTGCGCAACGGCTTGTCGATGCCGGTGTCACGGTCAGCCCGGGTTTGCTTGCCGAAGAGGTGGAGCAGGGACCTCTGCGTGAATGGCTGCACAAGCAGCGCACCGGATTGCCCCATGTCACATGGAAATTCGCCACCAGTGTGGACGGCCGCAGCGCCGCTGCCGACGGTTCCAGCCAGTGGATCACCAGTGAGGCCGCCCGCGCGGATGTGCATCGCAAGCGCGCCGCAGCCGATGCGATCGTGGCCGGTACCGGGACAGTATTCGTCGACGATCCGGCGTTGACCGCGCGCCGGCCCGACGGCTCGCTCACCGATCATCAGCCGCTGCGGGTGGTGGTGGGTATGCGCGAAGTATCGCCGGATGCCAAGGTGCTCAACGACGATTCCCACACGATGCTGATCCGCACCCACGATCCGCATGAAGTGATGCGGTCGCTGGGGGATCGGACTGATGTGCTTCTTGAGGGCGGGCCGACGCTGGCCGGGGCGTTCCTGCGGGCCGGCGTGGTAAACCGGATCCTGGCTTATGTGGCGCCGATGCTGCTGGGTGGCCCGATCACCGCGGTCGATGACATCGGGGTGCCGAGTCTCGTGCACGCGCAGCGGTGGAGGTTCGACGGCATCACCGCCATCGGACCCGATGTTCGCCTGAGCCTGGTGCCCAACTGACGGCAGGCCGGCCGGAGGTATCCAGCTGTAGTTAGGGTGGCCTAAGTTAGGCTGGGCGGCGAACCGGGCGCTGGTGGTGTTGATCGGTACACTCGTACCAAAGCGCGTTCACTGCCGAATTCGCGCCCGGTGAACCCGAGCAAAGGACGCGAGCATGACTGCACTGCAGGACTGGCTCCCCGCCACACCATTTTCCCCTCGCGCAATTCGGGCGTTGGTGCGCGCCCCACTCCGCCTCGTGCTGCCCAGCCGGCCGGCCGAGGCCGGCCGGGCACCACGTTTACTCCGCCCTGGTGTCGAGCGTTGCTGAACGGCTCAGTCGGATCGGTGCCGCCCCGGCTGCTGCTGGCGCGGTAGCTGCACCGTCCCCTCGGTGGACTGCGCCGGCAGTACCTGCGTCGGCAAGTAGAGCTGGCCGGTCGAAACGTCGCCGTCGTCGCGGGTAGGCGCGCCGTCGCCGGCCGGCGGGCCGTCGAGCTCGTCGGCGTGGAAGTGGCGCGCGGCGATCAGCAGGCCGAGCACCGCACCCACCACGCAGACGATCGCGGTGATACCGAAAATGTCGCCGTACATCGACACATATGCCTCGCGATAGCGGGTGGCTTGCGACGCCAGCCGCTCCTGCAGCGACATTTCGCTGGTGTTCGCCGCAGCTGCCAGGCCGGCCAGATGCTGATTGAAGCGGTACAGACCCCAGGCCGACAGCGCCGCCATGCCGATGAGCATGCCGATCATGCGGGCCACCACGACGAATGCCGAGGCGATGCCGTGTTGCGCGGCCGGCACCACCCGCAAGGTGGCCGAGGTGAGCGGAGCGATCACCAGTCCGAGCCCCAGGCCCACGATCGCCAGATCGGTGTCGAGCACCGGCAACTGGACCAGGGCCAAGTCGTAGGTCTTGTCGAGCACATCGATCGACCACTGGGTGATCAGCCAGAAACCACCGGCGGCGATCATCAGGCCGGCGAAGCTGACGATGCGATCCCCGACCCGGGTGGCGATCCAGCCACCGATCAGCGCGCCGATCGGCAATGCGATCAGGAACCGCAGCAGCAGGAACGCGGCCTCGTATTTGTCCTTGCCGAGCACGCCCTGACCGAACAGCTCGACGTTGACCAGCGTCACCATCAGCGCCGCGCCGGTGCACAACGATGCGGCGAGCGCGGCGAGGAACGGCACGAACTTCACGCCCGCGGGCTCGATCAGCCGGGTGCGGGCGACCTTCTCCCATACGAAGAACGCCACCGCCGCCACCAGCGCACCGATCAGCAGCGGAAGGCCCCATTCGGGCAGGACGTGCTTGCCGTCCGGCTCCGGGTTGTACAGCCCCACGACGGCCAGACCCAACGCGATCGCCAGCAGGACCCCACCGACGACATCGACTTTCTCGGGATGGTCGCTCGGTTCCTTGCCCGGCAGGCTGAAATGGATCATCGCCATGGCGACGGCGGCCAGCGGCACGTTGATCCAGAACACCGCCTGCCAGTGGTGGAACAGCGCCACCGCACCGATGCCGTAGAGCGGGCCGAGCACGCTGCCGAATTCCTGTGCGGCACCGACACCACCCAGCACCGCGGCCCGGTTGCGGGCCGCCCACAGGTCGGCGGCCAGCGCCAGTGTCACCGGGAGGAGCGCGCCACTGGCGGTGCCCTGTACGACGCGGCCGATGACCAGCATGGTCAGGTCGCCAGACAGCGCGGTGATCACCGAGCCGACAGCAAAACCGGCCAGGCCGACCTGGATCAGCATCTTGCGTCCGAACCGGTCCGAGGCCCGGCCCAGCAGCGGCATCGCCGCGATGTAGCCCAGCAGGTAACCGGTGATGATCGGCGTGACCTGCTGGATCTTGTTTATCGCGATCCCGACGTCGGCCATGATGTCGGTCATGATCGTGACCACGACATAGGTGTCGAGAGCGCCGAGCAGCACGGCAAGGCTGCCCGCGCTGATCGCGATGTGGCGGTTGCGGCCGGACCTCACCGACTCCGCGGCCCGCATCAGGACGCAGGCTTGGTGACGGAGACCTGCTTGCCCCAGTCAGTCAGGGTCATGGTGACGCTGTTTCCGGGGGTGGGTTCGAGCTTGGCCTGCAGCAGGGCGTGGTCGCCTTCTTCGGAGATCCACGCGGTGCCCGGGACCGGGCCCTCAGCCTTGAGCTGCGGGGCGATCTTGTTGACGGCGTCAGCGCTGACCGTGCCGGTCACGCGGACCCCCTCGGTGCCGTTGATGGATTCGCGGCCCTCGGCCTTGGGGTCGGTGAAGTTCGACAGCACGTTGGCCAGGCCGAGGTCGGGGTTCAGGATGGTCGACACGTCGTAGATCTTCTCGGCCGGTCCGTAATCGGACAGCGGATCGCCCGCGGTCAGTGCGGCATACAGGGTCCCGTCGGCGACCACGAACTTCGCGTCGGAGATCTTCTGGCCGAAGGCGTCGAGATCGACGGTGCCCTGCGCGGCCACGGCGGGCGTATTGGTCAGGTCGCCGTCGAGTTTCTCGATGGGCAGGCCCTTGATCGTGCCCTGCACGGTCAGCAGCAGATGCACGCTCTGCTGGGCCTTGGTGGTGGCCGCGGAATCCTGCAACAGCGTGGCTGCATCGGGCAACGGGGCGTTCGACGTCTCCGAAGACGACGAGCAGCCGGCGACAAGGGCCGCCGCGGTGAAGAGGATTGCGAGTAAGGACTGGACTGCGAACCGTGGGCGCGTCTGCATGACTGCATCGTAGAGGCTCACCGCCCCCGGGCGTTTTCCCCGACTCACTGTTGAATGAATACTCTGGTCGGCGTGTTCACCGGAATCGTTGAAGAACTGGGTGTCCTGGTCGACAAGGCGGAGCTGACCGATGCTGCCCGGTTCACCATCCGTGGGCCCGTGGTCACCGCAGATGCCGGTCACGGCGATTCGATCGCGGTGAACGGGGTCTGCCTGACCGTGGTGGATGTGCTGCCCGACGGCGTGTTCACCGCCGACGTGATGGGGGAGACGCTCAACCGGTCGAGTCTGGGCGGAGTCGGGGTCGGTAGCCAGGTCAATCTGGAGCGGGCCGCCGCGGTCAACAGCCGCCTCGGTGGTCACATCGTTCAGGGCCATGTGGACGGCACCGGCACTGTGATTTCCCGCACGCCCTTCGAGCATTGGGAAGTGGTGCGCATCGGCCTGCCTGCCGCGCTGTCGCGTTACGTCGTGGAGAAGGGCTCGATCACGGTCGACGGGGTCTCGCTGACCGTGTCCGCGGTGGCTGATGACTGGTTCGAGATATCGCTGATCCCCACCACTGTCGAGCTCACCACGCTGGGCCGGGCCAGGGTGGGAACCACGGTCAACCTCGAGGTCGACATCATCGCGAAATATGTGGAACGGCTGATGGCCGGTCCCGGTGAGTAAGAGCTGGCAATAACCGCTGGATTTCGGTGGTTCATACTGGAGTCGGCACATGGTCCCGCATTGGGGGCCTGGCACGAGAACAGGCAAGGTGGCGCAGATGACCAGGCTCGACTCCGTCGAGAGGGCGATAGCCGATATCGCGGCGGGCAAAGCCGTGGTGGTGATCGACGACGAAGATCGCGAGAACGAGGGCGATCTCATCTTCGCCGCCGAGAAGGCGACTCCCGAACTCGTGGCGTTCATGGTCCGCTACACCTCGGGGTATCTGTGTGTGCCGCTGGACGGCGAAATCTGCGACCGGCTGGGCCTGTTGCCGATGTACGCGGTCAACCAGGACAAGCACGGCACCGCCTACACCGTCACGGTGGATGCGAAAAAGGATGTGGGAACGGGTATTTCGGCATCCGACCGGGCCACCACGATGCGCGCGTTGGCCGATCCGTCCACCGTCGCCGACGACTTCACCAAGCCCGGCCACGTGGTTCCGTTGCGCGCCAAGGACGGCGGGGTACTGCGCCGCCCTGGGCACACCGAGGCCGCCGTGGATCTGGCCCGCCTGGCCGGGCTGCAGCCCGCCGGGGCGATATGCGAGATCGTCAGCCAGAAGGACGAAGGCGACATGGCGCGCACCGATGAGCTGCGTGTCTTCGCCGACGATCACGACCTGGCGCTGATCTCGATCGCCGACCTGATCGAGTGGCGCCGCAAGCACGAGAAGCACATCGAGCGCATCGCCGAGGCCAGGATCCCGACCCGGCACGGCGAGTTCGTGGCCGTCGGCTACAAGAGCATCTACGAGGATGTCGAGCACGTGGCGCTGGTGCGCGGCGACATCTCCGGGCCGGCCAGCGACGGTCACGACGTCCTCGTTCGCGTGCACTCCGAATGCCTGACCGGTGACGTGTTCGGTTCGCGGCGCTGTGACTGCGGGCCGCAGCTGGACGCCGCGATGGCGATGGTGGCGCGTGAAGGTCGCGGCGTGGTGCTGTACATGCGCGGCCATGAGGGCCGGGGCATCGGTCTGATGCACAAGTTGCAGGCCTATCAACTGCAGGATGCCGGTGAGGACACCGTCGACGCGAATCTCAAACTGGGTCTGCCCGCCGACGCCCGCGACTACGGCATCGGCGCCCAGATCCTGGTCGACCTCGGTATCCGGTCCATGCGGTTGCTGACCAACAATCCGGCCAAACGGGTGGGGCTCGACGGCTATGGGCTGCACATCATCGAGCGAGTGCCGCTGCCGGTGCGGGCCAACTCGGAGAACATCCGCTACCTGATGACCAAGCGGGACCGGATGGGTCACGACCTCATCGGGCTTGAGGACTACGACGAAGCGGTGAGCATGGACGACTACGACGAGGCGGTCTACCTCCTCGGTGACCGCAGGCCGCCCAGCGGGACCGATTCGGGTTCGAGCCTGTGAGCGGCCACGGAGTTCCCGATCTGCCCCAGGTGGACGCGTCGAACGTGAAGCTGGCGATCGTGGCCAGCACTTGGCACACCCAGATCTGCGATGCGCTGCTCGACGGTGCCCGCAAGGTCGCCGCCGAAGCCGGCATCGACGATCCGACGGTGGTGCGGGTGCTCGGCGCCATCGAAATCCCGGTGGTGGCACAGGCATTGGCGGCCACCCATGACGCGGTGGTGGCGTTGGGTGTGGTCATTCGCGGGCAGACCCCGCATTTCGACTACGTGTGTGACGCGGTGACGCAGGGCTTGACGCGGGTGTCGCTCGATGCGTCGACTCCAGTCGCCAACGGTGTGCTCACCACCGACAACGAGGCCCAGGCCCTGGACCGCGCCGGTCTCCCGGATTCCACCGAGGACAAGGGCGCCCAGGCGGCAGCCGCCGCCCTGTCGACAGCGCTGACCCTGCGGGAACTGCGCGCCAAGGCGTGACCTCGATGACCGAGAAGAAGACCGAAGAAATGACGAGGGACAGCTGGGACATCGACATCCGGCCTTACCGGACACCGTATTTCGCGTACGGCGCCGCCTTGATCATCTTTCTGGCGCACGTCGCGGTCGGCGTCCTGCTCAAGGTGGGGTCCACCGGCGTGGTCTTCCAGACCTCCGACCAGGTGGCGATCGCCTTGCTGGGAGCGATCATCGCGTGCGTGGTGCTGTTGTTCGCCCGGCCCCGGCTGAAGGTCGGCCCCGCGGGCGTAGCGGTCCGGAATCTGGTCGGTTTCAAGGTGATTCCCTGGTCCGAGGCGCTCGGGGTGTCCTTCCCGGTGGGAGCCCGATGGGCTCGTTTGGACCTGCCCGACGACGAGTACATCCCGGTGATGGCGATCCAGGCGATCGACAAGGCCCGCGCCGTCGAGGCTATGGACGAAGTCCGGGATCTGATCGACCGGTACCGCGCGCAACGCGGCTGAGTCGCGCGGGATCAACCGACGTCGCCGAGCACCAGACCTTCGCGGCGCGGATCGGCGCCCCCGATCCAGCCCGACGATGTGCGCACCAGCGCTGAGAGCCCACTGGACTGATCGGCCAGTGAAACCTGATGTCCGCGTGCCCGCAGGCCCTCGACCAGTTGATCACGGTCTCCGTTGGCGACGGTGTCGACCAATGGATGCTCACCGCCCACATTCGTGACCGGTGTATTGGCCGCGCCGAAATCGATCATCGATACCGCCTGCTGCGGATCCAGTTTCCAATCCAGGATGCCGACAAGGGTTTTCACGACGAACTGGATGATCAGCGCACCGCCGGGGGAGCCCAGTACGGCGTACAGGGGCCCCCGCTGCGGCCCGGTCTTGTCGAATACCAGGGTGGGTGCCATGGTGCTGCGCGGGCGTTTGCCGGGTTGCACCCGGTTGGGCAGCGGTTGGCCTTCGGCGCTGGTCGGCTCGGCGGAGAAGTCGGTGAGCTGGTTGTTGAGCAGGAAGCCGTCGACCATGTGGAACGAGCCGAATGCGGACTCGATCGTGGTGGTCAGGGATGCGGCATTGCCGAAGCTGTCGATGACGCTGATCTGGCTGGTGCCGTGCTCGGGCGCCGGTGGGATCGTCATCGGGGGCGCGAAATCCCCGGGCGCGGCCACACCCATCGTGTGGTCCCGGGAGATCAGGGCGGCCCGGCTGGTGAGATAGGCAACGTCGAGCAGGGTTTCGGGCGATCCGCCGGGAAGCGGGACGAAATCGGTGTCGGCGACGTAGCGGTCTCTGTCGGCGTAGGCGAGACGTTCGGCCTCCGAGACCAGGTGCACGCCGGTCACCGACGGATGACCGCCGTTGCGGTCGAGGCGGGCCGGCTTGTAGTTGCTCATGGGGAAGTGCTCGAGGATGCCGAGGGTGGCTGCCACCGCGATGCCACCCGAGGACGGCGGCGGCATACCGCAGACCTCGCGGCCGCGGTAGGTGGTGCACACCGGTTCGCGTTGTTTGACGGCGTAGGTGGCGAGGTCCTGCTCGGTCATCAGTCCCGGTGTGCGGCCGCCGCTGGTATCGGCGGTGGCCGCCACGACGGCGCGGGCGATGTCGCCGGTGTAGAAGGCCCGGGCTCTGTCGGATGCGATGGCGCCCAAGGTTTTCGCGTAGGCGGGGTTGGTCATGCGAGTGCCGACCGGTTTGGGGCTGCCGTCGGTGTTGAGGAAGTAGCGTGCGGCGGCGGGGTCCAGTCGCAGTTGGGCGTGAGCATCGTCGATCGAGGCCGCCAGCCGGGGGCTGATGTCGAATCCCTGATCGGCCAGTGACACGGCGGGGTCGAACAGCTCGCGCCAGGCTTTCTTGCCGAACTGGTGGTGGACGTCATCGAGCAGTCGGACAATGCCCGGCACCCCGATGGAGCGGCCCGATGCCCGGGCATCGGGTTTGGGCACGGTGCGATCGGAGTCCGAAACCCAGCGCAGGTAGTTCTCGGTCGCCGCGGCCGGGGCGGTCTCGCGTCCGTCGAATGCGCGTACGGAGTTGCCTGCCGCGTCGTAGTACAGCAGGAATCCACCGCCGCCGAGCCCGGAGGACTGAGGCTCGACCAGGCCGAGGACGGCCTGTGCGGTCACCAGCGCGTCGGCGGCGCTGCCGCCGCCGCGCAGCACCTTGCACGCTGCTTCGGTGGCCAGCGGATTGGCGGTGGCCACCGCGTAGGTTGCCGTGCGGACGGCCGTCATGTCGCTGCGGTAGCCGGTGCCGATCTCGGGGTTGGTCGCCAGGTCGGGCGGCGGAGCCGGTGCGGCCGGGCCGGCCGGCGGCCGCGGAGGGGGAGGAGGTTTGGGTAGCGGGGTGCCGTTCGACACAATCTGGCAGGGTCCGGCGACGGCCTTCGCCGGTCGCCGATGGTCGCCGGCGCATCCGGCCAGGACTGTCGCGGCGACACTGAGCAGGGCGATGACCGAACGTGTGGACGCCAGCAATCGCACACCTCGACGGTAGCGGAGTTCAGTCCGATCGCGGCAGTAACCTGGAAACCGTGCCCGATCCAGCGACGTACCGGCCGGCGCCCGGATCGATACCAGTGCAGCCGGGTGTGTACCGATTCCGGGACCCGCATGGCCGGGTCATCTATGTCGGCAAGGCCAAGAGCCTGCGCAGCCGGCTGACGTCGTACTTCGCCGATGTCGCGAGCCTCGCGCCGCGCACTCGGCAGATGGTGATGACCGCGGGCAGTGTCGAATGGACGGTGGTCACCACCGAGGTCGAGGCACTGCAGCTGGAGTACAACTGGATCAAGGAATTCGATCCGCGCTTCAACATCCGCTACCGCGACGACAAGACGTACCCGGTGCTGGCGGTCACGCTCAACGAGGAGTACCCACGGCTGATGGTGTACCGCGGGCCACGGCGTAAGGGCGTGCGGTACTTCGGCCCGTATTCGCATGCATGGGCGATCCGCGAGACGCTCGACCTGTTGACCCGGGTGTTTCCGGCCCGGACCTGCTCGGCGGGAGTGTTCAAGCGGCACAGGCAGATCGACCGGCCGTGCCTGCTCGGCTACATCGACAAGTGTTCGGCGCCGTGCGTCGGCCGGGTCAGTGCCGAGGAGCACCGGCGGATCGTGCTGGACTTCTGCGATTTTCTGTCGGGCAAGACCGACAGGTTGGCCCGCGACATGGAGCAGCAGATGACCGCGGCCGCCGAGGAGCTGGACTTCGAGCGGGCCGCCCGGTTGCGTGACGACATCGCGGCGCTCAAGCGGGCGCTGGAGAAGCAGGCCGTGGTGCTCGGCGACGGTACGGATGCCGACGTGGTGGCGTTCGCCGACGACGATCTTGAGGCGGCGGTGCAGGTGTTCCACGTGCGTGGAGGCCGGGTCCGGGGGCAGCGCGGATGGATCGTCGAAAAGTCGTCGGAGCCGGAGGCGACCCGTGATTCGGGTCCAGAGCAAACCGGGCAGGAACACCTCGTCGAGCAGTTCCTCACCCAGTTCTACGGCGAGCAGGCCGAACTGGGCGGTGCGGCCGACGAGGCGACGAACCCGGTGCCGCGGGAGGTGCTCGTGCCGGTACTGCCGCCCAACGCCGATGAACTGTCCGCCTGGTTGTCGGGGCTTCGCGGCTCGCGGGTGAGCCTGCGCGTGCCGGTACGCGGCGACAAGCGCACCCTGGCCGAGACCGTGGCGCGCAACGCCCATGAGGCCCTGACCCAACACAAGCTCAAGCGTGCCGGCGACTTCAACGCGAGATCGGAAGCGCTGCAGAGCATTCAGGATTCGCTGGGCCTGGCCGAGGCGCCGTTGCGGATCGAGTGTGTCGACATCAGCCATGTGCAGGGCACCGATGTGGTCGCCTCACTGGTGGTGTTCGAGGATGGGCTGCCGCGCAAGTCGGACTACCGGCATTACGCGATCCGGGAGGCCGCCGGTGAGGGGCGTTCTGACGATGTCGCGTCGATCGCCGAGGTGACGCGGCGTCGCTTTCTGCGGCACGTCAGCGATGGGCAGCCCGACCCGAGCGCCGAGCAGCGCCCGCGCCGGTTCGCCTATCCGCCCAACCTGTTCGTGGTGGACGGCGGCGCCCCCCAGGTCAACGCGGCCGCTGCGGTGCTCGACGAACTGGGCGTCACCGATGTCGCGGTGATAGGGCTGGCGAAGCGGCTTGAAGAGGTGTGGGTGCCGTCCGAGCCGGATCCGGTCATTTTCCCGCGCAACAGCGAGGGGCTGTATTTGTTGCAACGTGTGCGCGACGAGGCACACCGGTTCGCGATCAGCTATCACCGCAGCAAGCGGTCCAAGCGGATGACCGCCTCGGCGCTCGACTCGGTGCGTGGTCTGGGCGAGCAACGCCGCAAGGCGTTGGTGACGCACTTCGGCTCGGTGGCCAGACTCAAAGAGGCCACAGTCGAGGAGATCACCGCGGTGCCGGGGATCGGTGTGGCGACGGCGAAGGCCGTCCTCGCCGCACTCGGTGGATCACCCGAAAATGGTGACCCGCGAAGTGAGAACTCCGGACTGGGCGATTCAGGGGCGCCCGCAACGCTTATCGAGGATGATCGACGCAGGGTGTCGGGATGACGGGTAACGGGGACATGAGTAGCCAGGCGGGTCGCGGATGAACGAACATCTGCGCGAGGGCGGCATCGCGGGTGGTGCGGATGCGGATTCGGATATCGACGTGGTGCTGGTCACCGGCCTGTCCGGCGCGGGCCGCGGCACCGCCGCCAAGGTGTTGGAGGACCTCGGCTGGTACGTCGCCGACAACCTGCCGCCGGAGCTGATTGCCCGGATGGTCGAGTTGGGGTTGGCGGCCGGATCACGGATCACACAGCTAGCCGTGGTGATGGATGTGCGGTCGCGCGGTTTCACCGGCGATCTCGATTGGGTTCGCAACGAGTTGGCGGCTCGCAGCATCACCCCGCGGGTGTTGTTTCTCGAGGCGTCCGACGACATCCTGGTCCGTCGCTACGAGCAGAATCGGCGTAGTCACCCGTTGCAGGGCACCCAGACCCTGGCGGAGGGAATCGCCGCCGAGCGGGCGTTGCTGGCGCCGGTGCGCGCGGCCGCCGATCTGGTCATCGACACGTCTGCCCTGCCGGTCCCTGCCCTGCGGGAGAGCATCGAGCGGGCGTTCGGCGGAGAGACCGTCGCCTACACGAATGTCACCGTGGAGTCCTTCGGTTACAAGTACGGCCTGCCGATGGACGCGGACACTGTGATGGACGTGCGGTTCCTGCCGAACCCGCACTGGGTGGACGAGCTACGGCCGCATACCGGTCAACATCCGGACGTGCGTGACTACGTGCTCGGCCAACCGGGGGCCAGGGAATTTCTGGACACCTACCATCGTCTGTTGGACGTGGTGATCGCCGGTTATCGCCGGGAGGGGAAGCGTTATATGACCGTCGCCATCGGGTGCACCGGCGGCAAACATCGGAGTGTGGCGATCGCCGAGGCGCTGGCTGAGCGTTTGCAGGGCGGTGACGGGCTGACCGTACACGTGCTGCACCGGGATCTGGGTCGCGAATGACCCCGCGCATCGTGGCCCTCGGTGGAGGGCACGGGTTGTACGCCACCCTGTCCGCGGCGCGTCGGCTCAGCCCACACGTGACGGCCGTGGTGACAGTCGCCGACGACGGCGGATCGTCGGGTCGGTTGCGCGGCGAACTCGACGTGGTGCCCCCTGGTGATCTGCGAATGGCTTTGGCGGCGTTGGCTTCTGACAGCCCGCATGGCCGGCTGTGGGCGACGATCATCCAGCACCGCTTCGGCGGTAGCGGCGCGCTGGCCGGTCACCCGATCGGCAATTTGATCCTGGCCGGCCTCAGTGAGGTGCTGGCCGATCCGGTTGCGGCTCTCGACGAGCTCGGGCGGATCCTGGGGGTGAAGGGCCGGGTGCTGCCGATGTGCCCGATCGCCCTGCAGATCGAGGCCGACGTTGCGGGCCTCGAATCCGATCCTCGGATGAGCCGGGTGATCCGCGGCCAGGTGGCAATTGCCACCACGGTGGGCAAGGTGCGCCGGGTCCGGCTGCTGCCCGGCGATCCGCCGGCCACCCGGCAGGCGGTTGAGGCGATCATGAGTGCCGACCTGGTGGTGCTCGGGCCAGGCTCGTGGTTCACCAGCGTGATCCCTCATGTGTTGGTGCCGCAGTTGGCCGCGGCACTGCGGTCGACGACGGCGCGGCGGGCGCTCGTCTTGAATCTGGCGGCCGAGCCGGGCGAAACCGCGGGGTTCTCGGCCGAGCGCCACATCCACGTTCTGGCCCAGCATGCCCCGGACTTCAGCGTGCATGACATCATCGTCGATGCCAGCCGGGTGCCGAGCGACCGCGAACGGGAGCAACTCAGCCGCACTGCCAACATCCTCAATGCCCGTGTTGAGTTTGCTGACGTGTCCCGACCTGGTACACCTTTACATGACCCGGCGAAGTTGGCCGCGGTGCTGGAAGGTGTCCGGTTGCGCGCGATGGCGCCCGGTGCCGTGCAGGAGCCCACCGTTCCCACGCCCGCAGCGAGGTCGGTCGACGTGGCGCGCCAGGAGCCGGCGCCGAATACACCGAGAGGGGACGATCCGTGGCGATGACAGCCGAGGTGAAGGACGAGCTGAGCCGTCTCGTAGTCAACTCGGTCAGCGCTCGCCGTGCGGAGGTGGCCTCGTTGTTGCGCTTTGCCGGCGGCTTGCACATCGTGGCGGGCCGGGTTGTGGTCGAAGCCGAGGTAGACCTCGGGATCATCGCGCGCCGTCTGCGCAAGGACATCTACGACCTGTACGGGTACAACGCGGTGGTGCACGTGCTGTCGGCCAGCGGCATCCGCAAGAACACCCGCTATGTGGTGCGGGTGGCCGCCGACGGCGAGGCGCTCGCGCGGCAGACCGGATTGCTCGATCTTCGTGGACGACCGGTGCGCGGCCTGCCCGCGCAGGTGGTCGGAGGCAGCGTCGGTGATGCCGAGGCGGCGTGGCGTGGCGCGTTCCTCGCGCACGGATCGTTGACCGAGCCGGGACGGTCGTCGGCGCTGGAGGTCAGCTGCCCCGGTCCGGAGGCGGCACTGGCCCTCGTCGGTGCGGCCAGGCGGCTCGGAGTCAGCGCCAAGGCCCGCGAGGTGCGTGGCAGTGACCGGGTGGTGGTCCGTGACGGCGAGGCGATCGGCGCGTTGCTGACCCGGATGGGAGCCCAGGACACGCGGTTGACGTGGGAGGAACGGCGCATGCGCCGCGAGGTCCGCGCCACCGCCAACCGCCTTGCCAATTTCGATGACGCGAACCTGCGCCGGTCGGCGCGTGCCGCGGTGGCAGCGGCGGCCCGGGTGGAGCGCGCGCTGGACATACTGGGTGACGGGGTGCCCGATCATCTGGCTGCGGCGGGCAAGCTGCGGGTGGAACACCGGCAGGCCTCGCTGGAAGAGCTGGGCCGGCTGGCTGATCCGCCGATGACCAAAGATGCTGTGGCCGGCCGTATCCGGCGCCTGCTCTCGATGGCCGATCGGAAGGCCAAGCAGGAGGGGCTGCCCGACACCGAGTCGGCGGTGACTCCGGATCTGCTCGACGACGCCTGAGCTTCGACTCGCGCCTATTTCAGGTGGACGCCGCGCCTGATGTCCGTCACGAGCAGCGGATTGGACTCGGCCATCGATTCGAGCATCTGAAGTGTCCCTTGCACTCCGTCGCCCTGTGATTGGGCGGCAGCAAGGGTGTCGGCGGTAGCGCCGACCAGTTGTACGAAGCGCAGGGGACCGAAGCCGGTATCGATCTGTGCGAGTTGCGGGTCTTCACCGAACATTCGCTCCGTACAGGGGCAGGGTGAGATCAGCGGGATCGGTCGCGCCGACAGGTTCGGACGGGCTTTCCTCGCTGCGGGTCACGGATTCCTCTGCTGGACTATTCGATTGGATGCGCTATCTGGCGCACGCTAGCACCGCCTCGGCATTGCCATGTACGCAATGCGAAATGTGTTATCAGAGCGCGTCTTCGGTCCGGATCGGGTGAGAATCCCGTCACCCCAACCAAGCTCGGCTCCGGGCAAGTCGAGCCCATCGGCATTTGCCGCCCGCCGAACTGCCGTGTTTGCGATCCGTCGCGTTTGGTTTCGTACCGCAGCAGGACCGTTCCGCACGGAAAGGCGCGGTCCTCCAACAGTCGTAGCGCGATCCATGACGGAAACCGCAGGGTGAAACTCGTCGCGGCGCCACACGAGTTCGGATAGCGGACACTATCCGAAAGTTCAGATAACGGCTACTATCTGAAATATGGTCGACGAACGAAGTGACAAGGACGCCACGCCGGCGCGGCTGACCAGGGCTGAAACGCAGGCCCGGACCCGGGCGGCGCTGCTGGAGGCAGCCGCCCAGACCTGCGCCCGTAAGGGTTATGCCGCGGCATCGGTGGATGAGATCGCCGCGGCGGCGGGATACTCGGTAGGCGCGGTCTATTCGAACTTCTCCAGCAAGGAGAAGCTGTTCTCCGAGCTGATGAACGAACGTGCCTCCGGTCGGCTCGACCAGGTGGTACAGACCATCTCCGGGAACGCCGACACAACACCGCTGAGAGCCCTGGGTCGGGTACTCGTCGAGATCGCCGACAACGACATCGAGTTCGAGGCGATCCAGGCCGAATTCTGGTTGCACGCCGTGCGTCAACCCAACTCCATGCAGACCCTGCGGGACCGCTCGGCGCACACGCTGCTCTCACTGCGCGAAATCCTGGCTGATGCGCTGGAGCGCAACAACATCGACGACAGCGTCTCCGTGGAGGGTTTCGCCGTGGTGGTTCTCGCGCTCTTCCAGGGGTTGATCCGGCAGCGGCGCATCGACCCCGATCGCGTTCCCGAGGAGCTCTTCGGTCAGGCCCTGGCCTGGCAGCTGGCCGGTATGCCCAAGAAAGACAACAAGAAGGGCAAGAGGTAGCCCCCCGATGGATCCCGTGCGCATCGGGCTCTACGCCCTGCCCGCCTTCTTCGTCCTGATGGCGGTCGAGTTCCTCAGCTATCGATTCGACAAGGCCGACTCGGGCAAGGGCGACGATTCAGCCCGGCCCCGGTCCGGCGTGTCTTGGCGGGACACCGGCACAAACCTGTCGATCTACGCGCTGGGCATCGTCGGGCGGCCGCTGGAAAAATTCATCGCCGTGCCCATGGTGGCGGTCGCCGCGGCCGTGACGCCCCTGCACCTGTCGGCATCGCATTGGTGGGTCTGGCCGTTTGCCATCGTGTTGGCCGACTTGGCCTACTACCTGCAACACCGGATGTCGCACCGCGTCCGGATGTTCTGGGCGGCGCACAACGTGCACCACTCGAGCCGGTACTTCAACCTGTCCACCGCCCTGCGCTTGTCGTGGCTGATTCCCGGATCGTTTCTGTCCACGATCGGCTTTGTCGGATTGGCACTCGTCGGCATTCCGGCCTGGCTGGTATTCGTGTCGCAATCGATCGTGCTGCTCTACCAGTTCCCGATCCACACCGAGCGCATCGACAGGCTGCCTCGCGCAATCGAGTTCGTGTTCAACACCCCGTCGCACCATCGGGTGCATCACGGCGCCAACAACCCATACCTCGACAAGAACTATGCAGGCATCTTCATCCTGTGGGACCGAATGTTCGGCACCTTCGTCGCCGAGGACGAACCCGTGCGCTACGGCCTGACGAAGAACATCGACACCCACAACCCGGTCAAGGTCAATTACCACGAATTCGTGGCCATGGTCGGCGACGTCTGGCGGGCCCGCACCTGGCGCGGCCGGCTCGGCTACCTGTTCGGCCCGCCCGGGTGGCATGAAAACAGCGATCCCACAACGACTGTCGAGCGTACGGTTCAGGAGCTGCCGGTGCAGAGCGCCATGCGCTAGCCCGTTGGCTCCCAGTCGTTGCCGCCACATGCCAGTTTGTCGCCCTTGAGTCACGCTGGTGCCATCGGAGCGATGTAGTGTGTTGCGACAAACTTCGACGTCAACCCCAAGATTGAGGCAGCGGTCGCGATGAGACTGATTCTTGAGCTGATCCGCCCCTACCGGTTGCTGGTCGCCGGAATCTTCGCGGTCCTGCTGGTGCAGATCGCCACCGGCCTGGCCGCGCCGTGGCCGCTGAAGGTCGTGCTGGACAGTGTGGTCGGCCACCACCCCTTGCCGGGGTGGCTCCACGGGATGCTGCGGCCGCTGCTCGGCGGCGACAGCAAGATGCACATCGCGGGTCTGGCGGCGATCATGGTCGTGGTCATCGCCGTGGTGGCAGCGATCGCGTCATATGTGTCCAACTACCTGACCGAAACGGTCGGCCAGCGCATCGGCAACGACCTGCGCACCCGCGCTTACCATCACCTGCAGCAGTTGTCGCTCAACTACTTCGACACCCATCGGGTCGGTCCCATCCTGAGCACGCTCACCGACGACGTCGACACCATCCAGGGCTTCGCGTCGTCCTCGACCCTGGGCATCGCGACCGACCTGCTGACCATCGTGGGCATGCTGGCGATGATGTTGTGGCTGCAGTGGGATTTCACGCTCGTCGCGCTCGCCGTCGCGCCCCTGCTGCTGTTGTTCGTGTCCCGGATCCGGAAGGCCGTCAAGGCGGCGACCCATGAAGTGCGCAAACGCGAATCGGACATCGTCGCGGTCGCCGAGGAGGGCCTGCAGTCCATCCGCGTGGTCAAGGCATTCGATCGCGAGGACATGCAGGAACGTCAGCTGGCGCTGGCCGGTCAACAGGCGGTCGACGCCGCGCTCGATGCGCGTCGCGTGAAATCGGTGGTGTCGCCGATCGTCGGCGTCGTGGTAGCGGCCTGCACCGCGCTGGTGTTGTGGCGCGGGTCGGCGCTCATCCTCGCGGGCGTGATGACGGCAGGCACGCTGACCGTGTTCATCTCTTATCTGGCGTCGTTCTTCAAACCGGTCCAGGATCTGGCCAAGCTCACCAACACCATCGCCATGGCCTCGGTCGGCGTGGATCGCGTCAACGCCCTGCTGACCGCCGAGACCTCGGTTCAGGAGAAACCCGACGCGGTCGTGCCTGAGCAGCTCACCGGAGCGATCAGCTTCGATCGGGTGGCGTTCGGCTACGACAGCCAAACCCCCGTGTTGCGTGAGGTCACCTTCGACGTGCAACCCGGTCAGCTGGTGGGCGTAGTCGGGCACACCGGGAGCGGAAAATCCAGTCTGGTCAGCCTGATTCCGCGGTTCTACGACCCGAGTGCGGGCACCGTCCGGATCGACGGGGTCGACCTGCGCGACTACAAACTCCATGAACTTCGCAGCCAGATCGCCTATGTATTGCAGGACACCGTGCTGTTCCGGGGCACCATCGGCGACAACATCGCCTTCGGCCGGCCCGAAGCCGATCACGACGAGATCGTCGAGATGGCCAAGTTGGCGAATGCGCACGAGTTCATCTCGGCAATGCCACTGGGCTATGACAGCCCGGTCGGTGAGCGGGGCCTGACCCTCTCCGGCGGTCAACGTCAGCGCATCGGCATTGCCCGTGCCCTGATCCGGGACAGCCCCATCCTCATCTTGGACGAACCGACCGCTGCGCTGGACGCGGAGTCCGAGCACCTGGTGATGTCTGCGTTGCAGCGATTGATGACCGGGCGCACGGTGATCACGATCGCCCACCGGCTCAGCACGATTCGCGACGCGGACAAGATCGTCGTGCTCGAGCAGGGCCGGGTGGTGGAGGAGGGCACCCACACCGAGCTCCTGACCGCAGACGGCAGATATGCCGAGTTGCACCGCATCCAATACGAGGACGAGACAACGTGACGCGTTCCCTGATCATCCTGCCCGACGACTCTGCCAAGCCCGTGATCGATGCGATCGCCGGCGCCGAGCGATCCGTGCGGATCAAGATGTTCGCCTTCACCCATCGGGCGCTGCTGGAGGCAGTGGTGGCTGCTCGTCGACGCGGCGTGGACGTCAAGGTCATGCTCAACCCCGAGCGCCGCGACGGGCAGACCGACAACGACGCCGTGCGAGAGACGTTGCAGCGGTACGGCATCGAGGTCCGTCAGAGCAACCCGGCATTCGACCTGACCCACGAGAAGTCCATGGTCGTCGACGACGAGTACGCCTTCGTCGAGTCGCTGAACTGGACCGAGGAGAACTTCACGGTGACGCGCGATTACGCCGTCGTCACTCCGAGTGCCTATGAGGTTGCCGAGATCATCGACTGCTTCGAAGCGGATTGGGCGCGTGAGGATTTCGATCCCGGCGGCGGGGCCCACCTGATCTGGTGCCCGACCAACGGCAGGCATCGCATCGCCGAGTTCGTCGACAGCGCCGAACACACCCTGTTCGTCCAGAACGAGCGCTATCAGGATCCGGTGATCATCGAGCGACTGGTCCGCGCCGCGCACCGGGGGGTGAAGGTCCACGTCATGGCCCGGGCGGCCCATCATCTCAAATCGGGCAAGCTGCTGGAGGGCGTGAGTGGGATGCGCATCCTCGACGACGTCGGCATCAAGATCCACCGGCTCAAGCACATGAAGCTGCACGCCAAGATGATCCTGGCCGATCACGAGCGGGCCATCGTCGGTTCGATCAATTTCTCCCCGGGCAGCTTTGACCACCGTCGCGAACTGGCCATCGAGGTGACCGATCACCACATCATCAAGCGCCTGAACGAGGTGGCTCATCACGACTGGAAACACTCTGAGCCGATGGATCTGTCGGATGAGGGACTGATCGCCGATCTGATGGGCCAGGACCCGCACGAAGTCGACCAACTCGCCCTACACGACCGCGACATCTGATGCACTAGCCAAGCCGCACAGTGGGGCTTTTTCGGCACTAGGCTGGCGGCGGGCAGTTACCGGCAACCGAGGGAGAATCACGTGACCATCCGGGTAGGCGTTAACGGCTTCGGCCGCATCGGGCGCAACTTCTACCGGGCCCTGGCGACGCAGCAGGCCGAGGGCAAGAACTCTGACATCGAGATCGTGGCGGTCAACGACCTCACCGACAACGCGACCCTGGCTCACCTGCTGAAGTTCGATTCGATTCTCGGCCGCCTGCCGCAGGACGTCAGCCTCGAAGGCGAGGACACCATCGTCATCGGTGACAAGAAGATCAAGGCCCTCGAGGTCAAGGAGGGCCCGGCGGCCCTGCCGTGGGGCGACCTCGGCGTGGACGTGGTCGTCGAATCGACGGGCATTTTCACCAAGCGCGACAAGGCACAAGGTCACCTCGATGCCGGCGCCAAGAAAGTCATCATCTCCGCACCGGCGTCCGACGAGGACATCACGATCGTGCTGGGCGTCAACGACGACAAGTACGACGGCAGCCAGAACATCATCTCCAACGCCTCCTGCACCACCAACTGCCTCGGCCCGCTGGCCAAGGTCCTCAACGACGAGTTCGGCATCGTCAAGGGCCTGATGACCACGATCCACGCCTACACCCAGGACCAGAACCTGCAGGACGGCCCGCACAAGGATCTGCGCCGCGCCCGCGCTGCCGCGCTGAACATCGTGCCGACCTCCACCGGCGCCGCCAAAGCCATCGGCCTGGTGCTGCCCGAGCTCAAGGGCAAACTGGACGGCTACGCGCTGCGCGTCCCGGTTCCCACCGGTTCGGTCACCGACCTGACTGCCGAGCTGGCCAAGCCGGCACCCGCCGAGGAGATCAACGCAGCGATGAAGGCCGCTGCCGAGGGACCGATGAAGGGCATCTTGAAGTACTACGACGCGCCGATCGTGTCGAGCGACATCGTCACCGACCCGCACAGTTCGATCTTCGACTCCGGCCTGACTAAGGTCATCGACAATCAGGCCAAGGTCGTCTCCTGGTACGACAACGAGTGGGGCTACTCCAACCGACTCGTCGATCTGGTCGCTCTCGTAGGGAAGTCGCTCTAGTAACAATGACTGTCAAGACACTCGCCGACCTGTTGGCCGAGGGCGTAGAAGGGCGCGGCGTTCTGGTCCGCTCCGACCTCAACGTCCCTCTCGATGACCAGGGGCAGATCACCGATCCCGGCCGTATCATCGCCTCGGTCCCGACCCTGTCCGCGCTGGCCGAGGCGGGGGCCAAGGTGGTCGTCACCGCGCACCTGGGCCGCCCCAAGGGTGTCCCGGACCCGAAGTTGTCGCTGGCGCCGGTCGCCGCGGCGCTGGGGGAGAAGCTGGGCCGCCACGTGCAGCTGGCCGGCGATGTCGTCGGCACCGATGCGTTGGCCCGGGCCGAGGGCCTGACCGATGGCGACGTCCTGCTGCTGGAGAACATCCGCTTCGATCCGCGAGAGACCAGTAAGGACGATGCCGAGCGGTTGGCGCTGGCCAAGGCGCTGGCTGCCCTGGTAGAGGGCGCCGACGGCTCACCGGGCGCCTTCGTCTCCGACGGGTTCGGCGTGGTCCACCGCAAGCAGGCTTCCGTCTACGACGTCGCCACCCTGCTGCCGCACTACGCCGGCACGCTGGTCGACGCCGAGGTGAAGGTGCTCGAGCAGCTCACCAGCTCGACTGAACGGCCGTATGCCGTGGTCCTCGGCGGGTCCAAGGTCTCGGACAAGCTCGCGGTGATCGAGAACCTTGCCACCAAGGCTGACAGCCTCATCATCGGCGGCGGCATGTGCTTCACCTTCCTTGCCTCTCAAGGGGTTTCGGTTGGAACCTCGCTGTTGCAGGAGGAGATGATCGACACCTGCAAGCGACTGCTGGACACCTACGCCGACGTGATCCACCTTCCGGTGGACATCGTGGTAGCCGACAAGTTCGCCGCCGACGCCGAGCCGGAGACCGTGGCCTCGGACCGCATCCCCGACGGCAAGATGGGTCTGGACATCGGTCCGGAGTCGGTGAAGCGTTTCACCGCTCTGCTGTCCAACGCCAAGACCGTGTTCTGGAACGGCCCGATGGGCGTGTTCGAGTTCCCGGCGTTCGCGGCGGGCACCAAGGGAGTGGCCGAGGCCATCATCGGCGCCACCGAGAAGGGCGCTTTCAGCGTCGTCGGTGGTGGGGATTCAGCGGCCGCGGTGCGCCAGCTGGGCCTGGCCGAGGACGGTTTCTCGCACATCTCGACCGGCGGCGGCGCGTCGCTGGAATACCTTGAGGGCAAAACCCTGCCCGGCATCGAAGTACTGGAGTCGTAGAAACCATGTCGAAAGCCGCACGCAAGCCTTTGATCGCCGGCAACTGGAAGATGAACCTCAATCATTTCGAGGCCATCGCGCTGGTGCAGAAGATCGCATTCGCCTTGCCGGACAAGTACTTCGACAAAGTGGATGTCACGGTCATTCCGCCGTTCACCGATCTGCGCAGTGTGCAGACGCTGGTCGACGGGGACAAGCTGCGTCTGACCTACGGGGCGCAGGATCTGTCACAGCACGACTCGGGCGCCTACACCGGTGACATCAGCGGGGCGTTCCTGGCGAAGCTCGGCTGCAGCTTCGTGGTCGTGGGGCACTCCGAGCGGCGTACGTACCACCACGAGGACGATGCAGTGGTGGCCGCCAAAGCCGCCGCCGCGTTCAAGCACGGCATCACCCCGATCATCTGCATCGGCGAGCAGCTCGAGGTGCGCGAGGCGGGCAACCACGTCGAGTACAACGTGAACTCGCTGCGCGGGTCTCTGGCCGGTCTGAGCAAGGAGCAGATCGGTCAGGCCGTCATCGCCTACGAGCCGGTGTGGGCCATCGGGACGGGCCGGGTGGCCAGTGCGGCCGACGCCCAGGAGGTCTGTGGAGCCATCCGCAAGGAGATCGCAGCATTGGCGTCTGCTGAGCTCGCGGCCGGAGTCCGGGTGCTCTACGGCGGTTCGGTCAATGCCAAGAACGTGGGTGAGATCGTGGCGCAGACCGACGTCGACGGGGCGCTCGTCGGTGGCGCGTCGCTGGACGGCGAGCAGTTCGCCACCCTGTCCGCCATCGCCGCGGGCGGACCGCTGCCGTAACCCGGGAGCCTGGGCCGGACACCGCACCCGGTAGTCTTACAGCCATGGAATTGGCTCTGCAGATCACTCTGGTCGTGACCAGCGTGCTGGTCGTGCTCTTGGTGCTGCTGCATCGCGCCAAAGGTGGCGGTCTGTCCACCCTGTTCGGTGGCGGTGTCCAGTCCAGCCTGTCCGGCTCCACCGTGGTCGAGAAGAACCTCGACCGCCTGACGCTGTTCGTGACCGGTATCTGGCTGGTCTCGATCGTCGGCGTTGCGCTGCTGATCAAGTACAGCTAGCGCTGGGTTGACCGGCCCGTACCCTCCACCGGGCGGTGTGATCGCCGTCACCGCCCGGTTTCTTCGCGTTGCCGCACCGTTCGGGCGCCCTGCTCCGCGGCTGACCCTGAACGGACATGTCGTTCCGTCTGCCGGATGGGGTCGGACCGAGCTCCCGGTCCTGCCCGGCAGGCACTACCTGCACGTCGAGATTCCGCCGCGCTGGTTCGGATCCGTGCGCGGTCTTGCCGACACCGTGGTCGACGTGTCTCCGGGCTGCATCGTCGAACTCGAATACCTGGCGCCGCTGGCCGAACCGATACTGCGAGGCCTCGCCAGCCCGCGTGGGGCACTCGGGCCCGTGCCGCAGAATTATCCCGGCGTTGTGAATTACGCCGCAGCATTGTTCATCGTGGGGTTCTTGGCGGTGGTCTTCAGCCCTGCGCTGCTGTTCTGGCTGATGGGTCTCTGAGGGCGCCGTGCGGTGCGCCGCGGCTGCACCGATACTGGGGGCATGGCTGACGGTCTCGACACCGCACTCGATCCGATCGGCGCGGTTCAGCGCACCTCGGTAGGCCGTGAGGCCACCGAGCCGATGCGCGAGGACATCCGGCTGCTCGGCACGATTCTCGGCGACACCGTGCGCGAGCAGAACGGCGCGGAGGTCTTCGACCTGGTGGAGCGGGCGCGTGTGGAATCCTTCCGCGTTCGTCGCTCCGAGATCGACCGGGGCGAGCTGGCCGCTCTGTTCTCCGGCATCGATGTCCATCAGGCCATCCCCGTCATCCGGGCATTCACCCACTTCGCTCTGCTGGCCAATGTGGCCGAGGACATCCACCGGGAGCGGCGCCGGGCGG
This sequence comes from Mycobacterium syngnathidarum, assembly GCF_001942625.1. Lineage (GTDB taxonomy): Bacteria > Actinomycetota > Actinomycetes > Mycobacteriales > Mycobacteriaceae > Mycobacterium > Mycobacterium syngnathidarum. Next base: position 141,090 of record NZ_MLCL01000033.1, read on the forward strand.
TGCATGAGGCGGCCGGCGAACCGCCACAGGACAGCAGCCTGGCTGCGACGTATCTCAAGCTGGACGCGGCCGGTTTGGACGGCAGCGGCGTCGCCGATGCACTTGCGGGCGCCCTGGTCTCGCCCGTCGTCACCGCGCACCCCACCGAGACTCGGCGCCGCACCGTGTTCGACACCCAGCATCGGGTGACGGAGTTGATGAGGCTGCGCCTGCACGGGCAGACCCGCACGGCCGAGGGGCGCGACATCGACATCGAGTTGCGCCGCCACATCCTCACGTTGTGGCAGACCGCCCTCGTACGGTTGTCCCGGCTGAAGATCTCCGACGAGATCGAAACCGGTCTGCGGTACTACCCGGCCGCGTTCTTCGAGGTCATTCCACAGGTCAACGCCGAAGTGCGCACCGCGTTGCGGGCCCGCTGGCCCGAAGTGGACCTGCTGGCGCAGCCGATCCTGCGGCCGGGGAGCTGGATCGGCGGGGACCGCGACGGAAACCCCAACGTCGATGCCGGCGTGGTCCGGCTGGCCACCGGACGAGCCGCCTACGTCGCCTTCGCGCACTACTTCACCGAGATGACCGCGTTGGAAGAAGAGCTGTCGATGTCGGCCCGGCTGGTCACCGTCAGCGACGATCTCAACGCGCTGGCCGACGCCTGTCACGAGCCGGCGCGTGCGGACGAACCGTACCGGCGGGCACTGCGAGTGATCCATGCCCGGTTGACCGCCGCCGGCCGCGAAATCCTCGACGAGCAACCCGAACACGAACTCGACCTGGGCCTTGAGGCTTACCGTACCCCGCAGGAGTTTCTGGCCGACCTCGATGCGGTGGACGCCTCGCTGCGCGGCAACGGCAGCGCGGTGCTCGCCGACGATCGGCTGGGCCGGCTGCGAGAAGCGGTGCGGGTCTTCGGTTTCCACCTGTGTGGCCTGGACATGCGGCAGAACTCCGAGGTACATGAGCAGGTGGTCGCCGAACTGTTGGCCTGGGCCGGGGTGCATCCCGACTATGCCTCGCTACCCGAATCGCAACGGGTCGAATTGCTCGCGGGGGAAATCTCGACCCGCCGCCCGTTGATCGGTGAGGGCGCGGAGCTCTCGGAGCTGGCGCGCAAAGAACTGGACATCGTCGGTGCCGCAGCGCGGGCGGTCAACGTTTTCGGTGCTCAGGCCGTACCCAACTACATCATCTCGATGTGCCAATCGGTGTCGGATCTGCTCGAAGCGGCCATCCTCTTGAAAGAGGCGGGCTTGCTGGATGTTTCGGGTGCCGCTCACGGCGGCGAGGTGTATGCGCCGGTCGGGATCGTGCCGCTGTTCGAAACCATCGACGATCTGCAGCGGGGGTCGACGATCCTGCAGGACGCCCTCGCCTTGCCCGTCTACGGCAGCATCGTCTCCGCCCGCGGTCGGCATCAGGAAGTGATGCTGGGGTATTCGGACTCCAACAAGGACGGCGGCTACCTCGCGGCGAACTGGGCGTTGTATCGAGCCGAGTTGGAGCTGGTCGACGCCGCGCACACCACCGGGATCCGGTTGCGCCTGTTCCACGGCCGGGGCGGCACCGTGGGCCGTGGCGGCGGCCCCAGCTACGACGCGATCCTGGCCCAGCCGCCCGGTGCGGTGAAGGGCTCGCTGCGGATCACCGAACAGGGCGAGGTGATCGCGGCGAAGTACGCGGAGCCCCGGATCGCACACCGCAACCTGGAGGCACTGCTGGCCGCGACGCTGGAATCCACGCTCCTCGATGTCGAAGGGCTCGGAGACGAGGCCGAGCCGGCCTATCGGGTGCTCGATGAGCTGGCCGCCCTGGCGCAGCGGTCCTATTCCGAATTGGTTCACGAGACACCGGGATTCGTCGAGTACTTCAAGACGTCGACACCGGTCGGCGAGATCGGTGCGCTCAACATCGGCAGCCGTCCCAGCTCACGCAAGCCGACCACGTCGATAGCTGATCTGCGGGCCATCCCATGGGTGCTGGCCTGGAGCCAGTCCCGGGTGATGCTGCCCGGCTGGTATGGCACCGGTACCGCGTTCGAACAGTGGATCGGCCAGGACGACGGCCGGGTTGCGGTGTTGCAGGACCTCTACGAGCGATGGCCGTTCTTCCGCACCGTGCTCTCGAACATGGCGCAGGTGCTGGCCAAGTCGGATATGGGTCTGGCGGCACGTTACTCCGAGTTGGTCGACGACGAGGAACTGCGGGCTCGGGTGTTCGACAAGATCGTCGCCGAACACGATCGCACCATCGCGATGTACAAGCTGATCACCGGCCAGGACGACCTGCTGGCCGACAACCCGGCATTGGCCCGCTCCGTGTTCAACCGGTTCCCCTACCTCGAACCGTTGAATCACCTCCAGGTCGAGCTGCTGCGTCGCTATCGCGCGGGAGACTCTGACGAACTGATCCAGCGCGGAATCCTGCTCACCATGAGCGGTTTGGCGACAGCGCTGCGCAACAGCGGCTGAAGTCCCGTCCTACAGGCCCGCGCCCTTGCGCACCCGGTTGATCATTCCGCGCACTGCGCTCTCGGTAGCGGCCAGCGGCGACATCACCGCCTCGCCGATCCCGACGATGACCTCGACGCGCTCCACGATCGACTCCAGACGGTCGACCATGGCGATGAGGCGGGGCGCGAGCTCATCGATACGGGTGATGGTCTCGTTGAACCGGTCCAGGGTGACATCCAGCCCGCCGGTCGACTTGTTGAGATCGACCAGCGTGGTGCTCAGGTCGGTGAGCAGGGTATCGACCTGCTCCACCGTCATGTCGGCGTTGAGCGCAGCCTGGGTCAAGGTCCGGATTCTCTGCCGCCCGGAGTTTGGGCGGTTGCGGCCGTCACCTTTGTCTGCCATGCCGAACAGTATGGCCGCTGGGGAACCGAACGCCGAGTAACGGCGTCTGAATCTTTGTGCGGCTTTATTGCGAATCACGCCCCAGGCCGGTCACGGCGGCGGGCCGGGTGACACCCAACCACGAGGTGGCCGACTATCTGGCCGGCTACGCCGAAGCGTTGGCGGATGCCACAGGCGAGCGGTACGGAGATGGCCCCGACGACCAGTTGTGGTGACCCGGGACGCTCAGAGCTTGCCGGCGGCAGCCTCGTCGAGCAGCCACACCGTCTTCTCCTGCCCGATGGCTCCGGCGGCCGGGATGTCGATCGGATCGGCACCGCCGATCGCGGCCGCGACCGCATCGGCCTTCGCCTCGCCGGAGACCACCAGCCAGACTTCGCGGGATCGGCGAATCGCGGGCAGGGTGAGGCTGATTCGGCGCGGCGGTGGCTTGGGAGAATCGGTGACCGCGACCACCAACCGGGTGGCCTCCCGCACCGCCGGGGTGTGGGGGAACAACGAATTGATGTGCCCCTCACCGCCCATGCCCAGCAGGTGCACATCGAACTGGCCGGGCAGCTGCTGTTCGTACGCGGCGGCGGCATCGTCTATGGCATCGCCGAATTCGCCGTCACTGGTCGCCATTCGATGCACATTCCCCGGCGGGATGTTGATGCCTTCCAGCAGCGCGTCGTGGGCCTGCTGATCGTTGCGTTCGGCGTCGCCCTGGGGGACGAAGCGGTCGTCACCCCAGTACAGCCGCACATTGGACCATTCGATCTCGGCGCCGGCCACGTGACGCAGCAAGGCGATCCCGACGGTGCCGCCGGTGAGCACGATGTCCGCGCCGCCGCGGGTGGCGATCGCCGAGGTGATCGCCCCGACCAGCCGTGCTCCCGCCGCAGCCGCCAATTCTTCTGCGCCGGCGTAGGTCTCGATGATGCGCTCAGACATAAGTCACCTTGTCGATGCCCTGGAGGGCGTCGTAGTAGATTTCGTCGGGGTCGAGACGGCGCAGATCCTCGGCCAGGCACTCCTTTGCCTCGCGGCGGGCCAGCGGCACCAGCGCATCCGGCTTGCCGGTGCGGCTCAATGTGGCGGTGACACCTGTCTGCGGTCGAACCAGGCTCACGGTCTCGCTCGGCCGGGTGAGTTCGACCTTCAATTCGCCGACCGCGCGGGTCACCGGTCCGTCGATCCGGCTCGCCAGCCAGCCGGCCAGGATGTCGAGCGCCGGTTCGTCCCCCAGCCCGGACACCAGCGCCGAGGTGATGGGTTCGTACGGTGGCTGATCGATCGCCGCGGCCAGCAACGCGCGCCAGTAGGTGACGCGGCTCCAGGCCAGGTCGGTGTCACCGGCGGTATAGCCGTTGAGCCGGCTCTTGATGCAGGCGAGGGGATCAATACCGTTGGTGGCATCGGTGATCCGGCGAATTGCCAACTTGCCCAGCGGGTCCTGAGCCGGCACCGCGGGTGCGAGATCGGGCCACCAGGTCACCACCGGCGTATCGGGGAGCAGAAACGGCGTCACCACGCTGCTGGCATGGTTGGCCAGCGGGCCCGACAACCGCAGTACCACGACCTCGTTGGCGCCGGCGTCGCGGCCCACCCGCAACTGGGCGTCCAGCCGCGCCTCGGTGGTCAACCTGTCGCCGGGAATGACCACGATCACGCGACAGGGATGCTCACGGCTGGCCGCGTTGGCCGCATCGATCGACTCCTCGAGCATCGCTTCGGAATCGGTGGAGATCACCAGCGTCAGCACCCGGCCGAGGGTGATCGCGCCGCCCTCTTCACGCATCGCGACGATCTTCTTGTTGATCGCGCCGGTATTGGTGTCGGGCAGATCGACAATCACGGTCGCCTCCATTCCCGCCCGGACCGGCGCAGCATCTCGAACGCGGAGTCAGGACCCCACGTCCCGGACTCGTACTGATCGGGCTTACCGTGCGTGGCCCAGTACTCCAACGCGGGATCCAGTATCTTCCAAGACAATTCAACCTCGGCGTTGACCGGGAACAGCGATGGCTCACCCAGCAGCACGTCGAGGATGAGACGCTCGTAGGCTTCCGGTGACTCCTCGGCGAAGGCCGAGCCGTACGAGAAGTCCATGCTGACATCTCGGACTTCCATGATGTGCCCCGGAACCTTCGAACCGAACCGCAGGGTGATGCCCTCGTCCGGCTGGACCCGGATCACCAGGGCGTTCTGGCCGAGCTCATCGGTCATCGTGGCGTCGAAGGGTAGATGCGGTGCGCGCTTGAACACCAAGGCGATCTCGGTGACCCTGCGGCCCAAGCGTTTTCCGGTACGCAGATAGAACGGCACGCCGGCCCAGCGGCGGGTGTCCACTTCCAGGGTGATGGCTGCGAACGTCTCGGTGGTGGAGGTCTTGGAGAAACCTTCTTCGTCCAACAGCCCGACGACCTTCTCGCCACCCTGCCAGCCGCCGACGTACTGCCCGCGGGAGGTGGTCTCGTCCAGCGGCTCGGCAAGCCGGGTCGCCGAGAGCACCTTGATCTTCTCGGCCTGTAGTTCAGCGGGGGAGAAGCTCACCGGCTCTTCCATCGCCGTCAGGGCCAGCAACTGCAGCAGGTGGTTCTGGATGACATCACGCGCAGCGCCGACCCCGTCGTAGTAGCCGCCGCGCCCGCCGAGTCCGATGTCCTCGGCCATCGTGATCTGCACGCTGTCGACGTAATGCGAGTTCAACACCGGCTCGAACAGCTCGTTGGCGAAGCGCAGCGCCAGGATGTTCTGGACCGTCTCCTTGCCCAGGTAGTGGTCGATGCGGAACACCGATGACTCCGGGAACACACTGTTGACGACGCCGTTGAGCTCCTCGGCGCTCTTGAGGTCGTGGCCGAACGGCTTCTCGATGACCACCCGGCTCCAGCTGCCCTCCGGCTTGTCCGCCAGCCCAGATTTGGACAATTGCTCGCACACCTGGGGGAACGACTTCGGGGGGATGGACAGATAGAAGGCGTGATTGCCGCTGGTGCCGCGCTCGACATCGAGTTTGTGCAGGGTGTCTTTGAGGTGCTCGAACGAGGCGTCATCATCGAAAGTGCCCTGCACGAACCGGAATCCCTCGGCCAAGCGGTCCCAGACCTCCTGGCGGAAAGGGGTGCGCGCGTGCTGCTTGACCGCGTCGTAGACGATCTTGCCGAAATCCTCGTCGGCCCAGTCGCGGCGGGCGAAACCGACCAACGCGAAGCTGGGCGGTAACAGGCCGCGGTTGGCCAGGTCGTAGATGGCCGGCATCAGCTTTTTACGGGCCAGGTCTCCGGTCACGCCGAAGATGACCACCGCGCACGGCCCCGCGATGCGGGGCATGCGCTTGTCGCGCTTGTCCCGCAGCGGGTTACGCCAGGCGGTCGCCGGCCCGTCGTTGACCGGGCTCATCGTTGCCCTCGGCTCTTCGCACAGGCGCTCATCGCTGTCCTCGGCTCTTCGCGCAGGCGCTCATCGCGTGGCGGCGTCGAGTTGGCCCTGTGTCGCGTCGAGCAGTTCCTGCCACGACTTCTCGAATTTCTGGACGCCCTCGTCCTCAAGCACCTTGAACACATCGACGAGGTCGATCCCGATGGCGCTGAGCTTGTCGAAGGTCTCTTGCGATGCCGCGGCGGTCCCGCTGATGGTGTTGCCGGTGATCTCGCCGTGATCGGCAACCGCCTCGAGCGTCTTCTCCGGCAACGTGTTCACCGTATGCGGCGCAACCAACTCGGTGACGTAGAGCGTGTCCGAGTACTCCGGATTCTTGACGCCGGTGGACGCCCACAGCACGCGTTGCACCCGGGCGCCGTCGGCCTTGAGTGCGGCGAAACGTTGCCCGCCGAAGACTTCTTCGTACGCCGCGTAGGCCAGGCGGGAGTTGGCCACACCGGCCTTTCCGCGCAGCGCCAGCGCCTCATCCGATCCGATCTTTTCCAGCCGGCCGTCGATTTCGGTGTCCACCCGGGAAACGAAGAACGAGGCGACCGAGTGGATCTTGGACAGATCGTGTCCGGCTTCCTTGGCAGCCTCCAGCCCGGCCAGATACGCGTCCATCACCGCGCGGTGCCGCTCTACCGAGAAGATCAGGGTGACGTTGACCGAGATGCCTTCGGCGATCACCGCGGTGATCGCGGGCAGGCCCGCCAGCGTCGCGGGAATCTTGATCAACAGGTTGGGCCGGTCGACGATCTTCCACAGCTCGATCGCCTGCAGGATCGTCTTGTCGGTGTCGTGGGCCAGCCGCGGGTCGACCTCGATCGACACCCGGCCGTCGATGCCGTCGGAGGCCTCGTACTGCTTGGCCAGCACGTCACAGGCGTTGCGGACGTCGTCGGTGGTGACGGTGCGGACGGTGGCGTCGACGTCGGCGCCCCGCTCGGCGAGTTCCTTGACCTGGGCGTCGTAGGCGGTGCCCTTCGACAGCGCCGCTTGGAAGATCGACGGGTTGGTGGTCACCCCCACGACACTGCGGGTGTCGATCAAGTTCTGCAGGTTGCCGGTCTGCAGCCGCTCCCGCGACAGATCGTCGAGCCAGACGGATACACCCGCGGCACTCAGCGCCGCGAGATTCGGGTTCTGAGTCATGTTCGCCTTCTCCTGCCAGTCGTCCTGATTAGTTGTCCAGGGATCGTTCCGCCGCGGCCGCCACGGCCTCGGGGGTGAAGCCGAACTCACGGAACAGCGTCTTGTCGTCGGCCGAGGCGCCGTAGTGCTCGATCGACACGATCTCGCCGGTGTCCCCGACCAGCTTGTACCAACTCTGCGCCACGGCGGCCTCGACCGCCACCCGGGCCGAAACCGCAGGCGGCAGCACCGAATCGCGGTACTCCTGAGGCTGCGATTCGAACCACTCGACGCACGGCATCGACACCACGCTCGCGTTGATGTCCTTGTCCGCCAACAGCTTCTGCGCTGCGACGGCCAACTGGAGCTCGGAACCGGTGGCGATGATCACCACGTCGGGGTTCTCATCCGGGGTGCCGCCGAGCACGTAGCCACCGCGGGCCACGCCCTCGGCGCTGGTGCCTTCGATCACGGGGACGCCCTGGCGGGTCAGGATCAGCCCGACCGGGCCGGTGCTGGCGGTGCGCTCCAGGATGGTCTTCCACGCGTAGGAGGTCTCGTTCGGGTCGCCGGGGCGCACCACCGACAGGTTCGGGATCGCGCGCAGCGCCGCCAGATGCTCGATCGGCTGGTGCGTGGGACCGTCCTCGCCGAGGCCGATCGAATCGTGCGTCCAGACGTAGATCGGGTCGATGTTCATCAACGAGGCCAAACGCACGGCCGGCCGCATGTAATCCGAGAACTGCAGGAACGTGCCACCGTACGGCCGGGTTGGGCCGTGCAGCACGATGCCGGACAGGATCGCGGCCATCGCATGCTCACGGATGCCGAAGTGCAGGGTGCGGCCGTACCAGGTCGCATTCCAGTCCTCGGTCGAGATCGACGGCGGCCCAAAGGAGTTCGCGCCCTTGATCGTGGTGTTGTTGCTGCCGGCGAGGTCAGCCGAACCGCCCCACAGTTCGGGCAGCGTCTGACCGACGGCGGCCAGCACGGCACCGGAGGCGGCACGGGTGGCCACCGGCTTGGACTCGAGCTCCCAGTGCGGCAGGTCGGCATCCCAGCCTTCGGGCAGCTCACGCGCCTGCAGCCGGTCCAGCAACGCCTTGCGCTCCGGCTCCCGCTTGGCCCAGGCGTCGAAGCTCAGCTGCCACTCGTCGTGCACCTTCTTGCCGCGAGCCACCAGCTCACGGGTGTGGGTGATGACGTCGTCGCGCACTTCGAAGCTCTTGTCGGGGTCGAAGCCGAGGATCTTCTTGGTGGCCGCCACCTCGTCGGCTCCCAGTGCCGAGCCGTGCACCCCGCCGGTGTTCATCTTGTTCGGGGCCGGGTAGCCGATGATCGTGCGCAGCGCGATGAACGACGGCTTGTCGGTGACCTTCTTGGCCTCGGCGATCGCCGCCTCGATTCCGGCGACGTTCTCGCCGCCCTCGACCTCCTGCACGTGCCAGCCGTAAGCGCGGTAGCGCGCGGGCACATCCTCGCTCAACGCGATGTCGGTGTTGTGCTCGATGGAGATCTTGTTGTCGTCCCAGAACACGATGAGGTTGCCGAGCTGCTGGGTACCTGCGAGCGACGAGGCTTCGCTGGTGACACCTTCCTCGATGTCGCCGTCAGAGGCGACCACATAGATGTAGTGGTCGAACGGGCTCTCGCCCGGCGCGGTGTCGGGGTCGAACAGTCCGCGCTCGTAGCGAGCGGCCATGGCCATGCCGACCGCCGAGGCCAGCCCCTGGCCCAGCGGACCGGTGGTGATCTCCACACCCTTGGTGTGGTGGTACTCGGGGTGTCCCGGGGTGAGCGAGCCCCAGGTGCGCAGGGCCTCGATGTCGGCCAGCTCCAGGCCGAACCCGCCGAGGTAGAGCTGCAGGTAGAGGGTCAGGCTGGAATGCCCGCAGGACAGTACGAAGCGGTCGCGACCGATCCATTCGGTGTCGCTGGGATCGTGGCGCAGCTGCCGCTGGAACAACGTGTAGGCGAGGGGAGCCAGGCTCATCGCGGTACCCGGGTGGCCGTTGCCGACCTTCTGCACCGCGTCAGCCGCGAGCACCCGGACGGTGTCGACGGCAACGCTGTCGAGCTCGGTCCAGTCATCTGGGTGGTTGGGCTGGGTGAGAGCGGTGATCTCTTCGGCGGTGGTCACTAAGCTCACTTCCTCGTCTTCTATCTGCTGGCATGTGCTCGCAGTTGCCATGCTGCTACGACAAACACCCTAGTGGGGCGGACTCATCCGATGCAGACTGGTTCTCGCACCGATACCCGGTCGTTTACCCGTAGTTGCCCCGGAACAGACCCTGCGGTGCCGAGGCATTCAGGCGGCGGTCTACCATCGTGTGTAGTAGAAGCCGCGTGACGCCACCCGAGGAGTTATTTGCGTGAGCATTCGCGAGCGCCGGCTCATCAATGGGGCGCCGAGCCGAATACGGACCACGTTCCTGTCGTATCTGGCATTGACCAAGCCGCGCGTGATCGAGTTGTTGCTGGTCACCACCATTCCAGCGATGCTGTTCGCGGACCGCGGCACGATTGACCCGCTGCTGATCCTCAACACCCTGATCGGCGGTGGGCTCGCGGCGGCCGGCGCCAACACGCTCAACTGCGTGGCTGACGCCGACATCGACAAGGTGATGAAGCGGACCGCGCGCCGCCCGCTGGCCAAGGCTTCGGTGCCTACCCGGCATGCCCTGATCTTCGGGCTGGTGCTCTCGGTCACGTCCTTCTGCTGGCTGTGGTGGACCTCGAATCTGCTGTCCGGGTTACTGGCCGTTGCCACGATCGCGTTCTACGTCTTCGTCTACACGTTGCTGCTCAAACGCCGCACCTCGCAGAACGTGGTGTGGGGCGGCGCGGCCGGTTGCATGCCGGTGATGATCGGCTGGTCCGCGGTGACCGGCACGATCCAGTGGCAAGCGTTGGTGATGTTCCTGATCATCTTCTTCTGGACACCGCCGCACACCTGGGCACTGGCCATGCGATACAAGGACGACTACAAGGCGGCCGGGGTGCCGATGTTGCCCGCGGTGGCCACCGAGCGCGAGGTTACCCGCCAGATCCTGATCTACACCTGGCTGACGGTGCTCACCACGCTGGTGCTGGCGCTGGCCACCGGATGGCTCTACGGCGCGGTGGCCCTGCTGGCGGGCGCGTGGTTCCTGGTGATGGCGCACCAGCTGTACTCCGGGGTCAAGCGCGGCGAGCCGGTGAAGCCGCTGCGGTTGTTCCTGCAGTCGAACAACTACCTGGCCGTGGTGTTCTGCGCGCTGGCCATCGACTCGGCGCTGGCGCTGCCCACGATCTTCGGTCACTGAGCCCGCACCGGACCGTGGGCTAGGGTATCCACGATCCATAACGCGATGGGACCCAGGAAACCGGTGTGAATCCGGTGCGGTCCCGCCACTGTGACCGGACCGCGAACCTCGATGCATCCAACGGGGTAGCTCAGTCCGGGAGCCACGACACTGACCCATCGCGGACAACATCCACGGAGCGCGGACTCCCGGGAGGTATTCGTGAGCGGTCAGTTCATCGCGCGCCGGAAAATGTTGGGCGGAATCCTGGCCACCGCCGCGGCATCGGTGGTGGGCGTCGGGTGCGGACGGGCCGAATCAGGCAGTGGGGTCGGGGCCGTCACGGTCACCGATCTCGCCGGTGCGACCGTGCAGTTGCCGCGGCCGGCCCGGCGGGTGGTGACCATCCCGAAGCCGGCCGCGTCGATGATGGTGGCCGTCAACGGCGGACCCGAGGTTCTGGTCGGCATGAACGCCGCCTCGCGTTCTGCGATCGAGGACAGTTTCATCGGCGCGGCGTATCCGGGGCTGCTGACGGTTCCCACCGACGTGGCAGGCGCCGAGTTCGCACCGAACGTGGAGAGCGTGCTGGCGCTGGACCCGGATGTGGTGATCCAGTGGGGCGACCGTGGCCCTGGCATCGTTGAACCATTGCAGAATGCCGGGTTGACCGTGGCGCAGCTGCGTTACGGAACCCAGCAGGATCTCGAGGACGCGGTTGCGCTCTACGGCGAACTGCTCGGCAAGCCGGAGCGGGCCGCGGCACTGATCGGTTGGATGCGCGATCGAATGCGGTTGTTGCGCAGTGAGATTCCGGTGCCCGATGCCAGCTCGACGCGGCCATCGGTGCTGTACCTGCGGGGCGCCGCCGACACGCTGGATGTGGGCGGCCGGGCGTCCTACAACCACTTCGTCACCGAACTCGTCGGTGCCCGCAATCCCGCTGTGGAGATCGACGCCGACGAGGCCCCCATCGACACCGAGCAGCTGCTGAGGTGGGATCCCGACATCGTCCTGCTGGGCAACTTCGGTCCGAAGCTGCCCGCAGATCTTTACCGTGACCCGGCGCTGGCGAGCCTGCGGGCCGTGGCGCAACGTCGGATCTACAAGGTGCCGTTGGGCGGATACCGGTGGGATCCCCCGAGCCAGGAATCACCTTTGATGTGGCAGTGGTTGGCCGGAGTGGTCCACGGGACCGGGGCACCCGGCCTGCGCGCCGAAGTGGCCAGGCAGTACGCGCTCTGGTACGGCACCGAACCCACCGATGCGCAAATCGGCGAGATCCTCTACTCCACAGCCAATTCCGACTCCAGTGACTATGTTGACTTCGGCCGCTGAGCGCTCGGCCGTATCCAGCGTCCGTACCGCGTATCTCGTCATTCCGGTGGGTGTCGTGCTGGTGGCCGTCATCGCGCTTGCCGTGGGCAGGTACTCGGTCGCGCCGGATCAGGTCGTGCGGATTCTGCTCGGTCGGCTGCTGCCGCTCGAGCAGACCTGGACTGCGGCCGAGGATGCTGTCGTGCTCAACGTCCGGCTGCCCCGCGTGTTGTTGGCCATTCTGGTCGGCGCGGGACTCGCCGGCTGCGGGGCCGCGCTACAAGCGGTGTTCGGCAATCCGCTGGTCAGCCCACAGATCCTCGGCGTCTCGTCCGGCGCATCATTCGGGGGTGCGCTCGCCATCGTCCTGAGCCTTGGCTCGGCTGCCCTGGTACTGGGTTCGTTCGGGTTCGGGATGGCCGCACTGGTGGCGGTCTTCGCCGTCAGTCGAACTCGAGGACCGACCCCACCGCTGGCGATCGTGTTGTCGGGCATTGTGGTCGGAGCGTTCTTCACGGCGTTGGTGTCGTTCATGACCTACCTCGCTGATCCGTACGGCGAACTGCAATCGCTGGTCTTCTGGTTGCTGGGCAGCCTGGCCACCGCCACTTACGCGAAGGTCGTCATCGCCGGGGTGCCGGTACTGCTCGGCGGCGCCGTCATCTACGCATTGCGCTGGCGGATCAACGTGCTTTCGCTGGGCGACGAGGACGCTGTGACACTGGGATTGCATCCCGGCCGGCTGCGCTGGCTGATTTTCACCGCTGTCGCGGCGATCGTTGCCGGGGCGGTGGCGGTCAGCGGCGTCATCGGTTGGGTGGGGTTGGTGGTACCGCACCTGGCCCGGCTGTGGGTCGGGGCGGACAACCGGGTGCTCATCCCGGTCAGCATCGGCCTCGGCGCCGCATATCTGACCGCGATCGACACCGTCACCCGCACACTGGGGGTCGCCGAGATCCCGCTGGGCGTACTTACCGCCATCGTCGGCGCACCGGTGTTTCTGATCCTGTTGCGTAGCCGCCGGCAACGGATGTGGTCGGATGCTTGAACTCGATGGACTCGGCTTCGCCTACGACCGTGAGCGATGGCTCTTCCGCGATGTCTGCTACCAACTCGCGCCGGGCGAGATTCTCTCGGTCCTGGGCCCCAACGGCCGCGGTAAGACCACCTTGTTGCGCTGCGTGGTCGGTCTGGCGGAGCCGTCAGAAGGCCGCGTCCGCGCCGACGGGGTGATCGGGTACGTCCCGCAGAGCCACCGCTCCACCTTCGCCTACACGGCGATGGACATGGTGCTGATGGGACGCGTTCGGCATCTGGGCCGGATGACCAGGCCGGGACGGCGGGATTATCGGTGCGCGCAGGCCGCCCTCGAACGGGTCGGTATCGCCCCGCTCGCCGACCGGGACTATCCCTCACTCAGCGGCGGCGAGCGTCAGCTGGTGCTGATCGCGCGGGCAATCGCCGCCGAGGGACAGGTATTGGTGCTCGATGAACCCGCCGCCGCACTGGATCTGCGTAATCAGGGCCGGGTGCTGCATCTGCTGCGCGGCCTGGCCGACGAGGGACACGGCATCGTGTTGACCACTCACCATCCCGACCACGCCCTCGAGATCGCAGACACCGCGTTGCTGTTGGGCGGTGGCGCCGATGTCCGGGTCGGCCCGGCCGACACGCTGCTGACCGACGTCGTTGTTTCCGAACTCTACGGTGTCCGTGCTCATTCCCTGACCCTGACGCCCACCAGCGCGACGGACTCGCCCCGACGCACCATCGTGGTCCGCTACGACCAGGAGTTGCACCCATGACTGTCCTTGCCTGCACCGTGCGACCGTGGGCCAAGCTTCCCTTCGAGCGGGCCCTGCGTGGCATTGTGACGGCGGGGTACGACGCGGTCGCACTGCCGGTACACGGTGTCACGGCATTGATCACCGCGGACACCACGGTTGCCCGCGCCAGGAAGGTCGCGGCGGTCATTGATGACCACGGGCTGGATCTCGTCATTCTCAGCCACGCGGCCGATCTGAGTCGTGACGACGCTGCAGCACTGTCCACCCTGCGCCGCCAGCTCGACCACTGTGCCCGCCTTGGGGTTTCGACCCTGGTCGACATGGGCTGCCCCGAGCTCACCGACGGCGACCGTTACCTGCGCCTGATGGCGGCGGCGGCCCCGTACGCGGCTGACCATGGGATCACCATTGCAGTCAAACCGCATGGGGGACTTACCCGTACGGCTGCTGACACCTTGACGGTGGTGGAACGCGTTGGGCACGAATCGTTTCGGGCGTGCTGGGATCCGGGCAATCTGGTGCACTACGGGGGCGAGCCGCCCGGGCGCGGGTTGGCCGACCTGGCACCCTATATCGCTGCCGTGGGGGCGCGGGACCACCCACCTCGCAGCGGGCACCGGGTGGTCGCCGGCGGTATGCCCCCGCCGATCACGCCCGGCGACGGCATCGTCGACTTTGTCGAGCTCTACCGCACACTGGGTGCGCACGGCTTCACCGGACCCAGCGCGGTCGAGTCCGTCACCAAGCTGGGTACCGGTGCCGAACTGGATTCCGAGGCGGCGCGGGCCCGGCAGAATCTGCAGGACGCGGTGGCCGGCCGAATCCCGCAGCGCTGCGCACCGGCCATCCCGACCCGGCAATCCTGCTCCCTGGTGGCCCGAGCCGCCGGCGAGGACCCGATCGGCACCGCCAGGAACTTCGACCGTTACCTGATGCTGGAACTGCCGCTGCCATGGCCGCCCGGCATGGGTACCCCGGTATGGGAGACCGCCCGGACACCCGCACCCTTGCGAGCCGCGTTGCGGGCGGCTACCCGGCGCACCGAGGAACGCGGACTGACCATGAAGACCTTCGCCGCGGCGCCAGACCCGCAGTACTCGGTGGCCGGCCTGATGCGCATCATCCTCTTCGACCGAACCGGCAGTGCCGCAGCTGAATTCGCGCGTCAGGAATACCATGTCCCGCTTTCCGGCGCGCCCCATTTGATCGACGCCCTGTTCCCGGAGGACGCTGCCGGGGAGATCTCCGCGCCGGCCGAATTCGAACCCCACCGCGTGCAGGACACCCACCGAGATCTGGTGGTCTGCACCCACGCCGCGGTCGACGCATGCTGCGGCACCTACGGCTACCCCCTCTACCGGCAACTGCGCGATGCACACGGCGGAACCGGAGTGGCCCGGGTCTGGCGCTGCAGCAGTTTCGGCGGGCATCGTTTCGCCCCCACCCTCATCGACTTTCCCGAGGGCAGGTGGTGGGGCAACCTCACCCCCGACCGATTGGCACAGCTGGTCGACCGCACCGGGCACCCCACCGATCTGATGGACCTGTATCGGGGCTGGAGTTACCTATCGCACCCCGTCGAGCAGGTCCTGGAGCGCGAACTGTTCCGGCACTACGGCTGGGGCTGGCGTCATCACCAGCTGGTGGTGACGCCGACCTCGGGGCAGTGTTACGACATCGCGGTGCACGATCCCCGGACCGGCACCACGCGCCATCACACCGCCGACGTACATGCGCTGACCCCGCGTGAGGTTCTGGTCGGTTGTGACCGCACCGTCGGCGAGGCGCCGGCTTACGCTGCCCGGCTCGTCTGTGGTTGATCAGAAGACCACCAGCGCCGTTGATGTGGCAGCGTCATACGCATGACCGCATTGGTCAGCCCCGACAATTTTGTGCGCGCTGAGTCCGATCGCTATTTCGCCGGCATCGTCGGCGACGGCGGCTTCGGGCGGTTTCCTCACCGACGTCGCATGGGGTCTGGCAGCACGTTTCTAGGGCACCAGCACGACCGAGCCGACGGTCTTGCGGCCCTGCAGGTCGGTGTGGGCTGAGGCGGCCTCGGCCAGCGGGTAGCGGCCGCCGACGGTGATGGTGATCGAACCGTCCGCGATCGCGTTGATCAATTCACCGGCACGCCAAGAGAATTCGTCAGATGTGCGGGTGTAGTGCGCGAGCGTCGGCCGGGTCAGGAAGACCGATCCGGCCGCATTCAGCCGCTGCGGATCCACCGGCGGCACCGGTCCGCTGGCCGCGCCGAACAAGGCCAGAGTGCCGCGCACCGCGAGGCTGGCCAGGCTGGCGTCGAACGTCGACGCGCCGACCCCGTCATACACGGCGGCCACGCCCTCCCCGCCGGTGAGATCGCGAATCGCGGTCGCGAACTCGTCCGGGTCCTCGGGATACTCGAGCACCTCGATCGCACCTGCCTGCCGGGACAGTTCGGCCTTCTCCGGCGTCGACGCGGTGGTGATCACCCGGGTGCCGATGCTGGTGGCCCACTGGGTCAGGATCAGGCCGACACCGCCTGCGCCGGCATGCACCAGGATGGTGTCGCTCGGTTGCACGGCGTAGGTCGACTTGATCAGGTAGTGCGCGGTCATGCCCTTCAACAGCGCGGACGCAATCGCGTCGGGCGCCACGCCGTCGGGCACGTAGGCGACGAAATCGGCTGGGGCGACACAGAAGTCCGCGTAGGCGCCGGTGGCATTGGCGGTCACCACGCGGTCTCCGACGGCCAGTGCGGCCACATCGTCCCCGACCGCGGCGACGGTGCCACAGACCTCGGAACCGACGATGAACGGCAGGTCCCGCGGATACAGCCCGGACCGGAAATAGGTGTCGATGAAGTTGACGCCGATGGCCTCGGCCTTGATCAGCACCTCGCCGGGGCCCGGAGCGGGCTCAGGCCGTTCGACGTAGCTCAGGACTTCGGGTCCGCCGGTCTCGGCAACTTCGATGGCATACACGCCATCCATCATCCACACCTATCATCGCGGGGGTGAAGCTCGCCCGTCCGGATGTGTTCCATCCCCGCATCGTGTTGGCCGGTTGCGCCGCATTGCCCGAAGGCGACGGCGACGACGCCGGCCTGCTCATCGCACTGCGCAACCGCGGTCTGCACGCCAGCTGGCTGCCCTGGGACGACCCGGCGACGCGCGATGCCGACCTGGTGCTCCTGCGGGCCACCTGGGACTACACCGAGCGTCTCGACGAGTTCCTGGCGTGGACGCGGTCGGTGTCCCATCTGATCAACCCCGCACCGGTCGTCGAGTGGAACGTCGACAAGCACTACCTCGACGATCTGCACCGCTCGGGTGTGCCGGTGGTGCCGACCGGATACTTCGCGGTCGGTGAGCAGGTCAGCGTGCCCGACGGCGAAGTGGTGGTGAAGCCCGCGGTGGCGGCCGGTTCGACGGGAGCGCAACGTTTCGTCGACGCCTCGGCGGCTCTGGCTCACGCGGCGGTGCTGCACGCCACGGGCCGCGCGGTGTTGGTGCAGCCCTATGACCCGCGCATCGCCGACGGGGAGACCGCGCTGGTTTTCCTGGGCGGCAAGGAGTCCCACGCGTTCACCAAGGGGCCGATCCTGCCTCCGGCCGGAGAATCACCCGAGTTCGAGGAGACCGGCACCTACGCGCGGGAGTCGTTGTCACCGGCTGATCCCGACGACGAGGTCTGGGAGGTGGGGCGCGCGGCAGTCGACGCGGTCATCCGGTTGTTCGACCTCGCGCCCGAGGATCTGGTGTATGCCCGGGTCGACGTGATCGGCGGTCCGGAGGATCCCCGCCTGCTGGAGCTCGAGCTGATCGAGCCGGGACTGGGATTCCGGCAGCTCGGCTCGGCCGCCCGGGGGACTGCCGAGCGGCGGTTCGCCGTCGCTGTGGAAGACGCGCTGCAGCGGCTGGGGTTGGGCCCGCTGTCGCACAAAGGGCTCTAGCTGCCGCCGTAACGTGGCTACCGGGCGCTGGGTTCGACGCGCTCACGCATCGAGGCCCACAGCGCCGCGGTGGCCGCGGTGCATGCCGCCGCACCCGCGACGTGCACGGCGACCAGGGCGGCGGGCACGCCGGTGTAGAACTGCACGATGCCGACGAGTCCCTGCGCGCACACCAGCACCGCGAGAACAACGAGCCGGACCATGACCGGGCGTGGGGCGCGCACCGCGACGAGTGCGAATCCCAGCGCGACGATCAGGGACAGATAGGCGACCAGCAGCGAGGAATGCATGTGCACCAGCGTGGTGATCTCGACCTGCAGACGCGGCACCACGCGATCGAGGCTCTTGTCCCCGGCGTGCGGTCCGGCGCCGGTCACCAGGGTGCCCGTCACGAGGACTGCGGCCAGGAGGACAGCGCTCAGCACGGTCAACTGTCGCAACGGTTTCGGCACCGTTTCCGTCGGTGCGCCGTTGTCGGACTGGCCGATCTTGACGAACAGCAGAACCGCGAGCCACACCATTGCCATGGACGCCAGCAGGTGGACGGCCACGGTCCACCACAGCAGGCCGGTCCGCACCGTGATGCCGCCGATGATGGCCTGGACCACGGTGGACGCCGGCATCAGCCAGGCATAGACCAGCACTTCACGCCGGCGGCGGGCCCGCGTGACGGCGAGGACGGCGGCGATGGCGGTCAGCACCACCAGGAAGGTGATCATCCGGTTGCCGAACTCCACCACCTGGTGCACGACAGCGACTTCGGCGTGCGGGACGGGCGTGAAGCTGCCCGGGAAGCACTGGGGCCAGGTGGGGCAGCCCAGCCCGGAGGCGGTGACTCGGACGATCGCGCCGGTGACGGAGATGCCGCCCTGGGTGAGGATCACGAGGAACGCGATCAGGCGCTGGACCCGCAGGCTCGGCATGGGCAGCAGATCGACCAGTCGCTGGAAAGCTGTTCCGACGGGCACGGCCTGATCGTAGTTGATCAATAACTACAGCCCGTAGTAGGGCCGTTGCGGGTCAGGTGAACCGGAACCAGCGCAGCGCGCAGATCGCCGCGACGACACCCCACACCAGCAGCACGGCCACGCCGAACCAGTCCATGGATACCGTCATCGCCTGGGTCAGGGCTTCGGTGAGCGCACCGGATGGCGTCAGCCGGGCGGCCCAGCGCAGGGCAGAGGGCACCGGGCCGCCCTCCAGGGTCAGCGCGCCGAGGCCGGCGAACACGAACCACAGCAGGTTCGCCAACGCCAGCACGATCTCGGCCTTGAGCGTGCCGCCGAGCAGCAGCCCCAACGCGGCGAATGTGGCGGTACCCAATGCGATGATGACCGCGCCCAGTGCCAGCCCGGCCGGCGACGGACGCCAACCCAACGCAAAACCTATGGCGCCCAACAGGATCGCCTGCAAAAACACGACGGTGACGACGGCCAGGGACTTGCCCGCGATGATTCCCCACACCGGAAGCGCGGTGGCGCCAAGGCGTTTCAGTGCGCCATAGCGGCGGTCGAAGGCCACCGCGATGGCCTGTCCGGTGAATGCGGTGGAGATCAGCGCCAGGGCCATGATGGCCGGGGTGAACGTTGCGGCCCGGTTGTCGCCGAACGAGCCCAGCGGCAGCAGCGTCATCCCGATCAGCAGCGTGATCGGGATGAACATCGTCAGCAGGAGCTGTTCGCCGTTGCGCAGCAGCAGCTTGAGCTCCAGCCCGAATTGGGCGGCCAGCATGGCCGGCACCTTGGCCGGGCGGGGGTCCGGCGAGAACGTGCCCGGGGCGAATCGATTCGGGGTGCTCGTCATGACCGCAGCTCCCGTCCTGTCAGGTCGAGGAATACGTCTTCGAGACTGCGCTGTTCCACCCGCATGCCGGTGGCCAGCACGTTGAGCCGCGCGCACCAGGCCGTCACGGTGGCCAGCACCTGTGGATCGATGTGTCCCTCCACCAGGTACTCGCCGGGGGCCGTCTCGCTGGCCTTGTAATCCTCGGGCAGCGCCGCGGTCAGCAGGGTCAGATCCAGTTTGCGCGGGGCGCTGAATCGCAATTGATTCTCGGCGCCGCTGTGGGTCAGCTCCGCCGGTGTGCCGGTGGCAACGGCAATCCCGTGGTCGATGATGACGATCCGGTCGGCGAGTTCTTCGGCCTCGGCGAGGTGATGGGTGGTCAGCACCACCGTCACACCGTCTCGGCGCAGCGCATCGATCAACTCCCACACCACAATTCGGGCGTGCGCGTCCATCCCTGCGGTGGGCTCGTCGAGGAATACCAGTTCGGGGCGCCCGACCACGGCGCAGGCCAGGGCCAGGCGTTGTTGCTGGCCGCCCGAGAGCCGCCGGTAGGTGGTGCGGGCGGATTCGGTCAGGCCGAGGGTGTCCATCAGCCAGCCCGGATCCAGGGGATCGGCGGCGTAGGAAGCGACGAGATTCAGCATCTCGCCGGCCTTGGCGGCGGGGTACCCGCCGCCACCCTGCAGCATCACGCCGATCCGCTCGCGCAGCTGGGCATTGTCCGCAATGGGGTCCAGGCCCAGGATCTCGACCTGCCCGTCGTCCGGGCGGATGAATCCCTCGCACATCTCGACCGTGGTGGTCTTGCCCGCGCCGTTGGGGCCGAGCAGGGCCAGCACCTCGGCGCGCTGCACCTCGAGATCGAGGTTGTCGACCGCTTTGGTCGACCCGTAGCGCTTGCTGACGCCGCGGAGCAGCACAGGATGGTCAGAACGCGAGGTCACGGGGATTCAGCGTAGGCGCCGGGGGACTGCGTAGGTGCCGGCGGTCGGGTTATGTCGGGTTGAGGTGATGCGCGCCACGGCAGCCGGCGCCACGTCAACCCGATCAAGATCAGCACGATCACCGTGCTGGCCAAGGTTGCCATCACGATCTGGAACAACGTGAACCGGTCGCCGTTGGCGGTCGGGCCGAAGATCCCGACCACCAGGGTGATGGCGATCGTGGACCCGCGGAATCCGGGTCGGGTTGCCCACGCTGCCAACGGGATCACCGCCCACAGCAGGTACCACGGCTGCACCACCGGGAACAGCAGGATCGTGCCGCCGAGCGCGACACCCAGACCGCCGACGGGGTGCAGGCGGCCCCGCATCACGGCCAGCAGCAGCCAGCTGACCAGGATTGCGATCAGGAAGACGCCGATGGCGCGGGTCAGTGCGAGCACCGCGGTGGTGTGGTCACCGAGACCCAGCAGGATGCCGACCTGACCGGTACCCAATGCCAGCAGTGTCGGCGGAGACATCCAGCTACGGACCACGTTCGCGGTGCCGAGGGTGCCCAGCCAACCGAAGCCGAGGCCGCTGGCCCAGCCGATGAGGGCCATCACGGCCAGCGATACCGCACCGAGCGGGACGCTCGCCACGAAGAACGCCTTGATCGTCCCGCCCAGGCGCCAGGCCAGGGCCATCGCCACGAATCCCAACGCCAGCAGGGACGGAAGCTTGACCTGGGAGGACAGCGTTATGAGCACGGTCCCGAACAGCAGCATCCCCGCGGGGTACCAGTGCTGCCAGTCTTCGCGTGAATGCGGCCAGGTCAGCGGCCGGGGGATGATCGGCGCGACGACCGATCCCGATGTCGCCGACCGGGCGGCTCCGATGCCGCGCAGCGCGAATTCCGTGCCGGCCAGCATCAGGCCCAGCATCAGTGCTTCGTTGTGGATCCCGGCCACCAGGTGCATGAACAGCAGCGGATTGCAGGCGCCCAGCCACAGTGCGCTGACCTCGGCGACCCCGCAGCGCCGGGCCAGTCGCGGGGTGGCCCACACGATGAGACCGACACCGAGAAGCACCACGATGCGGTGGCAGAGCACGGCCGCGACGATGTTCTCGCCGGTCAGCGCGGAAATACTCTCGCCGATCCACAGGAACAGTGGCCCGTACGGCGCCGGGGTCTCGCGCCAGAGGCTGGGCACCGACAACGTGAACACGTGATCGAGCCCGAGTCCGGTCGCCGGACCGACCTGGTACGGATTGAGCCCGATGTAGCCGATCTCGCTCTGCGCCAGATACGAGTAGACGTCCTTGCTGTACATCGGTGGCGCGATCAGCAGGGGCAGGGCCCACAGCAGCAGGGTGCGGTCGAGCTGGCTGCGCGACATCCGCCGGGGGCCGAGGGCGAACCGCCCGAGCATGAGCCAGGCCAGCGCCATCATCACGGCGCCGGTCGTGGTCATCGTCAGTGAAACGGTCTGGATGCGGGAGGGCAGGTTGAGCAGCCGAACACCGAACGTAGGGTCCTGCACCACGGGACGGGCGCCGGCGCCGAGAGCGCCGATGGCCATCAGTACGGTTCCGGTCGCTCCGAACAGCCGGGTCCGGCGCTGCGCGACGACCTCGGCGGGGTTGAGTGGGGATCCGACGGTTCGTTCGTCGCCGTGCCACCGGGCGATCGATGAGCTGAAGGTCGACAGGCGGCTTGCCATCAGGGCAGCCTAACCGTCGGCAGAGGCGCGCTACGCCACGCAACGGTGGCCCAGGTCACGTAAGGGTGCCCTTGCTAGAACCCTGCGGGGAATTCCGTCACAATGGTGTTGTGAAAATGCGTCGGACGGCTGAGGGCTCTGCGTCGAGTCCAGCTTCGGTGGGAACACCGAAGCCGGTCACCGATGTCGTGCCGGTCTCCGACGGGCACACTCGGCGCGCGATCATCCATCTGCTGCTCGAGGGGCCCATCACGGCCGGGCAGATCGGTGAGCGGCTCGGCATCTCGGCTGCCGGCGTGCGTCGTCACCTCGATGCCCTGATCGAAGCCGGTGATGCCCAGGCCAGTGCCGCGGCCGCGTGGCAGCACAACGGCCGGGGTCGCCCGGCCAAACGCTATCGGCTCACGGCAGCGGGACGTGCCAAGCTCGGGCATACCTACGACGACCTCGCGGTTGCCGCGATTCGGCAACTGCGCGAGATCGGCGGCAAGGATGCCGTGCGGACTTTCGCGCGGCGGCGCATGGACACCATCCTGGCCGGGGTCACCGAGGGATCCGGCAGCGTCGCCGACACTGCCGAGCGCGTCGCAGACGCGCTGACCCGGGCCGGATACGCCACCACCACGACACCGGTGGACGGTCCGATTCACGGGGTACAGATCTGCCAGCACCACTGTCCGGTGTCGCACGTCGCCGAGGAATTCCCGGAGTTGTGCGAGACGGAGAGTGAGGCGTTCGCCGAGATTCTGGGCACCCACGTGCAACGCCTGGCCACCATCGTCAACGGTGACTGTGCCTGCACCACCCATGTCCCACTCGACGTGGACGGCGTCGGGGTAGAGACAACCACAGACAGTGCAACGGAAGTTCGGGGCACAGCCCGCGCCCGGACGACCGCAACGATAAAACAAGGAGCGGCGAAATGACCATCACGCCCGAAACGCCATTGACCCAGGAAGAGACCATCGCGTCGCTGGGTAACTACGGCTACGGCTGGTCGGACTCCGATGTCGCCGGCGCGAGTGCGCAGCGGGGTCTTTCCGAAGCCGTCGTGCGTGACATCTCGGCCAAGAAGAACGAGCCGGAATGGATGCTGGAGACCCGGCTGCGGGCGCTGCGCACCTTCGACAAGAAGCCGATGCCGCATTGGGGTTCCAACCTCGAGGGCATCGACTTCGACAACATCAAGTACTTCGTGCGCTCCACCGAGAAGCAGGCGGCTTCCTGGGAGGAGCTGCCCGAGGACATTCGCAATACCTATGACCGCCTTGGCATTCCGGAAGCCGAGAAGCAGCGCCTGGTGGCCGGTGTCGCGGCCCAGTACGAATCCGAGGTGGTGTACCACCAGATCCGCGAGGACCTTGAGGCCCAGGGGGTCATCTTCCTGGACACGGACTCGGGCCTGCGTGAGTACCCGGAGATCTTCAAGGAGCACTTCGGCACCGTGATCCCCGCGGGGGACAACAAGTTCTCGGCGCTGAACACCGCGGTGTGGTCGGGCGGATCGTTCATCTATGTGCCGCCGGGCGTGCACGTCGACATCCCGCTGCAGGCCTACTTCCGGATCAACACCGAGAACATGGGCCAGTTCGAGCGGACCCTGATCATCGCCGACGAAGGTTCCTACGTGCACTACGTCGAGGGGTGTACCGCACCGATCTACAAGTCGGATTCGCTGCACTCCGCGGTTGTCGAGATCGTGGTCAAGCCCGGTGCCCGGGTGCGCTACACCACGATCCAGAACTGGTCCAACAACGTCTACAACCTGGTCACCAAGCGGGCCCGGGCCGAGGCCGGCGCCACCATGGAGTGGATCGACGGCAACATCGGTTCCAAGGTCACCATGAAGTACCCCGCGGTCTGGATGACCGGTGAGCACGCCAAGGGCGAGGTGCTCTCGGTGGCGTTCGCCGGTGAGGGGCAGCATCAGGACACCGGCGCCAAGATGCTGCACCTGGCACCGCACACGTCGAGCAACATCGTGTCCAAGTCGGTGGCGCGGGCCGGCGGACGGGCTTCCTACCGCGGCCTCGTTCAGGTGAACAAGGGTGCTCACGGCAGCCGTTCGAGTGTGAAATGCGATGCGCTGCTGGTCGACACGATCAGCCGCTCGGACACCTACCCGTATGTGGACATCCGTGAGGACGACGTCACGATGGGTCACGAGGCCACGGTGTCCAAGGTCAGCGAAGATCAGCTCTTCTACCTGATGAGCCGTGGCCTGACCGAGGACGAGGCGATGGCGATGGTGGTGCGTGGCTTCGTCGAACCCATCGCCAAGGAACTGCCCATGGAATACGCGCTCGAGCTCAACCGGCTGATCGAGCTGCAGATGGAAGGCGCGGTCGGTTAAGTGGGTTCAAATCTGACTGAAGCGGCCGAAAGCGCGGCCGCCAACTCCGGTTCGACATTGGCCGGGGCCAACAAGGGCGAGCTGTTCGCATCGTTCGACGTCAATGCGTTCGAAGTGCCCGGCGGTCGCGACGAGCTGTGGCGGTTCACCCCGCTCAAGCGGCTGCGTGGCCTGCATGACGGCTCCGCCGTCGCGAACGGCAGTGCCGGCATCACCGTGACCGAGCGACCCGGCGTGAGCGTGGAGACTGTCGGCCGCGACGACAAGCGGCTCGGCGAGGGTGGTGTGCCCACCGATCGTGTTGCGGCCCAGGCCTATTCGTCGTTCGAAACGGCGACCGTGGTGACGGTCAAGCGCGACACCGAGGTAGCCGAGCCGATCGAGATCGTGGTCGACGGACCCGGCGAGCGCGTAGTGGGCTACGGGCACCTGCAGATTCGCGTCGAGGAGCTGTCTCGCGCGATCGTGGTCGTCGACCTGCGCGGCAGCGGAACCTACGCCGACAACGTCGAGATCATCGTCGGTGATTCGGCCGGCCTCGGATTGATCTGGATCGCGGACTGGGCCGACGACATGGTGCATGTCAGCGCCCACCACGCCAAGCTCGGCAAGGATGCGGTGCTCGGACACGTCAACGTCACCCTCGGTGGCGATGTCGTGCGCACTTCGGCCACCGTGCGCTTCACCGGGCCCGGCGGCGACGCGAAGATGCTCGGCACCTATTTCGCCGACGACGGGCAGTTCTTCGAGTCGCGGTTGCTCGTCGACCACGCCCAGCCGCACTGTAAGTCCGACGTGCTCTACAAGGGTGCGCTGCAAGGCGATCCGGATTCGAAGAAGCCCGACGCGCACACCGTGTGGATCGGCGACGTGCTGATCCGCGCCGAAGCCACCGGCACCGACACCTTCGAGGTGAACCGCAACCTGGTGCTCACCGACGGTGCCCGCGCCGATTCGGTGCCCAACCTCGAAATCGAGACCGGCGAGATCGTCGGAGCCGGGCACGCCAGTGCCACCGGGCGTTTCGACGACGAGCAGTTGTTCTATCTGCGCGCCCGAGGCATTCCCGAGGATCAGGCCCGGCGCCTGGTCGTGCGCGGTTTCTTCAACGAGATCATCGCCAAGATCGCCGTGCCCGAGGTGCGTGAGCGTCTGACCGCCGCCATAGAGCAAGAACTGCAAAAGAACGAACTTAACGAATCGGAAGCATCGCACTCATGACCACTCTGGAAATCAAGGACCTGCACGTCTCGGTCAATGCCGCCGAAGGCGCCGAGAACACCGAAATCCCTATCTTGAAGGGCGTCGACCTCACCGTGAAGTCGGGGGAGACCCACGCCGTGATGGGTCCCAACGGCTCGGGCAAGTCGACGTTGTCCTACGCGATCGCCGGACATCCCAAGTACACCGTCACCTCCGGGTCGATCACCCTCGACGGGCAGGACGTCCTGGAGATGAGCATCGACGAGCGGGCGCGGGCGGGCCTTTTCCTGGCCATGCAGTACCCGGTCGAGGTGCCCGGGGTGTCGATGTCGAACTTCTTGCGTACGGCGGCCACGGCGGTTCGCGGCGAGGCCCCGAAGCTGCGGCACTGGGTCAAGGAAGTCAAGGCCGCGATGGACGATCTGGACATCGATCAGGCGTTCGGTGAGCGCAGTGTCAACGAGGGCTTCTCCGGCGGTGAGAAGAAGCGCCACGAGATCCTGCAGCTGGGTCTGCTCAAGCCGAAGATCGCGATCCTCGACGAGACCGACTCGGGCCTGGACGTCGATGCGCTGCGCATCGTGAGCGAGGGCGTCAACCGCTATGCCGAAGCCGAGCACGGCGGCATCCTGCTGATCACCCACTACACCCGCATCCTGCGCTACATCCGTCCACAGTTCGTGCACGTGTTCGTGGGCGGGCGCATCGTGGAATCGGGCGGGCCGGAACTCGCCGACGAGCTCGAAGAGAACGGATACGTGCGCTTCACGCAGGCGGTCGGAGCCTGATATAGCGCGGACGGGAGGAGCGAAATTGTGACTGTTGCACAAACTTTCGACCCCACCGTGCTGGCTGAGGTCAGGGCGGATTTCCCGATTCTGAGCCGGGTCATGCGCAGCGGAAAGCAGCTGGCCTACCTGGATTCCGGGGCTACGTCGCAGAAGCCGCTGCAGGTGCTCGATGCGGAACGGGAGTTCCTGACCACCTCCAACGGGGCCGTGCACCGTGGTGCGCACCAACTGATGGAAGAGGCCACCGACGCCTACGAGCAGGGCCGTGCTGACATCGCGGCGTTCGTGGGTGCCGAGCCGGACGAGTTGGTGTTCACAAAGAACGCCACCGAGGCGATCAACCTCGTCGCATATGTGCTCGGGGACAAGCGGTTCGAGCATGCCGTCGGGCCCGGCGACGTGATCGTCACAACCGAGTTGGAGCACCACGCGAATCTGATTCCGTGGCAGGAACTCGCCCAGCGCACCGGTGCGACCCTGCGTTGGTACGGGGTGAGCGAAGACGGGCGCATCGACCTGGATTCGTTGGAGCTCGACGAGCGCGTGAAGGTGGTGGCGTTCAGCCATCATTCGAACGTCACCGGCGCCATCGCGCCGGTGGCCGAGCTGGTTTCGCGGGCGAAGGCGGTCGGTGCGCTGACCGTGCTCGACGCCTGCCAGTCGGTGCCGCACCAGCCGGTCGACTTCCATGCCCTCGACGTCGATTTCGCGGCGTTCTCGGGTCACAAGATGCTCGGGCCCACCGGCATCGGTGTGCTCTACGGACGGTTGGCGCTGCTGAACGCGATGCCTCCGTTCATCACCGGTGGCTCGATGATCGAGACCGTCACGATGGAACAGACCACCTACGCACCGGCCCCGCAGCGCTTCGAGGCGGGCACCCCGATGACCTCGCAGGTGGTCGGGCTAGCCGCTGCGGCACGGTATTTGACCAACATCGGGATCGACGTGGTCGAGGCCCACGAAGCCGAGCTCGTCGCCGCCGCCCTGGAAGGCTTGGCCGGTATCCCGCAGGTCCGGGTCGTCGGTCCGCAGTCGATGGAGCACCGTGGCTCGCCGGTCAGTTTCGTGGTGGACGGGATCCACGCCCACGATGTCGGGCAGGTGCTCGATGACGAGGGCGTCGCGGTACGCGTCGGGCACCATTGCGCCTGGCCACTGCACCGCCGTTTCGGTATCGCCGCCACGGCCCGCGCGTCGTTTGCGGTCTACAACACGCTCGACGAGGTGGACCGCCTGGTGGCCGGCGTCAAACGTGCTGTGGAGTTCTTCTCGTGAAAATGGAACAGATGTACCAGGAAGTGATCCTGGACCACTACAAGCACCCGCATCATCGGGGCCTGCGTGAGCCGTTCGCCGCCGAGGTGCATCACGTCAACCCGACGTGCGGGGACGAGGTGACGCTGCGGGTTGCACTGTCCGAGGACGCCGAGACGGTGGCCGACATCTCCTATGACGGCCAGGGTTGTTCGATCAGTCAGGCCGCCACCTCGGTGTTGACCGATCAGGTCATCGGCCAGAGCGTCGGCGACGCCCTCAAGACGGTCGAGGCCTTTACCGAGATGATTTCCTCACGCGGCAACGTGGAGGGGGACGAAGATGTACTCGGTGACGGCATCGCATTTGCCGGTGTCGCCAAGTATCCGGCGCGGGTCAAGTGTGCGCTGCTGGGTTGGATGGCTTTTAAAGACGCGTTGGCACAGGCCAGCGACGACGTGGAGGACAAGCGATGAGTGACGTACCGGCGGACACGAGCGCAGCGAGCGGGGAAGTCTCCGGGGCCTCAGAGGAACTGCTGGCCGACGTAGAGGAAGCCATGCGCGACGTGGTGGATCCCGAGTTGGGCATCAACGTCGTCGACCTCGGTCTGGTTTACGGCCTCGACGTCGAACAGGGCGATGAAGGCGCCGTCGCGCTGATCGACATGACGCTCACCTCGGCGGCCTGCCCGCTGACCGACGTGATCGAGGACCAGTCGCGTACCGCATTGGTGGGCGCGGGCCTGGTCAACGAGATCAAGATCAACTGGGTCTGGAACCCGCCGTGGGGCCCGGACAAGATCACCGACGACGGCCGTGAGCAATTGCGCGCCCTCGGTTTCACCGTCTGAGCCGCGCTGGGCGCCGCACAATAACCGTGTGATCACGGTTCCGGCATTCGTCTGGCGGAGCGACTCCGCGGGCCGGGCACTGATCATCGGCGCCGCCGTGGGCGCGGTGCTGGGCGTGCTGGGCTGGCTGGATTCCGGTTTCTGGTTCACGGGCGTGATCGTCCTGGTCATCGTGGGCACGTTCTACGGAAGAGGATGAATCGCGGTGCGAAGCGGCCAAGGCGGCGTGGTGCGCCGTGCCGGGCCAGCGGTCCGGAATCACTTGGGAATACGCGCAGACCCTGGCGAAGATTCCCGGGGTGAAAGCCGACCGAATGGTCCTCGGCTATGTCTGCCGTGAAGTCGGACGGGTCGACGCTGCCCGCGCCGCTGAACTGGTCCGGGCGACGGCCGAGAGCGGCGGGTGGGATGCCATCGCCCTCGACCATGCCATCTGGCGATTCGAGTCCAAGCGCCCATATCAACGGGATGTGCCGGCCTGACGGTGGTTGAGCGGCAGGCTTTCGGCGGCGTACACCCCGCCGAAAGCCTGCTGCCGGCTTCTACAGGCCATATGGTGGGGAACAGGCCGCTACGCCCCGACGTTAGGAAAAGTGTGAGTACGCAAGACATCACCGCAGATCAGTTCAATGACATCGTCAACGGCAACGAGATCGTGCTGGTGGATTTCTGGGCGTCATGGTGTGGGCCGTGCCGCGCGTTTGCGCCGACGTTCAAGGCTGCCTCCGAGCAGCACCCCGACGTCGTCTTCGCCAAGGTGGACACCGAGGCCGAGCAGGGGCTCGCCGCGGCGGCCGACATCAAGTCGATCCCCACCCTGATGGCGTTCAAGAAGGGCAAACTGGTCTTCAACCAGGCCGGAGCGCTGCCGCCGGCGGCCTTGGAGGATCTGGTTCAGAAGATCAGGGAGTTCGACATCGACGCCGCGATGAAGGCGCAGGCCGCGCAGGGCGACGCCGAACAGGTGTGATGACCGGCACGCGATAGCGTGCTGTCCGTGACTGCGCAGAACGAATTCGTCCTGGTCGACCGTGCGCGCCCGGACCTGGCCCTGGTAACCCTCAACCGCCCCGAGCGGATGAACTCGATGGCCTTCGATGTCATGGTGCCGCTCAAGGGCGTCCTGGAAGAGTTGCGCTACGACAACAGCGTGCGCGTCGTGGTGCTGACCGGAGCCGGTCGAGGTTTCTCCTCCGGGGCCGATCACAAGTCGGCGGGATCGGTGCCGCACGTCGCCGGGCTGACCAGGCCGACGTACGCGCTGCGGTCGATGGAGATCCTCGACGATGTGATTCTCGCCCTACGGCGGCTGCACCAGCCGGTGATCGCCGCGGTGAACGGTGCGGCCATTGGCGGCGGCCTGTGCCTCGCCCTGGCTTGTGACGTCCGGGTCGCCGCCGAGGGCGCGTATTTCCGCGCCGCGGGGATCAACAACGGGCTTACCGCCAGTGAGCTGGGCTTGTCCTACCTGCTGCCGCGGGCCATCGGGTCGTCACGCGCGTTCGAGATCATGCTGACCGGCCGCGACGTCGACGCTCAGGAGGCCGAACGCATCGGTCTGGTGTCCAGCGTGGTGGCCGAGCACGCCCTCCTGGACACCTGCTATGCAATGGCGGAACGCATGGCAGCGTTCTCCCGGCCGGGTATCGAGTTGACCAAGCGCACACTTTGGAGTGGACTGGACGCCGCTAGTCTGGAGGGGCACATGCAGGCCGAGGGCCTGGGACAACTCTTTGTGCGCCTGCTCACCGCAAACTTCGAGGAAGCGGTTGCCGCGCGCGCGGAGAAGCGCCCCCCGGTCTTCACCGACGAGCGCTAGCGCGAGGAGCCGACCGGCACCACGAGAAGTAACCCACGACACGCCACCGCGACGAGAAAACAGGAGGACCGCAGCGTGATCACCGCAACGGACCTGGAGGTCCGCGCCGGAGCGCGCACGCTGCTGTCCATCGAGGGCTCGGCGTTGCGGGTGCAGCCGGGCGACCGGATCGGCCTGGTCGGACGCAACGGCGCAGGCAAGACCACGACGATGCGCATCCTGGCGGGGGAGGGCGAACCGTACGCGGGCACCATCACGAGCACGGGTGAGATCGGCTACCTGCCGCAGGACCCGCGTGAGGGCAATCTCGATGTGCTGGCCCGCGATCGTGTGCTGTCGGCTCGTGGCCTCGACACGCTGCTGGCCGACTTGGAGAAGCAGCAGGCGCTGATGGCCGAGGTGGCCGATGACGCTGCGCGGGACAAGGCGGTGCGCCGCTACGGGCAGTTGGAGGAACGGTTCTCGGCGCTCGGCGGGTATGCCGCCGAGAGCGAGGCCGGGCGCATCTGCGCGAGCCTCGGCCTGCCCGATCGGATCCTCACCCAGCCGCTGCGCACTCTGTCGGGTGGCCAGCGTCGGCGGGTGGAACTCGCCCGCATCTTGTTCGCGGCGTCCGAGACGGGGTCCGGTTCGGCCACCACGTTGCTGCTCGACGAACCTACCAACCACCTCGACGCCGACTCGATCGGCTGGCTGCGGGACTTCCTGCACAACCACACCGGCGGCCTCGTCGTCATCAGTCACGATGTCGATCTGCTGGCCGAAGTCGTCAACCGGGTGTGGTTTCTCGATGCGGTTCGTGGTGAGGCCGATGTCTACAACATGGGTTGGCAGAAGTACCTCGATGCGCGCGCCACCGACGAGCAACGTCGCCGCCGCGAACGTGCCAATGCCGAGAAGAAGGCAGGTGCGTTGCGGGCTCAGGCCGCCAAAATGGGCGCCAAGGCCACCAAAGCCGTTGCCGCACAGAACATGTTGCGTCGTGCCGAGCGCATGATCGCTGAGCTCGATGCCGAGCGGGTGGCCGACAAGGTAGCCCGCATCAAGTTCCCCACCCCGGCCGCGTGCGGCAAAACCCCGCTGGTGGCCAAAGGGCTGACCAAGACGTACGGATCGTTGGAGATCTTCACGGGCGTGGATCTGGCCATCGACCGCGGTTCTCGGGTGGTGGTTCTCGGCCTCAACGGTGCGGGTAAGACGACCCTGCTGCGGCTGCTTGCAGGTGCCGAGAGCGCCGACGCCGGAGTTTTGGAACCCGGCCACGGCTGCAAGATCGGGTACTTCGCCCAGGAACACGACACCCTCGACAATGAGTCGACGGTGTGGGAGAACATCCGCCACGCCGCGCCCGACACCGGCGAACAGGATCTTCGAGGCCTGTTGGGCGCGTTCATGTTCACCGGCCCGCAGTTGGAACAGCCCGCGGGCACCCTGTCCGGTGGCGAGAAGACCCGCCTGGCGCTGGCCGGTCTGGTTGCGTCGACGGCCAATGTGTTGTTGCTCGACGAGCCGACCAACAACCTCGATCCAGCCTCGCGAGAGCAGGTTCTCGACGCGTTGCGCAGCTATCAGGGCGCCGTGGTGTTGGTCACCCACGATCCGGGTGCGGCCGAGGCTCTCGATCCCCAGCGTGTCGTGCTGCTTCCGGACGGCACAGAGGACTTCTGGTCCACCGAGTACCGGGACCTCATCGAGCTCGCCTGATCGCGAATTCCCAAGAACCGTCGCATCTTCGAGAACGTCAATTTAAGACGTTGGACAAATCGCCCCGGCGGTGTGTGGGCGCTTCCTACTCTGGGTATGCGTCGGGGCATCACAAGCGGGGAGATGTCGATGAGGGAAACTATGAACAAGAATCGCGGCGAACTGCTGGCTGAACTTCGCAAGGAGTACGAGGGGGGTGCCAGCATTCGATCGCTTGTGGCGAAGACCGGACGTTCGTACGGCTCGATTCACAGCTTGTTGCGGGAGTCAGGCACGACTATGCGCAGTCGCGGCGGCCCCAATCACCGCACCCGGTCAAGGGTGTGACGGGCACAACCGCTGCGCGGTAGCCGAATTCAACCGTCAGCCGCCGCCTGCTGGCGCACGCTGTCCTCGACGAGGTCCAGTACGGCCGTGAGGTTCTTCGGGTCCTCGCCGGAGGCGATCCTGGCCACCAGGCCATCGAGGACCAGATCGAGATAGATGTGCAGGACCGCACTCGGCACATCGTCGCGGAGCCGTCCGGCCTGCTTCTGCCGGCGTAGGCGTTCGGTGATCGCGGCGTCCAACTCGGCCGACCGTTCCGCCCAACCTTGATGAAAGGCCGGATCGTTGCGTAACTTTCGGGCGATTTCGAGCCGGGTGGCCAGCCAGTCGAACTGTTCGGGTGCTGCGAGCATGTTCCGCATCACCTGGATCAAGCCTTCGCGGGCGGCCACGTCGGCCATCCGTTCGGCGTCCTCGCGAGCCAGCTCGAAGAACAAGGTGTCCTTGTCCTTGAAGTGGTGAAAGATTGCGCCGCGCGACAGCCCGATGGTTTCTTCGAGCCGCCGCACGGTCGCACTCTCGTAGCCGTACTGGCCGAAGCAGCGCCTGGCGCCGTCGAGAATCTGACGGCGCCGGGCGGCGAGATGGTCGTCGGTTACCCGCGGCATTCAGACCACTCCTCGCGCGAGCGCCGGTTGGCGCTGTCCCTTACCTGCTTCGGTCAGTCTGGACAGAATTACTTCGACTTCAGCATGTTGCGCAGCACGTACTGCAGGATGCCGCCGTTGCGGTAGTAGTCGGCCTCGCCGGGGGTGTCGATGCGGACCACCGCGTCGAACTCCACCTTGGAACCATCTTCCTTGGTGGCGGTCACCTTCACCGTCTTCGGCGTCTTGCCCTCGTTGAGCGCCTCGATGCCGGTGATGTCGTAGGTCTCGGTGCCGTCGAGCTTGAGGCTCGCGGCCGACTCACCCGCCGGGAACTGCAGCGGGATCACGCCCATGCCGATCAGGTTCGAGCGGTGGATGCGCTCGAAGGACTCGGTGATGACGGCCTTCACGCCGAGCAGCACGGTGCCCTTGGCCGCCCAGTCACGCGACGATCCGGAGCCATATTCCTTGCCACCCAGGACGACCAGCGGGATGCCGGCTTCCTTGTAGTTGACCGAGGCGTCGTAGATGAACGCCTGCGGCCCACCATCCTGGGTGAAGTCGCGGGTGTAGCCGCCGGAGACATCGTCGAGCAGCTGGTTGCGCAGCCGGATGTTGGCGAAGGTGCCGCGGATCATCACCTCGTGGTTGCCGCGTCGCGACCCCAGCGAGTTGTAGTCCTTGCGCTCGACGCCATTGGCGTCGAGGTACTGCGCGGCCGGGGTGCCGGGCTTGATCGAGCCGGCCGGGCTGATGTGGTCGGTGGTCACCGAATCGCCAAGCAGGGCAAGGACTCTGGCGCCCTTGATGTCGCCGACCGGCTCCGGCTCGGCGGGCATGCCGTCGAAGTACGGGGCCTTGCGCACATAGGTGGAGGCGTCGTCCCACTCGAAGGTGTTGCCCTCCGGCGTGGCCAACGAGCGCCAGCGGTCGTCGCCCTTGAACACGTCGGCGTAGGAATCGGTGAACATCTCCCGGTTGATCGAGGACGCGATGGTCTCCTCGATTTCCTGGGCAGACGGCCAGATGTCCTTGAGGAAGACGTCGTTGCCGTCCTGATCCTGGCCGAGCGGGTCGGTCTCGAAATCGAAGTCCATGGTTCCCGCGATGCCGTAGGCGATCACCAGCGGCGGGGACGCCAGGTAGTTCATCTTGACGTCGGGCGAGATGCGGCCCTCGAAGTTGCGGTTACCCGAGAGCACCGCGGTCACCGACAGGTCGTTGTCGTTGATGGCCTTGCTGATCTCGTCGGGCAGGGGCCCGGTGTTGCCGATGCACGTGGTGCAGCCGTAGCCGCCCAGGTAGTAGCCCAGCTTCTCCAGGTACGGCCAGAGATTGGCCTTGTTGTAGTAGTCGGTGACGACCTGTGAGCCCGGCGCCATGTTGGTCTTGACCCACGGCTTGGTGCTCAGGCCCTTCTCGACGGCCTTCTTGGCGAGCAGCGCCGCACCGAGCATGACCGACGGGTTGGAAGTGTTGGTGCAGGAGGTGATTCCGGCAACGACGACCGCGCCGTGGTCCAGCACGAAGTCGCCGCGTTCGTCGGAGCGCACGGTGACGGGCTTGGTCGGCCGGCCCTCGGCACCGTTGGCGGCGGACGGACGGACGTCCACCGCGCCGTCGTCGGCGAACGACAGTTTGGCCGGGTCGGAAGCCGGGAACGACTCCTCGACCGCCTCGTCGAGCTGCGTGTGCGGGGTCGGCAGGTTCTCCTCGACGTAGTTGTGGATGTCCTTGCGGAACGCGTTCTTGGCGTCGGTCAGCTCGATGCGGTCCTGGGGGCGCTTCGGGCCGGAGATCGACGGCACGACGGTGGACAGGTCCAGCTCCAGGTACTCGGAGAAGACCGGCTCCTTGTCCGGGTTGTGCCACATGCCCTGCGCCTTGGCATAGGCCTCGACGAGCGCCAGCTGCTGTTCGCTGCGCCCGGTCAGCCGCAGGTAGTTGATGGTCTCTTCGTCGATCGGGAAGATCGCTGCGGTGGAACCGAATTCGGGGCTCATGTTGCCCAGGGTGGCGCGGTTGGCCAGCGGCACCTCGGCCACGCCCTTGCCGTAGAACTCGACGAACTTGCCGACCACGCCGTGCTTGCGGAGCATGTCGGTGACGGTGAGCACGACGTCGGTGGCGGTGACGCCGGGCTTGATCTCACCGGTCAGCTTGAAGCCGACGACGCGGGGGATGAGCATCGAGACGGGCTGGCCCAGCATGGCGGCCTCGGCCTCGATACCGCCGACGCCCCAGCCCAGCACGCCCAGACCGTTCTCCATGGTGGTGTGGCTGTCGGTGCCCACGCAGGTGTCCGGGTAAGCCTTGCCGTCGCGGACCATGACAACGCGGGCGAGGTACTCGATGTTGACCTGGTGCACGATGCCGGTGCCCGGGGGGACGACCTTGAAGTCGTCGAACGCGCCCTGGCCCCAGCGCAGGAACTGGTAGCGCTCGGAGTTGCGCTCGTATTCGAGTTCGACGTTGCGCTCGAAGGCGCCGGCGTTGCCGAAGACGTCGAGGATGACGGAGTGGTCGATGACCATCTCGGCGGGGGACAGCGGGTTGACCTTGTTCGGGTCGCCGCCGAGGGCGGCCACGGCCTCGCGCATGGTGGCCAGGTCGACGATGCACGGCACACCGGTGAAGTCCTGCATCAGCACGCGGGCCGGGGTGAACTGGATCTCGATGCTGGGCTCGGCCGAGGGATCCCAGTTGGCGATGGCCTGGATGTGATCCTTGGTGATGTTGGCGCCGTCCTCGGTGCGCAACAGGTTCTCCGCAAGCACCTTGAGGCTGTACGGAAGCTTCTCGGTACCGGGTACCGCGTCGAGTCGATAGATCTCGTAGTTCTGGTCCCCGACAGTCAATGTGTCGCGGGCATCAAATGAGTTAAGGGACGAATTTTCCGTATTCTCGCTGCTCACATCAACTCCCGGCTAGATCTCACCGCGACGGGCTGTGTCGGCGGCGTTCCGATGTTAACAGTACGCTTGTCCTGCAAGCCCGAGTGGGCCGGGGTCCAGTCTTCCCTTGTCGGATGCGCGTTTCTACCCAGTCAGCCTGATCTGTCCCATCTCGCCGCCTCGCTGCGGCCGCGCCGGTCTCCCGTTGTCACGTTGGAGTGGCTCCGCACGGCGGGCGTCACGCTGGTGTGACGCACGGCAGTCGATGCGGTGTCGATTCCTGTGTCGCTTCGCGGCGCAGCCCAGGCTCGGCGTACCGTGCCCCTGTGACCGGACCTCATGTCATCCCGTTCCTGCCGGCCTACATCCCGGTCGAGGTATGCGACACAGTCGGCATGGATCCGGCGCAACCCGACGGCGTGACCAAGTGCATGGCGGCCGTGCAGGCCGACGTGCGCGACGACGGGGTGAGCGCACCGCAGGCCGATGTCGAGGGCCTCCGGCAGGTCGTCAACGATGCCCGCCAGGAAGGCGTCGACCTCAAGGTCGTGGTGCTGCCGGCCAACCCCGCGATCGATACGCCGTTGCGTGACATCGCTACCGAGGTCGGTGAGGCCAATCCGGGCGCGACCGTGCTCGCGTTGAGTCCGTCGTTCGCCGGTACCTACAGTCCGACCATCGACCGGGTGACTTTGGAAGCCGGACAAGACGTGGCCAAGACCGGTAATGCGGTTTTGTCGGCGAAGAATTTCGTGGGGGAGATTTCGACCCCGGACTTTCCCTGGACTGCGCTCGCAATCGTGCTGACGCTCGGCGTCGCCGCGGCGGCCGTGCTCACTCGCGTTCTTCAGGTGCGCAGCAAACGATTGGCCGGGTCAGGGGCCTCGAGCGTCGACTCTGCGGAGTCCTGAAAATCCTGTCGAACATTCGTTCGTAATACCGCTCAATATCACCAATTGGTCACACTATTCGCAATTACATTCTTGTAATTTGTGACTAAAGTTTCTTTGGCGTCAGATGTGACGTACGGTGCAATCGGTACCCATTGTTGCAGTTGTGCTTCATGTGACTTCTGTGCAAAGGCCCGGAGCAAACGCCGGTACGCCGACGTTGAGCCATAGGAGACTTGAGTCGAATGAGACGCACCGTTGGCGTCCCGCGTACGCGAGGAGCAGATCGGGTTCCGCGCATGCGAGGAGCAGGCCGCGACGCGAAGTGGCGTCGCAGCGGCCGGTTCTGGGCGCTGCCGCTGACCGCGGCGATGCTGTTGGGTACGGCGTTGTCCGGTGGAGTCCCGGCCGCGGCGGAACCCGGTGCGCCCGATCAGATCGCCACACTCGTGGCTGCGGTGGCCACCGCAGACCAGAAGCTGCAGGAGCTCGGCGCCGCCATCCAGACCCAGCAGGAAGCCGTCAACAAGGCCATCGTCGGAGTACAAGACGCCCGCGACGCGGCCGCGACGGCGCAGCAGGAGGTCGAGGCCAGCCGGCAAGGCATCGCTGACGCCAATCGCGCCATCGCCGAGGCACA
Organism: Mycobacterium syngnathidarum; assembly: GCF_001942625.1. GTDB lineage: Bacteria > Actinomycetota > Actinomycetes > Mycobacteriales > Mycobacteriaceae > Mycobacterium > Mycobacterium syngnathidarum. The sequence goes on from NZ_MLCL01000033.1 coordinate 178,559, forward strand.
GAAACGCTTCGACACCTTCGCGGCGGCCACTTACGTCAGCGGACCGTCGGACTCGTATCTGACCGCGTCCGACCCCGCCGACATCGCGCGCACCGCGGCGACCGGTCAGACCCTGGCCGCAAGCACCGACAAGGTGATCGCCGATCTGCAGCGGGCCCGCACCGAGCAGGTCAACCGCGAGTCGGCGGCCCGGCTGGCCAAACAGAACGCCGACCAGGCCGCGGCCAACGCTCAGTCCAGTCAGGACAATGCGGTCGCGGCGCTGCAACAGGCGCAGCAGACATTCAACGCGCAGCGGGGTGAGCTGGACCGGCTGACCGCCGAGCGGAAAGCCGCCGCGGCCCAACTCGCTCAGGTTCACAAGGCATCGGCATCAAGTGCGCCGGCAGCGCCGGCACAGGGACAGACGCCGCAGGTCGCGGCGGGGGACTGGGATCGTGCGCCGGGCGCACCGGTGCAAGCGGGTCAGAAGTGGGACACCGCATGGGATCCCACGCTCCCGGCGATCCCCAGCGCGTTCGTCAGCGGTGACCCGGTCGCGATCATCAACACCGTGCTGGGGATCTCGGCGACCTCCGCCCAAGTCACCCAGAACATGGGGCGGCAGTTCCTGCAGAAGCTGGGCATCCTGCCCACCCCGACCGGCTACACCAACGGAGCGATCCCGCGGGTGTACGGCAGGCAGGCATCCGAGTACGTCATCCAGCGGGCCGGATCGCAGATGGGCGTTCCGTATTCCTGGGGCGGTGGCAACGCCGCCGGGCCGAGCCGCGGTATCGATTCGGGCGCCAACACCGTCGGGTTCGACTGTTCGGGCCTGATCCTCTACGCGTTCGCCGGTGTCGGCATCAAATTGCCGCACTACTCGGGCTCCCAGTACAACGCCGGCCGCAAGATCCCGTCCTCGCAGATGCGTCGCGGCGACGTGATCTTCTACGGCCCCGGTGGCAGCCAGCACGTGACGCTCTACCTAGGCAACGGTCAGATGCTCGAAGCGCCCTACACGGGTTCGCACGTCAAGATCTCGCCGGTCCGCACCAGCGGGATGACCCCGTACGTCGTTCGCTACATCGAATACTGATGGGAAAACATTGCGCTCCTTCGCCTTACGGTGCCTGACCCTGATCGCCGCAACTTTGTTCGCGGCGATCAGCCTGGTGACGCCGGCCAACGCCGCACCCGACGACGGGCAATGGGATCCCACCCTCCCGAAGATCGTCAGCTCCGGGGCGCCCGGCGACCCGGTGGCCATCGCCAACGCTTCGTTCCAGGTGAGCCAGATCGCGCTGCAGACCACCCAGAACCTCGGTCAGCAGTTCCTGCAATCCATCGGCCTGGCCCCCAAACAGGCCGCCTCGACATTCCCGGGCGGTCGCGTCCGCGGCCCACAAGCCATCGAATACGTGATCCGGCGCGGAGGCTCGCAGATGGGGGTGCCCTACTCGTGGGGCGGTGGCACGCTGACCGGTCCCGGCCCCGGCGTGGATTACGACGCCGGCAAGGTCGGCTACGACTGCTCGGGCTTCACCCGGTACGCGTTCGCCGGCGTGGGTGTGCAGATTCCGAAGTATTCGGGTGATCAGTACAAGACCGGCCGCCGGGTGCCGGTGGCTCAGGCGAAGCGCGGTGACCTGCTGTTCTGGGGCCCCGGCGGTAGCCAGCACGTGGCGATGTACCTCGGCGGCGGCAAGATGCTGGAGGCATCGGGCAGTGCTGAGCGCGTCACGGTGAGCCCGGTCCGCACCGCGGGCATCCAGCCCTATGCGGCCCGCATCATCGAATCCTGAGGGGAACCTGAACTCTTCCGGGCAGCGTCGACGGATCTCGAAGTGCCTGGAATAGTTGTCGGCGGGCACCCGATTGCCCGCTAGAACAATGAGCTAGACCAGCGTTTTGTAGTCGAACACCGTGGGAGGAAGTTGATGACGTCACCGAGTGGACCGCCGCAGGGCGCCGGAGGTTATCCCGGTTCGAGCCCGGCGCCGGGCTTCCCGCCCGGGTCGACCGGCTCCCACGCCGCGCCGGCTGCCCCGCAGGCCGCGCCCAACGGCAGCCTGCAGGCCGAGGTGCACACCCTCGAACGCGCCGTCTTCGAGGTCAAGCGGATCATCGTCGGCCAGGACCAGCTCGTCGAGCGGATGCTCGTCGGCCTGCTCGCCAAGGGGCATGTGCTGCTCGAAGGCGTGCCCGGGGTGGCCAAGACGCTGGCCGTCGAGACGTTCGCCAAGGTGGTCGGCGGCACGTTCGCCCGCATCCAGTTCACCCCGGACCTGGTGCCCACCGACATCATCGGTACCCGCATCTACCGGCAGGGCAAGGAAGACTTCGACATCGAGTTGGGCCCGGTGGTGGTCAACTTCCTGCTCGCCGACGAGATCAACCGCGCGCCGGCCAAGGTGCAGTCCGCACTGCTGGAGGTGATGGCCGAGCGCAAGATCTCGATCGGCGGCAAGACCTTCCCGTTGCCCAGCCCGTTCTTGGTGATGGCCACCCAGAACCCGATCGAGCAGGAAGGCGTCTACGCGCTTCCCGAGGCCCAGCGGGACCGCTTCCTGTTCAAGCTCAACGTCGACTACCCGACGCCGGAGGAAGAGCGCGAGATCATCTACCGGATGGGTGTCAAGCCCCCGGAGCCCAAGCAGATCCTGAACACCGGTGACCTGCTGCGCTTGCAGGAGCTGGCCGCCAACACCTTCGTGCACCACGCGTTGGTGGACTATGTGGTGCGCATCGTCACCGCCACGCGTGAACCCGAGAAGTTCGGCATGCCCGACGCGAAGGCGTGGATCGCCTACGGCGCATCGCCGCGTGCCTCGCTCGGCATCATCTCGGCGGCCCGCGCGCTGGCGTTGGTGCGCGGCCGTGACTACGTCATCCCGCAGGATGTCGTCGAGGTGATTCCGGATGTGTTGCGTCACCGCCTGGTGCTGACCTACGACGCGCTGGCCGACGAGGTCTCGGCAGAGACCGTGGTCAACCGGATCTTGCAGACGGTGGCCCTGCCCCAGGTGAATGCACTTCCGCAGCAAGGGCATTCGGTTGCGCCCGCCGTTCCCGCCGGGGCCGGCGCGGCGGGTGGTCGGTGACCACTTCCCGACGCACCGTAGACCTGCCGTCCCTGAAGCGCGGGGAGATCCGGGACCCCGCCTTGACGGCGGCGTTGCGCAAGCTCGAGTTGACGGTGCGGCGCAAGCTCGACGGGGTTCTGCACGGCGACCACCTCGGTCTGATCCCGGGTCCGGGATCAGAGCCGGGGGACTCGCGGATCTACCAGCCCGGTGACGACGTGCGCCGGATGGACTGGTCGGTGACGGCGCGGACCCAGACGCCGCACGTGCGACAGATGATCGCCGACCGCGAACTGGAGACCTGGCTGGTCGTGGACATGTCGGCCAGCCTGGACTTCGGTACCACGACCTGTGAGAAGCGGGATCTGGCAGTGGCCGCCGCGGCGGCGATCGCGTTTCTCAACAGCGGTGGCGGCAACCGGATCGGCGCGATCATCGCCAACGGTGACACCGTGCGCCGGGTTCCGGCATTGAGCGGGCGGGTGCACGAGCAGGAGTTGCTGCGGGCGATCGCCACCACGCCCAAGGCCCCGACCGGGGTGCGCGGGGATCTGGCGGCCGCCATCGATGCCTTGCGTCGTCCCGAGCGCCGGCGCGGCATGGCGGTGATCATCAGCGACTTCCTCGGGCCGATCAACTGGATGCGCCCGTTGCGGGCCATCGCTGGGCGCCACGAGGTGCTGGGCATCGAGATCCTCGATCCGCGCGACGTCGAGTTGCCCCCTGTCGGCGATGTGGTGCTGCAGGACACCGAGACCGGTGTCACCCGGGAGTTCACCATCGACGAACAACTTCGCAGCGATTTCGAGCGGGCGGCCGCGGCACACCGCGAGGAGGTGGCCCGCACCTTGCGCCGTTGTGACGCACCGCTGCTGAGTCTGCGCACCGACCGGGACTGGATCGCCGACGTGGTGCGGTTCGTGGCGAACCGGCGGCGCGGCGCCCTGGCCGGCCAGCGGTAGAGAAAGCTTGATCAGCAATCAACCGAAATGACTTCTAGCACATGACATTACCGATTCTCGGTCCGATGAGCCTGACGGGCTTTGCGCACGCGTGGTGGTTCCTGTTCCTGTTCGTCGTGCTCGGTCTGATCGCGTACTACGTATTCGTCCAGCGCGCACGCAAGCAGCGGATCCTGCGGTTCGCCAACATGGAGTTGCTCGAAAGCGTGGCGCCCAAGCAACCCACCCGCTGGCGGCATCTGCCCGCGGCCCTGCTGGCGGTGTCGCTCGTTCTCCTGACGGTGGCGATGGCCGGACCCACCCACGATGTGCGGATTCCGCGCAACCGCGCAGTGGTGATGCTGGTGGTCGACGTGTCGCAGTCGATGCGTGCGACCGACGTCGCGCCCAGCCGGTTGGCCGCCGCGCAGGAAGCTGCCAAACAGTTCGCCGACCAGCTCACGCCGGGGATCAACCTCGGCCTCATCGCCTACGCCGGCACCGCGACCGTGCTGGTGCAGCCGACCACCAACCGTGAGGCCACCAAGAACGGTCTGGACAAGCTGCAGCTGGCCGACCGGACCGCCACCGGTGAGGGCATCTTCACGGCGCTGCAGGCGATCGCCACCGTCGGTGCCGTGATCGGAGGCGGTGACGAGAGGCCGCCCGCGCGCATCGTGCTGATGTCCGACGGCAAGGAGACCGTGCCGTCGAACCCGGACAACCCCAAGGGCGCATACACCGCGGCGCGCACCGCCAAGGACCAGGGAGTTCCGATCTCCACGGTGTCCTTCGGCACTCCCTACGGCTACGTCGAGATCAACGACCAGCGCCAGCCGGTGCCGGTCGACGACGAGATGCTCGGCAAGATCGCCAAGCTGTCGGGCGGCGACGCGTTCACCGCGTCCAGCCTCGAACAGCTCAAGCAGGTGTTCACGTCCCTGCAGCAGCAGATCGGCTACGAGACCATCAAGGGTGACGCCAGCCTCGGCTGGCTGCGGCTCGGCGCGTTGGTGCTCGCCGTCGCCGGTGTGGCAGCCCTGTTGATCAACCGCAGACTGCCTGGCTAGGTGGCCCGTCCCGTCCCCGCGCATCGCGCTCAACGCGGGTGATGCGATTTTCAGACGCTGCCGGTGAGGAGATAAGTTGACGGGCATGAGTGACGCTGCTGTCTCGAACGCCGACACCGAAGCCACCACCGCTGAATCCGGCGGTCGACCGGCTTTCGTTCCCCGTTCCGTATTGGTCACCGGTGGAAACCGGGGGATCGGCCTGGCGATCGCGCAGCGCCTGGCCGCCGATGGGCACAAGGTCGCCGTCACCCACCGTGGATCGGGAGCGCCCGAGGGGCTGTTCGGCGTCGTGTGCGACGTGACCGACAACGCAGCCGTGGACCGGGCCTTCAAAGAGGTCGAAGAGCACCAAGGGCCGGTCGAGGTGCTGGTGTCCAACGCCGGCATCTCCCAGGATGCGTTCCTCATGCGGATGACCGAGGAGCGCTTCGAGAACGTCATCAACGCCAACCTCACCGGGGCGTTCCGGGTGGCCCAGCGCGCGTCGCGCAGCATGCAGCGCAAGCGCTTCGGCCGGATCATCTTCATCGGCTCGGTTTCGGGGATGTGGGGAATCGGCAACCAGGCCAACTATGCGGCCGCCAAGGCCGGCCTGATCGGGATGGCCCGGTCGATCTCCCGGGAGCTGTCGAAGGCCGGTGTCACCGCGAACGTGGTGGCGCCCGGCTATATCGACACCGAGATGACCCGAGCCCTGGATGAGCGCATCCAGGCCGGCGCCCTGGATTTCATCCCGGCCAAGCGGGTCGGCACTGCCGAGGAGGTCGCCGGGGCGGTCAGCTTCCTGGCTTCCGAGGATGCCGGCTACATCGCCGGTGCGGTGATCCCCGTCGACGGCGGTATGGGTATGGGGCACTGATCCAAAACCCCTGGATCGCAAAAACTTTCAACAACTCTTCACCGAAGTAGGAGTCAGGACAATGGCAGGTTTGCTCGAAGGCAAGCGCATTCTGGTCACCGGGATCATCACGGACTCGTCGATCGCGTTCCACATCGCCAAGGTGGCCCAGGAGGCCGGCGCTGAACTGGTGCTCACCGGGTTCGACCGGATGAAACTGATCCAGCGCATCTGTGACAGACTTCCGAGCTCGGCTCCCTTATTGGAACTCGACGTGCAGAACGAGGAGCACCTGGCGAGCCTGGCGGACCGGGTCACCGAAGCCATCGGCGCGGGCAACAAGCTCGACGGCGTGGTGCACTCGATCGGCTTCATGCCGCAGAGCGGCATGGGCGTCAACCCGTTCTTCGATGCTCCCTACGAGGACGTCGCCAAGGGCATCCACATCTCGGCTTACTCGTACGCCTCGCTGGCCAAGGCCCTGCTTCCGGTCATGAATTCCGGTGGCGGCATCGTCGGCATGGACTTCGACCCGACCCGGGCGATGCCGGCCTACAACTGGATGACGGTGGCCAAGAGTGCCCTGGAGTCGGTCAACCGGTTCGTGGCGCGCGAGGCCGGTCCGTTCGGCGTGCGGTCGAACCTTGTCGCGGCGGGTCCGATCCGGACGCTGGCCATGAGCGCGATCGTCGGTGGCGCCCTGGGCGACGAGGCCGGTCAGCAGATGCAGCTCCTCGAAGAGGGCTGGGATCAGCGCGCTCCGATCGGCTGGAACATGAAGGACCCGACCCCGGTGGCCAAGACGGTGTGTGCGTTGCTGTCCGACTGGCTGCCCGCCACCACCGGATCGATCATCTACGCCGACGGCGGCGCCAGCACCCAGCTGCTCTGATGAGCTCTGCCGAAACCGCATTCCGGCACACGTGCACTCGCACAAACCCGGCCGGAATGCGGTTTCGCCGTCTAGAGAGGCGCAATCATGGCGATCGATGAACCAGGCTTCGACGCCGTTCTGCTGTTGTCTTTCGGGGGGCCGGAGGCGCCCGATGAGGTGATGCCGTTCTTGGAGAACGTCACCCGTGGCCGCGGTATCCCGGCCGAGCGGTTGGTCGACGTCGCCGAGCACTACCTGCATTTCGGCGGGGTGTCACCGATCAACGGGATCAACCGGGCCCTGATCGAGCAATTGCGGGTGCAGTTGCCCGACCTGCCGGTGTACTTCGGTAACCGGAACTGGCAGCCGTATGTCGAAGACACGGTTGTGGCCATGCGGGACAACGGTATTCGACGAGCCGCGGTGTTCACCACATCGGCCTGGGGCGGATACTCCAGCTGTACCCAGTACGTCGAGGACATCGCCCGGGCGCGGGCCGCGGCCGGCGACGATGCCCCGGAGCTGGTCAAGTTGCGGCACTACTTCGACCATCCGCTGCTGGTGGAGATGTTCGCCGAGGCGATCTCGGCAGCGGCCGCCACCCTCCCGGCGGACCTTCGCGATGAGGCACGGCTGGTGTTCACCGCGCACTCGATACCCATCGCGGCCGACGAAAAGCACGGGCCTCGGCTCTACAGCCGGCAGGTCGGCTATGCGACCCGGTTGGTGGCCGCCGCCGCGGGTTATCCGGATTTCGACCAGGTATGGCAGTCGCGATCGGGCCCGGCCCGGATCCCGTGGCTGGAGCCCGACGTGGCCGATCACCTGGCGGCCTTGGGGCAGAAGGGGACTCGCGCGGTCATCGTGTGCCCGATCGGGTTCGTCGCCGACCACATCGAGGTGGTGTGGGATCTCGATTACGAGCTGCGGCTGCAGGCCGAGAACGCGGGAATCGCCTTCGCACGCGCCCGCACACCCAATGCAGACCCGCGTTTCGCCCGGTTGGCCGCAGGCTTGATCCAGGAGTTGCGCACCGGGTCGGAGCCCGCGCGGGTGGTCGGTCCCGATCCGGTTCCCGGCTACGGATGCAGTGTCAACGGTGAGCCCTGCTCACCGCACTGCTGCGGCGCTGCCTCGTTGGGCCGGCAAGCGAAAAGCTAGTCCCGCCAGGCGGATTGCAGGATGGCTTCGAGTGCGGCCAGCCGAGCCGAGCGCACCACCTGGGCCAACGGCCGCATGGCATCGCCGGCGATCTGCACCTCCGAGGAGCTCTGCAGACCGATCGGCATGAGCCCCGAGCTCACCGAGATGATCGCCTCCACGTGGGCGGCGTTCTCCAGCACCCGCACCGCCCGGGCCGGGGCGTGGTCGGGGATCGGATGCATCCGGCCGGCCTCGAGGATGTCTTCCACCATGCCGCGGGGATCATCGACACCGATACCGACGCCGGCCCGCAGCGCGATCAGGGTGTCGGCGGCCGACCGCACCGCCGAGCGCAACTCGTACTCGGCCTCACCCAGGTCGTAGTGCTGCGGTGGCGCCAACAGCGGCAGCGAGTACACGGTCCACGACAGGGCCCGCGGCTCGGGCTCGAAGGTGGATTGGGTTTCGGCGTCATCGAATTCGAAGTACTCGAATTCCGGTACCAGCCCGACGCCGTCCAATTCGTCATGGGTCACCAGCACCGCTTCGCCGACCGTCAACGCATCCCGCTGGAACTGCGAGCCCGCAGGCAATCCGCGGACGTCGCCGGGGACCGGCAAGGCCACCCTGATCGAGGGCCTCGTGCCCGATCTGCCGACGGAAGTACGCAGGGTCTGTAGCAGCGACACTGAACCGGAGTCCTCCAACTCGGGCCAGGGCAGTCCGGTGCGGACCGCGGCCTGCGAGTCGTAGGCGGTCACAGAATGCATTGGTGCCCATTGGGATAACGCGTCGAGGACGTCGTCGGGCGCGGCTGCGCCGGCGAGCCAGGCGTTGGCCCACATCGAAAGCGTTGCACTTGGACACCACATGATCTTGGCAGTGTAATTGTCGGCCGCCGATCAAGCCGGATTCGCTAGGGTGGGCGCATGCCGCTACCGCTGATCTGGCTCATCCTGGCGCTGGGACTCGCCGGGGCAGAAGCGCTGACGGGCGACATGTTCTTGCTGATGCTGGCAGGCGGTGCGCTGGCCGCGAGCGGGTCCAGTTGGCTGTTCGACCTGCCGTTGTGGGCCGACGGTGTGGTGTTCCTGGTGGTTTCGGTGCTCTTGTTGGTGTTGGTGCGGCCGGCGCTGCGCCGCCGGTTCGAGCTCGGCCGAGGGCTTCCCGAGCCGGTCAAGGCACTCGAAGGCAAGTCGGCCCTGGTGCTGGACCGGGTCACCCAGCATGAGGGGCAGGTCAAGCTCGATGGAGAGGTCTGGACGGCGCGCCCTCTCAACGACCACGATGTGTACGAACCCGGTGACCAGGTGACCGTGGTGAGGATCGACGGCGCGACCGCGGTGGTCTTCAAAACGATGTAGCGCTTCAAATCGACGTAGTACCAGAAAGGATTCACCATGGAAGGTGCTGTAGCCGGGCTGGTCTTGCTGCTCGTCCTTGTCGTGTTCGCGATCATCGTCGTGGCCAAATCGGTTGCGCTGATTCCCCAGGCCGAGGCCGCGGTGATCGAGCGCCTCGGCCGCTACAGCCGCACGGTGAGCGGTCAGCTGACGTTGTTGGTGCCGTTCATCGATCGGATCCGGGCCCGGGTGGACCTGCGTGAGCGCGTGGTGTCCTTCCCGCCGCAGCCGGTGATCACCGAGGACAACCTGACGCTCAACATCGACACCGTCGTCTATTTCCAGGTGACCAACCCACAGGCGGCGGTCTACCAGATCAGCAACTACATCGTCGGTGTCGAGCAGTTGACCACCACCACGCTGCGCAACGTGGTCGGTGGCATGACCCTGGAACAGACGCTGACCTCCCGCGACTCGATCAACGCTCAGTTGCGCGGTGTACTCGACGAGGCGACCGGCCGGTGGGGCCTGCGGGTGGCGCGAGTCGAGCTGCGCAGCATCGACCCGCCGCCGTCGATCCAGGAGTCGATGGAAAAGCAGATGAAGGCCGATCGCGACAAGCGGGCCATGATTCTGACCGCCGAGGGTGTGCGGGAGTCGTCGATCAAGCAGGCCGAAGGGCAGAAGCAGTCGCAGATCCTGGCCGCCGAGGGTGCCAAACAGGCCGCGATCCTGGCCGCCGAGGCCGACCGTCAGTCCCGGATGTTGCGCGCCCAGGGCGAGCGGGCCGCACAGTACCTGCAGGCGCAGGGGCAGGCCAAGGCCATCGAGAAGACCTTCGCCGCGATCAAGGCCGGCCGGCCCACCCCGGAGATGCTGGCATACCAGTATCTGCAGACGCTGCCGCAGATGGCCAAGGGCGAGGCCAACAAGGTCTGGCTGGTGCCCAGCGACTTCGGTTCGGCACTGCAGGGTTTCACCAAGATGCTCGGTGCGCCCGGTGAAGACGGCGTGTTCAGGTACACCCCGTCGCCCGTCGACGAGGATCTGCCCAAGCCCGAGGACGACAGCGAGGAGGTCGCCGACTGGTTCTCCACCGAGACCGATCCGGCGATCGCTCAGGCCGTGGCCAAGGCCGAGGCTGAGGCGCGGGCGACCACTCCGCCACTGAATGCCACGCCGACCCTGTCGTCATTGGAGCATCCGGCGCCCAACGAACTCGGCGGTGGCACCCACCGGGCCCCCTAGAACACGGGTCAACTGCTGGTCGAGGACCTGTTCACGGTTCGGTGAGCGTGGGTGAGATTCCCACCGACGGCAGCGCATCGGCATCGGCCTGCAGCCGGGCGCGCTCGCGGCGGTGCAGGCGCATCTCATAGACCAGTCCGGCGACGCCGAGTCCGGCAGTGCTCAGCGACACCAGGATCAGCGCCGGGCTGATGTTCCCGGTCAACGCGTCACCCAAGATCACCACGGCAGCCGTGCCCGGGAACAGCCCCACCAGCGTCGCCAGCGTGTAGGGCACGACCCGCACGGCCGACGCCCCGGCCGCGTAGTTCAGTACCGAGAACGGCACCGCCGGGATCAACCGCATGGACAGCACCACCGGCCAGCCGCGGCGGCGCAGCCGGGTATCCAATGAGTCGATCCGGGGATGGGGCACCAGGCGGTTGAGCTGCCAGCCCGCCGCGCGGATCAGGAACAGGGCGAGCACCGCGCTGACCGCACTGGCCACCACGGCGATCACCACCCCCAGCATGGGACCGAACAGCAGGCCGGCGGCCAGGGTGAACGCCGTGCGGGGGAATGGGAAGACGGTCACCAGGATGTGGGCGCCGAGGAACGCCAGCGGGAACCAGGGCCCTACCGAGGTGGCCCAATCCCGCATCTGCATGGCAGTTGGCAACGGAACCAGTACGGCCACTGCGACAAGAATCACAATGCCGGCCAGCAGGCCCACGATCCGCCGGGGCGGCAATTGGGAAGCCGTCGCGATGACCGCGGCGCGCACCATGCGCAGGGTTCTGACGACGGGTTTCACGTTTTACAACAGTACGGGCCGGCGGCCTCGGGCACCGTTGGGTGTAACCGCGAGTCCGCCCACCAGCGGTCAGCGTCGTGATGGCGATCATTTAGCCTGATGGGCAAGTGGGTAGGTCACACGCTGCGATAACAGGAGATGCGGGTGTCGTTACAGGGGAGTAGTGCGGTCGAGTCGGACCGTCAGCAGTGGCGGACGGCCGTCGCCGGTGTGCTGGCCAAGAGCAGTCGGCGCGACGTTGCCGATCTGCCTGCCGAGCCGGAGCGCCTGCTGGATTCGCAGACCTACGAGGGTTTCGCGATCCGGCCGCTTTACACGAGCCTGGACGCACATCCGGAGACCAGTCTGCCGGGTCAGTGGCCGTTCGTGCGCGGGGGCGACGCCCTTCGTGACGTGAAGTCCGGCTGGAGGGTCGTCGAGAGTTTCCCCGCTGTCGCAGGGAGCGCGGCGGGAACGGTCAACGGTGCGGTGCTGGTGGCTTTGACCGAGGGCGCCAGCGCCCTGGCGCTGCGGGTCGGTGGTCAGGGCGGTATCGCCCTGGGCGAGCTGGACCGGCTGCTCGACGGCGTGTTCCTGGATCTGGTGCCGGTGATCTTCGAAGGCGTCGGGGCTGCCGGAGCGGACCTGGCGACCGCTGCCGACGCGGTGTTGCCCCTGCTCGAAGACCTCGATGACGACCAGCGGTCGCGGCTGGCGATCGACCTCGGTGCCGACCCGCTGACCGCGCCGCTGTCCGGGCGGCCCACCGTCGGCGGAGCCGACAATTCAGCTACGGCCGATGACTCGGACTTGCTCGCGACCGTCCCGAAGCTCACCGCGCACGCCGGTGGCGTCCGCGCGATCACCGTCGACGGCCCGGCTTTCCACAACCTGGGCGCCAGTGCGGCCTGGGAGCTCGCCGGTTCGATCGCCGCCGCGGTTGCCTACCTGCGGATCCTCGGCGACGGTGGGGTGGCGACACCGGATGCGTTGCGGCAGATCAGTTTCCGCTACGCCGCCGATGACGATCAGTTCATGACCATCGCCAAGCTGCGCGTGGCGCGGCAGCTGTGGGCGCGGGTCGCCGAGGTGGTCGGCGTGCCCGACGCCGGTGCCGCCCGAATCCATGCGGTGACCTCGCTGCCGATGATGACCCAGCGCGACCCGTGGGTGAACATGCTGCGCACCACGCTGGCGGCGTTCTCCGCGGGCGTCGGGGGAGCCGACACCGTGCAGGTGCATCCGTTCGACGCGGCGATTCCCGAGGGCTTGGACGGGACGTCGACCAGCTTCGCCCGCCGTATCGCCCGCAACACCCAGCTGCTGCTGCTGGAGGAGTCGCACATCGGTCAGGTGCTGGACCCTGCCGGTGGCTCGTGGTTTGTCGAGGACCTGACCGCTGAACTTGCCGAGCAGGCCTGGGCGCACTTCCAGGACATCGAGGCGCGGGGCGGGTTTGTCGCGGCACGCGACTACGTCGCCGCCCAGATCGCCGAGGTCGCGGCGCGACGCAGTGATGACATCGCGCACCGCCGCACCGCCGTCACTGGTGTGAACGAATTCCCGAACTTGGACGAAAAACCGCTACCGCAGGGCGTTTCGGCCCCGTCGATCGCTCGGTACGCCGCTGGGTTCGAGGCCCTGCGCGACCGCTCGGATGCGTTCCTGGCCGCCACCGGTTCCCGCCCCAAGGTTCTGCTACTGCCGTTGGGGCCGTTGGCCGAGCACAACATCCGCACCACATTCGCGTCGAACCTGCTGGCTTCCGGCGGGATCGAGGCGATCAATCCGGGCACCGTCGACACCGCCGCGATCGCGGGAGTCGTCGCTGAAGCCGGATCGCCGACGGTGGCGGTGCTCTGCGGCACCGACGCGCGCTATGGCGCCGAGGCCTCCGGTGCAGTGGCGGCCGCCCACGCCGCCGGTGTCCGCGAGGTGTTGCTGGCCGGCCCGGAAAAGGCCGTGGCCGAAGCCGATTCGAAACCTGACGGGTACCTGACCGCCAAAATCGATGCCGTCCAAGCTTTGTCGAACCTGCTCACCGGACTGGGGGCCTGAGATGACTGCCACAACAGGATCAGAGATCCGTAGTTTCGCCGACGTCCCACTGCACGGGGATGCCCCGGCCCAGCCGGCGACCCCGGAGGCCGTCGAGAAGCATGTCGCGGCGGCCGCGGCGGCGCACGGCTACACCCCCGACCAGTTGACCTGGGCGACACCCGAGGGCATCGACGTCAAGCCCGTGTACATCGCTGCCGACCGCGACGAGGTTGCCGAGGCCGGTTATCCGCTCGACAGTTTCCCCGGCGCGCCGCCTTTCGTGCGCGGGCCGTACCCGACCATGTACGTCAACCAGCCGTGGACCATCCGGCAGTACGCCGGGTTCTCCACCGCTGCCGAATCCAACGCGTTCTACCGGCGCAACCTGGCCGCCGGTCAGAAGGGGTTGTCGGTGGCTTTCGACCTGGCCACCCACCGCGGGTACGACTCGGACCATCCGCGCGTTCAGGGTGACGTCGGAATGGCCGGTGTGGCAATCGATTCCATCCTCGACATGCGGCAGTTGTTCGACGGCATCGACCTGTCCACAGTCAGTGTGTCGATGACGATGAACGGCGCGGTGCTGCCCATCCTGGCGCTTTACGTCGTCGCCGCTGAGGAACAGGGTGTGCCGCCGGAGAAGCTCGCCGGGACCATCCAGAACGACATCCTCAAAGAGTTCATGGTCCGCAACACCTACATCTATCCGCCCAAGGCGTCGATGCGGATCATCTCGGATATCTTCGGCTACACCAGCGCCAAGATGCCGAAGTTCAACTCGATTTCGATTTCGGGCTACCACATCCAAGAGGCCGGGGCGACAGCCGATCTGGAGCTGGCCTACACGCTGGCCGACGGTGTCGAGTACATCAAGGCGGGCCTGGACGCCGGCCTGGACATCGACAAATTCGCACCCCGGCTGAGCTTCTTCTGGGGTATCGGGATGAACTTCTTCATGGAGGTGGCCAAGCTGCGTGCCGGCCGCCTGCTGTGGAGTGAACTGGTAGCCCAGTTCGACCCCAAGAACGACAAGTCGCTGTCGCTGCGGACCCATTCACAGACCTCGGGATGGTCGCTGACCGCGCAGGACGTGTTCAACAACGTGGCGCGCACCTGCATCGAGGCGATGGCCGCCACCCAGGGCCACACCCAGTCGCTGCACACCAACGCCCTGGATGAGGCGCTGGCACTGCCCACCGACTTCTCGGCCCGCATCGCACGCAACACGCAGTTGTTGCTGCAGCAGGAATCGGGCACTACGCGGCCCATCGACCCGTGGGGCGGTTCGTATTACGTCGAGTGGCTGACGCATCAGTTGGCCGACCGCGCGCGGGCCCACATCAAGGAGGTCGCCGAACACGGCGGGATGGCGCAGGCCATCAGCGATGGCATCCCCAAGCTTCGTATCGAAGAGGCTGCCGCCCGCACCCAGGCCCGGATCGATTCCGGTGCGCAGCCGCTGATCGGCGTCAACAAGTACCAGGTGGAAGAGGACCAAGAGATCGAGGTCCTCAAGGTCGAGAACAGCCGTGTGCGGGCCGAACAGCTGGCCAAGTTGCAGCAGCTGCGGGCCGAGCGCGACGAGTCGGCGACCCAGGCTGCGCTGGCGGAGCTGACCCGGGCCGCCGAGGCCAGCGGCACGGCGGGTGAGGACGGGCTGGGTAACAACCTGCTGGCGCTGGCCATCGACGCCGCCCGCGCCAAGGCCACTCTCGGTGAGATCTCGGATGCTCTGGAGAAGGTGTACGGACGCCACCAGGCCGAGATCCGTACGATTTCGGGCGTCTACCGCGACGAGGTTGGAAAGGGCAGCAACATCGCTACCGCGACGGACCTGGTGGGTAAGTTCGCCGAGGCCGACGGCCGACGGCCACGCATCCTGGTGGCCAAGATGGGCCAGGACGGGCACGACCGCGGGCAGAAGGTGATCGCAACGGCCTTTGCCGACATCGGCTTCGACGTCGACGTGGGCTCGCTGTTCTCCACCCCCGAGGAGGTGGCCCGTCAGGCCGCCGACAACGACGTGCACGTGGTCGGGGTGTCCTCGCTGGCCGCGGGGCATCTCACCCTGGTGCCCGCGCTGCGTGACGCGTTGGCCGAGGTGGGCCGCCCCGACATCATGATCGTCGTCGGCGGGGTCATCCCGCCCGGGGATTTCGACGAGCTGTACGAGGCCGGGGCGACCGCGATCTTCCCGCCGGGCACCGTGATCGCCGAAGCGGCGATCGGTTTGCTTCAGAAACTGGCGGACCGGCTCGGGTACCAGCTGGGCTAGTGGCTGTCTCAGTTCAGGAACTGGCCGCGGCCATCCGCAGTGGTGACCGCGCGGCCCTGGCACGGGCCATCACCATGGTCGAGTCCACTCGGTCAGACCATCGTGACCAGGCTCAGCAGCTGTTGCTGGAGCTGATGCCGGACGCAGGCAATGCCCACCACGTGGGCATCACCGGGGTGCCCGGCGTCGGCAAGTCGACGACCATCGAGGCGCTCGGGATGTACCTCATCGACGCGGGGCACCGGGTTGCGGTCCTGGCGGTCGATCCGTCGTCGACACGGACCGGCGGCTCGATCCTGGGTGACAAGACCCGGATGGCCCGTCTGGCCGTGCATCCCGATGCCTACATACGGCCGTCGCCGACCTCGGGAACGCTCGGCGGGGTGGCCAAGGCCACCCGGGAGACCATTGTGCTGCTGGAGGCGGCGGGCTACGACGTCATCCTGGTCGAGACCGTTGGGGTGGGGCAGTCCGAGGTCACGGTGTCGAACATGGTCGACACCTTCGTGTTTCTCACCCTGGCCCGCACCGGCGACCAGTTGCAGGGCATCAAAAAGGGCGTGCTCGAGCTGGCCGATGTGATCGTGGTGAACAAGGCCGACGGCGAGCACGCGATCGAGGCCAAGGCTGCTGCTCGGGAACTGACAGGTGCCATCCGGCTGATCTACCCGCGTGAAACACTTTGGCGTCCACCGGTTCTCACGATGAGTGCACTCGAAGGTCAAGGACTGGCGCAGCTGTGGGACACGGTGCTCAAACACCGTGAGGTGCTGACCGAGGCGGGTGAGTTCGAGGCGAGGCGTCGCGCGCAACAGGTTGACTGGACCTGGTCCATGGTGCGTGACACGGTGCTGGACCGCGTGATGTCGCATCCGGGCGTGCGCAGCATCCGTGACGAGGTGGAGCGCCGGGTACGAGAGGGCGAAGTGACGCCGGCGCTGGCCGCCCAGCAGATTATCGACGCGGCCGGCTGACACCCTGGCGGCCGCACCTACGCTGTTCGCAGCGACACGAAAGCGAAAGGCTGGGCTGACCCGGAGATGAGGGACGTGAAGGCGAAACTGCGTGTGCTCGTGGCGGCCGCGACGGTCGGTGGTGCGGTGTTGACCGGGTGTGGTGACGGCGGTTCCCCCGGTGCCGCGCCCACGGTGTCCAAGACCAAGCTGCAATCCATGGCGAAGGAGAAGCTGGAGGCGGCGGCCAAGCGCAAGGCGAAGTCTGTGACCTGCGACGATGGAATCGTCGGGAGGGTGGGGACCACCCAGCATTGTGTGCTGACAGCCAAGGACGGCACCAAGTACGGCGTTACGGCTACGGTCAAAGCTGTCGAGTCCGGCAAGGTCAACGTGGACTTCAAGGTGGACGACAAGCCGAGTTCGTGACCGGTTGGCCCGGGTCGGGGCTAACAGGTGGGTAACGCATCTGGAATTTGCCGGGGGTCCAGGTAAATTCAATTGTGTGACCGATCACAACGGTGAGCGCGACGAGGCGCTCCCACATGGTGTCCAGGGCGCGGCGGACAGGAATTTCGCCTGTACGGTCCGCGGGTTCTCGAAGCTGTTTCCCGGCCGGAAGTACGGCGGCGGAGCGCTGGTGGTCGTTCAGGACGGCGAGCCCGTCGTCGATGTCTGGACCGGCTACTCGGATCGCGCGGGTGAGCAGCACTGGACAGCCGATACCGGCGCGATGGTGTTTTCCGCGACGAAGGGGATGGCCTCGACCGTCATCCACCGACTGGTCGACCGCGGACTGCTCGAATACGACGTCCCGGTGAGTGCGTACTGGCCTGATTTCGCGGCCAACGGCAAATCCACCATCACCGTGCGGCAGGTGATGGCGCACGAAGCGGGGCTGTCCCAGCTCAATGGGGTCAGCAAAGCGGATCTGCTGGACCACCTGGTGATGGAGAGCCGGATTGCCGCTGCACCGGTGAACTCCCTGCTCTATGGCAGGCAGGCCTATCACGCGCTGACCTATGGCTGGCTGTTGTCGGGTCTGGCCCGCGCGGTGACCGGGAAGGGCATGCGCGAGCTGTTCCGTGTCGAACTGGCCGAGCCGTTGGGAACCGACGGTGTGCACCTGGGTCGTCCACCGCTGGAGGCCCCCACCCGTGCCGCGCAGATCCTGGGACCGCAACGGCGCTGGCCCAACCACTTCTTCGATTTCGTGGCACCCCGGGTCGCCGCATTGAACTTCTCCGGCGCTTTCGGCTCGATGTATTTCCCCGGCGTGATGTCGCTGGTTCAGGGGCAGACCCCGTTCCTGGACTCCGAGGCGCCCGCGGTCAACGGCGTGGCCACGGCGCGCGGCCTGGCCAGGATGTACGGCGCAATCGCCAACCGAGGCCGACTCAACGGCCTGGAATTCCTGTCTGAACCGACGGTGGACAGTCTGACCGGTTCATCTGGCATCCGCGCAGACCGGAACCTGGGGGTGCCGCTCGGCTTTCACCTCGGGTACCACTCGGTGCCGTTCGGGATCATGCCCGGATTCGGGCACGTCGGGCTCGGCGGTTCGGTCGGCTGGGCGGACCAGGCCAGCGGCCTGGCGGTCGGCTTCGTGCACAACCGCTTGTTGACCCCGATGGTGCTCGACATGGCCGCTTTCGTGGGTCTGAATGCACTCATTCGCAAGGATGTGGCTCGCGCCCGCGAGCGCGGGTATGCCGCCGTACCGGACCTCGGGGCTGCGCCATACGAGGTGTCCAAGCCCGCGGCCGGATAGGCCCGCCTTCTCGATGTCGGCCGGCCTGGCGGGCACCGTCGGGCCGGTCTTTCGTTGCGGGGGGGGGGGGGGGGGGGGGGGGGGGGGGGGGCGGCGGCGGTCTGAGGCCGACGGTGTTCCACCCCGTCATAGGCAGTGATATGCATCACATGTGTCCCACTATTGGGATAGTCGACCCGGTACTGCAGCGCATGTCCGCCGTTAACCTGGGCGAATTTGCCTTGACGGGCCGGCAGTGGGTTCTGTCACGCGTTGCGCTCAGCCGTGGTCTGGATCTCAATCGCGCCGAGCCTCGATCCCCGAAATTGGTACGTCCACGTCCCAGGGTTGCGATACTTTCCCGCCGATTCATGATCACTGCAGGTTGCGAGGTTGCATAGTCAACAAACGCCATTAGCTGATGGGCTGGCTGGGTACACTTTCGTACCAATATGGCGCCCTTGCCGGGTGAAACGTGAATTCGGTTCAGCTACGGTTTCGGTAGTTTGCGTGCCGTTGTCCAGCTAACTAAAGCCAGGACGCCTGTGGATTAACTGTGAGGCTCGAATCGAACACCGATTCCACAACATGGACAACCTGCGAAATGGTCTACCGAATCTTGAAAGTTGCGATTCATTAGTTAACGAGATAAATATCCCAGCGTGCAGAGGATCTGGCAGTTGGCTGCTGATTGCGTTGTGCCGCAACGTAAGTCATGAAAAACACAACGAAGCGGTGCGCCGTGTCGCCGTCTCGCCGGGCGAATTGACCGCCTCTGCCACTTTTCGGTAATCGCTTCCGTCAGCGAACGTGCGAGCATTTTTGCGATCAGATGTTTCCAACATGTAGGTGACGGCGCACGCTAGGCTACGGACCTTCGTTGGCAACGACTCGAACCGGATATGCGGATTCGGTACGGTGCGTCGATGACGACGTGGCACACATTCTTATGCGCAGTCTTAGTACGTTGATCGCAGCTTTGCTCGCAGATCACATCGAGAGAGGTTGAGCCGACTTGGCCGAGACTCCAGTAACCCCGATTGCCGTCATCGGCATGGGCTGCCGGCTCCCGGGCCAGATCGAATCGCCCGAACAGTTGTGGGCGGCACTTCTGCAAGGCGACGACCTGGTCACCGAGGTGCCCGCCGCGCGGTGGGACGCTCAGGAGTTCTACGACCCAGAACCGGGTGTGCCGGGCCGGTCGGTGTCGAAGTGGGGAGCGTTCCTCGACGACGTGGCCGGTTTCGACGCCGGATTCTTCGGGATCAGCGAGCGCGAGGCCACTGCGATCGACCCACAGCACCGCCTGCTCCTGGAGACCGCCTGGGAAGCCGTCGAACATGCCGGCACCGACCCGGCAACCCTGTCCGGCTCGCTGACCGGGGTGTTCATGGGATTGACCCACGGCGACTATCAACTGCTCGCTGCCGACGCCCACTCGATCGAGGGTCCCTACGGCTTCACCGGCAACAACTTCAGCCTGGCGTCTGGCCGGATCGCCTATCACTTGGGTGGCACTGCCATGCGTTCGACGAGGCGGCCGACGGATTCGTGGCCGGAGAAGCCGCCGCGGTTGTGATGGCTCAAGAGGTTGACCGACGCAGAACGCGACGGAGATCGGGTTCTGGCCGTCATTCGCGGTTCCGCGGTGAATCAGGACGGTCGCACCGTCAACATCGCCACCCCGTCGCGAGATGCCCAGGAAGCTGTCTACCGGGCGGCGCTGTCGGCAGCCGGGGTGGACCCGGCTACCGTCGGACTGGTCGAGGCGCACGGCACCGGCACTCCGGTCGGCGATCCGATCGAGTTCGCGAGTCTGGCGTCGGTTTACGGGACAGCCGCACCGTGCGCGCTGGGCTCGTCGAAAACCAACTTCGGTCACAGTCAATCGGCATCGGGTGTGGTCGGCCTGATGAAGGCGGTGCTGGCGCTGCAGCACGGCATCGTTCCGCCCAACCTGCACTTCACCCGCCTGCCCGAAGACATGGCGCGCATCGACACAGATCTGTTCGTCCCGCAGGAAACCGTCGAGTGGCCGGTCACCGGGGAGCATCCGCGCCGGGCCGCGGTGTCGTCGTACGGCTTGTCGGGGACCAACGTGCACGCCGTGTTGGAGCAGGCGCCGGCCACCGAAGGGGTCGCCGGGTCGCGGGGCCGCACCGGTTCCGCACTGTTCGCGCTCTCGGCGACGTCTGCGGAGGCGCTACGGCAGACTGCGGGGCGGATGGCCGACTGGTTGGCCGACCGGGCCGACGTCGACCTGACCGATCTGGCCTCCACGCTGGCGCGCCGACGTGCGCACCGGCCCGTGCGTACCGCAGTGCTCGCCGACGACCGGGTGAGCCTCATCGCGGGCCTGCGTGAGATCGCCGACGGCGAGGTGCCCTACGAGCCCGCCGTGGCGCAGGACGATCGTGGTCCGGTCTGGGTGTTCTCCGGTCAGGGATCGCAGTGGGCCGCCATGGGAGCCGGGCTGCTGGCGTCCGAGCCTGCGTTCGCCGCGGCCGTCGCCGAGATCGAACCACTCATCGCAGGTGAGTCCGGATTCTCCGTCACCGAGGCGATGACGGGAGCCGACGTGGTGACCGGAATCGACCGGGTACAGCCCACGGTGTTCGCCGTCCAGATCGGTTTGGCGGCAACTCTGCGCTCCCGCGGCGCCGAACCCGGTGCCGTGATCGGACACTCGATGGGCGAGGTCGCCGCCGCGGTCGTGTCAGGGGTGTTGTCGCTCGACGACGGTGTGAAGGTGATCTGCCGGCGCTCGCGGTTGATGGCAACACTGTCCGGTGCCGGTGCGATGGCCTCGGTTGAGCTGCCGGCCCAGCAGGTGTTGTCCGAGCTGGCCGCCCGCGGCATCAACGACGTCGTGCTGGCGGTGGTGGCCTCGCCGAAGTCGACCGTGGTCGGTGGCGCGACGGAGTCGATCCGCACTCTCATCGCCGAGTGGGAGAGCCGCGACATCATGGCCCGCGAGGTTGCCGTCGACGTGGCATCCCACACGCCTCAGGTCGACCCGATCCTCGACGAACTTGCCGACGAGCTCACCGATCTCGACCCGGCTGAACCGACCATTCCGTACTACTCCGCCACCTTGTACGACCCACGGGATCTGGCTGAATGGGACGCGGACTACTGGGTGGACAACCTCCGGCACACCGTCCGATTCGCCGCCGCGGTGCAGGCGGCACTCGAAGACGGGTTCCGGGTGTTCACCGAGCTCGCGCCCCATCCGCTGCTGACCCACGCCGTGGACCAAACGGCGCGCACGCTCGACATCCCGCACGTGGCCCTGGCCACGATGCGACGCGATCAAGAACTTTCCGGCGGGTTGCTCGGCGTGGTGGCCGAATTGCACAGTGCCGGAGCCCAGGTCGACCTCGCGGCGGTGTGCCCGGACAGCCGGCTCGTCGACGCACCGTTGCCCACCTGGAATCGCCAGCAGTTGATGCTTGTCCGCGATCCCAACGAGCTTGCCCCCGGCGGCGCCGTCCTCGCGGTGCATCCGCTGCTCGGCGCGCACGTGCGGCTCGCGGAAGAACCCGAACGCCATGTGTGGCAGGCAGATGTCGGCACCGACACACAGCCGTGGCTGGGTGATCACCAAGTGCACAACGTCGCAGCCTTGCCGGGTGCGGTCTACTGCGAGATGGCGTTGGCGGCCGGGCGCGCTGTCTTCGGTGACGCCGCAGAGCTTCGCGACATCACGTTCGATCAGATGCTGCTGCTCGAGGAGCAGAGTCTGGTGTCGGCGTCGGCGTCCGTAACCGGCGATGGGGCCGCCGATTTCGTGGTGGAAACGCTGAATGACGGCGAGCGCGTGCGACGTGCCACTGCACGGCTTCAGCGCAACGACGACCCAGCGGTACCGGCCGTTCACGACATCGCCGCGCTGTTCGACAGCCACCCGCAGCGGTTGGAAGGTGCCGAGACGCGGGCCGGCTTCGCCGAGCGGGGAATCCAGTACGGCCCTGCCTTCTCCGGTCTGGTCGCCGCGTATGTCGGTGCGCCGGAGGGGGAGACCGCCGATACGGTGCTCGCCGAGGTCGCGCTGCCCGGTTCGATTCGTTCGCAACAGGGCATGTACGGCATCCACCCGGCGCTGCTGGATGCCTGCTTCCAGGCCGTCGGCGTCCACCCCCGCTTGCGTGGTGACCTCACCGGCACGCTGATGTTGCCGCTGGGAGTGCGGCACCTTCGCGCTCATGGATCGACCCGCAATGTGCAGTATTGCCTGGCGCGGGTGACCGAGTTCACCCCGACGGGCGTCGCGGTCGACATCGAGCTGCTCGACGAGCAGGGAATCGTGCTGTTGAGTGTCGGCGGATTACGTTTGGGCACCGGCGTTTCGGCCAGTGGACAGCGTGAGCGCACGCTTGGCGACCGGCTGCTGGCGATCGAGTGGCGCCAACAGGAGCTGCCTGAACCGGACTTTCGCGATCCGGGCCGCTGGTTGCTGATCAGCACGTCCGATGCGGCGGACCTGATGGCGACCAGGCTGGCCGACACACTGAAGGCACACGAGGTTGCCGTCACGACGATGGCTTGGCCGCAGCGGTCCGATCACACCGCGCGAGCCGCGCGGCTGCGTGAACACCTGGCCGCCCGGCCGTTCAGCGACGTGCTCGTGGTGACCGCGCCGCGCAACGGCATCACCGACGACCAGGCCGGCAGCCGGGGCGGTGACAACGTGCGGCACCTGGTGCACATCGCACGGGAGTTGCCCGAGGTTCACGGCGAACCACCACGGTTGCACGTGTTGACCCGCAACGCCCAAACGGTGTTGGCCGAGGACTCCGCCAACCTGGAGGAAGCGGGTCTGCGCGGCCTCATCCGGGTGATCGGGATGGAGCATCCGCGGCTGCGGGCCAGCCAGATCGACGTCGACGACTACACCGACCCGGCGCGTGTCGTGGCGCAACTGCTGGTCGGCTCCGACGAGGACGAGACCGCCTGGCGCGGCGGCAATTGGTATGTGGCACGGCTGATTCCGGGCCCGCTTCGGCCGGAGGAACGTCAGACCACTGTGGTCAACCCGGCCCGCGAGGGCATGCGGCTGCAGATCCGGACCCCTGGCGACATCCAGTCACTGGAACTG
This sequence comes from Mycobacterium syngnathidarum, assembly GCF_001942625.1. GTDB lineage: Bacteria > Actinomycetota > Actinomycetes > Mycobacteriales > Mycobacteriaceae > Mycobacterium > Mycobacterium syngnathidarum. Next base: position 201,975 of record NZ_MLCL01000033.1, read on the forward strand.
GCGGCGTTCGAACGGGTGGCTCCGGGGCCCGGGCAGATCGAGGTATCGGTCACCGCATCGAACCTGAACTTCGCTGATGTGCTGGTGGCGTTCGGCAAGTACCCCAGCTTCGAAGGAAAGCTGCCGAAACTGGGCGCGGACTTCGCCGGTGTGGTCACCGCGGTGGGTGCCGGTGTGGTCACCCACCAGGTCGGTGATCAAGTGGGTGGCATCTCGGCCGACGGTGCCTGGTCGACGTTCGTCACATGTGACGCGAACATGGCCGTGACGCTCCCGGCGGGAGTGCCGGTGAACCGCGCCGCGGCGGTGCCGAGCGCGCATGCCACCGCCTGGTACGGCCTGCACGACCTGGCCAGGATCTCGGCGGGCGACAAGGTGTTGATCCATTCCGCCACCGGCGGTGTGGGGCAGGCGGCGATAGCCATCGCCCGCGCTGCGGGTGCCCAGATTTTCGCCACCGCGGGCAGTGAAGCGCGCCGGGATTTGCTGCGCGACATGGGTATCGAGCATGTCTACGATTCGCGGAGCACTGATTTCGCCGATGAGATCCGCCGGGACACCGACGGTTACGGCGTCGACATCGTGCTGAACTCGCTCACCGGAGCGGCTCAGCGGGCCGGACTGGAACTGCTGTCCTTCGGCGGCCGGTTCGTCGAGATCGGCAAGCGTGACATCTACGGCGACACCCGGATGGGGCTCTTTCCGTTCCGCCGCAACCTGTCGTTCTATGCGGTTGACCTGGCCTTGCTGGCCTTGACCGAACCAGATACCGTCCGGCGTCTGATGGAGGTCTGCTACGGCCACATCGCAGACGGAACCCTGCCGCTACCGCAGACCACTCACTACCCCCTGCAGGACGGTGCCACCGCCATTCGCGTGATGGGAGCGGCCGAGCACACGGGCAAGCTGGTGCTCGACATCCCCGAAGGCGGCCAGATCCCGGCGGTGGTCCCGCCGGAAGAAGCGCCCGCCTTCCGGTCGGACGGTGCCTACATCGTCACGGGCGGCCTGGGCGGGCTCGGGTTGTTCCTCGCCGAGACGCTCGCGTCGGCTGGCTGCGGCCGCCTGGTGCTCAACGGGCGATCCGCGCCGTCCCCGGACGCCCTGGCTGTCATCGACCGGATACGCAGTGGCGGAACCGAAATCGCCGTGGAGCTGGGCGACATCGCCGAACCCGATACCGCTGTCCGACTTGTGGAAGTGGCGTGCGCGACGGGGCTGCCGTTGTGTGGGGTGTTACACGGGGCGGCCGTGATCGAAGACGCCGTACTGGCCAACATCACCGATGATCTCGTCGAAAGAGACTGGGCACCAAAGGTATACGGTGCATGGAATCTGCATCAGGCCACCATCGGTCAGTCCTTGGACTGGTTCTGCTCATTCTCCTCGGCAGCGGCCCTGGTCGGCTCGCCGGGGCAGGGCGCGTACGCCGCGGCCAACAGTTGGCTGGATGCGTTCACCCATTGGCGGCGCAGCCAGGGGTTGCCCGCGCTGGCGATCGCATGGGGCCCGTGGTCGGAGATCGGCCGCGGCACCGGTCTGGCCGATGGTTCTAGTGCGGCGATCTCGCCTGACGAAGGGGCCTACGCCTTCACGACGTTGCTGCGCCACAACCGTGCGTACAGCGGGTACGCGCCGGTGCTGGGCACGCCGTGGCTCACCGCGTTCGCGCAGACGAGCCGGTTCGCCGAAGCGTTCGCATCGTCGGCGGGCGCACGTGGCGGCGCCGGCGGCAGCGCGTTCCTCTCCGAGTTGCGCGCCCTTCCCCCGGCCGAGTGGCAGGCCCGGATGCGGAAGATGATCGCCGAGCAGATCAGCACGATCCTGCGCCGCTCCGTCGACCCGGACCGCCCGCTGGCCGAATACGGTCTCGACTCGCTCGGAACCCTGGAGGTCCGCACCCGGATCGAGGCCGAGACGGGCATTCGTGTCGGCGCGACCGATATCAGCACCATCCGGGTTCTGGCCGAACGCCTCTGCGACGCACTGGCCCCGGATTCTCCCGTGTCGGTTCCGTCGTGACGGCGGGGAACGCGGCGCTGTCCAGCGTGGTCATCAAGACAGGAGATACGCATTGGTTGCGATGAAACCCATTCACGATTGGTCGGGCGAGCCCGGCGAAGTGGTGTCGTGGAATCCATCGCAGGCGTCGGTGGCCAAGGTGGCCGGAGCTCCGGTCAGTGATGTGCCGGTGAGCTATCAGCAGGAGCAGCACCTGCTGGCGTTCCGTAGGCACGTGTCGCAGGGCACCGACATGGCCAGGCTCAACATCCCGGCCTGGGATGTCCCGGGCCGCTGCGATATCCGCGCGATGTCTCATGTGATCAACGCGTACCTGCGCCGGCACGACACCTTCCACAGCTGGTTCGAGTACGTCGAGGATGGTTCGATTCGCCGGCGCACCGTCAGCAACCCTCGCGATATCAAGTTCGTGCCCACCAAGCACGGCGAGATGTCGGCCGACCAATGGCGTGAGCACATCCTGGCCACGCCGGACCCCTGGCAGTGGGATTGCTTCCGATTCGGAATCATCCAGCGGGACAACCATTTCACGATGTACATCAGTGTCGACCACGTCCACACCGATGCGATGTTCATGGGACTGGCTTTCGTCGAGATCCACATGATGTACCAGGCACTGGTCCAGGGCGCGGCGCCGCTGCAACTGCCCGACGCCGGTAGCTATGACCGGTACTGCCTGGAACAACGGAAGTACACAGCGGCACTCGATCTGAACTCGCCTGAAGTGCGGGACTGGATCACCTTCCTGAAGGCCAACAACGGAACCCTGCCGCGGTTCCCGTTTCCGCTCGGGGACCCGTCGCTGCCTCACACCGGCGACGTCATCACCGTCGAACTGCTCGACAAGGAACAAGCTGACCGGTTCGAGAAGGCCTGCATCGCGGCGGGAGCGCGGTTCAGTGGTGGCGTATTCGCCTGTGGCGCACTAGCGCAATATGCGTTGACCGGTGAGGACACCTACCGGGTCATCACCCCGACCACGACGCGACGCAGTGAGAACGAGTTCATGACGACTGGTTGGTTTACCGGTCTGGTGCCGATCACGGTCGAGTTGCCCACCCCGTCGTTCAGCGCCGCGGCCCGTGTCGCCCAGCAGTCCTTCGACGGCGGCATGGACCTGGCCCACGTCCCGTTCGAACGCGTCTTGGAATTGGCGGATCCCGACAGCGGCATCCGCAGCCCGGATCCGGGTGTCCCGATGTTGTCGTATCTGGATGCAGGTCTGCTCTCGCCCGCGGTGATCGCGGAATGGCAGCGACTCAATGGCACCCTCTACAGCGATTCCCGGTCGGCCTTCCAGGTCGGTATGTGGGTGAACCGGGTCCAGGATTGCACAACCGTCACCGCCGCGTTCCCCAGCAACCCGGTCGCGCGGGAGTCGGTGCTCCGGTACCTCGAAGCGATGAAGGCTGCCTACCTGCGGGTGGTGGAGGGGCATGACGAAGTGGTTCACGCCGACGAGGTCGGCGGTGCAGCGGCACTCGGACTGAAGACGGCGTGAGCACGGACATGCTGGAGGTTTCTGCGCGATGACGGGTTCCGCCACGCGATCTGAGGATCGGCTGTCGTTCACCGACCAGGCGATGTTTCTGGGCCTGCGCGCCACGGGCCAGGAAGCCGTCATGCAGTGTGTATGGATCTACGAACGACCGATCGACTACGACGGGGTCCGGCGCTTCTACGAGGGCATCGGCCACGGCGTTTTCGGTCGGCGAATCGAACGCTCGCCATTGCCTTTCGGTCGTCATCGGTGGGTTTCGGCACCGGGACCTCAGGCAGAACTGGACATCGCCCGTCCCCGCAGCCGCGGCGAACTCGGCGCGTGGGTGGACGAGCGGGCCGCCATGCCCCTCGACCCCGAGCACGGTCCGGGCTGGCACATGGGCGTACTTCCGATGACCGACGGCTCGACTGCGATCTGCCTGGTCGGCTCGCACTGCCTGGGAGACGGTGGCGGCGGGATCCTCACGATCCTGAATGCGGTGTACGGCAACAAGACTGATTTCAATCATCCTGCGCCGTTGACGCGGACCCGGTGGCGCGCAGTGCGATCCGATCTGGGTGAGACTCTGCGCGGAGTTCCCGAGGTGGCCCGCACCGTGGTCGGGGCGGCCAAACTGGCCCGGCGGCGACGTGGTGACATCTCGCGTTCAGGCGCGGCCCGGCCGCGCCAGGTGAGCGGCGCCGACGACCGCGTGTACATGCCGGCCGTCACCGCCTACATCAATGCCGAGGATTGGGGCCTCCGGGCGAAAACCCTGGGTGGAAACAGCTATTCGTTGGTGGCCGGCGTGGCGGCCAGGCTTGCCGCGGCGATGGGGCGAGTGCGCGACGAGGATGGTGCGGTCACGCTGAACATTCCGCAGAACGACCGCACCCTGGACTGCGTCGACACCCGGGCGAACGCTGTGCTGCTGGTCAATGTCGCCATCGACCCCGAGACGGTGACCACCGATCTGTCCGGCGCTCGGGCCGCGATCAAAGCCGGACTGGCCACCGCACGCGATGTCCCCGACGAGACCCTGCAGTTGCTTCCGCTGACGCCATTTATCCCGAAACGGGTGGTGCGCAAGATGGCTGACATGGTCTTCGGATTCGCCGCCGATCGGCCGGTGTCGTGTTCGAACATGGGGGAGGTCCCGGCGGCGGTGGCTCTGGCCGACGGTACCGAAGCCGATTACCTCTATTTCCGGGGGATCGACCGGTACGCCACCCGCGGAGCCCTCGAACAGCGTCGTGGGCTGCTCACCGTGGTCGCCTGCCAGGTCGACGCCAAGGTCTCGTTGAGCATCGTCGCCTATGAGCCGGGTTCGGAGAATTCCACGCCGTGGCTGTACGAACTGGTGGCCAACACCCTGGCCGACTTTGAACTCACCGGCGTGATCGAGTAGTTCGATGTCCCGATCACATTCTCTGCCAGGGCGATTCACGTCGTCGACTGATCTGCCGGACAACCGGCTGGCGCTGTGGGACGAGGCCGCGGTGCGGATGATGCGTGCCACGGGCCGCGTACAGGTCATGCAGTGCTCCTGGGTCTACGACCATCCGATCGACTTCGACGGGCTCCGGCGCTTCCACCGGAATTTCGGCGGCGGCTTGTTCGGTCGCCGCATCGAGCGTTCCCCGCTGCCTTTCGGACGGTTTCGCTGGGTTTCGGCACCCGGGCCTCAAGCGCCACTTGATGTCGACGAGCCGCGCCCTCGCACCGAGATCAGCGACTGGCTCGATGAGCGTGCACAACTACCGATCGATCCCGAGCACGGTCCGGGGTGGCACATGGGTGTGCTGCCGGTCAGCGACGGGTCGACCGCAGTGACCGTGGTGGTTTCTCACTGCCTTGGTGACGGGGTCGGCGGCGTGATGGTGATTGCCGACGCGATCGCCGGCCGGCAGCCCGATCTGGGCTACCCGCCGCCGAAGTCGCGCGGCAGGCTGCGCGCGATGGTGCGCGACATCCGCCAAACAGTGTCGGACCTGCCGGAGGCGGCCCGCACGGCCGCCGCCGCCGTGCGGCTCCTCCGCCAGCCGAACCCCGATGCGCCCGCGGAGCGGGTCGGCCCGCCGACGCGGGTGGTGCCCGACGGTGACAAGGCAACGGTGCTGCCCGCGATCTCGGTGTTCGTCGACGTTGCGGATTGGAATGTGCGCGCGGAAGCAGTTGGTGGCAACAGCTATTCGATGCTCGCTGCTTTCGCGGCGAAACTCGGGGAGTGCATGGGGCGGTGCGGACCCGACGGCGACGTCACACTCCTGATCGCGGTCAACGACCGCACGGACGGCGATACCCGGGCCAACGCCATGTCCCTGGCGACCGCGCGGGTGGACCCGATGACGGTGACCACCGATCAGTCCGGCGCCCGTGGCGTCATCCGTCAAGCGTTCAAAACGCTGCGCGACCAACCCGACGAGACCCTGCAACTCCTACCGCTGACCCCGCTGGTGCCCAAGGGATTCCTGAAACAAGTTGCCGACGGCTTCATCGGAAATGGGGACCTTCCGGTGTCCTGCTCGAACCTCGGCGACCTCACATCGGACGTGACCCGGGTGGACGGTACGGAAGCCGAATACATCGTGTTCCGCGGCGTCGACCAGGGAACCACCCGCCAGGAACTGGAGGATGCCGACGGCCAGTTGGTTCTGGTGTCCTCCCGGGTCGGCGGCAAGGTCTCCATCGGGATCACCGGATATCAAGCAGGCGAACAGAATTCGAAGGCCAGGTTGTCCGAATTGGCGGCGAAAACCCTGGCCGAGTTCGATCTCACCGGCGAGATTGACTGGAACGGCTGAGAAAGGCTGAATCGATGATCGACACGACGCTGATCGGGGTGCTGCAGGAGCGTGCCAGCCTGCAACCCGACGACAACGCCTACACCTACATGGATTTCGACAACGATCCCGATGGCGTGCCCGTCACCCTGACCTGGTCGCAGCTGTACCGCAAGGTGCGGGTGGCAGCACACGTGCTTCGGCAGAACGGAACGGTCGGCGACCGCGCGGTGATCCTGGCTCCGCAGGGGCTGGAGTACGTCATCGCATTCCTCGCCGCGCTGCAGGCTGGGTTCATCGCCGTGCCGCTTTCGGTGCCGATGGGCGGAGTCCACGACGAGCGGGTGTCCGCTGTGCTCAGCGATTGCCGCCCTTCGGTCATTCTCACCACCTCACCGTCCACCGCGGTGGTCACTGAATACGCCGTCGAGCAGGGTGATTCGGCCGCACCCGCGGTGATCGCGGTCGACACGATCGATTTCGATGCGCGGGTGAAGGCGATCAGCAGTCGCGAGGCCCGGCCGGCGACCGCCTATCTGCAGTACACCTCGGGATCCACCCGGACCCCGGCCGGGGTGATGGTCACCAACCGCAACCTCACCACCAACTTCGGGCAGATGATGTGCGACTTCTTCCCACACTTCGGCAAAGTTCCGCCTCCGGGCACCAACGTGGTCTCGTGGCTGCCGTTCTACCACGATATGGGCCTGATGCTCGGCGTGGTGGCTCCGATCCTCGGCGGCTGGCACACCGTTTTCACCACGCCGTTCGCCTTCCTGGCCCGGCCGGCCCGCTGGATCCAGATGATGGGGAGCTACCCACGGGTCGTCACCGCCGGACCGAACTTCGCGTTCGAGTTGGCAGTCGGACGCACCACGGACGAGGACCTCACCGGTATCGACCTCGTCGGTGTGATCGCGGTGTGGAGCGGTGCCGAACGTGTGCACGAGGCGACCCTGAAGCGTTTCGCGCAGCGGTTCGGAAAGTTCAACTTCTCCGAGGACGTGCTGCGCCCGTCCTACGGCCTGGCCGAGGCGACGCTGTATGTCGCCACTGGTGAGCCCGGTCCGCCCAGCGTGGTGGCCTTCGAAACGGAGAAGCTGTCTGCCGGGCACGCCGAGCGGTGCGAAACCGGCTCCGGAACTCAGCTGGTCGGATACGGCACCCCAGAATCGCCGGTGGTGCGCATCGTGGATCCCGAGACGCGCGTGGAGGTTCAGGCTGGAGCCGTCGGTGAGATCTGGTCTCACGGCGACAACAACTGCCTCGGTTACTGGGAGAAGCCGGAGCAGACCGAGCACACCTTCGGTGCCACCTTGGCCAGTCCGTCGCCTGGTACGCCCGAAGGTCCGTGGCTGCGCACCGGAGACCTCGGCTTCATGTCCGACGGCGAGCTGTTCATCATCGGGCGCATGAAGGATCTGCTGATCGTGCGGGGCCGCAACCACTATCCCGACGACATCGAGGCCACCATCGGCGAGATCACCGGCGGTCGTGTCGCGGCGATCGGGGTGGAGGAGGACCGCACCGAGCAGCTGGTCGCGATCATCGAGGTCAAGAAGCGTGGCGATACCGAAGAAGCGGTCGCGGAAAATCTGCTCACCATCAAACGGGATGTGGCGTCTGCGATTTCGCAGGCGTACGGGCTGAGCGCCGCCGACCTGGTGCTGGTGCCTCGGGGTGCCATACCGATCACCACCAGCGGCAAGATCCGGCGTGCTTCGTGTGTGGAGCAGTACCAGAACGGTCAGTTCCACCGGCTCGACGGCGCCCTGCAACCGGCGTAGCGCGCGAAGCCGACACGTGGATCCCAGACTCGCCTATATCGACCAGGCATCGTTTTTGAGCCTGCGCGCCCTGAATCGTGGACCTCTCATGCAGTACACGTGGATCTACGATCGCCCGGTCGATCTGGACGGGATCCGCAGATTCCAGCGCAATTTGGCCGACGGCCTGCTCGGTCGGCGCATCGAGCGGTCACCATTGCCGTTCGGGCGGCACCGATGGGTCGCGTCGCCGACACAGGCCGATGTCGAAGTCTCGGTGAGGAATTGCCCACGCGCTGACGTGTGGGCGTGGGCCGATGACCGGATCCGGCGGCCGATCGATCCAGAGCACGGACCGGCGTGGCACCTCGGGGTACAGCCGTTCAGTGACGGGGGCGCAGCGGTGTCCCTGGTGGCCTCGCATTCGGTGGTCGACGGTCAGGCCATGACGATGTCGGTCGCCGAGGCAGTGACGGGTGCCGACCGCCGATTGGGCTATCCCGGGCCGGGATCGCGGTCGCGCAGGCAGGCGCTGGCCGAGGATGCTCGAGCCGCGTTCGGGTCGGTGCCCGAAATCGGCCGGGCCGCGGTCGCCGCCGTGCGGGTGGCGCGGGCCGAGCGTGAGGACCTGGCATCCTCGTTCAAGACCGCCGCCGAGCTGCCGCCGGCAGGGGACGACATTCCGGTGCTCGCCCCGACCGTTGCGGTGTTCATCGACCTTGAGCAGTGGGACGACCGGGCGAGACGGCTTGGCGGCACCAGCAATTCGTTGTTCGCCGGTTTGGCGGCGCGGCTGGGTCAGAAGCTGGGTCGCGCCGGCGCCGACGGGACAGTCGCGTTGTCGTGGCCGGTCAGCGAGCGCACCCCCGCTGATACGCGCGCCAACGCATTGATCGCCGCAAAGATGCGGGCCGATCCCGACACGGTGACCACTGACCTGGGTGCGGTCCGTAGCGCGATGAAATCGGCCCTGGCCGAGTCCGAGGAGCTTTCGGCTCGGCTGCTCGCGCCGTTGCCGCTGACGCCGCTCACACCGAAGGCGTTGGTTCGCAGACTTGAAGCGATGGTGGTGTCCGTCGACAGCCCGATCGGCTGTTCCAACATCGGCGAACTGGATCCTGCGATGAATCGTCCCGACGGAACCGACGCGGACCTCGTCTCGCTGCGGCTCCTGGAACCCCAGATCACGACCCGCGTGCTCAACCGGATCGGCGGGTACCTGTCGCTGGTGTCGGGACGGGTCAACGGCCGGATCTTCATCAGCGTCGGTGCGTGGACAGTCGGTGCCGTCAACACCAAAGATGCCTTGCGCGCGACGGTGCGTGCGGGTTTGGAAGACTTCGGCTTGTCCGGCGTCGTCGAATAGCGCTCAGCGCCCGGCGAATCCGAGCGCGATCAGCACACCGCCCGCGGCGGCGAGCACCAGGGCGAAATCGCGGCGGCGGCGAGCGCGGATCCACCGCTGGAACGATGCCAGGGTCGATTGCGTTCGGTCCGGCGAGACGGCATAGCTGACCAGGGGCACCGCCGACACGATATTGGCGACCAGAAGATAGCCTCCGATGGTCAGTGCTTTCGCCCAGGCCGAGACGCTCGACGCCGCGATGACCACCAGCAGCGCCATGTACTCGACCGAAGGCAGCGCGGTGCTGACTCCCATCACTCCTGACACCCAGGGCGAAGTCCCCAGCGTCCTGCCTTTGAGCCGGCCGGGGGTGCCTGCGGCGGCCGGGCTGAGCTCCCCGCCTTCTGGCTCCACAGCGCCGACCGGGACTGCTTTGCGGGACCGGCTCCCGACCGAGATGTTGGTGGCCAAGAATGCCGCGAGCAGCACTGCCAGCAGACCCACGACGAGTTGCACTGTGGCACCGTCGATCTCGGGGATGCTGAACAACCCGCGGTGGACCACGAACACCACGAGAACCGCGACCGCGGTGCTCATCAACACGCCGCCGCAGAGGTAGGCCGCGAGTTGGAGGATCGGCCGAGGCCGGCTCAGCACGACGAGGATGAAACCGATTCGGGTCGGGTCGAAGTTCACCGCGATGGCAAGCGCCAGAACGGTGGTCCACATGGCTGACGACCTTACCGGCCGGCCGCGGCCGACTGTTCGAGCAGCGTTGCCGTGGTCTCGACACTGACGTCCGGGGTGGTCATCCCGGCGCCGAGTGCCCGCGCGCGCGAGGCGTATTCCGGCCGCAGGATCGTCTGCAGCCGAGTTCGGAGCGACTTGGCCGTGACGCTGGAGAAACGCTGTGCCGATCCGACTTTTAGCCGCTTGATCTGACGGGCGAAGATCGGCTGATCGGCCGCGACCCACAGAATCAGGGCGGGCACTCCCGCGCGCAGACCCGCAGCCGTGGTGCCCGAGCCGCCATGATGTACGACGGCACGGCAGAGCGGGAAGATCGCGGCGTGGTTGACCGCGCCTACCACCTTGACGTGATCGGGTTGCCGCGTGTCGGGTAGGTTCCACACACCTGAGCTGATCAGCGCGCGCTGCCCCAGTGCGGCACACACATCGGAGATCATGTTCACCGCCGCGGCAGGGTGCTCGACCGGCATGCTGCCGAATCCGAAATAGATCGGCGGCTTCCCGGCGCCGATCCACGATGTCACCTCATCGTCGTTGTCGGTGCCCAGTCCCATGGTGATCGTGCCGACCAAGGGCCGGGTTTCACCCCACTCCGCTGACAAACCCGGGAAGAGCAGCTTGTCGTAAGCCTGAATCTCCAGTGCACCGCTCTCGACGACGCGCCGGGCCGAGCGGACTCGTGCCGGCGGCAGGCCCAGCTCTCGTCGTTGAGTGTCCTCGGCTTTCTTGGACAGGCGCCACAGTGCCCATTCGAGACCGGCGAATCCCGAATCGATCAGCCACTTCGGTGCGGGCACCGGGACGATCTGAGTGTTGGGGCGGGCCGGAAAATAGTGCAGGGCGGCCAACGGAATGCCGTGGTGCTCGGCGACATTGGCGGCAACTTCTTGGTAGGTGGTCCCGGTCAGGATCAGGTCCGCACCGCGGGCCAGCGGCGTCAGTGCAGCGTTCATGTCCGCCCAGCCTTCGGCGATGTAGGCGATGCCTTCCCGAAGAGCGGTGACGGGGTTCTGCGGTTTCCAGAAGTTGCGGAACACGTCGTTGTCGAGCTGTTTCTGGGAATCGACCCCGTAGGCCGTCGCCGGTGCCAGCCCCACTTTCTCGACGAACTCGACGAGATTCGGCGGCACGGCCATCCGAACCTCGTGGCCGCGGTCGCGCAGGGCCAGACCGACGGCAGCGCACGGTTCGACATCGCCTCGGGTCCCGTGGACTGCGACGACAAACTTCACTGGCCACTCCGCTGTCGGTTCAAGGCGCCGGACGCCTGGATTTCGCTACACGCTAGCGGTTGGAGTGTGTTCATGGCCTGCCAGGTTCACATCGTTTTGTTGCTGTGCCACCTGGCATTCGTAGTCGTTGTTTGCCTGTATGGGCCGTGTAGCCTGTTGGGATGTTGAGCCGCGCCAAGGTCAGCGGCGCGTTCGCTCGCGTGAGTTTCTCCGGCATTGGTCAACTCGTTGTTCGACATCCCGTGGCCGTCATTGCCACATGGTTGCTGCTGGCTGTGTCGCTGTTTCTGGCCATCTCACCGCTGACCGAGGTGGCGCAACGGAACCCGCCTGATTTCTTGCCGGCGAGCGCACCGGTGCTGGTGGCCGGTCAGAAGATGAAGGACGCGTTTCACGAGGCGGACGCGGGCAATTTCGCCGTTGTCGTACTGAGCAACGAGAACGGCTTGTCCAAGGCCGACGAAGCCACGTATCGGCACCTGGTCGAGCAACTGAAGGCCAACAGCGCCAGCGTGACGTCCACGCAGAACTTCGTCGACATTCCCGAGCTACGCCAGGCCATGACGAGCAAGGACCAGAAGGCCTGGACCTTACCGCTGAGCCTGGCCGGAACGATGGGGACCGGGCCGGGGCAGGAGGCGTATCGGAGCGCAATCAAGACGGTCGAACAGGCCACCCAGAATTCGACACTGTCGGTCAATGTCGTGGGCGCTGCGGCCACCTTCGACGACATCGACAAGATCGGCGCGCGGGATCAGCACATCATCGAGATCACCACTGTGCTGATGGTGCTGACGATCTTGATCATCGTCTACCGCAATCTGGTGGCGATGCTCATCCCGCTGATCACCATCGGGGTGTCGATGGTCGTGGCACAACAGGTGGTGGCCGGGCTCGGCGAATTGGGACTGGGGCTGGGCCCGCAGACGATCGTGCTGATGACCGGCATGCTGATGGGCGCGGGGACGGACTACGCGGTATTCCTGTTCAGCCGGTATCAGGAACTGCTTCGGTCCGGGATGAGCTCCGACGTGGCCGTCGTCAGCGCGTTGACCTCGATCGGTGAGGTGATCGCCGGATCGGCGGCCACCGTCGCGATCACGTTCCTGGGCTTGATGTTCACCACCTTGGGTGCCTTCTCGACGGTCGGTCCGGCCCTGGCGGTGACGGTGTTCATCGGCTTCCTGGCATCGGTGACGTTGCTGCCCTCGTTGATCACCTTGGCCGGACGCCGCGGATGGGTCAAACCTCGCCGCGACGTGACCGGCAGGTTCTGGCGCAGGTCGGGCATCCACGTGGTGCGCCGGCCGTTCGCGCACCTGGCCGGCAGCCTGGTGATTCTGTTCGCGCTGGCCGCGTGTGCAACCATGGTCAAGTTCAACTACGACGACCGCAAAGCGCTGCCGGCCGATTCCGCGAGCAACCGCGGCTACGAGGCGATGGACAAGCATTTCCCCATCAGCCAGACCTTGCAGCAGTTCATCCTGATCGAGTCGCCGCAGGATCTACGCACCCCCAAGGCGCTTGCCGACATGGAGCAGATGGCCCAGCGGGTCAGCCAGCTCCCCGACATCGACGTGGTGCGTGGTATCACCAGGCCGACGGGTGAGGTGCTCGAACAGGCGAAGGCCACCTACCAGGCCGGCGAGGTCGGCGGCAAGCTACGCGACGCGTCCAACCTGATCGAGAGCAACAACGACAATCTCGACAAGCTGAGCGGGGGAGCGCATCAACTCGCCGACGTGTTGGGCCAGGTGCGGACCCAGGTGGTCGGCGCGATCGGCTCGGTTCGCGGTCTCGTGGGCGCGCTCGAAGACATGCAGACGCGCTTCGGCGGATCGAAGACCCTCACCTCTGTCGACACCACGTCGAGTCTGGTCGGCAACATGCGATCACTCGGGGATGCGCTGAGGAAGAACCTGAGTCAGGCCAAGGCCATCCGCGACTGGGCGAAGCCCGCCGTCGATGCCCTCAACGTCAGTCCTGCCTGCAACATCGACCCGGCCTGCGTGTCGTCGCGCGCTGACCTGCAGCGGGTCGTCGCCGCGTACGACGACGGCACCGCGAGCACCATCGCCGACCTCAGCCGCCAGCTCGAGGCCACCGACGGGAGTTCGACCCTCGACGACACGATCCGCGACCTCGAGGCGACGATGGGCAAGGCCACCAGCGCACTTCAACAGCTGGGGATGGATGATCCCAAAGGATTGCAGCAGCAGATCAACACCGCGGTCGAGGGAGCCAACCTGCTGGCGGATTCGAGCCGGCAGCTCGCCGATGGTGTGCAGTTGCTCGTCGACCAGACCCGCACGATGGGTGGTGGCCTCGACCAGGCATCTGGGTTTCTGCTGGGGATGAAGCGGGACGCGGCGAATCCGCCGATGTCGGGCTTCTACATACCGCCGGAGATCCTCACCCAGGCGGAGTTCGAGAAGGCGGCGAAGCTGTTCGTCTCCGATGACGGCCACACGGTGCGCTACCTCGTCCAGACGGCGCTCAACCCGTTCGGCAGCGAGGCGATGGATCAGATCGATCAGATCGTCGCGACCGCCAACAGTGCCAAGCCCAACACGACACTGTCGGACGCCGAGATCTCGATGGTCGGTTTCTCTGCGGTCAACCGTGACATCCGCGGCTATTACAACGCCGACATCCGCTACATCGTGTGCATCACGTTGATCGTGGTGTTCGTGATCTTGGTGGCGCTGCTGCGGGCGGTGGTGGCGCCGCTGTATCTCGTGCTCTCGGTTGTGGTGTCCTACTTGTCGGCGCTGGGCATCGGGGTGGTGGTGTTCCAGTTCATCCTGGGACGCGAGTTGTCGTGGAGTGTGCCGGGAATGGCGTTCCTGGTCTTGGTCGCAGTGGGCGCCGACTACAACCTGCTGCTCATTTCGCGGATCCGTGACGAATCCCGGCTGGGCATCAGGTCGGGGGTGATCCGAACCGTAGGGGCGACAGGCGGGGTGATCACCTCGGCAGGTCTGATCTTCGCCGCCTCGATGCTGGCCCTGACGGTGAGCAGCATCGCCAGCATTGTCGAGATCGGTTTCATCATCGGTGTCGGGCTCCTGCTCGACACGTTCCTGGTCCGCACGATCACCGTGCCCGCCGCGGCCGTACTGATCGGCAAGCTCAACTGGTGGCCGTCGAAACCCCGCGCCGATCAGGGCCGGCAGGAAGACGCGGACCACCATCGGACTCGCGACGCCGATCTCGGGGAAGCGGAGGCATCCGATGCGCGGGATGCCGACGTTTCGGTTTAGCGGCCGCGGAAGGATCGCTCGGCTGTCAGTGCCGACTCGATGTCAGCCACCGCGTCTTGATCCGCCACGAGTGCGCGGATGCCAGCGCGAAGATCGCACCGCAGCCGCAGGCGAATACCCACACCAGCCGGCCGTTTTCGATCGGCTGCAGGGCCGGCACCAGCGAGGTGACGATCCGGGTCGCGCAGGCGAGCATTCCGCTGACCGAGGCGAACAGGTAGATGTTGGCGATCCGGCGGGACTGCGGGTCCTTGCGGAGCACCAGCATCGCGCGGGCCCCGTAGCCCAGCAGGTAGAGCAATGTGCCGCAGAGCAGGATCCAGTACGCGCTGAGCCAGAAATCGGTCGGCACCTGGAAAAAGTCGGCCGCGTACACCGTGGCGCCGTTGCCCATCGAGAAGGTGGCGAGCAGGACGGGGATGCAGATGGTGGCCGGCCGCTCCACGTTCTGCTTGAAGGAGCGCTGCATGGCGTTGTCGTCCTGCAGGCGGCCCAGGGAGTTGTAGACGATGGCCGACGCGGCCACGATGTAGGCGTCGTGGCCGAGGTAGTCCTCGACGTTCCACTTTCCGGTCAGCTCGTACAGAACGTGCCCGATGGTCTCCGAGGCCCACGGTGACATCAGCAGCACTGCCACACCCTGGAGCGCGATGTTCAGGGTGGCGGCCACTTCCCACCGGCAGGACCAGGTGACCCTTCGGATCCACAGGCTCCATGCGATGCAGGCCAGTGTGATGACGATGAGCGTGGCGACGGACATAACAATTGCCTCGGGAGATGGTGCGGACAGCCGACGTGCCGGCTGGTTAGAACGGGGGCGCGTCGGGGCGGGGGGTCAGTTCGGACAGTTTCTTGGGCCGGTGGACGGCCGGACGGACGCGGGTGGCGGTGTCCACCGGAGCCACCGTCACCGGCGAGGACTCCATGTAGTGCCACACTTCCTGTCGACTCATCAGCCCGAACCGGATCTGCAGGTCGGGATAGCTGAGGTGGAAGCGGTCGGCTACCTGCCGCAATTCCTCGGCGTTGGGGTAGTCGGCCTCTTTCACCCGCCGGTAGTACGTGCTGCTGGAGATGCCCAGCGCGCTGTACACCGCCTTGGCGTCGACTTCGCCGTCCAGCAGATAGTCGAGCAGGGCCTTGAGCTGCCTGCCGTTCTCGTCGGTTCGCGGCATCAGAACACCATAGACCTCGAGCCCGCATTTGGTCACAGCGAACCACGGCGAAGCCAGCAATCGCGTAATTGACAACAGTGTCCGACTTTTGGCACAGCTCTCCCATTTTTGGGAATTGCTGGCTAACGTTGTCCGCATGTCTGTTTCTGTCCTGCCCGACTCGTACGGCACCGGCTCCTGGATCGCCGATTACGGCACGGTCGGGCCACCCGTTGCCGCCGATATCGTCACCGTGTCCAGCGCGCTGGACACGGTGTTGTCCGCCGAGCTCCACGGAGCCGCGATCGCCATGGACTGCAGCGCCGAGGAGCTGCTGCTGGCCGCGCTGGGCCGGACGGTGGCCCGCACGATCGGCGAAGGCACGCTGGTGGTCGATGTGGTGAGCGGGCCCGAGCGGGCCGGTTTCCGGCGGGTCGCGGTGCCCTGCCTGGGGTCTCGTGGTCTGTCGGGGGTCGAACTGCTCGCAGCGGCACAGCGGGGCGTCGACGGCGCCAACCATCGTTCGGCGGACGTGAGCCTGGCCTACGGTGGCGGGTCCAGGTCGGGTCAGTCCGGGCACGCGCTGGCGGTGCAGCTAGATGATGGCACCGAGGACACGATGACCTTGCAGTGGCGCTTCGACAGCCGCAGTTTCGATGACGCCACGGTCCAGGAATTGGCCGAGCAGTTCCCGCTGGCCCTGATCGAGGTCACCTCCGGGTAGGTGTGATTTTTTCACGATTTGCGGTGCTCATTAGACTGGGCGCATCGGCGCTGATCCGGCCATCACCGGGGAGCCTTCGGAAGAACAGCTTCTCCGATTCGAACCTCGGATTGGGCACAGCTCAGTAGAACCGGACGGGTGGGCCCGTGATCGCCTGAAAGTTGAGCGGCGCGCTGCAGTGCAGCGCGCAAGCGGGGTGGTACCGCGGCGCTTGCACACCCGTGCGACGTCGTCCCCGTGCCATGAGTGTGTTGAGCTGCCGAGCTCGACAACGGCACAGGAGACGAGACGTGAGCGCCTACCCCAAGCCGGCTGCACCCAACTTCCCCGAGCGGGAACTTGAGGTGCTCGACTACTGGGCAGCCGACGACACCTTCCGGGCCAGCATCGCCCGACGCGAGGATGCCGAAGAGTACGTCTTCTACGACGGCCCGCCGTTCGCCAACGGTCTGCCGCACTACGGCCATCTCCTGACCGGCTACGTCAAGGACATCGTTCCGCGCTACCGCACCATGCGGGGCTACAAGGTGGAGCGCCGGTTCGGCTGGGACACCCATGGCCTGCCTGCCGAACTCGAGGTGCAGCGCCAGCTCGGCATCGCCGACAAAGCCCAGATCGAAGAGATGGGCATCGAGAAGTTCAACGCGGCGTGCCGCGCGTCGGTATTGAAGTACACCGACGAATGGCGTGCCTATGTCACGCGGCAGGCGCGCTGGGTTGACTTCGACAACGACTACAAGACCCTGGACCCGACCTTCATGGAATCGGTGATCTGGGCCTTCAAACAGCTCTGGGACAAGGGCCTGGCCTACGAGGGCAACCGGGTCCTGCCGTACTGCTGGAACGACGAGACGCCGTTGTCCAACCATGAGTTGCGGATGGACGACGACGTTTACCAGAGCCGCCAGGATCCGGCGCTGACGGTCGGTTTCACCGTGACCGACGGCCCGTTCAAGGGCGCCCACCTGTTGATCTGGACGACCACCCCGTGGACCTTGCCGTCCAACCAGGCGGTCGCGGTCAACCCCGACATCGACTACGTCCTGGTGGGGGGCTCCGACGGGCGCCGCTACCTGTTGGCCCAGGCGCGGCTGGCGGCATACGCACGTGAGCTCGGCGAGGAGCCCGAGGTGCTGGGGAGCTACAGCGGGCGGGATCTCATCGGGACGCATTACCTGCCTCCCTTTGCCTACTTCATGGACGCGCCCAACTCGTTCCAGGTGCTCGCCGCGGACTTCGTCAGTACCGAGGACGGCACCGGCATCGTGCACATGGCCCCCGCCTACGGCGAGGACGACAAGGCCACCGCGGATACCGCCGACATCGTCGCGGTCACCCCGGTCGACTCGAAGGGCCGATTCGACGCGACCGTGCCCGATTACGCCGGGCAGCATGTCTTCGAGGCCAACTCCCAGATCATCCGCGATCTCAAGAACGGCGACGGGCCCGCGGCAGCCAACGGTGCGGTGCTGCTGCGCCACGAAACCTATGAGCACTCCTACCCGCACTGCTGGCGGTGCCGTAATCCGCTGATCTACCGCGCGGTCTCGTCGTGGTTCATCAAGGTAACCGATTTCCGGGACCGGATGGTCGAGCTCAACCAGCAGATCACCTGGTACCCCGAGCACGTCAAGGATGGGCAGTTCGGCAAATGGCTCTCCAATGCGCGCGACTGGTCGGTGTCGCGAAACCGCTACTGGGGCAGCCCGATTCCGGTGTGGAAGTCCGATGACCCGGCCTATCCGCGGATCGACGTCTACGGCAGCCTCGACGAGCTGGAGCGTGATTTCGGGGTGCGTCCCACGGATCTGCACCGGCCGTTCATCGACCAGCTGACCAGGCCCAATCCGGACGATCCGACCGGCAAGTCCACCATGCGCCGCATCGAGGACGTATTCGACGTCTGGTTCGACTCCGGGTCGATGCCTTACGCCCAGGTGCACTACCCGTTCGAGAACCAAGAGTGGTTCGACGGCAGCGGCGGTGAGGACGCCCATTTCCCGGGCGATTTCATCGTCGAGTACATCGGCCAGACCCGTGGCTGGTTCTACACCATGCACGTGCTGGCCACTGCGCTGTTCGACAAGCCCGCGTTCAAAACCTGTGTGGCGCACGGGATCGTCCTGGGCAACGACGGCCAGAAGATGAGCAAGTCGTTGCGCAATTACCCCGATGTCAGTGAGGTGTTCGACCGCGACGGCTCCGACGCCATGCGCTGGTTCCTGATGGCCTCGCCGATCCTGCGGGGCGGCAACCTCATCGTCACCGAGCAGGGCATCCGCGAAGGCGTACGTCAGGTGCTGTTGCCGTTGTGGAATGCCTACAGCTTCCTGGCGCTGTACGCGCCGCAGAAGGGCGCCTGGCGGACCGATTCCGACAACGTGCTCGACCGCTACATCCTGGCCAAGTTGGCGCAACTGCGTGACGATCTGACCTCCGCCCTGGACATGTGTGACATCTCCGGGGCGTGCGACGAGCTGCGCCAGTTCACCGAGGCTTTGACGAATTGGTATGTCCGCCGGTCACGTTCGCGCTTCTGGGAGGAGGACGCCGACGCCATCGACACGCTCCACACCATCCTTGAGGTGACGTGCAGGCTGGCCGCGCCCCTGTTGCCGCTGGCAACCGAGGTGATCTGGCGCGGCTTGACCGGTGAGCGTTCGGTGCATCTGACCGACTGGCCGGATGCCGATGTGCTGCCGAAGGACCCCGATCTGGTGGCTGCGATGGACCAGGTGCGCGAAGTGTGCTCGGTGGGCTCTTCGCTGCGCAAGTCCAAAAAGCTTCGTGTGCGGCTTCCGTTGCCGAAACTGACTGTGGCCCTGGATAAGTCGGTTGATCCATCGGCGCTGGCGCCGTTCGCCGAGCTGATCGCGGACGAACTCAATGTCAAGGCCGTCGAGTTGACCGACGACATCGACACTTACGGCAAGTTCGATCTGGCCGTCAACGCCCGCGTCGCCGGCCCCCGGATCGGCAAGGACGTGCAGGCGGCAATCAAAGCAGTCAAGGCGGGGGAAGGCGTGGTCAATCCCGACGGCACCCTGACGGCCGGGCCCGTGGTGCTGCAGCCCGAGGAGTACACCGTGAAACTGGTTGCCGCCGACCCGGAGTGGACCGCGGCCCTGCCCGACGGCGCGGGACTGGTGGTGCTCGACGGCACGGTCACCGAGGATCTCGAGGCCGAGGGCTGGGCCAAGGACCGTATCCGCGAGCTTCAGGAGCTGCGCAAGTCGACCGGCCTGGAGGTGTCCGACCGCATCTCGGTAAAGATGTCGGTTCCGGCCCAGTTCGCGCCGTGGGCAAGCACCCACCGGGATCTCATCGCCGGTGAGATCCTGGCCACCAGTTTCGAGTTCGTTGGCACGGACGCGGTGCTGGAGGGTACAGCGATCGGCGACGGGGTGCGGGTCGCGATCGCCAAGGCGTGACCCGTCCGGATCAGCTGCCGGTGACCCGGGCCGCTTGGTCGCCGAGTGTGACGGTGTCGCCAGGGTGTAGCTGGCGGCCGCGGCGGATCTCGACCTGGCCGTTGACGCTGACCAGGCCGTCGGCGATGACGACCTTGGCGTCGGCGCCGCTGTCGATGAGCGATGCCAGCTTGAGGAACTGCCCCAGGCGGATCGAGTCGTCCCTGATCGGTACGTCAACCGGCTCCATGAACGTCAGGCTAGCGCCATAGCATCTGCAGGTATGAACGGCGCCGAGGTCACGGGCGCGGGCGGACGCTGGGTTCTACACCTCGACATGGATGCGTTTTTCGCATCCGTCGAGCAGTTGACCCGTCCCACCCTGCGCGGTCGGCCGGTGCTCGTAGGTGGTCTGGGCGGGCGCGGCGTGGTTGCCGGGGCCAGCTATGAGGCACGCCGCTACGGCGCACGCTCGGCGATGCCGATGCATCAGGCTCGCCGGCTCGTCGGCGCGCCCGCGGTGGTGCTGCCGCCACGCGGGGCGGTCTACGGCGTGGCCAGCCGCCGTGCGCTGGACACGGTGCGCGGCGTGATCCCGGTACTGGAGCAGTTGTCCTTCGACGAGGCGTTCGGAGAACCGGCCGAACTGGCCGGCGCCACCGCGCCCGACGTCGAGGAGTTCTGCCAGCGGTTGCGCGCCAAGGTGCTCGAGCAGACGGGGCTGGTGGCCTCCGTGGGAGCCGGTTCCGGGAAACAGATCGCCAAGATCGCCTCCGGGTTGGCCAAACCCGATGGGATTCGAGTGGTCCGGCGGGACGAGGAAGGGCGGCTGCTCGACGGCCTTCCGGTGCGCAAGCTGTGGGGGATCGGGCCGGTGGCCGAGGAGAAGCTGCACCGGTTGGGTATCGAGACGGTGGGCGCTCTGGCTGCGCTGTCGGATGCCGAGGCCGCGAGTGTGCTCGGTACCGCGGTGGGCGCTGCGTTGCATCGCCTGGCTCGCGGTATCGATGATCGCCCGGTTGCCGAGCGGGCCGAAGCCAAACAGATCAGCGCCGAGTCGACATTTCCCGAGGATCTCACCACGTTGCGTCAGCTGCAGGACGCGATCGGCCCGATCGGGGAACACGCGCACCGGCGTCTGGAGAAGGACGGCCGCGGCGCCCGTACGGTGACCGTCAAGCTGAAGAAGTCGGACATGAGCACGCTGACCCGGTCGGCCACCCTGGCCTACGCCACCACCGAGGCCGCCACCCTGATCGGCACTGCCCGCCGGTTGTTGCTCGATCCGGTTGAGATCGGGCCGATCCGCCTTGTTGGCGTGGGATTTTCGGGATTGTCGGACAGTAGGCAGGAGTCATTGTTCCCCGACCTGGAGCAGCCGGAGGAAAGCTTCGACTCTCACCACCAAGTCGCCGACGCGGCTCAGGTCACCGAAACCGGTTGGCGTGTCGGCGACGACGTGGTGCATCCCGACCACGGGCACGGCTGGGTCCAGGGCGCCGGACACGGCGTGATGACCGTGCGTTTCGAGACCCGTGCCACCGGACCGGGCCCGGCCCGGACATTTCCCGACGACACACCGGGTTTTCGTCGGGCCGATCCGATCGCGAGCCTGGACTGGGGCGAGTATCTCAGCGGATTGGCCGACTACCAGAGCACACCGTAGGTGGCGTTCAGGATGAAGCCGTGTTCGCCGTAGGTCTTGCACGTCACCGTGCCCTGATAACCGACACCGCAACTGGCGCCCCAGTTCTCCAGTCGGTGGCCTTCGGGCAGCACGTCGACATCGCGGGTGAACGATGCGGTGTCGGAATGCCGGTACGAGGCGGGTACGCCACTGTTGACGTAGATCTGGTTGCTGCCTTCCGGTGCGTCCATCGGCACGGCGTCACAACCCACCGGGCCGCCGTTGGGGCCGATCCCGCAGTGACGGCCGTCCGGAGTCCGGAAGAACACGCCGTAGAAGTCGGTGGGTGAGCTGTAGTGACCCTCGGCGATCGGATAGCTGTCGATGTCGTCGGCGCCCGGCGGTGGCTCGGCCGTGGCGGTCGGGGCAGCGCCGAGCGCCAGGAAGCCGAGCGTGGCGATCGCCGCGATGTGGCGCATAGGTTCCATTGAACCGGCGCCGTCAACCACGTGGCCGGCTACCAGAGCACGCCGGAAGCCGCGCCGAGGGAAAAGCCGTGCCGGCCAGAAGTTTTGCAGATCACTGTGCCCTCGTGAGTGACAGCGCAGGCGGCTTCCCAGTTCTCCAGCCGATAGCCCGCAGGCAGCACGTCGACATCTCGGGTGAACAGCTTGGTCCCCGAAGAACGGTAGGAAGCCGGTGCTCCGGCCTCGACGAAGGTCTGGTTCATTCCCGCGGGCGCATCCGCGGGCACCGCGTCGCAACCGACCGGACCGCGGTTGGGCAGGATTCCGCAGAACCGGCCGTCCGGGGTCTGGAAATACAGCCCGTAGAAATCGGTGGGCGAGCTGTAGTGACCCTCGGCGATTGGGTAGACGTCGATGTCCTCGATTCCAGGTGGCGGCGGCCACGGCCAAGCCTGCGCGGGCGGAAGCGGGCCGAACACCGATAGGCCGACGGCAGCCGCCGCCGCAATGTGGAAACGCACGTTCGCTATTTAACCCCAGCCCGTCAACCCCACGTTGCGATGACCTCGACAACCGGCCGGGCGGTGGCCAACGCGGCCATCAGCAGGACCCTGGCCTGGGACGGACGCAATGTGGGAACCACGATCGCGCCGGCGTCGACCAGCTGGCGGCCCGGGCCGTACTGCGCGGCAACCGGGCCGTCGGGCACCCGGCTCGAGACCGCGACCACCAGGCCGTCACTGCAGTGCCTGCGGACGCCGTCGATCAGTGCGGCGCCCGCGTTGCCCGAGCCCATCGCCTCGAGCACAACAGCACGTGCGCCCGCCGCGACGCAGGCGTCCAGGGCGGCCGCGTCCGCTCCCGGATAGACGGCGATGATGTCGACCCGCGGCGTCGACGCAGCGGACAACTCACCGACGAACGCGCGAGCCTTCGTCGCCGTGATCGCGTACCCGCCGTCGCCGACCGTTCCGAGTGCCGTTCCGGTGAAGGCATTCAACTCTTGGGTGTGTTGCTTGCGCAGCCCCAGTGGCTGCCACACGCTGCCGGCGAAGCTCACCACCACCCCGAGATGCCGGGCTCGGGGACTGGCCGCGACCGTGATCGCGTCCCGCAGATTGCGCGGGCCATCGCTGTCCGCAGTGTCTGAGCTGCGTTGCGACCCGGTGAGCACTACGGGCACATCACCGCCGTAAGTGAGGTCGAGCCAGAGCGCGGTCTCCTCCATGGTGTCGGTGCCATGGGTGATCACGATTCCGTCGGCGCCGGCCGCGGCGACCCGGACCGAGCCGGAGATCCGGTCCCAGTCGGCGGGTGTCAGCAGCGCGCTGTCGGTCGCCATCGCGTCGACGATGTCGACCTGCGCCGCAACGGTCAGCCCGGCCGTCAGCTCTGCGCCGGTGCGGGTCGGGTGCCGGATGCCGGCCTCGTCGGTGCTGGTCGAGATGGTGCCGCCGGTGGTGATGACGATGATGCGCCTGGGCGGCTCAGCGGGCTCCGTCACGGTGCAGATTGTCCCGCATCGACTGTTTGGGATGATGGGAGAGTGACTGATGAAACGTCAGGCCCGGCCGAGCCGGTGACCGACGCTACCGGGGACGCGAAAACGTCCTCTGCAAACTCCGCTGCGCCTCGGCGGCGTCTGCGCCTGCTGCTCACCGTTGCTGCCGTGGTGCTGCTCGTCGACGTGGTGACCAAGGTGCTCGCGGTGCGGCTACTGACACCGGGCCAACCGGTGTCGATCATCGGTGACACAGTGACCTGGACGCTGGTGCGCAACTCTGGCGCGGCGTTCTCGATGGCAACCGGCTACACCTGGGTACTGACCCTCATCGCGACCGGCGTGGTGATCGGCATCGTGTGGATGGGCCGCCGGCTGGTGTCCCCGTGGTGGGCGATCGGTCTGGGCATGATCCTGGGCGGCGCGACCGGAAACTTGATCGACCGCTTCTTCCGGGCGCCCGGACCGCTGCGCGGGCACGTGGTCGATTTCTTCTCGGTGGGCTGGTGGCCGGTGTTCAACGTGGCCGATCCGGCCGTGGTGGGCGGTGCGATCCTGCTGGTGGCACTGTCGTTGTTCGGCTTCGACTTCGACACCGTGGGCCGTCGGCGCCTGGATGATCCGGCACCTGATGACGCCGAACCCGAACCGGCGGCTTCCGATGCCCCGGCCGGCGACACTGAGTCCGACGAGTCGAGCGCAGTCGGTCGCCAGGCCGAGACGTCATAGTGACCACCCGGTCGATGCCGGTGCCCGAGGGCCTGGCGGGGATGCGAGTCGACGCCGGCCTGGCCCGGCTGCTCGGGTTGTCGCGCACGGCCGTGGCCGCCATGGCCGAGGACGGCGGTGTCGACATCGACGGCGTTCCGGCGGCGAAATCGGACAAACTCGTCGCAGGAGCCTGGCTGGAGGTCCGGCTGCCCGAGGCCCCAGCCCCTGTCGAGAACACCCCGGTCGACATCGAAGGCATGGACATCCTCTATGCCGATGACGACATCGTGGCGGTGGACAAGCCGCCCGGAGTGGCGGCACACGCCACGGTCGGCTGGCACGGGCCGACTGTGCTGGGCGGCTTGGCCGCCGCCGGGTTCCGCATCAGCACCTCGGGGATCCACGAACGCCAAGGCATCGTGCACCGGCTCGATGTGGGCACCTCCGGCGTCATGGTGGTTGCCCTGTCCGAGCGCGCGTACACGGTTCTCAAGCGCGCGTTCAAGCAACGCACCGTCGAGAAGCGCTACCACGCGCTGGTGCAGGGCCACCCGGATCCGTCGAGCGGGACCATCGATGCCCCGATCGGGCGGCACCGGGGTCACGACTGGAAGTTCGCGGTGGTCGAGGGTGGTCGGCACAGCATCACCCACTACGACACACTCGAGGCGTTTCAGGCGGCCAGCCTCCTCGACATCGAGCTGGAGACCGGCCGGACCCATCAGATCCGGGTGCACTTCGCCGCGCTGCACCACCCGTGTTGCGGTGACATGACCTACGGTGCCGATCCCACGTTGGCGAAAAGGCTTGGGCTGGAACGGCAGTGGCTACATGCCCGGTCCCTGGCCTTCGCTCATCCGGCTGACGGCCGGCGCATCGAGATCACCAGCCCGTACCCGGCCGATCTACAGGCCGCCCTCGACGTCTTGCGCCGCCACTAGCTGTGAGCGTGCAGGCCGCTCCGCGCCGAGCCGCGTCGGGCCGCTCCGGGGTGCTGTTCGGCGCGGGCGCCTACATCTGGTGGGGACTGTGCCCCGGCTTCTTCCTGCTGTTACTGCCCGCAGGCGCGCTGGAGGTGCTGGCCCACCGCATCATCTGGAGTGCAGTGTTTCTGCTCCTGGTGCTGGCTGTGGCCCGCCGTCTCGGCGATCTGCGTCGCCTGACGCTGCGGACCTGGCTGCAACTACTGGTGGCGGCAGCCCTGATATCGATCAACTGGGGGACCTACATCTACGCCGTCACCACCGGCCATGTCGTGGATGCGGCGCTCGGATATTTCATCAATCCCTTGGTGAGCGTCCTGTTGGGTGTGCTGGTGTTCCGCGAGCGGATCAACCGGTGGCAGGCGGTGGCATTGGGCCTGGCCGTCGTCGCGGTGGTGATCCTGACCGTCGAGTTGGGTGCACCGCCCTATATTGCGATCGTCCTGGCGCTGTCTTTCGGGGTGTACGGCCTGGTCAAGAAGGTGGTGCAGGCCGATCCGCGGGTGAGCGTGGCCGTGGAAACGCTGGTGGCGCTTCCTATCGCGGCCGGCTATGTGATCACGCTCGAGGTCTTGGGGCGGGGGAACTTTCTCGACCACGGTCCCTGGCATGCGGTGCTGCTGTTGCTCGCCGGACCGGTTACCGCCGTGCCGCTGCTGCTGTTCGCCGCCGCCGCGCAGCGACTTCCGATGGTGACGCTGGGCCTGCTCTTCTACCTCAACCCAGGCCTGCAGATGGCCTGGGGCGTGTTCATCGGTCACGAACCCATGCCGCCGGGCCGCTGGGTCGGCTTCGGGCTGATCTGGCTGGCATTGGTGATCATGACGGTGAGTGCGCTGCGGGGAAAGCCCGCAGATTCGGTCGCCGAGATTGTCGATCAGGTGGCGCCGGAATCGTCGTCACGGTGACAAGCTGGAATCGAGAGTCGGACCGTTCGCCAACATCAGGGAACGGTTGGTACACGCCGCGGTGCGGGTCTATCTGACCGAGCGCCTGCAGCGCCTGGCGTCGACCGGTGGCTCTCGTCCGGTGAAGGGGTGACGGCCGCGGCCAACACCGGCGCGAGCCCGCTTGTCTGGGTGGTTCCACTCGTCCGGTTGTTGCCCGCCGGGACAGTCGTATTTGCGACATGACCTTTTGACCTTGATTCAGCAATGGCATAGGGTTTGCCAGATGACTCCGCGGGGCAGGCCCAGAGGCGGCCGTCGAGGGCCGGGTCGTCCGGTGGGTGCTGATGCTGAGCAAACGCGCGAGCGCATTGT
The DNA here is from genome assembly GCF_001942625.1 of Mycobacterium syngnathidarum. GTDB lineage: Bacteria > Actinomycetota > Actinomycetes > Mycobacteriales > Mycobacteriaceae > Mycobacterium > Mycobacterium syngnathidarum. The sequence goes on from NZ_MLCL01000033.1 coordinate 228,458, forward strand.
GCAAGCGGCATACGAGGTGGTCAACGAACGCGGTTACGCGGCGACCACATTCCAGGAGATCGCCAAGCGCACCGGCCTGAGCCGCCCCACGCTGAACTATTACTTCGCCAGTCGCGAGGATCTCTACCGGGCACTGCTGCAGCGGGCGCACGAGGTCGTCACCTCATGCATTCGGATCGCGAAACAGCATGACACAACGCTGGATCGGCTCCGGGCCTATATCGATGCGGTCGTAGCGGTGTGGCAGCGTGACGGAGCCGTGGTGGGGTTCCTGGTGAATGCGCGGCTCGAGTCATACCGTCATCCCGATCTACCCGCCGCCACTGTCGCGGCAACCCGCGGTTTTCTCGGCGAACTGATCACCGGGGCAGTGGACCGAGGTGAACTGCCGCCCCACACCGACCAGGCGAGTTTGGTCGAACTGCTGTACGCGATGCTGTGGGGGATGGGTGCCTACTGCGGTTGGCAGCGTCGGCCCGTCGATGTAGAGGTGATAGCTAAGCAACTGCAATCGGTGATCGGCGATGGGTTGCTGCCGGTCGTCGACCGGGATCACCGGCTCGGCGGCCGAGACACGCGTGGCGACACGCGCGGCGGTGTCGGTGGGGCGCCATAGACTGGCATCCCTATGAGCGGTTCATCTTCGGGCTTCGTCCACCTGCACAACCACACCGAGTACTCGATGCTGGACGGCGCCGCGAAGATCACCCCGATGCTGGCGGAGGCGCAGCGTCTGGACATGCCCGCCATCGGCATGACCGACCACGGCAACATGTTCGGCGCCAGCGAGTTCTACAACTCGGCGACCAAGGCCGGGATCAAACCGATCATCGGCATCGAGGCATACATCGCGCCGGCTTCCCGGTTCGAAACCAAGCGTGTCCAGTGGGGCGATCCGAGCCAGAAGAGCGACGACGTCTCGGGTAGCGGTGCCTACACCCACATGACGATGGTCGCCGAAACTGCGACCGGGCTGCGCAACCTGTTCAAGCTGTCGTCGTTGGCGTCCTTCGAGGGGCAGCTCGGCAAGTGGGCTCGCATGGATGCCGAGATCATCGCCGAGCACGCCGAAGGCATCATCGCGACCACCGGTTGTCCGTCGGGTGAGGTGCAGACCAGGCTGCGGCTCGGACACCGGCAGGAAGCGCTGGAGGCGGCCGCCAAATGGCGCGAGATCTTCGGCCCTGACAACTTCTTCCTCGAGCTCATGGATCACGGCCTCGACATCGAGCGCCGGGTCCGCGAGGGCCTGCTGGAGATCGGGCAGAAGCTCAACATCCCGCCCCTGGCCACCAACGATTGTCACTACGTGACGCGCGACGCCTCGCAGAACCACGAGGCCCTGCTGTGCATCCAGACCGGCAAGACCCTGTCGGACCCGAACCGCTTCAGATTCGACGGCGACGGCTACTACCTCAAATCGGCCGAGGAGATGCGCGCGCTCTGGGACTCCCAGGTGCCCGGTGCGTGCGATTCCACGGTGCTCATCGGCGAGCGGGTGCAGTCCTACGCCGAGGTCTGGACGCCCACTGACCGCATGCCGGTGTTCCCGGTCCCCGACGGGCATGATCAGGCCTCTTGGCTGGCTCGTGAGGTGCAGGCCGGTCTGGAGCGGCGGTTCCGCGGGGCGTCCGTGCCCACCGAGTACACAGACCGGGCGTCCTACGAGATCAAGGTCATCTGCGAGAAGGGTTTCCCGTCCTACTTCCTGATCGTTGCCGACCTGATCAACTACGCGCGCTCGGTCGGTATCCGGGTGGGGCCGGGCCGTGGCTCGGCCGCCGGGTCACTGGTGGCGTATGCGCTCGGTATCACCAACATCGACCCCATCCCGCACGGTCTGCTGTTCGAGCGCTTCCTCAACCCGGAGCGCCCGTCCGCCCCCGATATCGACATCGACTTCGACGACCGCCGCCGCGGCGAGATGCTGCGGTACGCGGCCAACAAGTGGGGCAGCGACCGGGTGGCCCAGGTGATCACCTTCGGCACCATCAAAACCAAAGCGGCGCTGAAGGATTCGGCCCGCGTGCATTACGGGCAGCCGGGCTTTGCCATCGCCGACCGGATCACCAAGGCGCTGCCGCCGCCCATCATGGCCAAGGACATCCCGGTCTCGGGGATCACCGATCCCAACCATGAGCGGTACAAAGAGGCCGCCGAGGTTCGCACCCTGATCGACACCGATCCGGATGTGCGGACCATCTTCGAGACGGCACGCGGCCTGGAAGGCCTGGTTCGCAACGCGGGTGTGCACGCCTGTGCGGTGATCATGAGTTCCGAGCCGCTCATCGACGCAATCCCGTTGTGGAAGCGGCCGCAGGACGGCGCGGTCATCACCGGTTGGGACTATCCGTCGTGTGAGGCCATCGGCCTGCTGAAGATGGATTTCCTGGGTCTGCGGAACTTGACGATCATCGGTGACTGCCTGGAGAACATCAAGGCCAACCGGGGGATCGACCTGGATCTGGACACGCTGCCGTTCGACGACCCAGCGGCCTACGAGCTCCTCGGCCGCGGTGACACGCTGGGCGTGTTCCAGCTCGACGGCAGTGCGATGCGTGACCTGCTGCGGCGCATGCAGCCCACCGGATTCAACGACATCGTGGCGGTGCTCGCGTTGTATCGTCCCGGCCCGATGGGCATGAACGCCCACAACGACTACGCGGACCGCAAGAACGGCCGGCAGGCAATCAAGCCCATCCATCCCGAGCTCGAGGAACCACTCAAAGACATTCTCGCCGAGACCTACGGCCTGATCGTCTACCAAGAGCAGATCATGTTCATCGCGCAGAAGGTCGCCTCCTACACCATGGGTAAGGCCGATGCGCTCCGTAAGGCCATGGGTAAGAAGAAGCTTGAGGTGCTCGAGGCCGAGTACAAGGGCTTCAAGGAAGGCATGACCGCCAACGGGTTCTCCGAGGGTGCGGTGAAAGCCTTGTGGGACACGATCCTTCCCTTCGCCGGCTACGCGTTCAACAAGTCACACGCGGCCGGTTATGGCCTGGTGTCGTACTGGACGGCTTACCTGAAGGCGAACTACCCCGCCGAGTACATGGCCGGTCTGCTCACCTCGGTCGGTGACGACAAGGACAAGGCCGCGGTCTACCTGGCGGACTGCCGGCGGCTCGGCATCACCGTCCTGCCACCCGACGTCAACGAGTCGGTGCAGAACTTCGCCTCGGTGGGCGACGACATCCGGTTCGGTCTGGGCGCGATCCGCAATGTCGGCGCGAATGTCGTCGCGTCGCTGATCAGTACCCGTACCGAGAAGGGTAAGTACGCCGACTTCTCCGACTACCTCAACAAGATCGACATCGCGGCCTGCAACAAGAAGGTCACCGAATCCTTGGTGAAGGCAGGCGCATTCGATTCGCTCGGGCACCCCCGCAAGGGGCTGTTCCTGGTGCACACCGACGCCGTCGACTCGGTGCTCGGCACCAAGAAGGCCGAGGCGATGGGCCAGTTCGACCTGTTCGGCGGCGCCGACGACGGGGGCGGCACCGATGCGGTCTTCACCATCAAGGTGCCGGACGAGGAGTGGGAGGACAAGCACAAGCTCGCACTCGAGCGCGAGATGCTGGGCCTGTACGTGTCCGGTCACCCGCTCAACGGGATCGCCCACCTCCTCGCCAACCAGGTGGACACGCAGATCCCGGCGATCCTCGACGGCGACATCGCCAACGACGCGCAGGTGGTGGTCGGCGGCATCCTGGCCTCGGTCAACCGTCGCGTGAACAAGAACGGCCTGCCTTGGGCCTCAGCCCAATTGGAAGACCTCGCCGGTGGTATCGAGGTGCTGTTCTTCCCGCAGACCTACTCGCTGTTCGGTCACGAGATCGCCGATGACGTCGTGGTGCTGGTGAAGGCTAAGGTGGCTGCGCGCGACGACCGTATCTCGCTGATCGCCCACGAGTTGGTCGTGCCCGACTTCAGCAGCGCCCAGGCCGACCGCCCGCTGGCGGTGAGCTTGCCCACGCGCCAGTGCACCATCGACAAGGTGAGTGCGCTCAAGCAGGTGCTGGCCAACCACCCTGGCACAGCTCAGGTGCATCTGCGGCTGATCAGCGGTGAGCGCATCACCACGCTGGAGTTGGATCAGTCACTGCGGGTGACGCCGTCGTCGGCTCTGATGGGTGACCTCAAGGCGCTGCTCGGCCCGGGCTGTCTGGGGTAGGGGCCAGGTCGATCTTCACGATCGCGCTGTCAGGCCACAGTGTCCGGTCACGGGTTCGCCGAAGTTTCTCCCGCAACGGGAGGTCGCTGTGCACGTTGGTGACACCCGGGACCTTCATCAGCGGCATGATGTTCCACTGCCATCCGTAGCGGCGGTGCAGGGCGCGGTTGGCCCGTTGGGCCTCTTCGCCGCCCAGGATGCTGGCGCGGCCGCCGATCCAGGAGGTGCCCGTGATTCGGCCTCTGTAGTCGCAGACCACCAGTTCGACGTCGGGCCGGGCGGCGAGCCTGCGGGTTTTCGGGCCGATCTTGGTGCGGAACAACACCGTTGGGCCGTCGATGACGAACCAGATCGGGGTGTCGACGGCGGTGCCGTCGCGGCGTGAGCTGCGAAGCAATGCGTACTGGGAGCGGCCGAGGGTCTGGAGTGCGGTGTCGGTATGCGGCATGCAACCAGTCAACGACTTAGAGTTAACTCTAAGTCAAGCGTGTTGGAGGTGGGTAGATGGGCGCATCGCTGACGATCGGAGACGTCACGCAGCGGTCCGGGGTCGCCCAGACCGCGCTGCGTTACTACGAGCAGGTGGGTCTGTTGCCCTCGCCGCAGCGGGTGGGCGGGCAGCGGCGTTATCAGGAGTCGATCCTGATGCGGCTGGAAGTGATCCGGTTGTGCAAAGCGGCCGGGTTCTCGTTGACCGAGATCGGGCTGCTGCTCAAGGACGACTCACCGGGCCGGCCGGTGGCCCGCGAGCTCGCCCAGGCCAAGTTGGCCGAGATCGACGAGCAACTGGAGGCACTCGCGCGGGCACGGGCCATCGTCGAGTGGGGTATGCGGTGTACGTGTCCGTCAATCGAGCTGTGCACCTGCGGGATTCATCACGAGCTGCCGCTCTGACGCGGGAGCGGTCAGAACTGGTACCGCAGGATGCGCGCCTTGCGGGCTGTGGCCTTGCTTAGGCCGCTGGCGCGCGTCGCGATCCGCAGCACGCGGGGAAAGAGGTCGACTTCGGGTTGCCGGGTCAGGCTCGACTCCTCGATGAGGCGCAGTCGCGGGTTCCAAGTTTCGGGATGGTGGGCGTCCTTGAAACCCGGGTAACCCCACTGACTTCCGACGTCTTTGAACATCTTGGCCGGAAAGAACTTCAGGGCCGCGCGGCTCATCCAGCCGATGCGGCCATAGTCGTTGAATGCGAGTTCCCCGGAATCGAAATGCTCGGTCACGGCCCGGAAGATGCCTGCGATCACCGGTTCCGTGAGGAAGGCGAAGAGCCCGTCGGCCACCAGCATGGTCGGTCGATCGGATGGCATCGGGTCGGTCCAATCCGGATCGGCCGGCGACGCGGCGACGGTATGGGCCTGCGGGAGCGGCGGGATCACCTTTTCGCGCAGTTCACTGATCCCCGGTAGGTCCACGCTGTACCAGTCGACAGTGGCCGGAGGGGAAACGCGGTGCACACCGCTGTCGAGTCCGCCACCGAGATCCACCACAACCGCGTCGGGATGTTTGGTCACGAAAGCCCGGACCCGATCATCGAGCATCTTGGCCCGCAGGGCCGTCTGGCACACCACACTGGTCTGAACCCCGAGGCCGGCGAAGTCGTAGTCGAGTTGCTCGGCTGCCTGCGCGGCCATGGTGTCACCCAGGATCGGGTGGGCCCACCGGCTGTCGAGCGCCCTGGCGTAGAGCGTCAGGAATGCGGTTTCCTCAATCGGGCTGAGGCCCGTCGTCGCAATACCCACAAGCCCGACCGTACACCCCGGTCAGCGGCTGAACAGTTCGGCGAAATCGTTTACCGCCCTTGTGATCCCGGATGCACGCAGCGGTTGCACGGCCTGCCCGGATGCGCGGTGAGTGCCCGGCGGCCTACGGTGGAACCATGCGCAGCAGGCATGTGAGCGTCTGGATCGAGGTTGCCCCCGACGCCGTGTACGCCTATGCCTCCGATCCGCGGCAATTGGCCACGTGGGCGGCGGGACTGGCTGAGGGCGGATTGCGCCTCACTCCGCAAGGATGGGTGGCGGATTCCCCGATGGGTGAGGTCACCGTCGAATTCACGCCGACCAACACGCTGGGCGTGCTGGATCACGTGGTGTACCTGCCCTCGGGCGCGGCGGTCTACAACCCGATGCGGGTCGTACCGGCCGGGGTGGACGCAACGGCGTGTGAGGTTGTGTTCACGGTCCGGCAGCGACCCGGCATGACCGATGAGGAGTTCGAGGCGGATGTCGCCGCGGTGGCGGCCGATCTGGAGACGTTGCGCGGGCTACTGGAACGTCACTGACCGGAAGACCAGAACTGGCGAAGCCCCAGCCACACCGCGAGGGTGGCTGCAGCGGCAGAGAGCACGGCCGGTGCCGCGTCCATCGTGGCCACGCCGACGACCATCAACACCAACGCACCGACCGCCAGGGCGATCAGCTTGTAGGTCGGCCAGGGCACCCCGGCGATATCGACCTGGTGATCGGCCCGGGAGGTAAGGCTACGAAAGTTCCCGGCGGTGGTCATACGTTGACGATAGCTCGTAACAATGATTTCGGCCAGCCGAAACCTCGGATCGGGCGTGTCGATTCACCGCCTGATCAGCAGTGGGCGTCCATACGGTAGTGAACTTCGGCCGGTTTGGTCGGGCGATCGGCGAAGGAGCCGTGCGCCGTGCCGCTGAAGTGGAACACGGTGCCGTCGATACTGGCCTTGGTGTCGGTCGCCTCGGCCTGGGCGGCACCGGTAAATCCCGTCAGATCCCGGATCCGCATGACCTTGGGCTCGACCGTGGCCCCGGTCTGGACGATGGCGGTGAATCCGGGTTCTTTCGGCAGCGTCTCGATCGTCCACAACCAGGACAGTTGCTTGCAGTCAACGGTGAAGTCGGTCGGGATCTCCTGATCGTTGATGAAGACGCGCGCGGTGTTGGCATCGGCCGGACTTCCGGTGGTCGTCGCACATGCCGACGCTGCCAGCGCCAAGATCGCCACGGTGAGTGCCGCCGCCCGCTTTCTCCGTCGCTGAATGTGCCGCATACGGTTGTTTTCCCAGTTGGGAACCGGATCAACCCCATCTTGCGGATTTCTGCGATTCGGTGGCGCCGATACCGGGATTACTGCGTGCGCACCTACCCAGATGCGGTGAAACCGCTGGCCAGTGGCACCATTGAACGGTGACTGCCGATCTGAGCAAAAGCTCCCGAGTGTCCCCGCTGGCCGCGCCGCTGACCGCGGCCGACATCGACGAGGCTGCCAAGCGAATTTCCGGGGTGGTCACCCGCAGCCCGCTGCAATTCAACGAGCGTCTTTCGGAGGCGACCGGGGCCGACGTCTACCTCAAACGCGAGGACCTGCAGGCCGTGCGGTCCTACAAGGTGCGCGGCGCCTTCAATCTGATGGCCCAGCTGCCGCCTGACGAGTTGGCCGCCGGTGTGGTGTGTTCGTCGGCGGGAAACCACGCTCAGGGTTTCGCCATGGCGTGCCGGTCGATGGGGATTCATGGACGCGTGTATGTGCCGGCCAAGACACCGAAGCAGAAGCGGGACCGGATTCGGTACCACGGCCGTGAGTTCATCGAGCTGATCGCGGTCGGATCGACCTACGATCTGGCCGCAGCGGCGGCGCTGGAGGACGTTGCGCGCACCGGGGCCACGCTGGTGCCTCCCTACGACGACGTTCGCACGATGGCCGGCCAGGGCACCATCGCCGCTGAAATTCTCGAGCAGCTCGACGAAGAGCCCGACTTGGTGATCGTTCCCGTAGGTGGCGGCGGTTGCATCGCCGGGATCACCACCTATCTCGCCGAGCGTGCTTCGGACACGTCGGTACTCGGTGTCGAGCCCGCCGGCGCGGCGTCGATGATCGCGGCCCTCGCCGCGGGCGAACCGGTGACTCTCGAGCACGTCGATCAGTTCGTCGACGGTGCGGCAGTGGCGCGCGCCGGTGCGCTGCCGTACGCCGCCCTGGCTGCCGCCGGGGACATGGTCGCGCTCACCGCGGTTGACGAGGGCGCGGTGTGTACCGCGATGCTCGACCTGTACCAGAACGACGGAATCATCGCCGAGCCCGCCGGTGCGCTGTCGGTGGCCGCGTTGCTGGAGGCCGAAATCGAGCCAGGTTCCACCGTGGTCTGCCTGGTCTCCGGCGGCAACAACGACGTTTCCCGCTACAACGAAGTGGTTGAACGGTCGCTGGTGCACCTGGGGCTCAAGCATTACTTCCTGGTCGATTTTCCGCAGGAACCCGGGGCGCTGCGCCGGTTCCTCGATGAGGTTCTCGGACCGGGTGACGACATCACCCTGTTCGAGTACGTCAAGCGCAACAACCGGGAGACCGGCGAGGCGTTGTGCGGCGTCGAGTTGAGCGCGGCGACCGATCTGGACCCGCTGCTGGCGCGGATGCAGGATTCCGATATCCACGTCGAACTGCTCGAGCCGGGGACGCCGACATACCGGTACCTGACCTGAGTGCCGGCCGCACACTTTTCCCGGTTCCAGCTGCCGGGGTCGGGTTTTCGGTGACTGCCCAGACGACGAGTGCGCCGGCCGCGAAGGCTGCGCCGAGGAAGCTGGAGCCGGTCCAACCCGCGATCGAGTACACCGAGGTGGTGGCGGTGGCCCCGACGGCGGAGCCGAGTGAGTAGAAGAGCATGTAGCCGCCGATGACACTGCTGGTGCGCTGCGGATGGGTCATGGTGAGCGCATGCTGGTTGCTTACGTGCACCGCTTGCACCGCGAAGTCGAGCAGGATCACGCCCCCGACGACCAGCACCAGCGACCATGATGCTTGCCCGATCGCCGGCCATGACGCGGTGAGCAGCACGAGTGATGCGCCGGTGACGGCCCGCCCGAGCCCGGCGTCGGCCCAGCGTCCTGCCCTGGCCGCTCCGATCGCGCCGGCAAGGCCGGCGATTCCGAACAAGCCGATCTGTGCGGTGCTCAGATGCCAGGGAGCCGCCGTGAGCGGTAGCGCCAGGCCGCTCCACAGCGTTCCGAAGGATGCGAACAAGAAGAACGCGATGAGCCCGCGCGAGACGAAGAGACGTTCCTGAAAAAGCCGGACCGACGACGTCATCACCTCGAGGTAGCGGGCTCGACCGTGCCGTGGGTCAGGCGGCAGGGTTTTCAGGGACAGACAGGCCAGCGCGACCAGTAACACCGCCAGCCCGGTATAGACGCTTCGCCACCCCCACACTGCGGCGATGGCGCCGGCCACCACGCGTGAACCCAGGATGCCGATCACGACTCCGGAGGTCACCACGCCGAGGGTGCGCCCGCGTTGTTCGGCGGTGGACAGCGCGGCGGCGTAGGCGACAGTGGTTTGGACGACGACGGCGAACAGCCCGGCGACCGCCAGTCCGGTGAGCAGGAGCCAGGTCTGCGCCGCGGTCGCTGCCAATGCCACACCCATCGCGGCGAGGAGAAGGTGCGCACTGATGAGCCGCGGGCGGTCGAGGCGGTCCCCGAATGGGACGAGGACCGCCAGCCCGACCAGGTAGCCGAGTTGGCCGGCCGTCACGATCCAGCCCAGATCGGCCTTCGGAATACCCAGATCGTGTCCGATCTGGGCCAGCAGGGGCTGTGCCGCGTAGATCGTTGCGACGGCCACTGCGCACACAGTGGCGAAGAACAGGCGCAGGCCGGTGGTCAGTGTCATGCACCCTCCGCGATCAGTTGCATATTGCTGCCAATTGGAGGTTACGGCAGAATGGTTTCGTTCAGCAACTCTTCAGGGGGAGTGATGGCCGAGTCGGTGCCGTGCCGAGGCGATGTGACCTGGACCGATCCCAGCTGTCCGGTCGCACGCACTCTCGATCTGGTGGGAGATCGCTGGAGTCTGCTCATCGTCCGCGACGCCATGGACGGTGCGCGGGCCTTCACCGACTTTCAGCAGCGCACCGGGATCGCGCGCAATATCCTCACCGATCGGCTGCGCCGCCTTGTGGAGCGCGGCATTCTCGACCGGGAGACGGCCGCATCAGGCCGGCGGCAGGTGTACACGCTCACACAGGGCGGGCGTGACCTCTTCGCGGTCGTGGTGGCATTGCGTCAGTGGGGCGAGCGGCACGCGTTCGCGCCGGACGAGCATCACTCCGAACTGGTCGACGAGCACGGTTTCGCGCTGGCTGAACTGCGGCCGACGAATTCGCTTGGCACCCCGGTGGATTCGTCCACCACGTCGGTGCGCCGAAACTGAGCAGTCAGTGCCTGCGCAGTATGGCGAAGGAGTGGCCGGCCAATGTGGTAGCGGCCGAACCGATCTCGGGGTCCTCCCAGGCGGCGACGACTTCACCGGCCACCGGCACCGATACGGCGTCGGTGCCCAGGTTGCAGGCAATGGCCAGGCTGCCCCGGTGTAGGACGATCCAGCGCTGCCGTTCGTCGAAGTCGATCGACATGTGATCCAGCCAGGGGTCGCCGAGATCGGGTTCACTGCGCCGCAACGCGATCAGCTCCCGATAGGTCTTGTGCAGACTCGCATGATCGCCGACGGCGACCTCACTCCAGTTCAACTTGGACCGCAGAAATGTCTGCGGGTCCTGTGGATCTGGTACCTCGTCCGCATCCCACCCGTGCTCGGCGAATTCGGCCTTGCGTCCCTCGGCGGTGGCCCGGGCAAGTTCGGGTTCGGGATGCGAACTGAAGAATTGGAACGGTGAGGAGGATCCCCACTCTTCGCCCATGAAAAGCATGGCTGTGTAGGGGGATCCGAGTGCCAGCGCGGCCTTGACCGCCAACTGGCCGAAGGTCAGTAGCTGTGACGGTCGGTCACCGACGGCGCGATTGCCCACCTGATCATGGGTAAGGGTGTAGGCCAGTAACCGAGTGCCCGGAACGGTGGCGGTGTCCAACGGACGGCCATGCCTGCGGTGGCGGAACGATGAGTAGGTACCGGCGTGGAAGTACCCGTGTTTCAAGGTCTGCGCCAAAGTCGCCAGCGATCCGAAATCCGCGTAGTAGCCCTGCCTTTCGCCCGAGACGGCACTATGGATTGCATGGTGGATGTCGTCGTCCCACTGTGCGGTCAGTCCGTAGCCGCCACGATCGCGAGGGGTGATCAGCCGCGGGTCGTTCAGGTCGCTCTCGGCGATCAGCGAAAGCGGCCGGCCCAGTTCTTCGGCCAGGCCATCGGTATCGGCCGCGAGTTCCTCGAGCAGATGGATCGCGGTGTTGTCCACCAATGCGTGTACCGCATCCAGCCGCAGGCCGTCGGCGTGGAAGTCGCGCATCCAGCGCAGCGCGCAGTCGATGATGTAGCCGCGAACCTCGTCGGCATCGGCGTCGGACAAGTTGATCGAGCTGCCCCATGGATTGCTGCCACCGGACAGATACGGGCCGAACCGCGGCAGGTAATTGCCCGACGGGCCGAGGTGGTTGAACACCGCGTCGATCACCACGCCGAGTCCGCGCGCGTGGCAGGCATCGATGAGCCGGATCAGGCCGTCCGGCCCCCCGTAAGGCTCGTGCACGGCGTACCAGAGCACGCCGTCATAACCCCAGCCGTGGACGCCGTTGAAGGCGTTGACCGGCATCAGCTCCACGAAATCGACGCCGAGATCTACCAGATGGTCGAGCTTGCCGATAGCGGCATCGAATGTGCCTTCGGGAGTGAAGGTTCCGGTGTGAAGCTCGTAGATCACCCCGCCGCAGATGGAGCGACCCGTCCAGCCGCCATCGGTCCAGGCGTCGGGCGTGGGCTGCCACAGCTGGGAACGTTCGTGTACGCCGTCAGGTTGGCGCGCTGAGCGGGGATCCGGCAGAACCGTCGGGTCGTCGTCGAGAACGAATCCGTACCGGGCATCGGCGCGGCAGCTCACCTCAGCCCGCCACCAGCCGCCCCCGGTGCACGCCATCTCGTGCAGATCTTCGTCCACGTCGAGCCGCACGCGGTCGGCGTTGGGGGCCCACACGGTGAATTCAGCCATCGGTGCGCTCCAACAGGGCCACCGGCGAATCGGCGAGTAGTTCGGTCAGCGGCACCAGGCCGGACCAGAGCCGGCCGCTGAGCAGATCCCGCCAACAGCCTTCGGGCAGCGGCAATGCCGTGTCGGTCCAACCTGTTTCGGCGAGCTCGACGGTCCACCGGCATACGGCCACCAAAACATCCTGACCGCGCAGATACGACACCAGATGTTTGGCCGCGCTTCCGGTCGCGGCCAGTGGGGTGTAGCCGCCGGTCAAAAAGGTCTGTGGCCGGGCACGGCGGAGCCCCAGCGCCGCCCTGGCCACATTCAGCTTGTCGTCGTCGCCGTGCTCCATCGCGTCCCGCAACGCGGCATGGTCGACCGGACGCCGGTTGTCGGGATCGACCAGACTGTCCTCAGTCGTTTCGGTGCCCTGGTAGACGTCGGGAATACCGGGTGCGGTGAGCTGGATGAGTTTCTGGCCCAGGCTGTCATTGTGGGCATGCGCCTCAAGCTGACTCACCAGCGCCGTCAGTTCGGCTGCGACCGGCCCGTCGATCACCCGGTCCAGCCACGCGTGTACTTCGTTCTCGAAAACTGTGCTCGGGTCATGCCAGGAGGTTCGGGTGGCAGCTTCCCGGACCGCCTTCTCGGCATAGGAGTGCAGCCGGCTGCGAAGGTCGCCGGTGATGGTGCCGTCGACCGGCCAGACGCCGAAGATGTTCTGGTACAGGAACAACGCGCTGTCGCGGTCGGGGGGAGTGGACAGTTCCATCCACCGTTCGACCGAATCTGCCCACGTCGCGGGCACCTGCGAGAGCAACCCGATACGGGTACGGACATCCTCGCCACGCTTGGTGTCATGGGTCGACAACGTGGTCATCGTCGTCGGCCACGCGCGCATCCGCGTCGTCGCCCGCTGATGGAACTCCGCCGTCGACACCCCGAACAAATCCGGTGCGCCGCCGACTTCGTTGAGCGAGACCAATCGGGCATCGCGGTAGAACAGACAATCCTCCACTGCCTTGGCGGTGGCCGCCCCGCACAATTGGTTGAACCGGGCCACCAGCTCGGGGCTGAGGGAAAGAGCCATCGAGATGATGGACAGTGCCTCGGTGAGTTCCGGTGTGGCACAGGATGTCTCCTGTAGCGCGACGGGGAGGATCGCATCGAGTGCCGGATAGTCGCTGCGGTATACACCGATCCTGCTGATCACCGCTGCGACCGCGGCAGGCAGGTGTGGGTCCGACTGTGCGGTGACCGCTGTGATGACCCGGCACAGCCGGCTCAGTTCGCCGGCCAGGGTGTCGGTGACGGCGGCGGCTTTGAGCCGGTGTTCGGCCTCAGGGTCTCTGGGCCCACTCACCGCGGTGAGCGAGGCTTCCGCGGACGGGGCGATGAACAGCCCGCCGACCTCGCGCAGCGCGTCGTATCCAGTGGTGCCGTCGACCGGCAGCGACGCATCGAGGGCTTCGTCGGGGGCCAGGATCTTCTCGACCACGATCCAGGCATCGGGGCCGGTGAGCTCGCGCAACCATCGCAGATAGCCTGCCGGGTCGGACAATCCGTCTGGATGGTCGATGCGCAGACCGTCCACCAGACCTTCGTCGAACCAGCGCTTGATCTCGACGTGGCTCGCGTCGAAGACAGCTCGGTCCTCCTGGCGCAGCGCGGCCAGTGAGGTGATCGAGAAGAAGCGACGGTAACCGCAGATTCCTGTGCGCCAACCGGTCAGCCGGTAGTGCTGGCGCTCGTGCACCTGGCGTCCGGTACCGGTGCCGGTTCCCGGGGCGATAGGGAAGGCGAGGTCACCCAGGCGCAGCAGTTCACCATCGACCACCAGATCGTTCACATCGTCGTCGGAACCCAAGACCGGCAACACGATCCGGCCGCCATCGAGATCCCAGTCGATGTCGAAATAGCCGGCGAAGGCCGAGGCGCGGCCGTACCGAAGCAGATCCCACCACCAGGGGTTCTGTTCAGGGTGCGCGACGCCGACATGGTTGGGCACGATGTCCACGATCAGACCCATGCCGCGGGACCGGGCAGCCTCGGACAGTCGCCTGAGCCCGTCCGGACCGCCGAGTGCGGCCGACACCGTCGTGGGGTCCGTGACGTCGTATCCGTGGGTGGACCCCTGCGCAGCAGTCAGGATCGGCGACAGATACAGATGCGAGACGCCCAGCCGGTCGAGGTAGTCGAGCAGATGCAACGCATCGTCGAATGTGCAACAGTCCGCACGCATCTGGAGTCGGTACGTGGACAGGACCGGGCGGGGCATGTCAGGCCGTCTTGCGTAGTACGACTAGTGAGCGGGCTTGGAGCGTAACCTTTTCGCCGGCAGCCACGAGCAGATCGGAATCACCTGTGGGGCTGGCGGTATCGAGGTCGCCGGTCCATTCGGCGGCGTAGTCGCCGTTCGGGGTGACGAAACCCTGCTCGTGGTCATTGGCGTTGAAGCACAACAGGAAGGTGTCGTCGACGACGCGTTCGCCGCGGGAGTTGGGTTCCGGGATGGAATCGCCGTTGAGGAACACCGCGACACAGGTGCCCAGCCCGGTGCCCCAGTCCTCTGGCGTCATCTCGGTGCCCGCCGGGGTGAGCCAGGCGATGTCGCGAACCTGGTCCCCGCTGCGGATCGGTTTTCCTTCGAAGAACCGCCGGCGCCGAAATGCGGGGTGCCGCTTGCGGAATGCCAACACCTTGCGGGTGAATTCCAGGTGGTCGGCGTTGCTCTCGAGCAGCGACCAGTCCATCCAGGACAGTTCGGAATCCTGGCAGTACACGTTGTTGTTGCCCAATTGGGTTCGCCCGATCTCGTCGCCGTGGGCGATCATCGGGGTGCCCTGGGACAGCATCAACGTCCCCATGATGTTGCGCATCTGTTTGGCGCGCAGCGCCAGGATCTCCGGGTCGCCGGTCGGCCCTTCGACACCGCAGTTCCAGGAGCGGTTGTGGCTCTCACCGTCGCGGTTGTCCTCACCGTTGGCCTCGTTGTGCTTTTCGTTGTAGGAGACCAGGTCGTTGAGGGTGAAGCCGTCGTGACACGTGACGAAGTTGATGCTCGCGCTCGGGCGCCGGCCGGTGGCCTCGTACAGGTCTGAGGATCCGGTCAGCCGGGAGGCGAACTCGCCAAGGGTTGCGGGCTCACCCCGCCAGTAGTCGCGCACAGTATCGCGATATTTCCCGTTCCACTCGGTCCACAAACCTGGGAAGTTGCCGACCTGGTAGCCGCCCTCGCCGACATCCCACGGTTCGGCGATCAGCTTCACCTGGCTGACCACAGGGTCTTGCTGGACCAGGTCGAAGAATGCCGAAAGCCGGTCCACGTCATAGAATTCGCGCGCCAGGGTCGAGGCCAGGTCGAACCGGAAGCCATCGACGTGCATTTCCAGGACCCAGTAACGCAACGAGTCCATGATCAGTTGGAGCGTGTGCGGGTGCCGGGCATTGAGGCTGTTGCCGGTTCCGGTGAAATCCTTGTAGTACTCGGGTTGTCCGTCGAGCAACCGGTAGTAGGCGGCGTTGTCGATGCCGCGGAAGTTGATGGTCGGACCGAGGTGGTTGCCCTCGGCAGTGTGGTTGTAGACCACGTCCAAGATCACTTCGATGCCGGCGTCGTGGAATGCCTTGACCATCGTCTTGAACTCGGCGACCGCACCGCCGGCGTGCCGGGTGGCCGCGTACTGGAAGTGTGGGGCGAAGAATCCGACGGTGTTGTAGCCCCAATAGTTTCGCAGCCCGAGGTCCAGTAGTCGGTGATCATGCATGAACTGGTGTACCGGCATGAGTTCGATCGCGGTGATGTTCAGCGACTGGAGGTACTCGATGACCACCGGGTGGCTCAGCCCCGCGTATGTACCCCGGAGTTCCTCGGGGATCCCGGGGTGGGTCTGGGTCATCCCCTTGACGTGCGCCTCGTAGATCACGGTGTCGTGATAGGCCGTTTTGGGTGCGCGGTCGGAGCCCCATTGGAAAAACGGATTGATCACCACACTGGTCATGGTGTGCCCCAGCGAGTCGATCTGCGGCGGGGTCCCGGTGCCGGGCGGTTCGGCCGTCAGATCGTAGGAGAACAGCGCCTGGCTGAAATCGAAGTCGCCGTGGAACGACTTGCCGTAGGGGTCGAGCAGCAGCTTGCTGGGGTCACACCGATGTCCGCCGGCGGGGTCCCAGGGGCCGTACACCCGATACCCATACCGCTGGCCCGGCGTGACGGTCGGAAGGTAGGCGTGCCAGACGTAGCCGTCGACCTCTTCGAGGTTGATCCGGTGCTCGGTGCCGTCCTTGGCGATCAGACACAGCTCGACGCGTTCGGCGACTTCGGAGAACAACGAGAAGTTGGTGCCCGCACCGTCATAGGTTGCGCCCAACGGGTAGGACTCGCCGGGCCAGACAGTCGACATCGGCGTGGGAGCCGGCGACGGCGGCACTGATGACGACGTCATGGCTTCACCACCAACCGGTGGCGGCCGCCATCTGACGGCCAAGTTCACCTGTCATCGTGCGCATGTACGTCGTGGAGATGTGGTGAGAATCGTGATAGATCAACACATTTCCCTCCACCGCGCGGCAATAGTCCTTACGGCACACCGCATCGCTCATGTCGAGTGGCTTGAGCAGGGGGAACCTCCCGACGAAGTCCAGTGTGGGGTTGTGGTCGGAGAGTACCTTGGACCGGTCGATGCCGCACGAAATGGAATCGCCGCCGTTGGCCAGGCAGTCATACGGAAAGTAGGGCTGGCCATTTCGGGTGAGCCACGGTGTGTCGCGCATCGCAAGGACCGGAATGTTGTTCTGGGAGAGGGATTCCCAGATGCCGATGTAGGTGCCGGGCATGACATCGCCATCTTTGATGTTCCACGGCCGGGTCGAAGTGGTGAACACATATTGAGGGCGATCGGCGATGAGCTTGGCCATCACCTTCTCGTTCCACTCGTGGCATTTCGGGTACGGGCGGTTGTCGCCCATCACCAGCGGTGTCTCCTGGGTGGTCAGCGGACAGCCCATCTTGAGGTACGTGACCACTTTGAAGTTGTGCATACGCCCCAGCAGGTCCAGCGCGGTCAACCAGTGTTCGGCGTGCGATCCGCCCGCCACGGCGACGGTGCGGGACGCGCCTTTGTCGCCGTACGTGCAGTTGATGACGTCGATGTTGGCGAAATCGCTGATGCAACCGTCGTTGGTCGAGGCGGGTAGGTCGTCCTTGGCTTCGAGCACCGTCGGGCGCATCGGCAGCTTGGGCACCCTCGTGTGATTGATCAGCGCGCGTGCGCCCGGATAGTCGCGGGCCGACAGCCCCGACAGCTCCTTGCCGTTGGCCCGCTGCACGGTCACATGCTCACGCCAGGTGAACGAGGTGGCGGTCAGCGCGACACCGAGCAGACCGACGATGGAGCCGAGGACGATCGTCTGCCGGCGCAGGCGGACCCGCAGCGGCACGGCCGGCAGGGCGGCGGTCTGTGTGGTGTTCTTGGATTTCTGCGAACGCAGCGGTTCCTCGATGTAGCGTGTGGTGAGCCAGGCCAGAACGCCCGAAACCAGCAGAATGATCGTGCCCTCGAGGAAGTTGGCGTGGGTGTGGCCGGAGTAGGACAGCCAGAAGATCAGCAACGGCCAGTGCCACAGATAGAGCGAGTAGGCCATCGAGCCCAGCGACACGAACGGCTTTGTCGCCAGCATCCGGTTGGGCGCGGGCAGCCGCTGGCCCGCGCTCGGATCGTCGATCTGATTGGCCGCGGTCAGGATGAAGATGACGGTGGCGCCGACCGGAACCAGGGTCCACGGTCCGGGAAACTCTTTGACCCCGTCGATCCACCAGCCGCACGACACGATCGCGGCCAGCGAGATGGTGGCCAGGAGGGTGCGTAGCCACATCGGCCACCGCACCGCCGGGACCAGCGCTCCGGCAAGGGCACCGACCAGCAGTTCCCAGCCGCGGGCGAAGCTGTTGTAGTAGGCGGTGGCCTGGTCGGTGTTGTGCGCGATGATCGCGTAGACGAAAGAGGCGATGGTCAGCGCGCTCAGCAAGACGATCAACGCGATGCGCAGGTGCCGCCCGAACAACCGGCGGCCGAGGAAGGCGAACCCGAAGATCAACAGCAGGAACGCCAGATAGAACTGTCCCTGGACCGACATCGACCAGATGTGCTGCAGCGGACTGACCGCCTCACCGGCGCGGAGGTAGTTCGCGGCGGTGTTGGCCAGCTCCCAGTTCTGGTAGTAGCCCAGGCTTGCCAGACTCTGGTCAGCAAATGTTTCCCAGCGGGTTTCGGGCTGGACGAGGATTGTCAGCACGGCGGCCGCGGCAAGCACCACGACCAGTGCCGGAAGCAGTCGCCGAATCAACCGGACTATTTCGGGAACGGGCCACAGCGGCGCCGCGGGGTCGAGTGCCAGGCGCAGGATCTTGCCGCCGAAGAAGAATCCGGAAAGTGCGAGGAAGACATCGACACCACCGGAAACCCGACCGAACCAGATGTGGAACATCGCCACGAGGGCGATCGCGATTCCGCGCAGGCCGTCAAGATCGTGGCGGTAGAAACCCGATGCGCGAGTACCCATGACGGCGCGTGGAGCGGAACCGGATTCGGCGCCGGGCTCCGTCCGGGGGGCATCAAGGGTTCTCATGGTCGAGGCCAATTTACCTAACATCGGTCTGCCGCTCATATTTCGGATGCGTGCGTCACAATCTGTGAGCAAAGGGCTAGGCTGCCCCACTGTGCCTGAGCTGACCCCAGCGCAGATCAATGCCATCGACGCGGCCCATATCTGGCACCCGTACAGCGCCATGGGCTCCGACAACCTTCCGCCGGTGGTGGCGGTGGGTGCCAAAGGCGCGTGGCTGACTGTGATCGACCCTTCTGACGGCGCACCGATCGAGGTGATCGACGCGATGGCGTCGTGGTGGACCGCGGTGCACGGACACGGGCACCCGGTGCTGGACCGTGCCATCTCTGACCAGCTCGCCACGATGAACCACGTCATGTTCGGCGGCCTTACCCACGAGCCGGCCGCACGGCTGGCCCAGCTGCTGGTCGACCTGACCCCCGAGGGCCTGGAGACGGTTTTCTTCAGTGATTCCGGTTCGGTGTCCGTCGAGGTGGCGGTGAAGATGGCGCTGCAGTACTGGCGCAGTGTCGGCAGGGGTGCCAAACATCGCTTGATGACGTGGCGCGGCGGCTATCACGGGGACACGTTCACCCCGATGAGCGTGTGCGATCCCGACGGTGGCATGCACTCGCTGTGGACCGATGTTCTGGTCGCGCAGGAGTTCGCACCGCCCGTGCCCGGCGACTACCAACCGGCGTACAGCGAGGCCTTCGAGCGGCAGCTGGCCGAACATGCCGACGAGCTGGCCGCGGTGATCGTCGAACCCGTCGTCCAGGGTGCGGGCGGGATGCGCTTCCACGATCCCCGCTACCTGACGGATCTGCGGGCGATCTGCGATCGCCACGATGTGCTGCTGATCTTCGACGAGATCGCCACGGGCTTCGGCCGCACCGGAAAGTTGTTCGCCGCGGAGCATGCCGGTGTCACCCCGGACATCATGTGTGTGGGCAAGGCACTGACCGGCGGATACATCACCCTCGCGGCCACGTTGTGCACTGGGGAGATCGCCCGGACGATCAGCGCGGGGGAGCCCGGCGCCCTCATGCACGGACCGACGTTCATGGCCAACGCGCTGGCCTGTGCGGTCGGTGTCGCCGCGGTGGAACTGCTGGTCAGCGGCGACTGGCCGGCGCGGGTAGCCGAGATCGAGGCCGGGCTGCGGGAAGGGCTGGAACCGGCCCGCGCACTGCGTGGAGTCGCCGATGTGCGGGTGCTCGGCGCGATCGGTGTGATCGAGATGAGCGAGCCGGTGGACATGAGGGTGGCGACCTTGGCGGCCTTGCACCACCGGGTCTGGCTGCGCCCGTTCGGCAAGTTGATCTATGCCATGCCGCCCTTCGTATGCACGCGGGCAGAGGTGGAACAGATCACCGCGGGCATGGTCGGTGTGGCGCGTGCACTAACCTGAACGGTGTTCAACAGTCGGCTCGGCCGACGTGTTCACCGGCACTGAGGAGCACCGTGACGCGCACCGACCTTTCTCCGCTGGCCTGGCTCGCCGGCGTCGAGCAGCAGCGTCGGCAGGCCGGGCTGCGTCGTGAGCTGCGCACTCGTCCGGCCGTGGCCACCGAACTGGACCTTGCCTCCAACGACTACCTGGGCTTGTCGCAGCATCCGGACGTGCTCGACGGCGGCGTTGAAGCGCTGCGGACCTGGGGCGCGGGAGCCGGAGGCTCACGGCTGGTCACCGGCAATACCGAATTGCACGAAGGATTCGAGGCCGCCCTGGCGTCGTTCGTCGGTGCCGAGTCGGCACTGGTCTTTTCGTCGGGTTACACCGCCAACCTCGGCGCCGTCGTGGCCCTGTCCGGGCCGGGCTCGCTACTGGTCTCCGACGCTCTCACGCACGCCTCCCTGGTCGACGCGTGTCGGCTGTCGCGCGCCCGGGTGACCGTCACGCCGCACCGCGACGTCGACGCGGTCGATGCCGCACTGTCGACGCGTGGCGAGGAACGCGCGGTGGTGCTGACCGAATCCGTGTTCAGCACCGACGGTGCACTGGCGCCGCTACGGGAGCTCCATGCGGTCTGCCGTCGCCATGGCGCACTGCTGCTCGTCGATGAGGCGCACGGGCTCGGTGTGCGCGGCCCCGGCGGGCAGGGCCTGCTCTACGAGGCCGGCCTGGCCGGATCGCCAGACGTGGTGATGACGACGACATTGTCGAAGGCGCTGGGCAGCCAGGGCGGCGTCGTCCTCGGCCCGGAGCCGGTCCGCGCACACCTGATCGATGCGGCCCGCCCGTTCATCTTCGACACCGGGTTGGCTCCGGCGGCTGTCGGAGCGGCGTGGGCTGCCCTGCGGGTCCTGATGGCCGAACCGCAGCGAGCGCAAGCCGTGTTGGACCACGCCGCCGAGCTCGCCCGGATATCCGGGGACACCGCGGTGCCGGACTCCGCGGTCGTCTCGGTCATCCTGGGCGAGCCTGAAGTGGCGGTGGCCGCGGCGGCCGCCTGCCTGGAGCGTGGCGTGCGGGTCGGCTGCTTCCGTCCGCCGACAGTGCCCGAGGGGACCTCGCGGCTGCGCCTGACCGCACGGGCCTCGCTGACCGCTGACGAGATGGACCTGGCCCGCCAGGTGCTGACCGAGGTGCTGTCGAAGGCCCGGTTGTGAGCACGCTGGTCGTCACCGGCACCGACACCGGCGTCGGGAAGACCGTGACGACGGCTGCGCTCGCGTGCGCGGCCCGCCTGGCCGGCCTCGACGTCGCGGTGTGCAAACCCGTGCAGACCGGAACCGTTGACGGCGACAACGACCTCGGTGAGGTACACCGGTTGTCCGGGGTGGCGAAATTGCATGGCGGCTGGCGTTATCCGGAGCCGCTGGCCCCGGTTGCCGCTGCGCAGCGGGCCGGATGTGCATTGCCGACCCGCGCGGAGTTGGTGGACGCGGTGCGTGGCGCCGAACTTCCCGGCGGCTTGACGCTGGTCGAAGGTGCCGGCGGCCTACTGGTAGAACTGGGGGCCGCCGGTGTCACGGTCCGTGACCTGGCGGCGGATCTGTCCGCAGCTGTCCTGGTGGTGGTTTCCGCCGGGTTGGGAACGCTCAACCACACCGCGTTGACGTTGGAATCCCTTGCCGGGCAAGGGATTGCATGCGCCGGCCTGGTGATCGGGGCATGGCCGGAGAATCCGGGTGTGGCGGAGTCGGGCAACCGGGAGTCGTTGGCACAGCTGGCGCCCGTGCGTGCGGTGCTGCCTGCCGGCCTGGGCAGCGCCGGCGCGGAGGAGTTCGAAAAGGTGTGTGTTGACGCGTTCGATCGGGATTGGCTCATCGGTCTGATCTGACATGGTGCATTCCGTTGAGCTGGTCTTCGACGCCGATACCGAGGCCGTGGTGCGCGGCATCTGGGATGCGCTGCGTGACAAGGATATTCCGAGTCAGGCGCCGGCCAGTCGGCCGCACGCGACGCTGACGGTGGCGCAGCGCATCGATGCCGAGGCGGATACGGTGCTGGCTGAACTCGTGGACCGATTCCCGCTGCCCTGCCGGCTCGGCGCGACCCTGATCTTCGGGCGATCCGCCGGGGTCCTGGCGCGACTGCTGGTCCCCACCGATGAGCTGCTCGGGGTGCAGGCCGATGCCTACCGGCTGTGTCTGCCGTTCATGGACCCGGCGCCGATGCCGCACGCCGAACCGGAGAACTGGACCCCGCATGTGACGTTGGCCCGGCGGGTGGCTCCGGCCAGGTTGGCCACGGCGGTGCGGATCGCCGGGCGTCCCGCCGAGATCGTCGGACAGGTGACAGGGCTACGGCATTGGGATGGCGACAAGCGCGTCGAACACCCGATCGGCTGAACAGCCGGCGCTCAATCCTGGCTCGGCTGCGAGATGTTGCGCCCGGAGCTGAGCGTGCTGGCACCCCGCACGGCCAACCCGTCGACGAGCAATTGCAGGCCGAACGCGAACTGCCGCGACGTGTCCCGGGTGAGCACCGACTGCTCGTCGGCCAGCGCGCCGGCCGCGTCCCATTGCAGTCGGGATTGTTCGTCGGCGGTGAAGCCCAGCACGTAGTACAGGACCGCGCGGGCGGCCAACTCGTCGTCGGGAGGCAACACCCCGGCGTGCTGGGCGGCGTCGGCGAGGTGCGCCACGATTTCGCCGACGCTCTCGGACTGGCCGGCGGCGAAGCTGGCCGAGACCAGCTCGGCCCCATCGGTGTGCGACAGCAGTGCGTCGCGCAGGGCCACACACATCTGGTGGATTCGGCTTGGCCAGGCTGTTGCGGTGGCTTCGGTCCGGACGGGTTGCAGGATGCGGTCGGCTACAGCGCCGAGCAGTTCCTGTTTGTTGGCGAAATGCCAGTACAGTGCGCCCGGGCTGACGTTGAGTTCGCGTGCGAGGCGCCGCATCGTCAGATCGGCGATGCCGTAGTTGTCCAGGATGGCCGTCGCCGCATCCACCACGTCGGGTTTGTGGAGTTGCACACCATTACCCTAGCCTGAACGGTGTTCAAGTGTCGGCTCGCCGACGTGTTCAAGTGTCGGCTCGACCGGCCACACGATCCACAGGAGGACTTTCGGTGAGGCAGGCAGCCGTAGACGTACTGGGCGTAGCTCGCGAGCAGGTTCTGGAACGTGGCGTCGGCCTCGACCAGGACCAGACGCTGCAGGTGCTGCAGCTGCCCGACGACAAGCTCGAGGAGCTGCTGGCGCTGGCGCACGAGGTCCGGATGAAGTGGTGCGGCCCCGAGGTCGAGGTCGAGGGCATCATCAGCCTCAAGACCGGTGGCTGCCCGGAAGACTGCCACTTCTGTTCCCAATCGGGTCTGTTCGCCTCCCCGGTGCGTAGCGCCTGGCTGGACGTCCCGAGCCTGGTAGAGGCGGCCAAGCAGACCGCCAAGACCGGCGCCACCGAGTTCTGCATCGTGGCTGCGGTGCGCGGCCCCGACGAGCGGCTGCTGGCCCAGGTGGCCGCCGGCATCGAGGCGATCCGCAACGAGGTCGACATTCAGATCGCCTGCTCGCTGGGCATGCTCACCCAGGAGCAGGTGGACCGCCTCAAGGAGATGGGCGTGCACCGCTACAACCACAATCTGGAGACCGCGCAGTCGTTCTTCCCGAACGTGGTCACCACCCACTCGTGGGAAGAGCGCTGGGGCACCCTGGAGATGGTGCGTGAGGCCGGTATGGAGGTCTGCTGCGGCGGCATCCTCGGCATGGGGGAGACGCTGGAGCAGCGTGCGGAGTTCGCCGCCAACCTGGCCCAGCTGAACCCGCACGAGGTGCCGCTGAACTTCCTCAACCCGCGCCCGGGCACCCCTTTCGGCGATCTTGAGGTCCTGCCGGCGGCTGAGGCGCTCAAGGCGGTGGCGGCATTCCGGCTGGCGTTGCCGCGCACCATGCTGCGGTTCGCCGGTGGTCGCGAGATCACCCTGGGCGACCTTGGTGCCAAGCAGGGCATCCTGGGCGGCATCAACGCCGTCATCGTCGGCAACTACCTGACCACCTTGGGGCGCCCGGCCGAGTCGGACCTCGAATTGCTCGACGATCTGCAGATGCCGATCAAGGCTCTCAACGCCAGCCTGTAGAACTTAGGTGGTGATGATCGAGGAAACGCCGGCTCTGCCCGCCCCCGTCGGCGCCGGCCTCTACAACGTCTACACCGGGGTCCAGGCTGACGCGGCCGATGGGACGGTGGTTCCCACCGCTGCCCAGCTCGGCTTGGAGCCGCCTCGGTTCTGTGCCGAGTGTGGCCGCCGGATGATCGTCCAGGTGCGCCCGACCGGGTGGTGGGCCAAGTGTTCGCGGCATGGGCAGGTGGATTCGATGGACCTGGATACGCGGCGATGAGCCTCTCGGGCGAAGAGCAGAGGGCACAGATGAGCCTCTCGGGCGAAGAGCAGAGGGCACAGGTTGGTCCTGCTCCCGCCAATATCCCTGGTGCGCCGCGTGTTTCGCGTGAGCGGGCGGTGGTGACGGTCATCGGAGCTCTGGCAGTGGTCGGTGCCGTACTCGGAGCGCTGTGGGCTTTCCTGGCCCCCGGCGTCCACGGTGTGGTGGCATTGACTCGTAGCGGTGAGCGGGTGCATGCCTATCTGGGCGGTGAGTCCGACCATTTCTTCACGTCGGCGTTCATGTTCGTCGGTTTGCTCGTCGTGATGGCGGTCGTGGCTGCGGTGGCGCTGTGGCAGTGGGCCGCACATCGCGGGCCGGTTCTGGTCGCCGCGTTGGCCGTCGGGTGTTCGGTGGCCACGGCGGTGGCCGCCGGTGTCGGTGCGGCAATTGCCCATTGGCGGTTCGGTTCGCTTGACATCGCCGGTGCACCGGTCACCCCCGAACACCGTGTCCACTATGTGGTGGAAGCTGCGTCTGTGTTTTTCGGGCACGGCCCGCTGCAGATCGCCGGGACGCTGTTGTTCCCGGCGGCCGCGGCGGCCATGGTGTACGCGCTGATCGCGGTGTCCACGGTGCGTGATGATCTGGGCGCCTGGCCCCCGGTTCAGACGCCGACGTATCCGGTCATCCCGCCGGTGGTCAGTCCTCCGGGCGCCTGACGGCTGCCGCCTCGAAAAGTTCGACGGGATTGCCGTCCGGGTCGGTGATCTGGATCTGCCGGCCGCCCGGACCCGTCTCCACCGAATTGCGGAACGCGACGCCGGCTCGGCGCAACTCGGTGATGGCTGCGTCGAGGTCGTCGACCTCGAGCACGAACCGGTTGTGGCCTCCGGGCGTCTGTGGGGTGCCGTCGGGCAGCTGACGTGCCCCTGAGCTGCCCGGGCCGCTGAGGAACAGGGTGAGGTTGCCGTTTGCGATGGCCGCGAACGCAGGCCCGCCGCGCAGAGCGACGTCGAATCCCAGGTGGTTGGTGTAGAAGGCGATTGCGCGCTCGACGTCGGTGACCTGGTAGCGGACCGCGCCGGTGCGGTAGGTGAGATGTCCAGACATGACCGCAGTGTGCCGATTTTCGCAGTGAATGTATTGAAGAAAATTGACCTATGGTTCGAGCGCGATGTGGTCGTCCTTCGCGACGTACCCACTGTGGCGTAGCTGTTGGGCCGGCGTCATCCCGGAGAACTCCTGGAACTCCCGGATCATGTGCGACTGGTCGGCATATCCGTGCTCGACGGCGAAGATCGGCCAGTGCGGTGGTGTCGGGGCCGAGGAGATGGCGTCGTGCGCGTGCCGGAACCGCTGCAGGCGGGCGAACCGTTTGGGGGGCATGCCGACCTGGGTGGTGAACAGCTGGATGAGCCTGCGGTGGCTGAAACCGACTTCGCGCGCGAGATTCTCGATTGCGGCTGGCCGGCGGCTGAGGCTGAGTGCATTCACGGCGAACGCCACTTCACGGGTCAATTCACGGTCGCTGTGAAAACGGGTGAGCAGTGCGCTCTCGATGATCTGCAGACGTTTCCCGACCGACTCCGCCTCGCAGATCTGGGAGCGAAGATCGGCGGCTCCGCGGTTCCACACGGCGGCGAGATCGACGTGGGAACCGCCAAGTTCGCGCGGTGGTATTCCGAGGATGGCGCGTACACCCCCCGGCCTGAAATGCACGCCCACCATCGTGGTGTGCGCGCGGGCGTCGATGTCGAATGCCCGGCTGTACGGTCCGCAGACCGTTGCTCCCGAGAATCGTTGTGGGCCTTGTTGGTTGGTGATGGCGATGGTGTCAGCATCCAGGTTGATGACGAGCTCGGTGGTGCCGGTGGGCAGGATTCGCTCGGCGGAATACCTGGGTCCGTCCGCAATGCACCACAGGTGGTCGACGCTGTTGCGCAGGGCCACCGCCGGGAGCTGACGGAAATATCGCATCTAGCCCCATTCTGCCAGCGATCGGCAGATCAGAGCGGGCGTCGCCGAACCGTCCTGCCCAAAGCGACCTTGGTCGCGATTCCGGCCAGTCGTGCCATGCCCATGTAGGTGATGGGATTGAGCAGCGTCGGCCACTTGGATCGCACCAGGTTGGCGGTCAGCGGGCGCTCGGCGAACCTGTCGTTCAGCCAGCGCAGCGCCATCGGCGCCGAGAACGGGTGCAACAGCAGGTGCTCGCTGAACATGTCGCGGTGGTAGGTCACGTCGGCGCCACCGGCCAGATACGTGTCGGCGAGTTCGTCGATGTCGTCGACCGAGATGATCTCGTCGTG
The DNA here is from genome assembly GCF_001942625.1 of Mycobacterium syngnathidarum. Classification (GTDB taxonomy): domain Bacteria; phylum Actinomycetota; class Actinomycetes; order Mycobacteriales; family Mycobacteriaceae; genus Mycobacterium; species Mycobacterium syngnathidarum. The sequence goes on from NZ_MLCL01000033.1 coordinate 255,211, forward strand.
CACGGCTTGAACGATCAGTACGGGCGGAATCGGCACGGCCACCCCGAGTTTGGTGTCCTGGAACACTTCGCTGACTTCGGGGCCGTCGAGGATCTCCTCCAGCGGCATGTCGACCAGGTCGGCCATGTCGGTGCGGAACATCCGCAGCACGGCCTCCACGGTGCTCATCCGGTGCAGGCGATCGAGGATTTTGCGTCCCTCGACCGTGGCGTGCTCGGCGATGACCCGATTGAGGTTGGGATAGATGTCGGCGAGCGCGGCCACCACGAGTGCAGGCAGGCCTGAGAACACGGTGCCGTTGAGCCGGCGGAACGTGTTTCCGAGGTTGCCGACGGGGGAGCCGAGGACGGCGCCGACGATGTTGAGTTCGGGCGCGTAGCTGCCGGCCATCTCGGCGGCCCAGGCGCTGGCCAGGCCACCGCCGGAGTAGCCCCAGAGGCCGATGTGGGCAGCTGGCGACAGCGACAGCTGCTCGGCATTGATCGCCGCACGCAAGCCGTCGAGCACTCGGTATCCGGGCTCGTACGGCGCGCCCCAGATGCCGTTGATGCCCTCGTGGTCGGGAACCGAGACCGCCCAGCCCTCGGCCAGCGCGGCCGAGATCAGCAGGAACTCCAGCTGGGCCAGCGAGCCGGTGGCCTTGGCGTGGTGGCGTAGCGCGTAGGACGGGAAGCAGCGGGCCGAGATGGCGTCGATGGCGCACTGATAGGACACGACGGGACAGTCCGGAGCGGCGTCAGCCGGGACGATGACGGTGGTGGCTGCCGCTTCGGGGAGGCCGTTGCGGTCGGTGGAGCGGTAGAGGAGTTGCGTGGCCTGCACATGCTGCGGGATCAGGCCGAGAAAGGCCAGTTCGACGTCGCGGCTACGCAGGACGGTGCCAGGTGCGGCGTGTTGGAAACCAGCGGGCGGTGCGTAGAACGCGTCTTTGTGGGGGAGCACGGGTCGAGCGGCCGGGGCGAGCTCCTCGTGAGGTGCTCGTCCGATCCATTCGGCCGCCGAGACGCTGGCCGCGCTGCCCAAGTCCATCCCGGCATTCTTACTTAAGAAGGGTCTAAGAAGCCACTCGACTCACCCGGGCGGGCGCAACGCGGCGAATTCGTCGGTGACGCGGTATCGGGAATCGGTGAATCGGAACAGCGCAGCGGGACGTCCGCCGCTGCGGCCGGATCGCGCGGTGGTGCCGGTGCGGGTGATGACCTTGCGACGTTCCAGTACTCGTTGCAGGTTCGTCGCATCGACCTGATGGTCGAGCGCGGAGCTGTAGATGTCCCGCAGCGTGGAGAGTGCGAATTCTTTTGGGGCCAAGGCGAATCCGATGTTGGTGTACGACAGTTTGGCGGCCAGCCGGTTCCTGGCGTGCTCGACCATCGGCGCGTGGTCGAAGGCCATCGGGGGTAGGTCGCTGACGGGGTGCCACCGGGTGTCCGGCGGCAGGGCCGGGGTGGACGGGGAGGGCACCAGGCCCAGGAATGTCGACGCGATGGTGCGCGTGCCGGGGACCCGCTGCGGGTCCGAAAACACCGCCAATTGCTCCAGGTGGGCGAGCTCACGCAGGTCGACCTTCTCGGCGAGCTGTCGCCTCACCGAGCTGATCAGGTCCTCGTCGTCCTCCAGCCGGCCGCCGGGCAGGGACCATTTGCCCCGCTCAGGATCTAGTGCGCGCTGCCACAGCAGCACGTGGAGTGCGGGTTGCCGGGTGTCGAGGCCGCGAACCTGGAACACGACGGCGAGCACTTCGTGCGCGGTGTTACCATGAGGCATGTTTTCGATTATAAGTCGAAAACCTGACGCAGTGGAGGAGGTCGGCGTGACCGCTCTCAATGGCACCCTCGCGGGGGGCTTGGCCGATCAGATTGTCGATGGTCCCGGTGGCTATTCCGGCGTCGACGGCGACCAGAAATGGGCTGCTGAGATCCGCCGGTTGGTCGATCAGCGCGGCGCGACGCTGCTGGCGCACAACTACCAGTTGCCGGCCATCCAGGACGTCGCCGACCACGTGGGTGACTCCCTGGCGCTCTCGCGAATCGCCGCCGAGGCCCCCGAGGACACCATCGTGTTCTGCGGTGTGCACTTCATGGCGGAGACGGCCAAGATCCTCAGCCCGGACAAGACGGTGCTGATCCCCGATCAGCGGGCCGGTTGCTCGCTGGCCGATTCGATCACCGCCGACGAGCTGCGGGCCTGGAAGGACGAGCACCCCGGCGCGGTCGTCGTCTCCTACGTCAACACCACCGCCGCGGTGAAGGCGCTGACCGACATCTGCTGCACGTCGTCGAACGCCGTCGAGGTGGTGGCCTCGATACCCGAGGACCGCGAGGTGCTGTTCTGCCCGGATCAGTTCCTCGGCGCGCACGTCCGGCGGGTCACCGGCCGCAAGAACCTGCACGTCTGGGCCGGTGAATGCCACGTACATGCCGGGATCAACGGCGACGAGCTGGCCGACCAGGCGCGGTCACACCCGGACGCCGAACTGTTCGTGCACCCTGAATGTGGATGTGCCACTTCGGCGCTGTACCTCGCGGGCGAGGGTGCGGTTCCCGAGGAGCGGGTGAAGATCCTGTCCACGGGCGGCATGCTCGACGCGGCCCGCGAGACCCGGGCGCGGCAGGTCCTCGTCGCCACCGAGGTGGGCATGTTGCACCAGCTGCGCAGGGCTGCACCCGAAGTCGACTTCCTGGCGGTCAACGACCGCGCGTCGTGCACCTACATGAAGATGATCACTCCGGCCGCGCTGCTGCGTTGCCTGATCGAGGGTGCCGACGAGGTGCATGTCGATCCCGAAACCGCCGCCCTGGGTCGTGCCAGCGTGCAGCGGATGATCGCGATTGGCCAGCCCGGCGGCGGCGAATGACCCCGACGGGCAGCGCCCGGGGATCAAGCCGCTTCGCCTGCGGCAGTTCGACGCTGTGGCAACAGCGCGCTGACGTCGTCGTGGTCGGTACCGGTGTCGCTGGTCTGGTGGCGGCCCTGGCTGCTCATCGCCGGGGTCGTCGGGTGGTCGTGCTGAGCAAGGCCCGGGAGACCGCGACCTTCTACGCCCAGGGTGGCATCGCCGTCGTCCTGCCGGACACCGAGGACTCGGTCGAGGCGCATGTCGCCGACACGGTCGCGGCCGGCGGCGGGCTGTGCGATGCGGACGCGGTGCGCTCCATCGTCGCGGCCGGTTACGACGCCGTCGCCGATCTGGTGGCCGACGGCGCGCGATTCGACGAGACCGCCCCGGGGCGGTGGGCACTGACCCGCGAGGGCGGACACACCCGGCGCCGGATCATTCACGCAGGCGGCGACGCCACCGGGGCCGAGGTCCAGCGTGCGCTCGATTCTGCGGCAGCCAATCTCGACATCCGCCGAGGCCACGTGGCGCTGCAGGTCCTGCGTGACGATGACACCGTCACCGGGGTACTGGTCCGCAATGAGGACGGCGTGGGCATCATCCACGCGCCGTCGGTCATTCTGGCCACCGGGGGACTCGGCCACGTCTACGCGGCCACCACCAACCCCAGCGGCTCGACCGGTGACGGCATCGCCCTGGCCCTGTGGGCTGGTGTGGCGGTCCGCGACATCGAGTTCGTCCAGTTCCACCCGACCATGCTGTACGCCGAGAACGGCGGTGGGCGGCGCCCGCTCATCACCGAAGCGCTGCGCGGTGAAGGCGCCATACTCGTTGACTCGCAAGGCAACTCGGTAACCGAAGGCGTTCACCCGATGGGCGATCTGGCCCCCCGCGATGTGGTCGCTGCGGCCATCAACGCCAGGCTGACCGCTACCGGCGACCCGTGCGTATACCTCGACGCCCGCGGTATCGCAGAGTTCTCCGACCGGTTTCCCACGGTGGCGGCGGCCTGCCTGGCGGCCGGGATCGACCCGACCCGCCAACCCATCCCGGTGGTGCCCGGCGCCCATTACAGCTGCGGCGGCGTCGTCACCGACGTGTACGGACGTACCGAACTGCCCGGGCTCTTCGCCGCTGGAGAAGTGGCCCGCACCGGGATGCACGGGGCCAACCGGTTGGCTTCCAACAGCTTGCTCGAAGGGCTGGTCGTCGGTGGCCGGGCCGGTCGGCTGGCGGCTGACCATGTGGGCGCGGTGGGCTCGGTGCGTGCACAAGCACCGCAGGACCGACGCCAGGACTGTGTTGACCGAAACATCTTGCAGCACAGCATGTCCGAGCATGCCTCAGTGGTCCGTGACGCTGACGGTCTGCATCGGCTCGATACCGTTCTGGCCGATGCGCGCTCGGTGCAGCCCGCCCATCGGCAGAGCTTCGAAGACGCAGCGCTCACCGTGACTGCCCGCGCCATCGCGGTCGCGGCCCTGGCCCGCACCGAAAGCCGTGGCTGCCACCATCGCGGCGACCATCCCGAAACCGACCCTGCTCAGGAGCATTCCGTGACGATTCGTGCCGTAGCCGGCCGGCCCGCCCTCGACGCCCCGACGGCGGTGTGCTGATGGCACTTTCGGATGTCGAGCTGGCCGAGGCGCAGACCACCATCGCGCGAGCACTCGAAGAAGACCTTCGCTACGGCCCGGACGTGACAACCATCGCCACCGTCGGCGCCGACGCGATGACCACCGCCAAAGTGGTCAACCGAGAGCCCGGGGTGGCTGCCGGTGTCGATATTGCGCTGCTGGTCCTCGACGAGGTGCTCGGTGCCGACGGCTACCGCGTGATCGACCGCGTCGAGGACGGTGCCCGGCTGGACGCCGGCTCGTCGATCCTGACGGTCGAGGCGCCGACCCGGGGTCTGCTGACCGCCGAACGGACCATGCTGAACCTGATGTGTCACCTGTCGGGGATCGCCACGGCGACCGCAGCCTGGGTGGACGCGGTGGCCGGCACCCACGCCAAGATCCGCGATACCCGCAAGACACTGCCGGGCCTGCGGGCGCTGCAGAAGTACGCGGTGCGTGTCGGCGGCGGGGTCAATCACCGCATGGGGCTGGGCGACGCCGCCCTGATCAAAGACAACCACGTCGCCGCGGCCGGGTCGGTGCTGGCCGCGCTCAAAGCCGTTCGGGCCGAGGCCCCGGACCTGCCGTGCGAGGTCGAGGTGGATTCCCTCGAACAACTCGACGACGTGCTTTCCGCCGATGTCGAGCTGGTGCTACTCGACAACTTCCCGGTGTGGCAGACCCAGATCGCGGTTCAGCGCCGGGATACCCGTTCGCCCAAGACCTTGCTCGAATCCTCGGGCGGTCTGTCACTGGACAGTGCCGGTGATTACGCCGGCACCGGGGTCGACTATCTCGCGATCGGCGCCCTCACGCATTCGGTGCGGGTGCTCGACATCGGTCTTGACACCTAGGCAGTACGCCATAACCGCATGGGTCTGGGATAGGTGCGCCGGCGGTCGTCAACAAGGTGGCGGATTGCTGCTTGATAGTGACTGCAATCCGCCACGTAGTGTGCCCATGCGCCGTGCGGCCCGGCTCATGGCCACTCAAGCCGTCGCGCCGCGACGCACCAACGACAACGCCACCGCAGCGGTGGCGAACAGCCCGGAGAACACCCGGCCGAGCACGGTCTGCTGACGCGGTGTGTGCAGCCAGCTGAGTAGCCGGGCGGCTAGACCGGCGTAGAGACTCATCACGACGACGTCGACGGCGACCATGGTCGCGCCGATCGCCAGATACTGCGGCAGCAGGGGCGCGGTTGGCATCACGAACTGCGGCAGCACCGCGACCAGGAACACCAAGCCTTTCGGATTGGTGGTGTTCACCAGGAAACCGCGCATCACCAACGCCAGGCGGCCCGGATCGGCCGTGCCGCCCATCCGATCGCGCAGATCCTGCGAGGCGCTGCGCCATTGCTGAACCGCCAGGTAGATCAGGTATGTCACCCCGATCCACTTGACGACGTGGAACGCCAGGATCGACTTGGCGACGACAGCGCCAAGGCCGACGGCTACCAGCACCAGTTGGGCAAGCAGCCCGATCTGCAGACCCAGCACGCTCCAAGACCCTCGGCGCACACCGTGGGTCAGGCCGGTCGCCATCGACTGGATCGCCCCGGCGCCGGGGGACAGGCTGATAACGATCGACGCGCCGAGAAACGCGAGCCAGATCTGCCAGGTCATGCATGCAGTCTGGCCAGCGTGTCAAACGATATCTGCGACGAAGACGCCCATCCGCCGGGCGGCGTTTCGGGGGATGCGGGGGAGTGTCGGATCGTCGGTGCCCGCCGGCACCACGCGGGGATTGGTGATCTTGATGTCGCCGCGGAACAGGTGCACGTCCGCCCCGCCTGCTGCAATCACGTTTTTCACCCAGTTGGTCTTTCCGTGCAGCAGCGTCACCGCGAACACATTGTCCTTGCGGTAACTGGTGACGATTGTCTCGTACGGCGTTCCCGAGGTGCGGCCCCGATGCTTGATCACCGTGAACCCGGGCAGGCGCTTGGAAAACGGTTTCACCAGGGGGTTGATGTACTTGATCTGGAAGCGTTCCAGCGCGGGCGGCATGAGCATCGGTACGCCGGGGGCGTTGTTGGGGTGGTCTTTCGCGGACATCTAGGGCTCCATTCGGCAGTCTGGAACCACCCTACGGCGCGTGGTGCCGGCGACAGCGGGTGACGGATTTTTATCAACTGGACTGATCAGGGACAATTGAACCGATGGCCGAGTTTCAGATGTCCCGTATCGACCTGCGTAACCGTGTGCTGAACGCCGCGCAGTTGCGATCCGCGCTGCCCCGCGGCGGAGTCGACGTGGACGCAGTGGTGCCCAAGGTCCGCCCGATCGTGGAGGCCGTCGCCGAGCATGGCGCCAAGGCCGCCCTCGATTACGGCCAGTCGTTCGACGGCATCCGGCCCGACGTCGTGCGAGTCCCGGCGGCCCGCCTGGCGGCCGCCCTGAACGAACTCGACCCCGACGTACGCGCCGCCCTCCAGGTCGCGATCGACCGGGCTCGCGCGGTGCACGCCGATCAACGTCGCACCGACACCACCACCACGCTGGCTCCCGGCGCCACCGTCACCGAGCGCTGGGTACCTGTTGAGCGGGTGGGGCTGTACGTACCGGGCGGCAATGCGGTCTACCCGTCGAGTGTCGTGATGAACGTTGTCCCGGCCCAGACCGCCGGTGTCGATTCGCTGGTGATCGCCAGCCCGCCGCAGGCGGAGTTCGACGGACTGCCGCACCCGACCATCCTGGCCGCGGCAGCGCTTCTGGGCGTCGATGAGGTGTGGGCCGTCGGCGGTGCGCAGGCGGTCGCGCTGCTGGCTTACGGCGGCACCGATACCGATGGTGCCGAACTCGCCCCGGTCGACATGATCACCGGGCCCGGCAACATCTATGTGACTGCCGCCAAACGGATCTGCCGTTCGCAGGTGGGTATTGACGCCGAGGCCGGCCCGACGGAGATCGCGATCCTGGCCGACGGCATCGCCGATCCGGTGCACGTCGCCGCGGACCTGATCAGCCAGGCCGAGCACGACGAGATGGCCGCCAGTGTGCTGGTCACCGACAGTGAAGCTCTCGCCGAGGCCACCGACCGGGAGCTCACCCGCCAGCTGGCGACCACCGTGCACGTGGATCGGGTCCGCGCAGCGCTGTCGGGCAAGCAGTCCGCGATCGTGCTCGTCGACGACATCGACGCCGGAGTGCGGGTGGTGAACGCTTACGCGGCCGAGCACCTGGAGATCCAGACCGAGGATGCGCCCGCGGTGGCCGGCCGGATTCGTTCGGCGGGAGCCATTTTCGTGGGTGCATGGTCTCCGGTCAGCCTTGGTGACTACTGCGCCGGCTCCAATCACGTGCTGCCGACGGCGGGCTGCGCCCGGCATTCCAGCGGTCTGTCCGTGCAGACGTTCCTGCGCGGCATCCACGTCGTCGAGTACGACGAGGCCGCGCTAAAAGACGTTTCCGGACACGTGATCACGTTGTCCAAGGCGGAAAACCTGCCCTCGCACGGCGAGGCGGTACGACGGAGGTTCGAGCGGTGAGCGCGCGGGACGTGACGTTGGCTGATCTGCCGCTGCGCGAAAACTTGCGCGGAAAGTCGCCTTACGGCGCCCCGCAGTTGGTGGTTCCGGTGCGGTTGAACACCAACGAGAACCCACATCCGCCGACTCAGGCCCTGATCGACGACGTCGCGGCCTCGGTCCGCGACGCGGCCGCCGAACTGCACCGTTATCCCGATCGTGACTCGGTGCAGCTGCGAACCGACCTGGCCGCCTACCTCACCGCGGCCACCGGAGTGCATCTGACCGTCGACAATCTGTGGGCGGCAAACGGTTCCAACGAGATCCTGCAGCAGCTGCTGCAGGCCTTCGGCGGGCCGGGACGCAGCGCGATCGGGTTCGTGCCGTCGTACTCGATGCACCCGATCATCTCCGATGGCACCCAGACCGAGTGGTTGCAGGCGGCACGTGCGGCCGATTTCGGACTCGACATCGACGTGGCGGTGGCCGCCGTGCAGGCACGCACGCCCGACGTGGTGTTCGTGGCGAGCCCCAACAACCCGTCGGGGCAGAGTGTTTCGGCTGACGACCTGCGCCGGCTGTTGCAAGCGATGCCGGGCGGCATCCTGATCGTCGACGAGGCGTATGGCGAGTTCTCCTCGCAACCCAGCGCGGTCACTCTGATCGACGAGTTCCCGACCAAGTTGATCGTCACCCGCACGATGAGCAAGGCGTTCGCGTTCGCCGGTGGCCGGCTGGGTTATCTGGCCGCCGCGCCCGCGGTGATCGATGCCCTGCTGCTGGTGCGTCTGCCGTATCACCTGTCGGTGCTCACCCAGGCCGCCGCGTGTGCCGCATTGCGCCATGCTGACGACACCCTGGCCAGCGTGGCGACCCTGGCTGCCGAACGTGACCGCGTCAGCGCCGAACTGACCCGACTCGGCTATCGCGTGATCCCCAGCGACGCGAACTTCGTGTTGTTCGGCGAGTTCACCGACGCACCCGCGGCGTGGCAGCGGTACCTGGACAAGGGCATCCTGATCCGCGATGTCGGCATCCCTGGATTCCTGCGCACCACAATCGGTCTGACCGAGGAGAACGACGCATTCCTGGCCGCCAGCGCCGGTCTGGCCGCCACCGAGATTCAGCCCGCAAACAGCCCGGTAGGAGCATCGTGACCCGTCGCGCGAAGGTCGAACGAAAGACCAGGGAATCCGACATCACCGTCGAGATCGACCTCGACGGCACCGGTGTCGTCGACATCGACACCGGTGTTCCGTTCTTCGATCACATGCTGACTTCGCTGGGCACCCACGCCAGCTTCGATCTGACGGTGCACGCCAAGGGCGACATCGAGATCGAGGGCCACCACACGGTCGAGGACACCGCGATCGTGCTGGGCCAGGCGCTCGGAGAGGCCCTCGGTGACAAGAAGGGCATCCGCCGGTTCGGTGACGCGTTCATACCGATGGACGAGACCCTGGCGCATGCCGCGGTCGACGTGTCCGGGCGGCCGTACTTCGTGCACACCGGCGAGCCCGAGTTCATGGTGGAGTTCACCATCGCGGGGTCCAGCGCGCCGTACCACACCGTGATCAACCGGCACGTGTTCGAATCACTGGCGTTCAACGCCCGCATCGCATTGCACGTGCGCACGCTCTACGGCAGGGACCCGCACCACATGACCGAGGCCCAGTACAAGGCGGTGGCGCGCGCCCTGCGGCAGGCCGTGGAATACGACGCCCGGGTCACCGGCGTCCCGTCGACCAAAGGCACGCTGTGACTGCTGGCAAGAAGAGGCAAGTCGTCGTATTGGACTACGGATCGGGCAATCTGCGCTCAGCCCAACGCGCGCTGGAGCGGGTCGGTGCCGACGTCGAAGTGACCGCTGATCCGGGTGCTGCCGCGGCGGCTGACGGCCTCGTGGTGCCGGGTGTCGGTGCATTCGAGGCCTGCATGACCGGGCTGCGTGCGATCGGTGGCGAGAAGATCATCGCCGACCGTCTGCAGCACGCTCGTCCGGTGCTGGGCGTCTGCGTCGGGATGCAGATCCTGTTCGCACGCGGGGTGGAGTTCGGGACGGAGTCCACCGGGTGCGGGCAGTGGCCCGGTTCGGTGACCCGGCTGGAGGCACCGGTGATCCCGCACATGGGCTGGAATGTCGTCGACGCCGCGGCCGGCAGCACCCTGTTCAAGGGACTCGACGCCACCACTCGCTTCTATTTCGTGCATTCGTACGCCGCGCAGGAGTGGTCCGGTAATCCGGACGCGCTGGTTACCTGGGCGACGCATCACGTGCCGTTCATCGCTGCCGTCGAAGACGGGGCGTTGTCGGCCACGCAATTTCATCCGGAGAAGAGCGGCGACGCCGGTGCGACGCTACTCGCGAATTGGGTTGAGGGACTGTGAGTTTGATTCTGTTGCCGGCTGTCGACGTGGTGGACGGCAAGGCGGTGCGTCTGGTGCAGGGCAAGGCGGGCAGTGAGACCGATTACGGTTCGGCGCTGGAGGCAGCGCAAGCCTGGCAGCGCGACGGCGCCGAGTGGATCCACCTGGTGGACCTGGACGCGGCCTTCGGCCGTGGCAGCAACCGTGATCTGCTGGCCGAGCTGGTCGGCAAGCTCGACGTGAAAGTCGAACTGTCCGGCGGCATCCGCGATGACGAGTCGTTGAAGGCCGCCATGGGCACCGGCTGCGCCCGGGTGAACATCGGCACTGCGGCCCTGGAAAGCCCCGAGTGGTGTCGTGGTGCCATCGCCGAGTACGGCGACCGGGTCGCCGTGGGGCTGGACGTGCAACTCGAGAACGGGAATTGGCGGCTGCGCGGCCGTGGCTGGGAGACCGACGGCGGTGACCTGTGGGAGGTGCTGGATCGCCTTGACCGCGAAGGGTGCTCGCGCTACGTCGTCACCGACGTCACCAAGGACGGCACCTTGACCGGGCCCAACCTAGAGCTGCTCGCAGCGGTGGCCGATCGCACCGATGCCCCGGTGATCGCCTCGGGCGGGGTGTCCAGCCTCGACGATCTGCGGGCGATCGCCACGCTGACCAGCCACGGTGTCGAGGGCGCGATTGTCGGGAAAGCGCTCTACGCCGAACGATTCACTTTGCCGCAGGCGTTGGCCGCGGTCAGCGGATAAGCGGGGTGGCTGCCCTGGACCCGTCGAAGTTGGCCGCACTCGTCGATGCGGCATCCGAGATCCTCGACGCTGCGTCGGTGCCGTTCGTCGCCGGGCACCGCGCCGACTCCGCGGTGAGCAAGCAGGGCAACGACTTCGCCACCGAGGTCGACCTCGCGATCGAACGGCAAGTGGTGCGGGCATTGACCGAGGCCACCGGGATCGGCGTGCACGGTGAGGAATTCGGCGGGGAGCCGATCGATTCCCCGCTGGTGTGGGTGCTCGACCCGATCGACGGCACGTTCAACTACGCGGCCGGGTCGCCGATGGCGGCCATCCTGCTCGGGTTGCTGGCCGACGGCGAGCCGGTGGCCGGCCTGACCTGGCTGCCGTTCACCGGACAGCGCTACTCGGCGCTCGCCGGAGGGCCGGTGCGAGACAACGGCACCGCCCTGCCGGCGCTGGGCTCGCCGACGCTGACCGACTCGATCGTCGGGATTCAAACTTTCAACATCGACTCCCGTGGCCGCTTTCCGGGCCGCTACCGGGTCGAGGTGTTGTCCAACCTCAGCCGGGTGTGCTCGCGCGTGCGGATGCACGGCGCCACCGGGGTGGACCTGGCCTATGTGGCGGCCGGCGTCCTGGGCGGGGCCATCAGTTTCGGTCACCACATCTGGGATCACGCCGCGGGTGTGGCGCTGGTGCGTGCGGCCGGTGGGATCGTGACCGACCTGGCCGGCGATCCTTGGACGGCGGAGTCGAAGTCGGCGCTGGCCGCGGCGCCCGGTGTGCACGAGCGCATGTTGGAAATCGTGAAATCCGCTGGCAATCCGGAGGACTACCTGTGAGCACCATCAGTGATGTGGCAACGAGGGTGATCCCGTGCCTCGACGTCGACGCCGGTCGAGTGGTCAAGGGCGTCAACTTCGAGAACCTCCGGGACGCAGGCGATCCCGTCGAACTCGCAGCCGCCTATGACGCCGAGGGCGCCGACGAGCTGACGTTCCTCGACGTGACCGCGTCCTCGTCCGGACGCGCCACCATGCTCGAAGTGGTCAAGCGCACCGCCGAGCAGATTTTCATCCCGCTGACCGTCGGTGGCGGGGTGCGCGCTGTCGAGGACGTCGACGTGCTGTTGCGGGCCGGCGCCGACAAGGTGTCGGTCAACACCGCTGCGATCGCTCGGCCGGAACTGCTGGCCGAGATGGCCCGCCAGTTCGGTTCGCAGTGCATCGTGCTCAGTGTCGATGCCCGCACCGTGCCGGCCGGTGAGCAGTCCACCCCGTCGGGGTGGGAAGTGACGACCCATGGCGGCCGCCGCGGCACCGGCATCGACGCCGTCGAATGGGCCGTCCGAGGCGCGGAACTCGGGGTCGGTGAGATACTGCTCAACTCGATGGACCGCGACGGCACCAAGGCCGGGTTCGACCTGCCGATGTTGCGCGCGGTGCGTGCCGCCGTGGGCGTGCCGGTGATCGCCAGCGGCGGGGCCGGTGCAGTGGCCGACTTCGCGCCCGCCGTGCAGGCCGGGGCCGACGCCGTGCTGGCGGCGAGTGTGTTCCATTTCCGGGAGATGACCATCGGCCAGGTCAAGGCCGCGATGGCGGCGGAAGGGATTGTGGTCAGATGAGCCTCGATCCCGGCATCGCCAAGCGCCTCAAGCGCAACGCCGAGGGGTTGTTCAGCGCGGTGGCGCAGGAGCGCTCCACCGGCCAGGTGCTGATGGTCGCCTGGATGGACGACGACGCACTGGCCCGCACCCTGGAAACCCGTGAGGCCACCTATTTTTCACGGTCCCGCGGCGAGCAATGGGTCAAAGGCCTGACCTCGGGGCACACGCAGTACGTGCACTCGGTCCGCCTGGACTGCGACGGCGACACAGTGTTGCTCGAGGTCGACCAGACCGGGGCAGCCTGCCACACCGGTGCGCACACCTGCTTCGACGCGGACGTGCTCTTGCCGCGCGTGGACTGACTGATCCGCGCGGTTTGCCAGGAGGACACGTCGCGTCGTGGGGGGCTGGTGCTGTGCATCGGTGACTCGGTGTCGGAGTGGATCAACGAAGCGCCCGAGCCCGAGAATCTGCCGGAGGATTGGCGGCCTGCGCCTCCACCGGACCCCGGTCCAGACGAGCCGCCGTTCTGAGAGCGGCCCGTCGTATTACCCACGATCGCGCGTTGCGGTGCGGAGTTGTCGGTGTCGTCGGCAACAATGACGGGGTGACTGACACCGCCGCGACCCGCAAAGCGCGCGGTGCGTTCTTCACCCCATCCGAGATCACGCGCTACCTCACCAGGTGGGCCATCCGGTCTGGCGATGATGCGGTATTCGAACCCGCGGCGGGGGAGGCGGCATTCGTGGTCGAGGCGGTCGCCCGGCTGGCCGAATTGGGTGCTCCCCACCCGAGGGTCGACGGGGTGGAACTCCACGCAGCCAGTGCGGCCGCCGCCCGCAAGCGTGTCGCGGCGGCCGGCGGCACAGCCCGTATCAGAACGGCCGACTTCTTCACGATCGAACCGCGTGCCGAATACACCGCGGTGATCGGTAACCCGCCCTACATCCGCTATCAGGATTTTCGGGGTGCCACCCGGGCCCAGTCGCGCCGCGCCGCCCTCAAAGCAGGCGTCACGCTGTCCGGGTTGGCCTCGAGCTGGGCGGCATTCACCGTGCACGCCGCGCTGTTTCTCAAACCGGGCGGTCGCCTGGCACTCGTGTTGCCCGCCGAGTTGCTCAGCGTCAACTACGCGGCGGCGGTCCGGAAGTTCTTGTTCGACCAGTTCGCCAGCGTCGAGCTGGTGATGTTCGACGAGCAGGTGTTTCCCGAAGCCGAGGCCGACGTGGTGCTGCTGCTGGCCGACGGCTACGGCGGCGGGCCCACCGGTCACGCTGTGATCCATCGCGCCCGCAATGCGGCATCTCTGACATCTGAACTCGCACAACGTCGTTGGTCCCCGCGCGATCCCTCCGACAAATGGGTCAGCGGCTTGATCGGCAGCGCGCCGGTGGATGCGCTCCACGGTCTGCACGACGCTGGACAGTTCGGCACGCTGGAGACCTGGGGCGACACGACACTCGGCATGGTGACCGGCAACAACAGCTTCTTTGCGCTGTCCCCGCAACGAGTGCGTGAACTGGGCCTGCGGCGCACTGACCTACTGCCGCTGTCGCCACCCGGCAGTGCGCACCTGCGTGGTCTGACGTTGTCGGGTGACCAGCTGGCGAGGCTGGGGGAGGAAGGGCGGTCCATCCACCTGTTCCGGCCGGCCGGCTCTCCATCTGGTGCTGCGCAGCGCTACATCGACGCCGGTCACGCCGCTGGTGTGCATCTGGCCTACAAGTGCCGGGTGCGGCGGCCCTGGTATCAGGTGCCGTTGGTGACTCCCGCGGACTTGCTACTGACGTGCATGAATGCCGATACACCGCGGCTGGTCAGCAATCGGGCCAAGGCACACCACCTCAACTCGGTGCACGGCGTGTACCTGCGCAACGATGTGCGGACGCTGGGCCGTGACCTGCTCGGGCTGGCCGCACTGAACTCGGTGACGGTGCTGCACGCCGAGATAGTCGGCCGCTCCTACGGCGGCGGCATCCTCAAAATCGAACCCCGCGAGGCGGACCGTTGGCTCGTCCCGTCACCCGATCTGGTGGCTACCCGCGCTGCCGAATTGCGGGCGGTTCGCCGACGCATCGGGACGTTATTGGAGCGCGGGAACCTCCTCGATGCAACCCGCCTCGTCGACGAGGCGCTGGGGCTCGAGACCTGGGTCGCCTTGGAACCCGTTCGGGCCGCACGCGATTCATTGGCCACCCGCCGGACGGTAAGGTCTCGGCGTGCCCGCTGAACCGTCGACCAAAGCCACCGCGTGGGCCATCTTCGACCGCATCGTGGCCGACGCGGCGCCCGGCGGCGTGCACACCAATCCTTGGGCGCGGGTGGCCGGTGAGCTGACCTACGTTCCCGATTTCCGGGTACTGCGCAAGCTGCTCGGAGTGCCGTTGTACCTTGATGCGCCGTCGACCACCGGGGTCCCCGCGTTGGCGCTCGATGTGTGGCTGGCCTACGAGCTGCGCCGCGCCGGATTCGACCCGGATGCGGTGTGGCCGCGCCCGACGGATCCGCGCATCATGCCCAGTGCCATCGCGAGTCTGCTTGAAGCGCTGCCGCAAAAAGAACGTCACCTGATCGAGCAACGGCTGAAGCGGTCGATGAAGGGCGTTGCCGCGTCGAGTGCCAGTGTGCTGGGCAAGCACTATATGAAACAGGTCGACGTGGTGATGTCGGACTGGGACACCGGGCCGGAATTGCTGATCAGCACCAAACGCATGGATTCCAGTTTCGGCAAGAACGCCGCCAACCGCGTCGAGGAAAGTTACGGCGACGCCAAGAATCTGCGCCTGCGCCACCCGTTGTCTGCGCTGGGATTCGTCTACGGTCTGCGCTCGACGATCCTGAGCACCGAACCGGACAAGGCCGAGTGGCTCATCGACCTGCTGGGCAAGCTCGGTACCGAGGACGACGCGTATCACGCCGTGGCGCTGGTGATGATCGATTACGACTCCGAGGTGGCCGAGTCCGCGGACGAGGAAGTCGACAGCATCGAAAAGGCCGAGCCCGACGCTCTGTTCGAGATCGTCGACGTAGCCACGGCGGCCGTCGACGAGGCGTTGGCGGCCCTACCCGACATCGCGATCCGGCACGACACAGTGCCAGCCGAGCTGCAGCCTTCGCGATTTCTGGCGACCATGGTCAACCGCGTCATCGACACCACACCGGTGACCCGGCACCGGGAGGCGCGCCGGCGGCGCAATACACCGTCGGAGCCTGAGCGTCAGGCCTAGAGCACCCGTGAGCTGGCTTTGGCTCGTGCGCTCCATCGGCCGTCCTCGAACCCCACCATCACAGGGTGGGCGAACGCTTCGCTGACGTGGTCGGTGTTGACCACTTCGTGTGCCAGGCCGCTGGCGACGGTACGTCCCTGCGAGATCAGCAGGGCGTGCGTGGTGCTGGTGGGCAGTTCCTCGAGGTGGTGGGTGACGAGGATCGATGCCATGTCGGGATGCGAATCGTCGAGTGTGTCAAGGGTTTCCAGCAGCTGTTCGCGAGCCGCAACGTCCAGGCCCGTCGTCGGCTCATCCAGCAGGAGCAGTCGCGGATCCGCGATCAGTGCCCGCGCGATCAAGGTGCGGCCGCGCTCACCTTGGGACAAGGTGGGCCAGATGGCGTCGGCGCGGGCCGAGAGCCCCACGGTGTCGATCAGTTCGTCGGCCCGCCGCGCCTCCTCGGGAGTGGGCGTCCAGCGCGCGGCGACGTCGATGGTGGCGGTGATCCCGGTGAGTACCACCTCGCGCACGGTGAGTGGGTACTGCAGGCGGTGCCGGGGATTCACGTGACCGATGGAGCGGCGCAGTACTGCCAAGTCGGTGCGTCCCATCTGACCGCCGAGCACGTGTACGGTCCCGGTCGTCGGAAACGTCACGGCGGCACAGAAACCCAGAAGTGTGCTCTTGCCGGCGCCGTTGGGCCCCAGCAGTGCCCAATGCTCACCGGACTGCACTGTCAGAGAGATGCCGTCGATGATCTGCTTGCCGTCGCGGCGGAACGTCACATCGGCGATGTCGAGGACCGGGGTCATGCGAACGACTCCTTCAAAGAGCTCAAGTGGGTTCTGCTGGCGGCTGCGGCGGCCTCGGGGTTGCGGGCGACGATCGCGTCGGCCAACTGCTGATGCAGGCCGTGATCGCAGGGTTCGTCGGTGATCGGGCGGATCTTGAGCATGTCGATCATGGCCAGCCGCAGTCGTGGCAGGAACGCGTCGAACAACTGGATCAGCACCTCGTTGTGGGCTGCGGCAATCACCGTGCGGTGAAACGCCATATCCGCGTCGACGTGATCGGGTACCGACTGTCCCACCACTCCGCGGGCGGCCAGGGTACGACGGATCGCGCGCAGATCAGCGGGGGTGCGTCGGGCGGCCGCCAGTGCCGCAGCCTCGGCCTCGATGGCGATGCGGGCCTCGATCACGGACACGATGGTGGCGCGTCGCAGCACGGTGTCCCAGTCTTCGGCGGCATCGAGCGAGGTCACGAATACGCCGGCGCCCTGCCGGCTCTCCAGCACACCTTTGCCAGACAGCTCGCGGATTGCTTCGCGCAGCGTGGAACGGCCCACTCCGAGCTGCGCGGCCAGCGTCGTCTCGCCGGGAAGTCGATGGCCCAATGGCCATTCGCCCTGGCGGATGCGCGTCAGGAGGAGCTGGGCGGTCTGGGTCGCCAGCGGGTGACGCTGAACTTGGGAGGTCATCGAAACCTGTCTACTTGTCTGAGGAGTTGTGTAGAGTCTACCCATCATGACGCGCGTCCTCCTGCTTAGCCGCCGCGGCGGGGCCTGAATCGACCGGCCCCCTGCCGTGGGGCTGTGTCGCGCCGGTCGAATTCCCAACCCGACCGAAGGCACCCTCATGACAACGTCCGCATTTCCCACCATCAGCACCCCGGCCGGGAACATCCCGGCGACCGCGCCGGCCTGGAACCGGCAGCGGCACTCTCAAATGTCCTCGCACCGCTACGCCAGTGTCTATGACCGTGTCGAAGTCCCACTGGTCCAACGCGATTGGCCCACGGCGCGCATCGATGCCGCGCCGCTGTGGGTGCCAGTGGACCTGCGCGACGGCAATCAGGCGCTGGCCGAGCCGATGGACCCGGACCGCAAGCGCCGCTTCTTCGAATTGCTGGTCGCTATGGGCTACAAGGAGATCGAGGTCGGATACCCGTCCGCCTCGCAGACCGACTTCGACTTTGTGCGGCTGCTGGCCGAATCCGACATCGCCCCGCCTGATGTCACCATCGTGGTGTTCGTCCCGGCGCGACGCGACTTGATCGAGAGGACCGTGGACTCGGTGCGCGGCATCCGCAACGACGTCGTCATCCACATGTACACCGCCACCGCACCCACCTGGCGCGACGTCGTCCTGGGCAAGGACCGCACCGCATTACGTGACCTGATCCTGGCCGGCGCCGGTGATGTCGTCGAGTGCACCGACGGCATGCCGAATGTGCGGTTCGAGTTCTCCCCAGAAGTGTTCAACCTCACTGAGCCCGACTACGTGCTGGAGCTGTGTGACGCCGTCACCGAGCTGTGGCAGGCCAGCCCGCAACGTCCGGTCATCCTGAACCTGCCGGCCACCGTCGAGATCGCCACGCCGAACGTGTACGCCGATCAGATCGAGTACATGCACCGCAACGTGTCCCGCCGTGACAGCGTGATCCTCTCCGTGCATCCGCACAACGACCGGGGCACCGGCATCGCCTGCGCCGAGCTGGCGGTGCTGGCCGGCGCACAGCGAGTGGAAGGCTGCGTGTTCGGCAACGGGGAACGCACCGGCAATGTCGACATCGCCACACTGGCGCTGAATCTGCATGCGCAGGGCGTCGATCCGATGATCGACTTCTCCGACATCGACGAGATCGCGCGTACGGTCAGCCATTGCACCCGCATGCCGATCCATGAGCGTCATCCCTACGTCGGCGACATGGTGCACACGGCGTTCTCCGGAACGCATCAGGACGCGATCAAGAAGGGTTTCGCCGAGCATCGCGCCAGGGCCGCCGCCACCGGGCAGCCGGAGAACGAAATCGATTGGCGGGTGCCGTATCTGCCGATCGACCCGGCTGACCTCGGCCGCACCTACGACGCGGTGATTCGAGTGAATTCGCAATCCGGCAAGGGCGGTATCGCCTACCTGCTGGCAGCAGAGTACGGATTGGAGCTGCCGCGACGGCTGCAGATCGAGTTCGCCCGCCATGTCCAGGACCACACCGACGAAAGCGGCGCGGAAGTCACCGCTGCCGAGCTCTTCGAGCTGTTCGAGTCGACCTACCTGGAAACGTCGGGGCCGGTGCAGCTCAAAGACTGGCGCACCGGCGGCGATGGTGCCGCCGCGGTCACCGACATCACCCTGGTCTGCGACGGGCGCACCGCGGCCAGCAGCCATCGTGGAATCGGCCCGGTGGACGCGCTGCGTGCCGCACTCGCCGAGATCGGCTATCCGATCGAGGTGCTGAGCCTGACCCAGCAATCCATCGGCAGCGCCGCCGTCAGCTACCTGGAGTACCGCGCGTCTGGTCGCACCGGTTGGGCGTGCGGACGCAGCGACTCGGTGCTCGCGGCGTCGATGGCGGCGGTGCTGCGGGCGGTCAACGCGCCTTGAGCAGCTCGAGCGCTTTGTCGGCGTGGGTGTCCATGCTGATCTCGCTGGAGATCACCCCGAGCAGGGTGCGGTCGGTGTCGATGACGAACGTGGTCCGCTTGACCGGCATGAGCTTGCCGAGGAGGCCACGTTTGACCCCGAATTGCGCGGCCACCTTGCCATCGGCATCTGAGAGCAGCGGGTAGTCGAAGTTCTGGATGTCGGCGAACTTGGCCTGCTTGGCGACCGGGTCGGTGCTGATGCCGACCCGGTTCGCGCCCGCCGCGGCGAACTCGCCGGCCAGATCCCGGAAATGGCAGGCCTCCTTGGTGCATCCCGGAGTCATTGCGGCCGGATAGAAGAACAGCACCACCGGGCCGTCGGCGAGCAGGCTGGTCAGGCTGCGGATCGCACCGGTCTGATCCGGCAGTTCGAACTCGGCAACGGTGTCACCCGTCTTCAGGGATGTCATGGATCGCTACGGTACGCCGTCTGCATGGCAGAGCCGCGGCCCCGATCTGGGAGAATTGTCCGCGTGCACACCACAGCCCCCCACGCGCCCGGAACCTCCGGCGCGGGCATATCGCTTGCGGTAACCACGTCGCGCGAAGATTTCCGGGCGCTGGCAGCCGAGCACCGCGTCGTCCCGGTGACCCGCAAGGTGCTGGCCGACAGCGAGACGCCGTTGTCGGCCTACCGGAAGCTCGCCGCCAACCGTCCGGGTACCTTCCTGCTGGAATCTGCCGAGAACGGTCGCTCGTGGTCGCGCTGGTCGTTCATCGGTGCCGGCGCCCCGTCGGCGCTGACGGTTCGCGACGACGAAGCCGTGTGGCTGGGCACCGCGCCCCAGGACGCGCCCAGCGGCGGCGAACCGCTGGCCGCACTGCGGGCCACGTTGGATCTGCTGCAGACCGAGGCGGTGCCGGACCTGCCGCCGTTGTCGTCGGGGCTGGTGGGGTATTTCGCCTACGACATGGTGCGCCGGCTGGAGCGGCTCCCGGAGCTGGCGGTCGACGACCTCGGCCTGCCCGACATGGTGCTGCTACTGGCCACCGACATCGCCGCCGTCGACCACCACGAGGGCACCATCACCCTGATCGCCAATGCGGTGAATTGGAACGGGACCGACGAGCGCGTCGATGAGGCCTACGACGACGCGGTGGCTCGGCTGGATGTGATGACCGCAGCCCTCGGGCAGCCGCTGCCGTCGACGGTGGCCACGTTCAGCCGGCCCGCGCCCGAGCACCGCGCTCAGCGCACCGTGGAGGAGTACACGGCGATCGTGGAGAAACTGGTCGGCGACATCGAGGCCGGCGAGGCGTTCCAGGTGGTGCCGTCGCAGCGGTTCGAGATGGACACCGCCGCCGATCCCATCGACGTCTACCGGATGTTGCGGGTGACCAACCCCAGCCCGTACATGTACCTGCTGAATGTCCCCGATGCCGATGGCGGGCTTGACTTTTCGGTCATCGGCTCCAGCCCCGAGGCACTCGTCACGGTGAAGGACGGGCGGGCCACCACCCACCCGATCGCCGGAACCCGGTGGCGCGGCGGCACCGAAGAAGAGGACGTGCTGCTGGAAAAGGAACTGCTGGGCGACGAGAAGGAACGCGCCGAGCACCTGATGCTGGTCGATCTGGGCCGCAACGACCTGGGGCGGGTATGCCGCCCGGGCACCGTGCGGGTCGAGGACTACAGCCACATCGAGCGCTACAGCCACGTCATGCACCTGGTGTCCACGGTGACCGGCGAGCTGGCCGAGGGCAAGACCGCGCTCGACGCGGTGACGGCCTGCTTTCCGGCGGGAACCTTGTCGGGGGCGCCGAAGGTGCGGGCCATGGAGTTGATCGAGGAGGTCGAGAAGACCCGACGCGGCCTGTACGGCGGCGTGCTGGGGTACCTCGATTTCGCGGGCAATGCCGACTTCGCGATTGCCATCCGCACGGCTTTGATGCGCGACGGCACGGCCTATGTGCAGGCCGGCGGGGGCGTCGTGGCAGATTCCAACGGGCCCTACGAGTACAACGAATCGGCCAACAAGGCCAAAGCCGTGCTCAACGCCATCGCCGCTGCTGACACATTGGCCGAGCCGTGACACGGGCGGCGCAGGCGCTGTTCGTCGTCTCGGCGGTGGCGCTGTGGGTGGCGTCGCGCATGACCTGGGTTCAGGTGAACTCGGCGGACGGGCTCGGCCAACCCAAAACCACGACGCTGACGGGTGCTTCCTGGTCCACCGCGTTGATCCCGCTGGCGTTGCTGGTACTGGCTGCCGCGGTGGCCGCCCTGGCGGTGCGCGGCTGGGCGTTGCGGTTGCTGGCGCTGCTGATCGCCGTCGCCAGTGCGGGCATGGGCTACCTGGCAATCAGCCTGTGGGTGATCAAGGACGTCGCTGTGCGAGCCGCTGACCTGGCCGAACTGCCGCTCGCGCAGCTGACCGCGACCAGCCGCTCCCACGGGGGTGCAGTGCTGACCCTGGTCGCCGCAGTGTGTGCGCTGGCTGGGGCGGTGCTGCTCATGCGGTCGGCCAACAGTGCGAAGCGCAGCGTTGCAGGGCGTTATGCGGCGCCGGCGGCTCGGCGTGCGGCGGCCAAGAGCACCGACAGTGGCGAGCCGATGTCGGAGCGGATGCTCTGGGATGCGCTGGACGAGGGTCAGGATCCGACCCGCGACGGCGGTGATCCGGACAATAAGGGCCGGTGAATGGTGAAGGTGTGGCGACGGCTACCCTTCGAGGGAGGGCAACCGGGACCGGCCCGGAGGCACCAGAAAGGAACCGACGGGCGATGAGTTCGGCCACAGTGCTCGACTCCATTATCGAGGGAGTCCGCGCCGACGTTGCCGCCCGCGAGGCCGTTATCAGCCTGGCTGATATCAAGGCGCGGGCCCAGGACGCACCTCCGCCGCTCAACGTGATGGCTGCGTTGCGGGAGCCGGGAATTGCCGTGATCGCCGAGGTGAAACGGGCGAGTCCGTCCCGCGGCGAGTTGGCCAACATCGCCGACCCGGCGCAGCTGGCACAGGCTTACGAGGCCGGCGGGGCACGGGTGATCAGCGTGCTCACCGAGCAGCGCAGGTTCAACGGCTCACTGGCCGACTTGGACGCGGTGCGGGCGGCAGTGTCAATTCCGGTGCTGCGCAAGGACTTTATCGTCAAGCCGTACCAAATCCATGAGGCTCGGGCGCACGGCGCCGACCTGTTGCTGCTCATTGTGGCGGCGCTCGAGCAGTCGGTGCTGGAATCGCTGTTGGAGCGCACGGAATCGCTCGGGATGACGGCACTGGTCGAGGTGCATACCGAAGAAGAGGCCGACCGGGCGTTGCAGGCCGGCGCCAAGTTGATCGGTGTCAACGCCCGCGACCTCAAGACCCTGGAAGTTG
Organism: Mycobacterium syngnathidarum; assembly: GCF_001942625.1. Lineage (GTDB taxonomy): Bacteria > Actinomycetota > Actinomycetes > Mycobacteriales > Mycobacteriaceae > Mycobacterium > Mycobacterium syngnathidarum. The sequence continues at coordinate 277,797 of NZ_MLCL01000033.1, forward strand.
ATCGCGACTGCTTCGCGCGGATCGCGCCGGGCCTGCCCAGCGACGTCATCCGGGTGGCCGAGTCCGGTGTCCGGGGAACCGCTGACCTGCTGGCGTACGCCGGCGCGGGTGCAGATGCCGTGCTGGTCGGTGAGGGCCTGGTGACCAGCGGGGATCCCCGCAGCGCGGTCGCTGATCTGGTCACCGCCGGTACGCACCCGTCCTGCCCGAAACCGGCTCGCTGAACCAGTCAATGAGCCGCTTGCACGAAAAGACACTTTGATGGCGGATCTCGCGGGGCCGGAGTTGCCTCGTACCAGCGCAGGCGTGGCCGAACCCACCGTTCACGATCCCGACGCACGGGGACATTTCGGTTCCTACGGCGGCAGGTTGGTCCCCGAGGCGCTGATGGCGGTGATCGAAGAGGTCACCGCAGCCTATGAGAAAGCCCGCGGCGACCAAGCGTTCCTCGACGAACTCGACCGGTTGCAGCGGCACTACAGCGGTCGGCCGTCCCCGCTGTACGAGGCGACCCGGCTGGCCGAATATGCCGGTGGGGCACGCATCTTCCTCAAGCGAGAAGACCTGAACCACACCGGTTCTCACAAGATCAACAACGTGCTGGGGCAGGCGCTGCTGGCGCGGCAGATGGGCAAGACTCGCGTCATCGCCGAGACTGGCGCCGGCCAGCACGGGGTGGCCACCGCCACCGCGTGCGCCCTGCTGGGTCTGGAATGCATCATTTACATGGGCGCGGTGGATACCGCCCGCCAGGCCCTCAACGTCGCGCGGATGCGGTTGCTAGGCGCCACCGTGGTTTCGGTCGAGGCCGGGTCCAAGACCCTCAAAGACGCGATCAACGAGGCGTTCCGGGATTGGGTCACCAATGCCGACGACACCTATTACTGCTTCGGGACAGCGGCCGGTCCGCATCCGTTCCCCCTGATGGTGCGTGATTTCCAGCGGGTCATCGGCATGGAGGCCAGGGCGCAGATCCTCGATCAGGCCGGTCGGTTACCCGATGCGGTCACCGCGTGTGTCGGCGGCGGTTCGAACGCCATCGGCGTGTTCCACGCCTTCATCGACGATCCGGCCGTGCGCCTGGTCGGCTTCGAGGCCGCGGGCGACGGGGTGGAAACGGGCCGGCACGCAGCGACCTTCACGGGAGGCTCGCCCGGCGCATTCCAGGGATCGTTCTCCTACCTGTTGCAGGACGAGGACGGCCAGACGATCGAATCGCATTCCATCTCGGCCGGTTTGGACTATCCGGGTGTCGGACCTGAGCATGCCTTCCTCAAAGACATCGGCCGTGCCGAGTACCGGCCGGTCACCGATACCGAGGCGATGGACGCGTTCTCGCTGCTGTGCCGTCGAGAGGGCATCATTCCGGCGATCGAGTCGGCTCATGCGGTGGCCGGTGCCCTCAAACTCGGGCCGGAACTGGGCAGCGGGTCGATCATCGTGGTGAACTTGTCCGGACGCGGCGACAAGGACGTCGAGACGGCGGCCAAGTGGTTCGGACTGCTCGATGAGGGGAGTGCGGGATGAGCCGGCTGGCGGAGTTGTTCGACGGCTGCCGCGCCGAGGGCCGTGCCGCACTGATCGGCTACCTTCCGACCGGGTACCCCGACGTGCAGACATCCATCGCGGCGATGACGGCGATGGTCGAATCCGGTTGTGACCTCGTGGAAGTCGGGGTGCCCTACTCAGATCCCGGGATGGATGGGCCGACGATCGCGGCCGCCACCGAGGCTGCTCTGGCCGGCGGCGTGCGGGTCCGCGACACTCTGGCCGCAGTCGAGGCGATCAGCAACGCCGGGGGCCGCGCGGTGGTGATGACGTACTGGAATCCGGTGCTGCGCAAGGGCGTTGACACGTTCGCCCGCGACCTGGCCTCCGCCGGTGGATACGGTCTGATCACCCCGGATCTGATCCCCGAGGAAGCCGTCGACTGGATTGCCGCAGCCGAGGAACACAATCTGGACCGCATCTTTCTGGTCGCCCCGTCTTCGACGCATGAGCGCCTCGCCAACACCGTGAATGCTTCGCGTGGGTTCGTCTACGCCGCATCGACGATGGGCGTCACCGGGGCCCGCGATGTCGTCTCGAATGCGGCGCCGGAGTTGGTGCGCCGCGTCAAGGAAGTCTCCGACATTCCCGTCGGTGTGGGACTGGGTGTGCGCTCCGGTCGGCAGGCCGCGGAGATCGGCGCCTACGCCGACGGCGTCATCGTCGGGTCGGCTCTGGTGTCGGCCCTGAGTGAGGGGTTGGACGCAGTGCGTCGCCTCACCGAAGAACTGGCTACCGGCGTTAGGCAGAGGATTTCAGCTTGACCACTACCGTGCTCGCGTATTTGCCCAGCCCGTCACAGGGTGTCTGGCATCTGGGCCCGGTGCCGCTCCGCGCATACGCGCTCTGCATCATCGTGGGCATCATCGCCGCACTGGTGATCGGCGACCGGCGTTGGCAGGCGCGCGGCGGCCAAGCCGGCGTCATCTATGACATTGCTTTGTGGGCAGTGCCTTTCGGTCTCGTAGGTGGCCGGCTGTACCACGTCATGACGGACTGGCCCACATATTTCGGGCCCGGCGGCAAAGGGCTCGGCGCCGCCTTCCAGGTCTGGCAGGGCGGCCTTGGCATCTGGGGCGCGGTGGCACTGGGTGGCGTCGGAGCCTGGATCGGTTGCCGCACGCGTGGCATTCCACTGCCGGCCTTCGGAGATGCCATCGCACCCGGAATCATCTTGGCGCAGGCCATCGGCCGGCTCGGCAACTACTTCAATCAAGAGCTGTACGGCGGCGACACCACGGTGCCGTGGGGCCTGGTGATCTACAGACGGCTCAACGCTGCCGGCATCCCCGACGACCTCAACGGAGTGTCGACCGGCGAGGTCTTACGCGTGGTCCATCCGACCTTCTTGTACGAATTGCTATGGAACCTCCTGGTATTCGCACTGCTGATCTGGGCTGACCGCAAGTTCAAGCTCGGCCACGGCCGGCTGTTCGCGCTCTACGTGGCCGGCTACTGTGCGGGCCGCTTCATGGTCGAGTTGATGCGCAGCGACCCGGCGACGGAATTCGCCGGTATCCGCGTCAACACCTTCACCTCGACTTTCGTGTTCATCGGTGCCGTCGTTTACATCATGCTGGCGACCAAGGGCCGGGATGATCCGGCGACGTTGGCCGGCAAGAGTGATGAGGACGAGTCGACCGTCGATGAGCTCGGCAAGGAGCTTGTCGGAGCGGCCGCGACCACCGGCGTCGTCGCGGCGGCAGCGGTGGCAGGCCAAGACGATGACGAAGATGCCGACCACATGCATCCGGACGAGGTCGGCGCCAGCGAAGACGATGGAGCCGAGGCCGCTGCGGCGATCGAGCTGAAGGCGATCACCAAGGAGCCTGAGGACGAGGACGCCGAGGTTGTCGAGCCGACTGGCGTAGAAGCCGACGTCACGGAAGAACCGGCCGAAGACGTTGAGGGCGAGTCCGAGGGTGCTGCTGACGAATCTGCCGACGAAGCGGGGGCTGAGGAAGCCGAGGCGGACGTCACGGAAGAAGCGTCAGACGAGGTTGAGGCCGAAGTCGCGGCGGAGCCGGTTGCCGCCGCGGAGGATGACGTCGAAGAGGCGGATGAGCAGGCCGAGTCGGTGACCGACGAGTCGACCGTCGCCGAAGACGAGGCGGAAGTCGACTCCGAGGATGCTGCCAACGAGGCTGAGGACGCCGAGGCGGACGTCCCTGAAGAAGCGTCAGACGGCGTTGAGGCTCTAGCCGAGGCGGAGCCGGTGGCCGCCGCGGAGGATGACGTCGAAGAGGCGGATGAGCAGGCCGAGTCGGTGACCGACGACGAGCCCACCGTCGCCGAAGGTGAGGTGGACGCCGACTCCGAGGGTGCTGCCGACGAATCTGTCGACGAGGCGGAGGACGCCGAGGTCGACGTCACGGAAGAGTCGGGCGGCGAGCCTGAGTCTGACGCCGAAGCCGAGGCCGGCGTCACGGAAGAAGCGTCAGACGGCGTTGAGGCTGAGGCTGTCGATGAGCCCACCGTCGCCGAAGGTGAGGTGGACGCCGACTCCGAGGATGCTGCCAACGAGGCTGAGGACGCCGAGGCGGACGTCCCTGAAGAAGCGTCAGACGGCGTTGAGGCTCTAGCCGAGGCGGAGCCGGTGGCCGCCGCGGAGGATGACGTCGAAGAGGCGGATGAGCAGGCCGAGTCGGTGACCGACGACGAGCCCACCGTCGCCGAAGGTGAGGTGGACGCCGACTCCGAGGGTGCTGCCGACGAGGCTGAGGAAGCCGAGGCCGACGCCACCGAGGAAGCGACAGACGAGGCCCAATCCGAGGCCGACGACGAGTCGATCGAGGCGGAATCTGGAGCCGGCGAGCAAGCCCCGGAAGCGGCGAATGAGGAGGCCGAGTCGGCGACCGTCGAGGAGCCCACGGACGCCGAAGGCGAGGCGGAAGCCGGCTCCGAGGATGCTGCCGACGAGATCGCCGCTGACCAACCCACCGACGAGCCTGAGGCGGACGAAGACGGCGACACCGTCACCGATACTGCCGACGCCGACGCCGACGAGGAGTCTGAGGCTGCTGAGCCGGGCGACACCGATGCCGACAGCGATGACGTGCCAGGTGAATCCGAGGCGGACGAGGCTGAAGCCGACGCCGTTTCAGAGTCGGAGACCGAAACAGCGGAAGACGCCGACGAGGGCGATGCGGTGGACGAGGCAGGAGCCACGTCCCCGGCACCCGCAGAGCAGCCCGAGCAGGCCAAGCGCGGTGGCCGAGTGCGGCGCTGGTTCCGGCGGAACCGTTAATAGCCGGCGCTCTGGCATCCTGGCTGTATGACTGATCCTTCTCAGTCCCCAGATCCGTCCAGCGGCCCGCAGCCGGCCGGCTACCCATCGCCGGGCTACCCGCCGCCTGCGGGGTATCCGCCGCCACCTCCCGGTTACGCGCCGTACCCGTCGCCGTATGGGGATCCGAGTGCGCCGTACGGCCGCCATCCGATCACTGGCGAACCGTTCTCCGACAAGTCCAAGGTGGTCGCAGGTCTGCTGCAGCTGCTCGGGCTTTTCGGTTTGGTCGGAATCGGCCGCATCTACATCGGCCAGACCGGTCTGGGTGTCGCCCAGTTGGTCGTGGGCTTGGTCACCTGCGGTCTGGGCGCCGTCATCTGGGGGATCGTCGACGCCGTCCTGATCCTCACCGACAAAGTCCGCGACCCCTACGGGCGTCCGCTCCGTGATGGAACGTAACGGCTTCGTCGACACGACGGCGGGACGGCTCTCGCTGGTGACCACCGGCGGGCTCGGTGCCGGTGTCCTGGCGTACATCGGGTTGGCCGACCCGCACCGCCCGGGCTTTCTGTTCCCGGCATGCCCGTTCAAGACCCTGACCGGATGGAATTGCCCGGCCTGTGGTGGGTTGCGGATGACCCATGACCTGTTGCACGGCGACGTGGGTGCAGCGATCGTCGACAACGTATTCGCCCTGGTCGGCCTGCCGGCACTGGCTGTGTGGATACTGGTGCGGTGGCGGCTGGGGAAGACACTTTTCCCGTGGCCGGCCGTAGCGACGATCGTGGTGGCGCTGGTGGTCTGGACAGTGGTGCGGAACCTGCCAGGGTTCCCGCTGGTCCCGACGTTAACCGCCCAGTAGTGGCCCATCTCCGCTGATACACTGAAAATTCGGGCCGGTGCAGTCCCGGGACCAGGATGTTCCGGACTTGCGGAGGTGCGATCAAGTGCTGTTTTCGGCATTGCCAGATGCGCAGGGACTCTACGACCCTGCCAATGAGGCCGATTCCTGTGGCGTGGCCATGATCACCGACATCCAGGGCCGCCGCTCCCACGGCATCGTCACTGATGGCCTGACCGCTCTTGAACATCTCGAACACCGCGGTGCTGCCGGGGCCGAACCCAACAGCGGTGACGGCGCCGGCATCCTGCTGCAGCTGCCGGTCGAACTGCTGCGCGACCTGGTCAACTTCGCCCTCCCCGGTCCGGCACCCGACGGCAGCAACACCTTTGCCGCCGGCATCTGTTTTCTGCCGCAGGACGAGGATGCGCGCAGTGTCGCCCGCGCCCGCATCGAGGCTTTGGCCACCGAGGAAGGCCTGGAGGTGCTGGGCTGGCGGGAGGTTCCGGTCGATCCGGAGGGCGCGGAGATCGGTAAGACGGCGCTGGGCTGTATGCCGTACATGGCGCAGCTGTTCGTCGCGGCACCGGAGAACGGTGGGGTCCGGGCCGGCGGGATCGAGCTCGACCGCAAGGTATATCCGCTACGCAAGCGGGCCGAACAAGGCACGGGCGTCGATGCGGTCTACTTTGCGTCGCTGTCGAGCCGGACCATCGTGTACAAGGGCATGCTGACGACAATGCAGCTGCCGCAATACTTTCCGGACTTGCGCGACGAGCGCTGCATGAGCGCGATCGCGATTGTGCACAGTCGTTTCTCGACCAACACCTTCCCGTCCTGGCCGCTGGCGCACCCGTTCCGGTTCGTCGCCCACAATGGCGAGATCAATACCGTGCGCGGCAACCGCAACCGCATGCACGCCCGTGAGGCCCTGCTGGCCAGCGCACGGATTCCCGGTGATCTGAGCCGGCTGTCGCCGATCTGCACCCCCGACGCCTCCGACTCGGCGTCCTTCGACGAGGTGCTCGAACTGTTGCATCTGGGCGGGCGCAGCTTGCCGCATGCGGTGCTGATGATGATCCCGGAGGCGTGGGAGAACGCCACCACCATGGATGCCGCAGAGCGTGCGTTCTGGAAGTTCCACGCCTCATTGATGGAGCCGTGGGACGGGCCGGCCTGTGTTACGTTCACCGACGGCACGGTGGTTGGTGCGGTGTTGGACCGCAACGGTTTACGCCCTGGCCGGTGGTGGCGCACGGTCGACGACCGGATCATTCTGGCCAGCGAGAGCGGTGTGCTCGACGTGCCGTCGGGCGAGATCGTCGCAAAGGGCCGGCTGCAGCCTGGGAAGATGTTCCTGGTCGACACGGCGGCTGGGCGAATCATTCCCGATGACGAGATCAAGGAGCAGCTGGCTGCGGCCGAACCCTACGGTGAGTGGCTGCATGCCGGACTTCTCGATCTGGCCACCTTGCCCGAGCGGTCTCGCAGCCAGCCGAATCATGAGTCGGTGGTGCGTCGGCAGATCGCGTTCGGCTACACCGAAGAGGAGCTGCGGATCCTTTTGACACCGATGGCGGCCTCGGGTGGGGAGCCGCTCGGTTCGATGGGCACCGATACCCCGGTTGCGGTGCTCTCCAAGCGCTCACGGCTGCTCTATGACTACTTCGTCGAACTGTTCGCCCAGGTCACCAACCCGCCTTTGGACGCGATTCGCGAAGAGGTGGTCACCTCGATGGCTCGCGTGATGGGCCCCGAGGAGAACCTGCTGGAACCTTCTGCGGCGTCATGTCGCCAGATCGTCCTGCGCTGGCCGGTTCTCGACAACGACGAGCTCAGCAAGATCGTCCACATCAACGATGACGGCGAGCATCCGGGCCTGCGTACCACCGTGTTGCGCGCGCTCTACGATGTCGAGCGGGGTGGGGAAGGGCTGGCCGAAGCGCTCGACGACCTGCAGATGCGGGCGACCGAGGCGATTGCCAAAGGCGCACACACCCTGGTGATCTCGGATCGGGATTCCGACCACACCCGAGCTCCGGTGCCGTCACTGCTTGCCGTTTCGGCGGTGCACCATCACTTGGTCCGCACCAAGGAACGCACCAAGGTGGCGTTGGTGGTGGAAAGCGGCGATGCCCGGGAAGTCCATCACATCGCGATGCTCATCGGATATGGCGCCGCGGCTGTCAATCCCTATCTGGCCTTCGAGTCGATCGAGGATCTGATCCGCGAGGGTGAGCTGACCGGTATCGAAACCGGCGCCGCTGTGCGCAATTACGTCAAGGCGTTGGGCAAGGGCGTGGTCAAGGTGATGAGCAAAATGGGCATTTCGACGGTCGCGTCCTACACTGCCGCCCAGGTTTTCGAGGCGATCGGGCTGAGCCGCGACGTCGTCGACGAGTACTTCACCGGCACCAGCAGCCAGCTCGGTGGAATCGGCCTCGATGTGCTGGCCGAGGAGGTCAAGCTCCGGCATCGGCGGGCCTACCCGGAGAACCCCACCGAGCGGGTGCACCGTCGCCTCGAGGTCGGTGGTGAGTATGCGTTCCGCCGCGAGGGTGAGCTGCACCTGTTCACTCCGGAAGTGGTTTTCCTGCTCCAGCATTCGACCCGCACCGGACGTCGGGACATCTTCGCCGAATACTCTGCCGAGGTCGACCGGCTGTCCCGGCAAGGTGGGACGCTGCGCGGCCTGTTCGAGTTCAAGAAGGGGCTGCGGCCTCCGGTTCCGCTGGAGGAGGTCGAGCCCGTCGAGTCGATCGTGACGCGGTTCAACACCGGTGCGATGAGCTACGGATCCATCTCGGCGGAGGCCCACGAGACCATGGCGATCGCCATGAACAACCTCGGTGGGCGGTCCAACAGCGGTGAGGGCGGGGAGGATGTAGACCGCCTCTACAATCCGCGCCGGCGCAGCGCAGTGAAGCAGGTTGCCTCGGGCCGCTTCGGTGTCACCAGCGACTACCTGGTCAATGCCACCGACATCCAGATCAAGATGGCGCAGGGGGCCAAACCCGGTGAGGGAGGCCAGCTTCCGGGTTACAAGGTGTACCCCAGTATCGCCAAGACCCGGCACTCCACGCCCGGTGTCGGGTTGATATCGCCGCCTCCGCACCACGACATCTATTCGATCGAGGACCTGGCTCAGCTCATCCACGATCTGAAGAACGCCAATGCCGACGCACGGATCCACGTGAAGCTGGTCAGCAGCGTAGGGGTCGGCACGGTTGCGGCGGGGGTGTCCAAGGCGCACGCCGATGTGGTGTTGATCTCCGGGTATGACGGGGGTACCGGCGCGGCGCCGCTGACGTCGCTCAAGCATGCCGGGGCGCCGTGGGAGATCGGGCTGGCCGACACCCAGCAGACCCTGGTGCTCAACGGTTTGCGTGATCGGATCACGGTGCAGTGCGACGGTGGCATGCGCAGTGCGCGTGACGTGATTGTGGCAGCCCTGCTCGGTGCCGAAGAATTCGGGTTCGCCACTGCGCCGCTGGTGGTGTCGGGCTGCATCATGATGCGCGTGTGCCACCTCGATACCTGTCCGGTCGGTGTGGCCACTCAGAACCCGGAATTGCGGGCACGGTTCAACGGCAAGCCAGAATTCGTGGAGAACTTCTTCACGTTCGTCGCCGAGGACATCCGCCGCTACTTGGCCGAGCTGGGTTTCCGCAGCATCGACGAGGCGGTCGGTCACGCTGAGGTGCTCGATACCGATCCCGGTGTGGCGCACTGGAAGAGCCGTGGACTCGATCTCAGCCCCATCTTCACGTTGCCCGCGGGTTCCGAGGGCAGCGAGCTCACCCAGCGGCGTCGCACGCGCGGCCAAGATCACGGGCTCGATCAGGCGCTCGACCAAACCCTGATCCAGCTTGCCGAGGGGGCTCTGGAAGACGCACACCCGGTGCGGCTTGAGCTTCCGGTACGCAATGTCAACCGCACGGTGGGCACCCTGCTGGGGGCAGAGGTCACCCGACGCTACGGTGCGGCGGGGTTGCCCGACAACACGATTCACGTCACTTTGACGGGGTCGGCGGGCCAGTCCATCGGGGCGTTCCTACCTCCTGGTGTGACATTGGAGCTGGTCGGTGACGCCAACGACTATGTGGGTAAGGGGCTTTCGGGCGGCCGGGTGATCGTGCGGCCCCCTGAGGATGTGCTGTTCCTACCCGAGGACAACGTCATCGCAGGCAACACCCTGCTCTACGGTGCCACCTCGGGTGAGGTGTTCCTGCGCGGCCGGGTGGGGGAGCGGTTCTGCGCCCGCAATTCCGGGGCTCTGGCCGTCGTCGAGGGCGTGGGCGATCACGCGTGTGAGTACATGACGGGCGGCCGGGTGGTGATCCTGGGTAAGACCGGACGCAACCTCGCCGCCGGCATGTCCGGCGGTATCGCCTTCGTGCTCGGTCTGGACCCGGCTCGGGTCAACACCGAAATGGTGCAACTTCAGCGACCGGAAGGCGAGGATCTGGCCTGGTTGCACGCGGTGGTGGCCGATCACGCGCGCCACACCGGTAGCACGCTGGCCGGCTCGATCCTGGCTGATTGGCCAAGGCGCAGCGCGCAATTCACCAAAGTAATGCCCACCGACTACGAGCGTGTGCTGCAGGCGACCCGGATGGCCAAGGCCGAGGGCCGTGATGTGGACAGCGCGATCATGGAGGCCAGCCGTGGCTGATCCGACCGGATTTCTTCGGGTTCCCAAGATCGAGGCCGCCAAGCGACCGGTCGATGAGCGGGTGGGGGACTGGCGCGAGGTGTACGAGCGTGAGGATCCCAACGAGCGGGCCGGCGAGGTGTCGCAGCAGGCCCGTCGCTGCATGGATTGCGGGATCCCGTTCTGCCACTCGGGCAAGGCGGGTTGCCCGTTGGGGAACCTGATCCCGGAATGGAATGACCTGGTGCGGCGTGGGCGCTGGGATGCGGCCAGTGATCGCCTGCACGCCACCAACAACTTTCCGGAGTTCACCGGGCGGCTTTGCCCGGCGCCGTGTGAGGCGGCCTGCGTGCTGTCGATCGCCGAGGAGCAGACCGGCGGCAGTGTGACGATCAAACGGATCGAGCAGACCATCGCCGATCATGCCTGGATGAACGGCACCGTCGAACCTGCACCGGCCGCCATCTCGACAGGCAAGAGCGTCGCGGTTGTCGGCTCGGGCCCGGCGGGTTTGGCTGCCGCACAACAACTCACCCGTGCCGGCCACGACGTCACCGTCTACGAGCGGGACGACCGGGTGGGTGGGCTGTTGCGCTACGGCATCCCCGAGTACAAGCTCGAGAAGTCGGTGCTCAATCAGCGTCTGGCCCAGATGCGCGCCGAGGGCACCCGGTTCGTCACCGAATGTGAGGTCGGTGTCGACCTGACGGTCGAGCAGTTACGTGAGCGTCACCAGGCGGTCGTGCTGGCGGTAGGGGCGCTGCGGGGCCGCGACAACGATGTGCCCGGCCGCGAACTCGACGGCGTGCATCTGGCGATGGAGCATCTGGTGCCGGCCAACCGGGAATGCGAGGGTGACGCGTCCGCGTCGATCTCGGCAGCGGGCAAGCACGTGGTGATCATCGGTGGGGGTGACACCTGTGCCGACTGCCTGGGTACCGCGCACCGTCAGGGTGCGGCGTCGGTGACTCAGCTCGACTACAACGCCGAGCCGCCGGAGGCCCGCGACGACGAACTCTCCCCGTGGCCCACGTGGCCGTTGGTGTTGCGTACCTCCCCCGCGCACGCCGAAGGCGGTGCCCGCCGCTTCGAGGTGGCCGTGCAGAGATTCATCGGCGATGACAACGGCCATGTGCGCGCCATCGAGATCGCCGAGGTCCGGGTGGCCCGGGATGCCGACGGGCGCCGCGAGATCATCCCGGTGGGTGAGTCGTTGCAGATCCCGTGCGACCTCGCGCTACTGGCGATCGGCTTCGAGGGCGTCGAGCACATGGCCCTGCTCGACGGGTTGAACCTCAAGTTGTCCCGGCGCGGCACGGTGTCGTGTGGTTCGGACTGGCAGACCGATGCTCCCGGCGTGTTCGTCTGCGGTGACGCGCATCGGGGCGCCTCGCTGGTCGTGTGGGCCATCGCGGAAGGGCGCAGCGCGGCGCACGCCGTGGACGCCTACCTGATGGGCGAGTCGGATCTGCCCTCGCCGGTGCGGCCCGGCACACTGCCTCTGAGCGTCGTCTGAATCGATTAACGACTATGCTGACATGACGTGAGCAGACGCGGAAAAATCGTTTGTACGCTTGGTCCCGCTACCAGCACTGATGAGACGGTGCGGGCCCTGGTGGAGGCCGGGATGGATGTCGCCCGGCTGAACTTCAGCCACGGTGATTACACCGACCACGAAGCTTCCTACAAGCACGTGCGGGCGGCATCGGATGCCACGGGTCACGCCGTGGGCGTGCTTGCTGACCTGCAGGGTCCCAAGATCCGGTTGGGCCGGTTCGCCGACGGGCCGACCTACTGGGCCACCGGTGAGTCGGTGCGGATCACAGTCGACGACTGTGAGGGCAATCACGACCGGGTGTCGACCACCTACAAGCGGTTGGCCGAGGACGCCCGGCCGGGGGATCGAGTGCTTGTCGACGACGGCAATGTCGGTCTGAAGGTCGATGCGATCGACGGCAACGACGTGGTCTGCACGGTCACCGAGGGCGGCCCTGTCAGCAACAACAAGGGCATGTCCCTGCCGGGTATGAACGTGACGGCGCCGGCACTGTCCGAAAAGGACATCGAGGATCTCGAGTTCGCGCTGCGACTCGGTGTGGATCTGGTCGCGCTGTCGTTCGTCCGGTCACCCGCCGACGTCGAGTTGGTCCATGAGGTGATGGACCGGGTGGGTCGGCGCGTCCCCGTGATCGCCAAGCTGGAGAAGCCCGAGGCGGTCGAGAACCTCGAGGCCATCGTGCTGGCGTTCGACGCGATCATGGTGGCGCGCGGCGACCTCGGCGTTGAACTGCCGCTCGAAGAGGTGCCGCTCGTGCAGAAGCGCGCCATCCAGATGGCAAGGGAGAACGCCAAACCCGTCATCGTCGCCACCCAGATGCTGGAGTCGATGATCGAAAGCTCCCGGCCTACCCGGGCCGAGGCCTCCGACGTCGCCAATGCGGTGCTCGACGGTGCCGACGCGGTGATGCTGTCCGGCGAGACCTCCGTCGGCAAGTACCCGCTGGAGGCCGTCAAGACGATGGCACGCATCATCAAGGCGGTCGAGGACAACTCGGTGACAGTGCCGCCGCTGACCCACACTCCGCGGACCAAGCGCGGCGTGATCTCGTACGCGGCCCGCGACATCGGCGAGCGGCTGGACGCCAAGGCGCTGGTCGCTTTCACCCAGTCCGGGGACACGGTGCGCCGCCTGGCCCGGTTGCACACACCGCTTCCGGTGCTCGCGTTCACCGCGCTACCCGAGGTGCGCAGCCAGCTGGCGCTCACCTGGGGCACCGAGACGTTCATCGTGCCGCAGATGTCGAACACCGACGACATGATCCGTCAGGTCGACAAATCGCTGCTCGACCTCGGCCGCTACAAGCGTGGCGAGCTGGTGGTCATCGTGGCGGGCGCTCCGCCGGGCACAGTAGGCTCCACGAATCTGATCCATGTGCACCGCATCGGGGAGGACGACGTCTAACGGGAAAGGGTTTCCTTGACACACCCGGATTTCGAGGAGCTGCTGGCTGTTCTCGATCTGAATCGCATTGATGACGATCTGTTCATCGGCTCGCATCCGAGTAAGAACCCGGTGCGCACTTTCGGTGGCCAGATGATCGCGCAGGCGTTCGTCGCCGGCGGCCGCACACTGGCGCACAAACTCTCGCCGAGTGCGTTGAATGCGCACTTCATCGCCGGTGGCGATCCGGAGAAGGATCTGGAGTTCCACGTCGTGCGCCTGCGTGACGAGCGCCGGTTCGCCAACCGCCGCATCGACGTCATGCAGGACGGCAACCTGCTGACAACGGTGATGCTGTCGTACATGAACGCCGGCCGCGGCTTGGAGCACAACGTGCCGGCACCGGAGGTTCCTCACCCGGACACGCTGCCCAAGATCGATGAACTTCTTCGCGGCTACGAGGAGACGGTCCCGTTGTTCGTCGAGGCGCTGCGCCCGATCGAATGGCGATACACCAACGATCCGTCCTGGGTGATGCGGGACAAGGGCGGCAAGCTCGACCACAACCGGGTGTGGCTCAAGACCGAAGGCGTGATGCCCGACGACCCGGTTCTGCACGGTGCGGCGCTGGTGTACTCGTCAGATACCACGGTGCTCGATTCGATCATCACCACGCACGGGTTGTCATGGGGTTTCGATCGCATCTTCGCGGTGACGATGAATCATTCGGTGTGGTTTCACCGGCCCGTCAAGTTCGACGAGTGGGTGCTCTACTCCACCACGTCGCCGGTGGCGGCCGAGTCCCGCGGGCTGGGCACGGGCCACTTCTTCGACGCCTCGGGTCACTTGGTGGCCACAGTGGTGCAAGAGGGCATCGTCAAGTACTTCCCCGGTGCCGCCAAGGCGTGAGCCCGCTCAGCGGTCAGGGGTCGGTGTCACGCCGAAGGAATCCTCGACCCGCCGCTCGAACTCTTTCTCGCAACGCTGCTGGGCCGCGGTGTCGTCGCCGGCCTGCTGTAGGCAATGCATGTAGTCGCGCCCGCCGACCTCATCGAACCAGCGTTGCCCGAAGTGCACCCAGATGCCGATGAACACCAGGGACAACACGCAAGCCACGGCACCGAGTGCGATTCCGGTGACAGCGACTCCGCCATTTGTGGCTTCGCCGCGTCGGTAGCGCCCGTGGGCGAGGAATCCGAGGATCACGGCAGTGACGCCGAACATCACCCCGCCGATCACCGACCACGTCAACAGCAGGGCGAAGATCGCGACGACGAGTGCCGCGATGCCCAGACCGTTGGCGGGGGCACGCGGCGGGGTTTGCATCGGGTACCCGCCGTACGGCGCCGTCGGTGGGTAGGGGCCGGGATATGCGCCGGGAGGCGGGCCGTAGGGATATGTCGGCGGCGGGGGAGGTCCGGTCGGCTGGGGCTCGTCAGACCCGGGCGGGGTGGATCGCTCGTCGGTCATGTCTGTGAGGCTACTCGCCGATGGCGGTGCCTGGTTGTGGGCAACGGACGACGGGGCAGTTGAGCGTGTCCGGAAGGTGATGGGTGGCTACGACGACTGCTCGATCTGCGCCGAACCAGTCACCGGGAGTGAGGATTTCGGCGAGTATCCGTCTTCCGTCGCCGGCGTCGAGATTTTCGGTGGGCTCGTCGAGCAGGACGACCGAGAAATCCGACAGCAGTACCCTGGCCAGGAGCAGTCGACGGCGCTGCCCGGCCGACATCGCGGTGTGGCCACCTTCGAGTACCGTTGCCAAACCCGTGGGCAGGCCGGACACCCAATCGGCCAGGCCGACACGGTCAAGCGCGGAGTGCAGTTCGGCATCGGTGGCGTCCCCGCGGACCACGAGGAGATTGTCTCGCAGCGTGGTTTCGAAGATGTGCGCGTCCTCGGCGAAAAATGCTGCACGCCTGGAGTTTCCGTTGAGCTTGTCAGCCATGGCCATCAGCAGCGTGGTCTTGCCTGAGCCGCTCGGGCCGATGACGGCGAGGCGTCCGCCGGCGGGAAGGTCGACCGGGGGGACCTCTGGCCGCCGGCGGGCCGCGGGGTCAGGTTGGGTGAGTTCGAGGAGACGGCGGGCGGCGATGCGGGACTTGGTGAGTCCGACAGCGGCCTCGGGGAGGGCGGTGGTGGCCTCGAAGGCCGACAACGGCAACAACATCAGGATCGCCAGCGTGGTCGGCGCCGTCGTGGTGGCTGATGCGATGCCGGCGACTACGGCGCCCAGGACACTGGCGCCAATGGCGAGACTGGGCATGGCGGCGGCCAGTGCTGCGGGCGAGGCGGCGCGGTCGGTGGCCTGGCCCCAGTCACGGTGGCGGCGCTGCACGCCGGCGATCACCTCGTCGAGACGTCCGCTCACGCGCAACTCGGGGGCGTACTCCAGTGCCAGCATGGCGGCAGCATCGCGGTCACTACGGTGCTGAACTGCAACCGATTCCGCAGCAGCAACCGCGCGGGCGGTGATCGCCGGGGCCAAGGCCCCGGCGATCACCAGGCAAAGGGCCAGTACCGCCGCGGCGCCCGGTGAGATCAGCGCGATGACGCCGACCGACACAGTGCTGAGCACTACGGCAACGACGATCGGCAACACCGAACGCACCACCACGTCGGCCAGTTCGTCGACCGAGCTGCCGGCCCGGGCCACCAATTCACCGCTGGGCAGCCGCATCGCGTCATCGTCGGGCCCGGCGGCGAGCTTGCGGTACAGGCCGGTGCGGGCATTGGCCGCTGCCCGCAGCGCCGTGTCATGGGCCGCCAGTCGTTGGCAGTACCCGAGGACGCCGCGCGAGATCCCCAGCGCCCGCACCGCGACCACGGCCACCGACAAGTCCAGGATCGGGGGCATCTGCCAGGCCCTGGTGATCAACCACGCCGAGACACCGGCAAGGGCCAACGCGCTGCCGAGCGAAAGGACACCGAGGACGCTGGCCAGGATCAATCGACCCAACCGCGGTCGCAGCAGGTCCACTGTCAGGCGCAGCAGAGGATCACGTCGAAACATGTGCAGCGCCAATCGTGATCACCCGATCGCCAATGGACAGGACCGGATCCCGGTGCCCGACCACCACCACCGTGGCACCGGCGCGGGCGCGGGCGACCACAGCTCGCAGCACTCGCTGCTCCAGCGCGGCGTCGAGGTGGGCGGTGGGTTCGTCGAGCAGAAGCAGCCGTGCGGACGACCCGAGGGCCCGGGTGAGACCGAGCCGTTGTCGTTGCCCCAGGGACAAGCCGACGCCGGTACGGCCGATCCGGGTGTTGAGACCGTCGGGCAGATCGCCGAGAACCTCGTCGAATCCGGTGTCGCGGCAGGCCTGCTCCAAATCATCCAGTGGCCCTAGTAGTTCCAGGTTCTCCAGGACGGTCCCGGGAATGAGGACTGGACGGTGGGGAAGCCAGGCGATGTGCCGCCACCACGCGGGCAGATCCAGGTCACCGACATCGACACCGTCGACGCGCACCGGGCCGGACGGCAGCGTCGTCAATCCGAGAACAGCTTGCAACGCAGTGGATTTCCCGGTCCCGTTGGCACCGGTGAGAACGGTGACCCGTCCGGGTTCGATTGCCGGTTCCAGACCGCTCAACTCGATCGTCGGTGCGCAATTGGGCACGTGCGCGCCGCCTTCGGTCGGTGTGTGCGTATCGCACAGCCGGAACGCCTGCTCGGCGGCGGTCTTGCCATCCTGTGCGGCATGGAAAGCCGCACCCACCCGGCGCAGTGGCCAGAAGACCTCGGGCGCCAACAGAAGGACGGTCAACCCGGCCGCCAGCGTCACCTCGCCGTATACCAAGCGCACACCCACGCTCACCGCCACCAAGGCCACACCCAGGGTGGCCAGCAGCTCCAGAACCAGCGAGGACAGGAACGCGATCCGTAACGTTGCCATCGCTGAACGGCGTTGGGCGGCAGCCAGTTCGGAGATCCGCTGGGTTGATCCGGCGGCGCGGCCGACAGCCCGCAGTGTCGGGATCCCCGCCACGAGATCGAGCAAACGGGCCTGCAGTGTGGTCATCGAGGCCAGCGCGGCCGCCGAACGCTCGGCGGTGACCAGCCCGATGAGCACCATGAAGATCGGGATCAACGGCAGGGCGATCACGACGATCGCCGCGGCCTGCAGGTCATAGCAGGCCATCACGATCACCGCCACCGGCGTGAGGACCGCGGCCTGCACCACCGCTGGCACATAGCCGGTGAAGTACGGACGCAGGCCGTCCAGGCCGCGCGTCACCACTGCCGCGGCAGCATCACGGTCGGCGGCCAATCTCCTTGGCGGCAACGAGGTCACCGAGCACAGAACCTGGGTGGTGAGCTCACCGATCACCGCAGTCGCGCCCCGCTGCGACAATCGACCCTGGAGCCACTGTGCGGCCGCACGCAACACCCACAGCACGCTCAGGGCGACGATGGCTGCACCGTGGCTGCTCGCCGAACCCGGGTCGGTGATGATGGCGGCAACGATGTGGGCCAGCACCACGGCCGCGGCAATGGTGCTGGCGCTGATGGTTACGCCGCAGGCCACCGTCGCCAGGAGATGGCGTCGCAGCGCCGACGTCGACCCGGTGGCGCCGCGGACGCCGAGTGCGCGCCAGAGGTTCAGACCGACCGCCGTGACAATCCGATGGGCGCCGGGATGCGATCCGCGGAAATGCGCTTTCGGAACACCCAGTAGGTCCAGCCCTGATAGACCAGAACCAGCGGCAGCAGCGTCAACGACGCCCACGTCATGATCTTCAACGTGTACGGGGTCGACGAGCCGTTGTAGATCGTGACGCCCCACTCCGGATTGAGTGTGGACGGCAGCAGGTGGGGGTACATCGACCCGAACAGCAGCGCGACGACGGCTGCTACGACGATCACGGTGGCGACGAACGCCCAGCCCTCTCGGGACCGCGACCACATGAGTGCCACCGAGATCAGAAGTGCGACGACCGCGACTGCCAGCGGCACCCACGTCCACGGCTTGCCGTATGCCAGCTGCGTCCACAGGCCGAAGCCGCCGGCCAGCAGGATCACCGGCAGAGTCAGCATCCTGGCGAACCGGAATGCGTCGTCGCGTATCGGCCCGGCGGTTTTCAGGGCGATGAACACCGAACCGTAGAACGCGAACAGCGAGGCGGTCGCGAGCCCGCCGAGCAGAGTGTAGGCGTTGAGCACGTCGCCGATCCCGGCATGAACCCGATGGTCGGCATCAATAGGCAAGCCGCGCACCAGGATTGCGAAGGCGACACCCCACAGTATGGCGGGCAACCACGATCCCACGGCGATACCGAGATCGGCATACTTGCGCCACTTGGTGTCATCGATCTTGCCGCGCCACTCGATGCCCACGATGCGCAGGATCATTCCGAACAGAATCGCCAGCAGCGGAAGGTACAACGCCGAGAACAGAGTGGCGTACCAGTTCGGGAAGGCCGCGAACATGGCCGCACCCGCGGTGATCAGCCACACCTCGTTGGCGTCCCACACCGGGCCGATGGTGTTCAGGACAGCTCGCCTGCGGCTTTCCGGATCGCCCTCACCTGCTCGGCCCAGCGGCGCCATCAGCATGCCGACGCCGAAGTCAAAGCCTTCCAGTACCACGAATCCGAGGAATAGGACGGCGATCAGGATGAACCAAAGTTCTTGAAGTCCCATCTGAGATCAGTCCTCTCAGTACGCGAAAGACAAGGGGGCGGATTCGTCCTCGTCGGGAGGTGTGGGCGGCGCCGGCTCGGAATCGTGTTCCAGAGGCCCTTCGGTCACATAGCGCCGCATCAGCCAGAACCAGACGACTGCGAGGACCCCATAGAGCAGGGTGAACACCGCGAGGGAGAAGAACACTGTGCCGGCCGAATGATCCGACACGCCTTGTTGCACGGTCAGTCGGACCATCTGGTCACCGGTCGGATTCGGTACCACCACCCAGGGTTGACGACCCATTTCGGTGAACACCCACCCGGCGGAGTTGGCCAGGAACGGTGTGGGCAGGGTGATCAGTGCGAAGGTGCCGAACCACCGCTGATCGGGCAGCCGTCGTCCGCGCGTCATCCACAGCGTCAGCAACGCAAACGCCAGTGGTATCAGCATCAGACCGATCATGGCTCGAAACGACCAGTAGGTGACGAACAGGTTCGGCCGGTAGTCGCCGGGGCCGAACCGCGACTCGTATTCCTGCTGCAGGTCGTTGACGCCCTCCAGGGTGACGTCGCTGAACTTGCCTTCGGCCAGGAAGGGCAGCACGTAGGGAACCTCGATCACGTGGGTCACGCTGGCGCAGTTGTTGTGCGTGCCGACGGTCAGGACCGAGAAGTCCGGATCGGTCTCTGTATCGCAAAGTGATTCAGCCGAGGCCATTTTCATGGGTTGCTGGACGAACATGAGCTTGCCCTGAACATCACCGGTGAAGAACAACACCGCCACAGCGGCCAAGGCCACGACGCTGCCCAGAATCGTTGCCGGCCGGTACATCCCGGCGGATTCGCCTCCGGCGTCGGCGGGCGACGTGTCCAGCGACTCGCCGCGAGCCTCCCGGCGCCGGTCTCGCACCATCAGCCAGGCGCTGACCGCCGCGACGAACGTACCGGCGGTGAGCAATGATCCGGCAACTACATGCAGGAATGCCCAGATCGCGGTGTTGTTGGTCAGGAGCGCACCAAAATCGATCAGTTCCGCGCGTCCGCTCTCCGGGTTGTACTTCGCTCCGACCGGATGCTGCATGAACGAGTTGGCCGCGATGATGAAGAAGGCGGACGCGTTGACGGCGAAGGCCACCATCCAGATGCAGAACAGATGGATGGCCCGGGGCAGCCGTGTCCAGCCGAAGATCCACAATCCGATGAACGTGGACTCGACGAAGAACGCGACCAGGCCTTCGAACGCGAGCGGGGCGCCGAATATGTCGCCGACGAATCGCGAATATTGGCTCCAGTTCATCCCGAACTGGAATTCCTGCACGATGCCGGTCGCCACGCCGATCGCGAAGTTGATGAGGAACAACTTGCCGAAGAATCGGGTCAGTCGATACCAGCTGTCGTTGCCGGTGGCCACCCACATCGTCTGCATGACGGCGATCAGCGGCGCCAAACCGATGGTGAGCGGAACGAATATGAAGTGGTAGACGGTGGTGATGCCGAACTGCCACCGCGATACGTCCAAAGCGTCCATCTGGCCCTACTTCCGAGGTCTCAGACCAATCTACGACGAAGTGTAGTAGATGCTGGGGAGCCAGCCACTGGTCTTCACCGGTGTGTTACGTCACGCCGGCCCCTGCGATGAGACGGCGGCGAGTTTCTTGGCGTCGCTACGGATTCCGAAGGCCGAGATCACCTCGAACACCCCGACCACGATCAGGATGATGCCGGTGACCTGAGTAAGGGCCACCAAACCCTCCAACGGGGCGACGAACATGATGATGCCGGCGATGACGCTGACGACGCCGAGGATGATCTCCCAGATACGCCCCGGCAGTGAGGGATCTCCGATTGCCGACATCGCCGTCGCGACACCGCGGAAGATGAACCCGACGCCGATCCAGATTGCCAGCAGGTCGATCGAATTCTGGAGATTGATGAAGCACAGCACCGCAAGTACGAGAGCTGCCGCGCCGCCGATGAACAGCAACACCCGTCCGCCGACCGACGAACGGATGCTGAACGCCAGAACGAGCTGCGAGATACCGGTGATCAACAGATAGGCGCCGAAAAAGATGGCGGTGACGAAGATTGCTGCTCCGGGACGGATGAAAACGAGGATGCCCAGGAGGATCGCGAGGATGCCGCCGACCAATGCAGACTTCCACAGGTGCGGCAACAGGCTTGGGGCAGCGGTGCTTTCCATGGTCGCAGTGTGGCATACACAGCGGCCCTGAACACGGATTTTACGGTACGGCTGTGGCGTCGAAGCATGCTCGTTAAGGTTCCGTTACCGGCGCTGCACCCCTGGCCGGGGGCCGTTAACGTCAATGCCGCGCAGTTAGCGTGGGCGGCCTGTTGTCAACCGTCGAGGATTTCGATGGTGATGGTGGTTGTGTAGTTGGTGCGGTCGATGGCGCCTTTGGCTCGGTGTTTGGAGATGGCTCGTTTGACC
>NZ_MLCL01000041.1 GCF_001942625.1 Mycobacterium syngnathidarum
CTAGGAGTCTGCTGAATTAGTGGTGTTGGGGGCGGGGTGCCTCAGAGCGCTCTGTGGCGCGTTGGTGTTAGTCAGGCCCGCAGGTCGACACAATTCGAGGGTCATTCCGCCGTGTTGAGCGTCGCATTGAGTGTTCGTCTGAGGCAAGCCCCAGCTTGGGGTCAGGCGATGGCCCAGCCAGCATTGGTGTGGGTCAGTCCCAGGGTGATCAGCTGACGCAGGTTCACCGCAGCGGCGCGGTGGTGTAGCCAGTGGTCGTTGCGGGTGACGCCGCGGTAGCGCACTTTGCGATTGCCTCGGGTAAGCCAGGCAATGGTACGTTCCACCATGGGCCGGTGCTGGCGATACTCGTTGAGCCACAACGACTCTTGTGATCTTTGTCGGGCTGCGCGTTGCAGCGCATCGTGCGGCTTGATCTTCAGACTCTTGCCGCCAACACTGGTGGTGCATCGCATTCGTAACGCGCAGCCCGCGCAGGCGCCGCCGAAGGTGGCGTATCCGCGCGCGGAGATGACGCGGATCAGCCCGGCGGGGCAGGTCACCGTCCTGGCGGTGTGGTCAACGACGAAGTCATCGACAGTGAAGCCACCGGCGACCGCCGGACGCAGTGGTGCAGACTTGACCCGATCGGCATGCCCGGCCTCGACCAGATGCGCGCGGAAATCCCCGCTGCCGTAGGCCGAATCGCCCAGCACCGTCACCGGTTGGTCTTCGGCGGTGAGCAGCTGGGTCCCCACGGTGGCATCATGGGTGCCCGGGCCGCTGGCTTTGGTCAGGGTGCAGTCGGTGATGATCCCGGTATCGGGTTCGACCGCGACGTGGGCTTTGAAACCGTCCTGGCGCCGATGCACGCTCTTGTGGGCGTGGCGAGCCTCGGGATCCACAGTGGAGATCACCCGGTCTGGGGCCACGCGTTGAGCAATCTGCCAGCGTCCATCGGTGCCATCAGAATCAGTCACCGGTTCGACGTCTTGGCCGGCGATCAGCGCCAACAACGCCACCGCTTCAGCGGCGCGGGCGCCAAGTTCCTGCTCAGGCAGATGCCCCAGCACCCGGTGGGCGTCGCCGACCAGGGCATCGACCAACGCAGCACGGGCGACGGCATCATCCCAGCTGATCGACGGTTTACCCGGGTCGTCGTAGTCATGAGCGCGGCACTGGGCGGCGATCACCTCGCCAGCACCGGGCACTTCGCGGCGGACCCGGCGGATCGCCCCGATCAATTGGGTCACGGTGTCTTGGGTCGCCACGGCGTCATCAAGGATCGTCGAATCCAACGCCCGCCGCGTCTTTCCCGCCAGCACGCCGGTGGCCGCGACCACTGCCTTGACCGCCTCAAAGATCCGGTTCGGGCGATCTGAGGCGGCCAGTCGGCGTCGCCAATAGGTCAACGTCGTCGAATGAAACGCCGTCGCGGTGATCGGCAGCCCACAGGCGGCTTTCCACCGCAGATCAAAGGTCACCGCATCAACGGTCTCGTTGTCGGACAGGCCGTGCAACGCCTGCAAGGTGATCACCGAGGCCATCACCTCGGCGGGCACACTCGGACGACCCCGCCGCGACGGGAACAGATCGGTGAACATCTCCTCGGGAAACAACTCGTGGCGATGAGCTGCCAGAAACGCAAACACGCTGTCGGACTTGAGAAGATGCCCCGCTACCGACTCCGCATCCAACAACTCACGCTGATCATCAGAACGCCCCTGCACCCGCCCATCATCTCGAGAACATCGCCACAAACCCGGCCACCACGCCGAAATAATTCAGCAGACTCCTAG
>NZ_MLCL01000058.1 GCF_001942625.1 Mycobacterium syngnathidarum
TGCAGGTTTCCTCGGCTTAGTGCCCCGTTTGGGGCACTAAGCGGGTAGGTTCTGGCGGTGGCATACGTGCGGAAGGTGCGCACCGCCTCGGGCGCTGTCGCGGTGCAGGTGGTGCGTAAACATCGAGGTCAGCGGACGATTCTGGCGCATGTCGGTTCCGCGCATACCGATGCCGAGCTGGGCCTCCTGCTCGAGGCGGGCCGCCGGATCGCCGCCGCCGATCAAGGTGCCCTCGACATCGAGGTGACTGCCCGTACCCAGCGCGTCGATGACGTCGCCGACTGGCGGGCCGGCACGCTGAACCTGCCCGCCGCTGGTGCTCCCAAAGGCGCCGCGGTGCCGTCGGGACGCACCACGGCGACGTGTTCGCGACTGCTCTACGACACCCTCGCCGCGGTGTATGACTGGCTGGGTTTCAATGCCGTCGATGATCCGGTGTTCCGGGATCTGGTGATCGCCCGACTGGTCGAACCGACGAGCAAGGCCGATGCCGCCCGGGTCTTGACCGATCTGGGCGCAGACACCGTGTCCTACAAGACAATCCAACGACACCTGGCCAAGGTCAACACCGGCAACTACCGGGATGTGATCGCCGGCAAGTGCTTCACCCACGCCGCCGATCGAGGCGGGCTGAGCCTGCTGTTGTACGACGTCACCACCTTGTATTTCGAAGCCGAGAACGAAGACGACCTGCGCAAGGTCGGCTACTCCAAGGAACGTCGCATCGATCCGCAGATCGTCGTCGGTCTACTCGTGGATCGGACCGGGTTCCCGTTGGAGGTCGGCTGTTTCGAGGGCAACACCGCCGAAACCACCACCCTGGTGCCGGTCATCAACGCCTTCCAATCCCGCCACGAGCTCGGTGACGCCCCGATGGTCATCGCCGCTGATGCCGGCATGCTGTCAGCGACCAACCTGACCGCACTCGACGACGCCGGGCTCGGGTTCATCGTCGGCTCACGGAGTGTGAAAGCCCCGATCGATCTGGCGTCCCATTTCCATTGGAACGGTGACGTTTTCACCGACGGGCAGATCATCGACACCGTCACACCCCGGCACGCGAAATCCGTCGTCAATGATCCCGCGCACCGGCGTGAGCCGGCCTGGAATCCCGACGAGCACCCCAACGCCTGGCGTGCGGTCTGGGCGTACTCGGCCAAACGCGCACGCCGCGACCAGAAAACCCTCTACGCCCAGGAGACCCGCGCCCGCGCCGTCATCAACGGGGAGCGTGCCGCCAAGTCCACCCGCTTCGTCACCACCCACGCCGGCAACCGCGTCCTCGACGAGGCCAGCCTGGCCCGCGCCCAATCACTGGTCGGCTTGAAGGGCTACGTCACCAACATCCCCGCCACCATGATGCCCGCGGCCGAGATCATCGCGAAGTACCACGACCTCTGGCACGTCGAACGCTCATTTCGCATGTCCAAGAGCGACCTTCGTGCCCGGCCCATGTTCCACCGCACCCGCGACGCCATCGAAGCCCACCTGACCATCGTGTTCACCGCCCTGGCCGTCGCACACAACGTCCAGGACCGCAGCGGCCTGGCCATCGCCAAAGTCATCAAATCCCTGCGGCCGCTACGCTCGGCGACCATCGCCATCAACGGCGCCACCCAGACCTTCCCACCGCAAATCCTGGCAGCCCAACAAGAAATCCTGACCACCCTCGGCATCCCAAAACCGGGGCACTAAGCCAAATGTCCTAACTCAGGT
>NZ_MLCL01000040.1 GCF_001942625.1 Mycobacterium syngnathidarum
TTTCTGCAGGTCGGGTTCTGGCTTACTAAGCGGGTAGGGTCCGGTGGGTGTTCGTGCGCAAAGTGCGCACCGCCTCGGGCGCGGTGGCAGTGCAGGTGATGCGCAAAGACGGGCGCCGCGACGTCGTGGTCGAACACCTCGGATCAGCTCATACCGACGCTGAACTGGGCGTGCTGCTCGAGCGTGCCCGCCAGATCGTCACTGGTGATCAAGACGTCCTGGACTTCGAGGTACCTGCCCGCACGCAGCGCGTGGCTGACGTAGCGGATTGGCGCCATGGCACCTTGACGTTGTCGGCCGGTGTCCCCAAGGGTGCAGCGGCGACCCCCGGGCGCACGGCGGCGACCAGTTCGCGGCTGCTCTACGACGTCATCGGCGGCATCTACGACTGGGTGGGCTTCGACGTCGTCAACGATGCGGTGTTCCGAGACCTGGTGATCGCCCGGATCGTCGAGCCCACCAGCAAGCTGGATTCCCTGCGAGTGCTCGCCGACTTAGGTGCAGAACCCCTGTCCTACAAGACCATTCAACGTCACCTCGCCAAGGTCAACACCGGCAACTACCGCGATGCCATCGCCGCCCAGTGCTTCACCCATGCCGTCGACCGCGGCACCCTGAGCCTGCTGCTCTACGACGTCACCACGCTGTATTTCGAGGCCGAAAATGAAGACGACCTGCGCAAGGTCGGCTACTCGAAGGAACGCCGAGTCGATCCGCAGATCGTGGTCGGCCTGCTCGTTGATCGCACCGGGTTCCCGTTGGAAATCGGCTGCTTTGACGGCAACACCGCCGAAACCACCACCCTGATCCCGATCATCACCGCCTTCGCCGCCCGCCATAATCTGGGCGACACGCCGATGGTGGTGGCTGCCGATGCCGGCATGCTATCGGCGACCAACCTCGCCGCCCTCGATGAGGCCGGGTTGGGGTTCATCGTCGGGTCCCGGGCGGTGAAGGCGCCGATCGATCTCGCCTCGCATTTCCATTGGAATGGTGATGTTTTCACCGATGGACAGATCATCGACACCGTCACACCCCGGCACGCCAAGAGCATCGTCAACGACACCAACAAGCGAGCCGAACCGGTCTGGAACGCCGATACTCACGCCGGGGCGTGGCGGGCGATCTGGGCGTATTCCGCTAAACGCGCCCGCCGCGATCAGAAGACCTTGCACGCCCAGGAGGCCCGGGCCAAGGAAGTCATCAGCGGCCAACGCGCAGCGAAATCAACCCGGTTCGTCAAGACCACCGCCGGTGGACGCGCCCTCGACGAAGCAAGCTTGGCCCGAGCGCAATCGCTGGTCGGGTTGAAGGGCTACGTCACCAACCTCGATGTCGAGGTCATGGCCGCCACCGAAGTGATTGCCAAGTACCACGACCTCTGGCACGTCGAACGTTCATTTCGGATGTCCAAGACCGACCTCGAAGCCCGCCCGATGTTCCACCGCACCCGCGAGGCCATCGAAGCCCACCTGACCATCGTCTTCGCCGCTCTCGCTGTGGCGCACTGCATTCAGGAACGCAGCGGCCTGGCCATCGCCAACGTCATCAAACAACTACGGCCACTGCGCTCAGCGACCATCGTCATCAACGATGCCAGCCAGGCCTTCCCACCAGAAATCCCAGAACCCCAACGTGAGATCTTGGCCGGCCTCGGCATCAAAGTGGCTTACTAAGCCAAATGTCCTAACTCAGG
>NZ_MLCL01000060.1 GCF_001942625.1 Mycobacterium syngnathidarum
AGCCTCGATCCACTGATGAATTGGGGTAGGTGTGCCTCGCTGGGCTGTTGAGGGCTGGTCCTGGTCGCGGGCAGGGGGTATCTGCTGGTCTGTCCAGCTGTTCCTGTGCGCTCCGGTCGGGCCTTTCGGCATATGGTCAGGTGGTGGCGATTTCTGGTGGGCTGTAGCCGATGGTGTTGCGCCACAACGTGAGCCAGTGCTCTGTCCAGGGCCAGTGCGCTGGTAGGTGCAGGATAGGTTGGCGTTGCGGACGGGCCAGGCGGGCCGGGATAGTGATTATCTTGCGGCGCAGTGTCGCCCCGCGGGCGACCGCGTGGGCACCTCCGGCCAGGACGCCGACGGCGCGCAGCAGGTTGTGGGCGATCGCGGCGCACAGGATCCAGGCCGAGTTCGCGCCGAACCGCCCCGAGGGCATGTGCGCCAAAGGTCCGTCGATGAGGTCGGCGAACACGGTTTCGATGATGGCGTGGCGGCGATGAGTGATGTCAGCGGCGTCGACGGGTTCGTCGGAATTGGTGAAGAACGGGTGGTACCGCCACACCGGAAACAGCGCATCGAGGAACCGCGCGTCTTTGACCCGGCGCACGACCAACCGGGCGGTCACCGGAGTCTTGGTGGAACCGAAGGCTGTGTAGGTGGTTTCGGCGACTTCGGCATCGGAGATCCAGGCGCCGGTGTCGGGGTCACGCACAGCACCGGGATAGTTCACCGGGGTCCACGCGGTCTCGGGAATTGCGTCAATGGCGGCGGCAACTGCTGCGGTCTTGGTCAGCACCAGCGAGAACCGGACACCTGCTCGGTGGCAGGCGGTGACCACGGTGCTATTGCCGTAGGCCGAATCGCCACGCACCAGGATCTGCCCGGTGACCCCGGCAGCACGGGCGGTAGCGGCCGCTTGAGCGATCATGCGGGCTGCGCCCTTGCCGGAGTTGGCCTTGCCCGCCCGCAACCTCGCCCCGGCGATCACCGGCGCACCGTGGTCGGTGCTGATCGTGGTGATCAACGGTGAGAGGCCTTTGCGCAGGATCTGCCTGCCGGCGATCTTGGTGTGTCCGTAGCTGGCGCCCTGCTTGGCGTGCCCGTAGACCGGGCGTAGTAGTGAGTCGATGTCGATGAACGCCCGTCCGTCGGCGCCGGGCAACAGATCGACACGCCCGCACAGCGCGGCCAGGTGTTCGCGCAGGACAGATTCGAGCTGGCGGGCATGCCCGAAGGTGAACTCCCGCAATAAGGTTCCGATCGTCGACGGGGCGTACACACCACCGAAGAGGGTCTTCATCCCACCCGAGCGCACAACGTCTAGGTCATCAATGCTGTCCGCGCCGGCGCACATCCCGGCGATCAGCGTGGTCAGCTTCGGTGACGGATGGGCCGCGGCCGAACGGATCCGCTCACAGGTGAACCGGATCTTGTCGGCCAATAGCTGCGACAGACCGGTCTGGTCGGCCAGGGTCATCACCGGCACCAGCCCGGCGCACGACACGAGATGTGCATCATCGAAGACCGCCGACGACACGGCGAACCTATGGGACACTTGCACCGGAAGCGCCTTTCTGAACGTGGGCTGATCGAAGTGTGGTAACTCCAATCATCCCAGCTCAAAGGGCACTTTCCTTACATCAACACCCTCCGAACAGGCGATTCATCGGTGGATCGAGGGTTAGCCGC
>NZ_MLCL01000045.1 GCF_001942625.1 Mycobacterium syngnathidarum
CCTCAATCCGTGGACTGACTTGAGTGGTGTGGTTCGACGGTGATTCTGACGGCGGTTTGTGGGGTGGGCAGGATGTAGCCGCTGGTCTGCCCAGCTTTTCCTGTGTGCTTCGGTGGGGCCTGTTCGGCGACGGTTAGACGGTTGCGGTAGCGGGTGGGCTGTAGCCGATGGTGTTGCGCCACAGGGTGAGCCAGTGCTCGGTCCAGGGCCAGTGGCTGGGTAGGTGCAGGATGGGTCGGCGTTGCGGTCGGGCCAGCCGTGCCGGGACGGTGATGATCGTGCGTCGCAAGGTGGCTCCCCGGGCCACTGCGTGCGCTCCACCGGCAAGCACACCGGCGGCGCGCAGCAGATTGTGGGCGATGGCCCCGCAGAGCACCCACGCGGAGTTGGCGCCGAATTGCCCGGAGGGCATGTGGGCCAAGGGGCCGGCGATCAGGTCGGCGAAGACAGTTTCGATGATCGCGTGTTGACGGTGGGTGATGTCGGCGTCGGCGGTTGGTAGGTCGGTGTTGGTGAAGAACGGGTGATACCGCCAGACCGGGAACAGGGCGTCGCGGAAGCGCGCATCTTTGACCCGACGTACCACCAGTCGGGCGGTGAAGCGGTCTGTGGTGGCCGCGAATGCGGTGTAGCTGATTTCGGCGACTTCGGCATCAGAGATCCACTCTCCGGTGTCGGGATCACGCACCGCGCCCGGGTATTTCACCGGTGTCCACGCCGCGTCGTCGATGGCGTTGATGGCCCGGTTGATCGCGCTGTTGCGGCCCATGACCACCGAGAATTGCGCACCATGGCGTCGGCAGGCGCCGACGACGGCGCGGGTGCCGTAGGACGAATCGCCGCGGACCAGGATCTGGCCGGTGACCCCGGCCGCTCGGGCCGTGGTGATGGCCTGGGCGACCATTCGACCGGCTCCTTTACCGGAGCCGGTCTTGCCGGCCCGCAGCCGCATCCCGGCGATCACCGGCGCCGCACCGGGGGTGCTGATCGTGGTCGCCAACGGCGAGAGTCCTTTGCGCAGGACCTGCTTGCCAGCGATTTTGGTGTGTCCGTAGGAGGCGCCTTGTTTGGCATGGCCGTAGACCGGTCGTAGCAGGGAGTCGATGTCGATGAACACACCGCTGTCGGATCCGGGTAGCAACTCAACGCGCCGGCAGAGGGCGGCCAAGTGTTCGCGCAGGACTGATTCGAGTTGGCGTGCGTGTCCGAAGGTGAACTCCCGCAACAGGGTTCCGATGGTTGATGGTGCGTACACATCGCCGAAGAGTGTTTTCATGCCCCCGGCCCGGACGATGTTGAGGTCATCAATGCTGTCGGCGCCGGCGCACATCCCGGCGATCACCGTGGCCAGCTTCGGTGCCGGATTCGCTGACCCGGATTTGATCTTCGGCGCGGGGATGAAGATCTTGTCAGCCAACAGATTCGGCAGGCCGGTCTGCTCAGCCAGTGTCATCACCGGCACCAGTCCGGCGCACGACACGAGATGATCCTCATCGAAGACCGCCGACGACGCAGCGAACCCGTGGGACACTTGCACTGGAAGTGCCTTTCTTAACTGGCCTGATTGATGCGTAGAGAACACCAATCCTCCCAGCTCAAGGGGCACTTTCCTTATATCGACACCCACCTACACAGGCAATTCATCGGTGGATCGAGGCT
>NZ_MLCL01000072.1 GCF_001942625.1 Mycobacterium syngnathidarum
GGAAGGCACTTCGCGGGTGAAGAATATCGCGGTCGTTGCACGGGTGAAAGTGTCTGCTGATGGCCATGGCGTCGTGTCGCATGCCGGGATGGGTATGTTGCGTGAACTTGCCGACCGGACCGGCCTATCGGCGCAGGTCACCGCTGCGCTGGCCGATACCTACCGAGGCCCGTGGGTGTATGCGCCCGGGGAGGTGTTCGCTGATCTGGCGGCCGCGGTCGCCGATGGGGCCGACTGCATCGACGCCGTCGGCCAATTGTGCGGTGACCGCGAGCACGTGTTCGGCGCGAAAGCCTCCACGACCACCATGTGGCGGCTTATCGACGAACGCATCGATGCCGCCCACCTGCCGGGGGTGCGGGCAGCCCGAGCCGCCGCCCGGGCAGCGGCCTGGGCCGCCGGCGCGGCACCGGCCACCGAAGACTGGCTGCACATCGACATCGACGCCACCCTGGTGATCGATCACTCCGACAACAAAGCCGGAGCTACCCCGACCTGGAAGAAAACGTTCGGCTTGCACCCGCTGCTGGCGTTTTTGGACCGTCCCGACATCGCCGGCGGGGAAGCGTTGGCCGGGCTGCTGCGCACCGGAAACGCCGGCTCCAACACCGCCAGCGACCACATCATCGTGCTGACACAGGCACTGCAATCGCTGCCTGCACCGTGGCGGCCGGACCCCAATCGTGGCGATGATCCCCAAACGCCGAAGGTCTTGGTGCGCTGCGACACCGCAGGAGCCACCCACAGATTCGCCACAGCCTGCCGTGAGGCCGGGGTGGGGTTCTCCTTCGGCTACCCCGTCGATACCCGCGTCCAGGACGCCGTGGACACCCTCAACCTCGGCGACTGTTGGTATCCGGCGATCGACACCACCGGCGGTATCCGCGACGGCGCCTGGGTCGCCGAAGCCACCGACCTGGTCAACCTGAGCAGCTGGCCGGCCGGCACGCGACTGATCCTGCGCAAAGAACGCCCGCATCCCGGCGCCCAGCTGCGGTTCACCGACGCCGACGGGATGCGGGTCACCGCCTTCATCACCGACACACCGCCAGGTGTCGTGGCAGGCCAGATCGCCGGTCTGGAGCTACGGCACCGCCAACACGCCCGCGTTGAAGACCGCATCCGCGAACTCAAAGCCACCGGCCTGCGCAACCTGCCGTGCCACAGTTTCTGGGCCAACGCCGCCTGGCTGGAAATCGTGCAGGCTGCCGCTGACCTGGTCACCTGGACCCGACTGATCGGCTTCACCCACCAGCCCGGCCTGGCCCGCGTCGAGATCAGCACCTTCCGCTACCGAGTCCTGCACGTGGCCGCCCGCATCACCCGCAGCGCCCGGCAACTGCGACTACGCATCGACTCCACCTGGCGCTGGGCCGCCCAAATCGCGACCGCCTGGCAAAGGATCCGCACCGCATTCGATTGACCGCCAACCCTCATCTGACCGACCGACGAGGAAAGACCCACGGCCCCGGGAAAGCCCGCACCACCTGGCGAAACAGGACAATCCACCCACGCCTACACCCGAAAACTACTCCCCAGCAACACAACTCGACATCAGACCAAGCCCACGCCCATTTCCACGCAAAATCCGGG
>NZ_MLCL01000005.1 GCF_001942625.1 Mycobacterium syngnathidarum
AGTTTTTGTTTGGAGAGTTTGATCCTGGCTCAGGACGAACGCTGGCGGCGTGCTTAACACATGCAAGTCGAACGGAAAGGCCCTTCGGGGTACTCGAGTGGCGAACGGGTGAGTAACACGTGGGTGATCTGCCCTGCACTTTGGGATAAGCCTGGGAAACTGGGTCTAATACCGAATAGGACCACGCATTTCATGGTGTGTGGTGGAAAGCTTTTGCGGTGTGGGATGGGCCCGCGGCCTATCAGCTTGTTGGTGGGGTAATGGCCTACCAAGGCGACGACGGGTAGCCGGCCTGAGAGGGTGACCGGCCACACTGGGACTGAGATACGGCCCAGACTCCTACGGGAGGCAGCAGTGGGGAATATTGCACAATGGGCGCAAGCCTGATGCAGCGACGCCGCGTGAGGGATGACGGCCTTCGGGTTGTAAACCTCTTTCAATAGGGACGAAGCGCAAGTGACGGTACCTATAGAAGAAGGACCGGCCAACTACGTGCCAGCAGCCGCGGTAATACGTAGGGTCCGAGCGTTGTCCGGAATTACTGGGCGTAAAGAGCTCGTAGGTGGTTTGTCGCGTTGTTCGTGAAAACTCACAGCTTAACTGTGGGCGTGCGGGCGATACGGGCAGACTAGAGTACTGCAGGGGAGACTGGAATTCCTGGTGTAGCGGTGGAATGCGCAGATATCAGGAGGAACACCGGTGGCGAAGGCGGGTCTCTGGGCAGTAACTGACGCTGAGGAGCGAAAGCGTGGGGAGCGAACAGGATTAGATACCCTGGTAGTCCACGCCGTAAACGGTGGGTACTAGGTGTGGGTTTCCTTCCTTGGGATCCGTGCCGTAGCTAACGCATTAAGTACCCCGCCTGGGGAGTACGGCCGCAAGGCTAAAACTCAAAGGAATTGACGGGGGCCCGCACAAGCGGCGGAGCATGTGGATTAATTCGATGCAACGCGAAGAACCTTACCTGGGTTTGACATGCACAGGACGCCGGTAGAGATATTGGTTCCCTTGTGGCCTGTGTGCAGGTGGTGCATGGCTGTCGTCAGCTCGTGTCGTGAGATGTTGGGTTAAGTCCCGCAACGAGCGCAACCCTTGTCTCATGTTGCCAGCACGTTATGGTGGGGACTCGTGAGAGACTGCCGGGGTCAACTCGGAGGAAGGTGGGGATGACGTCAAGTCATCATGCCCCTTATGTCCAGGGCTTCACACATGCTACAATGGCCGGTACAAAGGGCTGCGATGCCGTGAGGTGGAGCGAATCCTTTCAAAGCCGGTCTCAGTTCGGATCGGGGTCTGCAACTCGACCCCGTGAAGTCGGAGTCGCTAGTAATCGCAGATCAGCAACGCTGCGGTGAATACGTTCCCGGGCCTTGTACACACCGCCCGTCACGTCATGAAAGTCGGTAACACCCGAAGCCGGTGGCCTAACCCTTGTGGAGGGAGCCGTCGAAGGTGGGATCGGCGATTGGGACGAAGTCGTAACAAGGTAGCCGTACCGGAAGGTGCGGCTGGATCACCTCCTTTCTAAGGAGCACCACGAAAA
>NZ_MLCL01000049.1 GCF_001942625.1 Mycobacterium syngnathidarum
TGGTGTGCTTAGGCGGCGGGTTCGACGCTGACGCGGTAGCCCATGGCCGTCAGTTGGGCGATGTGGTTACGCATGCGGCGTTCGATGTTGACCCGCCGGGTGTAGTAGTCGGCTCCTAGGTCATGGAAACGTGCGGTGGGATCGGCAAGGAGCTGCCAGACGATGGTAAGGATGGAGCGGGCCACCGCGACAAGGGCTTTGAGCTTGCCGCGTCGTTTGACGATGCGCCGGTAGCGTTCGCCGAGGAAGGTGTCGGTCTTGGCCACGGTCGCAGCGGCTTCCCCGAGAGCGCCTTTGAGGTAAGGGTTGCCGGTGCCAGTTCTGCCCGCTCGGGTCACCGGCCCGGACTGGATGGTGCGTGGACACAGTTTGGCCCAGGACACCAGGTGCCCCGCAGTGGGGAACCGGGTCATGTCCATACCGATTTCAGCCAGAATGATC
This sequence comes from Mycobacterium syngnathidarum, assembly GCF_001942625.1. Lineage (GTDB taxonomy): Bacteria > Actinomycetota > Actinomycetes > Mycobacteriales > Mycobacteriaceae > Mycobacterium > Mycobacterium syngnathidarum. Next base: position 442 of record NZ_MLCL01000049.1, read on the forward strand.
TGGGCTGTGGTCGGGCCGATCCCCGGGATCTCACACAACCGTTGGGAGGCCGAAAGCTCCGTCGAGGCCACGAGGCCACCACCGGGCCGGCCCTGGTCGTGCTCGTCGGGTCCGGTCAGTGCCAATCGCTGCTCAATCCGTTCGGTCAAGGTGGCGATCTGGGCGTCAAGTGTGTCGATCTGATCGAGCAGCATCCGGGCCAACTCGCCGTGGTGATCATCAAAACGACCATTGAGCGCGTTGATCAGCTCGCTGCGTTTGGCCGCCATCCGTCCGCGGGCCAGATCAGCCAACTGCCGCGGATCGCGTTCACCAGCGATCAACGCCTCGACCATGGCCCGCACCGACACGGTGTCCAGCCGCGAGGCCACCGCCGAGACCTTGATCAACGCGTCTTCGAGCAGTTTCTCCAACCGCTGCCAATAACGGGCCCGTTCCCGCGTCAGATCCACCCGCAACCGGGTGTAATCGCGTAGTTGCCGGATCGGGGCCGGTGGAACGAAACTTGGCCGCAGCAGACCCTTTTCGGTGAGTTTGGCCAGCCATACCGCGTCGAGTTTGTCGGTTTTAGGTCGACCAGGGACGTTCTTGACCTCGCAGGCGTTGACCAACTGCACATCAAGCCCGGCGGCCTCGGCCAGGTAGTACCAGATCCGCCAATAATCCGATGTGGACTCGATGGTGAGTTTCTCGATACCCCACCCAGCCAGCTTGGCCGCCAACTCAGCCACCGCGCCGGTGGTGGCCGCAACCTCCCAGACCTTGCTGACCCGACGGGCAGGTCCGGGCATGCGCACACACACCACACCCGAGGCCTTGGCCACGTCAACGGCAGCGACCCGCTCGATGACCAACTCATACTCGGCGTCGGGAATCTCCTCGATCCCGGCCGCACCCTTCCTATGCTTCACCTCGGCTGCCCTCCTCACCCATCAACACCACCGCGGTGGGCGGGTCACCTGGGGGCCTCGGTCAAGGGAAAACCGAAATTCTGACCGGCGTGCTCACAGCAACAATGCATGACCCTTCCAGGTCCGGGCCCCGGCGTCAGGCTGGCGTACAAGCTCAACAC
>NZ_MLCL01000046.1 GCF_001942625.1 Mycobacterium syngnathidarum
CAATGCCGCGCAGTTAGCGTGGGCGGCCTGTTGTCAACCGTCGAGGATTTCGATGGTGATGGTGGTTGTGTAGTTGGTGCGGTCGATGGCGCCTTTGGCTCGGTGTTTGGAGATGGCTCGTTTGACCACTCGGGGGCTGGAGCGTGATCGTCGGGCCGGTAGTGGCTGGTTGAGGACGGCTGCTCCGATGCGGCCGATCAGATCGACGGTGGTCGCTGTAATCGTGGCGGCGGCATGGATGACCTGGTCACGGGCGGCGTGCAGGGCCACGGTCAAACTGAGCCGGTCGGGGCTGATGGTGGGGTGGGCCAAGCTGGTATCGGCGATGGCGGTGCGCAGGGCCTGGTAGGTGATCAGTAGTGCGTAGACCTCTTGGGTGATGCCGGCGGGGGTCCCCGCGCGCAGTACGCGTCCGCCCAGGATGGTTGATTTCAGTTCCAGATAGCTGGTTTCGATCTCCCAGCGTTGGTGGTACAGGTTGACCAATTCGTTTGCGGAATACTGTGTTTCGTCGAGCAGTGTGGTGACCAGGCGGTAGTGACCGCAGCGGGTTGTCCCGCCGTCGAGTCGCACGTTGATGTGGGCGTCGATCACCCGCACGGTCACCGCTCCCATCCGTGCCAGCCAGGTGCGGTCGGGCAGGCGTTTGATTGGGGGCAGCACCCTGGTGTCTTTGCAGCGGATCAACAGGTCGGCGTGGGCTGCCACGATCTGTTCGGCCAGGGCGGTAACGGCGAAGTTGCGGTCGGCCAGCAGCAGCATGTCTGGTTTCAGGCAGCGCAACAGCGTTGGGGCGTAGGTGATTTCGCCGACCCGGTAGGAGCCGAACACGGCATCGATGACGGTGCGGGTGCCACACGCCACCACCGTCAGCAGGCGCAGCATCGGATACCCGGACTCGGCGTCGGGTCGGCCGGTTTGGCGGCCGAACGCTGCGGCGTTGGCGTCGCTGTTGGGCGCGAACATCGTGGTGCCGTCGATCGCACAGACCAACAACCCATGCCAGCGCGCCGCGCCGACAGCCGGGCCGCGCAGCAGGGTGAACAATTCGCGCAGCGGCGCCACGCCGACACGTCGGAATGCTTGTGACAGTGCCGAGGAACCCGGGGCGGCCACAGCGGCAGGATCCAGGCCGGCGACCAGCCGCGCCCAGACCTGCTGGTAGCCGATCTCGGCGAACAACGCCCCGGCTAGCAACAGGTAGACCACGACCCTCGATGGCAGCACCCGAACACGTCGCTGCACACCGCCGGTGGTCTGCAAAGCGGCATCGACGAGGTCAGCAGACACGATCTGGGTCAACTCGCCCAGATGGCCCGGCGCGAACCGGCCCTCACGCCCCGGCCCTGCACGACAGATGACAGACTGAACAGACAGCGGAACTCCCTGGTGTGATGGTGTCTTTGGACGGACAATCCATCGATACCGGGAGTTCCGCTGTCCTACTGGTACCCCACGCGGCGTGTCACACTTGCCACACCAGTCACGCGCTTAACTGCGCGGCATTGCCG
>NZ_MLCL01000053.1 GCF_001942625.1 Mycobacterium syngnathidarum
GCAATGCCGCGCAGTTAGGGGTGTCGGTCGGTTGTCAACCGTCGAGGATTTCGATGGTGATGGCGGTGGTGTGGTTGGTGCGGTCGATGGCACCTTTGGCGCGGTGCTTGGAGATGGCTCTTTTGACCACTCGGGGGCATGAGCGTGATCGACGTGCTGGTAGGTGGTGGTGCAGCGCGAGGGCGCCGATGCCACCGATGAGGTCGACGCTGGTTTCGGCGATCGCTGCGGCGGCCTGGACGACCTGGTCGCGGGCTGCGTGCAACGCCACGGTGAGGCTGAGTCGGTCGGGGTGGACGTCGGGTCGGGTCAGGCTCGCGTCGGCCAGCGCAGTCCGCAGGGCCTGGTAGGTGATCAGTAGGGCGTAGACCTCCTGGGTGACCCCGGCCGGGGTGGCTGCGCGTAGCACGCGGCCGCCCAGGATGGTTGATTTCACTTCCAGGTAGCTGGTTTCGATTTCCCATCGCTGGTGGTACAGGCTGACTAGTTCGGTTGCCGGGTAACGCCTTTCGTCGGTCAGTGTGGTGACAAGGCGGTAGTGACCGGTTCGGGTGGCCCCGGTGTCCGCGCGCACGCTGATGCGGGCATCGACGACGCGCACGGTGACCGTGCCCATCCGGGCCAGCCAGCTGCGGTCGCTTAGCCGTTTGATCGGCGGCAGGGCCCGAGTGTCTCGGCAGCGGATGAGTAGGTCGGCTTCAGCTGCGGTGATCTGCTCGACCAACGCGGTGGCCGCGAAGTTGCGGTCGGCCAGCAGCAGCATTCCGGGCTTCAGGCATCGCAGTAGTGTTGGTGCGTAACTGGTTTCGCCGACCCGGTAGGGGCCGAACACAGCGTCGACGACGGTGCGGGTGCCACAGGCCACCACGGTGAGCAATCGCAGCATCGGATAGCCCGATGCTGCGTCGGGCCGGCCGGTCTGGCGTCCGAACGCTGCGGCGTTGGCCGCGCTGTTGGCCACGAACAGCGAGGTGCCGTCGATGGCGCAGACCAGCAGGCCGTGCCAGCGTGGCGCGCCAGCCGCCGGCCCGCGGACCAGGGTGAACAATTCGCGCAGGGGCGCGACTCCCACGCGTCGCAGGGCTTGGGACAACGCCGAGGATCCCGGCCTGGCCACGTCGGCCGGGTCAAGTCCGGCGACGAGGCGCGCCCAGACCTGCTGATAGCCGATCTCGGCGAATAGCGCTGCGGCCAAGAGCAGATAGACCACGACGCGCGAGGGCAGCACCCGCACCCGCCGCTGGGTCGTGCGCGTGGCCTCCAACGCGGCATCGACGAGATCGGGGGACACGATCCGGGTCAACTCGCCCAGATGACCAGGCGCGAACGGACCCTTGTTCACCGATGCGCAGGCACCGATGGCAGACTGAACGGACAGCGGAACTCCCAGGTGAGATGGTGTCTTTGGTCGGACAATCCATCGATACCGGGAGTTCCGCTGTCCTATCCGTATCTCACCCGGCGTGTCACAATTGCCACACCAGTCACATCCCTAACTGCGCGGCATTG
>NZ_MLCL01000024.1 GCF_001942625.1 Mycobacterium syngnathidarum
ATGCGACGCTCAACACGGCGGAATGACCCTCGAATTGTGTCGACCTGCGGGCCTGACTAACACCAACGCGCCACAGAGCGCTCTGAGGCACCCCGCCCCCAACACCACTAATTCAGCAGACTCCTAGCTCAGGTCTGCCGTCAGCGGCGGCGCCACCACACCAGCAGGCCGATCGCCGCGAGCCCCGCGATCACAGCTGCCGCCGGCACCACCGGTTTTGACCTCGCGGCCTCGGTTGCTGCGTGTGCCCGGTCGACCACGGCGTCCTTCGTCTCGGCTGCCTTGTCCTGGGCACGGCCCTTGACGTCGAGTTTGTCCGACAGTGCGGCCACCGTCGCGCCCAACTCGTTGCGCGTCGCGTCGATGTCGGATTGCAGTTCGTCGATACCGGCTTCTGGCCCCGGTTCGGGCGGAAGTCGATCAGCGTTGGCCATGTCGTGCCTCCTTGAGCTCATTGAGGTCCTGCTTCACGCTGTCCACAGACTCGGTGGCCGGTGGTGGAACCTGTTTGGCCTGGCTGCGGCTCACCATCGCGGCCACTGCGGCGCCGAGGAACAGCACGGCGGCGACGATCACCGCGGAGGCCCATACCGGCAGGGCCAGCGAGATCGCTGCGACCACCGCGGCGATGGCCGTCATCAGGCCCAGCACCGCAAGCAGGCCCGCGGCACTGATCAGCCCGGCACCGATTCCGGCGTGGCGTGCGGAGTCCTGGAACTCCCGCTGCGCCAGCCGTAACTCGTCGCGTACCAGCCGTGTTGTCTGCTCCTGCAATTGGCCGAGGAGCTGCGTTGTGGATGCTTCGCTGATTGTTCTTGATTCGGTAGCCATGGGTTGGCCTTTCTCAGGCGTACTACTTCTCTCACAAGCAGTGCCCGACAGCAGGCCGGGCAAAACCTGGTAGCGGCAGCCGGAAGCCGTTTCTTCCGGGCGGTTGCCGATGTGAGGAGAAACCGTGAGTCCGAGCCGCTGTCGACCGGGCAGGCGCCAAGGGCTACCGGGCACTGGCCCACGAGTCGCCGGTGTAGCTCAATCAGCCCAGGCCCGACGGCCGGTTGCGCGAACACGGCTGAGGGTGACGTGGTGTGACCCGTCGCAGCGCGCGTAGGCGGCGAGCGCGTCGTTTCGGCGCCCTTCGACCCGGTTGATGTGCCGGTTGAGTGCGCGCTTTTGTTGGGTGGTCAGCGAGCGGCCGCGGTGGGCGAGGAGGTCCAGTTGCTGCCAGCTCAGTCCGTCGAGCTCACCGTCGGTGTCGTGGGTGGCGACGACGACGCAGCCGCGCAGCAATGGCACCGACTTGGGAGTGAAAGATGTTGTGGCCAGCAGAAGTTCGGTTGCCTGACGGTTCACGTGTCGTTGGCACGAATGGGTGGAGGGGCTGAACCAGAAGTCGAATTGCCGATCGGCGGAGGTCAGGCAGTGCAGCCCGTGGTCGTGGACGAGTTGATCGATTTCGGCGGTGGTGTAGGCCCGGGTTTCATAGATGGCGCCATGGACGCTGAAATATAGGACGGTGTTCATGGTGATGTTCCATTCGCCTCTTTCTTTTCAGTGCGGCCGCAGGTGTGCGGCGCTGTTACTGGAGTTACCCGTGTGACGAACGGGGTAAACCTTGATAACGATCAGAACACCATTCGACTCAACGCAGGCCGTTGAGCGCCCAGACCGTCAGATACGCCAGCCCGAAGAAGGCTGCCACCGCTATCGCCACCCCCGTCGATTGCACATACGACAGCGGTGAGCGCACCCATTCGAACGTCGCCGCCACCACTGCATCGGGACGCGTCACCAAGTCCCAGGAGTTCCACCGCTGGAACCGTCCGATCACCACGCCGACCGCGCAGAGCGCCACCGACATCACGGCCACCAGCCAGCCCCAGACCGGACCGAACTCGTCGTCCAGGCGGCGATGCACGAGTAGGAGTGACACCACTCCCAGCAGGATCCCGGTCCACGCGGCGAACCCGTACTGCAACACATGGCGCCACAGTTCGTAGCCTTCACCGAGGTGCACCAGATCGGTGACCAAATACGGCGCGTTGGGCAGGAATGCCAGCCAGACCGCACCCAGCGGCAGCAGCCACAGCCGGCGCTCGACCAGATCGAAGGCGATCGCGAACACCATCGGGATCCAGGCCAGTACGAGGTTCCACACCAGGAACTTGGTGGGGTACGACATCGGTGCGGCCGGATCGGTGATCCCCAGGGCGAGGGTCAGCGCTGTCGTCGCCATCAGGGAGACGACCAGCAGGATGCCACGGGCTTCGGTCATGCGACCAGTGTGCCTGGTCGGGTTTGTCAGCTGAATGTTGGCTTGTGTTCCATGATTTGGCTGAAACGGGCACACAAGCCGACAGTGGGTGCGTAACGCAATGAGGCCCTGGGCGAACCCAGGGCCTCATTGGTGTACGGCTTTTTAGAACGCAGCCTCGTCGAGCTCCATCACCTCGTTGTCGAGGGTCTCGATGACCTGACGGGTGCTGGTGAGCAGCGGCAGCATGTTCTTGGCGAAGAACGATGCAGCGGCGATCTTGCCCTCGAGGTAGGTGCGGTCATCCCCGGTGGCGCCGGCGTCGAGCTTCTCGATGGCCACCGAGGCCTGGCGGGCCAGCAGCCAGCCGAGCAGCAGGTCGCCGACCGACAGCAGGAACCGGACCGAACCGAGACCCACCTTGTAGATGCTGGCGGAATCTTCCTGCGCAGCCATCAGGTAGCCCGTCAGGCTGGCGGCCATGCCCTGGACATCGGCCAGCGCCGTGCCGAGCAACTCGCGCTCGGTCTTGAGGCGGCCGTTGCCGGTCTCGTTCTTGATGAACTGCTCGATCTCACCGGCAACGAACGCCAGCGCCTGACCCTTGTCGCGGACGATCTTGCGGAAGAAGAAGTCCTGCGCCTGGATGGCGGTGGTGCCCTCGTACAGCGAGTCGATCTTGGCGTCGCGGATGTACTGCTCGATCGGGTAGTCCTGCAGGAAGCCGGAACCGCCCAGGGTCTGCAGGCTCTCGGTCAGCTTGGCGTAGGCCTGCTCCGAGCCGAAGCCCTTGACCACCGGCAGCAGCAGGTCGTTGACCTTGTGCGCGAGCTCGGGCTCGACACCGTGCAGCGTCTTGGCGACGTCCTTGTCCTGGAAGGTCGCGGTGTACAGGTACAGCGCGCGCATACCCTCGGCGTAGGACTTCTGCGTCATCAGGCTGCGACGCACGTCGGGGTGATGCGTGATGGTGACGCGCGGGGCGGTCTTGTCCATCATCTGGGTCAGGTCGGCACCCTGCACGCGCTCCTTGGCGTACTCCAGGGCGTTCAGGTAACCGGTCGACAGGGTGGCGATGGCCTTGGTGCCCACCATCATTCGGGCCTGCTCGATCACGTCGAACATCTGGGCGATGCCGTTGTGGACCTCGCCGACCAGCCAGCCCTTGGCAGGCTTGTCGTGCTGGCCGAAGGTCAGCTCACAGGTGGCCGAAACCTTCAGGCCCATCTTGTGCTCGACGTTGGTGACGTACACGCCGTTGCGCTCGCCCAGCTCGCCGGTCTCGAAGTCGAAGAGGAACTTCGGTACGAAGAACAGCGACAGACCCTTGGTGCCCGGGCCTGCGCCCTCGGGGCGGGCCAGCACCAGGTGGAAGATGTTCTCGAACAGGTCATCGGAATCGGCGGAGGTGATGAACCGCTTCACGCCGTCGATGTGCCAGGAGCCGTCCTCCTGCTGGACGGCCTTGGTGCGGCCGGCGCCCACGTCGGAACCGGCGTCGGGCTCGGTGAGCACCATGGTGGCGCCCCAGCCGCGCTCGGAGGCCAGGACGGCCCACTTCTTCTGCTCTTCAGTCGCGTTTTCGTAGAAGATCTGCGCGAATGCGGCACCGCCGGCGTACATCCACACGGCGGGGTTGGCGCCGAGGATGTGCTCGTTGAGGGCCCACAGCAGAGCCTTGGGGGCGGGCACGCCGCCGAGTTCTTCGTAGAGGCCGACCTTGTCCCAGCCGCCGTCGATCGCCGCGCGCACCGACTTCTTGAAGGGCTCGGGCAGGGTGACGGTGTGGGTCTTGGGATCGAACACCGGCGGGTTGCGGTCACCATCGGTGAACGAGTCGCCGATCGGGCCCTCGGCCAGGCGAGCCATCTCGTTGAGCATCTCGCGGGCCGTATCGGCGTCCAGGTCGGTGTAGTCACCGGACCCAAGGGCCTTGTCCAGGCCGAAGACGTCGAACAGGTTAAAGACCTGGTCACGGACATTGCTCTTGTAGTGGCTCACTTTTCCTCCTTGTGAGAATGCCACCTGAGGTTGGGTACTTCGGATAAGTTACCCACCAGTAACTGCGGCCAACTATACCGTTCAGTAACTTCAACGCAAAGAAACTCTGAGCAATTTCTGGGAGCTAACCAACCCAGCGGTTGATCGACCTATGTACCGCACCATCGAAATCGCCCTGAACTGCGGTTTCGTCACATTGTGACGATCCTCACGAATATCGCCATTAGGGTGGGCGGATGCGTCGAATCGCGGTGTGGGGTACGGGAAACATGGGGGCGACGGCCATCAGATCGGCCAGGGCGTTTCCCGGGCTGGAATTGGCGGCAGTCATCACGTCGTCAGAGGACAAGGCCGGTCGGGATGCCGCGACGTTCGCCAAGCTGGACGAGCTGACCGGGGTCAATGCCACGACGGATGTCGACGCGGCCCTGGCCGAGTGCGACGCCGTCGCCTACATGTCCTCCGGCGACATTCGGCCGGAGGAAGCCATCGCCGAGATCGAGCGGTGCCTGCGGGCCGGCAAGCAAGTGGTGACGCCCTCGCTGTATTCCCTCTACGACCCGGCCTCGGCTCCGGCGGAGTGGGTCGAGCGGCTCACCGACGCGGCGGTGGCGGGCAACTCCGCGCTCTTGGTCAGCGGTGTCGACCCGGGTTGGGGCAATGACGCGCTGGCCGTGATCGCGGCCGGGCTGTGTACCCGGATCAAGACCATCCGGTGCCAGGAGATCTTCGACTACTCCACCTATGACCAGCCGCACGCGGTGCGCGTGCTCTGTGGTTTCGGTGGGTCGATGGAGGAGACACCGATGATGCTGCTGCCCTCGATCCCGACCATGGTGTGGGGCGGCAACGTACGGCTGATCGGCCGCGGGCTGGGTCTGGAGATCGACGACATCACCGAGACGGTCGAACGGCTCCCGCTGACCGAATCCGTCGACAACGTGCTTGGACATTTCGACGCCGGCACGCAGGGTGCTTTCCGGCTTCAGGTCATCGGATGGGCCGACGGCGTCGAGCGCGTCATCATCGAACACATCACCCGCATCGATCCCGGCTGTGCCCCGGACTGGCCACAGCCCGACCAAGGCGTCGGCGACCACCGGGTGATCGTCGACGGCGATCCGCAGCTGAGCATCGTGGTCCGTGCCGACGTGCCGGGCGGCACCCGCGCTGACGGCGGCAACACCACGGCGGCCAACCGACTCTTGGGCGCGATCGATTGGCTGGCCACCCAGAAGCCCGGCATCTACGACGGCCTCGACGTGCCGCTGCACCCGCCGCTGCCGCCCGAGGTCGAGGCCACCCGCTGGATCTGACCTTCTTCCGCTGACCAGTCCCCCGCAAGCGGGCGGGTCCCAGCAAATGTCCCCGACACGCTGAGCGTGTCGGGGACAATTTGCGTCTGCTGCTCGCGGGGGTTAGTCCGCAGCCGCCTCAGCGGGCTCGGCCGGTGCTTCCACCGGCTCGGCCGGTGCCTCAGCGGGCTCGGCCGGTGCTTCCGCCGATGCCTCTGTAGATGCCTCGGCAGGTTCCGCGTCGGGCAGCTGGGCGACGAGGTACTCGGCCAGCCCACCGATGGTGGGGTAATCGAACACCGCGGTCGCATTGAGCGTGAACTTGCCACCGAACTGACTGTGCAGCCGGTTGCGAAGTTCGATCGCCATCAGCGAGTCCGTGCCGAGATCAAGGAAGCGGCTGGTCGCGGCGGGCGGTGAAGCGAGCCGCAGGAAGTTCTGCACTTCCTTCTGCAAGAACTCGGTGACGAACCCGGCACGCTGCGGCACGGGGATCTCGAGCAGTTGCTTGAGCACCTCGCTGTCGCCGACGACCTCGCCGACCGCACTCGGCAACACCAGATCGAGGATCGGCGGCCGCTGGCTGCCCAGCACCTTCGCGGCCCGCTGCCAGTTCGCCTTGAGGACGGTGGCCTGGCCGGTGCCGTTGGCGACGACCTCGCCCAGCGCGGCCAGCGCCGCCGAAGGCTCCAGCGGAATCAGGCCCTGGGCACTGATGTTCGCAGTCGCCGCCTCCGAGGACGCCATACCGCCCTGACCCCACGGGCCGAAGTTGATGCCCGTGGCGGGCAGGCCGTGCGCCCTACGCTGCGCGATCAGACCGTCGAGCAACGCGTTGGCCGTCGCATAGTTGGACTGACCCGGTGAACCGAACAAGCTCGACACCGACGAGGACACGATGAAGAAGTCCAGATCGTCATCCTTGGTCAGCCGGTCCAGATATGCGGCGCCGAAGGCCTTGGCCGCCAACGTCGTCCGGAACCGTTCCACACTCTGCTGGCCGAGCAGCGCATCATCGAGCACGCCGGCCAGGTGCGCGATACCGGCAAGTGGTGGCAATTCCGCGCGGATCCGTTCCAGGAGCTTCGCCACCTCGGCCTCTTCACCCACATCGGCGGTGAAGACGTGGATGCGGGTCTTGTTGCGCTCGGTGATCTCGTCGATCAACCGTTGTGCATCCGGATCGGGGGCACAACGGCTGGTCAACACGATGTCTCCGGCACCTCGCTGGGCCAGACACGACGCGGTGTGTAGACCGATCGCCCCGAGCCCGCCTGTGATGAGGTAGGTCCGGTCCGGCTGCGGTGCAAGCGGATTCGGTAGCTGGCAGACGATCTTGCCGATGTGCCGGGCCTGCTGCATCCGCCGGAAGGCCGTCCGGGCCTCGGTCAGCGGGTAGATCTCCGCGGGCAGCGGTTTCCACACCCCCTTGGCCAATCCGTCCGAGACCTCGGTGAGCAGGTCGCGGATGCGATCCGGCTCGGTGAACATCACGGTGTCCAGCGCGACGATCTCGTAGGAGACGTCGGGCCGGGCCTCGGCCATCTGCTCGGCTGACCAGATGTCACGCTTGGCGATCTCGGCGAAGCGGCCGTTGCGGGCAGTGGCCTTCAGCGTCGCTTCGATGAACCCTTCGCTGGTCAGGGAGTTCAGCACCACATCCACGCCGGCACCGTCGGTGTCGGCCAAGATCTGGTCGGCGAAGTCCGTTGTCCGCGAGTCGTAAACGTACTTCACACCCAGGTTGCGCAACGTCGCGCGCTTGAAGGTGCTGGCCGTCGCGTAGACCTCAGCGCCGCACTGCTGTGCCATCTGGACGGCCGCCAGGCCGACACCGCCACTGGCGGCGTGGATGAGCACCTTGTCGCCAGGCTTGAGCTGCGCCCAGTCGAAGGACAGGCGGACCGTCAGGGCCGCAGCGGGAATCGTGGCGGCCTCGACCGCGCTGACGCCGTCCGGGATCGGCGCCAGGAACTGGGCCGGCACGTTGAACCTGCTGGAGAACGCGCCCTGCATGGAGCCGTAGACGCGCTGGCCCACTTCGACTCCGGTGACGCCCTCACCCAATTGCGTGACGACACCGGCGAAGTCACCGCCGATCGGCCCGGGGTCGCCCGGGTAGAGGCCCAGGACGTTGAGCACGTCGCGGAAGTTGAGCCCCGCGGCCTCCACCCGAACCTGCACGTAGCCCTCGTCCGGTGCGGGCACCTCTTTCTCGGTGATTCGCAGATTGTCGATCGCGCCGCGCTCGGTGGGGGCCAGGACGTAATCGTTTCCGCGAGGCACCGTGAGATGGCCGCTACGGGCCCAGGGCAGTAGCCGGGAAGCCAACAGCTTGCCTTGCCGCACTGCGATTTCCGGCTCTTCGACCGGCGTCACCAACAGATTCGCGAGTGCCTGCACGGCTTCACCAGACCCGTCGGTGTCGACGAGCTTGGCGCGCAGCGCCGGTTCCTCGTTGATCGTGGTGCGGCCGAATCCCCACAGGGCCGCTTGCACCGGGTCGACCGGTTCCCCGGATTCGGTGGCCACTGCCCGCTCGGTGACGATCCACAGACCGCCGGGCAATTTCACCTCTCCGCCCTGCACGGTGTGCACCGCGCTGAGCAGATTGGCGATCTCGGTCTCGAGCCGGGCCTGGCGGTCCGCGCTCGATTCCTCTGCACCCGCTGCGGTGGCCCGCCAGATAACACCGGAGAACGGCAGACCGCGTTCCTTGGCCTGGGTCAGCACCTGCCCGAGGAGTTCTGGATCGGTGCTGTGGTCGAACGGGATGCAGCCCGGAACCTTGGCGGCCAGTTCGTCGAATCCGGCGATCAACCAGGTGCCGCTGGCGTTTTCGGCTGCGTCCTCGGCAGCCGGCGGTACCGGAACCTCGTGCCAGCCCAGGGTGTACAGCAGGCGGGTGGCGTCGCCGCCGAGTCCGCGCAGCAGTGCTTCGCGAGGCGCGCGCTTGACGGTGAAGTCACGCACGCCGCCGAGATACCGGCCATCGCGGTCGAGGTAGTCGAGATCGAAGACCTGGGTCTCGCTGTCCAGGGCGCTCTCATGCCACCGGGCACGGCAGTAGAAGCGCCGCGGCATCTTCTCCTTCAACGTCACCTGCCCGTACCGCAGCGGCAGGAACAGGTCATTCACGCCCTGCTCAGCCGCCAGAAGCGCGGGGAACGCGGGGAAGGCGACACCGGTGCACAAGTCCATCAGGACCGGGTGCATCGGCTCGGTGCCGAGTTGGTCGGCGAGTTCCTCGCCGACCAGGATGTCGCCGATCGCCTCGCCTTCGCCGAGCCACAACGACTTCAGCGAACCGGACCACGTCGGACCCCAGGCCAGTTCCAGATCGGCGAAGGTCTCGAACAACTCCTGCGGACGCATGCGTTCGAGGCGCTCGATCGCTTCGTCGACCGGATCCGACTCATCGGGGGCCTGCTCTTCGGAGAGCCCGGCGAGCACCGTGCCTTCGGCATTCAATGACCAATCGGCGCCACGCTCCCCGTACGGGCGGCTGTGTACCTGGAACTTCCAGCCGTCACCCTCGTCCAGCGGGTGCAACGTCAATTGCACCTCGCGAGAACTCTTCTCGGGCAGGATGATCGGCTCGTAGAAGAAGACATCCTTGGCATGCGCGGGGGTACCGACCGCGGCCAGCGCCATCGCGGCGTATGTCGCTCCGGGGACCACCACGGTGCCGTAGATGACGTGGTCGGACAGCCAGGGCTGCGATTTGACCGACAACCGGCTGGTGTAGACCGAATCGCCGGAGGCGAGGTCCTTTCCACTGCCGAGGATCCCCGATCCCACGGCACCGTTGACATCAGCGGTGATTCCGGTGCCCTTGGGCCAGAAGCGACGTCGCTGGAACGGGTAGGTCGGCAACTCGAGTCGCCGCCTGGGCCCGCGATGCAGGGCGCCGAAATCGGGCCGGTGACCGCCGACGTAGGCCGAGGCCAGTGCGTCGGCGATCTGCCGCCGATCAGAGACGCCCTTCCGCATGGAGACGATCGCACGCGGCGCCGCCAAGTGTTCCGGCCAGACCTGCACCGCGGCTCCGGTCAGCACCGGTTGCGGACCGATCTCCATCAGAATCGAGCAGCCCAGCGCGGCCACTGTGCGCACGCTCTCGGCGAACTGCACCGGCTGGCGGGAATGCCTGCGCCAGTACTGGGCGTCGAGTGGGGTCTGGGCGGTGAGCACGGTGCCGGTGCGGTTGCAGACCAGCGGCATCGTGGGCTTCGCGAACTGCAACTGCCCTGCGTAGGCCTCGAATTCGTCGAGCACCGGATCGAGCAGTTCGGAGTGGAACGCGTGGCTGGTCTCCAGCCAGGTGCACCGGACCCCGTCCTCCTCGAACTTCTCGACGATCTGTTCGAGGTCGTCACCCGGCCCCGACAGCACGGTGTTGGGCCCGTTGTAGGCGCCCACCGAGACCCGCGGAAATCCACCGGCGATCTGTTCGACGTGCTTGGGGTCGGCGAATACCGCCACCATGCGCCCACCTTCGGGCAGGCTGCCGAACAGTCGTCCGCGCTCGGCCATCAGACGGGCGCCGTCTTCGAGGCTGAACACCCCGGCAACGCATGCCGCGGCGTATTGGCCGACACTGTGCCCGAGCACGACGTCGGGTTCGATCCCCCAGGACTGCCACAGCCGGGCCAGGCCCATTTCCACGGCGAAGATCGCCGGCTGCGCAAATGAGGTGTGCCGCAGTGTTTCTGCGGCCTTGCCTCCGGTTTCACGGTTGTCGGCCAGCAGCACGTCGAGCAGTGGTTGCGGCAAGATGTCGTTGACCGCGTCCGCGCAGCGGCGGACCGTTTCGGCGAAAACGGGTTCGGTGTCGAACAACTCACGCGCCATGCCGGCGTACTGGCTGCCCTGCCCGGTGAACAGCCACGCCGTCATCGGGTGATGCGGGCGCTCGCCCCGTACCACACCGTGCCGCAGTCGGTTCTCGGCCAGTTCGGCCAGCCCTGCACGGGCCTCGGCGACCGAATCCACGACCAGAGCGGCGCGATGTTCGAAGTGCGAACGGCCCGTCCCGGCAGTGAGGCACAGGTCGGCGAGATCCGCGTCGGGGTGGTTGCCCAGCCAGGTTTCGTACCGCTGGGCCAATGCCGCCAGCGCTTCGGGCGACCGGGCGGACAGGGCCAGCACCTCTACCTGCTTGGGCTGCTTTTCCATTGCTGCACCGTTGTTTTCCGGTGCCACCCCCTCGGCGAGATCCCCGCCGGTCTGGTGCTCATCAGCGGGCGCGGCCTCGGGCGCCGGTGACGGGGCTTCTTCGACCAGCACGTGGGCGTTGGTCCCGGTGAATCCGAAGGAGCTCACGCCGGCACGTCGCGGCCTGCCGTTGGCCTGCCACGGCATCGCTTTGTCCACCACCTGTACGGGCAGCGAATCCCACGGGATGTGCGGTGACGGATTCTCGAAATGCAGGCTCTGCGGCAGAGTTTCGTGCTGCAGCGACAGCACCACCTTGATCAGGCCGGCTGCCCCGGAGGCCGACTCGGTGTGGCCGATGTTGGTCTTCACCGACCCCATCAGCAAGGGTCGGTCGGCATCACGCGAGCCGCCGTAGGCAGCCGCGGCCGCCTGCACTTCGATGGGATCACCCAGCGGGGTCCCGGTTCCGTGTGCCTCGAGGTAGTCGACATCGCCTCCGTTCAGGCCGGCCCGGGCCAGCACGGTACCGATGAGGCGTTGCTGGGCACCGCCATTGGGCACGGTCAGGCCGCTCGAAGCGCCGTCCTGGTTGACCCCGCTGCCCGGGATGACCGCGCAGATCCGATCGCCGTCGCGCTGCGCGTCGCTCAGCCGCTTGAGGACCAGGATTCCGCAGCCTTCACTGCGGACGTAGCCGTCGGCGGACGCGTCGAACGTCTTGCACCGCCCGACCGGCGAGAGCATCCGGGCGCGGGACGCGGCGACCACGGTCACCGGAGACAGCAGGACGTTCACGCCGCCTGCCACTGCCATGTCGCAATCGCCGGATTGCAGTGCCTGGCAGGCCTGGTGGACGGCGACCAACGCCGAGCTGCACGCGGTGTCGACTGCCACCGCGGGCCCCTCGAGCCCGAGCGCGAAGGCGACGCGGCCCGAAATGGCGTTGAGCGCGTTGCCGGTGATGAAGTGCGGCTCGATCTTGTCGATCGGCTCTGCTGACAGCAGGTGCGCGTACTCGTTGGCGGCCACACCCACGAACACACCGGTTCGGCTGCCGCGTAGGCGCTCAGGTGAATGCCCGGCTCTTTCCAGGCCTTCCCACACCGTTTCGAGGACCAGTCGCTGCTGCGGTTCGATCCAAACTGCCTCGCGCGGAGAGATGCCGAAGAACTCAGGATCGAATCCGTCGATGCCGTCGAGGAACCCGCCGTGGCGCGTGTAGGTCTTCCCGGGCGCGTCCGGGTCCGGGTCGAAGAACTCGTCGATGTCGAAGCGTTCCTCCGGCACTTCCCGGATCGCGTCGACGCCACCGGACAGCACGTCCCAGAACGCTTCGGGGTTCGGTGCGCCGGGGAACCGGCACGACACCGCGACCACGGCGATCGGGTCGTCGGTGCGCGTCGCGGCCACCGATGCGGTTGTCGGGTCGGACTTCTGCTCGGCCAGTCCGAGTACCTCGCCGAGCAGGTAGTCGGCCACGTCGGATATCCGGGGATGGTCCATCACCACGGTGACCGGGATTTCCTTGCCCACGCCCTGTTCCATGCGGCGGCGCAATTCGACGGCCATCAGTGAGTCCATGCCCAGGTCGAAGAACCCGGCGTCCTCACGGATTTCGCCGGCATCGACGCGGGTCACTTCGGCGACGGAGTCGCGCAGGTAATCCGTCAGGAGCTTCTTACGTTGCTGCACCGGGGCATTCGTGAGCTGCTCGACCAGCTTGGTCTTGCCGGATGCGGTGACCGGCGACGCCGTGCCCGACTGGGCGGGCAGTTCACCTTCCAGCTCTGCCAGGAATCCCCGCCGGCCCGCCTGCTGGAACAGCGGCAGGAATCGGGACCAGTCGATACGCGCGATCACTCCCTGCGCGGGGCCGTGCGCCGAAGAGGCCGCCACCACATCGGCCAGGCCGGCCAGTGCGTCGGACGGCGACAGCGGCTTGATTCCGCGTTGCTCGAGCCGGGCACGGGATTCCGCGTCGGCCATACCTGCCGACCAGGGACCGAAGTTGACGCTGGTGCCGGCGATGCCCTGATTGCGCAGGCGCCAGGCCAGCCCGTCCAGGAACGCGTTCGCCGCGCTGTACGCGGTCTGACCGAACCCGCCCCACACCGATGCGATCGAGGACGTGCTGATGAAGAAATCGAGGTTGTCGTCGGCCGTGGCTTCACTCAGATGCCAGGCGCCCCAGACCTTCCCGGCGAAGACCCGGTCCACCTCGGCGTCGTCGAGCTCGCTCAGCGGAGTGGTGCCGTTCTCACCCGCGGCGTGCACGATGCCCGCGAGCGGCGGCAGCTCAGCCCGCACACTGGTCAGAAGGCGTGCGACGTCGTGGGCGTCGGCGACATCGGCCGTGGCGACCCGGATTTCGCAGCCGTGCTGGGAGCACAGTGCGTCGATGTGTTTCTGAGCGGCCTCACTTGGCTGGCGGCGACTGGTCAGCACCAACTGCTTGGCACCGTGCGCGGCCAGGTAGCCGGCGACCTCGAGTCCGATGGAGCCGAGCCCCCCGGTCACCAGATAGGTTGCGGTATCGCGCAATTCCAGCGGCTTGCCGCTCGGCAGATCCTGTGGTCGCACCAGCCGGGGCACGTAGACGTCTTGACCGCGCAGCGCGATCTGGTCTTCCTTGACCGCCGATTCGGATCCCGTCGTGATGCGGTTGAGCAGCGTGGACCATTCGCCGGACGTGACGTCGGACAGATCGGCCAGACCACCCCACAGTTGAGGAAGCTCAAGGGCCGCGGCGCGGCCGAATCCCCACAGGGCGCTCTGCTCGGGTGTCACGGTGTCCGCGTCGGTGACGCACTGTGCTCCGCGGGTGACGAGCCAGATGGGTGCCCTGAGATCAGCGGCGACCGCCGCGCGGAAGAGTCGCCGCGTTCCGGCCAGGATCTGGTGTTGCATGCGCAGCAACGACCGCATCGAGGGGACACCGTCGGAGTCCACCGCGGCGACGTGGATGATCCGCGTCGTCGAATCGCCTGCCGCCGCGACGCGCAACGTGTCTGCGAGCTGCTCCTCGTCGGTGTCCGATGCCGGCAGTCCGAGGATCCGGTATTGCTGTCCGCGTGCGGTGAGTGCCTCGACCAGGGGTTTGACGGCTTCGGATTCCTCGCCGATGAGGATCCAGGAGCTATCGGCGGCGTCGGATCCGGACAGCGGTGTGAGGGCTTTGTCCCAGCGGAACTCGTAGCGGTCGTCCGTGATGGACTGCGTCGAGCGTTGCTGATTGTGCTGCGCGGCAAGCTTGGTCAGTACCGCCCGGGTTTGATCGTCGTCGCCTGCGCCACCGAGCAGGGCCGCGAGCTCTTCGATGCGGCCGTCCTCGAGAAGGCGGACTGCCTGGGTGCGGGCGGCCACGTGCTGTTGCTGGTTCGGCTCTTCCCGGTTGTCGCGGTACCAGTACTGGCGGTGCTCGAACGGGTAGGTCGGCAGGTCGAGCTTTCGCGCGTGCGGCTGCCGGAAGGCGCCGAACTCGGGCAGGTGGCCCAACACGTATGCATCGGCCACGGCTTCGGTGATCTGCCGATGGTCGGCGGTGTTCGGCCGCAACGAGGCGATCACCCGCGGTGCGGTGGCCGGGTCGGGCCACGCGCCGAGGGCCGTTGCGGTGAGCACGGGGCGGGGACCGATCTCCAGCAGCACCTTGCAGTTCAGATCGGCCAGGGTGCGCACGCTCTTGGCGAACTCCACCGGTTGGCGCGCGTGACGGCGCCAGTACGCGCCATCCATCTTGACGCTGCGTCCCAGCGCGGCGCCGGTGCGGTTGTCGATCAGAATCCGTTGTGGTGCTTGAAAAGTGAACTGGTTTGCGTATGCCTCGAACTCGTCGAGGATCGGCTCGAGCAACGCCGAGTGGAATGCGTGGCTGGTCTCCAGCCAGTCGCACCGGATTCCGTCGGCGGCCAATCCGGCCACCGCTTTCTCCAGGTCCGCGACCGGTCCGGACAGCACGGTGTTGGCACCGTTGTACGCCGCCACCGACAGCGTGGGGTACTCGTCGGTGAGGCTTTCGACCCGTTCGGCCGCGGTGAACACCGCCACCATCCGGCCACCTGCGGGAAGGCTGCCGAAGAGGCGGCCGCGTTCGGCCATCAGCTTGGCGCCGTCTTCGAGGCCGACCACTCCCGCGACGCAGGCCGCCGAGTACTGACCGACGCTGTGACCGAGCACCACGTCCGGTTCGATTCCCCAGGACTGCCAGAGCCGCGCCAAGCCCATTCCCAGGGCGAACAGCGCCGGCTGGGCGTAGGACGTCTGCCGTAACGTCTCTTCGGCACCGGGGCTGTCCAGGTCGAAAATGACGTCCAGCAAAGGCTTTTCGAGCATGTCGGCGACCGCGGCCGCACACCGGTCCAGGGTTTCGGCGAACACGGGTTCGGTGTCGTACAACTCGCGGGCCATGCCGGGGTACTGGCTGCCCTGACCGGTGAACAGCCAGGCCGTCTTGGGGGTGTCATGAGATTCCCCGCGGACCAGGCCGGGGGCCGGGCGGTCGTCTGCCAGCGCCCCGAGGAGTTCGACCGCGGCGTCTCGGGAATTGACCACCAGCGCGGCGCGGTGTTCCAGGTGTGCTCGTCCGACTCCGGCGGTCAGGCACACGTCGGCCAAGGTGGCTTCCGGGTGCGCGGTCAACCAGCTGCGGTACTGGTCAGCGAGCTGCACGAGGGCCCCGGGCGTGCGCGCCGACAGCGGAAGGATGCTGAATCGCCTGTCCTCGGACACTCCGGCCGCCTCAGGCACGACCACCGGAGTCGGTTCGGGCGCTTCTTCGAGGATGACGTGCGCATTGGTGCCGGCGAACCCGAACGAGCTGACGCCTGCGATGCGAGGTTGACCGTTGCGTTCCCACGGCCGCGAATCCTTGACGACCTCGACTGCCAGCCGGTCCCACGGAATGTGCGGCGATGGGTTTTCGAAGTGCAGGTGCTTGGGTAACGTCTCGTTTTCGAGCGACAGGATCACCTTGATGACGCCGGCGATCCCGGCGGCTGCTTCCAGGTGCCCGATGTTCGTCTTCGCTGAGCCGATCAGCAGGGGTCGCTCGGCGTCGCGCCCGGATCCGAGCACTGCACCGGCGGCCTGGGCCTCGATCGGATCACCCAGTGACGTTCCGGTGCCGTGTGCTTCCAGGTAACCGACTTCGCTGGGTTCGACGCCCGCACGTTTCAGGGCGGCGGCGATAACCCGTTGTTGTGCTACACCATTCGGCACGGTCAGCCCGCCGGATGCGCCGTCCTGGTTGATTGCGCTGCCGCGAATCACGGCTCGAATCTGGTCACCGTCGCGGACCGCGTCGTCGAGTCGTTTGATGACGATGACGCCGCAGCCCTCGCCGCGCACATAGCCGTCGGCGGCGGCGTCGAATGTCTTGCAGCGGCCGTCGGGTGCCAGCATGTGCGCGCTCGAGAAGGTGATCATGGTGGCCGGAGTGAGCAGGACATTCGCCCCACCGGCCAGCGCGAGATCGCACTCGCCAAGGCTCAGCGCCTGGCACGCCTGGTGGATTGCCACCAGCGATGAGCTGCACGCCGTGTCGACCGCGACCGACGGACCCTGCAAGCCCAACCGATAGCTGATCCGCCCCGCTGCCGCGGCATTGGAGGTCCCGATGGCCATGTAGGCCTCGATCTCGGGGTACGTCAGCTCGTCAGACGCCATTCCCAGGTAGTCGTGGGTGGCCAGGCCGACGAAGACACCGGTGTTGGTGTCGGCCAAAGCTGTTGGTGCCGTGCCGGAATGCTCGACGGCGCGCCACGAAGTCTCAAGCAGAAGTCGATGTTGAGGGTCCATCAAGCGGACCTCGCGGGTCGACATCCCGAAGAACGGTGCGTCGAACCCGGTTACGTCGTCGACGAACCCGGCGCGCCGCGTGACGACCTTGCCGGGCGAGCCCGGTTCCGGGTCGAAGAACTCGTCGGCGTCCCAGCGGTCCTGGGGTATCTCCGAGACCGCGTCGCGGCCTTCGCGCAACACGTCCCAGAACGCTTCGGCGTCCGGAGCGCCGGGAAAACGCGCCGCATAGCCGATTACGGCAAAGCGAGGGGTGGTTTCGGTCGGATGGTCGGCGATTCCCATGCCGTTGTACTCCTTGCATCGGCGGTCACACGGTGACTGCGCGGGACATTTATCGCACGCGAAAATTGTCCGCCCCCCGACGGCACTACGCACTATGTCAGACGAACCTGTGACGTGTGGTGCCTAGGGTGTGGCCTCAGGTGGGGTGGGCAGTTGCCGGGGGGCCGGGGGTATGTTGGGCAAGATCACGGCCATTGCGGCCAAACTGGGAGGGCAACGCTTTGCGCATTGGCAAGATAACTGTTGGGGCACTTGAGGAATGGACGTTGAGTCCGGGCTCGGTAACTTCCTGGCATCCGACGGCAGCGGCTCAGGAAACTGCGAACCGCGCTCCACTGAGCGAGGTTCCGGTTAGCTACATGCAGAGCCAACATCTTAAGAATTACTGTGACAGAACCTCTGCGGGGCTTAACTTCTCGCGCCAGATCATCGCCAGTTGTGAAGTGCCTGGACGGTGTGATATCGCAGCGATGGACCATGCGGTCAACTCCTACCTGCGCAGGCACGACACGTTCCGCAGTTGGTTCAAACAGACCGACGACGGCAAATTTGTTAGACATGCAATCGAAGATCCGGCGGAAATCGAGTTCATGCCGGTCGATCAGGGCCACATGACCGTCGACGAAATACGCGATCACGTCGTGGGGATACCGAACCCACTGGAGTGGGGCTGCTTCACTTTCGGCATTATTCAGAACGAGAATCATTTCACGTTCTTTGCCGCCATGGATCACGTGCACGGTGACGCCACCTTGATCGGCACGACGATGATGGAAGCCAATGGCATGTATTCGGCGATGAGCGGCAGTGGCCAGGCACTCGAGCTGCCGGAAGCGGGAAGCTTCGACGATTTCTGTGTCCGCGAACGCGAGTACACGTCGGCCCTGACGCTGGATTCGGCAGGTGTGCGCGCATGGATCGAGTTCGCCGAGAACAATCGTGATGGTTTCCCGGAATTCCCACTGCCGCTTGGTAATCCGGACAAGTCATTGAGCAGTGCCTGGAGTTCTCAGGTTTTGATGGACACACCGCAGACGGAGCGCTTCGATGCGGCATGTGCGGCCGCGGGCGCCCGTTTCGTCGGCGGATTGTTTGCCTGCCTTGGTCTGGTCGAGCATGAGTTCACCGGTGCACTCACCTATTACGGTCTCACGCCGAGAGATTCGCGTACGGCGGGCGACAATTTCATGACGCAAGGGTGGTTTACCGGCCTGATCCCGATTGTCGTACCCGTCGCGGCGACCTCTTTCAGCGACGCCGCCGGCGCGGCTCAGGCGTCATTCGATTCGGGTCTGGACATGGCGAGGGTGCCGTACTACCGCGTGTTGGAGTTGGCGCCGTGGTTGAACTGGCCGCAGCCGAACTTCCCGGTTTCCAATTTCCTGCACGGCGGTGCAGCACCGCTCAACGCTATCCTCGCTGCAGGCGATCTGGGCCTCGCGAACAACATCGGGATGTACCCGGACAATCGGTTCTCGTACCAATTGACGATCTACATCTTCAGGTACGGCGAGGGCACGGTGATGGCGATCATGCATCCGGACAATGCGGTCGCCAAGAAATCGGTCACGCGGTACATGGACGCAATGAGGTCGGTGGCTTCGCGGGTTGCTGACAGCGGGCACTGGGGGCGCGTCGCGTAGCGGCGAGCAAATCGATGCGATGCGCAACTTGGGCGCGAGGGTGAGGACGAGATGCGACGGCTAGCCGATTTCGTGGTGCGGTGGCCCTGGGCGGTGATCGGGGTCTGGGCGGCACTGCTGGTGGCTCTGCCGCTGGCATGTCCGTCGCTGAGCGACATGGCCCAGAAGCATCCGCTCGCCATCCTGCCCAGCGATGCACCGTCGAGTGTCACCGCGGAAAAGATGACCGAGGCGTTCCACGAATCGGGGAACAACGACCTGCTGTTGGTGGCCCTGATCAACGAGAACGGGCTCGACCGCTCTGACGAGGCGACCTACCGCAAGCTGGTGGACGCGCTGCGCGACGACGTCGCTGACGTCGAGAGCGTGCAGGACTTCGTCGCCACCCCACAACTGCGGCAGTTTCTGACCAGCAAGGACAAGACCACCTGGGTCCTCCCGGTGGGGCTGGCCGGTGAGTTGGGCACACCGCGGGCCATCGACTCCTTCAACCGGGTTTCCGAGATCGTCAAGCTCAGTACGGCCGGTAGCCCACTGCAGGTGCACCTCACCGGGCCCGCGGCCACCGCCGCCGACCTCACCGTCGCGGGGGAGAACGATCGGCTGCCGATCGAGATCGCCATCGCGGTCCTGGTGCTGGCCGTGTTGTTGGTGGTCTACCGAAGTCCGGTCACCATGCTGTTGCCGCTGGTGACCATCGGCTCGTCCCTGCTCATCGCGCAGGCACTGGTGGCGGGGTTCTCCGCGTTGACCGGTGCCGGCGTCTCGAATCAGTCCGTCGTGTTCCTGAGCGCGATCATGGCCGGTGCGGGCACGGACTATGCGGTGTTCCTGATCAGCCGCTATCACGACTATCTGCGGTCGGGGGATGGCTTCGACCAGGCGGTTCGCGCGGCGATGCTGTCGATCGGGAAAGTGATCACGGCGTCGGCCGCGACGGTGGGGGTCACCTTCCTGCTGTTGAGCTTCACCAAGATGGGCGTGTTCAGAACGGTCGGAGTGGCCGCAGCGATCGGTATCGCCGTCGCCTACCTGGCCGGGCTGACGTTGCTGCCGGCCATCCTGACGCTGGTCGGACCACGCGGATGGGTCAAGCCGCGGCGCGAACTGACCTCCCGGTTCTGGCGGCGGTCGGGAATCCGCATCGTGCGCAGACCGGTGCCGCACCTCGTCGCCAGTCTTGTGGTGCTGGCCTTGCTGGCCGGTGCCGCGATCTTCGCCCAGTACAACTATGACGATCGCAAGGTCGTGGACGCGTCGGCCCCGAGTTCGGTCGGCTACGCCGCGGTCGAACGTCACTTTCCGATCAGTCAGTCGATTCCCGAGTACATCCTGATCCAGTCTCCGCACGACCTGCGCACCCCCAAAGGCATGGCGGACCTGGAGCAGATGGCTTCGCGCGTAGCCCAGCTGCCCGACGTGGGCCTGGTCAGCGGCATCTCCCGGCCCCTGGGCGAGGTGCCTGCCGAGTTCCGGGCCACGTTCCAGGCCGGCATCGTCGGTACCCGGCTGGCCGACGGTTCCCAGCAGATCGACCAGCGCTCAAGTGACCTCAATCGACTGGCCGCCGGGGCCAATACGCTGGCCAGCAGCCTCGCGCAGGTGCGAGCTCAGATCAACCAGATCGCGCCCAGTCTGCAGAGTGTGGTCGACACCTTCTCGTCGGTGCGCACCGAATACGGTGGCGACAAACTGGTGAAGGACGTCGAAACCGCGGCCAAGCTCGTGCAGAGCATCAATGCGCTGTCCAACGCGATGGGATACAACCTGTCGGCGGTCAAGAACATCTTCGGCTGGATCGAGCCTGTCCTGGCGGCGCTACAGAACAACGCGGTCTGCGACAACAACCCGTCCTGCGCGGAAACCCGGGTCCAGTTTCAGCGACTCGTCGACGCGAACAACGGCGGCAGCCTCAACGAGATCAACGATCTCGCCCACCAGTTGAACGGCGCGGGAGACGACAAGCAGACCGTCAACTCCACGGTGACCAAGCTGAACGCGGCACTGGCCAGCGTCAACAAGGCCGTCAAAGCCATGGGGCTCAACAAGCCCGGTGGCCCGCAGTCGGGCCTGAAGGATCTGCAGCAAGGTGCCAACCGCCTGGCCGGCGGAAGCCGGGAGGTCGCCGGCGGCGTGGACGAACTCGTCAAGCAGATCAAGGTGATCTCCTCCGGATTGGACCAGGCCTCGTCATTTCTGTTGACGATGCGCAATGAAGCGACCGATCCGGCACAGGCGGGGTTCAACATCCCGCCCGAGGTGCTGAACATGCCCGAGTTCAAGAAGGCCTCGGCGGCATACGTTTCGCCGGACGGCCGCTCGGTGCGGTATCTGGTCCAGACCGAGCTCAACCCGTTCAGCTCCGAGGCGATGGATCAGGTCAACCAGATCCAGGACGTCGCCCGGGGTGCCCAGCCGAACACCACGCTTGCTGACGCCGAGATCTCGATGGGTGGCTTCCCGGCCGCACTTCGCGATACGCGTGACTACTACCAGCAGGACATCAAGTTCATCATGATCGCGACCCTCGTCGTGGTCCTGGCGATCCTGATGTTGCTGTTGCGTTCGATTCTGGCACCTCTCTACCTCGTCGGGTCGGTGTTGGTCTCATACTTCGCGGCGTTGGGTATCAGTGTCCTGGTGTTCCAGAACCTGCTCGGCGAGCAATTGCATTGGAGCGTGCCCCCACTCGCGTTCGTGGTGCTCATCGCGGTGGGTGCCGACTACAACATGCTGTTGGTGTCGCGTCTGCGCGACGAGTCTCCGCACAGCACGCGCTTCGGTGTCATCCGCACCCTGAGTTCGACGGGAGGCGTGATCACCGCCGCGGGTCTGATCTTCGCCGCCTCGGTGGCCGGCCTGATGTTCTCTTCCATCGGCATAGTGGTGCAAGGCGGTTTCATGATCGGGGTCGGCATCCTGCTGGACACGTTTGTGGTGCGCACCATCACGGTGCCGGCCATCGCGGCCCTGATCGGTAAGGCGAACTGGTGGCCCTCGCGCGCCGCGGGCGGGAGGTTGCGCACGTGAGCACGGGTGAGCGCGCACGCGTGATGTGTGTGAAACTACGAAACGAACCGGGGTGATCGGGAGTGGAGATGAAGAAACTCCTTGCAGGACTTGCTTTGCTGATGACCACCAGCGTCACCGGATCCTTCGGCGTCGTCGGGAACGCGTGGGCCGATGACGCCCCGCCGCCCGTGCCTCCGCCCGGCGGCCCGGCCGCACCGACGCCGTCGAACCCCGGGACCGCTTTCGCCTTGGGCGGCGCGCACGTTCTCGGGATCCCCTACGACGAGTACATCCGGATGACCGGTGAGCACTGGTTCCCCGGGATGAAGCGAACGAAGGTCGACTACCCGGCGGGCCAGGTTCAGGGCCATACCCTGGAACGTTTGTTCCCCGGCATCGGTGCGGTCGGAGAGCGGTTCTATCCGGGAATCGGCCTTGACGGGCCCAGCATCGGCGAGTCGGTCGATGAGGGCGAGGGAAACCTCGACGCGGCAATCCGCAACGGCGGCAAAGGAACAGCGATGGGGCTGTCCGAGGGCGCGCTCGTGCTCAACGCTGTGAAGGCGCGCCTGGCCAACGACCCGAGTGCCCCGCCGCCAGACCAGCTGAGCTTCGCGACATTCGGCGATCCGATCGCCAAGCATCCCTTCGGCGAGAGTTTCCTGACCCAGAACTTCCCCGTCGGCAGCGTCGTGCCGTTCATGGACTACCGCATCCCGGCGCCGGTGGAGAGCCAGTACCACACCGACCAGTTCATCTCCGCCTACGACAGCATCGCGGACTGGCCGGACCGGCCGGACAATTGGATGAGCGTCATCAACGCGATCGCCGGGTTGGCCACCGGTCACACCGCGATCGCGTTCACCAATCCGAGTAACGTTCCGCCGCAGAACATCAGGACGACGGTCAACTCCAAGGGTGCGACAACGACGACGTACCTGGTGCCCGAGGAACACCTGCCGCTGGTGTTGCCGTTCAAGTACCTCGGATATGACCAGCACACACTCAACGAGCTGGACCGGGTACTGCTGCCCATGGTGGATGCCGGTTATTCGCGAAACGACGATCCAGCAACCGCGCCGGTCACGGTGGACCCGGTACACGGGTTCGACCCGGCCGAGGTCACCGCTCCTGCCAACGAGGCGACCTTCGGTGGCGGCACCGACCCGATGTCGGAGCTGGCCAATGCGGCGTTGTCGGTGCTGAACCCGAACGGCGCGGGCTGACGCCCTCTCCAACCCGATTGATTCGACCAGTTACGGACGTGATGTGATGCCTAGCCCCCAGTCATCAATTCTGTCGATGCTGCACGGACGCGCCAGTTTGCGCCCTGACGACGTTGCCTTCACCTTCACCGATTACACCGCCGACCCGGCGGGCGTCGTCGAGACGCTGACGTGGTCGCAGCTTTCGCACCGGACGATGAATGCGGCACGCGAAATCAGCCTGCACGGGTCGGTCGGGGACCGGGCGGTGATCCTGGCCCCGCAGGGCCTCGAGTACATCCTGGCGTTCTTGGGCGCGATGCAGGCGGGGTTGGTGGCGGTTCCGCTTCCCTTGCCTCATCGCGGTTCGAGCCATGACCGGGTCAGTTCGGTCTTCGTGGATACGAAGCCTTCGGTCGTGCTGACGACCTCCGCGGTCGCCGAGGACGTCGGTGACTACGTGGATCAATCGCGGATGAACACCGCGCCGAAGATCGTTGCGATCGATTCGCTGAACTTGGACGCCGAGGACGGGCCGGCCGGGTTCGACAGCGGCGCAGTCGAATTCCCCACCACGGCGTATTTGCAGTACAGCTCGGGTTCGACCAGGTTGCCCACCGGGGTGATGATTTCGCACCGCAACGTCCAGGCGAACTTCGAACAGCTCATGCGGGGCTTTTTCGCCGACACCCAACTCGGGTCCATCCAAGACGCCACGATTGTCTCGTGGTTGCCCTTCTATCACGATATGGGCCTGGTGCTGGGCGTCTGTGCCCCGATCCTGAGCGGCTATCGCGCGGTGCTGACGAGCCCGCTGGCGTTTCTGGAACGCCCGGCGAGGTGGGTACAGGCGCTCGCTGAGCATCCCCGGGCTTTTTCTGCGGCACCGAACTTCGCCTTCGACCTGGCTGCCCGCAAGACCAAGGACGCCGATCTTGCCGGGATGGACCTCAGCGGCGTGGTGGGCATCATCAACGGCGCCGAGCGCGTCGAGCCCGCCACGTTGGAACGATTTGCAGATCGGTTCGCCCACTTCGGATTCCGGGATCACATGCTGCGTCCGTCCTACGGGTTGGCCGAGGCGACCGTGTTCGTGGCGACCGGCACGTGGAGTGAGTCGTCGGAGCCCGTCGCGTTCGACGTCGACGAACTGTCGGCGGGCCGGGTTCGGCGGTGCCCAGCCGGAAAGGGCTCTTCGCTGGTCAGATACGACCTGCCGCGGTCGCCTGCGGTTCGCATCGTCGACGCCGAGACCAAGCGCGAATGCGCCCAGGATGTGGTCGGTGAGATCTGGGTGCACGGCGAGAACGTCGCCGCCGGTTATTGGAGCAGATCGCCGGAGGAACAGCAGTGCTTCGGCGCCACCCTGGTGGAGCCCACCCCGGGCACCCCGGACGGACCGTGGCTGAAAACCGGTGACCTGGGCTTCGTCTCCGGGGGCGACCTGTTCATCGTCGGGCGCATCAAGGATCTGTTGATCATCCGCGGCCGCAATCACTACCCCGAGGACATCGAGGCGACGGTCCAACAGATCACGGGCGGCCGGGTAGCCGCGATCTCCGTTCCGCTGAACAGCACCGAGAAGTTGGTGACCGTGATCGAGGTCAAGAAGCGGGGCGAGTCCCCGCTGGAGGCGGTGCACTGGCTCAAGGAGATCAAGAGCGACGTCACCTCCGCGATATCCAACGCGCACGGCTTGAATGTCGGGGATCTCGTCCTGGTCCCCCCGGGCTCGATTCCCACGACGACGAGCGGCAAGGTCCGCCGCGCGGCGTGTGTCGAGCAGTACCGGCAGGACGAGTTCACGCGCTTGGACGCCTGAGCGACGCCGGCATCACCGGCTTGGTGTTCAGAGGCCGGCGAACCCTACCGCCAGGAGTACGCAGCCGACCGTGCCCACTACGGCGGCCACCTTGCGGTGGCGTTGTGTCTGCAGCCAGTCGTGTAGTGCGGCGAGGCCGGCGCGCGTGCGCTCGGGCGCGACCAGATACGAGATCAGCGGGATTTCGACGAGACCGAACGCCACCACGTTGAACAGCAGGAGCGCACCCACTTGGGTGGCTGCCGCGGCGCCGGAGGCGACGATGAGCGCCAGCGCGGCGAGATAGTCGACCGATGGCAGGGCGATGCCGAGTCCAGCGGCGCTCGCGGTCCACAGCGAATGGCCGCCCAGCAGTTCCTTGAGGCGCGTCACGAGTGGTCCGGGTTGCCGGTCAGGTCGCGGACCGAACATGCGGGCGGGCCTTCCGATGGCGAGGACGGCCGCAGCCATCAGGGCCAGCGCCCCCACCGCCAACTGGACCCGGGGCAGGGTGAAATGTGCCGACCCCAGGGCGGGCCGCAGCATGAACAACACGATCAAACCGACCGCCGTGCCCATCGCGAAACCTCCGATGAGGAATGCCAGCAGCTGCAGGAGAGGTCGTGGCCGGTTGAGCATCACGACGGTCATTCCGATGCGGAACGGCTCCAGGCTGACGGCTGCGGCCATCACCAGAAGCGGAATCCACATGATGGACGCCAACCTACCGGCCAGTGGACCGGTGGGCTGAGCAGGGACAGGGAGCTGTGTGAAGATGGAGGTGCTATGAGTGCAACAGAATTGAGCCCGACGTCGCTGCGTGAAGCGTTCGGCCACTTTCCGTCAGGTGTCATTGCGATCGCGGCCGAGGTAGCGGGCACTCGGGTCGGATTGGCTGCCAGCACCTTCGTGCCGGTGTCGCTCGACCCGCCGTTGGTGTCGTTCTGCGTGCAGAACTCGTCGAGCACCTGGCCGAAGCTCAAGGATCTGCCGTCGCTGGGGATCAGCGTGCTCGGCGAATCCCATGACGAGGCGGCTCGTACCCTGGCGGCCAAGACCGGTGACCGGTTCGCCGGCCTGGAGACCGAGTCACGCGAATCCGGCGCGGTGTTCATCCATGGAACCAGCGTGTGGCTGGAAAGCGCCATCGAGCAGTTGGTGGAGGCCGGCGATCACACCATCGTGGTGCTGCGGGTCAATGACATCACGGTCAACGCCGACGTGGCACCAATCGTTTTCCACCGCAGCACGTTCCGTAAGCTCGGCGCCTGACTCCGGCGGCCGGGGTCAGGGGCGTGCGGCGAGTTCGTCGCGGTATTTGGCGATGCGCTGCTCGATCTCGCCGGCATCGTCTGGGCGACCCTCTTTACGGGCCAGTTCGGCCCGGGCCGACAGTTCCCGGATCGCCGTCCGGATCTCGTTGATGCTGTGAGTCTGTCCCATGCTCATAGAGCTGCCTTTCGACGCTGATTGGCTGCTTTTCTCGAGCGTACGCCGCTGACTCGGCATCCTCCGCCGCCAAAACAACGAAATGGTCGTTCCGTTCGCGGCGGAACGACCATGTCGTTGATCTCGATGGCAGACGCGGTGCTGCTAGCGCCTGAACAGCTTGTTGCCCAGCCACACGATCGGGTCGTACTTGCGATCGGCGACCCGTTCCTTCATCGGGATCAGCGCATTGTCGGTGATCTTGATGTTCTCCGGGCACACCTCAGTGCAGCACTTGGTGATGTTGCAGTAGCCCAGGCCGAAGTCGTCCTGAGCCATGTCCTTGCGGTCCAGTACGTCGAGCGGGTGCATGTCCAGCTCGGCGATGCGCATGTGGAACCGTGGCCCGGCGAATGCCTCCTTGTTCTCCTCGTGGTCACGCACCACGTGGCAGACGTTCTGGCACAGGAAGCACTCGATGCACTTGCGGAATTCCTGGCTGCGCTCGACGTCCTCTTGCTGCATCCGGTACTCGCCGGGCTGCAGGTCCTTGGGTGGGGTGAACGACGGGATCTGGCGGGCCTTTTCGTAGTTGAACGACACATCGGTCACCAGATCGCGCATCACCGGGAATGTCCGCAGGGGCGTGATGGTCACCGTCTCGTCCGGGTCGAACGTCGACATCCTGGTCATGCACATCAGCCGCGGGCGGCCGTTGATCTCCGCCGAGCAAGATCCGCACTTGCCGGCCTTGCAGTTCCATCGGACTGCGAGATCGCCGGCCTGGGTGGCCTGCAGCCGGTGGATGATGTCGAGCACCACCTCGCCGTCGTTCACCTCGACGGTGTAGTCCTGCAGTTCGCCGCCGGTATCGTCTCCGCGCCAGACGCGCAGGTTCGCTGTGTATTTTCCGGTGGAGCCAACCATCTTAGCCCTTCCGATCGGGGTGTTCGGCCAGTTCTTGTGCGGTGTAATACTTTTCGAGTTCAGACAGCTCGAACGTCGCCAGCAGGTCCTCCCTCATCGGCAGCTGGGATTCGGGTGTCACGGTCACGTCCGGCACCACCTGATCGTCGCCGGCCGCACGGCACACCAAAAGAGTGTTGCGCCAGTTGGCATCCATGTCCGGGTGGTCGTCGCGGGTGTGTCCGCCGCGGCTTTCGGTTCGGGCCAGCGCGGCCTTGGCCACGCATTCGCTGACCAGCAGCATGTTGCGCATGTCGATGGCCAGGTGCCAGCCCGGGTTGAAGACACGCCCGCCCTCGACACTGACGTTGTGTACGCGCGTGCGCAGCTCGGCGAGCTTGGCCAGGGCCTCCTCGATCTCGTCGGCCTTGCGGATGATGCCGACCAGGTCGTTCATGCACTGCTGGAGCTCGGCGTGCAGGGTGTACGGGTTCTCCGGATGCGTGTGAGATTCGAACGGTGCCAACGCCAGCTCGGTGGCCTCGACGAGCGCGGCCTCCGTCACCTTGGGCCGTTCGGACAGCGCGGCCACATAGTCGGCCGCACCGAGACCGGCGCGACGACCGAAGACCAGCAGATCCGAAAGCGAGTTGCCGCCAAGACGATTCGAGCCGTGCATACCGCCCGAGCACTCGCCCGCAGCGAACAGCCCCGGCGTGGCCGCACCACCGGTGTCGGGATCCACCTCGATGCCGCCCATCACGTAGTGGCAGGTGGGGCCGACTTCCATCTCGTCCTTGGTGATGTCGACCTCGGCCAGCTCCATGAACTGGTGGTACATCGAGGGCAGCCGGCGCTTGATCTCCTCGGTCGGCATCCGGGACGCGATGTCGAGGTAGACGCCGCCGTGTGGCGAGCCGCGGCCGGCCTTCACCTCGGAGTTGATGGCGCGGGCCACCTCGTCGCGGGGCAGCAGGTCAGGCGTGCGCCGTGCCGAGTCGTTGTCCTTGAGCCACTGGTCGGCTTCTTCCTCGGTCTCGGCGTACTGGCCCTTGAACACCGCGGGGATGTAGTCGAACATGAACCGCTTGCCCTCGGAGTTCTTGAGCACCCCGCCGTCGCCGCGGACACCCTCGGTGACCAGGATGCCCTTGACCGACAGTGGCCAGACCATGCCGGTCGGGTGGAACTGGATGAACTCCATGTTGATCAGGCCGGACCCGGCGCGCAGCGCCAGCGCGTGGCCGTCGCCGGTGTACTCCCACGAGTTCGACGACACCTTGAAGGACTTGCCGATACCGCCGGTGGCCAGCACGATCGCCGGGGCTTCGAACAACACGAAGTTGCCGCTCTCGCGGTAGTAGCCGAAGGCGCCCGCGATCCGGTCACCGTCCTTGATGAGCTCGGTGATGGAGCATTCGTGGAAGACCTTGATCCGGGCCTCGTAGTCGCCGAGTTCCCTCTTGTCCTCCTGCTGCAGCGAGACGATCTTCTGCTGCAGCGTGCGGATGATCTCCAGGCCGGTACGGTCACCGACGTGCGCCAGCCGCGGGTAGGTGTGCCCGCCGAAGTTGCGTTGGCTGATCCGGCCGTCCTTGGTTCGGTCGAACAGCGCCCCATAGGTTTCCAGTTCCCAGACCCGGTCTGGGGCTTCCTGTGCGTGCAGTTCGGCCATACGCCAGTTGTTGAGGAACTTGCCGCCGCGCATGGTGTCACCGAAGTGCACCTGCCAGGAGTCCTTGGTGTTGACATTGCGCATGGCCGCCGCGCAGCCACCCTCGGCCATCACGGTGTGGGCCTTGCCGAACAACGACTTGGTCACCACCGCTACCCGCAGACCGCGTTCGCGGGCCTCGATCACCGCGCGCAGACCTGCTCCGCCGGCACCGATCACGACCACGTCGTAGGAGTGCCGTTCCAGCTCACTCATTGATTCCACTCGCCTTCTCGCGTGTACGTACTTGTCGGCCAAAGAAACTCGGTCAACCGAGGTCAGCCAATGAACCTGAGATCAGAAATGGTGCCGCTGGCCACCAACATGACGTAGAAGTCGGTGAGGACCAAGGTGCCCAGCGTGATCCAGGCGAAGAGCATGTGGCGGGTGTTGAGTTTGCTCACCTGTGTCCATATCCAGTAGCGCACAGGGTGTTTCGAGAAGTGCTTCAGCCGGCCGCCGGTGACATGACGGCATGAGTGGCAGGACACCGTGTAGACCCACAGCAGAATGACGTTGCCGACCAGAATGACGTTGCCGAGGCCGAATCCGAAGCCCGATGGCGAGTGGAACGCCACGATCGCGTCGTAGGTGTTGAGCAGTGAGATGAGCACCGCGGCGTAGAAGAAGTACCGGTGCACGTTCTGCATGATCAGCGGAAGACGGGTCTCCCCGGTGTATTTCGCGTGTGGCTCGGCCACTGCGCAGGCGGTCGGTGACTGCCAGACCGACCGGTAGTAGGCCTTGCGGTAGTAGTAACAGGTCAGCCGGAAGGCCAGCAGGAACGGCAGCGAGATGAACGCCATCGGGATGAACCAGGGCAGCTCGCCGACCCATTGACCGAGGTGGCTCGATCCGGGCGCACACGCCGTGCTGACGCACGGCGAATAGAAGGGCGTCAGGTAGTGGTAGTCCTCTACCCAGTACGCGCTTCCCCAGAACGCCCGGACCGTCGCATAGATGACGAATGCCGCGAGCCCCAGATTGGTCAATAGTGGTGCCTGCCACCACCGGTCGGTCCGTAGGGTGCGTTGGGGGATCTGCGCTCGTGTCGGCGAGAAGACCCCGGTCGCGCGACGGTCAGCGGTGGGTGCGCTCACGGTTCCCTTTCTGAGGTTCAGTTGTTTTCTCGGGCGTCAGACGCCCGTGAGCTCAGCGGTATCCGCCGAGACCCTCGTCGGCGACGTCCTGCCAGAACTCGCTTCCGTATTGGGTGTCGGGGATGCCGATCTTCTCGCGGGCCGGTTGTTGGCGTGTCACGCCGTGACGCATCTCCAACTCTTCGGCGTCGATGTCCAACCGCTCGATATCGTTGAGGATCCGCTCGGCGTCGTTCACCACGCGGCGCGTCGCGGGGGAATCCCCGTACTTCGACGCCAACGTGGTGACACAGCGACGCATGTCGCGGATCAGGTTGTGGAGTTCGGAGAACTCGGTGGTGGTGGACAAGTGACCTCCTCGGGCTGAAGGTGTCAGGGCTCACAGTACGACAACCAATGCTAGCCACATCACGATCGCGACGTGATGCGCATCACGTCCGCGGCGGCCTCGCCGAGCGCTCGCAATCACCGACCGGAACCCGGGTCGTAGGCTGGCCTTCGCCGGCTTCTCATCTGGCCGAATGACACCTGAGCAGGACATCTGAGCACCCGGAGGATCTATGAGTGAGACCACGTTGCAGCAGCGGGCGGCGGCGTTGCTGGCGCTGCACCAGCCCGGCAACCCCGTTGTGTTGCCCACGGTGTGGGATGCCTGGTCGGCCCGGCTGGTGGTCGGTGAGGGCTTCTCGGCCCTGTCCGTGGGCAGCCATCCGCTGGCCGATTCCATCGGCAAGGCAGACGGCGAGGTGATGTCGTTCGACGATCTGCTGACCCGGGTGCGGCAAATCACCGACGCGGTCGACGTGCCGGTCTCGGTGGATATCGAGTCTGGCTACGGCGAGCGGCCGGAGCGGCTCATCGAGGGACTGCTCGGCGTCGGCGCGGTCGGGCTCAACATCGAGGACACCGTGCACCGGGAGGGCAAGCGCCTGCGTAGCTCGGCCGAGCACGCCGAGCTGGTGCGGCAGTTGCGTGCGGCAGCCGACGCCGCCGGTGTGCACGTGGTGATCAACGCGCGCACCGACTTGTTCCTGCGCAACGAGGGAGACGAAACCGACCGTGTGGATCGTGCGATCGCCCGGTTGTCCGAGGCGGCCGCCGCGGGTGCCGACTCGCTGTTCCCGCCCGGTCTGCGGGACCCGGAGGCGTTGGCACGCTTGGTGTCTGAGGTGCCCCTTCCGGTCAGTGTGACCGTTCCCCCCGATACCGCCGACCTCGCCGAGCTCACGGCCGCCGGCGTCGGGCGCATCACTTTCGGCCCGTTCCTGCAGGCCGTGCTGAGCGCGCGGGCAAAAGAGGTGCTCGGCCGCTGGCGGTAGCCGTCGGCGATTTGTGCGAACTGCCACTTCTGGACGTGCGATTTGTGCCAATAATGACGCACTGATACGTCGAGCAGGCAGGGTGCATGCGATGGACTGGCGCACGAGACGCGCGGTGACGTTGGCGGCAGCGGGTGGGGTGGTACTCGGTGGGGTGGGCAGCCCGCCGGCGTCGGCGACGACGATGGTGCCGTTGTCGAATTCCATCCGCGGGTGTGATTTCACGAAAGCGTTGTTCCTCGGCGGAATGGGCTCGGGTACCGGCTCCGGCCACGCCAGCATCGGCGCCGACGGCTCGCACGTGGGTGCCGAGGTGATGCTGCAGTCGGCGACCCCCTACACCGACTACCGGGTCAGGCTCATTCAGCTGCCACGACCGTCGGTGGCGACGTGCAACGCCGGTGATCCCGGGGTGGCGGGCGCGGTGCTGCATACCGATGCCAGTGGGACGGCGACCGTCACGGTTGCCGGGCCCCTGAGCTCGGACGCTACGCAGGCGTGGGTGGTTGTCGAGGGGCCACCGGCACCGGGCCGCATTCGCGGTGACGTCTACACCTCGGACTACCCGGTGAACCTCTGACTCGGGCGAAAGTCGGTGGAGGCCATTGGATTCTACCGACTTTCGCATAGGTGTCACCGCAGGCGGGGTGGTTTCAAGCGGATGCGGACGGCCAGTGCGGCGCAGCCGATGACCACGGCGCCCCCGGCCACCGTCGTCCAGGTGAGCCGTTCGTGCAGTAACAATGCCGCCCAGGCGATGGTCATCACCGGCTGGGCCAACTGGACTTGGCTCACCTGCGTCATCGGCCCGATGGCCAAGCCGCGATACCAGGCGAAAAACCCCAGATACATGCTGACCACGGCCAGGTAACCGAACGCGGCCCACTGCGCAGGCGTCGCGTGTGGCGGATGCTGCGCCATGTCCAGCACCGTCAACGCCAGCATCACCGGCGCCGCGATCACCAACGCCCAGGACACCGTCTGCCAGGCACCCAGTTCCCGCGCCAGCAGCCCACCCTCGGCGTATCCGACCGCCGCCGCCAGCACGGCGCCGAACAGCAGTAGGTCCGGCCAGCTCAGGTGGCCGAACCCGGAGCCGTGCACCATCGCGAACACCACCGCGGCCAACGCCCCGGCTGCCGCCATGGTCCAGAAGGCGACCGGGGGACGCTCATGGCCGCGCAGTACCGCGCACACCGCGGTGGCGGCAGGCAGCAGTGCGACCACGATGGCCCCGTGGCTGGCGGGAACGACGGTAAGGGCGTAGGAGGTCAGTAGCGGAAAGCCTGCGACGACACCGGCCGCCACGACGGCCAGCCGGGCCCATTGCCGGGGCGAGGGCCGGGTCTGCCGGGTCAGCGCGAGGGCGGCCCCCGCGATGGCGGCGGCGACGACGGCGCGGCCGGCCCCGATGAACAGCGGGGAAAGCCCGTCGATGGCCACCTTGGTGAACACGATGGTGAAGGAGAACGCGGTGACGCCGAGCAGTCCCCACCACAACCCGGTGTGGGATAGCGCCGACGGGTTATTCGGAGTAGCGCTACTCTGTATCAACATGGACAACGATAGCACTGAGCGCATCGTGTCTGGCCTGCGGAAGTGGATCACCACCGCGCCACCGGGCGCGCAGCTGCCCTCCAACCGGTCCCTGGTGGCCGAATACGGGGCCAGCCCGGTGACGGTCGCCAAGGCCATGCGCGCGTTGCGCGGCCTGGGGCTGGTGGAGAGCAGGCCCGGGGTCGGGTCGTTCGTGCGGGCGGTGCGTGCCGCGCGCCTGCCCGATTACGGCTGGCAGACCGCTGCACTCGGATCGCCGCAGGCCCGCATCCCCGCACTGTCGACGCCGCTGCGCGGCGTCGCGCCGGACATGATCGCGCTGCACTCGGGTTATCCCGAGCGCGAACTTCTTCCCCAGCGGCTGGTCCGTCCGGCCTTTGCGCGGGCGGCCCGCGGTGACACCGCGCTGAGTCCTGCCGGCGTGGCCGGCCGGCCGGACCTGCAGGCCTGGTTCGCTCAGGAGCTGGCGGAGGCCTTCGGGGCGGGCGTCACACCGCCGACGGCCCGCGAGGTGATCGTGCTCCCCGGCAGTCAGAGCGGTCTGAGTTCGATCTGTCGCGCCCTGGTCGGGTTCGGGCAGCCCATGTTGATCGAGTCGCCCAGCTACTGGGGCGCCATCCTGGCTGCGGCCCAGTGCGGTGTGCGGCTGGTCCCGGTGCCGAGTGGACCGCGCGGACCTGAGCCGGAGGAACTGTCGCGGGCTTTCGCCCAAACGGGTGCCAGGGTGTTCTACGCCCAACCCAACTACGCCAATCCGACTGGCGCCCAATGGGATCCTGAGCTGGCAAGCCAGGTGCTCGAGGTGGTGCGCAGCCACGGTGCCTTCCTGGTCGAGGACGATTGGGCGCGCGACTTCGGCATCGACAGCACCTCCAGGCCGGTCGCGGCTGCCGATGACGCCGGGCACGTCATCTATCTGAGGTCGCTGACCAAGAGTGTGTCGCCGTCGATCCGGGTCGCGGCGATGGTGGCCAGGGGTCCCGCCCGCGACCGGCTCCTGGCCGACCGGGGCGCGGAGTCGATGTATGTCAGCGGTGTGTTGCAGGTCGCCGCACTCGATGTGGTCACCCAACCGGCCTGGCGTACCCACCTGCGCGACTTGCGTCAGCAGTTGCAGGCGCGGCGCGACCTGCTGATCGCTGCGTTGGCCGAGTACGCTCCCGGCGCTCAGCTCGAGCACGTGCCCCGCGGCGGGCTGCATCTGTGGCTGCGCCTGCCCGATGCGGTCGACCTGGGGCGCCTGGTGCGCGAGTGTGAGACCGATTCGGTGCTGGTCGCGGCGGGCAACGAATGGTTTCCGGCCGAACCGTCCGGGCCGTATCTGCGACTGAACTATTCGGGCCCGGATCCGCAACGTTTCGCCGAGGCGGCGCGGGTCATCGGACACGCGATCGCTCGGCAGCTGGGTTAGCTGGACCTCACTGCCGGGCTTCCTCACATGTGCGTCGCGGGGACCGTGAGCACACCGTGACGGGCGGTTCACACAGGGCGACAATTCGGCAACTTCGAGTTCCTAACCTCGCCGTATGTCGTCAACACAGAACGTCGTGGTCGTCGGACACGGCATGGTGGGGCACCGCTTCGTCGAGGCGTTGCGGTCGCGTGACGCCGCAGGCGCCTGGCGGGTCACCGTCCTGTCGGAGGAAGCTGACGCAGCCTATGACCGGGTCGGACTGACCGCGTACACCGAGCACTGGGACCGGGCCCAACTCGCGCTGCCGGGTAATGACTACGCCGGCGATGACCGGGTGGATCTGCGCCTGGGATGTGCGGTCGCCGAGATCGACCGGGAAGCCCGTACGGTGC
Organism: Mycobacterium syngnathidarum; assembly: GCF_001942625.1. Classification (GTDB taxonomy): domain Bacteria; phylum Actinomycetota; class Actinomycetes; order Mycobacteriales; family Mycobacteriaceae; genus Mycobacterium; species Mycobacterium syngnathidarum. The sequence goes on from NZ_MLCL01000024.1 coordinate 34,280, forward strand.
GAACCGTCGCCGGCGAGAGCTTCGACTACGACGCACTGGTGCTGGCTACCGGGTCGTACGCCTTCGTGCCGCCGGTGCCGGGGCGCGACCTGCCGGGGGTGCACGTCTACCGCACGCTCGATGACCTCGACGCGATCCGCGCCAGTGCCAAGAGCGCCATGGACTCGAAGTCGCCGGTGGGCGTGGTGATCGGTGGCGGTCTGCTGGGCCTTGAGGCGGCCAACGCGTTGCGGCAGTTCGGCCTGCGCACGCACGTGCTGGAGATGTCACCGCACCTGATGTCGGCGCAGCTCGACGAGGCCGGCGGCACCTTGCTGAACCGGATGATGCGGAGCCTGGGCATCGAGGTACACACCGCTGTCGGCACTGACAGCATTCAGCCGGCGCAGCGGCACAAGCCGCTGCGCAAGTCCGACATCGATGATTCGATGCGGATCTCGCTCAACGACGGGACCTCCATCGACGCGGGGCTGGTGGTCTTCGCCGCCGGTGTGCGCCCGCGCGATGAGCTGGCCCGCGCGGCAGGTCTGGACATGGCGCAGCGCGGTGGCGTGCTGACCGATCTGTCCTGTGTCACAAGCGATCCCAGTATCTACGCGATCGGCGAGGTGGCGGCCATCGAAGGCCGCTGCTACGGCCTGGTGGCGCCGGGCTACACCACCGCCGAGGTGGTGGCCGACCGGCTGCTGGGCGGTGAGGCCGAGTTCCCGGGCGCCGACATGTCGACCAAGCTCAAGCTGCTGGGCGTCGACGTCGCCAGTTTCGGTGATGCCAAAGGGGTTACGCCGAACTGCCTGGAGGTCGTGGTCAACGACCCCGTCAAACAGACCTACGCCAAACTGGTGCTCTCCGATGACGCCAAGACGCTGCTGGGCGGCATCCTGGTCGGTGACGCATCGGCCTACGGCGTGCTGCGGCCGATGGTGGCCAGCGAACTCCCCGGAGACCCGCTGGCTTTGATCGCCCCGGTCGGGGACGGTGACGCGTCCGCGCTGGGCGTGGCCGCGCTGCCGGACATCGCGCAGATCTGCTCGTGCAACAACGTCACCAAGGGTGATCTGAAGGAAGCCATCTGCGGCGGCTGCGACGATGTGCCCAGCCTGAAGAAGTGCACGCTGGCCGGCACCTCGTGCGGCTCCTGTGTGCCGCTGCTCAAGCAGCTCCTGGAGGCCGAAGGTGTCGAGCAGTCCAAGGCCCTGTGCGAGCACTTCAGTCAGTCGCGCGCCGAACTGTTCGAGATCATCAGCGCCACCGAGATCCGCACCTTCTCCGGCCTGATCGAGAAGTTCGGCACCGGAAAGGGTTGCGACATCTGCAAACCCACCGTCGCGTCGATCCTGGCCTCGACCAGCTCCGACCACGTACTCGATGGCGAGCAGGCCTCGTTGCAGGACTCCAACGACCACTTCCTGGCCAACATCCAGAAGAACGGCAGCTACTCGGTGGTGCCGCGGTCGCCCGGCGGTGAGATCACTCCGGAACAGTTGATCCTGATCGGCGAGATCGCAAGGGATTTCGACCTTTACACCAAGATCACCGGCGGGCAGCGCATCGACATGTTCGGCGCGCGGGTCGAGCAGTTGCCGCAGATCTGGGCGCGTCTGGTCGAGGGCGGAATGGAGTCCGGGCACGCCTACGGCAAGTCGTTGCGCACCGTCAAGAGTTGCGTCGGTAGCACGTGGTGCCGTTACGGCCAACAGGATTCGGTCAACATGGCCGTCGAGATCGAGAAGCGGTACCGGGGCCTGCGGTCACCGCACAAGATCAAGATGGCGGTCTCGGGATGCGCCCGGGAATGCGCCGAAGCGCAGAGCAAGGACGTCGGCGTCATCGCCACCGAACAGGGCTGGAACCTGTATGTGTGCGGCAACGGCGGCATGTCGCCACGGCACGCCCAGCTGCTGGCCGGCGACCTGGATGACGAGACGCTGATCCGGTACATCGACCGGTTCCTGATGTTCTACATCCGCACCGCGGACCGTCTGCAGCGCACGGCGCCGTGGCTGGAGGCGATGGATGGTGGGCTCGACCACCTGCGCGAGGTCGTCTGCAACGACTCCCTCGGTCTGGCCGCTGAGTTCGAGGCGGCCATGGAACGCCACGTCGCCGGCTACGCCTGCGAGTGGAAGGGCGTGCTGGACGACCCGGAGAAGCTGTCACGCTTCGTGTCGTTCGTCAACGCACCCGACGTCGACGACCCGACCGTCACGTTTACCGAGCGCGGTGGCCGGAAGGTGCCGACAAGTTTGGGTATGCCGTCGATCATCCAGGAGGCGAAATGACACTGCTCGACGACCACAAGGACATTCACGCCTCGACTCCGTGGGAGTGGACGACGGCGTGCCGGTATGACTTCCTGATGCCGTGCCGGGGTGTGGCGGTGCTGCTGCCCGATGGTTCACAGGCGGCCCTGTTCCGCCTCGACGACGGCTCGCTGTATGCGGTGGGCAACATCGACCCGTTCTCCGGTGCGGCGGTGATCTCCCGCGGGATCGTGGGTGACCGGGCCGGCCGGGCGACCGTGCAGTCGCCGATCAAGAAGCAGGCCTTCGCGCTCGACGACGGCAGTTGTCTCGACGACGACGCCGTGTCGATCCCCGTCTACCGGACCCGCGTCACGCCGGGCGGGTTTGTTCAGATCTCCGCCTGATCGGCTGTCCGGCTCCAGTGGGCGTCGCGCCCCTGGAGCTTGCGGCGCTGCACCACGCCGCGCCGTTCGAGCACCGTGAGATTGCGGTACACGGACTCGATCACGACCGGTGCGCGGAAGTGCTCGTGCATGTCGTCGCGTAGCTGTGCGGTGGTCATCGGCCGAGACGTGCGATCCAGTGCGTTGAGCAGGTGCTGACGCAGACGTTCGGCCGGGACCCGGTCACCGGGTCGCACTGCCGAGCGCGTCGTCTCGACGGGCTGCGCCCGCCGGTGTGGTCACCTGCACGTTTGTCTGTACTCCCGCCGAATAGCCCGATGATCGCGATAACGATAGCTGAGTTTTCGGCCCAGATCTGACGCCCAGAGTCGCCGGCAAACCGTCGGGTCCTGGTTACTTGGGCAAATACCTGTACAGAGCTGGTTTTGCCGCGAAATTTGCCAGAATTGCACGGTCGGGATAGTTCTCGAAGCTGTGGTGCGCATCTCGCTGGCTAACTAGAATAGTTCGCTGGAGTGTGTTTAGACTCCCTCTCAAGGAAGCGTCGTCAGAGGGGCTGACAAGGGATGTTTGCGCGTTCGGTAGTGAATTTGGTGGGGGCGGCAGCGATGCTGGGCGCACTCGGGGCGTTGTTGATGCCCCTGGCCTTGAACGCCGTGGATCGCACCGGTCAACCCATCGCATGCGGTAACGGAGCGCGGCCGGACTACCGCGTCGCCGCCCAGCAGGACCAGCTCAACCTCGATCAGCACACCTTGGCCGGGCCGGGATTCATGGCCAGCGATTACGTCGAGCAATGTTCGGCGATGGTCGGCACGCGGCGTTCGGCGGTCTTTTCGGTGGCGGGCGCCGGCAGCGCGCTCCTGCTCGCGGGATGTGCCGGGCCGCTCATCGCCCGGTCGATCCGCTTACGCCACGGCCGGCAGACTGAGCACCCCGGCGCGGCGGAACCGGTTCGCAATCAGCCGCACCATGCCGGGGTGGGTGCCGAGTGGCTCACTGACGATGTCGGCGCCGGATTCACGCAGCCGGTCCTGGAAAAGCCCGTCGGCGAGCAGGTAGGACGCCACAGCTATGCGGCGATGGCCGCGGCTGCGTTGCGCGGCGACGGCTTCGGCAACGCTCGGCGCTCCGGTCGCGGCGAAGGCCATTTCTACGCGATCGCCGGTCACCGCTGACAGCAGCGCCGCGGTGCGACGAAGGTCGGACTGCGCGCCGCGGTCCGAGGTGCCGGCTGCCGCCAATATCACCGAATCGCCCGGACGCCAGCCTGATTCGATGAGGCGATCGGCCAGCACCCGGATCGTCCCTTGACATGGGCCCAGCGGCGCGGTGACGGTGACGGCCGGGTGCCCGCTGGCCGCCACATGGGTGGGCACGTCGACGCGGACGTGGTACCCGGCAGCCAGGAATGCCGGCACCACCACCGCCGGGCAGTCCGTCGGCAACGATGCGAGGACCTCGCTCGGGGGCGGGCCCACCACGTCGACGAACGAGACGTGCACGGGCCGGCCCAGTACGTCGGACACCCGTGCGGCGAGATCGCCGATCATCGCCACCCCGCCGGGCTTGCGGGTTCCGTGGGCGACCAGAACGAGGCTCATTGTGCCCGCACCATCTCGCCGTCGTCGACAGCGAGCCGATAGCCCCGTTTGACGACCGTCGACACGATGCTCTTGTCTCCCAACGCAGTACGAAGCCTCAACACCGCGGTCTCCACGGCGTGGGTGTCGGTGCCGGTGCCGGGCAATGCGCTCAGCAGATCGAACCGGGACACCACCGCGCCCGGACGGTGTGCCAGGGCCCGGATGGTCGCCATACCGGCAGGGGACAACGACTTGACCGCGCCGTCCACCAGAACGCAGGTGCCCCGGATCTCGAGCGTGTGCCCGGCGACCCGCACGGTCCGCGCCTGCAGCAGCGGCAGCTCATCGGTGATGTGACGGGCCAAGGCGCCCAACCGCATTCGTTCCGGTGCCGAGGTCGGGACACCGAGCCGGACCAGTGGTCGTGCGGTAACCGGGCCGACACACATGGCGTGGACGTCGGTGCGCAGTGCAGCGAGCACCCGGTCGGCGATATCCATCTCGGTGGCGCGCATCAGCACCGAGGCCACTGCCATCGCCGAGGTGAAACTGACTGCGTCAAAACGTCGTTCGGCGATTCCGGCGACCATCTGGTCGAACTCGCCGTCCCGCGGCGCGGGATGCCAGCGGTACACCCGGATCGGCACCACCTCGGCGCCCGCGGCGCGCAGCTCGTCGAGAAACTCGGGGAACGGATCCCATTCGTCGGTGGCCCCGTGGAGTTGCACGGCGATGCGCTGTCCGGCGACGCCCTGCTCGATGAGGTAGCGCAACACTTCCCGGGAGGATTCCGATTCCGGTGACCATTCCTCGGGCAGGCCCGCGGCCCGCAACGCCCCCGTGGCCTTCGGGCCACGGGAGACGATGCGGGCGTTGCTCAGGGCGTCGGTGAGCTCGGCGGCCAGCCCCCAGCCGTCCGCCGCGGCGAACCAGCCGCGAAAGCCGATACCGGTGGTCGCCACCACGATGTCCGGTGGGACGCCGATCAGCGACGCGGTGTGGGCGCGCAACTGTTCGTCGTCGGGCAGCGGAACCATCGTGATGGCGGCCGCACTGGTCACCGTGGCGCCACGCCTGGTCAGCAGTGCGCTCAGCTCATCGGCACGTCGGGCGGAGGTCACCGCCACACGAAAACCGGTGAGCGGTGCCCAGTCGGGCTCGTTCATATGTCCAGTAGAGGCATCGCTTGTTTCCAAGTGATTAACCGGCCATTGCCGAGGCGTGTCGGTCTACCGGGGCTGATGTGACTGCCGTCGCAGCCGGGCGCCGGACGTAACGGAACCAGGTGCATGCCGAGGCCAGCACGTAGAAGGCCAGGAAGATGCAGAACGCGGCGGTGGCCGATCCGCTGGACAGGTAGGACTGCCGCAGCGCCATGTTGATGCCGAATCCGCCCAGGGCGCCGATGGCGCCGGCGAAGCCGATCAGGGCACCGGACATCGACCGCGACCAGTGCTGGCGGTCGTCTTCGCTCATGTCCAGAGAGTGGCTGCGGGCCTCGAAGATGGATGGGATCATCTTGTAGACCGAGCCGTTGCCGAGGCCGCTGAGCAGGAACAGGGCGACGAATCCGATGACGTAGCCGGCCATCATGAGGCTGTTCGCGGCAGCGGCGGTGTGATCGTCGATCATGCTGATGGCGACCAGCAGGCCGGCGGCCAGGATCATGCCGCCGAACACCGCGAGGGTCACCCGCCCGCCGCCGATGCGGTCGGCGAGCTTGCCGCCGTACACACGGGACACCGAGCCCAGCAGCGGGCCGATGAAGGCGATCTGTGCGGCGTGCAACGAGGCCTGCGCCGCGGTCTGGCCGCCGGCGGCGAAGTTGATCTGCAGCACTTGGCCGAAGGCGAACGAGAACCCGATGAACGAGCCGAAGGTGCCGATGTAGAGCAACGAGATCACCCAGGTATCGCGTTCTGACAGAATGGCTTTCATCGCGCCCAGGTCGATCTTGTGTTGTTCGAGGTTGTCCATGTACAACGCCGCGCCGATGCCGGCGACGGCCAGTGCCACCAGGTAGACCGCGCACACCCAGTACGGGGCGCGGTTACCCGCGGTGGCGATGACCAGCAGACCGACCAGCTGGATCATCGGGACGCCGATGTTGCCGCCGCCGGCGTTGAGGCCCAGCGCCCAGCCCTTGAGACGTTGCGGGTAGAAGGCGTTGATGTTGGTCATCGACGAGGCGAAGTTGCCACCGCCGAAGCCGGCCAGGGCCGCGCAGATCAGATATGGCCACAGTGGCAGGCCCGGATTGGCCAGCAGCGCGATGGTTCCCACCGTGGGGATCAACAGCACGAAGGCCGAGAACACTGTCCAGTTGCGACCGCCGAACGTGGCGGTGGCCAGCGTGTAGGGAATTCGCAGGCAGGCACCTACCAGGGTGGCGGTGGCACCCAGCAGGAACTTGTCCCCGGCGGAGAAGCCGTATACGGCTTCGGGCATGAACAGGACCATGACCGACCAGATCGACCAGACGGAGAAGCCGACGTGCTCGGCGAACACCGACCAGATCAGATTCCGTCGCGCGATGTATTTGTTTCCGGCCTCCCAGGCCACGGTGTCCTCGGGATCCCAATTGGCTATGCGATTCGACTTCAGCAGAGTGGGCATGGCGCAAAAGTAGGAAGCGTTTATTGCAGAGGTGCTCCCGGCGATGACCCGGCCGTGAAATTCCGCTCACCCGCTCACATGCAGGGATGTGAGCCTGTGCTTTCGGTGGTTACCAGACGTCCCCGTTGCGCCAGTCGCAGGTGATCTCCGCGGTGGTGTCCAGGTCCATGCCGGCCGGCAGGTCGGTGGGCAGCACGAACAGCGACCCGTCGTCCTCAGGCGTGCGCGTCACGCCGGCAGGCGTCAGCACCGACGTCGGCCCCTGCCAGGGCACCCAGCCACGGGCCACGTACATGTCTCTGGCGGACTCCGTCGAGCTGAGCCCACCGAGTTGGTACGCGCCGCGCAGTACCTGCTCGACGGCATCCATGACGGCGGTGGCCAGGCCCTGGCCGCGCCAATCCTCGCGCACCGCCACGGCTTCCACGTAACCGCAGCGCAGCGCGGTGTCGCGATAGATCAGCCGCCGCTGGACCACGGCCGCGTGGGCGATCAGGGCGCCGTGATGGCAGATGAACGCATGCATGCCGCCGAGGGCGTGCTCCCAGTCGGCTTCTGTAAAGGCACCGCTGGAGTCGTCACTGGTTACGCTGCGGAACGCCTCGACGACCATGCGCCGAGCACCCTCGCGGGTCTCGTGGTCGAGATCGGAGGTGTGGACCAGACGCGCGGTGTGCAGGATCCCGCCTCGGACTGACGGCGCGCTGACATCCTGGAAGGGCACACCCATGTTCTACCAGCGCTGTGCGCCGGTGTCTGCACGTTGTGGGCCGCCCAGCGCATCGGCAGAGCGCCCCGGGATCGCAACCCTGACGTAGAAAACGACGACGGGAATGGCGCCTGCGACTAACCCTCGAACGGCTTACGGGGGTGCGCCCAGCGCAGTCGGACGGTCTGACCGGGCCGGACCTGGCCCAGCTTGTCGATGTCCTCGTCGGTCACCACACCGATCACCGGATAGCCGCCCGTGACCGGGTGGTCGGGACCGAGGATCACCGGAAAACCGTTGGGCGGTATCTGGATTGCCCCTCGGGTCGCGCCTTCGCTGGGCAGCTGGCGGTCGGGCCAGCGGTAGTCCAGCGGCATGCCGACCAGACGCATCCCGACCCGGTCGCTGTGGGTGGTCACCAGCCAGTTGGTGCGGATCAGCACGTCGGGGTCGACGAACCAGTCGTCGCGCGGGCCCGGTACTACGTTGAGTTCCAGCACGTCGTCGCTGATCGAGGCGACCGGGGCCTGGTCGGTCTCGGGCAGGTCGGCGGTGTGCTCGCCGACCGGCAGGATGTCGCCGGGCCGCAGCGGGGCCGGGCCGATCGCCGACATCACGTCGTAGCTCCGTGAACCCAGTATGGGTTCGATGGCGATGCCACCGCGGACCGCTAGGTAGCTGCGCAGCCCTGAGTGCGGCGCCCCCAGCGAGATCACCTCACCCTCGTGGACATGGTGAATGCTGTTGGTGCCGAATGGAATTCCATTGACGGACGGGTCGGTGTCGGCGCCGGTGACCGCGACGGTGACGTCACCGCCGACCACCCGCGCCGAGAACCCGCCGAACATCACCTCGACCGTGGCATGCTCGCCGGGGTTGGCGACCAGTCGGTTGGCCAGCGTGTGGGATCGACGGTCGGCGGCGCCCGATCGGGTGACGCCGAGGTGGGCCATGCCCGGGCGGCCGAGATCCTCGACCAGCGCCAGCGGTCCGGTGCGCAGCACTTCCAATGTGGTCATGATGTCCTCCTCGCCGACTAGCCGATGGCCCGGAACTGCACCCAGGTACCCGGGGTGAGCAGCGCGGGTTCGTCCCGATGAACGTCGAACAGCACCGCGTCGGTGCGCCCGATCAACTGCCAGCCCCCGGGCGACTGCCGCGGATAGATGCCGCTGAACTCGCCGGCCAGCGCCACCGCCCCGGCCGGGACACTGGTGCGGGGCTCGGCCCGGCGTGGCACGTGGAGTCGCCCGTCACCGCCCACGAGGTAGGCGAATCCCGGGGCGAAGCCCATGAATCCGACCTGCCACGGGGTGCCGGTGTGCGCCGCGATCACCTGCGCCGGGGTCAGCCCGGTCAGGGCCGCGACGTCGTCCAGGTCGGCGCCGTCGTAGACCACGTCGATGGTGACGTCCGGTTGGCCGGTGGGGCGGACGGGCGCCGATCCGGGTTGCAGCCGCAGCTTGCTGAGCCGCTGCCGGGTGGGCGCCTGGTAGCGCGGGTCGGCCAGCTTGATCAAGATCGTGCGCGAGGCGGGCACGATATCGAGCACACCTAGCAATTTGGCCGCCGTGAGGGTGGCGGTCCACGCCAAAACATCGGCAGTGCTGTCGAACTCGAGCAGCAGAGCCTGATCCCCGTAGTCGCGGGCGGTGCCTGGGGTCAGGCTCGGTCCCGCGTCCATCACCTCTGATGTCACACTCATGACCTGAAGCTACCCGTCGGTAGCTAAGAATGCTCCAGCTCTATGAACCTTGCCAGAGGTGCCTTATCGAAGCCTCACACGGCGACCTGATATGTGGGCTCACGACGCTTGATCGCGGCGATCACCCGGTAGGTGATCGGCAGCATGATCACCTCGACCGCGGTCTTGTAGACCCAGCCCAGCGCGGTGTAGGTGACGAAGTCGCCGAAGGTGCTGATGCCGATTGCCCCGGCCGCGATGGCGCAGAAGACCAAGGTGTCGCCGAGTTGGCCGGCGAACGTGGATCCGATCAGCCGGGCCCACAGGTGCTTTTCCTTGGTCCGTTCTTTGATTGCGACCACGACCCAGGCATTGATGGTCTGTCCGACGATGAAGCCGGCCAGGCCGGCCACGATCAGCTGGGTGTAGGCGCCGACGACGTTCTCGAAGTGTTCCTGATTGGTGTAGAAGTCCGCAGCGGGAAGGTAGATGGTCACCCAGAATGCCAGGGCGGCAAGGGCATTCATCGAGAATCCGAGGAAGATGGCGCGACGGGCAGCCTTGAATCCGTACACCTCGGAGAGCACGTCGCCGATCACATAGGTGAGTGGGAAGACGATGAAGCCGCCGTCGGTGATGATCGGCCCGAACGCGACCCCTTTGGTGGCGGTGACGTTGGAGATGATCACCAGTGCGGTGAAGACCGCGACCAGCACCGGATAGTAGGCCGAGCCGACGATGGCGGTGCCGCGGTGCTCGGGGGTCTCCTGGGTGCTTGTCACCCGGTCATCTTGTCAGGTCAGTGCCTGGTGGAGCAGGGGCGGCAGTTGGTCGGCCACCACGGGGTAGGACAGTGGTGACGCGAACGCGATGGCGCCGGCCAGGTCTTTGGGGGTGAAAACGTGCCGCTTGCGGGTTGTGGCCCGCAGCTCGGCGATCGCCGGATCGGCCAGCAGGGCGTCGCGCTCCTGATCGCTCTCGGTGGTCCAGATCAGGACGTCGGCGGCGTCGAGTGTCGCGGCGATGTCGGCACGCGGGATCAGGGTGGGGGTCTGGGGCACGGCGAAGCCCATCTGGGTGAGAAATTCGGTGCGCCATCCGGTGTGTGCCTGCACACTGTCGCGGAACAATGTGCCGCCGAGCAGCAGGGCCTTGTTGCCGGCAAATCCCGGGTTGTTGGTGGCCACCGTCTTGAACTTGTCGTCCACCCCGGCGATCAGCCCGGTCATCGCGTCGTTCTGGAACAGTGCCTGGCCGATCAGGGTGGCTTGGTCGCGCCACGGTTCGAAGAACGCGTCGGACCCGGACTGTGCGAGGGTCGGGGCGATCTCGGAGAGCTTGGCGTAGGTGTCGGCGTCGAGACCGGCGTTGGTGGCCACGATCAGGTCTGGCTTGAGGGCTTCGATCTCGTCGACCTGGATGCCTTCGGCCAGGTTGAGCACGGTGGGCCGGGCGCCGCCGAGTCTCGGTTGGGCCCAGGGCCAGACCGCGTACGGCTGGTCGCCGAACCACTCCGTCGTGGCGACCGGCACGGAGCCGAGGGCCAGCAGGTCATCCTGTCCGGTGAACCCAGCGCTGATCACGCGCTGCGGCGGACCCGGGATGTTGGTGTCGCCGAAGAGGTGGCGGACGGTCACCGAACCGTCCTTCCTGACCTCGCCAGGCTTTTGCGTGCTACATGCGGCGACCAGGGCCATCGTTGCGGTGACCGTGAAAAACCCTCGCCGTGACCAGGTTGTCGGCACTTAGCCAGGGTAACGGTTGGCCCGCGTCGAGGTGCGCACTGCAACGGGACCGATTACTGTCGATTCCGCATATTTGGCGTCCTCGGGATTATTCTCGGCACGTGGGGACCTACTGAGGAGTGGTCATGCGGAGCATGCGGCGTCCGGCGTTACTGGGTCTGGTTGCTCTGACCGTACCGATCGCGATCGCCACCGCGCCGGCCGCCGCCGCTGATTGTGTCGACGCCGGCGGTTCCACGGTGTGCGCGCAGGGCGACATCCGCGGTGGGGGGCCCACTCCGCCGAAGGCCGGGCCCTATTACCCGTACCCCTGCGCCAACGACTGGTACTGCGGCGACTGGGGTTTGGAGATCAACCTCGATCCGGACCGGCCTGACAACGGTGGTGGTGGCGGTGGCGGTTGGCGACCGGGCCGTCGTTGAGCCGTAGCCCAGTTATTCGAGTCATCTAGGAGCCACTATGTTCACCCGTGCGATCGCCGCCGGCGCAATCAGCCTGTCGCTCTTGGCTATTGGTGCGCCCGTTGCCGCGGCAGAAGAACCGAACTGCACCGCTGCCGACCTGGCCGGGGTGATGGCCGGCGTCCGCGCGGGCACCTCGGCATACCTGTTCACTCACCCCGACGTGAACGCGTTCTTCACCAGCCTCAAGGGGCAGTCGAACGAGCAGATGGCCGATTCGGTGCGGGTTTATCTCGAGGACAAGCCGCAGATCCGGGCTGAACTGACGGGGATCCGCCAGCCGGCGATCGATTTCCGCAACCGCTGCGGCGGTTAGCCTCGACGATCAGGTCCGTTCCAGTCCACGCAGCAGCACTGCCATCCCGTACTCGAACGCATCGTCGGCACGCGCGGGTCGGGGTGCGCCGGTGGCGAGCGCGGCGGTCAACTCCGGGCCGACGGGGGCCCCGGCCTCCCACGGTCTGTCGGGTGCGGTCAGGTCGAGGGCGGATCCCAGCACATAGTTGTCTACGAGGGTGATGATCCGCAGGGTGTCGGTGGGGTTGAACCCGGCCCGGGTCAGGGTCACGGCCAGTGCGTTGTACATCCTGAGCGCCTGGCTGCTGTTGACGGCATGGGCGGTGAGCAGGGGAATCAGCCGCGGATAGCGGGCGAAGCTGTCGCGGTACGAACGCATGATGTCGGCCAGGATCTCGGCCCACTGCCGGTCGGTGTCGATGTCGGGCAGCTCGACTTCTGACATCGCCCTTTCGCGGAGCAGTTCGACGATGTGCTCGCGCCCCGATACGTGGTTGTAGAGCGACGACGGGCTGACCTTGAGTTTGCGGGCCAGTTCGGGGACGGTGAATCCGCCGGTTGTGTTGACGAGATCCATTGCTGCACTGGCGATTCGGTCCGGTGACAGGATCGGTATCGACGGACGCCCCATGGGTTGGTCCCCCCTTGATTTCGTCTCTCCGCTTTACATCTGGTGGTCTGCGTCACACAATAAACGAATTCCATTCGCTTTAGAAGTAGATGAGGAACGGTTCGTGACTTCCTTCCCCGTGGCAGACAAGGCCCGGACGCTCTTCCACGGCGGTGTCATCTGGACGCCCACGGTGACCACGGATGCGCTGCTCATCGCCGACGGGGTCGTGCAGGCCGTGGGCGCCGACGCGTTGGCATCGGCGCCCGATCGCAAGGTCGACCTCGAAGGCGGCTTCTTGATGCCGTCGTTCGGGGATGGTCATGCGCATCCGTTGTTCGGTGGCTTGGAGTCGGCAGGCCCGGCGGTTCGCCCGTGCCAATCGGTCGACGAGATCGTCTCGGTCGTCGGTGAATTCGCCGATTCTCACCCCGACCAGGAGTGGATCATCGGCGCGTCATATGACGGCAGCCTCGCACCCGGCGGGTTGTTCGACGCCCGATGGCTCGACGCCGCTGTCCCGGACCGGCCGGTGGTGTTGCGCGCCTGGGACTACCACACGTTGTGGGTCAACTCGGCTGCGCTGCAACGCGCCGGGATCACCACTGACACCCCGGAACCGGCGCTCGGCGAGATTCCGCGCCGCGAGGACGGCTCACCGCTGGGCACCCTGCGCGAGTGGGGTGCGACCGATCTGATGGGCGCGGTCATGCCGGCGCGGGACGAGGCCGTGCGCGTCGCGGCACTGGCCACGGCCGCCGACTACTATCTGGCCCGTGGCGTGACCTGGGTTCAGGACGCCTGGGTCGAGTCGGCCGAGTTGGACACCTACCTTGCGGCCGCTCGGCAGGGCGCCTTGCGCATGCGGTTCAACCTGGCGTTCTATGCCGATCCGCGCCACTTCGACGCTCAGGTGACGCAATACGCCGCTGCCCGGGACCGGGTCCAGGCCGCCGGCTCGCCGATGCTGACCGCGCAGACGGTGAAGTTCTTCGCCGACGGCGTGGTCGAAAACGAGACCGGCGCGCTGCTGGAACCCTACTGCTCAGGCCTGCATTCACACGGTATGCAGCTGTGGGAGGGCAACGCACTGGCCGAAGCGGCCAGACGAGTCGATGATCTGGGCTTGCAGATCCACATCCACGCCATCGGTGATGCCGCGGTCCGTCAGGCGCTCGACGCCATCGAATACGTTGCCCGGCACAATGGTCCGCGGGATCGGCGGCCTGTGATCGCGCACGCGCAGTTGGTGGACGACGCCGATCTGGGCCGGTTCGCCGAACTCGGGGTCATCCCGAACATGCAGCCGCTGTGGGCGCAACTGGATGCCTTGATGACGGTGCTCACGATTCCCCGGCTGGGGGCGCAGCGGTCGGATCGGCAGTACCGGATGCGAACGCTGGAGAACTCCGGTGCGGCGCTCGCATTCGGGTCGGACTGGCCGGTGTCCTCAGGCGCGCCGCTGGACGGTATCGCGGTCGCTGTCTCGCGGTGCACCGCGGAGGGAGAGCCGGCGGGCGGCTGGACACCGCACGAGATCCTTCCGATCGAGCACGCACTGTCCTCCTACACCACTGCCGTGGCGTATCAGGCGTTCGCGGAAGAGAATTGGGGCAGCATCGCGCCGGGCGCGAGTGCTGATCTGGTCTGGTTGGACCGTGATCCACGGTATGTCGCGCCGCCGGAGCTTCCGGCGGTGACGGTGCGCGCCACCTATCTGCAGGGCACGCAGGTCTATTCGGCCGCGGAATGAGAGGAACTGGCATGTCCGATGTGGCTGAAATGACCGAGGGGCGGCTGCGCCGTGCCCTGGGGCTGCCATCGTTGGTGCTCTTCGGTCTGGTCTACATGGTGCCGCTCACGGTGTTCACCACCTACGGCATCGTCACCGAGACCACCGGCGGCCGGCTGTCGGTCGCGTACTTGGTGACGCTGGCCGCCATGGTCTTCACCGCGCGGTCATATGCCGCGATGGCCGTTGCCTTTCCGGTCGCTGGTTCGGCGTACACGTACACGCAGAAGTCTTTCGGTGCTCCGGTCGGGTTTCTCGCCGGATGGTCCCTGCTGCTGGACTATCTGTTCTTGCCGATGATCAATTACCTGGTGATCGGGATCTATCTGAATGCCGCGCTGCCGGCGATCCCGGCCTGGGTCTTCATCGTCTTGTCCATCGCCGTGGTGACGGTGCTCAATGTCGTCGGCATCGTGTCGGTGGCCAGGGCGAACTTCGTCATCATCGCGGTGCAGGCGATCTTCATCGTGACGTTCCTGGTGTTGGCCTGCTCCAAGGTGTTGAGCCTGGGCAACCTCGACCTGATGGCGCCGATTCATGGTGACGGCAGCGAGACGGGGTTCAGCCCGGTGCTGGCCGGTGCGGCGATCCTGTGCCTGTCGTTCCTGGGTTTCGATGCGGTGTCGACGCTGTCCGAGGAGGCCAAAGAGCCCAAACGGTCTGTGCCGCAGGCCATCATGATCGCCACGCTGGTGTCAGGCGTGATCTTTGTCGTGCTGTCCTATCTCGGGCAGCTGGTGTTCCCGTCCAATCAGTTCTCCGATGTCGAGTCCGGGTCCCTGGATCTGATGCTGACCGCGGGCGGGCAGTTCCTGCAGACCTTCTTCACCGCGGCCTATGTCGCCGGTGCGCTCGGGTCGGCGATCACCTCGCAGGCCTCGGTGGCCCGCATCCTGTACGCGATGGGGCGCGACGGCATCTTGCCGCGGCAGTTCTTCGGTTACGTCGCGGCGCGCTTCGCCACCCCGGTGTACGCGATCCTGGCCGTGTCGGTGGTGTCATTGCTGGCCATCGTGATCTCGTTGACCACGCTGGCCTCACTGATCAGTTTTGGTGCGCTGGTGGCGTTCTCGGCGGTAAACCTCTCGGTGATCAAGCACTACTTCGTGGACAACGGGGAAAGGCAAGGCGTTCAGGTGATCACCAACCTGGTGCTGCCACTGATCGGATTCCTGCTGACCGTGTGGCTGTGGACGAGTCTGTCCGGGTTCACCTTGATCGTGGGATTGTGTTGGCTGGCGGTGGGATTCGTGTGGCTGGCCGGGGTTACCCGCGGTTTCCAGCGGCCGACGCCGGTGCTGGATCTGAAGGAGTAACCCCGGGCGAATGCCCGCCGAGTGGCCACCTGTGACACGCGGTTGCGTGAAAGGCGTGCGACAAGTGGCCATTCGAGCCGTTGCCGGGTCAGGCGACGCTGATGGTGACGTCGATGTTGCCGCGGGTCGCGTTCGAGTACGGGCAGACCTGGTGTGCGTCATCGGCGATCGCTTGGGCGGTCTCCCGGTCGACTCCCGGGATGGTCACCTTCAGCCGGGTCCGCAGCGAGAACGCGCCGTCTATGTTGACCAGGTCCACCTCGGCATCCACCGCGGTCTCGGCGGGCAGCTTCACGTTGTGCTTACCCGCGGTCAGGCCCATGGCGCTCAGGAAGCATGCCGACCAGCCGGCCGCGAACAACTGCTCCGGGTTGGTGCCGGAGCCGTCGCCGCCGGGCGGGGTGAGCTGGATGTCGAGGTTGCCGTCGGAGCTGTAGGCCTCGCCCTGGCGCCCGCCGGTGGTGTGGGTCTTGGCGGTGTAGAGGACGTTGCCGGTCTGGCTGGTGGTCACGGGGTTCTCCTTCGAGTGGATGGTCGGCTCCAAGTGGATGCGTTAGAGATGAACATGGGGGATCGCGTATTTCATCCCGTCCGATTAAATCGGATCCGATATAATTTTGACCATGGCACCCGAGGCTCCGCAACTGTCCGATTTTCTGTGCTTCGCGATCTATTCGGCCAACCTCGCGTACGGCAAGGCCTATAAGCCGATCCTGGACAAAGAGGGGATCACCTACACGCAGTACATCGCGATCGTCGCGCTGTCCGAACAGGACCACCAGACGGTCGGCAGCCTGGGCGAGAAGCTGTTCCTGGAGTCCAACACGCTGACTCCGATCCTGAAGAGGCTCGAAGCGCTGGGATACGTGATCCGGCAGCGTGATCCCGGCGACGAGCGTCAGGTGGTCGTCAGCCTCACCGACGCCGGGCGGGCGCTGCGCGCGCAGACCCTGGAGATGGACCTGCTGGCCGCGACGGGTCTGTCACTGGACGAACTCAGGACCATGCAACGCGGTGTGTCCACCCTGCGGGACAACCTGCGCAAGCACGTTCAGGACACCGTCTGACAGTTGTGCTGCTCGGGCACGACCAGGACCGGTGTCGTGGAATGCGCGACGACGGCCGCGGCCACACTGCCTTCCAGGTGACCCAGCAGGCCGTCGCGGCGGTGCGGGCCGACCACAATGAGGCTCGCGTTGTGCTCGTGGGCGGTCTCGACGATGCCCTTCCAGATCGGTGCCCCCTCGACCGCTATCGCCTGTGCCGAGAAGCCGGCCCGGGTGGCCAGCGACGCACCGTGAGCCGCTGTCTGCTGAGCGGCCCGACGTACCTCGGTGGCCTGATCGGCGTCGAAATGCGCGGTGCCGACCGGCGTGAATCCGACATCGACGGGTTGCCAGACACACACCACCAGGGCGTCACGCTCGACTGAGAGTTCAGCCGCGGCATGTTCGATGGCAGACGCCCCGCGCGACGTTCCGTCGTACGCGAACAGCACGGGCCCCGGGGTGCCGGGACTCGGTCCCGGCGCGGTCGGCACGACCGGACGGGCAGCGTCAGGCGGGACGTTCGGGGCGGGCAGTCCGGGGCGCAGCCGCGCCAGCAGCGGCGGCGAGTACCAGGCCGGGGATTCACCGTCGAGGAACAGGTCCAGGTCGGGCCGCTGCGGCCGAGCGCCACTGAGCGCGTAGACGGCCACCCCGAAGGCCGCGCCGCCGACCGACAGGCCGAACCCGACCCACAGCGCGTCACCGGCGCCCGCGGTGAGACCGCCCGCCGCGGTGGCCGCGAAGTGGGCGAAGATCGGCGCCACCATGAAGGCGGCCACCGCGCGCAACAACTCGATGATCGCGAACACGCGCTGAAGGCTGTTGGACTGCAGCGAGAAACCGGCGACGAACAGGGCGGGCGCGACTGTGGCGCCCAACACCAGCCCGGTCAGCGCCGAGGCGAGCAGCGCCAGCGGCTGATTGGCCGGAAGGGCGAACCGGAACACCACGATCCCGGCGGCCAGCAGTCCCATACCGACCAGCGGCAGGTAGTGCATCGACCGTCTGGTGATGACGGCACCGAACACGAAGGCCATCACGATGGCGCCGGCCAGTTCCGGCAGATACAGCAGGCCGACCCGCACGGGACTGTAGGTCTGCATGAAGACTTCGGCCGTCAGCGCCGTCGCCGCCACCGAGGCCGCCGCCGCGAACAGTGCGACGCCCACTCCGGCGACGGGGATCGCACTGGTGAGCATGGTGCGGACAGTCAGCAGGGGGCGAGGAGCCTTGAACTGGTAGACGATGAGCACCACGATCAGCGCCAGGCCACCGAGCATCGGCACGATCACTGCGGGGTCGGTGAAGGCGTGGCTGGTCAGTTGGGACGCCCCGATGAAGGCGGCGGCGCAGCCGACGGACGCCAGACCGATCGCCCGTAGGTCGCGCGGGGCGTCGAGATCAGCGGGCGGAGCGTCCTCGAATGTCAGGGCGGCCATCACCAGGGCCAGCAGCGCGATCATCGCGACGATCCAGAACAACGGCCGCCAGGCGTGGGCCTCGGCCTGCACGCCACCGATGAACGGGCCGAGCGCTACCGCGCCGAACACGCACATGTTCATGATCACGGCGGTGTTGCGAAGCTTGTCCCTGGGGAAGCCGATGGTCAGCGGTGGTGCCGCGGCGATCAGCAGCATGCTGGTGGCCAGCCCTTGCAAGATGTGCCCGCAGATGAACATCGCCCCGTTGAGCGCGGACGCCGTCAGCACCGAGCCCACCACCAGCACCACTGCGTAGGCCAGCAGCATCCGGCGTTGCGGCAGGTGCTGGGCGAACTGGACTGCCAGCACCGTGCCTACCGCGTACGCCGCATTGCCCAGCCCCGAGCCCAGGCTCATGGCCTGTGCCGACAGGTGCAGTTGCTCGGAGATGATCGGCACCAGCGGGTCGACGGCCGCTGACAATGCCAGGTAGGGGATCAGGGCCAAGGTGACCATGGTGGCCACCGCGGGGTACCGGCCGGCGAGTGGACCTTGTCGCATCAGCGCCGCCCGGCGAGGTCGGTTGGCGTTGCGTGGCGTCGTTGCGCCACCTTCGGACAGTCAGCTGACAAGTTCGGTTGGCGCACGTGTCCGTTGAACCGGCACCGGCCTTAGTTCTATTCCCTATGCAAATTTATTGTGACGGGCGTTACAGCGCCAACCGGATTTTGAGGTGATCTCCCGAGCGGGACATGGCAGCGGCGTACCCCTCGGCGGCCTGCTCGAGCGGCAGGGTGTCGGTGAAGATGCCGTCGACATCCATGCGTCCCTCCTGCAGCAGGGGGATCAACTCGGGCCAGGTCTGCTGCACCGGTGCGGTGGTGAGGCGGATGCTCAGACTGCGGATCAGGCAGGCCAGCGCCGGCAGCGGATAGGGCTGCAGGTCGTGCACGCCGACGATCGAGACGGTGCCGCCGGTGCGGACCGCCTCGATGGAGTCGTTGATCGCGGCGTCGGTGCCCACAGCGTCGATCACTGCGTCGACACCGAGGCCGCCGGTGGCTTCGCGGATCGCCTGGACCGCCGGTGGCGCGATCCCGACGGCGCCCCACTTCGCCGCGCGAATCCGCCTGCTCTCGACCGGGTCCACCGCGAAAACCCTTGCCGCGCCCAGTGTCAACGCGCTGCGCAGGGCGCACATGCCGACTGAGCCCAGCCCGACGATCGCCACCGATCCACCGATCGGGATGTCGGCACGTTTGGCCGCCGCCCACCCCGTGGCCAGGTTGTCGGTCAGCAGCAAGGCCTGCTCGGTGCTGATGCCTTCCGGAACGGACAGCAATTGGAAGTCGGCGGCGGGCACGGCCAGCAGTTCGGCCTGGGCGCCGCCCAATACGCCGGAGCCGAAGATCTGCGGCCCCTGCACGCAGCGGATCGGGTCATGGGTTGCGCAGCCGGTGCACTGGCCGCAGCCGGCAACCGACGACACCAAAACCCGGTCACCGGTCTTGAATCCGGTGACTGCCGAGCCGGTTTCGACGACGGTGCCCACCGCCTCGTGGCCCAGGGACACCGGGTCGACGATCGGGTAGTGGCCTTCGAGAAAGTGCAGGTCCGACCCGCAGATGGCGGTCGATTCCACCTTGACGATGGCCCCGCCGGCGCCGGGCAGCACCGGGTCCGGCCGCAATTGGACACTGACCTGCCCAGAACTTTCCACGACGACCGCGCGCATCTCAGGTCTCCTGCACTGTGAAGTCAGACCAAACGGGTTCGTTGATCGCAGAACGGTATTCACTCAACCGCCATGGGCTGACGGTGTGGATCTCACCGTCGGCGTTCTTGAAATACGAGTGCTTGATCGACGGCTGCGCCCACACGGTTTGGCGGATCGCCTCCTGCGAGCGCCGATGCCATTCCTTGGTCGGTTCGGGCAGCGGCTCCATGGTCTGCAGACCTTGGGTGATCAGGTGCTCCAGACACTGGTTGATATAGCGCATCTGCAGTTCGGAGTTGAGGATCAGGCTGCCGCCGTGGGCCAGGTGGGTTCCCGGACCGTAGGTCATGAAGAAGTTGGGGAAGCCGGGCACCGTGATGCCGCGGTAGGCGTAGGGCCGCTGCCCCCAGGCGTCGCGCAGGTCGATGCCGTCGCGTCCGGTGATGGTCATCGGGAACAGCACGTCGGTGGCACGAAAACCGGTGGCGTACACGATGATATCCGCGTCGTACGTTTCGCCGTCGGCCGTGACGACGCCGGTCGGGGTGATGCGCTCGATCGGGGTGCGGATCAGGTCCACGTTGTCGCGTTTGAGGGTGCCCAGCCAGCTGCCGTTGTCCTGCAGTGTGCGCTTGCCGGTGGCCGGATAGTCCGGCAGGACCTTGGCCAGCAGTTCGGGATCGTCACCGACCTGGGTGGTGATCCAGTCGGTGAACATGATGCGGGCGATGGCGTTGATCTCGCTGACCGCGTTGCCCTGGTCGTCGTAATCCGGGTCCACCCGTGCGGCGTCCAGACCCTTGTCGGCTCCGGGCCACAGCAGCAGGAAGCGGTACCACCGGCCGTAGTACGGCAGATGTTCCATCGCCCAGCGCACACCGTCGGCGACCGGCTCGTGGTACATCGGGTTGGGGAACATCCACTGCGCGGTGCGCTGGAACACCGTGAGGTGTTCGACGTGAGAGGCGATGGCCGGGGCGATCTGGAAGCCGCTGGCGCCGGCGCCGATCAGCGCGACGCGCTTACCGGTGACGTCGACGTCGTGGTCCCACGCCGCCGAGTGAAAAGCCGGTCCCGCAAAGGTTTCCGCGCCGGGGAAGTCGGGGATCTGGGGCCGGTTGAGCTGCCCGACGGCGGTGATGACGGCGTTGGCCCGCAGCGTCTCGGTCCCGGCCGCCGAGCGCACGGTGACGTTCCACATGGTGCCGTCCCACGCGGCCGAGACCACCTCGGTGTTCCACCGGATGTGCGGTTCGAGGTTGTGGCGATCCACCACGTCTTGGAAGTACTGGCGCAGCTCGGGCTGCTCGGCGAAGAAGTGGTCCCAGTGGTTGCTGGGCTCGAAGCTGTAACAGTAGAAGTGATTGGCCACATCGACGCGGGCACCCGGATAGCTGTTCTCCCACCAGGTTCCGCCCGGGCCGGCGTTCTTCTCCACGATCGTGAAATCGATGTCGGCCTGCTTGAGGCGCACCCCGGCCAGCACGCCGGATTCCCCGCAACCGATCACCACGACGCGGAACCCGTCGGTGTCCTCCAGCGTGGCGGGCCGGCGCGGGTCGACGGCTTCGAGGTCGAGTTCCTCGAGCATCAGCGGCAGGTTGTCGTCGTCGACTGGCTCGCAGGCCGCCCAGTCCAGCATCTCCCGGACCAGGTCGGCGGGCAGCGGTTCGGGGACGGGGCAGCCACGGTCGCGGTAGTCGGTGATGACCGGCAGCGCGACCTCACGGACCCGCGCCTTGTCCTCCTCGCTCATGAAGCCCTGGACCTCGTTGAGGAACAGCCCGGCCTGTTTGAACTCGCGGATGAACCGCGGGTCACCGGTGATGTGTACGAGCGAGAGCAGCAGGGTCGGGATGCTGACCTGCTCCAACGCCGCCGCGATGTCGGCGTCGGGCGTGGTGAACGGCTGGCCGACGTGGAAACTCCGGGTCACGCGGCGTTACGCTACTGCCCGTAGCGTTATGTGACAAGGGTCGGTTTCGGTCGCCTTGGGTGAACTGGCGTCAGCTGGGCCGGATCCCAGCGTCACGCAGCCGTTGTTGGAGGGTGAGTGCGATGGCAAGTCCGCCCGCGGTCGTCGGATGCAGGGGTGCCGCGTCGTCGACACCCTGGACGTAGGGCTGGCTGCTGCACAGTCCATGCCCGGCGAAGTTCGGGCGCACCGTCGAGAATCCGGTGGCGGCTGCTCCCTCGGCCAGTACCGTGTTCACCGCATCCAGGCGGGCGGCCAAGGTCCGTACCTTGTCCTCGGTAATCCCCACTGTCGCAAGGCAATCCTGAGCCCCGTCGAACGGGTTGTAGTAGAGGTTCACCAGCACGGCGGGCGAGTCGGGCGCGGCTCGTAGTTGGGTCAGCAGCACAAAATAGTCGCGGGTGAAGTCATTGAGCTGCTGCTGGAAAAAGGCTTGCTCGGCGGTGTTGTTGCACCCTTCGCGCGCGGCACAGGCGCGCAGCAGTGCCGACCAATTCATGTCGTTGGCGCCGATATTGATCACGATGGCAGCCGGGGCGCGGGCCAGCGCGGCCGAGAGCTGCGGGGCGATGGTCAGCGGGCCCGCGCGTTGCGGCCCCAGCAGCCCGTCGCGGATGCTCGCCCCGCTGCACCCCAGGTTGGTGACCTTCCAGTCGGTGGCAATGTCGAGCAGGTTCGGGAAGGAGTCGACACTGCGCCGGCAGGCCCGGTCGTACTCGTCGGCCTCGGGCAGCGGTGGGTTGCCCAGGCCCGCGGCAATGGAGTCGCCGATGACCACAATCGGCCCGCTGTCGGGCCTTCGAGCATGAGGGGTCACGGGCAGGGTGGGGGGCGGGGCCGCACCGACCAGGGCTTGCAGAGAGTTGATCTCGCGCAGCCGCTGTGGGGCGCTGTATGCGGTCACCATGATCGCACCGAGGTTGACCGCTTCGGTGATCACGAGGCCGACGATCACCAGCGCAATCGAGGCGCGCATCGAGTAGCGACGCCAACCGGCGATCGCGGCCAGCAGGACCACCGCAGCTGCCGCGCTCACGCCGACCTGCCAAGCGAAGTACCGCTTCCAGCCGGCCACCAGACCGTCCTGCAGTGCCTGGGCCGCCTGCGCCTGGCTGGGTTCGGTGCCCGCACCGACCAGTTCGGCGAGCTGCTCAGACAGTGTGATGCGGGTGAGTTCGATGCGGGGTCGCACCGGTCCGACGAACTCGACCGTGGTGGGCAGGTGCTGACCGAACAGGTCGAGTTCTCCTGGCCCCGACCAGCTGTGGGTTGGAGCGGCGGCCCCGACCCGCAGGGTTTGTCCCGCCGTTTCCACGGTCTGCATCGGCGTGATCAACAGTCCCACGGCGATGGCCAGCATTGCGACGACCGCAACGGTAATCGCATGCAGCAGAGCGCGACCCAGCCAGACCGGGTGCATAACCCCCATTATCCGCCCGCTCGTCCATCGAGCGTTGGCGGCCGGTCAGAACGGAATCACAGCGAGAAGTGATCGTCGATGACGCCGAGCCACACCTGCGCCGCGTCGATGGCCACCTTCTCGCTGATGAAGGCGTGTTGTGTTCCGGTGTAGATGTCGCGGAATCCGCGCTCCAAGCGGCTGCCCTCCCGGATCGACGTGGTCCCCGCCGCGAGATGTGCCCATTCCGCGGCAGCGCGGGCCACATCGGTGGCATACACCGCCGCCACCCGCATGTCAGCGCGAAGCCTCGGCGTCAACTCCGCCCCGGCATCGACGGCGGCCTCGGCCGTGCCGAAGGCATCGAGAACCAGGAGCCGGGCTGCGCGCCATGCCGCGACGTGATGGGCGAGGTTCTTCTGGAAGGTGGGGCGACTGGCCAGTGAGGCCATGTCCGACATCCGGAACTTGGTGGCCGCCAGCTCCTCGACGTCGTCGAGCATGCTCTTGGCGACGCCGAGCGCCCACGCCGCGTGACCGGCCGCGGTGACCGGCATCATTCCCATCCGGCCGGCGGCCGATGCGCCTCGTCGCGGTTCTCTGGTGAACAACCGGAATGTTCTCGACGACGGCACGAAGAGGTCGGCGACGTTGTAGTCGAAGGAGCCCGTGCCCTTGAGGCCCTGCACATGCCACCCGTCGGTGAAGGTCACTTCGTCTCGGGGAATGACGGCCACCATGAGTTCGGGTTCGCCTTCACGGATCCATCGCATCTCGCCGTCCTCCATCGGGATGAAGCCGGCGGCGATGTAGGCGGAGTGGCCGGTCCCCGAACCGAAATTCCACGATCCGGTCAGCCGGTAGCCACCCTCGGTGACGATTCCCTGGCCGTTGGGCGCGAACTGGCCGCCCAACGTGACACGGTCGGCGTCGCCTCCGAAGACCTCGGCGAAGCCCTCGTCGGGGAGATATGTCGCCGCAGCGAACGACGACGGAAGATTGGCGATCCCGATCCAGCCGAACGAGCCGTCCTGCCAACCCATCTCGATCCACATCTCGATCATCTCGGCAAGAGACGGTTCGAGCCCGCCCGCGGCCGCCGGGTTCAGGGCCGTCATCAGACCGCTGTGCCACATCGCGTCGACGATCGGGGGCGCAAGCGTCCGCAACTGCTCGCTCTCGGAGGCTTCCTGCGCCACCACGTCACGAAGCGTCCTGGCCAAGTCGACCGGACTCACCCGCGCAGTCGTCGTCATCGGATACCCCTTCGGATCGGTGGTGGTGCGTGCACGCTGCCGTGGGCAACGGTAGGGAAAGTGCCCGGACAAGCGCGCCCTTGCCGCTACGTTGGCCGTTGTGAACAGATTCGGGTCCAAGGGTGTGCTCGTGACCGGTGCAGCGTCGGGTATCGGGAAGGCCACCGTCGAGCGGTTGCTGGCCGAGGGCGCCACCGTGGTCGGTGTCGACGTCGCGGACGGGACCGACGTTGCCGGCGATCGATTCGACTACCGAAAAGCCGACGTGCGCGACGGTGGGGCCGTCGAATCGGCGGTCAGCGCGGTGGTCGACGCCGTCGGCAGGCTCGACGGGGTGGTACACGCGGCGGGAGTGGCCGGCGGCGGACCGGTCCACCTCGTTCCCGACGAGGAGTGGGACCGGGTGCTCGACGTCAACCTCAAAGGCACCTTTGTCGTCACCCGTGCCGCGCTGCGACAGGATGATGCAGCAGAACCGGGTTGACGGTGAACGCGGGGCACTCGTGCATCTGTCCAGCGTCGAGGGCCTGGAAGGCACGGCGGGAGGCAGCTCGTACAACGCGGCCAAGGGCGGCGTCGTCCTGCTCACCAAGAACGTCGCGATCGACTACGGTCCCAGCGGAATCCGCGCCAACGCCATCTGCCCCGGCTTCATCGAGACCCCGCTCTTCGATTCGGTGGTCGGCATGCCGGGAATGGATCAGGCGCGTGAAGCCCTGCGCCATGAACACAAGCTGCGGCGGTTCGGGCAGCCCGACGAAGTCGCCTCGGTGGCAACGTTTCTGCTCTCAGCCGAGGCGAGTTTCGTCAGCGGCCAGGCGATCGCCGTGGACGGCGGGTACACCGCGGGCCGCGACCACGGCGTCACCGATCTGCTGGGGTTGGGGGAGCACTAGTGCACAGCGCGCCTCACGACGTCCACTCCTGATAGAACGGCGGCATCTCGGAAGCCCGCCCGGTGAACTCTGGGGCGCGCTTGTCGAGGAAGGCCCGCACACCGTCGTGGCCGTCGCCGATGCTCGTATAGAACATCGCCAGGGAGTCCACCCGGTGCGCGTCGACCGGATGCGGCTCGGCCGCGTTCCGGTAGAGCATCTGCCGCATCAGCGCGACCGACACCGGTGAGCGGTCGCGAGTCCACGCATCGGCCAGCGCCCGCGCCTCGGCGAGCAACGCGTCCGGTTCGTGCACGGCCTGCACCAGTCCGATCTCTCGGGCGGCGTCGGCGGTGAGGATGTCGGAGCGGTACACCAGGTCCAAAGCCGTTGGCATCCCGACGATCCGGGGCAGGAACCAGGTCGAACACGCTTCCGGGGTGATGCCGAGCTTGCCGAAGACCAACCCGAAGCGGGCTTTGGTGGACATCAGCCGGGCGTCCATGGCCAGCGTCATCGTCGCGCCGATCCCGACCGCGGCCCCGTTGATGGCGGCGATCACCGGCTTGCGGCAGGCGTAGATCGCGAGCGTTACCCGGCTGCCGGTGTCCCTGACCCGGCGCAACTCGGGGTCGTCGAGGTCGGCCATGTCGGCCAGGCTCGGTGATTTCGACTCGTCGAGGCCGAATACATTGCCCTCGCTCGACAGGTCCATGCCGGCGCAGAAGGCACGGCCCTCGCCGGTGACGATGACGGCACGCACCGCGTCGTCGTCGTTGACCGCCACGAAGGTGCGCTCCAGCTCATCGGCCATCTCGACGGTGAAAGCATTGAGGTTGTCCGGGCGATCGAGGACGACGGTGAGGATCCCGTCGTCGAGTTCGTGCCGGATCGTCGTGAAGTCCACGGATGCTCCTCCTCGGGTTCGGTTGCTCCTCAGATACTGCCGGTAGGTCACCACGTGAGGTCAACGCGGACTACCTTCGTGGGATGGACTTTGACGAGTACCGGGGCCACGATGCCACCTCGTTGGCGAAACTGGTTGCTGACAAGCAGGTTTCGGCGGCTGAGCTGCTCGCCACCGCCCAGCGGCGGGCCGCGGCGGTCAACCCGAAGATCAACGCCATCGTGCGTGATGTCCCGGCCTCGCCGTCCGACGATCTGACCGGTCCGTTCGCCGGGGTCCCGTTCTTGATCAAAGACCTGGCGCAGGACTACGCGGGCTTGCCCAGCTCGGCTGGTTCACGTGCACTGAAGTCGCTGATCGCCCCCGAGCACGCCACGGTGGTGCAGCGCTGGATCGACGCCGGCCTGGTCATCTTCGGCAAAACCAACACTCCCGAGTTCGGCGCGAAGGGCATCACCGAGCCCGAGGTGTGGGGTCCGGCCCGCAACCCCTGGGATCTGGCCCGGTCGCCGGGTGGCAGCTCCGGAGGCTCGGCGGCGGCCGTTGCCGCGGGCATTGTGCCCTGCGCCGGCGCCAACGACGGCGGCGGATCGATCCGCATTCCGGCGGCGAGTTGCGGTCTCGTCGGGCTGAAACCGGGCCGTGGGTTGACGCCGTCGGGTCCGGCGGTCGGGGAATCCATGCACGGTGCGGCCGTACAAGGGGTCGTCTCGCGGACGGTGCGCGACACGGCGGCGATGCTCGATGTGCTCAGCGGCGGCGAGCCCTGGGGACCGTATGTGCCGGGCCTGCCGGCCGAGTCGTTCGCGTCGTGTGTGGGGGCTGACCCGGGAAAGCTGCGGATCGGGCTGCGGGTGCCGTCGGCGATCAACCCCACACCTCACCGCGAGGCGTTCGCCGCCGTCGAGGCAACGGCTGCCGCGTTGACCGAGCTCGGCCACCATGTCGAGGAACTGCCGCAGGCGCCGTTCGATGATGCCGCGCTGGCCCGTGACTTCCTACTGACCTGGTTCGTCTACAGCGCGTGGGAGCTTGCCGAGGCCAAGCGGCTGACGGGTGCGGGGGATGACGATTTCGAACGTGACACGCTCATCATGGCGGCGATCGGCCGCGCCACGAGCAGCGTCGACTATCTGGATGCGGTGCAGCGGCGCCAGGAGCACACGCGGCGGCTGAGTACCTTCTTCGAGTCCTACGACCTGCTGTTGACGCCTTCCTTGGCCACGTTGCCGCCGCGGATCGGCGAGTTCGATCTGCCGGTCGCATTGCAACGTGGCGCGGACGTGTTGATCAAGACCCGTACGGCAAGCATGTTGCGCTACACCAAGATCGTCGACGACATGGTGGACAAGAACCTCGGCTGGGTGCCTTACACGCAACTGGCGAATATCACTGGCCGCCCGGCGATCTCGTTGCCTGTGCACTGGACGGCGGAAGGGCTGCCGCTCGGCGTCCAGTTTGTCGCACCGCTGGCCGGTGAATCGCTGCTGCTCAAGCTGGCGGCTCAGCTTGAGCAGGCCATGCCCTGGGCCGGTCGTTTTGCCCCGGTCTGACGGGGTGCGCCATCCGAAGCTACTCGGTCAACTGGCTCGGCGCTGATTGCCGCCAGGAGTCGAGCACAATATCGCGGAGCTCTTGCCGATCCTCTAGTTCAGCCAACCGGACCCGCACCCAGGCCGAGGCGGCCTCGTGTTGTGGGACCCAGAATTTGTGCGGTTCGGCGGCGATCAATTCCTCACGGTCAAACCGAGGGCAGCGCACCGCAAATGAGGTCTCGTCGTCGGGCACGGTGACGAACATCTTGCCCGCCACGTCGAAGGTCGGATGGCCCCAGCGCTCCTTCTCGGTGGTCTCGGGGAAGGAGAGTGCGATGCTGCGCACATCGTCAGCGTCGAGCACGGGGTATCGGACCTCCGATCGCGCATGGGTTTTCGCTCCGGCAGCCTACCGGGGGCCATGACGTGGCGGATACCTCGGCGGGGGCAGCCCGTTAGGTGATCGACCCGAACTCAGCGCGAGGTCTTGTCTGCCGGGGCCGGCTCGGGGAAGAAGTAGTCGGTGACGTCGACCGACTTCTTCCGCACGAGCATGACGGAAGCGGCAGCGATCAGGCTGGCGGCGGCCAGCGCATACAGGCCCCAGGTGACGGTGCCGGTGGCTTGTTTGATCAGGCCGAACCCGAACGGCGCGACGAACCCGCCGAGATTGCCCAGCGAGTTGATGATCGCGATCGCGGGTGCCAATACCAGTGGGTGCATGGAGGACTGGGGGATTGACCAGAACAGGGGGCTGGCGCTCTTGAAGCCCATCGCCGCGATGCACAGGAACAGGAGAGCCAGCAGTGGCGAGGTGATGGCCGCGAGGTAGGTTCCGGCGGCGGCCGTGAGGAGGGCGAAGATCAGCAGGGGACGGCGCAGGTCAGGCCTGCGATCGCCGAGGCGGGAGGAAAGGTACACCGCGATGACGGCGCTGATCCACGGCAGGCTCGACAGCAGGCCGACGGTGATGTCGTTGAGGCCGTCGATGCGGCGCACGATGGACGGCAGCCAGAAGGTGTTCGCGTAGATGGACAGCTGGATGGCGAAGTAGATCCAGCAGAACAGCAGCAGCTTGGGGTCGGCCAGCATCTTCCAGCGGTTGCCCTTGCCTTCGACGCCCGATGCCCTGGTCTTTTCGGCTTCCTCGACTTCGATTGCGTCGATGAGGGCGTCCTGCTCGGCGCGGGTCAGCCACCTGGCATCACGGATCTTCGAGTTGAGCATGAAGTACGCGACGACGCCGACGAGGACAGACACCATGCCTTCGATGAGGAACAGCCACTGCCATCCGCGCAGGCCGCCTTGACCGTGCAGCGAGAGCAGCGGGCCCGACAGCGGACCGGAGATCGCGGCGGCGATGGAGGAGCCGGCGATGAACAGGGCGGTTGCCCGTCCGCGGTGGCTGTCGGGCAACCACTTGGCCATGTAGTAGATGACCGCCGGGAAGAAGCCGGCCTCGGCCATGCCGAGCAAGAATCGCAGCACGTAGAACATTTCGGCGCTTCGGACGAACATCATGGCGGCCGACACCAGGCCCCAGCTGATCATGATGCGTGTCAACCAGATCCGGGCGCCGAACTTCTCCATCAGGATGTTGCTCGGAAGTTCGAACAGCGCATAGGCCACGAAGAACACGCCTGCGCCGAAACCGTAAGCGGCAGCGCCGATTCCGACGTCTGCTTCGAGGTATTCCTGTGCGTAACCGATGTTGGCGCGGTTGAGCTGATTGCAGATCAACATGATGATCAGCAGCGGTACGACGCGGCGGAAGAATTTCGACACGGCCGACTGCAAGTCGGCGGACGCGGATTGCGTGATCGACACTTCCGCTCCTTTGGAGATACCTCGGCGAGTGACCCGCCTCACAATGGAATGTCAAGCAGATTATTGATGCACGTCCAAGACCAATTGCGCATCAGCTAATCCAACCTTTGTATGAGTTGCCCGCGAATCCGCTGTCATCTCTACGGAAGATGGCTTACATCTAAAGCAATCGTTGGACTTGATGGTCTCCACCCGGTCAGATGGACCCATGGCATCAGCCGGGAGCCCGGCTATCGCCGCTGAATGAATGCCCTGATTTCCCAAAAGAATTCGTTGCCCTAGGAGTGCCACATGTCCGTCGTCAGCTTTCAGATGACATCAGTGCTCGACCCCGAATCCGTCATGGACGTGTTGACCGACTTCGGGCCCAGGCGTCCGGGGCTGTGGCCGACGATCGACGCGGACCATTTCCAGGTGCACTCGCTCGGGGATACCTGGGCAGAAGTGACCGAGGGGACTGCCGCGGCGTGGGAGCGTGCACGTTACGACTGGGATGTCCGACGGCGGCGCGTCACCATCACCACCCATGACTCGAAGGTCTTCGGCCCGGGCGGTGGCTGGACATTCCAACTCGCTCCGCAGGCCGGCGGCACCCGGATCGACATCCACTTGGTCCGCGATCCGCAGGGAATCAAGCGAAAACTGCTCGCCGCGCTGCTGCCTGTCGTTGCCCCGGCGTCGTTGAAGAAGTCGTTCGCCGGACCGCTGCAGGCTAGGTGAAGGTGTCGGGCGGGCCCTACCGTGGCGCTCGCAGATTCAGGGTGCGCCGGCCGGCGCCGACCAATTGTTCGTACAGTTCGGTGTCATCCACCCCGTCGAACTCCACGCCGACGGCCGCGGAGATGCCGGCCATGACGATGGCTGCCCTGATCTGACCGTTCGCTCCGGGCTCCGCGCCGGCGAGCAGATCCGCCTGCCGTTTCACGAGGGCGCGCAGTGGCGGGCGATGTAGCAGATAGTCGCCGACGCCGGGATCGCCGGTGAGGATGGGGAACAGGTCCCGGTGGGACACGGCCAGGGACACGTATCCGGCGAGCATGGCCTCGGCTTGTGCGCGAGCGCCTCGCTGGGCTTCGGCTGTCTCGATGAGGTGGGTCAGCTCGTCGATGACGGGTGCCATTACGGCGGTCAGCAGCTCGTCGCGGGTCCGAAAGTGGTAGTAGATCGCCGATTTCGTCAGGCCGAGCTCATCGGAGATCATCTGCAGCGACGTTCCCGCCACGCTGTGTCGCCGGAAGAGGTCGACGGCGGCGTCGATGAGCTTCTGACGTGTCGCTCCGCGAGTGTCCGATGCTGGATCGCTCACGCGGTCCCCCTAAATGTAGTGTGCCTAACAATTTGCTCTCCACTGACCAATCGTACAGTTTATCCCTGTACGATTGGTCAGTAAGCAGCTGTACGTTTGGTCAGTGGATATGCCCCGGCCGGTCAGCTCGCAAACCCACTCGAGGAGCGCATCATGACGTTGGACACCGTGCCGCAACCACCCGTTTTCGCTGGTGCCTCACCTCTGCGGGACGTCGACTTCTTCCACGACCCGACGATGGTGGCCGACCCGTACCCGGTGCTGGAGCGCATGCGTTCGACCAGTCCGGTGCTCCGCGAACCATCCCTCGGAGTCGTCGTGGTCACGGGATACGAGGAAGCGTTGGCCGTCGTCAGCGACCATGAGTCGTTCTCGTCCTGTAATACCGTCACCGGTCCGGTGCCCGGATTCCCGGTGCCTCTCGACGGGCTCGATGAATCCGAGGTGCGTGCCCTGATCGAGGCTCATCGCGACGAGTTGCCGTTCAGCGACCAGCTGCCCTCGTTCGATCCGCCCAAACACACGGCGCACCGTTCGCTGCTGTCGCGGCTTATCACCCCGAAACGCTTGAAAGAAAATGAAGAGTTCATGTGGCGCCTCGCCGATCAGGTGCTGGAACCGTACGTGGCGGCCGGCGGCGGTGAATTCATCCGTGCCGTAGGCAATCCCGTCGCGTTGCTGGTGATCGCCGATCTGCTCGGAGTGCCCGAAGCCGACCGACCCGAGCTCACGGCTCGGCTTACCGGAGACGTGTCGCTGGGCAGCACCAACGAGACCGCGATGGAGCACGCGCCGCTGGAATATCTCTACGCCCGTTTCAGCGATTACATCGAGGATCGGCGTCGGCGCCCCCGTCGCGATGTCATGACCGAGATGGCCCACGCCACATTCCCGGATGGATCGACGCCGGAGGTGATCGATGTGGTGCGGGTGGCGGCCAATCTGTTCTCCGCGGGCCAGGAAACGACGGTCCGGCTGCTGTCCTCGGCGCTGAAGATCCTGGCCGAGGATCCCGAGCTGCAACAGCGGCTGCGGCGCGCACCCGAGCTGGTGACCAACTTTGTCGAGGAGGCGCTGCGCTTCGAGAGTCCCATCCGAGGTGATTTCCGGCTGGCCCGTGCCACCACGGACGTCGGCGGGGTCCAGATACCCGCGGGAGCGGTGGTGATGGTGCATTACGGTGCGGCCAACCGGGATCCGCGTCAGTTCGACAATCCCGACGTGTTCGACCTGGACCGGCACAACGCCCGGCGGCACATCGCCTTCGGTCGGGGCGTCCACAGTTGCATCGGCGCGCCGCTGGCCCGGGCCGAGGCGAAGGTGGTCATCCAGCGTCTGCTGGCGACCACCAGCGCGATCGAGATCGATGGCGCCCACCACGGGCCCGCCGACGCACGGCGTTACGACTATGTGCCGACCTACATCCTGCGAGGCTTGACCGATCTGCACCTCAAGCTGACCCCGGCGGCCGACACGGAAAGCGCCGAAGCCGTCACTGGCTGACCCGAGCAGGCGATCCTCCACAACCCTTACTACTACTGATAGCAATCGAAGGAAAAGTAACCATGTCAACAGATTTCGAGCGTCGCGACCGTCGGGTCTTCGACTTGTCCGGCAAGGTGGTGGTCGTCGTAGGCGGCGGGCAGATGCCTGGCCCCAAGATCGGCAACGGCCGGGCCACGGCCATCGTGGCGGCCCGCCACGGTGCCGAGGTGGTAGTAGTGGACCGTAATCTGGCGTCTGCCCAGGAGACGGTCGACATGATCACCGCCGAGCGCGGCAACGCCTACGCCGTCCAGGCGGATGTGTCCGAAAAAGACGACTGTCAGCGCATTTTCGACACCGCGATGCAGCGCAGCGGTCACGTCGACGGCATGGTGTACAGCGTCGCGATCAACCCGCCGTTCGATCAAGTGAACAACTCGATGAGCGTGGAGAACTTCAACCACGGCCTCAACGTGAACATGCTGGGGTGTTATTACTGCAATCTCTTTGCCGCACAGTGCATGGAGAAGAACGACAGCGACTCCACCGGCAGCATCGTGAACTTCTCGTCCATCGCCAGCATCAAGAACGAGGTCGGGCTCAACATCGGGATCATGCCGTACGCCCTCGGCAAATGCGGGCTGAACTACATCACCGCACTCACCGCGACCCAGTATGCCGACGCCGGTATCCGTGCCAACACCTTGATGCTGGGCCCGATCGACTCGACGCTCGGAAACACCGATTCCCAAGAACTGTTCGGCTTCGAGCCCGAGGAGGTCGACGAGGCCTACCGCGAGGTGGTCAAGCTGAAAATGGGCCGGGCAAGTGCCTGGGAGACCGGATATGCGGCGCTGTATCTGCTGGCCGACGAGTCGCGCTTCATGACGGGACAACAGATCCGGCTGGACGGTGGCGCCACTTTGGTGCGCTGAGAGGTCTCACGGCCTCCGGTGTGCGGTGGGACTCTGCGTTGACTCCCACTTGGACTCCAGCGACCGCTTGACCGGTGCACCGCTGGGGACTTCACGCTGAAATGTCTCGCCCTCCTCGCCCTCGAAGGTGATCAAGAAGCCCGATTCGGTGGGTTCTTTGTGGACCACTTTGCGGGCCGGTTCACCGGCCCCGAGGGTGATGATGTCACCGGGGGCGACCTCGTTGATGCGACTGTCAGCGTTGGGTAGAGACATTTCCTGGCGATAGCCGCTTTGGCCGCGTGCCAAACGGGTCCATGACGGACGTCTCAGGTGATCGACCAGAACTCCAACAGGGTGCGGACGGTCGCCACGAGCGGTAGCGGCTGATCCAGCATGGGGTGGTGGCCGGCCTCGGCGAGGTCGACGAACGGCCCCCGCAGTTGCAGGATCAAGCGAATCTGCTCGGCCATCCTGGGTGGCACCACGCCACGCTCGCAATGCAAATAGCCGATCCGGCAAGGGATTCGGGCGAAGGCGTTCTCCAGGATCTCCTCGTCGTCGGGGGTCTCGTCCATCAGCAGGCCGCCGAAGATGTCGGGGTCGAACTTCCACACCCACCCGTCGTCGGTCTTGCGCACGGATTGCACGGCGATGTGGTGACCGATGTAGGGCAGTGTCACCTCTTGCTTGGGCACAGCCCTGAATCGGGCCAGGATTTCTTCTTCGGTGGTGTAGCCCGCGGTGTCCCGGCGGCGGTTACGCAGTCGTACTTCCTCGGGTGCGCGATCCCGCAACGGTGAATCGATGACCAAGATGCTGTCGATCTGCGCTCCGTAATGGGTGGCCGCGGAGGCGCCGACCCAACCGCCCATGCTGTGCCCGATGATGGTCGGCCGCGCCGATGAGCCAGAGGCCGCGGCTGCCGCGAGTACTTCCCGCGCCCAGATCGACAGCGCGTATTCGGTGCGAGTTCCGCTGTCGCCGTGTCCGCTCAGGTCAGGTGCGACGACCCGATGGGTGCGGGCGAAGAACGGGGCGATGTGATCCCACCATCCGGAGTGGGCGCCGCCGCCGTGGACGAACACCAGCGGGGGTTTGTCCGGGTCACCCCAGCTGCGCACGTGGATCGGGCAGCCGTCGACGTCGATCGTGGAGTGCTCTGGGGTCTGTGCCAGGGCAGAGGTGAACCAGGCTGGAGCTTCCGCCATCGGATGCGGCGGTGGAGATGGTTCACGACGGAACATGGGACTCACCTGCTAATTCTGTCGCATGCCCGAAATCCGATTGACACTTGCCCGACGGTTTCTGGCAGTGGACAGCTCGCTGCGGACCGCGCTCAGGACACCGCCAGGCTGACGCCGAGCGCGACCATCATCACCGCGATGACGCCGTCGAGGATCCTCCAGGTCATCGGGGTGGCGAACAATCCGGCCAACCGGCGCGCGCCCAGGCCCAGGCCGGTGAACCACACCGCACTGGCGGCCACCGCGCCGGCGCCGAACAGCCACCGCTGCTCGTGGTGTTCGTTGGCCAGGGAGCCGAGCAGGACCACAGTGTCCAGGTACACATGCGGGTTCAGCCAGGTCAGCGCCAGGCAGGTGACCAGTACCTCGGCCAGCCGGGCCGGCGTGCGCTCGGAGGGATTCAGCGTCGAGGGCCGGAAAGCGCGACGCGCCGCCAGCACGCCGTAGCCGATCAGGAAGGCTGCACCGCCGAACTTCACCACCGTCATGGCGTCGGGATGGGCGGTGATCAACGCACCGACCCCGGCGATGCCGGCGGCGATCAGGATCAGGTCGGAGACCGTGCACAACGCGATCACGGCGACGATGTGCTCCCCACGGATGCCTTGACGCAACACAAAGGCGTTCTGCGCGCCGATCGCGGCGATCAACGCCATGGTGGTCAGGAATCCGATCAGGACAGGTGAAGCCATGCGCTCGAGGCTATGGACGAGTGATGATCAAGTACAGCTAATGATTCTGCATATACATAAGTATTGCTTATTGAGAGCACCCGGGGTGGCCGGCCGGGAGTAGGAGGAGGACTTCATTCTTGGCGACACAGCAGCGCTCAGTAGGCGTCTGCAGGGGGTTGGCAGTTCTGGACCGCCTTGATCACTCGGCCGGCCAGTTCGGAGACAAAAGCGGTGTTGATCGGCTGGTGGGTGAGTGCGCTGCGGAAGTGGATAGGTGCGATGAGCAGTTCGATCACCTGCCGGGCATCGACGTCACCCGGAAGTTCGCCACGCGTGACCGCGCGCGTGATCATCGGCAAGATCATCTGATAGCGCTGCTCCCAGAACGCTTCTCGTGCGGCCGCCAGCTCCTCGGAATCGCTGACGGCAGACAGCGCCCGCACCAGGCCGCGCCCCAGCGGAGTATCGAGGTAGTCACCCAGTGCGGTGCCGAAGGCGGTGAGATCCGTGTGCAGCGATCCGGTGTCGGGGATGGGCAATTCCCTCGCGCTGGAGGCGAGTAGGGCATCAAGGACCAGATTTTCCCGGGTTCCCCAGCGCCGGTAAATGGAGCTGTCCCGAACGCCGGCGCGCCGGCTCACGTCGGGAATGCTGACCTTGTCGGCACCGTGCTCGGTTACCGCCTCGATTACCGCTTGGTGGACAGCCTGTTTCACGCGGGCAGCTCGGCCGCCCGGCCGCGCTCGTGACGATGCGGGATGAGCCATACCGGCATCTTAAAACAGAAGGTCTTGCGTTTAGCGCGAGAAGTTGCCTATTCTTAACGCAGAATAATCTGCGATTGGGTGATCGAGGAGGCTGGCCATGACGTCGGTACTGGATGCTGCGAAGCGGGTGGCCGTCACCGCATGTGCCCTCACGCACACCACCGATCAGGTGGCGGGACGATTGGGAGTGTCGCCGTTTCTGCCCAAACTGTTCGTGGATCGGTTCACTCACTTGGGTGGCTTCACCGATGCGCAGTTCCGCAATCAGTTGGCCGCATGCCGAACATTCGAGGATGCAGGGTGGGCATCGCATTGGCAGGGCTTCGCCCGCGCGCAATTGGTCCGGGCGGACAAGGCGCTCTCGCATCTGGGTGGCCCAGCCGCGGAACAACTCGTCGACCCTGACGTCGATGTCGACGTGCGCGCACTCGGTGAGCTATTGGCCCCCGCCGTGACGATTCTGGCCGACCGAGGAGCCGTGGCCGACCCCGACGCGGTGGCCGAGTTCTGTAGGCAGCACCCTGAGTCGGCAGACGCCGCCGAGGCATTGGACGCGCTGATCAAGACGCTGGTCTACGAATTCGCCGCGGCCTGGCCAGGATTCAGCCCCCACCGACTGCGCGCCTACAAGAGAATGGATCGGCTGACCGAGGTTCTGGTGACGGCACTGGCCCCGGCTATGGGCTGCACAGTCGACGTGGTGCAGATCCCGTCCGGTGGCGGCGATGTCGTGCGCGGGTACTTGGTACTGCCCCAAGGAGCGGCCCGCGTCCCGACGGTGCTGGTCACCAACGGGCTAGAGGGCAGCATCGCCGAGGTGCTGTTTCCGATGCTGGCCCAGCAAGACGGGAGACTGGGCCTGTTCGTCATGGAGATGCCAGGCACCTACGGCTATACCGAGCGACTGACGGTGGCCGGCGGCCAAAGCGCATACTCCAAAGTCATCGACTACCTGGTAGCTGACCCCCGCGTCGACGCTGACCGGATCGGCATGTTCGGCGCGAGCTTCGGCGGGTACTGGTCGACGCGAATGGCCGCTGTCGACGATCGGCTGAAAGCTGTCGTTTCCAACGGGCCCCTGGCGGATCGGAGTTTCAGCACGCTCAACTCCGTAGGAATGCCGGAGATCATGGTGTGGACTTTGCTCAAAACTCTCGGCGCTAGTAACCCAATCGACTTGTCGCACAAGTTGTCTGACTTCGCGGTGACTGAGCTTTGCAGCAGGATTTCTGCTCAGCTGCTGGTGATCAACGGGGCCCACGACACCTTGGTCGACACGCAGGACTCGATCGATATCGCCGCCGCAGCTCCCGATGCGTTGCTGGCCCTGTATGCCGGTGATGATCACTGCGCCATGGGTAATGCCGAACATTGGTCGCCGCTGGCGGCGAGATTCCTGCGCGACCATTTGACCGCCCCGATCGGGGAGGCGCACGCGTGACCGAGGCAATCAAAAGCCTGCCGCAGATGCGGCGCGTCCTCCGTGCCGCTGACCACCGCATCGATACCCAAATCTCCAACGAAGCAGGTTGGTTGGACGCTCAGAATGCCGTCTGGCCCGAGGATCTGCGCACCCTGCCGGCGGCGTTCACGCCGGAGTTCGAGATCGCCCGTTACCAACAGTTGGGCCTTGTCGACGGGGCCACGGTACTGCCTGTCTGCCCGGCGTCCTTCCGCGATTTCATGGTGTACGAGAAGCATGCGGTTGATGCTGCCCGCGGCCTGACGAAACGGTTCCTGCCGAAGGGCTACCGGGCGTCCCGGATCTACGAAACCATGACTCGCCGAACGTTTCCCATGTTTCGACCCAACGCGCTCTGGTATCGCGAGCCGGTCTACTACATGTCCAACGCGTTGACCATTGTCCCGTCGGGAGTGCCCATTCGCGCCCCGTCCTACAGTCGCGCCCTCGATTTCGAGCTTGAACTCGGTGTCGTACTCGGAAGCCCGCTGCGCAACGCAACCGTCGAGCAGGCGACGGCCGCGATCGCCGCGGTGGTCGTCGTCAACGATTTCTCCGCGCGGGACGTGCAACTGGCCGAAATGCGTTCCGGTTTCGGCCCGCAGAAGGCCAAGCACTTCCTCAGCTCGATGTCGGCCACCGCCGTCGCCGGCTCCGCCCTGGCACACCGTCTCGACGGGTTGACCGCCAGCGTCACCATCAACGGTAAAACTGTGTCACGCACCACGACCGCGGGGATGCGGTATTCCATGGCCGAGGCGATCGCCCATGCATCGCGCGACGAACAACTCTTTCCCGGCGAGCTGCTGAGCACCGGCACATTGCCCGGCGGCAGCGGGATGGAACTGGGCCGATGGCTGGCCCCGGGGGACGAACTGCGGCTGGAGATCGACGCGATCGGTGTCATCGAACACCGAATCCAAAGCTAGAGGTGATCTCTCAGTGAAGATCCATCAAGTCTCAGATTCCGTCTACGTGGTCGCTGGCACCAACGTGAACTGGGCACTGATCAGTAACGGCTCCGGGACCACCCTCATCGACGCCGGCTATCCGGCCGACACCGACGATCTGCTCGACTCGATCCGCCAAATCGGGCACCACCTCGAGGATGTGACCGCCGTCCTGTTGACCCACGCTCACCTCGACCACATTGGCGCGATCCCCACGCTCGTCGAGCGCATCGGGATGCCGGTCTACACCGGAACCGAAGAAGTGCGGCACGCCAAACGCGAATACCTGCAACAAATTACGCCTGTCGAAATGCTCAAACAGCTCGCCAGTCGGCGTGGTCGACGGTGGTCACCCAGACCGTCACAGCCGCGCGAGGGGGAATCAAGACAACAGTGCCCACAGCGACTGCCGCCGTGGCCGAGGTGCTCGCCCAACTGCCGGGTGGGCTGATCCCCGTGCCGTCACCGGGACACACGTCCGGTCACACCGCCTATTTCATGGCTTCGGAGAAGGTACTGTTCTCCAGTGATGCCCTGGTCACCGGGCACCCCCTGCTGGACGACGACGGCCCGCAACTTCTGCCGTCGCTCTTCAATCACGACGAGGCACTGTCCCGGCTCAGCGCACGGCAGCTCGCCGCCCAACCTGCTCATATCTTGGTCCCCGGACACGGCGCGCCCATCGTCCACAACGAATCCACGCCGTAAGCAGGGTTGGCTGAACCGTGGAAGCCGTATTGGGTGTCATCGCCTGGTGCCGCCGGCGCCGCGCGCCAGCGGCACGTTTGGGGTTGCACCCTGTACCCAGGTACGGGTTTATCGTCGATATATGGCCACCGATGCAACGCCGCCGTGGGGGCCCGAGTCCTGCTCGTTGCCCACCGGTGAGCAGCCGGCACGAGTCGCTGAATTCGACCGGTTGTTCGCCGATTCGGTGCTGCGGTCCGCGAGGCTATCGGCCACCCGATTGGATCTGGTGTTGCCGTCGGCCGCTGAGGCCACGGCGCGGGATCTGGCGGATCGAGAGGCCGGTTGCTGTTCGTTCTTCACCTTCGACTTCGCCGGTGCAGGGACAGATGTGGTGATGAGCATCTCTGTGCCGCAGGCGCAGGTCGAGGTGCTCGATGCGTTGACCGACCGAGTCGACGCCGTGCTCGCCGGCAGGGCGCCGTCATGAGTGGGGCGGGTCTGCGCAGCGGTGAGCTGGCTGCCGCCGCGGGGGTGAATATCGAGACCTTGCGGTACTACGAGCGGCGCGGTCTGCTGCGCGAACCGCAGCGTTCCCTCAATGCCACCTGCGCACGTTGGTGGGCGACGCGCACGCTAACTGTCGTTTCGGGAGTACGGTGTCATGATCGATTTTCTTGCCGAGGGCGCCGACAACATAGTCGGTATCCGGTTCAGTGGAAAGCTCAGCCCGTCCGATTATCGTGATGTGCTCGGCCCACACGTCGAGGCAATGCTGCAACGGTTCAGGGCCCTGAAGGTACTCATCCTGATGGACGAATCCTTTGAGGGCTGGACATTCTCGGCGGCATGGGCGAACACCGTCTTCGACTTCAAGCACCGAGGTGACTTCGACAAGATCGCGATGGTCGGCGCCCCGAAATGGGAAGAATGGTGCGTCCGGAAACCTGCTTCGTGGCTGATACGTGGTGAACTGCGAACCTATCCACGGGACCGGCTTACCGACGCATGGCGATGGTTGCGCGAGTAAAACCCGGTTCTGGCCTGGGTGCCCGCGGAGTGGATGTGGATGTTGGGTGCCACGATATGGCGCATGAGCCCGGCGGCCATGACCGACTTCCCGGTGTTGCTGACGCAGACGAACCACACAGACTTATCGGACATACTCGGCGTGTTCCCTTGTCTTAGTGGGCTATTGGCTGATCGACACCTTCAGCTCGGCGAGCAGTTGCTGGATCCGGTGGTCGATTTGGTCGCGGATCGGGCGGACCGCCTCGATGCCCTGGCCGGCAGGGTCGGGCAGTTCCCAGTTCTCGTAACGCTTTCCGGGGAAGATCGGGCAGGCGTCACCGCAGCCCATGGTGATGACGACGTCGGCAGCTTGCACGATTTCATCGGTCCAGGGTTTCGGGTATTCACCGGTGATGTCGATACCAACCTCGGCCATGGCCTCGATCGCGGCGGGGTTGATCTCATTGCCGGGCTCAGATCCTCCTGACCAGGCGATCGCGTTGTCGCCGGCATAGTGGGTGAAGTACCCGAGGGCCATCTGCGAGCGCCCGGCGTTGTGGGTGCACAAGAACAGCACGGTGGGCTTGCCGTCGCTGATCTTGCCTTCGACCCGTCCGCGGGCGTGCAGCTGGTGGGTACGTGGGCTGTCCGTCATGGCGTCGTGTCCGTTCGCGTCGTCGAGCCGATGGTGGGTAGATGTTGGGAGGTGTGGTGTCCGAACCGCTTACGCAGGGCCAGCGAGACATAGACCAGCGCAACCAGGACGGGGACTTCGATCAGGGGCCCGACCACCCCGGCGAGTGCTTGGCCGGACGTGGCGCCGTAGGTGGCGATCGCCACGGCGATGGCCAATTCGAAGTTGTTGCCCGCGGCGGTGAACGCCAGGGTGGTGGTGCGCTCATAACCCAGATCGAGGAGGGTGCCGAGCAGATAGCCGCCGCCCCACATGATCGCGAAATAGGCGAGGAGGGGCAGGGCGATGCGGGCGACGTCCCATGGCTGGTGGGTGATCTGATCCCCTTGTAAGGCAAAGAGAATCACGATGGTGAACAGCAGCCCGTAGAGCGCCCATGGCCCGATCCTGGGCAGGAACCGCGTCTCGTACCAGTCGCGACCCTTGGACTTCTCGCCGATGCGGCGGGAGAGGTAGCCGGCCGCCAACGGGATGCCCAAGAAGATGAGCACGGATTTGGCGATCTGCCACGGTGAGGTGTCGATGGTGGTTTGTTCCAGGCCGAGCCAGCCGGGCAGCACCGACAAGTAGAACCAGCCCAGGACGGCGAACATGACGACCTGGAAGATCGAGTTGAGCGCGACCAGGACGGCGGCGGCTTCGCGGTCCCCGCAGGCCAGGTCGTTCCAGATGATGACCATGGCGATGCAGCGGGCCAGTCCGACGATGATCAGGCCGGTGCGGTACTCCGGCAGATCGGGCAAAAACAGCCAGGCCAGGGCGAACATCAGTGCCGGGCCGAGCACCCAATTGAGCAGCAGTGAGGACAGCAGTAGTTTGCGGTCGCCGGTGACGGTGTCGAGTCGGTCGTAGCGGACTTTGGCCAGAACCGGATACATCATGATCAGCAGCCCGAGGGCGATGGGCAGCGAAATCCCGTCGAGCTGAACCTTTTCCAGCGCGGTGTTCAACCCGGGGATCCAGCGGCCCAGCAACAGCCCGGCGACCATCGCCGCGCCGATCCAGACCGGCAGGAACCGGTCGAGGGTGGACAGCTTGCCGACCACCGGCGGTGCGGGAGTGGTGGTGCCGGTCATGCCGGCGCTCCGGCGGTGGTCTCGGTGCCGAGCAGCACGGCCAGGCTGGCCAGCGCATCGGGGACCACCGCGTAGTACACCCACGACGCCCGGCGCTGCGAGCTCAGCAGGCCGGCGTCGCGCAGCACCTTGAGGTGATGGCTCACGGTCGGTTGGGAGACCTCCACACCCACGGAGATGTCGCAGACACAGGCCTCACCACCGGCGTGGCTGGCGATCGCCGAGAACAACCGCAGCCGCACCGGATCGGCCAGGGCCTTGAGCTTGACGGCCATATCCGCGGCCTCGGCTGCCGACAGGGGTTCGCGCAGCAGCGCCCCGGGCGGACAGCACGCCTGGTCGAGCGGCCCCGATGATTTCGACATACATCGATATTGACAGAGATCGATATCACCTGCAAGTGGGCAGTGTCGGCGGGCAAAGCTGGGCGGTGGGCATGCAGGTCGGCATGTCCACCGCCAGCTCACCAAGGATGGACGGTCAGCAGCAGGATGCTGCCTTTGTCGCCTCGGGCTCAGCCTCTGCGGCGGCGGTGCCGCCGCAGCAGACGCCGGTCTCGCCGTCGGCGCGGAGCTGTGGGCTGGTGCCGAACGTCTCGGAATCCGCCAGCACGGTGTAGACCTCCCACTTCTCGCCGGCCGGGCCGGTCACCCACACCTTGTCCTGGGTGGCGAAGCAACAGGTCGTGCCGATCTCCTCGTCGGTGAACAGCCCTTCGCCGGTCAGCCGGGCGATCTCGGCGTGCACCTTGTCGCTGGATTCGACCTCGACGCCGAGGTGGTTGATGGTGCCGCCCTTGCCGGGGTTTTCCAGCAGCACCAGCTTCAATGGCGGCTCGGCGACCGCGAAGTTGGCATAGCCGGGCTTCACCTTGGCCGGCTCGACGCCAAACAGTTTGGTGTAGAACGTGATCGCTTCGTCGAGATCGTCGACGTTGAGCGCTAACTGAACACGGGACATGATCAACCTCCCACTAGGGATGAGACATATATCGAACTGACGCGTCACGCTCAGGATGCCACCTTTTCGATATATGTCAAGAAATGTGGCAGGATGGGTGCCATGCCCAAGGCCCTGCCCGTGATCGACA
Source organism: Mycobacterium syngnathidarum (assembly GCF_001942625.1). Lineage (GTDB taxonomy): Bacteria > Actinomycetota > Actinomycetes > Mycobacteriales > Mycobacteriaceae > Mycobacterium > Mycobacterium syngnathidarum. The sequence goes on from NZ_MLCL01000024.1 coordinate 77,070, forward strand.
TGTCCGCCCCGGTGTGCTGCGCCCCGGTGGCCGCCGGGCCGCTCAGTGACGCCGACGCCCTAGAGGTGGCGATGCGACTGAAGGCGATCGCCGATCCAGTGCGGGTCAAAATCCTGTCGTATCTGTACAGCTCATCGACTGGCGAAGAGGCCAGCGGAGACCTGGCCGCGGTGCTCGACCTGGCGGAGTCCACGGTCAGCCATCACCTAGGTCAGCTCCGCAAGGCGGGTCTGGTGATCTCCGATCGGCGTGGCATGAACGTGTTTCATCGGGTGAAACCCGAAGCCCTGCAAGCACTCTGCGTGGTACTCGACCCGAACTGCTGCACTTAGTCGCAGAGACGGTCGGACGCCCTGGCACCGTCGGTGGGTCCGGTTCGAATCCAGCCGCGGGCGCGCACGCCGACGCCCAGAAATAGTGCACCGAGGCCCGTCGGAGTGGCCTTACGCTTTGTGCATGTCGGCAAATCTGCGAGTGGCTCCCGCCGACCTGCGGACGGCGGCTGCGGCGCAGGCCGAGGTCGCCGCCGCGGTGTCGGCGCTGGGTGCCGGGCAATCGGTGGCGAGCGCGAGCAGCGGCGTATCCGACCTGGTCAGTGGCGCTGCCTGTAGTTTCGTGGCATCAGCGATCGACAAGGCCACCGCAACCGTCAACGACGAATTGACAATGCACAAAGACCGCCTGACCGTCGCGGCTGAACGGTACCGACAAGGCGACGAGGAGTTCGGCCGCCGCATACGGCGGATCGGTGGCTGACGCCGCGCCGGCAGGGATGCCGGTCACGATTCCCCAGGTCCAGGCGTCGCAACCTGCCAACCTGGTGCAGGCCGGCGCGGAGATCGGGCAGAAAGCCGCGGCGCTCGGTACCCAGATCGAGCAACATCAAAAGGGTCTGCAGACATTGCACGCCGGGTGGCAGGGGTCAGCATCGCAGGCCGCGCAGGCCAAGTCGACCGCGACCGTTCAGCGGATGCAACAACTGCAGGAAGCCCTGACCCGGACCCAGACGATCATGCAGGAGGGCGGCGGTCAGCTTGCCCAGACCCGTTCCAGCCTCTTGCAGACGGTCAGTGGCCTGACCGCACAGGGCTGGCAGGTCGGGCCTGACGGTTCCGTCTCGGTCCGCCCCGGCTCGACGCTCGAGAAGTACGCGAAGCTCAGCCCCGCGAACGCCATGCAACTGCAGGCGTTGGCGGCGAGCAACGCGGTGAACGTGAAGACGATGCTGGCCAGCTTCGACACCGCCGATCGCCGGCTGGGCCAGAATTTGCGCGGCGCCGTCAGCGCACTGGACTCACCGATGCAGAACTTCGGGCCAGGAGGAATTCCTGCGCCCCAGAGCCCCAAGGACACCGGTCCTCAGATACCGCAAGGCAAGGACGCCACGGAAGTCAAGAAGTGGTGGGAGGGGCTGAGCAAGGAGGATCGTGAACGGCTGCTGCGTGAGCAGCCGGAGAAGCTCGGCAACCTCAACGGCATCCCGGTCGCCGACCGCAGCACGGCCAACAAGGCAGTGATGGATGCCGACATCGCTCGTGTGGAGAATGCCACGGAGGCGTTGTCTCAGCAGGAAATGACCCGCTACTACAACGCGCTGAAGGTGCGCGAGGGACTTCAGCACAACGAGGACAGCACCGACGCTCCCTCATATCTCTACGTGTACGAACCGGAGGCGTTCAACGGCCAAGGCAGAGCGGCTATTTCGATCGGCGACCCCGATACGGCCGACAACACGGCGGTCGTGGTGCCCGGGACCAGCCACAGCGTTTCAGAGGGATGGCTGAGCAGCGACGACGCCGCCAACGTGTACAACGAAACCCAGCGTGCCGATCCGAGCAAGAGCAACGCGGTGGTGGCCTGGATGGGGTACAACGCCCCCGACAGCCTCACCGACCCGCAGGTCGGACAAGTCGGCAATGCACGTGAGGGCGGGGCGTTGTTGTCCTCCGACGTCAATGCATTGTCGGTGACGAACCACGGCGACTCCCATGTCACGGTCATCGGCCATTCCTATGGTTCGACCACCGTCGCCGACGCCGCTGCCGGCTACGGCATGCGCGTCGACGACGTGGTTCTGATCGGTTCACCCGGAACCGATTTGGCGAAGAGCGCTGCTGACTTCCACCTGCCCGAGAACGGCCATGTGTACGTGGGCGCCGCCTCCACCGATCCGATCACTCATCTGGGCGGGGACAACAATCAGGTTCATATCCCCGGAACCGGCGTCACCATCGGACTGGGCACCGACCCCGCCGACGACGACTTCGGGTCGACGCGCTTCAAAGCCGAGGTGGAAGGCTGGACGTTGCCGTGGAAAGACCACAGTGGCTACCTGGTCCCTGGCAGTGAATCGCTGTTCAGTATTTCCGATATCGCCTCAGGGCACGGCGACGCGTTGGAGCATGATGGGATGACTGCTGATCATCGAACGCAAGTTCTCGGCGTGGAGATCGATCCCGAGGCGTGGCGAATCGCCACCGGGGGGCACCGTCACCAATGATCGCCATGGGGCATAGAGAAAAGGTCAGCGTGCGAGCGAATCTGTTTATCGCGGTGGTCATGACGGTCGCCGCTCTCACTTCAGGATGTGATGCCGTGAGTTCCAAGAGCTATGGGGTTTCGGACCCGCTCACACCCGAGCAGTCCAAGACCCAGGTGGTCGACGCCGCTCGCGAGATCGTGCAGACCCTGAAACTCGATACGTCGGCGGTGGTGTTCCGGCGTTCGTCCTGCAATGACCAGCACGAGGCACCGTTCCGGGGCGTCGTCAGGATCAAGTACCCGTTGGCTTCCAGTTTCGAAGCCTCCGGCAGCGAGGTCGAACAGATGGTGCAGCAGCTGAAGTCCAACGGGTGGGGCGAAAACACGGATTTCAAGACGCACGCCAGCAGCCTGGCCAAGAACCAGGTGGTCGCGGTCTTCAACCCTCAAGCCAAGGGGACCGTGAATCGATCGATCGAGCTCTACGGTGAATGCCGCGACGTCACCACGACGAAGGACTCGGCGGGCACCACCGAACACGTTGATCTCGGCTAGCCGCGTACCGCAGCAACCGGCCGGAACCGTACCTTTGCACTGAGCCCCCGGGTTCTGCGTCGACTGACATGAAGTTGATATGAAGTCGGCGGCAGACGCTGTTTCTGTCCGCAGAATGTCAGTGTGACGGCGTCGGCACCTTCCTGCGATCAGCAACGAGTTGATGGCTCGCTGATCCGCGTGGTGGGCGTCGCCGATGAAGTCGACAGGCTCACTGTCGCAGGCTCAGAACGTGACGAGGTCGTCCGGCTGACTCGCCAGCAGGAGCTGCGGCAGGCCCGCTACTACCGGGGGCTACTGGAATCGCAGCGGGCTGAGATCGACGAGGAGTTGGCTCGCGACTGCGCACTGCTCGCCAGGCACTTGGCCGACGGTCGCAGTCGGCGCCGGATGCCTCGCCTTCGGGAATCCGTCCGGCGCAAGCGCCGTGAGCAATATCAGATCGACTGTCTGCTGGAATCATTGAACATGAGGTTCTTCCAGCCGCGGCCGATGCCGCTGCCGGATCACCGCTTCACCGTGGAGATCGAACCGACCCGGCACGGCTATCGGGTTCGGGTCCTCGAACTCGATCAAGTCGTGACCGCGGTCAGCCGGGACGAAGCGGAGATGACTGCCCGCGAGTACATCGCCGTGAGCATCGGTATGGCAATCAGCCGGATCGCCGTACACGTCTCCCCGGCCCGCTCTGTCACCTAGATCCCGCGCCATCCGCGCCGCGCCAATGCGCGTTTTCTCCCATCCTCTGTGACGACGCTGCGCAAAACTGTTGTGGGCCAAGCTATGAAAGCCGAGGGATCATTGGCGCCCAGGTTGGGTGGTTAATGTCCAGGCACAGTTTCCCTGTCAGTCACCTCCGGGAAACGCTGTGTCCCAACTGTTTATGGGGAAACTGACGATGGGTGGTGACATCCCTTCGCGGGCGTTGCTAGTTTCCCTCGGGGAGAATTTCTAATACCGAGAGGCGCGACTTCGCACCATGTTGAAAACTCTTGTCGCACTGGCTGTCGCCGGTTCATTCGCGGCCATGACAGCACTTGGCACCGCCAACCAGTCTGTGGCCCAGCCGCTTCCGGAACCGCCTGCGCCTGACGGCACAGCCGGAATCGGGGCTGGCACCGGTTCCGTGCCGTCTGCAGCGCCCGCGACCCTGCCCACTCCAGAGGGTTGGACTCTTTCAGTCAAGGCGGTGGACGAAACGCAGATCGCCGTAGAGCCGTTGACCACGGCCATTTCGTCGCGTGAATACCTGGTGGGCGGAACGTTTCTGGGCGAGGTGACTGGTGCCGGCAAGGCCGCCTTGACCGGCGGCACTCTGGAGGCGGGGTACCAGATCGGTTGCGGAATCACCGCCGATGTCGTGGATGCCCGGTTCGGCGGCAACATCACGCCCTCGCTCAGCTCGGCGGGTCTGCCGAGTGTTGGAGGTGGGCTCTTCGCGCAGATCCGCCCCACGCTCAAGCCGGGTACGGCAACCGTTGTCGCGGTGACGAAAGTTCAATACGAGGGCGATTCGGCTCGTGCGACGATCACCGGCCTGCGGATCAAGATCGACAGTTGTGTCGGTCAGTCCTTCATCCGCTCATACGCGACCTTCACCAGCTCCACCGCCGACACGCAGGATGTCGTGTCATACGTGGGCGTGACCAAGGCTGTCTGACGTCCCAAACCCAAATACACGCTCGCTCAACAATTTACGCTTTGAGAGGTGTCAAGCTGACATGACCAAGTTCTTTGCTGCCCTGGTTACGATTGGTGCGCTGGTGGCGCCGGCACCTTATGCGGTCGCCGCGCCCGAACCTGTTGTGCCGCCCGTTGAGGGCGAGCCCGAACCGACGCCGGACACCGGGGCCGTCGCTTCCGGCGAACCATCCGTGGTCACGACGCCAGACGGCTGGGTGTTGAAGCTCGCCGCCAGGGACGAAACCCAATTGCCGATCCCGGCCCTCACGACGGCGACCTCATCGCGTGAGTACCTGGCTGGAGGGACGTTCACCGGCAGCATCAGCGGCAATGGCAGTACGTCGTTGCGAGGCGGTTCGCTGGAGGCGGGCTACCAGATCGGCTGCGGTATTGCGCTGAGCGCCGTTCGCCTGACCGGCAGCCTCGGCCTGTCCTCGTCGCTCAGCCGGTCTGGCCTCGGCGGGGTCAGCGCGCCGATCCAGGGCAATGTCGAAGTACGGCCCAAACCCGGCGAGGTCATCAACGTGCCGGTCACCAAAATGAAGTTCAAGGGTAAGGATTCCCGGGTCACGCTCAAAGACGTGCACATCAAGATCGATGGGTGCGTCGGCCAGTCTTTTCTGCGCTCATACGCGCAGCTGACCAGCGCTGCCCCGGGATCCGAAGATATCGTCGCGTACTACGGACTGACCAAAACCGTCTGATCCGCGTCCGCCCGCATCTGCGGATACGTCGGGTATTCGATACCCGAGAGGTACTGCACGGTGCGCACGACCTGGGACGAGTAGCCGAATTCGTTGTCGTACCAGACGTAGAGGATCACGTTGTCCTCGTCGGCGATCGTGGCGTTCGCATCGATGATGCTCGCCGCACGTGAGCCGATGAAGTCGCTCGAAACGGCATCGGTGGCCGCGGTGTAGTCCAGGTTGCGGCTCAACGGTCCCGACAAGGAGGCCTGGCGCAGGTACTCCAGGACCTCACCCTTGGTGGTCTGCTTGTGCAGCTGCATGTTCAGGATGGCCACCGACACATCCGGGGTGGGAACGCGGATCGAGCTGCCGCTGATCTTGGCCTTGAGGTCTGGCATCGCCTTGGCCACCGCCGAGGCCGCGCCGGTCTCGGTGAGCACCAGGTTGAACGGCGCGGACCGGCCGCGGCGGTCAGCCTTGTGGTAGTTGTCCAACAGGTTCTGGTCGTTGGTAAACGAGTGCACGGTCTCCACGTGACAGCGCGCTACGCCGAACTCGTCGTCCATGGCCTTCAACGGCGGAACGATCGCATTGGTCGTGCAGGATGCGCACGAGAAGATCTGCTGCTCGAGATCGAGTGTGCGGTGGTTGACCCCGTGCACGATGTTGGGCACGTCGCCCTTGCCCGGTGCGGTCAGCAGAACCTTGGCGATACCGGGGCGCAGGTGCTTGGACAGCCCTTCGCGGTCGCGCCACTTGCCGGTGTTGTCGATCAGGATCGCGTTGTTGATCCCGTACTGGGTGTAGTCGACGGTCGACGGGTCGTTGCTGTGGATGAACTTGATGACGTTGCCGTTGGCGATGAGGCAGTTGTTCTCGTTGTCGACCTTGATCGAGCCGTTGAACTGGCCGTGCACCGAGTCGCGGCGCAGCAGTGATGCCCGCTTGGCGAGGTCGCCTTCCCCGTTGCTGCGGATGACGACGGCGCGCAGGTTCAGGCCGTTGCCGGATCCGGCCTTCTCGATGAGCAGGCGTGCGACGAGCCGACCGATACGGCCGAACCCGTAGAGCACCACGTCCCGCGGGCCCTGCGGCTCGATCTTGTTCTCCCCGGTCACATCGCTGAGCACCTGTGCGGTGAACTCGGGCACCGATGCGCTGCCATCGCTGGCGCGGTAAGCCATGACCAGCAGGCCCAGGTCGATCTTCGCGGGGCCCAGGTCCAGGTCGGCCAGGGCCTGAAGGAACGGGAAGGTCTCTTCGACCGAGAGTTCGTTGCCGCCCACCTGGCGGGCGAAGCGGTGCGTCCGCAGGATGCTGATGACGGACTTGTTCACCAGCGACCGGCTGTGCAGCAGAACCGTCACGCCCTTCGCCCGGTGCAGGGTTCCGATGATCGGGATCATCGCCTCCGCGAGTGCTTCTTGGGCATTCCAGTTGGCGAGTTCTGGCGAGTTCAAATCAAGCGTCCTGTGCGTCGTGTGGGCTGGCCCCTCGGATGAGTAGCGCTTAGATGTTAGCGATTGCCGGATTTCACAAAACGCCCTGGTAGGGCGGTGAGATCAGCAGTGGCGCAGGTCACAGGTCTATTTGGGTGGACGTGGCGGCCGGCAGGGACGTCCCGCCATCGAGCCGGCGCCCAGCCGTCACCGTAGCGCACTGCCGCTGAGCCACTGGTCCCACGACACACCCCAGTCGCCGTTCTGCCAGACCGGCAGTGGCTCACCGCCGGTATTGCGAACCTCGAACACATCTCCGGGCTGGGAGAATTCGTAGAACCACCGGCTGTTGTCGGCGTTGACGTTCAGGCACCCGTGCGACGTGTTGGTCTTGCCCTGCGCCCAGACGGTGCTGTCGAGTTGGTGGACGTAGATCCCGCTGTTGGTGAGCCGTACCGCATTGTTGACGGTCACCTTGTAGCCCAGCCGTGAATCCACGGGCAGACCGTAGGTGGAGGAGTCCATGACGACGGTGTCGGCCTTGTCCATCACCGTGTAGACGCCGGGTTGGGTCCAGAAGGAAATGGTTTTTCCCGCGACGGTTTCTGAACCGCCCATACCCATCGAGGTCGGTATCGTCCGGACCAGTTCGTCATTGCGGTAGACACGGATCTGCTTTGTGGCGTCGTCGGCGATGGATACGTGCGACTCTCCGATGGCGAACGACACCCGGCCGGCCTCCTGGCCGTCGGCGACCACGCTCACCTCGGTGCCTGGACGGAAGTAGTTTTGCGGCCGCCAGTGGGCGTGCCGGCTATCCATCCAGTACCAGGAACCATCAACTGGCGGAACGGTTTTCACCGACAGGCGGCGTTCGGCGGCCGCGCGATCAGCGACCGGTTCGTCGAAGTTGGCCACGATGACAGTGCCGACGCCGTAAGTCCCTCCGTCGGCCAACTTCGCCCCCGAGGTCGCGGTGAAGCTGACTTGCTTCTGCTCACCGGCGGTGAGTGTGGCGACCATCGAGGTCGGCTGCGTCAGCAGGAGGGCGGCGGCGATGGCAAGCAGCGACAGGACTGGTACCGGTCGCTTCGCGGGTGAACCCACCGGCATCCCGGAGCCTCCCATCTGTCCGCCGCACTGCGGCGCCCTGTGCTAGAACGGAATACGTAGCTACGCCGTAGCTACGTAGGAAGGCTAGCACGGAGGTACGCGGTGAGCGGGCGGCGAGAGAGCGTCAGGAAAGACCTGATCTTCATCGGGGGACTTGTGGTGATCGCCGCCGCACTGATCGCGTACCTGCTGGTACGTCCCGACAATGGCCCCGCTTCCGCCGCGCCCGTCGCGGAGTCGTCGGCGACCTCGCAAGCAACCGGCGCGACCGCCGGCTCGGACCGGGCTCATCCGCCGGTTGAACGCCGTCAGGCGGGTGACCCGCTGGCGCTGGGAGATCCCGACGCGCCCGTGGCGTTGGTGGTCTTCTCCGACTTTCGGTGCCCGTTCTGCGCCAAGTTCAGTCGCGACACCGAGCCCGAACTGGTCAAGCGATACGTCGATACGGGCCAGCTGCGCATCGAGTGGCGCGACTTCCCGATTTTCGGCCCCCAGTCGATGACGGCCGCACGTGCCGGACGCGCTGCCGCCGAGCAGGGCAAGTTCTGGGAGTTCAACCGCGCCGTCTACGCGGCCGCACCGGAACGGAAGAAGGCAGACCTGACGGATGACGATCTGATCGGTTTCGCCAGGCAAGCCGGTGTCCCCGACATCGACAAGTTCACCGCCGGGATGCGCGGAACCACCTACGACGCCGCCGTCAACGCCGACCTGGCCCAGGGCACGGGGATCGGCGTCCCCAGCACACCGGCATTCCTGATCAACGACGTGCCGATGCTCGGTGCGCAGCCCACCGAAGACTTCGTGACCGCCATCGACGGAGCGTTGGCCACACGATGAGCGGCGTCGGCCTGCTCGGTGCCTTCCTCGGCGGGTTGGCCTCGCTGCTCAGCCCGTGTTCGGCGCTGCTGCTGCCGTCGTTCTTCGCTTACGCCTTCGATCGGACGCGCCTGCTGATCCGGCGCACCGTCGCATTCTGGGCTGGACTCTGTGTCGTGCTGGTGCCGCTGGGTGCCGGCGTCGGCGCCCTGGGCAGCGTGGTCACGCGCTATCGCAGCGAAGTCACCGTGATCGGTGGCCTGGTGTTGATCGGCTTCGGTCTGATGACGTTGCTGGGCAAGGGTTTCGGCCTCTCGGGCATGCAGCGGTTGACGGCCCGGATCAACATCTCCGGCACGGTCTCGGTGCTTGCGTTGGGGGCGGTGTACGGTCTGGCCGGCTTCTGCGCGGGACCGCTGCTCGGCGCCGTCCTGACCATGTCCGCGATGGGCGCCGACCCGGCTTACGGAGCACTTCTGATGGCGGTCTACGCCCTCGGTATGGCCGCCCCGTTGTTCGTACTCGCCTGGTTGTGGGACCGCTTCAACCTGTCGAAACGCGCCTGGCTGCGGGGGCGGCCGGTGCGTCTGGGCCCGCTGGAAACCCACACCACCTCGCTGCTCACCGGGGCGATCTTCATCGTTCTCGGTGGGATCTTCCTGTTCACCGACGGCACCGCGAGTCTGGGCGGGCTGCTCTCCGTCGACGCACAGTACGACCTGCAGGTATGGCTGGGCCGCTTGTCGTCCGGCGTCAGCGATCCCTGGCTGCTTCTGGGCGTCGTGGCGGCGCTCATCGTGTGGCGGTCCATTCGGTTATGGCGGCGACGCACCACGTCCAGCACCGCGAGCGGGACTCACGATGAGCAGAGCAGCTACTATCGCGCTACATAGGTTTGACGGGCTGGGCCACGAAATGACGACGTCGCACCAACACGAGCGGTAATGGGTATGGGAATAAAGGGATTTGGCGATCTCGAAGCTGTAGTGATGGAAGTGCTCTGGTCACGTGCGGAGCCCTCCACGGTGCGCAGCGTGCACGACGAGCTCGTCACCCAGCGCCAGATCGCCTACACCACGGTCATGTCGACCATGGACAACCTGTTCCGGAAAGGCTGGCTGGAGCGGGAAAAGATCGGCCTGGCGTACAGCTATCGGCCGGTGATGACCCGGGAGGAGCATTCCGCGCAGCTGATGCGCACGGTGTTCGAATCCGGCGGCGACAGCGAGCTGATCCTCAACTTCTTCCTCGAGCAGATCGTCGACGAAGACTCGAAGAAACTCCGACAGGCCCTCAAGCGGTTCACCGAGGAGCAGCCACGATGAACGCCGTCACGTTTCTGCTCGTCTATGCGGTGGCGCTGAGCTGGCTGGCGCCCGTTCTGTTCAGCGGACCGCTCTCGGCCAACGTCCACCCCAGGCTTTCGGTGGCGGGGTGGCTGGTCGCCGTCGGCACCGCGGCATTCGCGTGGGTGGCGGCGTTGGCGATCCTGATCGCAGGTGCCGCCCACAGCCTGATCACCCACACGGCGCTCACGTTCTGCGTCGAGACACTGGGGATCGCCAGCGCGGTGACGTTGCCGCCGACCGTGGCGACGGCGCTGGTGGTGGTCTTGCTCGCGGTCACTGGCACGGTGGCGATCCACACCGTGCGTCGCGTCATGGTCTCGCTGCGCGGGGTGCGGCGCGCCAATCGAGCACACGCAGAAGCGGTCCGGATCATCGGGCGGCCCACCGAGCACAACGGCGTCGTCGCCATCACGGCCGACCAACCCGCAGCCTACTGCGTGTCCGGCGGCCGGCGACGCGCGATCGTCGTCACGACCGGGGCCTTGGAATTGCTCAAGCCGCCCGCACTCGCGGCGGTACTGGCCCACGAGCGGGCGCACCTGCGTGGCCGCCATCATCACGTCATCGCCCTGCTCAACACCCTGGCTGCGGCGCTGCCGCGGCTGCCGCTGATGAGGGCGGCGGCGCAGTCCGTACCGGCATTACTGGAGATGTGCGCCGACGACGCGGCCACTCGCCGGTATGGCCGGGAGCCGCTGTTGGCCAGCCTGGTCGCGTTGAGCACCCGGGGCCGTGTTCCTGATGGCGTGCTGGCCGTCGCCGGTACCGCGGTGGCCGCCCGGGTCACCCGGCTCTTGCAACCTCAGCGAGCGATCTGGTGGCGCCCATCGACCCTGGCGATGACGCTCATCGTGATCGCGACGGCCGTCGTGCCGGCTTTCGCGCTCACCTTGTGCACCCTGCAGCCGTAGCCGAATCAGACGTCGTGGCTGCTGCTCGGCCCGGTGCGGGGCCCGTAGCGTTCGGCGTACGCCTGGTGAATGTGGGCGTTCTTCTTGCGCGACAACTCGTCGACGAGGCCCGGGTTGAGGCCGTGTTTGGCGAGCATGTGACGACGCCACACCTTGTTGAGCGCGTGAGAGAAGTACACGAAAGGGATGAAGATGGGCACCGTCATGCTGGCGTGCAGATAGAGCGACATCGGGATGAACCAGATCGGCGCCAGAACCAGGATCGCGGGGATCGCGACGCGGACCATCATCCGAATGGTGGCTCCGGGGCCTGCCAGGTCCTTGGCCACCCAGTCGCGCATCGAATCGGGTAGCCGCTTGCCGTAGCAGTACCCGATGTACTGCAGTGGGCCCGGTTTGGTGCGTGGGGCTTGGCCGGTGGGCATCGCTGAAGGGTAGCGCTCGCTATGATGGATTGCGAATTTCATCAATCCGTCAATCATTGGGGCAGTAGTGACCGACAGCGTTCTGGGAGGTCCCGAGCGGCCGTTGTACGAGATCAAAGCCAACCTGTTCAAGGCGTTGGCACACCCCGCACGGATCCGGGTGCTGGAGATATTGTCGGTGAGCCAGGGGCCGACGCCGGTCAGCGCGATCCTGGCTTCCACCGACATCGAACCGACCCTGCTGTCTCAGCATCTCGCGGTCCTCAAACGCCATCACGTGGTCAGCGGGCACCGCGTCGGTAACGCGGTGTACTACACCCTCGCCCATCCGAAGATCGCCGAGCTGTTGCGCATCGCCCGCACGTTCCTCGCCGACACCCTCGCCGCCCAGCAGGGTCAGCTCGAGGCCGTCGGTTCATTGCCGCCAATTGGGACGCCGCGATAGTCAGCGCGGTTGACGATCCGCCTCTCACTTCCTGGCGTCGACGGCTTCGGCTACCGCCGCCAGTAGTTTCGCGTCGGCGGTGAGCAGCGCGAGCCCCTCCACGGTCGCCTGGGCGAGCAGGATCGCGTCGAAAGGATCCTTGTGCGGTAGCGCGGTGAGGTCCGAAGCGAGGGTGTGGCGTCGCGTGATGGGAAGGTTCTGCAAGCCGGAGCGACCGATTGCATCGTCAAGGCCGTCGGGCAGGGCGAGTTTGCCGATCGCCGCCTTGATGCTCAGCTCCCAGGTGCTGGCCGCGGACACGAACACCGCAGGGCTTTGTGCGATGAGACCCCGTGCCTCGGTTCCCAACCTTGCGCTGTCTTCGAGCAGCCAGAGCAGGACGTGGGTGTCCAGCAGCAGCCCCCTCATTCGAGGCCGAACAACGTGTTGAGGTCGGTGTCGACGTCATCGAAGTGTTCGGTGTCGTAATCGAATTGTCCGGCCAGCCCGCCGAAGGCGATGTCGACGCGGGTGTGCGGGACCAGGTCCGCTACCGGTTTGCCGGCCCGCGCGATCGTGATCTTCTCGCCGTTCTCCACGCGGGTGAGCAGTTGCGACAGGTGTGTCTTCGCGTCGTGGACATTGACCGTCGACATGGAGCCCAGCCTACTGGACTTAGTCTAGTTGGACTAGCAATGGATGATCAGCGCGGTAGTCGATCGAGCCAGTCGGAGTTTCCGTCGAGCGATTCCCCGTCGATGACCACCATCGGCACCCCGGAGTCGGGGAGTGCCCGCAGCAGCGGCAGGTTGTTGGCGGCGATGAGGTGTCCGTCGAAGGGGATGGGAAGCCCCAGCTTGATCATGTCCTGCGCTGAGGGCGGCGCACCGGCGCGATCGGCCAAGCCGGCGAGCTGCTCGTTGCTCAGATCGGTCGGGCCTTCTTCCTGCGGCTGCTGCTCGGCGGAAAAGATCTGCTCGATGAACTGCCATGTGACCTCGCTGGATTTCGAGTGATCGGCGACGATGAACGCGGCGTAGATCGCCCGGCTGTCGTAAGTGCCACTCGCCGAGTACTTTTCGAGGAAATTGACGAGACGCAGGTTGATGTGGAGCTTGCCGTCTTCGATGCGCCGGCCCATCTCGGCGCCCTGCTCGCGGACCATCTTTCCGCTGTACGGGCAGAGCGGATCCAGATACAGCTCGATCTGGCCCGGTGCGGCGGGATCGCCGATGGACAGCACATTCCCGGCCGGGGTGGCTTCGGCCGCGTACGCACGACCGACGCCGGGGCCCCACGCCAGAACCGTTGCCAGCAGGGCCAGCACCACCGCGAGAGCAATCGAGGTGCGTGGGTGTTCGGATCTGGTCCGTGTGTGGCTCATGTGCTTCATCATGTCTGACGGATCAACTCGACGGCGCGAGCCCGTTCTCGATGAGGTGCATGACCTCGTCGGCGACTTTGTCGTGCGTCTTCTCGGAATTGATGACGTTGTGCAGCACCGCGGTCATCATGATGGCGCCGAAGATGGTGATCGCGGCGCTGTCCGGGTCGGCGACGTTGCGCAGTGAGCCGTCGGCGCCTCCGGAGCGGAGCACTCGGGCGATGGGTTCGTAGAACACCTCTTGAACGGCCGATGCGAGCTCGGGGAGTCGGATCGCACGCCCCAGATCCCCGACGAGTGCCTGGGCGGTGCCCGGGCGGTTCATGGTGTGGGCGACCTGCACTTGGATTACTGCGGCCAATCTTTGCCTGCCCGGCCCGGGGGCATCGGCGGCCGCGGCAACGTCGCTGGCCAGCGCGTCGAGGGCGTCCCGGAATAGGAAGGCAAGGATGTCGTCCTTGCCCTTGAAGTAGTAGTAGAGCGTCGCTTTCGGAACGCCTGATGCCGTAGCGATGTCCTCGATCTTGGTCTTGGCCAGCCCGCGAGCGGCAATCAGGTCAGTCGCGGAGTACAGCTTCTCGGCCACCGCAGGGGGCACTTTTCGCCCGGTCTGTTGAGCCACCAGCGCAGTCTACGAGTGTCCTTGCGCAGAGTTTGTACTTTGAGTACAAACTAGGAGTTCAAGTTCGATGGTCAATCGTTTCAGGGAGAGCCATGACAGGCGCGCGCACAGTGGACGTTCTCGTCGTCGGATACGGAGCTGCGGGCGTCTGCGCTGCGCTGGAAGCGCGGGCCAGAGGCGCCGATGTGCTGGCCATCGACCGATTCAATGGTGGCGGTGCAACTCAGGTGTCGGGCGGAATCATCTATGCCGGAGGCGGGACCTGGGTGCAGCGCCAGGCCGGCGTCGATGACAGCGCCGACGCGATGTACGCCTACCTGCAGGCCGAGATCGGGGATGCCGTCCGCCCGGAAACGCTGCGCCGTTTCGTCGACACCAGCCCGGCGATGATCGACTGGCTCACCGAACACGGCGTGCCGTTCGAGGCGTCAGTGTGCCCGTACAAGACGTCCTACCCGAACAACAAGTACTACCTGTACTACTCGGGCAGTGAGAACTCCGGACGCTTCCGCGCGATCACGCCGCCGGCCCAGCGCGGTCACCGGGCCAAAGGGCCGGGAGCCTCGGGCAAGAAGATCTATCAACCGCTGGCCGAGTCGGCGGCTGCCCGCGGGGTACGCACGCAGTTCCACACCCGTGCCGTCGCACTGCTGACCAACTCCGAGGGCCGGGTGGTCGGCGTGCGGGCCAGCACACTGGCCGATGCGCCGGCGTGGGTCCAGCATCGCTACCGCGCATACGCCGAGCTCGCGATCAAACCGGGCATCTACTACCCGCCATTGCGGGCCGCGATGGAAAAGCTGCTGAACCGGCTGGAACGGCGCTACGCCCGCACCGTCGACATTCACGCGCGCAAGGCAGTCATTCTCAGCGCGGGTGGGTATATCGCGAATCGGGATTGGATCGCCGAGCACGCGCCCGACTACCGCGACGGACTGCAGCTCGGCACCACCGGGGACGACGGCAGCGGGATCACGCTGGCCGCCGACGTCGGTGCGGCCGTCGACCGCCTCGACAACGTCTCGGCCTGGCGGTTCATCACCCCGCCCAGCGCGTTCCTGGGTGCGCTCGTGGTCGATCAACGAGGGCAACGATTCATCGACGAGACCCGCTACGGCGCGGCCGTCGGACACGCCATGATCCAAGACCACGGCGGCCGTGGCTGGATCCTGGCCGACGACGGTCTGCTCAGGCAGGCGCGCGCCCAACTTCCCGAGCAGGCCATCTGGTTTCAGCGCCTGCAGATGGAAGCGATGTTGCGCACCGACCGGGTGGTCGGAGACACCTTGGAGGACGTGGCGGCCAAAGCCGGCGTCGATCCGGCCGGTTTGCGCGCCACCGTCGAGGCCCACAACGCGGCGGCCACGGCGGGATTGCCCGATCCGATGGGAAAGCCAGCCGAGTACGTGAAACCTGTTGAACAGGGGCCATTCTCACTGATCGCGATATCCATCAAGCGCAGCCTGATCAACCCTTGCCCCATGTTCACCCTCGGGGGCCTGGTCGTCGATGAAGTCACCGGAGCGGTGAAAATGCCTGGGGGACAGTCGATCCCAGGACTTTATGCGGCGGGGCGCACGGCAATCGGATTGTGCGTCAATTCGTACGTCAGTGGGCTGTCCATCGCGGACTGCGTGTTCTCGGGGCGGCGGGCCGCAGAACACGCCGTCGAACAGGAAGCCGTGCCGTCAGCGTAGGGCTCTGACCTGCTAGTTGGGCGCCGATGGCGGGACCGCCTGAACGTCGTTGCCGAACAGGGGTGATGACAACAGCATGGTCGTCACGTGATCGACGAACATCTCTTGGTCTGACCCGAGGTTGCCCTCGGTCCACTCGATGAACAGCGAGATGATTGCGCCGAAGACTGTGGCGTATTGCATCTTCACCGGTGCCGACGCCGCGTCGGCCCGGCCGGCCGCAACCGCCGCACCACCCGTCAGTGCGCCGATGGTGTCGCGCACAAACTGTCGCAGCCCGAGGTCGGCTATGGGTTCTACCAACAAGATTCGGCAGATGCGGGGATCGTCGGTGACGAGTTGTGCCGCGGCTCGCACGCCGGCACGTGTTCGTGCGGGCAGGTCGGACGCCGCGTCACTTGCGGCACCGATGACGTCGCGGGCGTGCTCGAAGGTGCTGCGGTAGACCGCGCGGAGCAGATCGTCGGTGTCGGTGAAGCTTTCGTAGAAGAACTTCTGGCTGAGTTCGGCCTCCCGGCAGACCGCGCGCATGGTCATCGCGGACACCCCTTGAGTGCCGATCAGGTCAACGGCTGCCTGCAACAGACGGGCGCGGCGCTCCGCCGATCGTGCGTCGGCGCCTTGGCCGCGGTACGCCCTTGACATGCCGCGAGCTTAACGGGCACGATCCAATTCCGGAAGCACATGCTTCCGGAATTGGGGAGGCAAGCCGTGGCGAGCAGTGCAGAAGAGCCCCGCGCCGAGGTCGACGCCTGGAACGCGTTCGTCGACGGATTACGCACGGCCGGTGAACAACTCGCCTCCGATACCGCGGGTCTGCCGGAGTCTGAACGCGCCGACGGCTACCGGGCCTTGCTGCGGGGCCTGTCCAACCAACTGGGGCGCTTTGAAGTCGACCGCGACAAACCGGAACTCGTCGCATTCAACGGCTGGCGTCAGAAGTTCCTGATGGACAATCCCGACTTCCGGTACTGGGTCGCCGATATTCGCCCCGACGGTCGCTACCGGATCCGCGGTAATCGCGGCGACGCGGCGTATGTGTCGATCACGGTCTACGGCACCGGCGAGAACGGGGCCCAGGCAACCGCCCGGATCGACAGTGACACCATGGCTTTCGGCGCCGATGGCGGCTACGAGCTGGCGGTCGGCGGCGATCGGCCGCCGACCGGGGACTGGCTCGATCTGCCGGAGCGAGCCACGGTGGTCTGGGTGCGCCACTTCCACGAGGGAGTGCAGACCGAGCGGCCCGGGTGGTGTGGCATCGAACCGGTCGAGGTGCCTCCGATCCCCGCACCGATCGAGTCGGTGAGGTTCGGCAAGCAGCTGTCCAAGGTATCGGCCGTGATAACTCACCTGCCCCGCATCTGGAATGCCGCCGCCTCCGCGGACCACCAGACACCGAACCAGCTGCGCCACTGGAGCGAGATGACCGGTGGCGCGGTGTTCACCGAACCGGCGATCCAATATGTGCGCGGCGGCTGGCAGTTGGAACCCGACGAAGCACTGCTCATCGAAGGCGATCTGGTGCCGTGCCGGTACTGGAACATCTTGGCGTACAGCAGATTTCTCAACTCGCTGGACTACCGCCATCGGCAGGTCTCCTACACCGGTGCCACCGCCCACCTCGACGGCGGGCGCTACCGGTTCGTGGTCTCGGCCACCGACCCCGGCCCGGCCGCCGGCGATTGGATCGACAGTGAGGGACGCGCATTCGGCATCGTCGTCATGCGGTTCTTGCAACCCGAGCAGCAACCGGCGCTGCCGTCCACGCGCGTCGTCCGCATCGCCGACCTGGCGGAGCGCTCATGACCGGTTGGTCCGCGCCGGCCCGTACACCCGAGGCACTCGCGGCGTATGCGGCGGCCGAGCAGGACCGGGCCGCACGTCCTGACCGCTACCGGCTCGGGACGGACGCGGTGGACATCGTCATCGATCGCGGGACTCGCCGTACGGGTGCCGGTGTGCTCGGTGACCCCGACCAATGGCGTCCCGGTCTGCAGCAGTACCTCGCATCGGCCGAGGAGGACGGCCGCCTCAACGCACTCGGCGCGTTCACCGCCCAGCGGACAGCGGCCAGCCGGCTGGCCGCCCGGGTGTCGATCGCGCGATATCTCCACGAGCACCCCGCGGCCGAGCACCGGCCGCTGCGACCTCCGATCATCATCACCGGGGGCTGGCGCACTGGTACCACCTTCTTGTTCCGGTTGCTCGACCGTGATCCCCGGCTGCGGGCACCGCTGCCCGCCGAGTTGGGTGCGCCCTGGCGGCTGTCCGGCGATCTCGACGCTGACGAGCGCTCGCGGCGCCTCGCGGAGGCCGCCGCCGGCCCATACCTGCTGCATGTGCTCAACCCGGCGATGGCGATCGTGCACGACTCCGGGCCAGACCTGCCCGAGGAATGCGTGCTCGGCATGGGCACCACCCTGCGCAATTGGGGTTTCGCCGCCACCACGCGCCTGGACAGCTACGCGAACTGGCTGGCCGGCCAGGACTTCGCCGACGAGTACGCCCGGCACCGGCGGATGTTGCAGATCCTCGATGCCGGCGACAGCCGTCGCTGGGTCCTCAAGGCCCCGGCGCACACCGCCGAACTCCGCCACGTGGCCGCGACGTATCCGGGCGCCTGCGTCGTGCAGTTGCACCGCGACATCGTCGAGACGGTCACCTCGGGGGCGAGCCTGTTCGCCACGTACCGATCCACCTACAGCGACCACGTGGACGGCGCGGACGTGGGCCGGTTCCAAACCGAGCAGACCGAACTGTGGCTGCGCCGCGCCGTCGCCGCCCGTGCCTCGGAATCCACCGTCACCTGGCTCGACATTCAGTACACCGACCTGGTTGCCGACCCCGAGACGACGGTACGTCGCATCTACGCCGCGGCCCAGATGGAGCCGCCGGACATCGCGGGGATGCTCGCCGAGCACCACCGCACCCAGCCCCGCGACGGGAAAGGTAAACACCGGTACCGGCCCGAGGAATTCGGCATCGTCCCGGACGAGTTGCGCGAGCGGATGCGCTTCTACACCCAAACGCTCGTGGGGGAGTGACTGGCGCATTTCGCGTCGTCCCATTACTTTCCCTGAGGTGATGTCCTCAGCTGCTGGCGCAGTCGCGCGGTTGATCGTCCCCTTTCTGACAGTTGCCGCCGTGGTCGGCGCGGGTCTGGCTGCCGAGTCGGCGCCCATGGTGCGCCTGGCCAGTGACGGCAACCCGCTCGAGGGGCACTCGTTCTACGTCAACCCCTCCTCGAAGGCCATGCGCGCCGCGCAAGCCGACCCAAGCCCTGAGCTGCAGGCGATCGCCAACACCCCGACGGCCTACTGGATGGACAACGTCTCCAGCCCGGCCGTCGATGCGAAGTACATCGCTGCGGCGCAGGCCGCCGGCACCATGCCGATCCTGGCGCTGTACGGCATCCCGCACCGTGACTGCGGAAGCTACGCCGCGGGTGGATTCGGATCGGCCGCGGCCTACAAGGGTTGGATCGACGGTGTGGCGGCGGCCATCGGCGGTGGTCCGGCAGCGGTCATCCTCGAACCCGATGCGCTCGCCATGGCCGACTGTCTGTCGGGTGATCAGCGCGAGGAACGCTACAACCTGATGAGCTACGCGGTGGACACGCTGACCCGCAATCCCGGCACCGCGGTGTACGTCGACGCGGGTCACTCCCGGTGGGTGGCCGCCGACGAAATGGCCAACCGGCTGAACCGGGTCGGGGTGGCCAAGGCGCGCGGTTTCAGCCTCAACACCGCCAACTTCTTCACCACCGAAGAGGAAGTCGGATACGGCGACGCGATTTCGGGACAGACGGGTGGCAAGCCCTACGTCATCGACACGTCGCGTAACGGCGCCGGGCCGGCTGACGGCGAGATGTACTGGTGCAACCCGAGCGGTCGGGCCCTCGGCGCGGCGCCGACCACGGCAACCGGGAACGGCAACGTCGACGCCTTCCTCTGGGTCAAGCGGCCGGGCGAGTCGGACGGCGCCTGTGGCACGGGCGAAGCGTCGGCGGGAACCTTCGTCAACCAGTACGCCATCGACCTGGTCCGCAAGGCACACGGCTAGTTGCCGAGGCCTACTGGGGCGGTGGCGCCGCCTGGCACTCGGCGAGCATCGGTGTGGAGAACTTGACCGACCCGACACCGCCGAGCGTCATCCCGTTGTCGGCGAGCGTCATCGTGGTCGTGTAGCGGCAGGTCTGATTCACCGTCAGGCCCGTGAGGAACTCGACGTCATAGGTGTACAGAAACGACCGCACGAGCTGACTCGGATTCCAAGGCACATCGAGGGCGAACCCCAACGACGACGCGGACAGGGCATTGAGCAACCGTGGGCCGGCTTCACCGATGCCCGGTGTGAGGTAGAACGGCGTGCCGTCGAGCTTGTTGCCGGAGACGCTGACGCTTCTGATCCGGTAGCCGGTGGTACCGCCGGGGATGAGGGGCCCGCGTCTGATGTTGGTGCTGAACAGGATTGAGTAGTTCGTGCCGCCGACGATCGCGGTCGTGCTGAAACTCGTCGAGGTGAATTCCTGCGGCAGTTGGGCCGCGCAATTGCCGAGCTTGCCTGCCGGATCACCGCATTCCTGCGGTGCTGCCAAGGCAACAGGTGCCACTACGGCCGCGCCGACGACGGGAACCGTCAAGGCGGCACCGCGGATGAACGTGCGGCGGGAGAACGAGCTCCCGAAATGTTTCGTCATTGGTATTCCTCCTTATTGGCTCGTGCTTTTGATCGGCAAACTCGAACCTACAAGGGTGACCTGCGGTTAGGCGGGGATTGGCAATTACCGGAAGGAGCCGGCCCCGCCGTCCACGAGCAGCGTCTGCCCGGTGAGGTAGGTGGAGTCGTCGCCGATCAGGAACGCGACAACAGCACCGATGTCGGTGGTGGGATCCCCGATTCGCTTGAGTGAGGTGCTTCGGACCACCGCGTCGTACTGTTTGGGTGCCATGTCGCGCAACACTTTCAGGCCGTCGGTTTCGGCGAGCGGGCAGACCACGTTGACGCGGATCCGGTCGACGCCCCATTCCAGTGCGGCCACCTTGGACATGCCGCGAATGGCTTCCTTGGCGCCGGCATACGCCCCGAAAGAGTGCGTACCAACCGTGCCCGCGGCCGAACCGAGGTTGACGATCGATCCGCCGCCGCCTTTCACCATGACCGGGTGAATTGCCTGCATCAGCCGGAACGTCGCCCGCGGGCCCGTGTCGTGGACCTGCTCGTACTCCTCGGCCGGGATGTCGGCGAACGGGATCGGTCCGGCGCTGGCCACGGCGTTGTTGACCAGTCCGTTCACCGTGCCGAATGCCTCGAGTGCGGCGCCGACGATGCGCTGGGCGCTGTCAGCTTCACGTAGGTCTGCCACCACAGACGCGACATCGAACCCGGCCTCGGCGAATTCCGCTGTGGTGTTTGCCAACACATCATCGAGGATGTCGGTCACCAGTACGCGGGCACCGCGGGAGAGCAGAGCGGTGGCGATGCCTTTGCCGACACCACGGGCCGCGCCGGTGACGATCACGGCGTGGCCGTCCAACGAGTGCGGATGGCTGTAAGCGGACATGGCATTGCCTTTCCGGAGTCGACCAGAGTTGGCACGCTAGCTCATGCGAGCGAGCGCTGTCAGAGACTGGCGCTCAGATAGCCGGCTCGAATCGAGTAGTCGTCTACGCGTGTGCCCGAACCGTGGCAGGAAAAGACTGGGTGTAGCGATATCCCCACCCACGCGAGGTAGCTGTCATGTCGATCTTCATGGAGCCTGACCACGGCCGGTTGGTTCGCCGCATCACCGCGATCACCGCAGGCGACCTGACGTCGACTCAGATCAGCAAGGTCGTCGACGGTGACCTCGATCTGCTCAAGAACCTTCCACAGTCCGGCAAGGACAAGGTCGCCGCCCTGGTCAAACCGCAGGTGCACGGTGAGTTGAGAAAGATCATCGGCCCGACGACCGATTTCGTGCCCATCTACTACGTCGAGATGGCCAGGGTATCGGCTCAGGCGGTGGCACGGGTCATCGATGGCAAGCGTCGGCCACTCGGTACCGGGGTCATGGTGTCGCCGCGGCTGTTCATGACCAACAATCACGTCATCGCGGATGCGCAGAACGCCGCGTCGACCTCGATCCAGTTCAATTACCAACTCGACATCGATGACGTGCCCGCAGCCGTCACGGAGTTTCGACTCGATCCGGCAACCTTCTTTTGGACCAGTGACGAAACCGAACTCGACGTATCGCTGATCGCCGTCGGATCCCGCACTGCGGGCGCGGGCAAGCTGGCCGAGTTCGGTTGGACCGCACTGTCATCGGCGAAGGACAAGCACGCCGAAGGTGACCACGTCACGATCATCGAACACCCCGACGCCGACTACAAGCAGATCGCATTGCGTGAGAACAGGGTCATCGGCCGCGGTAAGAAGGGCATCACCCTCTACTACGCCGCAGACACCCTGCATGGCTCCAGCGGCAGCCCGGTGTTCAACGACCAATTCAATCTGGTCGCGCTGCATCACGCCGGTGGCGGCCATAACGACACCGAGCTCGAAGACGGTAAGCCCGTGCCGGAGGACTGCAATGAGGGCATCAGGATCAGCGCCATCGTCGACGCGCTCCGCGCCCGCCACGACCAATTACCCTCCAGGTTGAGGGATCTGCTGGCCGAAGCGCTCAATCCGCCGGCTACCGCCACCCCGCCGGCAGGAACGGGCGCGATCAGTGGTGGTGCTGCGGGCACCGGCCAGCTTGGTGTCCTCGAACGGAATGATGCGCCCAACCCTGACTACGGCAACCGCTCCGGCTACCACCCGGACTTTATGTCCAAAGCCGTTGCAATTCCGTCTATCCCGACGAACTTGCTGGCGGTGTGTGCGCTCCCGAAGGGGCTCAAACGGTCGTCGGCCAACGTGGTGCTGCGCTACCACCACTTCAGCCTCGTCATCCGGGCGGATCGGCGAATGCCGCTGTTCACCATCGTCAACATCGATGGCCGCCGATTGCGGAAAATCAACCGAACGACGGGAGAGGTCGAGGCCGCCGAAACCTGGTACGCCGACTCGCGCCTGCGGTCCGAACAGCAGCTCGACCAGGACGTATTCGAACGGCAGAAGCCACGCTTGTTCGATCGCGGACATATGGTGCGCCGCCTCGATCCGGCGTGGGGCAGTCCCGTCGCCGCCAAACGGGCTGCCGACGACACGTTCCACTTCGCCAACTGCTGCCCGCAGATCTCGGCCTTCAATCAACACCTCTGGGCCAAGATCGAAAACTACGCCCTCGACAACGCCGACGCCGAGAAGCGCCAGATCACCGTCGTCACCGGGCCGGTATTCGGTGACCGTGACCCGCTGTACCGGGGAGTCCTTGTGCCACGGCAGTTCTGGAAGATCGTGGTCCGGGTCAGTGCCCAAGACGGCGATCTGCGCGCCACGGCATTCCTGGCCGATCAGAACGCGGCGCTCGATGCGGCCTTCGGAGCCGACACCGAATCCTTCACCGACATAGACAAAGTGGTGATGTTCCAGAAATCCGTTGCCGACATCGAACGGCTCACCGGGCTGTCGTTCGGTGGGTTGCGTGACCACGACACGATGACAGTGGGGCTGGAGGCGGTTTCGCCGCAGCTGGACTCCCTGGACGAGGCGGCCTGGTGAGGCGACCTGACCTCAGCGAGTCGCACCCTGCCACACGGTGTCGAACGGCGCGTTGCCGCTGATCCGCTGGACGATGCCGGCGGTGGTGAAGTCCTTGGCCAGGCGCACTGCCTCGGAGACGCCGGCGCCCTTGGCCAGCGCGGCCGTGATCGCTGCTGCCAGAGTGCATCCGGCTCCGGCGACGCGAGCGTGTCCGACCTTCGGTGCGCGCAGGATTTCGGCGTCGCTGCCGTCGAAGAGCACGTCGACAGCGTCGTCGCCGGGAAACTCGACCCCGCCCTTCACAAGGACGTGCGCGGGTCCCAGATCGGCAATGCGTCGGGCGGCCTCGATCAGGTCATCGATCGAGTTGATGGAATCCATCCCGGCGAGGGTGCGGGCCTCGAACAGGTTCGGGGTGACGACGGTGGCCAGTGGCAGGATCTGACGGCGCAGTGCGGTGTCGGTGTCGAGCGCGGCGCCCGGTTCCTGCCCTTTGCAGATGAGAACAGGGTCGACGACGATGTGCCGCCAGGGCTGGCCGGCGAGGGCCTCTGCGACGACGTCGATGGTCGCCGGGGTGCCGAGCATGCCGATTTTGACGACGTCGAGGTCATAGGCCGACGTCGCCGCTTCGATCTGATCGGCGATCACCCGGGGATCGACGGGTACGAACCGGTGGCCCCAGTTCGCGTTGGGGTCGAACGAAACGATGCACGTCACCGTGCCCATGCCGTAGGTGCCGAGCTCCTGGAAAGTGCGCAGGTCAGCTTGCAAACCGGCGCCGCCGGTGGCTTCGGATCCGGCGATGACATACGAGAGATCGACCACGTGGGTGAGCGTACGCCTGCGCCGGCGGATACTGGCATACGTTGCCGCGCTCGTTCAGAGGTGAGACGACCATGCCCCCGGCGTCGTGCATTCGCCCGGGTCAACGTGCTCTCGCGAACCCCGCACCGCGGCAACCCCGTCGGTCGTGCTCGACGGCGAAGCCTTCGATGACGTTGCCATGCAACGGCTTGCCCGCAACATCTGTGTCGAGGAACTGCAGTGGATCGGGGATATCACTTCTGCAGAGGGTGGTCGCGCGGGACCGGCGTAGGTTCGCCGCGGCCGGGCGCCAGGATCATGATGGGTACGGCGCAGTGTTCGGTAAGCTCGGTCGCCACACTGCCCAGAAGCCGTTTGGTCAGTCCGCGGCCCTGCCGGCCTATGACGATCGCATCGACATCGTAGCTTTCGGCGAAGTGGCCCAACGTGGCTGCCGGAGGGCCAGTGAGGATCTCGGTGTAGCACGGAATCCCTTGGCGGCGAAGAAGCGCCGCCGAGTTGGCGAGTTCCTCGGTCGCCTCGCCGAGCGCGCGATGGTGCGGGAATTCGCTGGCTTCGTAGTACACAACCCGTGCGAGCACGATCATCTCGGACTGGCGTCCGAACAGGCTCACTGCAGTGTCCAGCACACGTTGTGCTGCGGGCGAGCCGTCCAGCCCAACGAGCAACCGCACTCCAGATGGCTGCGCATCGCGTGGGGGCGGTGGCTCCTGTGATCCTGGATTGGCGAGCCGCGATCCGTGCTCGACACGCTCGGCCGCAATTGGGACGAACAGTGGACCCAATACAGCGGCAATTGCGATCCATGTCTTGTCGTGGCCACGACGGACAATCCAGATGCCTGCGATCAGACCCGTCAGGAGCCATGCGGTGAGGAAGCCGGCCAGTAGGAGAAGCGTCGTCACGCGTCCATTCTGGCAGCCCAAGTCGATCGCGACGATGGTTCTAGGGCTCCAACGGCGAGGGACTTTTGGCCCTTGCGATGGAACGATGGCAATGTCTAGATCACCTGATCGCGCCTTGAGCCGGAAATTGGTGATCGAGCCCGGCTGATGAGCCCCCGGGGTCGAATCGCGAATCTTCCAGTCGGTTCCTGCAGTTCGTCGGGTTGACGACCAGCCGAGGCTGGGCAAGGCCGGCGAGATCAGTGTGGTGGCTGAATCCGATGGATCGGTCTGGGTCGGTGGTGCCACCACCTGCTTCGAGGGTGGTGCGACGCTCTAAACGGCATGTGCGGCAACGGCCGGTGCGACCCAATCCCAGAGGTAGGTGCGCAAACCGGTGTCGTGTCGTGACGGCCCGCCCGGGTCGATGATGAATGACTGTAGGGTCCGCAGCATGAACTCGACGAGCTGAGTGAATACTTCATCATCGAATCCGGCTGCAGCCCAGTCGATGTCGAAACGTTTCAGGATCGACTTGCCGAATTCGATGGCGAGATCCGAGGTTACGCCGGCGGTAAACGCGCTGGCCTTGCCGGGGTGCAACACCAGGCTGAGGTAACGGTCGTGTGGGATCTGTTCGGTGGTGTAGGCGATGCCCTCCACGACGGCTTCGCCGGGATCGGTGATCGAGCCCAGTTCCGCTGCGAGCCGATCGAGGAAGCCGTCCACTGAGGAGACGGCCGTGGCAGCCATGAGGCTCTCGACAGTCGGGAAGTAGCGATAGACGGTCTGTCGCGTCACCCCGAGGGCCTGCGCCACCTCGGACACGCTCACCGTGCCGCGCGCGTCGATCGCCTGGCGGGCCGTGCCGATGATGCGGCTGACGGCTTCGTCGTCGTCGGCGGGAATGTCTCCCGACCAGCCGTGCCTGCGCATCCGTTGATCGTCGCACGAAAGACGCTGAGATCTTGACAATACAGTAAGTGACAATTGTATGGTCAAATTATGACTGTCAGCCCAGTTAGCAGCACTGATGAGGAACTGACCCGCCGTGCCCTGCGGCACGCCGTCGAGGGGACGACGGATATGGCCGAGGCGGTGCTGAAGGTGCCCTTGCACTACTACCGCGATCCGAAGATCACCGAGATCGAGGAATCCCAGATCCTGCGCCGGGTGCCGCTGGCGATCGTGCCGTCGACCCAGATCGCGGAGAAGAACGACTTCGTTGTCCGCTCGGTGCTCGGGGACTCGCTGCTGGTCACCCGCGACCGCACCGGCGCCAGCCATGTTCTCCTCAACTACTGCCGCCACCGCGGCGCGATGCCGGCCTGCGGGTCAGGCAATGCGTCCCGCTTTGTGTGCCCGTATCACGCGTGGACCTACCGCAACACCGGCGAGCTGTTCATGGTTCCGGGTAAGGCCGGTTTCGACACGATGGACCCGGCGGAGTACGGCCTGGTGGAACTGCCGTCGGAGGAGCGTTACGGGTTCGTCTGGGCGGTCCTGACCGCGGATGCGTCGATTGACCTCGACGGCCACCTCGGAGCGCTCGGTCCAGAACTGGCGCAATGGAATTACCAGGACTACGGCTACCACACCGATCGCGAATTCTCCTCAGAGGTGTCGTGGAAGGGTGCACTCGAGGCGTTCGCGGAGGGCTACCACTTCCCGTTCGTGCACGGCGAGAGCCTGATCGGGCAGAACACCCTGCCCAACACCGCAATCTACGACGAATTCGGCAGGCACCACCGCATCGGATTCCCGTTCAACTGGATCAAGAATCTTGCCGAAGATCCGAGTGCCGCATTCGACCCCTCGGCCAACATGGGCGTCATCTACTGGGTCTACCCGAACCTCATTCTCGCGAACAGCCCCGTCGGCGTAGAGATGATCGACATGCTGCCGGAGGGGGAGCCGACCCGCTGCACGGTCCGGCACAGCTGGATGGGTCGCATCCCGGCGACGAATGACGACATGCGGGCGGCTTATGACGCCGTCTACGAAGGCGTCCATGCCGCGGTGCGCGACGAGGATTTCGCCCTGCTCCCGCAATGCGGTGAAGGTGTCCGGCACGGTCAGCACGACCACATGATCATCGGCCGCAACGAAATTGCGGTTCAGCACATGATCAAGGTGTTCGCCCATGAGTTGGGCGTGGCTCTGGCTTAGGAGCCTCACTTCCCAGGCAGGGCGCGCATCGCTTGCAGGGTGATGCCGGGCACCGTGCGCGCCAGGTCCGGGCGCTGCTTGCCGAAGGTCCGCATTGCTCGGTAGAACGACCAGACCTGCCGTGGGCTGGGAACTTTCGGCACCCAGGCCAGCTCCCAATGGATGCCGTTGATCGGGTCGTCGAAGAACACCGCGTAATAGCCGGGCCAATACTGGGGGTAATCCCGCGGTTCGTCGGTGACCCGGAATCCCTGGGGAATCAGGAAGCCACGATGAAAGTGGTCGACTTCTTTGCGGTTTCGGGCCCACAGCGCGACGTGATTGATTCCCACGGACTGCTCGGAATGGGTGAGCTTGCCGCCGGTGCGCGCCGGTTGGATGCCAATGTAGCTGTGGGGGTTGAGGAATCGCGTCATGTAGTAGATCGACTGGTACTCCATGTTCAGTGAGGAGAAACTGCTGAACCCCAGCCAACCGAACATCGCGTCGTAGAACGCTATCGACGCGTCGTAGTCCAAGACCGCGAACTCGACATGACTGACTCCCCGCCACCGCATCGGGCCCCCTAGGTATCGACTACTACCGAATGTAGTACTCAGTGGGGGCGCTGGGAAGGGGTGAACGAGCGCCGGTTTCCACTGCAGGGTTGCTTCGCGCGAAGGGCCACGGCCGGTACGGAGAAATCGGCACACCAAGGCCATTGCTGCCAACCGCCGCTCAATTTCTGCCATCGGAATTAACCGCGCTGACCTGCGTGTTGTGCAGGTCAGACCGGGTAGGAATTCCCCGAACCGGAGGACAGACGTCCGAACCGCGACACTCACGCCACGGCTCGAACGCCCCAGACAGAAGGGCTTCGACATGAAGAAGTTTGGTTTTGCGAGCATGATCGCCACTGGTTTCGCCGCCGCAATCGTCGGCCTGGCCGCCCCGGCGCAAGCCGACGTCTCCCATCACCAGTGGGTGCACGACATCCAGCAGCACGCCAGCACCGGCGCCGTCACCCCGGTCTTCGGCAACGGCCGCTGACGCACGACGCACGACGCAAGCGAGGGACGTCTACCTGGGCGCCCCTCGCTTGTCCGTCGGCGTCGAGTCCCTGGAAGTAGTGTGGCGAAATGACCACCACCCACCGGTTCGCAGTGATTCCGGGCGACGGTATCGGCAAGGAAGTAATGCCCGAGGGGCTCAAGGTGCTGGAGACGGCGGCCGCCGCCTTCGATTTCGCCATCGACTATGAGCAATTCGACTACGCA
The DNA here is from genome assembly GCF_001942625.1 of Mycobacterium syngnathidarum. Lineage (GTDB taxonomy): Bacteria > Actinomycetota > Actinomycetes > Mycobacteriales > Mycobacteriaceae > Mycobacterium > Mycobacterium syngnathidarum. Next base: position 105,433 of record NZ_MLCL01000024.1, read on the forward strand.
TGCGCGGAGTACTACACCGACACCGGCGCCATGCTGCCCGACGGCTGGTTCGACGAACTCAGCCGCTTCGATGCGGTGTTCTTCGGCGCCGTCGGCTGGCCCGACGTTGTGCCCGACCACATTTCGTTGTGGGGCAGCCTGCTGCAGTTCCGTCGGCATTTCGACCAGTACGTCAATCTACGTCCGGTCAAGCTGATGCCCGGGGTGAAAAGTCCGCTTGCCGGCCGCGGACCCGGCGACGTCGACTTCGTCGTGGTCCGGGAGAACACCGAAGGTGAGTACTCGAGTATCGGCGGCAAGATGTTCGAGGGCACCGATCGCGAGACCGTGGTGCAAGAGACGGTGATGACCCGCGTCGGCGTCGACCGGATCCTCAAGTACGCGTTCGAGCTCGCCCGACGTCGGCCCGACAAGCATCTGACTTCCGCTACGAAGAGCAACGGCATTTCGATCACGATGCCGTACTGGGACGAACGCGTCGAGCGAATGAGCGAGCGATACCCCGACATCCAGGTGGACAAGTTCCACATCGACATCCTCGCGGCGAACTTCGTGCTGCATCCCGACTGGTTCGACGTCGTCGTCGCGAGCAACCTCTTCGGTGACATCCTGTCGGACCTGGGGCCTGCGTGCACCGGCACGATCGGCATCGCCCCCAGCGGAAACATCAACCCGGAACAACGTTTTCCGAGCCTGTTCGAGCCGGTGCACGGCTCCGCACCAGACATTGCCGGACGGGCAATCGCCAATCCCATCGGGCAGATATGGAGTGCGTCGTTGATGCTCGACCACCTGGGTGAGCGCGATGCCGCCGCGGCGATCGTCAAAGCCGTCGAGGACGTGCTGGCGCGTGGGGGTGACATCCTCACACCCGACATGGGTGGATCGGCGACGACGAGCGCGCTCGGCACTGCCGTTCGCGACCAGCTACAGGTGAATCTTTCTGGTTCGCAATAGGTTCGCTATGTGTCAGGCCGACATCTGGCAGAGAAAGTCAGGCCCGCCGACGTAGACGATGCCCGACGGGTACGGAGCCGACGCGGCACGCACGATCGTGGTCGCCAGCTCGCGGTCGGACATCACCTCGCCGGAAACCACGGTGAAATCGATTCCCCGCCGGTCGAATTCGGAGCGCATCGCATAGAGCGCGGTCTCACCGGCCCGCTTGCTCGCGGCGATCGTGGCATAGCCCTTCGGCACGGCCTTGTTGGGGAAGAAGTGTGCCTGGTGGCTGGTGACGAACACGATTTGACCGCCCACCGGCATCAGCGGCAGGGCCAGCTTGGCCAGGCGACGCTGCGCGTCGCGGTTCAGTCGCATCGCATAGCCCGGATCGGATCCGAGCTGAAGCCCGGTCGATGCGTTGAGCACCAGGACGTCCAAGCGGCCGAATTCGCGGCCCACCCGCTCGATCATCGCGGTGGCGGCGGCTTCGTCGGAGATGTCGGCGCCGAGCGTGGAGGCGCGACCGCCCGCGCGGCGGATTTCGTCGACGACCGTGTCGGCGCGTTTGGCGTTCTCGCGGTAGTTGACGACGACGTGGGTGTCCGGACCGGCGAGCTGCTGAGCGACGTCGGCGCCGATACCCCGCGATGCGCCGGTGACGAGAGCGATCCGGGTGGCTGCTGCAGGCTGCATGTCGGGTTCCTTCCGTCACTGCCGAGGCGGATGACCGCCCTGAGCACCCACCGTACCGCAACTCTAAGAAAAATAAGACCCTTTTAAGGTCACGGTAAGGGCAATGTCGCGTCGCAAGTGTGTTGCTGCGGTGCGCCGCCTAACCTGGCCTCATGACTGGTCAACGCGTGCCCGGTGGAGTGGTCCACAAGTTGCCGGCCGACCTGCGGGAAGCCTTGATCGGCAATGTGACGGCGTTGGAAGCCTGGAAAGACATCACGCCGCTCGCGCGCAACGAGTTCATCTGCTGGGTCGAGGACGCCAAGCAGCAGGTCACGCGCGAGCGACGGATCCGTCGGACGCAAGAAGAGTTGGAGGAGGGGCAGCGGCGTCCGTGCTGCTGGCCCGGATGCAAGCACCGCGAGCGCAACGGGAAGTAGCCGCTGAATGCCTACCGGATCGACAGGCCGGTGATGGCCCGGGAGATCACCAGGCGCTGGATCTCGCTGGTGCCTTCGAAGATCGTGAAGATCTTCGCGTCGCGGTGCATCCGCTCCACCGGGTAGTCGCGGGTGTAGCCGTTACCGCCGAGGATCTGAATGGCTTCATCGGTCACGTACACAGCGGTCTCGCTGGCCACCAGCTTTGCCATCGATCCCTCGGCATTGTCGAAGGGCTGGTTGTTGCGCGCCATCCAGCCGGCCCGCCACACCAGCAACCGTGCGGCGTCGATCCGGCTCTTCATGTCGGCGAGCTTGAACGCGACGGCCTGGAACTCGCCGATCTTGCGACCGAACTGCTCACGTTGGCAGGCATAGTCGAGGGCGTACTCGTAGGCCGCGCGGGCCACACCGACCGCCATGGCACCGACCGAGGGCCGGGTGCGCTCGAAGGTCTTCATCGCGGCCTGGCCGCCGGCCGAGGCCCCGGACTTCACTCGCGCGATGCGGGCCTCGAACTTCTCCCGCCCGCCCAGGATCAGATCCTCGGACAGCCGGACGTTGTCGAGCACCACCTCTGCGGTGTGTGATGCCCGGATCCCGTGCTTCTTGAACTTCTGTCCCTGGCTCATGCCGTGAGTGCCCGGCGGGATGATGAACGTGGCCTGTCCGCGGGAGCCCAGCTCGGGGTACACCGAGGCCACCACGATGTGGACGTTGGCGATACCGCCGTTGGTGGCCCAGGTCTTGGTGCCGTTGAGCACCCATTCGCGGGTCGCCTCGTCGAAGCGGGCGCGGGAACGGATGGCGCCGACGTCAGACCCGGCATCGGGCTCCGATGAGCAGAACGCCCCCAGCTGAGGGTCTCCCGGAGTGCCGAACATCGGCGGCAACCAGGTGCCGATCTGTTCGGGCGTCCCGTTGCCCGCCAAGGCTGCTGCGGCCAGGCCTGTACCCAGGATCGACAGCGCGATCCCCGCGTCTCCCCAGAACAGCTCCTCGAACACGGTCAGCATGCCGAGCCCGGTGGGCTCGGCGGTCTGCTGAGCGAACAACTCGGGGGAGTACAGCCCGACCTTGGCGGCCTCCTGGAGGACCGGCCACGGCGTTTCTTCTCGCTCGTCCCATTCGGCCGCTGCGGGACGCACCACGTCGGCAGAGAACTGGTGCACCCAGTCGCGGACCTCGATCACATCGTCGCTGAGTTGCATGGAGAACGTCACGGTTGGCTCCTGAAATAGATTGGGGATCAGTTGGTTTGAGAGCGGTGTTGATTGATCATGCTGACGGTCTGGGTGACCCAGGCCTCGAAGAAGCGTTCGTGGTCGACGTTGCCCGGCAAGCGTCCGGTCAGCGCCTGAAGGGTCGCGGCATAGGACAACCCGGAGATGGCGACCGCTGCGGTGGCCTCTGGATCCGGGATCTGGAAGCGGCCCGACCGATTGGACGCCGCCAACTCGTCGGCGAACCGCTGATAGGCGTTGTCGGTGATGATCTGCCAGGTCTTCTCATCGAGCTCGCCGAGCTCATCGGGCTCGCGCAACATGACCCGCAGCAGCTCCTCACTCTGGGTCAGGTTCGTCCAGATCAACTGCCCCGCGCTGCGCACCGCCTCTTCGACCGACTTGGGATTGCCGGCGTCGTACTGCTCGCGGGCGCTCACGATGGCGTCGATGCGGTGGGACACCGCGGCCTCCAACAGCTCGCGTTTGGAGCCGAAGTGTTTGTAGAGCGCACCCGAGCCGGGTGCCAGGCCGGCGGCCTGCTGGATATGGGCCACCGACGTCGCGGCGTACCCCTTGGCGGCGAACAGCTTCAGCGCTGTGGCCAAGAGCCGATCCCTTCCGGATGACATGGTGAGAGAGTACTCACTCACCAAATTGGGGTGCAAACGGGTCCCTAGTGCTGGCTGCATCGATAAGTTGGCCTGGACTGTGTCGGTCTTACGGGGGAGGCGTGACGATGGCAATGCTGACACGAAACGACAAGATTTTGTGCGGCACCTATGCCGTGATCGCACTGGTCGCGCTGGTGGCGACGTGGTGGAACAACATCGCGTTCTTCAGAACCGAAAGTGCGAGCCTGATCGACTTCATCCAGAGTGGCTACGCCAACTACGGGTCATCCTCGCTCACCAACGACCTATTGCTGTTCGGGCTGGCGGCCTTCGTGTTCATGGTCGTCGAGGCGCGCCGGATCGGCATCCCGAAGGTGTGGATCTACCTCGTGCTCAGTGCGGTCGTCGCGGTGAGTGTGGCATTTCCGCTGTTTCTGATTCGGCGGCAGCTGGTGCTGGCGGACCGGCGGGCGGTGGTTGAGATGCAACGTAAATGAGCAAAACCGTGTCGAACATTCGCGGCATTGATCCTCCGCTACTTGGGCACCTCGCCGCCAATGGCTAGGGGTGCAAAGTCCGGCCGTCAAGGATGCTGAGTACGAGATGAGTTGCAGTACAGAGTGATTCAAGCGCAGATGTCCAGCGGGTCGTCCTTCTCTCGTCGGACTTCGTTGAGTTGGGCAACGCGGAACACAACTCGCTGGCTCGACATCACGCCGACGTCGAAAAAGCCCTTGCTGCTGCGCCGTTCAGCATTACGGTGCTGCGGCCGGGAACATTCGCCACCATGACGCTCGACTGGGGATTCTTCATCCGCGCCGGAGTCCCGGTCGAGCAGCCCTTCTGGGGAGCCTGTCTCGACGTGATCCATCCCGAGGACATCGCCGACGTGGCCGAGTGCGCGCTCACCGACGACGATCTAGAGGGGCTCGTCCTGCCTCTTGGTGGCCCGGAGGTGCTCAGCTTTCATCAACTACGCGACACTCTGGCAAGCCTGCTCGCGCGAGAACTGGACTGGCGCGAGCCCAGCAGAGAACAAGCCGTACAAAATCTTTCGCGACACGCTCCGCTTCCTCTGGTCGACGCCGTTCTCGACTATTGGTCGCAGCTGCCGCGACAGCACGACACGGCGCGGCGATCCGTCGAGCGCATCACCGGAAGGCCCGGACGCACGTTCCGGCAGTGGGCAGACGAGCGGCTCGATGCATTTCGCTGATCGCCGAGGGTGCCGAAGGGTCCGTTCGATCGGTCGGTGATCCGCGCGCTGTGGGATCAGATGAGGCCGAGAGGTCCGGCCAATTCGGTAAGTGAGGGAATCAGTTTGTCAGGTCCGGTCAGGACTTGCACGGATACGTGGGTCGCGCCGGCAGTGAGATGCTCTTTCAGTCTGGCGGCGATGGCATCGGTGCTGCCATACGCGACGAGTGCGTCGATCAGGGCGTTGCTGCCGGGCGCGGCGACGTCGGAGTCGTTGAACCCCAATCGCTTCCAGTTGTTTACATAGTTGGTCCCTTTGAGGTAGGTGGCGAGTGCTTCGCGTCCGATGGCCCGTGCCTGGGCGGCGTCCGTGTTCAGCACCACCTTGTGCTCCGGGGCGATGAGAGCATCCGGTCCGACCGAAGTGCGTGCCTGAGCGGTGTGTTGCGGGGTGGTCAGGTAGGGAAGGGCTCCCACGCTGCGGCGTGCTGCCAGCTTGAGAACCTGCGGTCCGAGCGCGGCGACGACGCGCTGGTCCTTGGGCACGCCGTACTCATCTAATTTGGCCAGATAATCGGTGAGCGCGTCGTAGGGCTTTCTGTACTCGGCGATCAGCTCGGGATGCCCCGCTCCGATACCGAGCAGGAATCGTCCGGGGTGGGCCGCCTCGATGCGGTGAAACGACTCGGCGACCGGACCGGCGGCCGCGGACCAGATGTTGACGATGCCCGTTGCCACCTTCAGCGTCTTGGTCGGCTCAAGGATCGACTCAACCCAGTCGAGTTCGGCCGGTAGCGAGCCGCCTGCCCAGATTGTGCCGTAGCCCAGCGCCTCGATATCCCTCAGGTGTGCCGGGGTCAGTCTTTTCCACTGCTGGAAAAGACCGAATACGCCGAAGGTGCCCAGAGTTGGACTAGTCATGGTTGCCTCGAATATCCTTTCAGGCTTTGGCATTTGTGTTCCCGCCGAGCCGTCACCAGCACCAATCTGACCGTCTCGGGCGGCATGGGTGTTCACTCCAACAGCTGACTGCACGTGGGTGTGGTGGGCACGCCGTTGAAGCGGTCGGCGATCCAGGCGATGCTGCGCTCGCCGTCGACGAAGGCGGTCAGGAGCGAGTTGGTATCCGTCTTGTTGAGGAAAGGTGGTTGCTCGTTGGTCCACAACGTGACGTCGGCTCCGAGCGCACACCAATCTCTCGCGGTTGCCACCACCGACTCGTATGGCGCGAAAGAATCCCATCGGTTGTGCGAAAGGTACACCGGCCCGGTGGGTTTCACATTTCCGATCCGCTGCATCGCCAGGATGGAGCTCAATGGCTCCTCGCGCACCGATTGATAGAGGTCTTTCTTGAACCATGGCTGTAGATGGCGGAACGCATAGTTGATGCCGGTTTGGATCATGCACTGCCGGCTGGTGTTGGCCAACATCTCCGCACCGCGCGGGGTGAGGGAATCCGCAATCGGTTGGGTCATATCGGGATACGCTTCTTGAATCCCTCGCAGCACCCACCCAAGGGATCCGGCGAGCTGGTTTCCGTCAAGAGGCGGCAACATGCTTGGCAGATCGGTCGTGGCGCCGTTGGCATAGGTGCCAACCACGTTGAGTTCGGGTGCGTATGCACCGGCCAGCTCGGCCGCCGCCAAAGCGGCATGTCCGCCGCCCGCCAGCCACCCCCAGAAGGCAACGGGCCCGTGCGGATCCAACGTGGTACCGGGCAGTTTCATCGCTGCCCGCGCGGCATCGTTCAGTGCGCTCCCGCCTGCAACCCGGTTCAGGAACTGTGGCGCCATCTGACCGTGCACCCCCAATCCGACACCGTCGGTGACCACTATCGCGAAGCCACGCGCCAGCAGAGTCGCGATGAATCCTTCCTCGAGGTTGAACATCAGGTCGAAGCCCGTGTCCAACGAGGCATGGATGCCTTGGTTGAACAGGCGGGACGGAGCGCACTGCTCTCCCATTCCGTACGGGGCTGTGGCGTAGGCAAGCAACGGGCGGGGCCCGCTGCCGGGCCACGCGACATCAGGCTCGATATAGGTGCCCGTGACCGCCACGGGATGACCCTGAGCATCGGTGCTGCGATACATGATTCGCGTTCCGGTCCCCACGAAGGAGCCCAGTTGCCCGGAAGGCTCCAGCACCAGTCTGGAAGGCTCGGTTCGGATGAGATCACCCGGTGCGCCCGCGGGCAGGGTATCCGGCGGCGTGTAGAACGCCCAGTACTGTGATTCGTCAGCTCGGGCGACGGGCGTGTTCGCCGAAAACTGCACTGACGCAACAATACACAGGGCGATGATCAACGATCTGGCCCAGCTTCGCGTGCGGCATTTCGGGACATGTGCAGATTCGTCACCCGACAAGGGAATCATCGTTGGTTTCCTTTGGTTGGACAAGTTGGACGGCTGATGTGCGCGTCTGGAGCGAGCACAAAGTCAGCCCAGCTCAACGCGGTAATGGCGTGTGCTGGTGCGTGTTTGAACCAGGGGTGAACGGCCTGACGGGCCGGGGCGGAAAGCTAGCTGAGGAACGCTGCGAGGTCCCTCGCGAATACAGTGATGGCGTGATCGCCGTCGTCGAGTACGCCCGCCAGTAAGGGGAAGCTGTGCGGCATGCCCTCGTACTCGTGGGTTTGAACCTTGACTCCCGCCGCGGCGAGCTTGTCACCGTAGCGGTGCGCGTCGTCGGCAACGGGATCGATCTGAGCGCTGACGATCACTGCAGGCGGGGCGCCCACTAGGTTCTGTGTCAGCAATGGCGAGGCGAGGTTCGAACGACGGTCGTCCAGTTCGGGTACGTACATGTCGTAAGCCCAGTCAAGAGCGGCTCGGGTGAGGAAGGGGCCGTCCTTGTACAGTTCGACCGAGTCGCTGCTCATGGTGGCATCGAGTGCGGGGCACAGCAGACCTTGGACCCTGACCGGAGGGCCATGTTCTCGCGAGCCAAGCGCAACGCTTGCCGCCAGTGCGCCCCCAGAGGAATCGCCTGCAACCGCAAGGGCTTCGGGGTCGATGCCTAGTTCATCGGCGTGCTCACTCACCCAAGTAAACGCATCGCCGGCGTCATGGTGAGCGCAGGGAAACTGGTATTCGGGTGCCAGGCGGTATGCCACGGAAATCACGATGAGTTCGCCCCGCGCGCAGAGTTTCCGGCACAGCCGATCGTGGGTGTCGAGGCTTCCGCGTACGAACGCCCCGCCATGCAGATACACAACGGCCGGCAGTGCCGGTGAGGCTACGGGTGGGCGGTAACGCCGCGCCGCGACCACACCATCGCGGACGGGGATCGTGAAATCATCTACTGTGCAACGATTATCAACGTCGCCCGCCAACGTGATCAACTTCTCCCCGGCCTCCCGGTAAGCCGCGATCGACATCTCCCACGATTGTGCAGCGGGCCGTTCGGATAGGGCGCGCAGTAGCTGCTGGACCTGGGTATGCAGCGCACTCATGCCGCGCCTAGGAAGACTTGGAATTCGGGGGCGGCGGTGCCGCTGATCCGGTTTCCGGTGACCTTGCCTCCGGTGACGGCGAGGACCTGACGCAGCCCGTACGGGCCCGGGCCCACGATTTGCGGTTCGGCGAGCTCTGCGGTGTAGCTGAACTCCGGCTCCAACTTCACTGAAGGACCTCCGTTTTCGAGCGGGACTGCCGTTCGGGCCCGCGGTGGAACCGAGCGTGCACTATGCGTCGGTGATAGTCAACACATTGTTGAGTATTAGCTCGACGACGTTGTTGTCCGAAAGTGGACATTGTGTTGACTACAGTCGACTGTGAGTCTAGTCTCAAACTCGCCAAGGCCGTGACACCGGACACCGGCGCGCGGCACACAACGACGAAAGAGGATTGACATGGCCACGAGATCGGACGTCGACCAGATCCAACCGTCAACTTCACGCGACGGTGAGAGCTACGTCTCCCACCGCGAGGACATCCACTTCAACATGACCGGTGACTTCATGACCGGGGTGGATTTCTGGATTCATGCGACCGGTGAGACCACGAACGGTCAGCTGATCGTCATCGAGACCAACTGGGTGCGTGGTACCGAACCGGTCTGGCACATCCACCACCGCGAAGAAGAGGGCTTCTTCGTGATGGACGGCGAGATCAAGATCCACACCGAAGCCGGTTCGTACAACGCCAAGAAAGGCCAGTTCGTCTGGGGGCGTAAAGATCAGCGGCACACCTATGAGGTGGTCGGCGACGAAGCCCGGATCCTCGTGGTGTTCGTGCCCGGGCCCGACAGCTCGGGTTTCGAGCCCAACGGCGGTATCGACAAGTACTTCTACGAAGCGCGCGATCGTGAGCTCCGGACACCCGAGCAGCTGCAGGCCGAGGTCGAGAACCTGAAGGTCAATTACGGCCTGGAGATGTTCCCCGAAATTCCGCATCCCCGCCAGAACGCGTGAGCGTGGTTTCCGTTTCGGATATTTGGCATTACTGAACCATTGGAGTTGCTGTGACCATCGATGTATCTCTTGACACCGTTCCACATTGGATCGGCGGCGCGGCCGTCTTCTCGGCGGAGGGGCCGCGAGCCGAGATCCATGATCCCGCTACGGGGCGCGTGATCGGGACCGTTGTGCTGGGCGGTACCGATGCCGTCGACGAAGCCGTCGTCAATGCGCGTACTGCGGCGGTGGCCTGGGCCGACACCCCCGGCCCAGCCCGTGCGGCGATACTGCATCGCTTCCGGGTCTTGCTGAACGAGCAGGTGGACGACCTGGCGTCGATCATCACGGCCGAACAGGGCAAGACGCTCGCAGACGCCCGGGGAGAGCTGGCGCGCTCGATCGAAGCTGTCGACGTGTCGCTTTCGGTGGTGCAGCAACTCAAGGGGGAGTACGCCGAGCAGGTTGCCAATGGCGTCGACACGTACTCCTTCCGGCAACCGCTCGGTGTATGCGCCGGCATCACACCGTTCAACTTTCCGGTCATGGTGCCGGTGTCGATGTTCGCGGCCGCGATTGCGTGTGGGAACGCGTTCGTGCTCAAGCCAAGTGAGCAGGTGCCATCGGCATCGGTGCGGTTGGCACAGATCGCGAGCGAAGCAGGGTTGCCCGACGGCGTGCTGAATGTTGTGCACGGCGGTGTGGAGGCAGCCGAGGCACTCATCGACCACCCCGATGTCGCTGCGGTGTCGTTCGTCGGGTCCACCCCTGTCGCACGTGCGATTTACCGGCGCTCGGCCGAGGCCGGCAAGAAAGTGCAGGCTCTTGGGGGTGCCAAGAACCACTTGGTGGTGATGCCCGACGCCGACCTCGATGCCGCAGCCGATGCGCTGGTTTCAGCGGCCTACGGGGCTGCGGGTCAGCGATGCATGGCAGTGACGGTCGCGGTCGCGGTCGGTTCGGCGGCAGATGCATTGGTGGACAAGATTGCCGAGCGCGCCAACGCGTTCAAGGTGGGTCCGGGCGCGGAGTCGGGTAACGACATGGGCCCGTTGATCTCTGAGTGCGCACTCGATCGGGTCCGACGGGCGCTGGAACGCTCCGTCAAGCAGGGTGGCCGACTGGTCGTCGATGGCCGTGATCGGACAGCACCCGGACCCGGCTACTTCATCGGTCCCAGTCTCGTCGACCACGTCGGCGTCGAGAGCGACCTCTACCGCGACGAAGTGTTCGGACCGGTCCTGAGCGTGCTGCGCGTCGAAGATCTCGAGCAGGCCCTGCAGATCGTCAACGACAATCCCTACGGGAACGGCGCCATCATCTTCACCGGCAGCGGCACCGCTGCGCGTCGGTTCAGCCGAGGCGTGTCGGCGGGAAGCGTAGGGATCAATGTGCCTATCCCCGTGCCGATCTCCTGGTTCGGTTTCGGCGGATGGGGGGACTCGCGCTTCGGAGACGACGGCCTCAACTACGACGGCTACCGCTTCTACACGAGGTCCAAAGTAGTCACGCAGCGTTGGACCGAGCCGAGGCCCGGCCTTGCTCCGCACTTCGTCGCGGCAGGCAGTCAATGACCCCGCCACCCGCTGCCGGCCTCCCTCGGCTCGACCACGTCGGCATCCTGGTCCGTGACCTGGACTCGGCACTCGCGCACTGGTCCAATCGGTTTGGGGTGGAGGTGGCTCGTTCGGTCGAGGTTCCGGCCATGAGCCTTCGCGCGGCGTTCCTCAACGTTTCCGGCGCAGAGGTCGAGCTGTACACCCTGCACGACCTGGACGCGCTTGAGATAGCCCTCGACGGAGCACCGGCAAAACTCGACCACCTGGCACTACGGCTGCATCACGCCGACGGCCCCGAACTCGCGGGCTGCGCCATCCGAGGGCCTGGCCGTCCGGAGCCGATCGGAGCACCGATCCTGATGGGAGACGCCACACATGTCTGGACCGAACCTCCCGGAATCGATGTTCTTCTCCAACTGATCAGACCGAGCGAGTGATAACTCGACTTATATCCGTTGCACCACAGGCGGTCTCGTCGAATCGGCCGACCGTAAACCAATCACCACGAGGAGTAAACATGGGACGCATGGATGGAAAGGTCGCCCTGGTCACCGGAGCGGCCCGAGGCCAGGGGCGGGCGCACGCCATCCGCCTCGCACAGGAAGGCGCGGACATCCTCGCCTTCGACTGCCCGGCAAACGGAGGGGTTCCCTATCCCGTAGGCACGGCAGCCGACCTCGACATCACGGTCAAGGAAGTCGAGGCGCTGGGCCGGCGAATCATCGCGCACCAAGGCGACGTTCGTGAGCAGGCTCCGCTGGACAAGTTGGTCGCCGAAGGCGTGAAGGCCTTCGGCGGACTCGATGTCGCAGTGGCCAACGCCGGCATCTGGACTGTGCATCCGTTCGCAGACATTCCCGAGGACGAGTTCCTGGATGTTCTCAACGTCAACATAGTGGGGCCTTGGCGCACGCTGAAGGCCGTAACTCCCGCCATGAAGACGCGCGGAGGTGGCTCGGTGATCATCACCTCGTCCGGCAACGGCGTCGAGGGATCCCCCCACTACGTCCACTACGTGGCATCGAAGCATGGCGTACTCGGCCTGGCGAAGAGCGCGGCACTCGAGTTCGGCCAGTACGGCATCCGGGTCAACTCACTTCTTCCCGGGCCTACCGATACGCCCGCCCTGGACTGGCAAGGGGGCTACGACCTCTGCGCAGGCAAGGGACCTGGCCAGGGTGTCAAAGAAGACTTGCAGGGCGCGAGGTACTGGGCAGTTCTGCGGGATGTCGGCCTGCTGCCGCCGCAGGCCATGAGCGAGGCAGTGCTGTGGCTGGCCTCCGACGAATCACGATGGACGACGGGCCTGGAGATGCTGGTCGAAGGCGGCCACATGCTCATGCCAGGGCTGAACATGACGAAAATGGCCTTGGACAACCAGTAACGATCCGAGCGGCCGTAGCGGTCAAGCGGAGCCCTCCTCGAAGTCGTCGATCACGTCTTCGAGGAGGGCTTGCGGCGCTTACCTGGCTTCTCGCGCGACTTCCACTCAAGGCCGTAGACCGTCCGCAGCCAGATCGTCGTCACCGTTTCGGCCATGTCCTCCAACGGGATTGCGTTGTCGCTGCGCAGACTCATCAACGCGAGGTTGCGTTCACCCATCCACATCAACGCAGCAGCCAGCGACCTGGCCGGCGGGCCGGCGATCGCCACGCCGGTCTCTCGGTCGCGCTCGATGCCCGCCGCCGCAGCGTCGATGAACCGGCCGAGGATCGAGTCCCACTGGGACTGTAAGTCTGGCTCGGCCGCTGCAGCGTCGGCCACTTCACGAAGAACGTGACCGTGCTGTTCCCACACCTGAATAACTTCGTTGACCGCATGCTCGATGGCAGCCTCCGGCGGCATACCGGCTGGGCGTTCAAAAATCAGCTGCGATGCTTGGAACACGTCGGAGGTGACCCGCGAGAGCAGCGCCGACAACAGCTGCCACTTGGACTCGAAATAGAAGTAGAACGACGACCGCGACAGCCCGGCGCGCTTGGTGAGATCGTCGATGGAAATGTTGCGCAGCGGCACTGTGCGCAACATGTCGTAAGCACCTTCGAGGATGGCTTGCTCGCGTCTGTCACCTTTGATGTTTCGTCGGCCCACCCGCGTTTCTGTGGTGCTCAGGTTGAAAGATGAAGTGGACGCCATGCGAAACATGATAGGTCAGGCCAACTGCGAAACAGGTGCACCAAAGGCCGAAGTACCGGTAATTATCGACATTGTGTTGAGTATCACCAACGATTAGTGCATACTATGAGCGTTGCATCGGCCTCGCCTTCAACGTTGGCGCCGGCGCCGGCCGTCGACTCAGATTCGGCCGCTTCCGCCCGCGCTCAAACGGGATTCGCACGCCTGGCCGCGGAATGAAAATGCGAGCTCTCTTTCGAAGTAGGAGTCAACCGTGTCCAACCTCGCTGGCAATCTGGTCGCGACTGCGCACGAATACGGGGACCGGCCGGCCGTGAAGCTCGACGAATACGTGCTGTCGTACCGGCAGCTTTATGACCAGGCTTCGGCTGTGGCTGGAGATCTGCGGGCCCAAGGTGTGCTCCCCGGCGACCGGGTGGGCCTGGTGCTCCCCAACGTCCCGGCCTACCCCGTGCTGTTCTACGGCATCCTTCTGGCGGGCGCTGTCGCAGTTCCCATGAATCCGCTGCTCGGTGCACGTGAGGTCGAGTACTACCTCACCGACTCGGGTATGACGATGGTGTACGGGTTGGAAGGCAACGATACCGTCGTGCCGGCCGCAGCGGTGAAAGTCGGAATTCGCTCGGTATTGGTGCCCCCTACGGGGCCAATCAACCTGTCCGGCAGCATAATCCGTGAAGCAGCCGAGCGGGCCGACAACGATACTGCGGTGATCCTCTACACCTCGGGAACCACCGGCAAGCCCAAGGGAGCAGAACTCACCCACCGGAACATGTCCTCCAACGCCGCGACGACAGTGGACACATTGATCAACGTGGGCCCCGAAGACGTGATCCTTGGATGCTTGCCGCTGTTCCATGTCTTCGGCCTCACCTGCGGCCTCAATGCAGCAGTCAAATCCGGTGCCCTCCTGACGCTCGTTCCGCGCTTCGAGGCTGCCAAGGCATTGGCGGTCCTGGCCCGCGATCGAGTGACGGTTCTCGAAGGCGTGCCCACCATGTACGCCGCGATGCTGCATTCTCCCGATGCGGATAACACCGACATGTCCTCGCTCCGCACGTGTATCACCGGCGGTGCACCCATGCCTGTCGAGATTCTCAAAGCGTTTGAGCACAAGTTCGACTGCGAAATCTACGAAGGGTACGGGCTCTCAGAGACGGCGCCTATTGCCTGCTTCAACCAGCCAGGCCATCAGCGCAGGCCCGGCACGATCGGGATACCTGTGCGGGGCTGCGCGCTGCGCATCGTCGGCGACGATGGCGAGGACATAGCGGATGGCGTACCTGGCGAGATCGCCATCCAGGGCGAGAATCTGATGAAGGGATACTGGAACCGACCTGAGGCAACGGCCGAAGCCATCCCCGATGGGTGGTTTCGCACCGGGGACATCGCCATTCGCGACGGCGACGGCTACTACACCATCGTCGACCGGAAGAAAGATCTGATCATCCGGGGCGGGTACAACGTGTACCCACGCGAAGTCGAGGAAGTGCTCTACGAACATCCTGCTGTCGCCGAAGCGGCGGTGATCGGCATCAAACACGCAGTCCTGGGGGAGGAGATCGGCGCGGCCGTTGCCCTCAAGTCCGGGGTGCGCGCAGAAGTCGGTGAATTGAAGACGTTCGTCCGAGATCGCCTCGCCGCGTACAAATACCCTCGCGAGATCTGGTTCGTCGACTCCGTACCCAAGGGCCCGACCGGCAAGATCCTCCGACGCGAAGTGCAGCCGCCCAATCCACGGGGATCGGCTGACTAGTACGCCATTTCGAGCTCGTCCGTTGCAGCGGCGATTCGGTCGGCCGAACCCGGCGGCGGTGTCTGGCAGGGTCTGTTGCGACACGAGAACGCACGCCGCGCGAACGCGACCATTCTTGACCGCTTTCCGTTGCCACACAGCCCAACCGGTGCTTTGCCACCGGTTGGGCTGCGCACTGTTCCCCTGACGGGTTAGGGGGTTGTCAGCTGTTGCATGGTGAGTGGTCGGTAGTTGTCGGTGGCGTGCTGTAGGAACAGAAGCGTGAATCTGGTGGTGTGGGCTGAGCGCAATAGTGTTGCGTGGGTTACTACGTGTCGCTGGTTCCGCGCCGGGCTGTTGCCTGTCCCGGCCCAGCGGGTGGGCCGACTGATCCTTGTCGACGACTCATCTGCTGGGCCGACGGCCCGGCCTGTGCTGACGGCTGTGTATGACGGGTGTCGTCAGCTGATCAGAAGTTGGACCTGGACCGGCAGGTTGCTCGGGGGACCGTGTGGGCAGCCGCGCAGCAGATCCCGGTGGACAAGGTCGTTGTTGAGGTCGGTTCCGCGTTGAACGGGCGCCGCCGCACATTTCTTGGGTTGCTTCGCGATCGGTTAGTGCCGAGGATCGCGGTGGAACACCGGGATCGGTTCTGCCGGTTCGGCTCTGAATATGTGGAAGCCGCCCGTGCCGCCCAGGGCCATGAGCTGATCGTGGTCGATTCGGCCGGGGTCGACGACGACCTGGTGGGTGATATGACCGAGATTCTCACCAGTATGTGTGCCCGGTTGTACGGCAAACGTGCTGCGGCTAGCTGTACCTGGACAGGACGTTGGTAATGCCGCGGTCAACCTCGCACGCTACGAGGAACCACCATCTGCACGTCCTGACGACACGTTTGGTCAAAGCTCACGGTCGGATCGTTGTCGAAGGCCTGGACGCGGCCGGGTTGCTGCGGCAGAAGGGACAGTGCCGTCAGCGTCGGCGACCGTGGCCAATCTAGCGTCGTCGGCCCCAGTTGGGGCCGCCGTCAAGCGTGGAACCGACCGTAAGACCCGGCCTGGCCGGGCTGGTGGCCGTGAAGCGCGGAAGGGACGCAGCCACAAGGCTGCCGAACAACCCCGAGATGGGGGTGCAAGTCGCGTGACCACTAAAGATCACTCACTTGCAACGGAGCGGTGCGACCTGGACGACTGTCTTTCCGCGCGCGCCGCCGGACAGTGCCTGATTGAGGGTTTCCCGAGCACTTTCCAGACCTTCGACGACGGTTTCGTCGTACATGACCGAGCCCTCGCCCAGCGCCCCGGCGAGTTTGCCGATGATCTCGGTGTAGCGCTCTATGTGGTCGGTGACGATGAAGCCCCGCAGGGTGGCTCGCTGCATGAGCAACTGGTTTGCGTTGCGCAGGCCCCGTTGACCTCCGTCGTCGTTGTAGGTGTCGTACTCCGAAATCAGACCACACAGCGCCACCCGTGCCCCGATGTTCAACCGGCCCAGGACGTGATCCATGATCGGGCCGCCCACGTTCTCGAAGTCGACGTCAATGCCGTCGGGGGTCGCCTGGTCGAGTTGCTCGCGCCAGTCGTCCGAGCGCCGGTCTACACATGCGTCGAATCCCAGTTCCTCCACCAGGTGCCGGCACTTCTCGGCTCCGCCGGCGATGCCGACCACGCGGGCGCCGCGCTGCTTGGCCAGCTGACCGGCGATCGAACCGACGGCGCCCCCTGCGGCGGAAACGACAACCGTCTCGCCGGGTTGCGGATCGCCCAGCTCGATACCGATGAACGCGGAAATTCCGGTGTGACCAAGCACGCCCAGGAATGCCGACAGCGGTGCCGGTAGTGGGTCGGGCAGCACTGTGAACGGAAACTCCAGAACGGAATCGTCAGCGACGCAATATTCTTGCCAGCCGGTGAAGCCGAGCACGAATGCGCCGACCGGCAGATCGTCTCTCCGGCTTTCGATCACCTGTCCGACACCGAGGCCTCGCATCACCGCGCCCAACTCAACCGGCGGGATGTAGGAACGCAACTGGCTCATCCAGACACGGTTCGTGGGGTCGAGGGAGAGGTACAGCGTGCGAATCAATGCCTGCCCCTCCCCAATGTCGGGGATGGGCTCCTCGACCCACTCGAGATCTTGTTCGGTGACCTGGCCTTGCGGCCGCCTCTGCAGACGAAACAGCCGGTTGGTGGGTGTTTTCATGGCGAATCCTCGTTGTCGGCGGTGACTGGAATGGTGGTCGTCAGGGCGCGCGGCATCGCATCGGCAGGGATGACGGCAAGACCCTTTACTGACTGTAAACGCATAGTCGGTATTAATCAACGCCATGTCGAGTAGTTATGTGGCATCCGCATCGATGAGCGTCAGTCACGTTCGGGGCCAACGGATACGGGTATATCGACACACTGTTGACTATTGACGACGTTTGGTGCACTCTCAGTTTTGACATCCGACTGTGACGGCAGTCGACCGAGAGATGGAGGCGGGCGCATGAGCGTACAAACGGACAACCGCGCGACGGTTGAGCGATTCTGGGAGGCCCTCGATGACGGTCCGCCTCGCGGTGAGGCGCTGGAGGTGTGGAAGGGGAACTTTGCCGAAGACGGCGTCTGGGAGATGCCGTTCGCACCCGAGCCGCTCGCCGATACCGTTCCCGGCAAACACCTGATCGGTCATTTCATCGACTGGTTCTTCGCCTCGGTGCCCGACCTCCGGATCGATTCGCTTGTCGTGCACGACACGACCGACCCGGAACTCTTCATTCTGGAACTGCACGGAAAGGCGACGGTCACGCAGACCGGTAAGATCTACGCCAACACCTATTGCACACATATGCGCATCCGGGACGGCAAGGTTGTGCTGATCCGCGAGTACTTCAATCCCAATGTGGTCCTCAAGGCATTTGGACGCGACGTGATCGCCGAGGGCATGTCTGCTGTGATGGCAGCCGCCGGAGTGGGGGCTGCACAGTGAAGTTGGAGCCGGAGTTCAGCTACACCGCAGAGCTCGCCGAACCGCAAATCGTGGGCCCGGGCCCGTACGGCCTGCGTCAGGTCCTCGCCGTCACCGGAGGCAAGGTCACCGGAAACCGGATCAGCGGCACCGCCGCCCCCGGCGGCGGAGACTGGCTACTGGCCGGCGACGACGGCTACGGCCGGCTCGACGTACGGGCCCAGTTCTACACCGACGACGGCGCGGTGATCTACATGAGCTACCAGGGCCTGGTCGAGGTCAACGAAGCAGCCGCAGGCGCCCTCGGGGGTGTCGGCAGTGGCACCGACTTCGGCGACCACTACTTCGTCACCACCCCACGCCTGGAATGCGGAGACCCCAAATACGCCTGGGTCAACCAGACCATCTTCGTCGGACAAGGACGCATCCAACCCGGACCCGTCGTCGAATTCCAGGTCTTCCGAGTCACGCTGTAACAGGCCGGGTTTCATCAACGCGGTAACGGTGGGGGCCTGCTTCTGCCACCGTTGTTGCCGGGGCTGGAATCCAATCAGCGGATGCCTACGCTGATGCGTGCGCGCCGACCGGGCGCATCGACCGCGTCCGGTTCGGCGCTGCGCCCGGACTCGCCGGGTGCGGACCGAGCGCACGATCAACGCTGACACCGTCGTAGAACCTGGCGGCGTGCCCTAAGCCGTCGCGTTTCCAAATCGATTGGACTGCAGTGATTACAACGTTGCCCCACGAGCTGCGGCGGACGGCTGTCTGTCTGCGATGGCCGCGCAGAGAGGTGAATCATGGTGCAAGCAGACGTGACTCGGACTATTGCCACGGAAACCGCCACTCTGATCATGGATCGGTTGAGCCAGAAACTCCCGGCGGCGTCGCGGTCCATCCAGGAGATGCTGTACCGGGAGCAGTCGGAGATGGCCGGCGACGGTGAGTTGCTGGCATTGCTCTACGACACGGTCCAGAGCAACCTCGAAACGTTCTTCCCAGCCATCCGTCACGGGATTCCCATTGACCGCGTAGTGGCGCCCACTGCAGCCCTTGAGCATGCGCGTCGGATGGCGCAACGCGGTACCCATGTCGAAGAATTGGTCCGCGCCTATTGGCTCGGCTACCAAGATTTCCTCTCGATCATTCTCGATGAAATCCAGGCCGCACAGCTTGAGGCTCATTTGGGATTGCTGGTATTCGCACAGATGTCGGCGAGCTCGTTCGCCTATCTGGATCGCGTATCGCATCAAGTCGTCAACGCCTATCAGGAAGAACGTGATCGGTGGCTGGCCAATCAAAACCAGACGCGGTCACTGCGGGTACGCGAGGTGCTCGACGGCGACGATGATCTCGATATCGACGAAACTTCCGTTCTCATCCGCTATCCGTTGCGCCGGGTTCATCTCGCACTCGTTCTCTGGTGCCCTGAACAGGAAGATGGCGAGGAACTGGACACCATGGAGCGGTTCGTCGCTGAGCTGTCCGTCGCATTGGGCGCTCGGGATCGCCCGTTGTTCGTCGCCTCCGATCGCATCACCGGGTGGGCGTGGATTCCGCTCCCCGCCGACGCAGCGGCGGGCGATGCCGTGGGCCGGCTCCAGGATTTCGTCCGCTTGCATTCGAATCCGCCGTGGCTCGCCGCCGGCAATGTGTTGCCCGGCCCCGCCGGGTTCCGACAGTCACATCGCCAGGCCTTCGCGGCCCGAACCGTGGCGCTCGCGCCGGGCGTACCGCCACGGCGGGTGACCGCGGCCAACGAACCCGGTCTCGTCGTCGCAGCACAGTTCAGCTCCGACTTGGAAAACGCCCGCTCGTGGGTGGGGCAGGTCCTCGGCCCACTTGCTTCGGACAATGACAGCGACGAGCGACTGCGGGACACGTTGTCCGAGTTCCTGCGCAACAGATCGAGCTTCAAAGCCAGCGCGCCCGAGCTGCACATTCATGTCAATTCGGTGAAGTATCGCGTACAACGCGCCCTCGAACGTCGGGGTAGACCGATCGAGAATGATCGCCTTGATGTGGAAGTCGCGCTGCTGCTATGCCAATGGTTCGGCAGGGCAGTTCTGAGCCCGGCCAAGCGCGTGAACAGTGGCGGACGCCCAGCTGCCACGGCCACGACATTGCATACCTCGAGCGCATAAGCCAGGGCAGCGTCCAACGGCCGGTCGTGGCCGATCCGGCCCCAAAGAACAAGGTTGTCCGAGCCGTGACCCACGGATCTCGCTACTCGAAGTGCTGCACTGCAGCGTCATCGCCACGATAGCCGTCCCATCCAGGAGAACCGTTGCGGGCGAACGACACCCACGAACTGTGCATCCGCCGGGCCAGGCCCTCCGGAACCACATCGGGCCCCAGTAGACTCGTATTCCCGTGCAGCCACGGTGAATCGGCGATGTCGAAGACGAAGGGAAGCTCGACGGTGTGTGCAGCTCCGAGCTTGCCGTCGACCGCGGTCGAGCGGAAGCCGAATCGGTAGACGTAGGTACCGCGTGCCGAGACCAGCGAGTGCGCCCGCGCCATCCGGGCGGAGCCGGAACCGAACAGCGCGTCGGCCAGCAGGGCCGAACGCAGCTCGCCGTGAGTGGCATGGGGCAGCCGGGCGGCCAAGCCGTCAACCGTGGCCTGGGGGTCCGAATGTGTCTGGGCCGCAACGGCCACGACATCGCCGTGCCGCGACGTATCGAAGGCGCCCTGAGGCACCAGATAGAGGTTGCCCTCCCGGGTGTTGGTGCCGATGAGCAGAGCGACGTCGGCGGCTGGGCCGAGGCCCAGTGCGTCGGCGGGCTGCCGGTCGAGGACGAGGCTGAACGGGCTCAGGCCCACCAGCGGGTCGGTGGCGGTGGCGGTACGCAGGTCAAGGCCTGCCAGCCTGGGAAGGACTGCGACGAACTGTTCATCGGGAATGTCCGCGAGCCCGTCCGCTGTGGGCTCAACGCCCAATTCGGCGGTGGCTGCGCGGGTGACTCGGGCAGCCTGCTCCGGCGTGAATGCACCTGTGCCGCTACCGCTTTGCATGACAGCCTGGCGGAACAATCCGGCGGCGTCCGGTGTAGCGAGCATGCCTGCTACCAAGGTGGCGCCGGCGGACTGGCCGGCCAGGGTGACATTCCCCGGGTCACCACCAAAGGCGCTGATCGTGTCGCGGACCCACCTCAGCGCGGCCAGCACGTCGAGCAGCCCGCGGTTGCGCATCGCTCCGGGGACGTCGAGAAACCCGGAGACCCCCAAGCGGTAGTTGAGGGTAACCAGCACGACGCCGTCACGGGTGAAGGCCCGGCCGTCGTACAGTGCGGCCTGCGACGACCCGGTGACGAATCCGCCGCCGTGGACGAACACCATGACGGGTCGCGCCGCATCGTCGGCGGCGGGAGTGTGCACGTCGAGCGTCAGATAGTCCGCGCCGCGCACCCACCCGGGGCCGAAGTACGGCCGCATGTCGAGTGCACCGAAGTCGCGGACGGGCTGAGGCGCCGTCGCCCCGGGACCGGTCGCGTCCCGGATGCCATCCCAACCCGGGTGCGGTGCCGGCGGAGCGAAGCGGGCAGCTCCCGTCGGCGTGGCGGCATAGGGGATGGCGCAGTAGCGCTCGCCGCTATGGTCGCGGACGCCGCCCACCGCACCGGAAGGAGTTCGGACGACGGGAGTGTTGTTCTGAGACAAGGGTTCTCCTGAGATGCTTGGTCGATCAACTGATACGGGCGAAGTCGGCCCAGCCCTTGATGGCGAAACTGGAGCCCTCCCGGACCACTTCGACAGCGCCGTGTCCGCCGAGGTGTGCCGGGAACAGGAGCGCATTGTCGTCGCTGGCGCGGCCCAGCAGCTTGTGCCTGGTGTTGCGGGATTCCGCGGGGTCTTCGCAGAAGCAGCTGTTGGTGTGTGGTGTGACGATCTGCAGCGGGGTGTGGATGAGATCGCCGACGAACACGGCACGGTCTCCGCCGGATGCCAACGTCAGGACCGACGAGCCGGGGGTGTGTCCGGGCGCGAGGTCCATCCGGAGATTCTTGTCGATCTGGTAGGTGCCGTCCCACAGCTGCGTCAGCCCGGCCTCGTGGACCGGGGTGACGCTGTCCTCGAACACATTCAGACTTCCCCGGCTGGCGGCGGCCTTGTGGCCGTTGGCCGGATTCCAGAAGTCGAAATCCCGTTGCGGCATAAGGTAAGTCGCGTTCGGGAAGGTGGGCGCCCACGTCGAACCGTCCAGTCGGGTGTTCCAGCCCACGTGATCGATGTGCAGGTGGGTGTTGATCACCAGGTCGACGTCCTCGGGTGCGACGCCTGCGGCGGCCAGGTTGTCGAGGAACGCGGTGTCGAGGTGGTTCCACACCGGGACATGCGGCCGTTCCTTGTGGTTGCCGACACCGGTGTCGACCAGGATGGTGCGTCCCTCGCTGCGCAGGACCCAGGTCTGGATGGCAGAGATGCACTGATCGGTGCCGGGATCCCAGAAATCAGGGGCCAGCCAGTGTTTGTTGGCTGCCCAGTCGTGGTCGGTGCTGTCCGGGAAGAATTCGTCGGGACCCATCTGCACGGAGCCGTAGTACTCCTTGACGCGGGTGACGGTGACTTCCCCCAATTCGATCTGTTCCATGTGACTCCCTTGCTCATCGGCGCTGCTCACCCGAGTCTGTCGACGGGCGTGGGGGGTCAGCCACACCTCGTCGGTCCTACCCCTGGCAGGGGGTGGCTGGGATCCCGCAGCGCACGGATACTGAATGGATGGACGGACCCGGGCCACTCGGAGAATTTCTGCAGGCGCGGCGCGCACATACCCGACCCGAGGACATCGGTGTGCAGGACTTCGGTGCGCGCCGTCGGGTGCAGGGTCTGCGTCGCGACGAGGTGGCGCACCTGGCGGGAGTCAGCGTGTCCTACTACACGCGGCTTGAGCAGGGCATATCCCGCGGTGCGTCACCCGAGATCCTGGAAGCAATTGCCGGTGCGCTGCAACTAGATACGCACGAACGTGAACACCTCGACCGGTTGGCCGGGGTGGCCCGGCGGGCACCTCGGCCGCGGCGCCCGCGGCCAGAAAGGGTGAGCGACGAGACACGGGATCTGATGCGTGCCCTCGACGGGGTGCCGGCACTGGTTCTGGGCCGGCGCACCGATGTGCTGGCGTGGAATCAGCTGGGGCACGCCCTGCTGGCTGGACATGTGGACCGAGCCGCCGTAGACGATGCGGCGAACCGGCCCAACATGAGCCGGATGGTGTTCCTGGACCGACACAAGCGCGAGCTCTACACAGACTGGCGACGCAAGGCCAGGGCAGTCGTGGGCAATCTGCGTATCGCCGTGGGTCGGTACCCGGACGACCGTGACCTTGCCGCTCTTATCGGTGAGCTGACGATGAAGAGCCCGGAGTTCGTCGCCATGTGGGGCGATCATCGGATCACCCCCTGTGACGCGGCGTCCTACGACCTGCACCATCCCGTGGTAGGTGCCCTGACCGTCACCCAGCAGACGCTGGCCATCGCGCGCTCGCCTGGCCAGAGTCTGATTGTGGTCACCACCCTCGCGGGGTCACCCTCGGAACGGGCGCTGGCGCTGCTGCGAACTCTGGGCGCACCCATGCACGACCGCGAGCTGTCCGAGAGATCCCGCGTTTAAGGCTCCGCCCGGCGGACGGTTGTCGGCCCTCAGTGACGCGGAGTCGTGGTGATGTGCACGTGGTCGAAGTGGCCGTAACCAGAACCTTGCGGTCCGGACGGCGTGTAGTAGGTGCCCCGCCAGATCACGTCCTGCAGCCCGAATCGGGCTGCGTTGCTCAACGCGAACGCCATGATCTCGTTGCCGAGCGCGATGCCCTCGGGGCTCCCGGCATTGGGGATCATGATGTCAATGGCCAGCCCGCTGGGATGCCATGGCTTCGAGTCCGGCCGGACCCCACCGATCTCGGAAATCTGGGGGAACTGTGCGCTGACGGCCCGGGCGGCCACGATGGTGTTGGGCTGCAGCCCGACCTCGGAGGCGACGCCGACGGGCAACGACTCCGGAATATCTGCTGCCCCGGCGCCGGGAATCACCGCCGCCGCGTTGTTGACCACGGCCTGCTGTTGCGGCGTCAAGGCTCCGTACTGGGCCTCGGCTTCGGCGATCTGACGCAGCAGCTCGCGCAACTTGGTCTGCAGATCTTCGCGTACCGCGGAAGCCTGCTCGGCTGCGGTGCGCGCATCAGCGGCCGATCTCTCCGAGGCTCCGGCAGCCTCGGCCGCGCGCTCGCGCGCTGTTCGGTAGGCCTCCATCTTGTCGGCCGCCCCATCGACGACCGCCCGCTGCACAGTCAGCTGATCGATCAGCTGTTGCGGGGAGTCAGCGGTGAGCACCGCCGCCACCTGACCGGTGCCTCTACCCATGTAGCTCATCGCCGCCACCCGGTTGACAGCCTCCTGAAAGGGCTGCAGCTGGGTGTTCGCGACCTCGAGGGCGTTCAGGTCGGCGCGGTGGCGGTCCGCGGTCGCTGTCTCTTCGGCCTGCCTGGCGTCGACATCGCGTTGAGCAGCGGTGACGGCCTTGCGACTCTCAACGGCCTGGCGGGACAACTCGTCGAGCTTGGTCAGTCCGTCGGCCGCGGGGTCCGCCTTCGCATCGCCGAGCGGCGTCAGCACCAGGGCCGCGGCCGCCACGCCACACACCGTTCGCCGAACCAGATGGCGCACCCCGGTCATTCGGATAGTCACGATCCTTCGTTGCAAGGACCGAATCCTGGCCCGGCTGTATATCTCCCGAGACAGGCTACGAACTGGTCTAGACGATGTCTACCCGGTGTCTCATTCAGTCGACTTGTAGCTAATCGAGCCCGAGCATCCTGCGGGTCATCTGGTTGAGCTGGACGCGGAGGGTCTCGCCGTCGATATCGGCGAGCAGCGGATGCATGACGGCCACACTGATCGCGCTCGAGAGCATCGCGGCATGAAACCGGGCCTCGACGCCGGCTTCGGTGCCCAGCAGCGCGGCGTAGAGGCGTTCGATGAATCGCTGAAACGGTTCGTACTCGGCCTGCAGGCGAATGATGACGGGGTCGAACATCGGAATGCTGAACGTGCCGCGGCGGTCGATGGCCTGCTCGATCATCCGGTCGAGCAGCGCATCGCGGGCCTGCCCGGGCGCCCCCTCGGCCTCGGCCGCTTCGAGTGCGGCTTCGAGGCGGCTCAGCTCCCGCTCGGTGATCGCGATGACGATTTCGTCCTTCGTCTTGAACTGCCGGTACACGGCGGCCTTCGTGACGCCCATTTCGTCGGCGATCATCTGTAGCGACGTCCCGCTGACTCCGTGACTGGCGATGAGTTTCAGGGCCGCGTCCATCACCCGGGTCTGAGCGGCGGTGCGCGTGATCCCGCCGAAGGTGCGGGCCTCCTGAGTGGACGTCACAGCGTCAACGGTAGCCGACGATTGACCGCCAAGTAGCCGATCGGCTACCGTCCAAGTTGCCGATCGGCAACCAAGGCCACGTACGAAGAGAGTTCGACGATGAGACGACCTGACGGTGAGTTGATCCTGCTGGGGACGTTGCCCGTCGTGGCAATCATCTGGATCTCAGCGTTCTTCCTGTTCCCGGGATTCGTACATCCGATGTCCCCCAACATGTCTGCCGAACAGGTCGCCGCCTTCTATCAGGACGAGGCCGCACGGATCCGCTACAGCATGATCCTGTTCAACTGGTTCGGCGTCGGCCTCATCCCCATCGTGATCCTGCTGGCGATGCAGGTGCGCCGGATGGCCCACCGCACGCCGATCCTGTCCTACAGCTTGGTCGCCGCGGCCGGAGGTCCGCCGGCGCTGTTCCTCATCGCCAACATGTTCTGGCTGCTCGGATCGTTCCGTCCCGACCGTGCCCCCGAGCTGACCCAGGTACTCAACGACCTCGCGTGGCTGACCTTCACGCTGCTGGTGCCGTATCTGATCGCGCAGTGCCTGCTGCTGGCCTTGGCGATCTGCTGGGATCAGCAGGAACGACCGGTGTTCAAACCGTGGGTGGCGTACTTCAATCTCGCCATCGCGGCCGCGCTGGTCCCCGCGACGTTCACCGCACTGTCGTTCGACGGGCCCTTCGCCTGGGACGGGGTGTTGTCCTTCTGGCTCAAGAACATCGCCATCGCCGTCTGGATTCTGGTGATGGGAGTCGTTCTCGCCCAGGCGGTCAAGCAGCAACGGGCGCAGGACACGGTGCCCGCATGACCGGCTCACGGTGGAGCAGGTTCCTGTGGAACGTCCGCTACCACCCCAAACGCGAACTGTGGTTCGCCTGGTACGTGATGGTGTTCTTCTACCAGCTCTACGGTGTGCTGTTCTTCTTCGTCACCCGCGTGCAACCACCGCCGAGCCCGGCATGGGACACCCCGACCGTCGTGGAGTGGGTCACCGGCCATCGATTCGGCGTGCTCGCCGGCTTCGGCGTCGTCTTCCTCATCACCGGCCTGTGCGCGCCGATGAATGCCCTCCTTGCGTACTCGATGCGAAGAATGTCGGTCAGCCCGGTGTTCGCCTACTCGTATCTGATCATGTACTCGCTGAGCGCAATTCCGGGCATGCTGGTCATGGCCATCGCGATGACCGCGGCCGCGTTGCGGCCCGACCGCGACCCCGAGATCATCCACTGGCTCTACGAATTCGCCTTCCTGTCGTTCAGCGGGACCATGGGCGTGTTCCTGATCGGCTCCTTGGTGTGGATGACTGCAGTCCTGCTCGACAAGAACCGCGTGTTCCCGAAGTGGTTCGGTTATCTCAACCTCTGCAACGCGCTGACCGAGGTGGTCGTCGCGCCGGCCTGGATCTTTCAGCGAGGTGCGTTTGCCTGGAACGGCGCGATCGCCTGGTGGGTCAACATGGTCGTATTCGTCACGTACACCGGCGTTTTCATCGTGCTGCTGCGCCGGATGATCGAGCGTGAGGACTTCGGCACCGGTCCGCTGCCGGACCTTGCAGGCAACGAGGCCGACGAGCACCACGTGGCGGAGGTGGTTCGATGACCGAGCAAGTCCACGATGTGCGCGCGAGGTCTGTGCCCGGCCAGCCCGACATGTGGATGTTCGTACTGTTCGAGTCGCTGTTGTTCACCGCGTACTTCTCGGTGTACCTGGTGTCACGCACCCAGAATCCAGAACTCTTCCTGCAGTCGCAGGCCCACCTTGACCTGCGCATCGGCGTCGCCAATACCATTGCACTGCTGCTGAGTTCGTGGGCGATCGCCCGCTGCGTCCAGGCCTCCCGCGAGGGCAACTACCGATCCGCGTTGACGAACATGTTCCTGACGATCTCGTTCGGTGTCCTCTTCCTGGCCGGCAAGATCGTCGAGTGGATCACCCAGATCCGCATGGGGAACACGTTCACCAGCGACGAGTTCTTTCAGCACTACTTCTTCCTGACCTCTATTCACTGCATCCACGTGCTGATCGGCTTCGTGGTGCTCGGTGTCGTCGTCTACCAGTTGTGGAACCCGAAGCGGCGATCCCAGCAGCTCGTCGAGACGGGGGCCACCTATTGGCACACCGTCGATTTCCTCTGGGTCCTGATTTTCGCGTTGATCTACGTCGTGAGGTGAGTGGTGCGCAACGGCTTCGACAAGAGACTGCTGATTGTCTGGGCGGTTTTGACGGGAATGACGCTTGTCTACGTCTGGCTGGACGAAGCCGTCGACCAGAACGGGACCTTGACGGCCAGCACGGTGGTCACCGTCAGTGCGATCGGCATCGCACTCATCAAGGTGCGCATCATCTTCCGGGAATTCATGGAGGTGCGGCACGCGCCGGCGCTGCTCTGCCGTCTGACCGACGGATGGGTGGTGCTCATCGGTGTGTGCCTGTTGGGAAGCTACTTCGTGGGATCAGCCATCGCGAGCTAATTGTGGCCACACCGCCTTGGCCGGTTCAGATTACCAAGTAGCCGAGACGCTGTGCAGCCCCGGCGATCCGAAGGGCCAGACCGGGATGGGTCAGCGGCAGTGAGAGTGCGGGCCATGCGGGCATCGCCGAGGCTGCGGGAAAGAACAGGGCGATACAGGGCTCCCCGGCGAACCGACTGTTGTAGCGCAACCCATCGAGATCCGGGAAGGCTTCGGTGATTCGTCTGGCCCAGCGCTGTGTGATCGAGTGTGGTGCAGTCGATATCGCGAATGTGCCGCCGGCTCGCGTCGGCCAGGATCCGGTGCTGTCCGTGGCCAAATCGAGCAGCCGAATGTCACGGGCGAACCGCAACCCGGTCAGGTAGGGGTCGCCCCGGAACCGGTCGATGGTGCGCCCAACTTGAAACGCCTCGGCCAATGCCGGCGTTGGTGCCGAGGCGCCGTACCAGACACCGATACCAGGGTGATCTCGCGCCGGCGGTGGATGAGGGTCGAACCGCAAGTGCGGACCGTACTCGCGAAAACCGTTCCAGGCCAGTATGTGACTGCCGGTGGTGCGGTGTATCCGCCACCAGAGCTCGTCCGTTGTGACGATCCGGTATTCCTCGTTCCGGATACCGATGGCACGTAGCTTGGCTGCCGTCGGCGGTCCAGGAAGGCGAGCGGTCACGTGGTGTACCAGTCGGTGCCTGCCGCAGCGGCGACTGCTTGGGTGACGTCACCACCATCGCGCAACCACTCGACCGGAGTCAGCGGCCGGTCGTGGAACAGGTCAAGCTGCGGGGTGCGGAGGAACCCGGCCACGGCGACGGGGTGAAGATCGGCGGGCAGCGCCTTGAACACCTGATCGAGGCCGCGGATCTGGCGTGTGGGCCCACCGTGGGCGTCAGTCTCGAACTGCAGCGCGGGAAAGAGCCAGGTCTGCCCGTCCGGGATCGCCCACAATTCGCCGGCGAGCCGTTTCTGCCGCACCCGTGACGGGCTGATCCCGAGTCCGGTGGCGACCTCGTCGGGGGTGAATGCGGTCACCGTGAGGTGAGCCGTGCGGCCGGCGATCTCTGTGCCGGCCGCAATCAGCGCGTCCTGATCCTCGGCGAAACCTGCCTCATCGAGCAGTCGAGCCTCGTCCTCGCTGAGGGCAGCGGCCCATGGTCGCAGCGTGGGAAAGCTTTTCAGCGCCGCGACAAATTGAGGGGTCGTGATATCGAAACGCTCCTGGAGCAGCTGCTCCAGCTCGGCGTTCGGCTGCATGGCAACCTCCTTCTAACGGAAGTTAACAACAGTCTATGTTCGTTAGTCGAGCGTGTCGAGACGCGTTCAGGTCCCGTACAGGTGCAAGGCTCGGGCTGCCGCCGTCGCCACTTCGCCGCTCAACTTCGCGATGGGTGGACCACCGCGCTGATGGATGACGTTGGCCAGGACGGCGACGTACGTGTCTGACCCTGGATCCATCCACAGGGTGACGCCCGTGAACCCGGTGTGACCGAAACTGCCGACGGGAAAGACCGTGCCGCGCGGTCTGGAATGCGGGGTATCGATATCCCAACCGAAGCTCCGAAGGTCGTGCCCGTTGATGGCCGGGTAGTGCGGAGCGAGACGGGCGCCGTTGGCGTTGTTGGCCGCCTCGACTTGTTGGGCGTTGTGCCCGGGCTGTTGTGGTGTCGTCATCAACTCCACGGTCGACTGCTTCAGCGGAAATGTGCTCGGCCGGCCGGCGAGACGATCGAGCAGGGCTTGCGCGAACCGGCCGACGTCGTTCACCGTCGAGAACACCCCGGCGCTCCCGGCCACCCCGCCCATGCGGCGTGCCGTCGGGTCATGCACGGTGCCGCGCAACGGGTGGCCGTAGTCGGGGTTGAGGCCCGGGGTGTCCTCGTCGAGCGCCGTCGGTGCGATGCGGGGCAACAGGTCGGTGCTCCAGGTGCCGGCCGGGCAGTCGGTCACCTCGGGCGCGTTCGAGTCGAAGGCGATCGCGGTTCCCCGGACCTGGTGTGGGCCACAGGCTTTGGCCGCCGGCAGATAGCGGGTATCCGACATCCCAAGTGGGGTAAAGACATTGTCCGGCACGTACCGATCCAGAGGTTGGCCCGTGATGCGCTCGATGATCGTGCCCACCAGAATGAAGTTGATGTCGGAGTAGTGAAACAGCTGTCCGGGTTCGTACACCACCCACGCGCCGAGCGCGCGGTGAATACCTTCAGCCTTGTCGGCCTTTTCCAGCCCCCACGGCCCGTCCAGGCTCAGATCGCCGGCGATACCCGAGGTGTGGGTGAGCAACATGCGGACGGTCACCTGCGCGCGGCGTGGGTCGCTGGCCGGGTTGAAGTCCGGCAGGTAGGTCTGCACCGGCTCGTCGACCTTGACCAGGCCCCGTTCGTAGAGCTGAATGAACGCCGTCGTCGTCGCGATGCTCTTCGACAGCGACGCCAGGTCGAAGATCGTGTCCTCGGTCATCGGCTCCGCGGGAGCGGGCACCCCGTCCAGCCCGGGTTCACCGTCGAGCTTGCGCGAGCCGTATGCCTTGCGGAACACGACGTTGCCGCCATGCCCGACCTGGACCACCGCGCCCGGCAGCCGATGTGCCGCGATGGAGTCGTTGACGAGCTTCGAGACCGCGGTGAAATCGCCCGTCGGAACGACGGCGGCCAGGGTGGGTGCCGCGAAGGTGGGTGCCGCCGCGGTCGTCGTCGATGGGGAACTGGCCGTCGGCGGGGACGCTGGTTGCCCGCACGACGAGGTCGCGACGACGGCGAAAACGACTGTTCCCACCGCGCAGATCCGGGCAAGCGGTCGCGACATGGTCACCCGATCGACGGTACGGGATCAGTGTCGAGCCCGAGCCTGCGTTCGCAGGCGTCCCGCGCGAAGTGGTGCGAGTCTGGGAGGGAGGTGTCGTGTGCCTGACGCTGTGACGAACATGTAGCCTCTTGCGGCTTTTCCGGCTTTTCGTCGCAAGAGCCTGCAGACTCGTCACAGCGCGTCAGAGGGGAACCCAGGTGCAGACAGGGACAACGATTGCGCTCAATGTGTTGCCTGCGTCCGCGGCTCAAGGTGTTGCGCCCACCCCGACGCGCACACCGCAGTGCAGACCAGCGCCAACAAGCCCACAAAACTCAGCATCACCGGGTAGCTGAACCAGTGCGCCAGCGCCGCCAGTACGGCGGGCAAGAGGAACCCGAGATAGGCCAGCGAGTAGTAGACACCGGAGATCCCGGCGAGCTCGTCGGGCGGAGCAATACGCTGGATCTCAAGCAGGCCTGACACGATCGCGATGCCGTACGCGCTGCCCAGCAGCATCGCGACCAGCGGGGCGACGAGTGCTGAGCGGGTGACGGCGGTGGCCACGGCGGCGAAGATGCCCAGCGCCATCAATGCCATTGACACCACGACGGCCCGCGAGCTGGACACGTCGTCGAGGCGTCGCGCCACCGGTTGGATCGCCACCCCGCAGCCCAGTGTCAGCACGGTCAGGCCGACGGTATAGAGCAGGGCCCAGGAGCCGAGCTGGTCGGCGACGAGTGCCGGCACCACCGCGTAGGCGATGGCTGCCGAACCAAAGATCCACGGCGCCATGGGAACAACGACGTGCAGGAATCGGCGGTGTCCGGCTGCGGGCACCTTCAATCCGTCCAGGAAGGGCCGGTCCGAGGGCGCTGTCCGCGTTTCGACGGTCCGGTTCCACACCGCCCACAGCACCGGCACGCAGAGCGCCGCGTGGACCAGGTACGTCAACACCAGCGGCAGTGGCGCGTACACGGTGAGCAGTCCGGCACACAGCGGTCCGACGCCGAAGCCCAACGACAGGCAGATCGAGGCCCGGCGCGCCCCGGCACCGGCCGGCGCGTTGTCAAACGGTGGCCGAGACAATTCGGTGATCCATGCCGAGCCGACCGCCATTGCGATACCGACGGCCACTCCGCTGAACAACCTGCCGGTGAACAGGGCCGGGAAACCCCAGTAATCACCGATGGCCAGGATGAGACTGCCCAGCGCCGCACTGATCACACCGGCGGCCATCACGTTGCGTCGGCCGTGGCGGTCCGACAGGGTCGAGGCGATCAGCAGACCCGGGATCAGGCCGAGCACGTACGTGCCCAGCAGGATGTCCACGTCCACCCGGGTGTAGCCGGCGTGCTGGGCGTAGGCGATCAGCAGCGGGGTGAATTGGTTTCCGCCCCAACCGATACAGAACACCGCGATCGCGACGGCCAGCCAGGGCTGAAGGCGGTGCCGAATCTGATCCGGCGCCTCGACAGGGTCCAGAGCGACAGCGGTCATGCCAGCACCACCCGGTACGTCGCTTCCAGATGTGCCAGCAACGCTCCCTCGAAACCGGACACATCGCGCCGGCCGATGGCGTCGGCCAGCGCCGCGTGTTCGCCGATCAAATCGGTCAACCGCGCGGAGTCGGAGCGGGCGGCATCGGCCATCATGCGGCGCTGACGGTCGCTGAGCGACCCGTAGAAGCGGCCGGCGATCGTGTTTCCGGCGACCTCCACGATGCGCCGGTGAAAGGCGTCATCGGCGGCCGCGAACTGGTCGGCATCACCGATCGCCGCGCCGTGCCGCTGCCGCTCCACCAACTCGTTCAGCTCACCGAACAGGCTGTCGATGGATTCGGCTGACCGGCACAGCCTGCGCACCGCGGCGGTCTCGAGTGCCAGGCGCATCTCCAGCAGATCGGTGGCCTCTTGCGCGGACACCGGGACGACGACAGCGCCGCGCCGCGGCACCAGGTCCAGGAAATCCTCGGCGGCCAGCCGCAGAAACGCCTCGTGCACGGGGGTGCGGCTGACGCCGAGCTGCGTCGCCACCTCTACCTCGCTGAGCAGCTGTCCGCCGCGAAACTCACCGGAGAGGATCTGGTCCTTGGTCATCCGGTAGACGCGTTGGCTGTTGCTCGACTTCTCGTCCGTGCCCACGGGAGACCACACTACCCCTTGCATGCAAGCTTGCATGCAAGGGGTTTGCGCAGGGGAAACGCCTAGAAGGGACTGCTGTTGGCCTGGTACTTGGAGGATTCCGGTCGCGGGCCGAACCGGCGGATGTAGTCTTCGTGTTTCTGCTGGTCTTTCTTGTACTGGATCTCGTCGACCAGGTTGGGGTCGAGCCCGTGCTGGGCCAGCCGGTGCCGACGCCAGATCTTGTTCAGTGCAAGAGCCATCAAAATCGCCCAGATGTAGATCGGCACGGTCATTTCGATGTGCACGTACAGCGACGCGGGCAAGAGCCAGAACGGTGCCAGCACGAACAGCGGCGGGATGGCCATGCGGATCAGGTGCCGGCGGACGGCCCCGTGGTCGGCAAGGTCGTGGGCCACCCAATCACGCATGGAATCAGGCAACCGTTTGCCGTAGCAATAGGCGATGTACTGAAAGAGGTTGGGACGGTCTTTGGTTTTCTGGCCGGCCATGGTGGGCTCCTGGTGTCAATCGGTGAGTGAATTGGCCGCCAGCGCGGCCACATTGATGCGGGTCAACACTCGGTGCAGCTCTTCGAGTTCGGCGATGTCGACGCCCAGGCGTTGCACCACCGCGGCCGGGATGGCAAGTGCCTGCTCACGCAGGGCCACCCCGGCTTCGGTGAGCTTGACGTCGGTCGCGCGTTCATCGCCGGCGCGGCGGCTGCGGGTCAACAGGCCGAGCGCTTCCAACCGCTTGAGCATCGGCGAGAGCGTCGCCGAATCGAGTTGCAGTGCGGCGGCGATCTCCTTGACCGAGAGCGGGGATGCACCGCCGGAGCTGGACCGTTGGTGATCCCACAGCGCGAGCATCACGAGGTACTGCGGGTGGGTCAGACCCAGCGGCTCCAGCAGTGGGCGATATACCGCCAGCACCGCGCGGTTGCTGACGGCCAGCGCGAAACAGACCTGCCGTTCGAGGGCTAGCGGATCGGCGCTGAGCTCCGGCGCTTCGGATACTGCGGACACAAAATGAACGTACCCTAATAGTTAGGGCGCTAACAATGTCTCGGTGGTCACACGATCAGTGCGCGCGTTTGGCCAACCGCTCGGCGTTGTCGATGAGGATGGTCCGGCCCTGCACCCGGATCCAGCCGCGTTGGGCGAAATCGGACAGCGCCTTGTTGACCGTCTCCCGCGAGGACCCGACGAGCTGGGCGATCTCTTCCTGGGTCAGCTCGTGGTCGACGCGTAGTGCGTTGCCATCGCGGCTGCCGAACCGTTGCGCCAGGTAGAGCAGTTGTTTGGCGACCCGGCCCGGTACGTCGGTGAAGATCAGGTCGGACAGGTTGTCGTTGGTACGACGCAGCCGGCGGGCCAACACACGCAGAAGTTGTTCGGCGATCTCGGGGCGATCGGCGATCCAGCTCCGCAGCACCGCGCGGCTCATCACCACTGCCTTCACCTCGGTCAGTGCGGTCACCGTCGAGGTCCGCGGCCCGGGATCGAAGATGGCGAGCTCACCGAACATGTCCGACGGGCCCATCAGCGTGATCAGGCTTTCGCGACCGTCCACCGATTTACGGCCGATCTTCACCTTGCCCGAGGTGATGATGTACAGCGTGTCGCCGGGCTCACCTTCGGTGAACACGACCTCGGACCGGCGGAAGGTCACCGGCTCGAGCTGCCGGACCAGTGCGGCCACGGCATCTGGTGACACACCCTGGAAGATGCCGGCACGGGCCAGCACTTCATTCATATTTCCCCCTTGGTGGATGTGCCGAACCTGGCTGCCCGGAGTGTTTGCACTGGTAGCAGCCGAAAGTGCGACCGCCTTTCTACTTTACAAGGGCCCACGGACACCTGCGGCTGCCGGGTTTACAGCAACGGCGGGTTTCGTAATGGCTGCCGGGCGTGGGACACCTGCTGCAGTCAGATCGTCGAACAGCAGATCCGCTGAGCTTCGGCGACGGAGTCGGCGAGCGGACGACGCGTGTTGATGAGGTGGGCGTCGGACCAATCGGTACCGCCGGCCGCCAGTCCCTCGGCGATCTGCGGGGTGACGTCCGAGTTGGTGCCCCGCCGTTGCGTGATGCGTTCCTTGGCTTCGTCCAGGGGGACCGTGCAGGCCAATTCCGTTGTCGGACAATGATGTTCTGCGGCGAGGTCGCGGGCCCGCCGTCGGAGCACCGGGTCTCGCCAGGTGCCGTCCAGGATCACCGATCGGCCCCCGGCCAGGGCGGAGCCGGCGTTGCGCAGGACGGCGTCGTACACCGCTGCCACGTTCTCGCTGCTGTAGAGCCCCTCGTTCAGAGTTCCCGCATCGCCGCTGACCAGGCCTTGTTCCTGCAACTCGCGGCGCACGTCGTCGGTGGAGATCACCCGTGCAGACAACTGCTCGGCCAGCGCATGCGCCAATGTGGTCTTGCCGGTGCCGGGGCCACCGCCGATGACGACCAACCGGACGGCGCCTCGGCGAAGGTGTTCGAGGGCAATGTCGAGGTGGTGCCGAGCGTCGGCCTCGGCGCTGTGGTTGCCCTGTTCGACCCTGATGCAGTCGGTCTTGGCGCGAACTCCCGCACGGTAGGCGACGTAGAAATCAACCAGAGCGGCCGGGGCGGTGTCGCCAGAGAGCCGCCGGTACTCGGCGATGAAGTAGTCAGCCAGATCTTTGCGGCCGAGAAATTCCAGGTCCATGGCCAGGCAGGCGGCGTCGTCGATGCAGTCGAGGTGACGCAGGTGGTCATCGAACTCGAGGCAGTCCAGGATCGCCGGGCCCTCGGGCATACAGAAGATGTCGCCGCTCAGCAGGTCGCCATGGCCATCGACGATGCGCCGGTTCGCGATGCGGTCGGCGAACAACGCGGTCCGGCCCTCGATGAACTGGTCCACCAGTCGGCCGATCTCGCTCAGCGATTCCGTGGACACCACAGTTCCGGCGTGCCGGTGCAGTTCCCTGAGGTTGTCGTGCCAGCGGCCGGCAACCGCGGGAACCCCTGCCGCAGTGTCGATGTCCTCCGAACGCTGCGCATCGGCGTGGAACCGCGACACCGCTTGCGCGATCGCCGACAGTTGCTCGAGGACGGGTTCACCGTTGACGACAATTGACGTCAGTCGGCGGGCATCGGGGTATCGGCGCATCACGATCACTGGCTCGGGCGGACCGCCTTGCGGATCCGAGAGGTGTGCGACGCCCAGATAACTGTCGGGCGCCAGTCGCTGGTTCAACCGCACCTCACGGTCACAGACCTGTTCGCGACGCTCGACCGAACTGAAGTCGAGAAAATCGGTCACGACGGGCTTTTTGACCTTGTACGCCCGGTCGCCGACCAAGGCGACGATGCCGGTATGCGTCTCGTGGATCTCTGCCGCGGCACTCGTGGTCTCGGACTCAGCGGTCGGCGCCGGCGCGGGCCAAGCTGAAGTACCCATACCTCATGATGGCCGTGTGTGGACCCGCGGCGGTAGGGCCATAGGTCCTACCTCGCTCTGGTGGGGTACCGCGGCAGGTTCGTTCACTGGGGGCTGACCAGTCCGGTGTCGTACGCATGGATGATCGCGGCGGCGCGGTCACGCAGGTCGAGTTTGATGAAGATGTGGCCGATGTGGCTCTTGACGGTGAGACCGGAGATGCTGAGCTCGTCGGCGATCTCGGCGTTGGAATGCCCTTTGGCGATCAGCTTCAGCACATCGAGTTCGCGGGCGGTGAGGTCGCCGACTGCGGCGCTGCGACGCGGCTCGGCTGACTTGCGGTAGGTGGTGAGCACCCGTGAGGTCACGGCCGGGTCCAGATAACTGTCGCCCTGGGCCACTGCGCGCACCGCCCGGATCAGCTCTTCAGCCGAGGAATCCTTGAGCACGAATCCGCTGGCCCCGGCGCGCAGCGCTCCGGACAGCAACTCGTCGTCGTTGAACGTGGTCAGCGCCAGCACCGGAGGGCCGCCGGACGCGGTCACCTGGCGGGTGGCCTCGATCCCGTCGACGCGTTTCATCCGCAGGTCCATCACCACCACGTCGGGGCGGTACTGGGTGATGGCATCTGGCACCTCGTCGCCGTCGGCGCACTCTGCAACGACCACGAAGCCGTCCTTGCGTCGCAGTATGCGTCGCAGCCCAGAGCGCACCAGATCCTGGTCGTCGACCAGCAGGACCGCCACTTCGGTCACGGGGTCCGTCATGACACCACAGGGCACCATCGGGGCGCCCGGTCGGTGTCGTCCAACGGAATGTTCGTGCGCACCGACCATCCGTCATCGGCCGGGCCGACGCTGATGATCCCGCCGAGCTGCTCGACACGTTGGCGCATACCGCGCACGCCGCGGCCATCGACATCGCGGCCGTTCCTGACGGACAACGCGGGGACCGGGATTCGGTTGGCGACGGTGAGCGACGCCGAAGTGCGTGAGATCCTCAGTAACACTGTGGCTTCCGCATCAGGTGCGTGCTTGGCGATGTTGGCCAGCGACTCCTGGGCGATGCGATACAACGCCAAGCCCACCGCGCCGGAAACCACATCGGTGCGCCCTGTGGCGTCGAAACGCACGGTCAGCCCGGCGCGTACGAAATCGTCGACCAGGCAAGAGATATCGTCGACACCAGGTTCGGGAGCCATGCTCATCGGGGCGCCGTCGAGCAGTCCGACCGTGCGGCGGATGTCCGCCATGGCCTGTCGGCCCAGGCGTTCGGCCTGTTCCAGTGCCTCGACGGCGTCGTCGACATCGCGATCCTGCTGCAACCCGCGACGTGCGCCGGTCACATGCAGCAGGGTCACGCTCAGCGAATGGGCGATCACGTCGTGGACCTCGCGGGCGATACGGCGGCGCTCGTCGGCCGCGGCGTGCCGGGCCTGCGCGGCCTGCGCATCCTGCTGCTGGCGCATGAGCTGCTGCTGAGTGTGCACGAGATAACCTACCAGCCAACCCATTCCGAGGATCCCCAGGTACAGCGGCAGCGCTTCGAGGCGGTGCTGTGCGGCAGCCGCCATCAGCAGTGTGGCCGCGGTCAGCGAGGCCAGGAATCCACCCCACACGCCGACGAGTGAGGCGACTTCGCCGACCATCAGCACCGCGATCAGCGGAGCGAAGTCATTGGATACCGGTGTGGTCGTCGCGAACAGCAACACCGCGGTAGCGGTGGTCCATGTCGCCCAGACAATGGGTGCCTTGAAGTCGACGCCGGACAGGTAGAACAGCGCGAACGGGGCAACGCACACCACGACCGCGAGCAGGCTCGCCGGGAAATCGGCGGTCGGGCGCTGCAGCATGGCCACCACGCCGGCGCCGATCACCGTGGCATCGAACGCCAATACGATGGCCCAGTTGTAGCCCACCGGGAGGGCGTAGCCCCGCCGGCGCACGTGCGCACGGAGGCCGCGCGCGATGCTGCCGAGCATGTTCTGATCGTAGAAGGCGAGGTCGCGGTCATGCCTCCTACTGCGGTGGGATTTTTTGGGGCCGGATTTTCCGGGATCGGACTTCAGCACTCAGAGTCGCCACATTTCGCGCGCCATGGCGGCATCTTCGACGAAGCCTTCACGCAGCGGCGGATAGTACGGCTGTTTCAGATTCGGTCGGGGTACGGCGACCAGTGCGGACCGCACCGCGGTCAGGGCGCGGCCCCAAAGGCTGCCGTCCCGGCGACCCGGCCGGTGCGCGGTTGCCGGCGCGGTCTCCGGCGGGGTGAAAACGGCGTCTTTGGCCGTCCATCCACGGGCGACGCCAGTCACTGAATTCGCTAGGGAAATAGCTGGGGAACGCTGTGCTCGTGTCATGTCTTGACGCTATGAAGAATGCAGGTCAACCCACATCGCGCTGCTGTCCGATCTTGTCCTACGACCGTGGTAGGAGATCTGCACCGACCATAGGACGATCCGGGCGTGAGTGATTACGCTCGTGCTGTGGTCCCGAGCTCGACGCGCAGGCGTGGCCCCCGGCGCGATGTCGACACCCGTGCCCTGATCGTCGACACCGCCGAGCGAATGTTCGCCGAGACGTCGATCGGCGCGGTGGCTTCGCGCGCGGTGGCCCGGGAGGCCGGCGTGGCCAGCCGCGCGGTGGCCTATCACTTTCCGGCCAAGAGGGATCTGGTGCTGGAGGTGGCCCAGCGCCGCGCCCCGACGGTGTTCGCGGCTGTCATCTCCGAACTTGTCCGGGTGGCTCAGTCCGAGAACGAGATTGGCGTCTGTGATGTCGTCGAAGCCCTGATCGCGCCGTACGTCCGTCTGCTCGACGAGGATCCCGTCGGCGGGTTGCGCTGGCTGAAGGTGATGAATCAGCTTGCCCTGGATGAAGATCAGATCTGGCTGGATCAGTTGGCAGGTACACCGAGTCTGCCCGAGCTGTTCTTTGCCGCGGCGGGCCGTGCGATACCTGACATTCAGAGCAGAGAAGGCCAGCAACGCAGCACAATTGCCGTCTTGTCGATGATCGGTGCGCTCGCCAGTTCGGATCTCGCGCTGTACGGACGCCCGCTCGGGCCCGAGGGTTTGGACCGTGGCTGGGTCGACCAGCTCGTCCGGTTCACCGGCAGCGGTTTACTCGGCGATGAGCGCCAACCCGACTAGGATCGCAGCGTGCAGATCGACGGCCAGCAGCTTGCTGCCTTCGCCGCGGTGGTCGAACTGGGGAGCTTCGATGCGGCCGCGCAGCGTCTGCACGTGACTCCGTCCGCGATCAGCCAGCGCATCAAGGCCTTGGAACAGCGTGTCGGTCAGGTGCTCGTTGTTCGCGAAAAGCCTTGCACCCCAACTTCTGCTGGTGTTCCGCTGTTGAGACTGGCGGCGCAGACGGCACTGCTGGAGTCCGAGACCCTTGCCGAGATGGGCGGTGGCTCGGCGCACCGCACCAGGATCGCTCTGGCGGTCAACGCCGATTCGATGGCGACGTGGTTCACCGATGTGTTTGCCCAGGCGGCCGAGTTCTTGTTCGATATCAGGATCGAGGATCAGGACCTCTCGGCTCGGCTGCTGCGGGAGGGTGTCGTGATGGGCGCGGTGACCACCGAGCGACGTCCGGTTCCGGGTTGTCGGGTGCATGCGTTGGGGGCGATGCGCTACGTGCCGGTGGCCAGCGCGGAATACGTGCAGCGTTACCTGCCCGACGGCTTTACTCGCGAGGCCGCGCAGACAGCACCCTCGCTGGCCTGGAACCGCGATGACGCCCTGCAAGATCAATTGGTGCGCAAGGTGTTCCGCAAGGATGTCGTCAGGCCGATTCACTTCATCCCGACCGCAGAGGGGTTCGGTGCCGCGGTACGGGCCGGGTTGGCCTGGGGGATGTATCCCGAGGAATTGGTCGACGACGACTTCGTCCGGATCACCGAGCAGTACCTGGACGTGCCGCTGTACTGGCAATGTTGGAAGCTCGACAGCCGCACGGTCGAGGCCATCACGGCAGCGGTGCGCGATGCGGCGGGACGCCTGCGGGCCTGACCTCTAGTGCACCAGCGGCGCCAAGTGTTTGCGTGCGTAGTCACGGATCGCGGCATCGTCGGTGACGTCCAGTAGCGGGCTGGGCATCTGGGCCAGCGACACCGCGAGTCGGATGTGCAATTCGGACACGGCCAGCAGTTCGGCGTCGGGCATGGTCGCGCCGGCCGCACGAAGTGCCTTGGCCATTGCCGAGGAGGCATGGTGCAGAAAAGCCGGGGCTTGGTCGTAGGCGCCGGCGACCGCGGTGAAGTCGGTGTCCAGGCGCAGGAACCGGCGCATCACGGGTTCGGTGGTCAGCAGTCGCAGCCCTTCGCAGAACGCCGCCACCGCCGCGTCACCGGGGCCCGAATCGATTGCCACGGTGCGCAACCGGTGCATGGCCGAGTCGAAGGTGCGTCGGCCGAGTTCGGTGATCAACGCGTCGCGGGTGGGGAAGCGACGGTACAGCGTCCGACGGCTGACGCCGGCCTGCTTGGCGATGACCTCCAGGCTGGCCCGACCCAGCCCGACGAGCGACACCTCCTCGGCGGCGGCCTTGAGGATGGCGTCTTCCTGCTCGGATTGGCTGGCGTTGCTGCGCGGCATTGATACCAGTGTGTCAGCCCGCTGCCGGACATCCCAGCGGTGCGAACGAATCCAGCGCCACCGACCGGTGCAGACGCACCAGCTTCTCGTATTGCAGCCGGTTGTAGGCCAGCGGAACCAGCAGCAACCGATCGGGCAGCACCCGCCAGGCCAGTTGAAGCAACCGGGTGTACACGGCGAACTCCCGATCGTGCCGGGACTGCCAGCGGAACCCGGTCATCTCCCGGATTCCCGGATGCAGGATGCCGAACGAACACACTTTGATGACGCGGCCGG
This sequence comes from Mycobacterium syngnathidarum, assembly GCF_001942625.1. Lineage (GTDB taxonomy): Bacteria > Actinomycetota > Actinomycetes > Mycobacteriales > Mycobacteriaceae > Mycobacterium > Mycobacterium syngnathidarum. The sequence goes on from NZ_MLCL01000024.1 coordinate 146,333, forward strand.
CGATCGGCCGGACTGCCATCCAGGACGGTGTCAGTGCCAGGCGAATCGGAGCGGGCAGCAGTAGGGTCGGCAACGGCAGCTGGGTGAGTCCGGTAGTGACGCGGCTCAGGAATGGGTTGCCCTGCAACTGGTTTTCCACCATGTCGTCGTAGTACCGGATCGCTTCGGCGTACGTCTGCGGGAGTTTCGCCGAAGCGCCGGGCAACTCGATCGAGCGGAACGCCTCCAGCAGCTGGGCATAGGCCGCCTCTTGTTCCGCGGCGTTCAGCGTGATGCCGGTTGCCGGGGTGAACGAGTGCAGGACGACGAAGATCCCGCTGATGGCGATCCAGTTCCACAACTGCGGGTTCAGCGCGCTGTAGCGGACTTCGGCGAAGTCGTCCTTGCCGTGCCCGCGGACGTCGCGGTGCATGGTCTGTAGGCGGCGCCCCTCGGTCTCACGGTCCTCGGCGTCGCCCCAGATCGCCAGGAATGCGGAGAATCCGCTGCGCACTCCTCGATCGAGAAAGTTGCGTTCGAACCGTCCGCTGCGGTCGACGGCGGCGGCCACCGGTACCAGGGCCACCTCATCGAATGCCGCTGCGCCGAAGGCGCCTCCGAGGATGCTGCCCGAGTGCTTGCGGAAATCTGCCAGTACGTGCGGCCGCGCCACGTCTGTGTCGGCCGGGCTGCCAATGGACATGACACAAAGTCTAGCTATCTGTGCCAACGTGTCAATGGTGGTTCGACAGGAACGTCTTCCCTGGTTGGTATCTTCGCGCCATGGCCAACCGGACGCATCGATACGAGGTCGAGGTGACCTGGACTGGCAACACCGGTTCGGGGACCAGCGGCTACCGCGATTACGCGCGTGACCATGAGGTGAGCGGTGTCGAGACACCCGGGAAGCCGGCGATCCCGGGCAGCGCTGATCCCGCCTTCCGTGGAGACGCGCAGCGGTGGAATCCCGAGGAACTGCTCGTGGTCAGCCTGTCCCAGTGCCACATGCTCTGGTATCCGGCACTTTGCGCAAAAGCGGGCATCGTCGTCACGGCCTACAGCGACCGGCCGCAGGGCACGATGAGCGAAAATGCCGAGGGCAGCGGCATTTTCACCGATGTCACGCTACGACCGCAGGTCACCGTCACCGATGTGGAGCGTGTCGGGGAGGCCACCGAGCTGCATCATGAAGCCCACCGGATGTGCTTCATCGCCAACTCGGTCAACTTTCCGGTGAGCGCTACACCCACCGTGACAGCACCGAACCAGGGATGGATGTCGCCGGGGACGGAATGAATCGGATTGCATTCCACAGGGTTTCGTTCGGTGGCGGACCGGAGTCGATCACCTCTGCGGTGGCGTCACCCCGGTCGCCATCGATGTCGAGCGCATCGCCCGGCTCGGCGTAGATGCCATGGCAGTCACTCAGGCAGCGGCCGGTGGTGGGATCGATGTTGCCGTCGAACATGTCGTTGACCCAACCGGCCATCAGCCACTGCACGGCCGGCGGATTCTGTGGTTGTGGGATGCCGGCAACGAGGTAGGCCGCGGCCTGGATCAGCGGGTTGCCGCCGAGCATGGAATCCATATGGACGCCACCGTCGACGACGACTCCGTTGAACTTTCCTGGCCTGGCGGCCGAGAGATCCTCGTTCACCGTGCTCGTCGAGTTGAACGCGTTCGACGGTGCGCCGATCTCGTAGACCGGCACATAATCGGCGGGGTCGTTGCCGTTGCTGGCCTCCAGTTGCGCGAGGCGCTCCATCGCGTTCGGCAACGTGCCCGAGGGTGGAACCCCGTCCAGCAACACCACTCCGGCCAGATCGTTGGGAGCATCCTGGCCGTCGGCCCGGCGGGTCACCAACCCCTCGGCGTAGTACCCGGCGACCCCGGGCGCGAAGCCCCCGCCGAGCGAGTGCCCGACCAGCACGAACTGCTGCGGCACCAGGTAAGGCTCCCGGCCGGCTTTCAGCGAGGCAGTTGTCATGCTGGCGTTCAACGCATCTCGATCAGAATCTAGGAAGAGCTCGGCGACAGCCTTGTGCATGTTGTCCCCACCGAGCCACATGCCGCCCTCGGCGTATGGGTTGGAGGTGACCGTGGTGACCACGACGACGCTGTTGGTCCGGTCGGCCAGATAGGACGCCGTGTAGCTGTACATCGGACCGGTGGCGATGAATCCGTGCTGCAGGTAGATCAGCCGGTCCGGTTCGCCGTCCGTCGGGAAGTACCAGTCAGCGGCGACCTCGTTGCCCGGGGAGACAACCAGCGTCGAGCTGCCCACCTCAACCGAATCGCGCAACCCGAGAGGCACCACGGGCGGGCCGTCGGCGGCTTGAATCACGGCGCCGATGGTGTTGAAGACCACCGAGCCCACCGTCTCGGACACGCGGGAAGCTAGCTGCGAGATCGCGGCCAGTGGATCGCGGGCGTCAACCGTCGAAGAATCAACTGCCGGAGAATCAACCGCCGGAGGATCAACCGCCGGAGCGTCGACGGTAGACGCGCGACGCTCCTCCACCTTTGTGGTCTGGGGTGTCGGGCGTTCATCGGTCTGTGTGCGGGCCTCGCTGCGTAGCGCGGGAAGTCGATGCCGGGACGCCGGGACGCCCTTCGCTTTCTCGGCCTTCGCTTTCGCGACGGGCCTCCCGGCGGCCTTCTCGACGGCGTCCTCGACGGAACTTCGGAGACGTGAGGCTGTGGCGGCCGTGGTGGCCGTGGTGGCCGGACGACCACTGTGCTTGACACGCGGCTTGGCGCGGGTCCGCACGGATGATGTGGTGCCGCTTGCCTTTTCAGCGCCGGCCGATGACGTCTTTCCCGGCCCGGGATCCGAGCCACCGTCGGTGTCGGCGCCGGCGGATGCGGCGCCGGCGAGCAATGCCGCCGACACCCCGGCAGTCAGCGCACCGGCGCCCACCCATCCAGACACGTGCATCAGAAATCCCCCACCGGTAGGCCGACCGCGAATGGCTGGATGCTAACTCGCAGGTACCACTCCCCGTGGCAGGATCAGCGGCAGATCGTTGTAAGTGACGATGCCGGGCGCGGCATTGACCACCGCGGGGATCGCGTTGATCGGGGGAGTGGCGGTCATGATGTGGCCGAGCACCATGAACTCCTCGAGCGTGGTGGCCTCGAAGTCGGGCGGCGGCAGGAAGCCGACCTTCATGGTCACCGTCGGCCGGCCGGCCACCTCGATGACCCAGCCGTCCTGATCGATCTGCCAATCCGGCTGTAGAGCCTGTCCTTTGCGCCAGCGCAGCGTGAGCTCGACGCGGGTGGTATCCCCGACGATTCCCTTCCAGCTGACGAAAACCCCCGCCACCCCGCCGGCCGGGATGGTCCAGGAGCCGAGGTCGAGATCCTCTGTGGTCTGGGCGTATTCGGCGTCGCAGCGGACTTCGTCGAATTCGATACCGAGCGCGTCACCGATCATGCGCACGGCCTCGCCGAACACCCCGGTGCCGTGGGCTGTCATGGCCTGGAGATCGGGATGGTCGATGGGTTGCCCGAACCCGACCGGCTTCTCGGTTTCGGGTGAGTCGTAGAACGTGGTGTCGGCAGCCTCGTTGACGGTGACCTTGTCCACGCGGTCGCAGATGCCGGCAGCCACGATCGCGAGCTGGTTCACATAGCCTGGGCTGATCCCCGATCCGAACATGGTCGCACCGCCCTTGCGGCACGCCTCGGCGATCCGGTCGCGGCCCTCGCCCTGGTTGTGTCCGGTGATGAAAGAGGCCGTAGCGACGACATTGACTCCGGCCGAAAGGATTTCGACGAGTTCGTCGACGTCGATCCACATCGGGTTGTAGACCACGACGTCGGGTTTGAGGGCGAGCAGTGCCTGCACGTCGTTGGTGGCGGCGACCCCGAGAGGCTCGATGCCGGCCAGTTCGCCGACGTCCTTGCCGGCCTTGTCCGGTGACCACGCGTAGCAGCCGATCAGTTCCAGGTTCGGGTTTCGGGCGATGGCCGCAACCGAACTCTTCCCGACGTTCCCCGTCGTCCACTGGACGACCCGGTGTGGAGAGGTTGGTGACATGCGGCAGCTCCCTTGCTCGGTTTCGGGGCAGTTTTCCACGACCGTGAGAAAAAAGGAAGAGCGGTGCATCGACCGGCCCGCGAACAATTAGGATTGCCGGCGTGACCACCGGAAACGCGCCGCGCCGGGGACGGGGCCGGCCTCCGCGCATCGATCAGGAGCAGATCGTGGCCGCGGCGCGCGCCATGGCGCCGGGCGCGTTGACGATGCAGGCGGTGGCCGACGCTCTCGGGGTGGACCGCACCACGCTGCACTACTACGTCGGCGACCGCGACGGCTTGCTCGAGTTGGTGGTGGCCGATCTGTTCGAGACCGAGTTGCGCTCGATCAAGTTGCCGGAGGGGGCGAGTTGGCAGGAGGTCCTGCGGGCCTACGGCAACGCCATCCGTCAGGGTGTGCTCAAACTGGGTGTGACGGCCACGAGCTTCCAGTTGCGCGGGACGAGCGGGGCGGCCAGCCTCGCGTTGGCGGAACAGGTGCTGCAGGCCCTGACCGACGGCGGTTTCGCTACCGACGACGCCGGGCGGGCGCTCACCCTGGTGTCCGGGCTCGCCATGTCGGCCGCGCACGACGTGCTGGGGTCGGCGGGGTCCCGACTGCACCATCAGACACCCGAGGTGGTGCGGGCCCTGAAAGATCTGCCGTCCAGCGACTTCCCGCTGCTCAGTGGCGTGGTCGCCGACCGCAGCGCCGCCGCCACCTCAGCTCAAGACTTCGACTTCACCCTCGACATCGTGATCGCCGGCCTCGAGCGCTTCCTGGCCAAATAGACGCCGGGTCGTCGCCGAGAACCGGCTCGAGTAAGGTGCTCAGCATCCTCTTAGGCGGAACTTGAGTTCCGTCTGGGTCAATTTGTTGCATAGGGTCAGGTCGGGGAGGCGCAACTGTGTTCCGGTTGCTCAAGAAAGCGTGGATACCGCTCACTTTGGTGGTGGTCGTCGCTCTGGGCGCATACGCGATCGTGCGGATTCGTGAGTCCAACCACCACGAACCGCGGGCGGCAGACGGCTCCGGAATCACAGCGAACTTCAATCCCAAACACATCACCTACGAGGTCACCGGCTCCGGCGGAACCGCCAACCTCAACTACCTCGACGAGAACGGTCAACCGCATCTCATCGAAAACACCACGCTGCCTTGGTCGTTCACGATCGTGACGACGCTGCCGTCGATGTCGGCCAACATCATGGCCCAGGGCGATCGTGACGTGAGCGATCTGCGGTGCCGGGTGACGGTCGATGGCGAGGTCCGTGACGACCGGACGAGTACAGACACAGTCAAACCGTTCATCTACTGCTTGGTGAAATCCGTATGAGCAACGCGCACTCGAAGCCGCACCGCCCGTTCCTGGGCCACATGGTCCGGATCTTCTCGCTGCCGATCATCGTGTTCTGGGTGCTCGTCGTGGTGGCCCTGGGCACCCTTGTACCGTCGCTCGACGCGGTCGCCGAGATGCGGCAAGTTCCGTTGAGCCCGACGAATTCGCCGTCATATCAGGGGATGTTGAACATCGGCAAGGTGTTCCAGCAGTACGACTCCGACTCTTCGGCGATGGTGGTGCTCGAGGGCGACGACAAGCTCGGCGACGAGGCGCACAAGTTCTACGACCAGATCATCGACAAGCTCGAGACCGATCACGAACACGTCCAGAACATCCAGGATTTCTGGAGCGATCCGCTGACCGCCGCCGGTTCGCAGAGCGTCGACGGCAAGTCGGCGTATGTGCAGATCTTCCTCAACGGTTCGCAGGGCACCAGTGCCAGCCATGAGTCGGTGGCCGCGGTACGCGACATCGTCGCATCGGTGCCTGCGCCGCCGGGCATCAAGGCCCACGTCGCCGGCAATACCGTGCTCAACGCAGACACCCAGGTGGCCGGGCATCAAAGCATGGCGACCATGGAGTTGGTGTCGGTCGCCGTCATCATCGTGATGCTGCTGTTCATCTACCGGTCCATCGTGACGATGTTGGTGTCGATGGTCGTCATTGGCCTGGAGCTCTTTGCTGCGCAGGGTATTACGGCGGCGGCCGGGTATGTGAACATCATCGGCCTGACCCCGTACGCGGTGAGCATGGTGACGATGCTGTCCCTGGCGGCTGGAACCGACTACGTGATCTTCCTGTTGGGCCGATATCACGAGGAGCGGTCCAAGGGCCTGGAGAAGGACGACGCGTTCTACGTCGCGTATCACGGTGTTTCGCACGTCATCCTGGGCTCGGGGTTGACCATCGCGGGTGCGTGCATGTGCCTGACCATGACGACGCTGCCGTACTTCCAGACGATGGGTCTGCCGTGCGCCATCGCCATCCTGGTGATCATCGCCGCGGCCCTGAGCTTGGCCCCGGCTGTGCTGACCGTCGCGTCCAAGGTCGGGTTGCTCGATCCGAAACGGGAGCTTTCGACCAGGGGATGGCGCAAGGTCGGTACGTCGGTGGTGCGCTGGCCGATCCCGATCATCTTTGTCACCAGCCTGATTGCCGTGATCGGCTTCGTCAGCCTGCTGACGTATGTGCCGCAGTACAACGACCAGAAGTTCACCCCGGCCGACATGCCGGCCAACTTGGCCATGGGCGTCGCCGACCGGCACTTCTCGCAGGCCCGGATGAACCCGGAACTTTTGATGCTCGAAGCCGATCACGACCTGCGCAACCCGGCCGACATGCTCGTCATCGACCGGGTCGCCAAGGGGGTGGTCCACATGCGCGGCATCGAGCGGGTGCAGACCATCACCCGCCCGTTGGGGTCGCCGATCGAGCACAGCTCCATCCCGTTCCTGCTCGGGGCGCAGAACGCCGCCACGCTGCAGGGCGCGAAGTTCAACAACGACAACTCGGCGCAAATGCTCGAGCAGGCCGACGAGATGAGCCAGACCGTCGCCAGCATGGAGCGTATGTACACCCTGATGTCGGAGTTGACCGACACCACGCACAGCATGGTGGGCCGGACGCACGAGATGGTGGACGCCACCAAGGAAATGCGCGACCATCTGGCTGATTTCGACGACTTCTTCCGGCCGTTGCGTAACTACCTGTACTGGGAGCCGCACTGCTTCGACATCCCGGTCTGCCAGTCGATGCGGTCGATCTTCGACACCCTCGACGGCATCGACAAACTCACTGACGAAATGCAAGGTCTCACAATCGATATGGACCGCATGGATCAGCTGATGCCGCAGATGTTGCCGGTGCTGCGTTCGACGATCGATTCGATGTCGCGGATGCGCGATTTCATGATCGCCACGCACAGCACCATGGCCGGTACCCAGGCTCAGCAGCAGGAACTGGCCAAGGGTGCCACCGAGATCGGTTTGTACTTCGATCAGGCCAAGAACGACGACTTCTTCTACCTGCCGCCTGATGTGTTCGACAACCCCGACTTCGAACGGGGGCTGAAGATGTTCGTCTCACCGGACGGTCACGCGGTCCGCTACATCATCACCCACCAGGGTGACCCCGCCTCGGTGGAGGGCATCTCGCACGTTCGCGACCTCAAAGGCGTTGTCGCCGACGCGGTCAAGGGCACCCCGCTGGCCAACGCGAAGGTGTCACTGGCCGGTACCGCCTCGATGTATGCCGACATGCAGGACGGGGTGAAAACGGACTTGATGATCGCGATCATCGCGTCGATGATCCTGATCTTCTCGATCATGTTGATCATCACCCGAAGTGTGGTGGCGGCATTGGTGATCGTCGGCACCGTGGCCGCCTCTCTGGGGACCGCGTGCGGGCTTTCGGTGTTGCTGTGGCAGGACATCCTCGGCCTCGGCGTGCAGTGGATCGTGATCCCGTTGTCGATGGTGATCCTGCTGGCCGTCGGTTCGGACTACAACCTGCTTGTGGTGTCGCGACTCCGGGAGGAGATCCACGCCGGGCTCAACACCGGCATCATCCGGGCTGTCGGTGCCACCGGTCGTGTCGTCACCGCGGCCGGGCTGGTGTTCGCCTTCACTATGGCGTCGATGATCGTCAGCGACCTGCGCGTGATCGGGCAGCTCGGTACGACCATCGGTATAGGTCTGGTCGTCGACACGTTGATCGTGCGCTCGTTCATGACCCCGTCCATCGCCGCGGCGCTGGGACGCTGGTTCTGGTGGCCGCTCAACACCTTTGAGATCACCAGGCGGGGCCGCCTGGAGCGCGAACGAAAGGCGGCGGGCGATGACGCTGACGCCACGGCCCCGATATCGGCGACTACGGAGTGACCGCGATGACCGGCCGTGAGGATGCGCCGGATGCAGAGTCGAAGCTGCGCCGGCGTACCGACGGTCGGCTGGATCGATCGCGGGACGCGGCCATCCTCGACGCGGCGCTGGCGGCCTTGGCGGAGAACGGCTACGTCAACACCAACATGAACGACATCGCCGCACGCGCCGGTGTCGGTAAGGCCGCGATCTATCGCCGGTGGTCGTCGAAGGCCGCGCTGATCACCGACGCACTGGTGTATTGGCGGCCCGACCTGCTCGATGACGATGCGCCCGACACCGGCAGTCTGGAAGGCGATTTCGACGAACTCGTACGCCGTGCGGTGCGCAACGACGAAGAGCACTTTTCCTACGACCTGGTATTGCAGGCCGCGGTCGAGGCCACGCACGATCCGCATCTTGCCTCGGCCCTCGATGATCTGATGCTGCTCAAAGGCAGGCGGGTGGTCAACGCCATCCTGCAGCAGGCCGCAGCTCGCGGTGAGCTGTCACGCGACCGGGACTGGTCGCTGGTCGCCGACGTGATGACCGGAATGTCTCTGATGCGGGTGATCAGCGGGCAGAGCATCGACGCGAAGTTCATCCGGGACGTCATCGATACGTTGATCCTGCCCGCGGTGCGCTCATCCAACGGGTGACGTTGCGATTTCACACTACGTGCGCCACCATGATCTGCGAACATTGGTTTCCAGATAGGGGCGGGTATGGGGCCGAGCGCGCAGCGGCTGTCTCGCAGCGAGATGGACGAGCTCGACTGCCGGTTCTTTGCCAGGTCGCTGTTGTCCATGGGGCAGACCATGAGCACCGCAAACGTGATCATGCAGTTGGCCAACCCGGCAGTCGGCTATGGAGTGGCCCATAGCAAGGTGGAGGGCGGCCGCCTGGACCGCCATCCGATCAAACGGGCGCGCACCACGGCCTCATATCTGGCTGTCGCAGTATTCGGAAACGCCGAGGACCGTCGCCGATACCGCCAGGCGGTCAACCGCCAACACGCACAGGTTCGTTCTGACGGGGATAGTCCGGTGCAGTACAACGCGATGGACCCTGACCTGCAGCTGTGGGTCGCGGCTTGCCTGTTCTTCGGCTGGGAGGACATCTATCAACGCGTCCACGGGCCGCTTGCCGGTGCCGAGCGTGAGGAGTTCTACCAGCAGGGGAAGGTATGCGGCACGACGCTGCAAATGCCGGCCGAGATGTGGCCGCCGGATCGTGATGCGTTCACTCGCTACTGGGATGACCAGGTGGCAAAGGTCCAGGTCAGCGATGAGGTGCGGGGATTTCTGCTCGGCATCGCCAACTTCGGTTATGCACACCCGCTGATTCAGGCGCGGTTCGGGCCGGTCAAATATCGTCGCACCATCGGGTACCTCCCGCCGGCGTTCCGCGAAGCGATGCGGGTGCCGTGGACGGATGAGGATCAACACTGGTTCGACGGTTATGTGGCACAGCACGTCGCACGCGAGCGACGCAAGCCGCTCTGGCTGTCGCAGTTGGGTTTCCGGGCATTGCTATGGGACGTTCGAGCCCGGTACCGGCTCGGGCGGCCGCTGGTTTGACACCGGGTCCAAGGCGCGAGGGGCCACCGGGTGTAGATTTGTGTCTAGACCGGATACATCTGAGTGCCAACCGCGATGGGCGGATTACTTCGATGGCGGCGGTCAGCCAGTGATTCACAATCGCTCGGTAATCCATACCAGTGCGGTAGTCCCGCACCTCTCAAGGACACTCTTCATGGAAACGTCCGAACTGTTTTCACACCGCGAGCAGCACGATTCTGCTCCGGCCGGCGTGTTGTCGGCTGAACCGGCAGAGACGCTGGTTTTCTCGGATCGACCGACGGATCGACTCGCGCCCCGCGCCGATGCGCAGTCATCGTGAATGGCCTCAACGGGACGCGGCGGATGGCCAGTCCGGTCCGGCTCGCCCTCGCCCGGCACTTGGGCTCGGATATCGACGGAGCGTGGTGGCCGCACACCGGGTCGGTGGCAAACGAGCTGCCCGATCTCGTCGGAGTCCTTCATCGATCGCTCGGGGAAGTCGTTGACATTCGAGTGAATTGGTCGGCCGCCGAGGGGCAGCTCGACTTGGACTCCATCGTTCCCGGCACGCGGGGGCCGACCGGGATGAAGCTGAGCCGCCCTCGTTTGATGATGGTGGCGGGCCGGGACGTATGCGTGAAACTTCTTGTCGTTCCGTCCAAGACGTCTGTTGGTCTCGGTGCTCTGGTGATGCGTTGCGCTGCGGCGATGCCGGTGGGGGAAGCGGAACGACGTACACCGGCATATGACACCGCTGACCGTGTACTGCGTGTCGCGCAACTCGAATCTGCGCGCTGGCTCGGGCATCTGAAGGATCCGACGGAAGCGCCGGTGTGAAATGCAAAATGGGCTGGTACGAAATTAATCCGTACCAGCCCATGATCAGGTTTTAGCGCGGTTTAGACCGCGGTGACTCCTACTGCCTGGGGGCCCTTGGCTCCCTGGGTGATCTCGAACTCGACGCGCTGGTTCTCTTCCAGCGACCGGAAACCACTGCCGGTGATCTCGGAGTAGTGGACGAAGACGTCGGGGGCGCCGCCGTCAGGGGCGATGAAGCCGAAGCCCTTTTCGCCGTTAAACCATTTCACAGTTCCCTGTGCCATATTCTGCTTCTCTCATTGTTCAAACCGGACGTACGAAACGCGTCCACGCCCAGTATGGCACGTTGAAAGACATTGACCTAAAAAGTCTTTGCGCCGGCGCATTTCGCGCCCGCGGCGGGTTTCTCCCTCTGCGGCTGCTGCCTCGCTGAGAATTGCGGCCCCGCAGGGGAAATCGGCGCTGAACAAACGTCACGCAGCTGCGTTGTGCTCGCCCTTCTTGCCGAACGGCAGCACATGCATGATCCCCACCACAACGGTCCCGACCACCAGGCCGATGACCGCCGATGCGACGGTGTTGGTCACCCAGGCCAGCACGCCGCCAAACGTGTCGCCCACGGCGTGATGCACGGCCTCTTCGGCGTGGTGGACCAGGCCGTAGAGGGTGTGCCAGCCGAGGGTGTCGGTGCCGACCAGCAAGATATGCCCGCCGACCCAGAGCATGGCCACTGTGCCGACCGTCGACAGCGCCGAGAGCAGCTTGGGCATCCCGGCGACCAGGCCGCGGCCGATCGTCTGGGCCACCTTCGATGAACGCTGGGCCAGCAGCACGCCGATGTCATCCATCTTCACGATGCCGGCCACCACGCCATAGACCGCGGCGGTGATCACGAGCGCGACGATCACCAGAATGATCAGACGGGGCCAGAAAGTCTGATCGGCCACCTCGTTGAGGGCGATCACCATGATTTCGGCGGACAGGATGAAGTCGGTGCGGATCGCGCCGGTGATCATGTACTTCTCGGCATCGCCGCCGATTGCGGCTGCGGGCGCACCAGCGGAGTCGTGTGCACCGTGACCGAGGAAGCGGCCCCAGACCTTCTCGGCGCCTTCGAAACAGAGGTAGGTGGCACCGAGCATCAGGATCGGGGTCAGCAACCCAGGCGCGAACTGGCTGAGCAACAGCGCCGCGGGCAGGATGAACAGGATCTTGTTGCGCAGCGAGCCGATCGCAATGCGCTTGACCACCGGAAGCTCGCGATCGGCGGCGATGCCGTGGACATATTGCGGTGTCACCGCGGTGTCGTCGATCACGACGCCGGCGGCCTTGGCGGTGGCTCGGCCCGTGGCCGCACCGATGTCGTCGATCGATGCTGCCGCCAGCCGGGCCAGTGCGGCAACGTCGTCGAGCAAACCTAACAGGCCAGCGCTCACCGGCGGGTCCTCTCCATGACTGAGAAGGCTACCGGCAGTCACATCCCGATGAGCGATTCAATCCAGCCGCGGGCGAAGTAGAGGATGAAGCCGGCGGCCACGATCCACAGCAGCGGGCTGACCTCGCGGGCCTTTCCCGCAGCCGACCGCAGCACGGCCCAGGCCACGAAGCCGACACCGATGCCGTTGGCGATCGAGTAGCTGAACGCCATCGTGGCCACGGTGAGCACCACGGGCAGGGCCACCGAGAACTCCGAGAGATCGATGTGTCGCAGCTGCGACACCATCATGGCGCCGACGATCACCAGGGCTGCCGCGGCGACCTCGGTGGGCACGATCGAGGCCAGCGGGGCAACGAACATGGCCGCCAGGAACAGCACGCCGGTGATGAGGTTGGCGAACCCGGTGCGCGAGCCTTCCTCGATGCCGGCGCCGGATTCGATGAAGACGGTGTTCGACGATGCCGACGAGGAGCCGCCGACGACCGCGCCCGCGCCTTCGACGATCAAGGCCGACTTCAGCCGCGGGAAATTGCCCTGGGCGTCGGACAATCCGGCTTCCCGGGACAGCCCCGTCATGGTCCCCATGGCGTCGAAGAAATTGGCGAACACCAACGTGAACACCACCATGATCGCGGCCAGTGCCCCGATCCGGCTGAAGGCGCCGAGGCTGACTTCCCCGACGAGAGACAGGTCGGGCAGCGCGAACGGTGAACCGGACAGGGTCGGCACCGACAGACCCCAACCGCCGTGCTTCTCCTGCGCCGAACCCAGGTGCCAGATCGCCTCGACGATCACGGCGACTACGGTGCCCGTCACCAGACCGATCAGAATGCCGCCACGGACTTTGCGGGCCACCAAGATGCCGGTGACCAGAAGGGTGAATACGAAGACCACCGTGGGCACCGTGTCGATCGAGCCGACGCCGCCGGTGCCGAGCCCGACCGGTGGTGAGGGCATGCCGGTCGAGCCGACGAATCCGGCGTCGACCAGCCCGATGAAGAGAATGAACAGTCCGATGCCCGCGGTGATTGCCAGTTTGAGTTGCATCGGGACGGCGTCGAACACCAGACGGCGGAACCCGCTGGCCGCCAGCGCCACGATGATGAGACCGTCGATGACCACCAGGCCCATGGCCTCGGGCCAGGTGACCGTGCCCACCACGGTGGTGGCAAGAAATGAGTTGATGCCCAGACCGGCGGCGAACGCGAACGGCAATCGGGCGATGATGCCGAACAGGATGGTCATCACGCCTGCCGCCAGACATGTGGTGGCCGAGACCTGTGCGAATTGCAGCTTGTTTCCGTCGACGTCGGCGGTGGCGGAGAGGACCACGGGGTTCAGCACGATGATGTAGGCCATCGCGATGAAGGTGACCACACCTCCACGGATCTCGGACAGGACCGTCGAACCACGCGTCGAGATCTCGAAGAAGCGATCCACTCGATTCATAACCGATGAGCCTAAGGCGGCAGCGGCCCAGTTTCCCGGCGTATCGTCCAACGCGGTCGGGGCGATCTTCTTTGCGGTCAATTACCAGATGTTGAACGGCAACAGCCGCAATGACATTGGTGCCGAAAAATGGTTTGACCTCAACTTGGGTTGAGGTGTCATGCTGCGTACATGACAGATCGACGTGACCACTGCGGCCTGGAAAACCGCTCGGAACCTGGGGGTTATCCCCCTGGGTCTGGGGTTCGTCGACGGATAGCTTCGGCTGGTGAGTGTCTGAGGCAAGCGATATGAGCAGTGGCAGGAGCGGGGGCCATGCCGATGAGCACTGGTGTGCAGATGAGTTCTGACGAATGTCGCGGCGAACGATTCGAGCGTGACGCGTTGCCGTTGGTGGACCAGCTTTACGCCGCCGCGCGTCGGTACACCCGCAACGCTGCTGATGCCGAGGATCTCGTCCAGGAGACAATGACCAAGGCGTACAGCAGTTTTCACACCTACCGTGACGGAACGAACATCCGCGCCTGGCTGTTCCGGATCCTGACCAACACGTGGATCAACTCGTACCGCACTGCGCAGCGTCGCCCGCAGGAGGTCTTCGCGGACGAACTCACGGATGCGCAGCTGGCGGACGTGGCGCAGCGGTTCCCGCTCGGTGTGGTCTCGGCCGAACTCGCGGCGCTGGAATCGATGGGTGATGACGACGTGCGTCAGGCCATGCGGGCGTTGCCGGAATCGCAGGGCGTGGTCGTGTACTACGCCGACGTTGCGGGATTCCGCTACAAGGAGATCGCCGAGATCCTGCAGATTCCGGTGGGGACGGTGATGTCCCGGCTGCACCGGGGCCGTCGTGCCTTGCGTTCGCGCCTGGTCGAAATGGCAGTTGCCCGTGGCTATCTCGATCGCCCGTCGCGCGACGGCACGGCTGCCTAGGAGCGCCGCCCGGCTGTCCACCAAAGGCGGTGTGCAGGAACCGAACAGCAAGTTCACAGAAAAGCGGTCTGCGGTTGTGGGCCCGGCCAGGGCGTGTAAAGTTCCATCCCGATGTACATAGTTATTCGAACTAATTCGTCGATCGCCGGGGCGAGTCATCGCCGTCGGCGGGTTCGGGTAATCGTCGGGAGGTACCGGTGAGTCCTGGTCGGGCTGTTCGTCGTGCGTTGAAATATGCGTGGATCCCGTTGGTGTTGGTGGTCGTACTCGCCGTGTCTGGCCTGGTGGTCTCACGACTACACCGGATGTTCGGCTCCGAAGATCTCAACGCGAACGCCGGCGCGGGCATCGAGATCGTCCAGTTCAACCCCAAGGTGGTCTTGTACGAGGTGTACGGACCACCCGGAACCTCCGCCGACATCAGCTATTTCGATCCGGACGCCCATGTGCACTCGGTGAACGCCCCGCTGCCCTGGTCCGTCACCTTGTCCACCACGTTGCCGACCGTCAGCGCGAACCTGATGGCGCGCAGCGACAGTGAAAACAGCGGCGACCACATCGGGTGCCGTGTGACCGTCAACGGCATTGTCCGCGAGGAGCAATCCGCCAATGGTGTCAACGCCCAGACCTACTGCCTGGTGAAGTCCGCATGACCACATCCGCCACCTCGCCCGAGTCCACCGGCAAGCCGAAGCGCCCTGTCTTCCCGCACCTGCTCCGCATTCTGGCGTGGCCGATCATCCTGGTCTGGATCGCGATCGCGGTCGTGGTGAATGTGATCGCCCCGCAACTCGAGGTCGTCGGCGAATTGCACGCCGCACCGATGGCGCCCGAGGACGCCCCGTCGATGCAGGCGATGAAGTTGATGGGCGCCAACTTCGAGGAGTTCAACTCCAACAGCACGATCATGGTCGTCATCGAGGGCCAGCAGCCGCTGGGCCCGGACGCGCACCAGTACTACGACGAGATCATCCACAAACTGCAGCAGGATCCCGAGCACATCCAGCACATCCAGGACTTCTGGGGTGACACACTGACCGCGGCCGGCGCGCAGAGCGCCGACGGCAAAGCGTCCTACGTGATGATCAACCTCGCCGGAGAGCAAGGCATGACGCTCGCCAACGAGGGCGTCGAAGCCGTCCGCAAGGTCATCGAGGAGACGAAGGCTCCGCCGGGGGTGCAGGCGCACGTTGCCGGGCCTGCGGCGCTGACCAACGACATGCACGTCATCGGCAACGCGAGCCTGGCCGAGATCACCCTGATCACCCTGGTCGCCATCGCAGTCATGCTGCTGGTGGTCTATCGCTCGATCAGGACCACGCTGATCCAGTTGTTCCTGACGTTCCTGGCACTGCTGACCGCCCGCGGCGTGGTGTCCGTGCTGGCGATGCACGATGTGTTCGGGTTGACCACCTTCGCGGGCAACATCCTGACCATGCTGGCGATCGCCGCCGCCACCGACTACGGCATCTTCATCTTCGGCCGGTATCGCGAAGACCGCGGCATGGGCCTGGACCGGGATGACTCCTACTACGCGACCTTCAAATCGGTGGCGCCCGTCATCGTGGGTTCCGGTCTGACCATCGCCGGAGCGACCTATTGCCTCAGCTTCGCGCGATTGCCCTACTTCTCCACCATGGGTGCCCCCGTCGCGATCGGCATGGTCGTGGTCGTTGTCATCTCGGTCACGCTCGGCCCGGCGGTGCTCTACCTCGGTAGCCGCGTCGGGCTGTACGAGTCCAAGCGTCCCCCGCAGAGCAAGTTCTGGCGCAAGGTCGGCACCGCGGTGGTGCGTTGGCCCGCACCGATTTTCGTGACCAGCCTGTTCGTCGTCCTGATCGGGGTGGTGGCCATCCCCGGGTACAAGCCGGCCTACAACGACCGGTACTACCTGCCCGAGGACGCCCCGGTGAACGTCGGTTTCGCCGCTGCCGACCGGCACTTCTCCCAGGCCAGGATGAACCCCGACATCCTGATGGTCGAGTCCACCCATGACATGCGCAATCCTGCCGACATGCTTGTGCTGAACAAGATTTCGAGCAATGTGATGCACGCCGACGGTATCGCGATGGTGCAGAGCATCACCCGGCCGCTGGGAATCCCGATCCAGCACAGCTCGATTCCGTTCCAGACCAGTATCTCGGGGCAGACCAGCAATATGAATCTGCCGTTCCAGCGCAAGCAACTCGAAGACCAGCTTCGGATGATCGACGCGACCAATACCTCGATCGACATCATGAAGAGGCAATACCAGCTCTCGCTCGAACAGACCCAGCTCACTCAGGACTCCGCGGCCAAGTCGCAGGAATTGCTCGAGGTCACCAAGAAGATGCGCGACAACATCGCGAACTTCGACGATCAGTTCCGGCCCATGCGCAACTACTTCTACTGGGAACCGCACTGCTTCGACATCCCGATGTGCTCCGCGGCGCGTTCGGTCTTCGATGCCCTCGACGGGATCGATGAACTGACCGACAAGACCTCGGCGGTACAGGTCAACACCGACGAACTGGCCGACCTCGCACCGAAATTGACTGCGCTACTGCCGCAGACGATCGCGTCGATGGAAACCAGCCGGGACCTGTCGCTCGCGTCGTACAACTCGCAGAAGGCCCTGATCGACCAGATGCAGGCGATGAACGACACCGCGCTGTCGATGGGCGCGGCCTTCGACGACGCCAAGAACGACGACCTGTTCTATCTGCCCCCGGAAGCCTTCACGAACCCCGATTTCGAGCGCGGCCTGAAGATGTTCCTGTCGCCGGACGGCAAGTCCGCCCGCATGTTCATCACCCACCAGACCGACCCGGCGACGGTGGACGGGATCGCACGAGTCGAGTTCGAGCGCAAGGCCGCGCAGGAGGCCCTGAAGATGTCGTCACTGTCGGATGCCAAGATCTATCTCGGCGGTGTCGCGGCGACATACAAGGACATGTCCGACGGCGCCCGCTACGACCTGATGATCGCGGTGGTGTCGGCGCTGACGCTGATTTTCATGATCATGCTCATCCTGACGCGCAGTGCGGTGGCCGCGTTGACCATCGTGGCGACGGCCGGCAGCTCGATCGCCGCGTCGTTCGGCATCTCCGTGTTGCTCTGGCAAGACCTGTTCGGGATGCCGGTGCACTGGTTGGTCATGTTGATGTCGGTGATCATCCTGCTGGCGGTTGGATCGGACTACAACCTGCTGCTGGTGTCCCGGTTCCAGGACGAGATCCACGCGGGCCTCAAGACCGGCATCATCCGGTCCATGGCCGGCACCGGCGGCGTCGTCACCTCGGCCGGTCTGGTGTTCGCGGCGACGATGGCCGGCATGATGGCGAGCAACCTGATCGTGCTGGCCCAGATGGGCTCGACCATTGCCATCGGCCTGCTGATCGACACCTTCATCGTGCGGTCACTGCTGATGCCATCGATCGCGACTCTGCTGGGCCGGTGGTTCTGGTGGCCGCAGGTGGTTTATCCCCGCGGGGACAACCACTTCCGCAAGCCGGCACCGCGACGGGTGCCTCGCGAGGATGACGACGACACCGCGGCCATTCCGGTGCCTACGAGTTAGCTCTCGGTCGGTCCGGCAGCCCTGGAGCCACTTATGTCTAGGATTGCTGCCAGTATGTGGCTGCGATCCTAGACATAGAGCATGGCTTGTCAATGTGAATGCTGTTGTGGCAGGCCGCAATAGCCCGTCATGCCGCGTCGTGGAACACCAGGCCCAGGGTGAATCTGGTCCCGGAACGGACGGTGGAGACACCGTGGCGGATCGGGGCCGCCGACCATCCCCGCACCGACTTGGCCGGTCGGTCGCGGGTGGTGAACACCAGTCCGTGCCCGTGGGGGATGACGGTGGCGGTACCGCGCGATTGCGCGCGGGGCCGTTGTTCGTAGAGCAGGAACTCGCCACCGGTGTAGTCGACGTCGGGCTGGGTCAGGTTGACCACCACCTGCAGTGGGAAGATCAACTCGCCGTAGAGGTCGCGGTGCAGCGCATTCCAGTCGCCGGCAACATATCTCAGCAGGATCGCCGTCGTCTTGGTCTGACCCGCCGCGTGGCACAGCCGCAGCCAGTCGTCGAAGTCGTCGGGCCACGGTGCCTCCCGGCCGAGCCGGGTCCACCACATGCGGGCGATCGGCAGCAGGTGTGGGTACAGCGCGCGCTTCAGTGCGGTCACCGCCGGCGGGTAGGGCTGCCGGAAGTAGCGGTACTGGCCTTCGCCGAACCGGTAGCGGCTCATGTCGATGGTCGAGCGGAACCGGGCCACATCGGGGTAGAGCGCGACGATGTCGGCGGCCTCCGACGGAGTCAAGAGCGGCCCGGTCAACGCGCATCCCGTGGTGTCGAGTTCGTCGCCGACGGCGCTCCAGTCGGTGGCGTCCACCCGCCGCTGCCAGGAGTCGGTGCCGCTCATGCCGCGGCCTCCAGGTCGAGCAGCAGGCGCTTGGCCTCCGCGCCGCCGAGGTAGCCGCCCATCGCGCCGTCGCTGCGGACCACGCGGTGGCAGGGGATGACAACGGGGAGAGGGTTTTTCGCGCAAGCCGTCCCGACGGCGCGCACTGCCTTGGGGCTGCCGGCCAGCGCCGCGACGGTCGCGTAGCTGGCGGTCTGCCCGTAGTCGATATCGGGCAGGTGATGCAGAACCGTGCTGCGGAATCCGGCCGCGAGACGCCAGTCCAGCGGCAGGTCGAAGCTGCGTCGGGTCCGGGCGAAGTACTCGTCGAGTTCCCGGGCCACCGAGTCGAGGCGGGCGGGGGCGTGCAGGACGCGCGGGCTCACCGCATCGGCGAGGTGCTGCAGCACGGTGTCGTGGTCTTCGCGGGCGTAGGCGACGCGAACCAGGCCCTGCTCGGTGGCCGCCAGCAGCAGTGGCCCGACCGGGCTGTCGACGATGCGGTAGGCGATGTCGAGGAGACCCTCATGCTGGGCCGCGGCCGCGAGCCTGTCGTGCAGTGCGGCCAACTTGCCGGGGCCGGGTTGGGTGATTCGGGTCAGGTCCCCGGTGATGCTGTGGTTACTCATGGGTGGCTCCCTTCCTAGGAGTGCCGATCTCGGCCAGGTAGGTGCGGCGCAGTGCGGCGATGCCGTCGCTGGAGGCGCGGCGGGCGGCCGCAGCGCTGCCGCCGAGGATTTCGGCGATTTCGTCGTAGGGCAGGCCGGCCAGGTAGTGGTAGGCGACGGCGTGTTTCTGCTTGTGCGGAAGCTGGTCCACCGCCGCGGCCAGGTCGGTGAAGTTCCCGGTGCCGTGGGTGGTCGGTGTTTCCGGGACGATGTCCGTCGGAACGGGTTGGCGCGTCCGGGTCCGGGTGATGTCGATGGCTTTGCGGTGCGCGACGGTGACCAGCCAGGCTTCGAAATTGGTGTCCGCGGGGAGGTCGGGGTAGGCCTTCAGCGCCGCCAGGAACGTCTCCGACCAGGCGTCATCGGCGTCGTGTACGCCGACGATGGCGCAACAGACCCGAAAGACGGTGGGGCCGTGGTCGCGCACCACGGTCTCGAACGGCGGTTTGGCATTCACACCCTGTAGACGCTCCGTGGTCGAGTTTTGTGAGGTCTCCATCGTGAGCGATTTATGTCGGGGATGTCGCGTGAACTGGCCATCGAGCCAGACGGTCAGCGGCCATCATCTTTACAAATGAGCGTGTGAGTGTCACGGTGTCGGGATGGACTTCTCCCACGTCGAGCTCGCCGCGGAAGACCTGGCCTTCCGCGATGAGTTGCGGACGTTCCTGGCCCGGGTCGTTACGGACGAGGTGATCGAACGCGACCGTCAGACCGGCGAGAACTTCGACGAGACAGTGCATCTGGCCTTGGGCGCGGCGGGTTATCTGGCGGGTGACTACCGGGACGAGGCCGACGGCGGGTTCAGTGCCGTCCGGCGCCGGATCTGGGAACTGGAGATCGGCCGGGCCCACACCCCGTGGTTCCACTGGGGAACCACCGCGATGGTCGCCCACACGGTGGAGAAGTTCGCCGCACCGGAGCTTCTCGACGAGGTGTTGCCGGGCGTGTTGGACGGAAGCGTGCGGCTGTGCCTGGGTTACACGGAGCCCGAGGGTGGATCCGACGTGGCCACCTGCAAGACGCGCGCCGTAAGAGAAGCCGATGGATCAAGCTGGGTCATTAATGGCTCCAAGATGTTCACGTCGAATGCGCACAACGCCCAGTACGTTTTCTTGCTGACCAACTCCGACCCGGCCGCGCCCAAACACAAGAGCCTGACGATGTTCTTGGTGCCGCTGGATTCCGCGGGCGTCGAGATCCAGCCGTTGCGCACCGTGGACGGCGACCGCACCAACATCACCTACTACAGCGATGTCCGGATCGACGATCGGTACCGCGTGGGCGAGGTCAACGGCGGATGGACGGTGCTGCGCGGTGCGCTCGAGCTCGAGCACGGCACCTTTGAGCGCGAGACGCGCGGACTGCAGAAGCTGGCCACCATGACCGAGCACATCACCTTGATGGCCGAGGCGGTGGACCGCGTCGCGGCCGTCGCCCCCGACGATGCCGCGTCGCACTACCGGCTGGGCCGGGGCATCGCCCGCTTGGAAGCGGCGCTGAGCAGTCCCGACATGTACGGCCGTGTCGCGATCGCCCAAACCATGCGTGAGGTGTCGCCGGACCTGATGGACATCGTCGGACCCGCCGGTGCGCTGCCGGTCGGGACGGCCGGGGCCGCCGATGATGGGGGAGCCGAGTACATCTTCCGACTGGCGGGGCCGACCGGCATCTACGGCGGCACCCTTGAGGTGTTCCGCAACATGATCGCGCAGCAAGCGCTGGGCCTGGGCCGGCCCAGCTATGCGCCGGCAAAGTGAGTGCAGCCGCGTCGGTACTGTGGCCGGGTGCATCCCTTCGACAAGGCCCTGGAACTCGAACCGTCGGATGACGGACGGTGGCGCGGGCGGACCGTGCCGGAGTGGGCCAACATGGTGGGACCGTTCGGCGGCATCACGGCGGCCACCCTGGTGCGGGCGGTCGAGTTGCATCCGCAACGGCACGGCCAGCCCATCGCCCTGACGGTGAACTATGTGGCGCCGATCGCCGACGGCGAGTTCGACATCGTCACGAGGGTCGTCAAGACCAACCGGTCCAATCAGCACTGGATCGTCGAACTCAGCCAGGACGGTGAGGTCAAGACCACCGCGACCGCGATCTTCGGGCTGCGTCGCGACACCTGGGCGGACACCGAGGTGACGCCACCGCAGGTCCCGGCTCCCGAGGACACCGTGGCGTCGGCACCGCCTTTCGGCGTGGTGTGGTTCGACAATTACGACATGCGTTTCGCCGACGGCGCCATGCCCGACGACGGCGCGGAATCCGGCTCATCGACCACCACGCTGTGGGTTCGCAACAACCCGCCCCGGCCAATGGATTTCGCGGCGCTGGCCTCGGTGAGCGACATTTTCTATCCGCGGGTGTTCCTGCGCCAGGGCCAGTTCGTGCCTGCCGGGACGGTGTCGATCACCACGTACTTCCATGCCGACGACGAGCAACTTGCCGCCCAGGGCGACGAATTTGTGCTCGCCACGGCACGCGCGCAAGCATTTTCGCGTGGCTACTTCGACCAGACCGCGCACCTGTGGGGTCGCGACGCCACCCTGCTGGCCACCAGTCACCAGGTCGTCTATTTCAAGGGCTGAGGATTTTCCGGGGCAGACTGTAGGGCGATCCAAGCGCTCACCCGGGTCTGCGGATCATCGAGCTTGCCGGGCAACACCGCCTCGATGGCCGCGAGGCGATTGCGCACGGTGTTGCGGTGCAGGCCGAGTTCTTCGGCGACCTTGAGGCGCGAGCCGTGGTGGCGCAGGAAGCAGCGCAGAATTTCCATCTGCTCGGAATCGAGCCCGCGCAACCAGGATTCGGCAAAGGCGGCAGCTTTCCCGGGATCGATCAGACCGAGCGGGCCGTTGTCGATCACTTGATCCCAGACGACCACCCCGGACACCTCGGTGGCCTGGGCAAGTGCCAGCCCGGCCGTACGGTAGCCGGTCGCGCCATCGTCGGGCGTCACCGCGCGACCGACGCCGACCTGCATCCCGCCGGCGCTCAGGGCGGTACCGGTAGCCTCTGCCTGCGCAGGCTCGACGACCGCGCACAGCTCCCCGGCGTACAGCCCGGCAAGGATTCCGCGCCGCTCCAGGTAGGCTGCCGCGTCCTCGATGGCGGATTCATTCCCGGTGGCCCGCAGGAAGCGGACGTGCTTCGGCAGCTCGATTGCGGGCTGATCCACTGCCAGTACCAATTGTGCTGTGCGGTGATCGTTTTCGGTAAGTAGCTCCAGGGCGCGGCTGCGCAGGTGCCTGCGGGTCCAGGCGCGGCTGCGGTCCTGCTCGTCGATGAGCCCCAGGAGGGCGACCGCGGTCGTCACGGCCTGTCGCTGTCCTTCCGATGCCCTGGCCGGCGCCAAAGCCGACAGGTAGGTCGACGCCCGGCCGCGCAGTCCGATCGGGTGGACCGATACCGAGTGTGCTGGACCGGAATAGGCTGCAGCCGAACGCAATCCGTGCGCCTGCAAGCGTTTGACGTCATCAGCGACCTCGTCGAGGGGGAACTCCTTGCGGCGGGCGCCGATCGGACCCGTCACCACCCGGCCGTCGGGATTCATCAGGCACGTCGCCCCGTCGAGTGCTGCGGCCAGTGCACTGATGACGGCAACGGCGGGGTCCGGTTTGGCAGCAGCCGAGATGAGCTTGCGCTGCGTCTGCAGCGATTCGCGCGTCGCGGTGGACTCCTGTTCCTCCAGCAGATGCGCGACGTATCGGCTGATTGCGACAAAGGTGGTGCGGCGCGGTACCTCGAACAGATTCACCCGGTGCCTCCGGCAGGCATCGGCGAGCGGCACCGGCGTCTCGTCGTGGGTGAGGCCGACGGCGAAGCCCACCGCAGCCACCCCCGCGTCGGCGAGCCTGCGCACGTACCCGTCCCACTGGTCGTGCCAGTCGCCGGTTTCCAGCCCGGTTGTCAGCAGGATCTCCCCGCCCTCGAGGAAGGGCCCCGGATCGGCGAGCTCGCTCGTGGCCACCCAGCGGACCGGCGCGTCGCGGCGGCTGATCTCTACGGCGAGTAGTCCGAGACTGCTCACATCCAGGACCTCGCCGACCATGACCACGGGTGCCATTTTTGCACAATGTGTTGCGTCTATTTGTGCATCTCTGACATGCCGGTGATGCTCGCGGTTCCCTAGCGTGAGGTCCGACAACCGCCAGCAGCGTGAGGTCCGACAACCGCCAGCAGCAGGAGGAACACGTGAGCATCGCCGAGATCACGGGTGCAGCCGTCACCCAGGAACGCCGGCTCGTCACCTCCATCCCGGGTCCGGTCTCGCAGCAGATGCAGGCACGAAAGACCGCCGCTGTGGCCGCTGGCGTCGGGACCACCTTGCCCGTCTACGTAGTGGCCGCAGGCGGCGGAATCCTCGTCGACGCCGACGGCAACCAGCTCATCGACTTCGGTTCCGGCATCGCGGTGACCACCGTCGGCAACAGTGCACCCGCTGTCGTCGAGGCCGTCGCCGAGCAGGCCGCCGCGTTCACCCACACCTGCTTCATGGTCACCCCGTACGAGGGCTACGTGCGGGTGGCCGAGGAGCTCAACCGGCTCACCCCCGGTGACCACGAGAAGCGCAGCGTGCTGTTCAACTCCGGCGCCGAGGCGGTCGAGAACGCCGTCAAGATCGCGCGTGCCCACACCCGTCGACAGGCCGTCGTGGTGTTCGACCACGCCTATCACGGGCGCACCAATCTGACCATGGCGATGACCGCCAAGAATCAGCCGTACAAGAACGGGTTCGGGCCGTTCGCCGGTGAGGTGTACCGCGTGCCCACCTCATTCCCGTTCCGTGACGGCGAGACCGACGGCGCCGCTGCGGCGGCCCGCGCGCTCGATCTGATCGACAAGCAGGTCGGCGCCGACAACGTCGCGGCCGTGGTGATCGAACCCATCCAGGGCGAAGGCGGATTCATCGTCCCCGCACCGGGATTCCTGCCGGCTCTGCAGAACTGGTGCACCGCGGCCGGCGCGGTATTCGTCGCCGACGAGGTGCAGTCGGGCTTTGCCCGCACCGGCGCGATGTTCGCCGTCGAACACGACGGCGTCGTGCCCGATCTGATCGTCACCGCCAAGGGCATCGCGGGCGGCCTGCCGCTGTCGGCGGTCACCGGTCGCGCCGAGATCATGGATGCGCCGCAGGCCGGCGGCCTCGGTGGCACCTACGGCGGCAACCCGCTCGCCTGTGCCGCCGCGCTCGCGGTCATCGACACCATCGAGCGGGAGGGGCTGCTCGCCCGCGCGGTGGAGATCGAGGAAACCATGACCGGCCGCCTCAAGGCGATCGCCGCCGAGGATCCCCGGATCGGCGAGGTCCGCGGCCGCGGTGCCATGATCGCCGTCGAACTGGTCAAGGCGGGCAGCGCCGAACCCGACGCCGACCTGGCCAAGCAGGTCTCCGCCGCCGCCCACGCCCAGGGCCTGGTGGTGCTGACCTGCGGTACCTACGGCAACGTGCTGCGGTTACTGCCGCCGCTGTCGATGCCGGATCCCCTGCTCGAGGAGGGGCTGGACATCCTGGCCGCCATCTTCGCCGAGACCCGCTGACCTACGCCGACCTGTGGGAGCCGCTGTGAACACGCAGAATGCGATTGCCGAACTCGACGCCAAGCACGGCATCCTGATCGACGGGAAAGCCCGCGGTGCCGCCTCGACGTTCGAGGTGTACGACCCGGCCACCGGGCGGACCATCGCCGAAGTGGCCGACGGCACCGTTGCCGAAGCCCGCTCGGCCGTCGACGCCGCGCATCGGGCCTTCCCCGGCTGGGCCAAGACCAGCCCGCGGCAGCGCAGCGACATTCTGCGCCGGGTGTTCGACCTGATGGTCGCCGACACCGAGCGGCTGGCCGCCCTGATCTGCGCGGAGAACGGCAAATCGCTGGCCGACGCCCGTGCCGAGGTGGGTTACGCAGCCGAGTTCTTCCGCTGGTTCTCCGAGGAGGCAGTGCGGACCGACGGCGCCTACGGTGTCAGCCCCGCCGGCGGCACCCGCACCCTGGTCACGCACAAGCCGGTCGGGGTGGCGGCACTCGTGACGCCGTGGAACTTCCCGGCGGCGATGGCGACCCGCAAGATCGCCCCGGCGCTGGCCGCGGGCTGCACCGTGGTCCTCAAACCGGCGGCCGAGACACCGCTGACGGCGTTGGCGATCGCCGGAATTCTCTCGGCCGCAGGCGTTCCCGACGGCGTGGTGAACATGGTGCCCACCACCGACGCCGCCGCGGTGGTCGAGAACTGGCTGAGCGATGACCGGGTCCGCAAGGTGTCGTTCACGGGTTCCACCGGTATCGGTCGAATCCTGCTCAAGCAGGCAGCCGACCGGATCGTCAACGCAAGCATGGAACTCGGCGGCAACGCCCCGTTCGTCGTGACCGCCGACGCCGACGTCGAAGCCGCCATCGCGGGCGCCATGGTGGCCAAGTTCCGCGGCGGCGGCCAGGCCTGCACCGCGGCCAACCGCTTCTATGTGCACGCCTCGGTCGCCGACGAGTTCGTCTCCGGTTTCGGCGCCGAGGTGGCGGCACTGCGGGTGGGCCCGGCGTCGGACCCGGTATCGCACGTCGGCCCCTTGGTCAGTGAGCGCGCGGCCCAGCGCGTGGCTGCCGCGATCGAGGCCGCGGTGGCCGACGGTGCCGTGATCGCTGCGCAGGCGCAGGCCCCGGCCGAGGGCTGGTTCGTCGCGCCCACATTGCTGACCGGGGTCGCCCCGGACGCCGCGATCCTGGCCGACGAGATCTTCGGGCCTGTCGCGCCGGTTGTGGTGTGGGAAGACGAGGACGATCTCCTGCGGTGGGCCAACGACACCGAATATGGCTTGGCCGCATACGTTTACGCGGGTCGTCTGCAGGACGCGGTGCGTCTCGCGGAGTCCTTGGATGCCGGTATGGTCGGCATCAACCGGGGCATCGTGTCGGACCCGTCAACCCCGTTCGGTGGGGTGAAGCAGAGCGGTTTGGGTCGCGAAGGTGCCCGCGTCGGACTCGAGGAGTTCCAGGAGACGCAGTACTTCAGCGTCGCGTTCGACTGAACGGTCCGCTCAGAACGGCGCCGAGTGCTGCATCAAGCTCAACATCAGGACGACCATGCACAACAGGGAACTGAACATGATCAGGCCCATGACGACAACCACCAGCCACATCGTGCAGCGCTGCTTGCCGCGTGAGAGTTTCGCGATTCGCTCGTCCCGCATGAGTTCGTTTGCGACAAAGGCGAACTCGACCCGCGCGAGTTCGGCGTCGGCGGCCGGCGCGCCTGCGGATAACTCACGAAGGCGGGCCGCGGCGATGCCGACACCGACGCCGGCGAACCTCCGGCTCATCTGACGCGCCTGTCTGCGGGTGAGACGGTGATCGAAGGCATCCATCGAATGCGGCCACTGTCCCCATCCGCTGTGAGCGTCTGACGGGGTCGTCATAACGTATTGATCTTACGAGCGTGGCGCGTTGTGAGGAAGCCTGCGCCCGTGGCTTATTCACGTGTGCAAGGACATTTTTCACCGGATGACTCGGTGCACGTCCTCTGTCACGTCGCCGCCCTCTTGCGCGATCCACGGTCCTTCGATCGACGGATCGACGATCCCGTCTTCCAGCCACGTGTGGCGACCGGCGAGCACCTCATGGGCCAGCGTGCGGTCGGAGTCGTCGCTGTTGTCCCACAGCTGGGTGAACAGCTGCTCGGCCCGTACTCGCGATTGCCGGCAGAACGCGTCGGCAAGGTCCACCGCGGAGTCCGGTGCATCACTGCGGGCCCGGACGCAGGCCGCCGTCATCGCGAACAACTCCGCCCCGATATCGACGATCCGGCCCAGGAAACGTTGCTTGTATTCCAGCTTGCCCTGCCACCGCGACATCCCGTAAAAGGTGCTGCGGGCGAGTTTTCGGCTGGCCCGTTCGACGTACCGTAGGTGTTCGGCCAGCGGCCCGAATTCGGTGAACGACGTTGGCAGCTGCCCTTTTCCGGTGACCAGGGTGGGTAGCCAGCGCGCATAGAACTTCCCGGCCTGCGTCGCGGCTTTCGCCTTGTGTTTCAGGTCGGCGTCGGGGTCGATGATGTCGCCGGCCACCGACAGGTGGGCGTCCACCGCCTCGCGGGCCAGCATCAGATGCATGATCTCGGTGGAGCCTTCGAAGATCCGGTTGATCCGCATATCGCGCAGGATCTGCTCGACGGGCACGCCGCGTTCCCCGCGGGCGGCCAGCGACTCGGCGGTCTCGAAGCCACGGCCGCCACGAATCTGCACCAGCTCGTCGGCGATCAGCCACGTCATCTCCGAGCCGTAGAGCTTGGCCAATGCGGCTTCGATCCGGATGTCGGTACGGCCGGCATCGGCGAGCTCGCTGGCCAGTTCCACCATCGACTCGATGCCGTAGGCGGTGGCCGCGATGAACGCCACTTTGCCGGCCACGGCGTCGTGCTCGCCGACCGGCCGGCCCCACTGCACCCGTTCCCTGGACCATTCCCGGGCGATCTTCAGACACCATTTCGATGTTCCGGTACATACCGCGGGCAGCGAGAGGCGTCCGACGTTGAGCGTGGTCAGCGCGATCTTCAGGCCCTCTCCTTCGCGGCCGATCCGGTTCGCGGCGGGCACCCGCACATCGGTCAGCTTGGTCAGGCCGTTCTCGATTCCGCGTAATCCCATGAACGCGTTGCGGTTGGTGACGACGATGCCGGGGGTATCCGCCTCGACGACGAACGCGGTGATGCCGCCGCGGTGTCCCTCGCTCGGCGGCACCTGCGCCATGACCACCAGCAGGTCGGCGATGACGCCGTTGGTGGTCCACAGCTTGACGCCGTTGAGCAGGTAGTCGTCGCCGTCGGGGGTTGCGGTGGCGTGCAGTCGGGCCGGGTCACTACCGACATCGGGTTCGGTGAGCAGGAACGCGCTGATCTCCCGTGTGCACCGGGGCAGCCAGGTGCGCTTCTGCTCGGCGGTTCCGAACATCGACACCGGTTGCGGTACACCGATCGACTGGTGGGCCGAGAGCAGCGCGCCGAGCGCGGGGTGAACCGAGCCGACCAATGCCAGCGCTTTGTTGTAGTACACCTGCGACAGGCCGAGACCGTCGTACTCGGCGGAGATCTTCATGCCGAACGCGCCGAGGTCCTTCAAGCCCTGGATGACCTTGTCCGGGATCTGCGCGTCGCGCTCGATCACTGCGGCGTCGATCTGCGTCTCACAGAATTCCCGCAGCCTGGCCAGAAATGCCTCGCCTCGCTGCGTCGTGTCGGCCGCACCCCGCGGGTGCGGATGGACCAGATCCAACCGCAAGCGGCCGAGGAACAGTTCTTTTCCGAAGCTGGGCTGATGCCACTGGGCTTCTCGCGCCTGCTCGGCTACCTGCCTGGCCTGTCGTTCGTTGACTTCTCCGGTAGCGGTCATCGCCGGCCTCCAAACGTCCGTTCGCTGGGGGCATACCCGCGCCGATTTTGGCCGAAACGGTATTCGGCGGGGGAGACGGGAACCGGCAGGCTCTCGCTACACTTACCGTAAGTCCAACAGTTAGGAGCCGCGTTGATCAAGGTCATGCAGGGCGTGCGGGTGCTCGAGGTCGCGCAATTCACCTTCGTACCGGCGGCGGGAGCCATCCTCGCCGACTGGGGCGCCGACGTCATCAAGGTCGAGCATCCGGTGCGCGGCGACACCCAGCGCGGCTTCATCAACATGGGCGGGTTCCAACTCGACCCGAACCGCCACCCGCTGATCGAGCACCCCAACCGCGGCAAGCGCAGCGTCGGGATCGACGTCTCGACGCCCGGCGGGCAAGAGGTCCTCTACGAGATCGCCAAGACGGCTGACGTCTTTCTGACCAATTACCTGCCCGCCCAACGGCAGAAGAACAAGTTCGACGTCGAGCACATCCGGGCGGTGAACCCGAACATCATCTACGCCCGCGGCAGCGCCTACGGCGACAAGGGGTCCGAGCGTGATACCGGCGGCTTCGACGGAACCGCCTTCTGGACCCGCAGCGGCGTTGGCCACGCGCTCACCCCGGAGGCGATCAATGGCGCTCTGTCTCAAGGCATTCCAGCATTCGGTGATTCGATCGGCGGGATGAACATCGCCGGCGGTATTTCCGCGGCGCTGTTCCATCGTGAGCGGACCGGGGAAACCGCCGAGATCGACGTCTCGCTGCTGAGTACGGCGTGGTGGGCGGCCGGCGCGAGCGTCACCCAGGGCATGGAGACCGGTGAGACGATGCGCTCGCTGATGCCCGACGACGTCACCTCGGTGAACCCGTTCATGGCCAACTACCGGACCTCCGATGGCGGCACCATCAATCTGTGCATCGTCAGCCCGACGGGCTACATCCGCGACGCCTTCGAACATCTGGGATTGCCCGAGCTGGCCGATGACCCGCGGTTCTCCGATGTGCTCCCGTTGATCGAGAATGCCACCGAAGGCGTCGAACTGATCGCGAAGGCGATCGGCAGCAAGCCGTTCGAGTACTGGCGTCAACATCTCAAGACGATGAAGGGCCAGTGGGCGCCGTTCCAGAGCCTGGTCGATCTGAACACCGACGAGCAGGCGATCGCCAACGACATGGTGGTGGAGGTCGAGGCCGCCGACGGGGGTCAGCCGTTCCGGGTGGTGCGCGGGCCCGTGCAGTTCAACCACGAGCCGCTGGAGACCACCCGGGCACCCCAGGCCTCCGAGCACACCGAGATCGTGCTGATGGAACTCGGCATGGATTGGGATCGAATCGAAGAACTCAAGGACTCGGGCGCGATCGCCTGAGGTCGCGGCTGTCTGGCGGTCCCCCCTTCGCCGCTTTCTACCTGGGGGCTGTTGATCGCAAAGATCCCAACCCCTATGTGGAAAACGGTGACGGCACGGCCCGCCGCCTGGCGTGGACTAGTTGCAGCCGCCGGCGTGGACCCACCGGCCGTTGTAACCGATGCAGCCGCTGACGTTCGAGCCCGGGGGTGGTGGCGGCGGTGGTGGCGGGTCTTCCGGCAGCGGGGCGTAGTAGGCCGGCGGCGGCACATATGGGGCGACGGCGTCGGCGACGTTGACGCAGCCGCCCACCGAGATGCGGCGTCCGGCACTCGCACACACGTCGGCGGCGGCAGTGCCGGCGGGAGCGAGAACGATGGCGCCGGGCAACGCGGTGAAGGCGAGCGCGGCAGTCGCCGCGCGGAGCCAGGGTGAGCGTGACGATGAGGTGAACATCATTGTCCTAAAGGCTGATCAGGGGCCTTGATTCCGCAGCGATTGCGGAAGTCGGTCAGCGGCTGACGGATGCCGACGAGGTCGGCGTGTGCTTGCGGGTTCGCGTCGAAGAAGGCCTTGGTTTCTTGCGGGACCTCATCCTGCGGGCGGCCGTGCAGGTTGGTGTAGAAATCGTTGACGTCGGGGTGGGTCCACAAGTAGGTGGACGTCGCGGCCGCCACCCCCGAGGCGATACCGGCGAGATCTCCGGCCGTGCAGTTGGGCGGGCGCGGCGGCGGCTCGGCAGCCGCGGTCACCGGGCTGAACAAGGCCACGGCAACTCCGACGGCACCCGCTGCGACAGCGGGCACCACCCCGTAGCGCACGGTGGTCAGTGTGCGGGACACAGCGGGACTCCTTCCCGAGGTGGGCAGGTGCCGATTGCATCGCCCGGCGGGCCGAACATTAGCAGCTCGGCAGGGGGTGCGCGACGAATTGTTCGCTCGGCAAGGACGTGGCTTGGCTTGGCGTGCCGGTGTTTAGGGCTGTTTAGGGCCGCGCCGTCGAGGTCGACCGCGCATTGCGATAGGCTGTCGGGGTGGTGCCGAACCAGCGCTTGCACGCGCGGGTGAGCACGCTCTGCTCGGCGTAGCCGA
Organism: Mycobacterium syngnathidarum; assembly: GCF_001942625.1. GTDB lineage: Bacteria > Actinomycetota > Actinomycetes > Mycobacteriales > Mycobacteriaceae > Mycobacterium > Mycobacterium syngnathidarum. Next base: position 177,589 of record NZ_MLCL01000024.1, read on the forward strand.
GTTGGTGACACAACTGGTCGAGTCCGAGAGCAGTGTCGAGCAGCAGGCGTTGTGCGACGTCGCGACGCGTCTGGTCGACCAGATCGGCGAACGTGGCGTTCTCCGCGCGCAGCCGCCGTTGCAGCGCCTTGGGGTGCAGGCCGATGTGTCGGGAGATGTCGGTCAGGCCGACGGCACCGGTGGGTAGGAGCTGGCGTACCAGGCTGCGCACCAGTTGGCTGGCGGCCGGGTCGAATTCGCCCATCACACCGGCGAGGTAGTCGACCGCGGTCTGGTGGGCGAGGTGATCGGTGGGCAGTGGCCGTTGCAGGTCGGTGGTGCGCAGGGTGAAGCCGGCGACCGGTTCGAAAAAGCTGGGCGGGCAGCCGAAATAGGCCTGATAGTCGTCGGCGGGGGCAAGCGCGGGGTGGGGTAGGTGTACTGCGACGGGGCGGTACTCGGCACCGAGAAACAGCCGTAAGACCTGCAGCGTGACACCCAGAGACAACTCGACGGCCTGGGCTTGCGGCGGTGACGGATCCAGGACGTACTCGAATTCAAAGCGCCGCAGATCGGGGTCGAGGTGTGTGGTCACCCGCGCGGTGATCGACGGGCTGTAGGCCGCCATGAACTTGTCGAAGATCGTGAAGGCTTCGGCGACGGTGCCGGCGTTGCGTCCTGCCAGCCCGACCGGGCCGAGGATGTCGATACCTTGACGGAGCGCCAAACGCCGTCCGAAATCGGGGGTTTCGAGCACGGCAGCGGTGTCTTCGAGCATCTGGGCGCCATTGGGCAGGGAGATGAACCGGTCGTGGCGACCGACATCGTCATACGGAATGTGGGCTGCGGTGACCAGAGCGCGACTGTCCCCGCCGAGTTCGGTGACGAGCTGGTGAAAATTCGTCAGCGCCGTCCCCCGGATCACGGCCATGTCCCACAATGTCAAAGATTTGTCCCGAAATGTCAAGACAGCAGCTGTCAGTTTGCTGCAAAGTAGATGCCCGGGTCGGGGTGAATCGGCTGTGCGGCTTGCCCCCAGTGGTCGGCTACACAGCCCGAGTTCCTGTTGATGAGAGGGGCGCGGTGTCTGACGTGCAAGGTGACCAGTTGGTGGCGGCGGTTCTACCGGACGGCGGCGTCTTGCCGTTCCCGCCAGTTCCATCGGCCAGTATCGCGGGCCGCACGTTGCAGGAGTCGACGTACCAGCCGCGGCAGGTACCGAAGCGACTGCACGATGACTCGCCGAACATCGTCATCGTCCTCATCGACGACGCAGGCCCCGGCCTGCCCTCGACATTCGGCGGCGAGGTGCAGACCGCGACCCTGGATCGGATCTGCGCTGAAGGCGTGTCCTACAACCGCTTTCACACCACCGCCATGTGCTCGCCGACCCGGGCCTCGTTGCTGACCGGCCGCAACCACCACGAGATCGGCAACGGCCAGATCGCCGAGCTGGCCAACGACTGGGACGGCTACGCGGGCAAGATCCCGCGGTCGAGCGCCACCGTGGCCGAAGTGCTCAAGCAGTACGGCTACGCGACCTCGGCGTTCGGGAAGTGGCACAACACCCCCGCGGAAGAGACCACCGCGGCAGGGCCGTTCGAGAACTGGCCCACGGGTTTGGGTTTCGAGTACTTCTATGGATTCCTGGCCGGTGAGGCCTCGCAGTACGAACCGAACCTGGTGCGCAACACCACCGTTGTCGCCCCGCCGAAGACCGCCGAAGAGGGATACCACCTGTCGGAGGATCTCGCCGACGACGCCATCTCCTGGCTGCGCCGGCACAAGGCGTTCAACGCCGACAAACCGTTCTTCATGTATTGGGCCAGCGGTGCCATCCACGGCCCGCACCACATCATGAAGGAGTGGGCGGACAAGTACGCGGGTAAATTCGATGACGGCTGGGACGCTTACCGGGAGCGCGTCTTCGAGCGCGCCAAGGACAAGGGCTGGATCCCGCAGGACTGCGCCCTGACCGAGCGTGATCCTCAGCTCGCGGCGTGGGACGACATCCCCGAGGACGAGAAACCCTTCCAGCGCCGCCTGATGGAAGTGGCGGCCGGCTACGGCGAGCACGTCGACGTCCAGGTCGGCCGCATCGCCGACGAGCTCGAATCGCTGGGCTATTCCGACAACACTCTGTTCCTGTACATCTGGGGCGACAACGGGTCGTCGGGCGAAGGCCAGAACGGCACCATCGCTGAGCTGTTGGCGCAGAACGGGATTCCCACCACGGTGCGCCAGCACATCGATGCCCTCGACGAGCTCGGCGGCCTCGACGTCCTGGGTTCGCCTCTGGTCGACAACCAGTACCACGCGGCGTGGGCGTGGGCCGGCAGCACTCCGTACAAGGGAATGAAACTGCTCGCCTCCCACCTGGGTGGCACGCGCAACCCGATGGCGGTGCGCTGGCCGGCCAAGATCAACGCGGACGCCGCTCCCCGCGACGTGTTCCTGCATTGCAACGACATCGTGCCGACCATCTACGACATCGTCGGCATCGCACCGCCGCACACGGTGAACGGCGAACACCAGATGCCGCTCGCGGGATCCAGTTTCGCCCGCACACTGGCTGACCGAAATGCACCCGGCGGCAAGAAGACCCAGTACTTCGAGATCATGGGTAGCCGTGGCATCTACCACGACGGCTGGATGGCCTCGGCGCGCGGGCCGCGGCTGCCGTGGGTGCCGGGCCAGCCGCCGGGTATCGCCACCTGGACCCCCGACAACGACGTGTGGGAGCTGTACCACCTCGACGAAGACTGGTCTCAGGCCGACGATCTCGCCGCAGAGCAGCCCGAGAAACTCGCTCAGATGCGCGAGATGTTCATGGTCGAAGCCGCCCGCAACGCGGTGCTGCCCGTCGGCGGCGGCCTATGGGTTCCGGTCTATCACCCCGAGCTGCGCATCGCCCCGCCGTACAAAGAGTGGGAGTTCTCGGGGGACACCATCCGGATGCCGGAGTTCTGTGCGCCTGCGCTCGGCAACAAGAACAACGTCGTCACCATCGACGTCGACATCCCCGCCAATGCCAACGGGGTGCTGTACGCTCTCGGCGCCGCGGCCGGGGGGCTGACCCTCTATCTGGACGAGGGCCAACTCTGCTACGAGTACAACCTCTTCATCTTGTCGCGTACCAAGATCCGCTCTGCCGGCAAGGTGCCGCCGGGGCGGGCCACCATCACCGTGACCACCCAGTACGCCGATCCCCGCCCGGCCGGCCCGCTCGACATCACCGTTGCGCGCAACGGCGAAACACTCGCCAGTGGTCAAGTCCCGATCAGCGCACCGTTGTTGTTCACCGCCAACGACTGCCTGGACATCGGGACCTGCCTGGGTTCACCGGTATCGCTCGACTACCGCGAACGCGCACCGTTCCCGTTCGAGGGGCAGATTCACCGCGTGCACGTCGCCTACACCTAGCCGGCAGAAGACCCGAGAAAGGAACGACTTTTCGTGAAGAAGGATCGGCGCACGGCCAAATGGCTGGTCGCGCTCGGCACCACGATGCTGATGATGGCCACGCTGGCATGTTCGCCGTCGTCGCCGGAAAAGTCCGGCCAATCCGGCTCGGGGCAGCTGACACCCGACGAGGCCAAGGCCATCGCCCTGGATGCGTACGTCTACGGTTACTCCCTGGTCACCGTTGAGATGACGCGACGCGTCATGACCAATGTGGACAAGCCTGAAGCGCCGCGGGCTCCGATGGGGCAGCTCATGCGGATGCGGGAGTACCCCAACGCACAGTTCCGTGACGTCACCGCGCCCAACGCGGATACGCTGTACACAAACGGGTTCATCGACGTCAAGGATGAGCCCTGGGTGCTGAGCCTGCCGGACGCCCACGACCGCTACTACCTGTTCCCGATGCTCGACGGCTACACCAACGTGTTCGAGGTTCCCGGGAAGCGCACTACGGGCACTGGTCCGCAGACCTACGCCATCACCGGGCCCGGCTGGAAGGGCGCGCTGCCCGCAGGCGTGAAGGAGTACAAGTCACCCACCTCGACGGTGTGGCTGCTGGGCCGCATCTACTGCGATGGCACGCCCGAGGACTACGCCGCCGTGCACAAGCTGCAGGACGAGATCTCGTTGGTGCCGCTCAGCTCGTACGGCAAGCCCTACACCCCGCCGCCCGGCAAGGTCGATCCCTCCATCGACATGAAGACCCCGGTTCGCGATCAGGTCGAGAAGCTGAGCACCGAGGACTTCTTCAATCTGATGGCCACCCTGATGAAAGACAACCCGCCCGCCGAGGCGGACAAGCCGATCGTGGACAAGATGGCCGAACTCGGCATCGCACCGGGGGAGAAGTTCGACATCAACAAGCTCGGCTCCGATGTCGCGGCGGCTCTGCAGTCGGTTCCCAAAGAAGGGGTCGACAAGATCATGGCCCGCTTCAAAGAGTTGGAGGACGTCAACGGCTGGCGGTTCACCACCCAGACCGGTCAGTACGGCACCGACTATCTGCAACGCGCCGTGATCACCGCCATCGGGTTGGGTGCCAACCGGCCCCAGGACGCGGTCTACCCGACTTCTGAAGCAGATGCCGACGGCCAGGCCTACGACGGCGCCAACAAGTACACGCTGCACTTCGACAAAGGCCAGTTCCCACCCGTCAACGGGTTCTGGTCGCTGACCATGTACGACGAGGCATTCTTCTTTGTCGACAACCCGCTCAACCGGTACACGCTGAGCCAGCGGAACGACTTCGTCACCAACCCGGACGGGTCGGTCGATCTGTATCTGCAACGCGACAACCCCGGGCCGCAGAACGAAGCCAACTGGCTGCCCGCACCACACGGAAAGTTCAACCTCATGCTGCGCCTGTACTGGCCGAAGGAGACCGCGCCATCGATCATCGACGGCACGTGGAAGCCGCCGGCCGTCAGGAAGGTTTCCTGACAAGGATTACCAGGAACTTGCCAACGAAAACGAGGTGGCTGCCAGACCTCTGGCAGCCACCTCGTTTTCTCGGGTGTAGCGGTGAGCTAGATGTGCACCGCCCGGTGGCGATGACGGAGCAAGCGGGTCAACCAGCGAACATCGATCAACATTACGTCGGCCTTTCTGTCAGGCGCTTTTGATAAGCAGGGGGAGCAACCGGCGGCGTGCCGTATTGCCTTCGGCGAAGTGATGCAGGGCTTCTGGCACCGAGGAGCTGAGCGGAACGCCCACCTCCTGGCGGCGAATCTCGGTGACGACCGGCTGGCTGGCCACCACTGACCAGTCCACGCCGAGCTCACCGCACTTTTCGTCGATGTCGTAGAACAGTGAGATCGCCTGCGGTGCAAAGCTGTTCACGCTACTCAGATCGAGTGTCAGCGGCTTCTCCGCAAGGATGAACCGATTCACGTACGACGCGATCTGGTCGATGTTGTTGCTGTCGATATCTCCCTTGACGGTCACCACTGTCGCCAGCTGGCGGCATACCGCGCGCATGGATGCGCCCTCGCAGATGACTGCCGAGTTTCCGTACCGAAAGTGTCGATCCATTGCCGGGGTGTTGTTCGTGAATGTCATGATCAGCCTCCCGCCTTCTTTCCTGAGCTCTGGCTGAGCTCCGTCGCGTCAACCTGTCCACAAAGTTATGCGGGCAATCTAAGGCGGCTGGGTGCCAGCGTTAATACTTTGCTAAGAACCCTCGGGGGCTTACTCGTCGGTAAGGTTCACACGATCAGTACGTCGAGCGTTCGCGGTCCGTGGACGCCTTCTACGCGCTGTAATTCGATGTCGCTGGTGGCGCTGGGGCCGGAGATGAAGGTCAGCGGTCGTGTCGGCGCCAGCTCGGCGAACGCCTGCGGCACGGTGTCGACGATCTGGTCTGCCCGCACCACACAGAGGTGATGGTCGGGCACCAGGGTCAGCGCGCGCCGCCCCTGCGTGGGGCCGGCGTCCAGCACGATCGTCCCAGTCGCGGCGATACCGAGCGCGCATCCGGTCAGCACCGCATCGGCTCGGTCGAGTTGCTCGACGCCCAGCGCCGGCTCGTCGGCGACGGTGGTCAGCCCCGCCACCCATTCGGGCGGCACGTCAGCGGGGATGACCACGCTGGCGTGTGGTCCGACCAGTTCGCGGACCGTCGACGCGATCGCTGCGGCCTCGATGCGGTGTACGCGGGCCCGATACTCGGCGACCGTCGTGGCGAACCGTTCGACGTTGCCGGTGCCGGTCAGCGGCTCGCGGTGGTAGTCCCGCGGGACCACGACGGGCCGGGGCGGCGCGGACGCCAGGGCGGCACCGACCCGGCCGAGTACCGCGGCCCTGGCCTCGGGCGTCGGGCCGCTCATTCGTGGCCCCCGTCGTGCGTCCGGCTCCACCATTGCCGGAACGTCTCGGGTGGTGGTTCCGGAATGTCGCGGCTGGCGGTCCACTTCGACGCCGGCCAGGGCAGTGCGGAGATGCGGTGATCGCGCCCGGCGATCAGCCGCCCGGCGCTCAGAGCCTTCTCGCCCAACGAGAACCGGCCCGCACCGGCCATGGCCCAGCCCGCGACCTTCATGGCCAGGTCCTGCCCGGACGGAAGGACCCCTCGTGCTCCCCTTTCTTCGTCGACCTGCTGCGCGCGCAGGTGCACCAGGATCGACGGGATGTCGATGCGGACCGGACAGGCTTCGAAGCACGCGCCGCACAGCGACGAGGCGTACGGCAGGCTGGCGTTGGGGTCATCGTGGCCGGTGGTGCCGGTGAGCTGAGGACTCAGGATCGCGCCGATCGGTCCCGGATACACCGAGCCGTAGGCGTGCCCGCCGGTGCGTTCGTAGACCGGGCACACGTTCAGGCACGCACTGCACCGAATGCAGTGCAGGGCGGCGCGGCCCACCTCGTCGGCCAGCACCCTGGTCCGTCCGTTGTCCAGCAGGACCAGGTGGAACTCCTGTGGACCATCGCCGGGGTGCACACCGGTCCACATCGAGGCGTACGGGTTCATCCGCTCCGCCGTCGACGAGCGGGGCAGCAGCTGCATGAAGACCTCGAGATCGGCGAACGTCGGCACGATCTTCTCGATGCCCATCACGGTGATCAGCGTCCGCGGCAGCGTCAGGCACATCCGTCCGTTGCCTTCGGACTCCACGACCGCGAGCGTTCCGGTCTCGGCGATACCGAAGTTGGCACCGCTGATCGCGACGTTCGCGGTGAGGAACTTGCGGCGCAGATGTGCTCTGGCCGCCATGGCCAGTACCCGGGGATCGTCGGTGAGCTCACCGGCGTCGGGCATCTCGCGCATGAAGATCTCCCGGATCTCGGCGCGGTTGCGGTGGATGGCCGGCACCAGGATGTGGCTGGGTTTGTCGTGGCCGAGCTGCACGATGAGCTCCGCCAGATCGGTTTCGAAGGCGGCGATGCCCTGGGCTTCCAGGTGTTCGTTGAGTCCGATCTCCTGGGTGGCCATCGACTTGACCTTGACCACCTCGTCGGAGCCGGTGGCGCGGACGAGGTCGGCCACGATGCGGTTGGCCTCGTCGCCGTCGCGCGCCCAGTGCACCACACCGCCGCGCCGGGTGACGTTGTCCTCGAGCTGTACCAGCAGTTCGGGAAGCCGTGCCATCACGTCTTGCTTGAGGGCGCTGCCCGCGGCCCGCAGTTGCTCCCAGTCGTCGCATTCGCGAATTGCGTTGAGCCGCTTGGTGCGAATGGTTTGGGTGGCGTGGCCGATGTTGCGGCGCAACTGAGAGTCGGCGAGCGCGGTGCGGGCGGCTTGCGGAAACGATGCGTCGCCTCGGAGGTTGCCGACGCCGGGGGTGCCCAGGAAGGTGGTCATGGGTGGGCTGCCAGGATCTCGGCCAGGTGCACGGTGCGCACCCCCGCACGCAGCCGGCTCAGCCCGCCCCCGATGTGCATGAGGCACGACGAGTCGCCGGCGCTGCACACCTCGGCGTCGGTCTCCAGGACGTGGGCCATCTTGTCGGCCAGCATGGCCGTGGACGTGTCGGCGTTCTTGATCGCGAACGTTCCGCCGAAGCCACAACAGGATTCGGCCTCGGGTAGCGGCACCAGCGTCAGACCTCCCACATTGCGCAGCAGCCGCAGTGGTTTGTCACCCACCCCGAGCATGCGCAGCGAGTGGCAAGTGGGGTGATAGGTGACGCGGTGCGGATAGTAGGCGCCGACGTCGTCGACACCGAGCACGTCGATCAGGAACTCGGACAGCTCGTACGTCTTGGCGGCCAGGTTCTCGGCTCGGGTGGCCAGGGTTTCGTCGCCCGCGCGACGGGCCACCATCGCGTGCTGGTGACGCGCCGAACCCACGCATGAGCCCGACGGGGCGACCACGGCCTCGCAGTTGGCGGATTCGAAGGCCTCGACGTGATTGCGCACCAGCGCGGTGGCTTCCTTGAGATAGCCGGTGTTGACATGCATTTGGCCGCAACAGGTTTGGTCTTTCGGAAAGACAACGTGATGGCCGAGGCGTTCGAGTAGCCGCACGGTGGCGATCGCCGCGGGCGGGAACATGGCATCGGCCAGGCAGGTCGCGAACAGGGCGATTCGCATGCGTTCTCCTAGGAATCCCGGTGCCACTGCGCGCCGCGGTAGTGCTCCCACGGGTTGTAGTCGGCGAGCAGCTCCTCCTGCGGAGGACGTTCAGCCTCCGGCACATGCTGCAGGTTGATCCGCACCCGGTACCAGATCGAGCTCGGACCGCGCATGCCGTCGAGCAGGATGTCGACGGGCTCCAGACGTTCGGCCGCCGCGGGATGACGTTCACGCCACACATCCAGCGCCGCCATCGCCTCGTCTTTGGTCTTGGTCTTGGCGATTTCGATCAGCGGCATCGAAGAAACGCGCCTGCCGTCACCGCTTCGTCCGGCTCCCTTGGGGGCCTTCTCGGCCGGGCCGAGCTCCTTGGCCAACGCCAGCAACGGGTCCAACTCGCCGACCGTGACATCCATGCCCTCCCACGGGTCGCCGATGGCGGCGAACCGGTCGGGCACCGTGGCCACCGTGAACGCCTCTGGGTGGCACTCGTCGACCTCGTCCCAGCGCAACGGGGTGGACACCCTCGCGTCGGGAGTGGCCCGGACGGAATAGGCAGAGGCCACCGTGCGGTCCTTGGCGTTCTGGTTGAAGTCGACGAACACCCGGGCGCCCCGTTCTTCCTTCCACCACCGGGCCGTCGCGAGGTCGGGAACGCGTCGCTCCACTTCGCGGGCCACCGTCTCGGCGGCCAGGCGCACCTTGGTGAACGGCCACCTCGGGTGGATGCGGGCATAGATGTGGAAGCCGCGCGACCCCGACGTCTTGGGCCACGCCGTCAGACCGTATTCCTCCAGCACCTCGCGGGCCACCTGGGCGACGTCGACGATCTGCGGCCAGTCGACCCCGGGCATCGGGTCCAGGTCGACCCGCAATTCGTCGGGATGGTCGAGGTCCTCAGCGCGCACCGGGTGTGGGTTCAAGTCGACGCACCCCAGGTTCACGGCCCACGCCAGCCCCGCAACATCACGCAGGACGGCTTCCTTGGCCGAGGTACCGGATCGGTACTTGAGCTCGGCGACGTCCACATAGTCCGGCCGCTTCTCCGGTGCCCGCTTCTGGAAGATGGCCTCGACGGCGATGCCCTTGACGAACCGTTTGAGGATCATCGGACGCCCGTACACACCGCGTAACGCGCCGTCGGCCACTGACCGGTAGTAGTTGATGAGGTCCAGCTTGGTCACGTGCGCGGCTGGGAAAACCACCTTGTCGGGATTGCTGACGGCCACCTCGAGGCCGTCGATCTCCAGCGACACTGCACCGGCCATGACCACATGGTAGTTACCGCCCGCGGTGCGACAGGTGTCACATATTGTGGCGACATGCCAAGCCTGTCTGATCTGCCGGCGAACCTGACCGCGAAGGCCAAGGAGTACGCCGAGCGCGGCGCAGCCGAATTGCACTATGCGCGCAAGATGTTCGAGGCCGGCGCGCTGCGGCTGGAACCGCCACAGAACGTCCTGGCCATGCTCGGGGATATCCGCACCTGGGGCGAGATCGGGATGATCCCGGCGCTCAACGCGCGTCGGCACCCCGAGCGTGTCGCAGTCATCGACGATGACGGTGAATTCACGTTCGGTGAGCTCGACTCCGCGGCGCACGCGGTGGCCCACGAACTGCTCACGATGGGCGTCAGAGGCGGTGACGGGGTGGGGATCCTGGCCCGCAATCACCGCTGGTTCCTGGTCGCGCTGTACGGCGCGGCCCGGGTCGGCGCCCGGATCATCATGCTCAACTCGGAGTTCTCGGGGCCGCAGATCAAAGAGGTCTCCGAGCGCGAGGGCGCCAAGGTGATCATCTACGACGACGAGTACACCGCGGCGGTGGCCCACGCCGAACCGGAACTGGGCAAACTGCGGGCGCTGGGCGTCAACCCGGATTCCGAGAAGCCGTCAGGCAGCACCGATGAGACCCTGGCCGACGTCATCGCGCGCGGCAACGGGCGGCCCGCACCCAAGGCCAGTAAGCACCCGTCGATCATCATCCTGACCAGCGGCACCACCGGAACACCCAAGGGCGCCAACCGGGCCGCTCCGCCGTCACTCGCCCCGATCGGCGGAGTGCTGTCCCACGTACCGTTCAAGGCCGGCGAGGTCACCGCGCTGCCCGCGCCGATGTTCCACGCGCTCGGCTTCCTGCACGCCACCATCGCGATGATGCTGGGTACCACGCTGGTGCTGCGTCGCCGGTTCAAGCCCGCCACGGTGCTGGAAGACGTTGAGAAGCACCAGGTCACCGCCATGGTCGTGGTACCGGTCATGCTGTCGCGGATCCTCGACCATCTCGAGCAGATGACGCCCAAGCCCAATCTGTCCTCACTGCGGATCGTGTTCGTGTCCGGGTCCCAGCTCGGAGCCGAGCTGGCCTCCCGGGCCCTCAAGGACCTCGGGCCGGTCATCTACAACCTCTACGGCTCGACCGAGATCGCCTTCGCGAGCATTGCCCGGCCCAAGGATCTGTCGATCAATCCGTCGACGGTGGGACCGGTGGTCAAGGGCATCACCGTCAAGATCATCGATGACAACGGCAACGAGCTTCCCCAAGGCCAGGTGGGCCGTATCTTCGTGCGAAACACCTTCCCGTTCAAGGGTTATACGGGTGGCGGAGGAAAGCAGATCATCGACGGCATGCTCTCCTCGGGCGATGTCGGATACTTCGACGAGCACGGCCTGCTCTACGTCAGCGGCCGAGACGACGAGATGATCGTCTCCGGCGGGGAGAACGTGTTCCCGGCCGAGGTCGAGGATCTGATCAGCGGTCACCCCGATGTCATCGAGGCCACCGCACTTGGCGTCGAGGACAAGGAATGGGGTGCCCGGCTGAAGGCCTTCGTGGTGAAGGCCGAGGGCGCCAGCCTCGACGAGGACACGGTCAAGGCGTACGTCAAAGAGCATCTGGCCCGCTACAAGGTGCCGCGTGAGGTGGTCTTCATCGACGAGCTGCCGCGCAACCCGACCGGCAAGATCCTCAAGCGGGAGCTGCGCAACCTGGAATAGTTCGCGCGCGCCGGTGGTAGTACAGCGTTGTGAACATCGACCTGACCGGAAAGACCGCACTCGTCACCGGCTCGACCCAGGGCATCGGGCTGGCCATCGCCGAGCAACTGGCCCGCAGCGGAGCCCGGGTGGCCGTCAACGGCCGCACGGCGGCCCGCGTCGACGAAGCCGTCGCCAAACTGGGCGAGTTCGACGTCCTTGGCTTCGCCGCCGACGTCTCGACCGAAGCGGGGACCGCCGACCTGCTGCGGCAGCTTCCCGACGTCGACATCCTGGTCAACAACCTCGGCATCTTCGGTGCCGTGCCGCCGCTGGAGATCACCGACGACCAGTGGCGCACCTACTTCGACGTGAATGTCCTTGCGTCAGTTCGGCTTATCCGCAGCTATCTGCCCGGGATGACCGAGCGCGGCTGGGGCCGTGCGATCCAGATCGCCAGTGACTCCGCCATTGTCACGCCGGCGGAGATGATCCATTACGGCGTGTCCAAGACCGCACTGCTCGCGGTGTCGCGCGGTTTCGCCAAGGAGGCCGCGGGCACCGGCGTGACCGTGAACTCGGTGATCGCCGGGCCGACGCACACGGCAGGCGTCGAGGACTTCGTCTACCAACTCGTCGACAAATCGCTGCCGTGGGACGAGGCGCAGCGCGAGTTCATGATCAAGCACCGGCCGCAGTCGCTGATCCAGCGCCTCATCGAGCCCGAGGAGATCGCCAACATGGTGACCTACCTGGCCTCTCCGCTGGCCTCGGCCACCACCGGCGGGGCGCTACGCGTCGACGGCGGATACGTCGACTCGATCCTGCCCTAGTCCGTGGGTGTCGAACGGCCACTTATTGCACGGATTTTCGTGGACCGCGTGCAATAACTGGCCGCTGGGCGCGGATCAAGACATCATCGCGCTGCCCGGCACAGCCAGGCATATCAGCGACAACGCCAGCAGGAACCAGCCCGCGCCCTGCCAGATCGGCCAGGTGCCCTCGGCTTTCCACACCTGGTAGGTGCGGATGAAGGCGCCGACGCCGCCGACGAACAAGATCGTGGGGACCAGGATCGCCGAGAGCGTGGAATGGTCAAACGCGTAGAACGCCAGCGCGACAGCAGCGAGGACCACGACCCCCACCACGTAGCCCACCGCGGACCGGAACGTTTGCGGGTCGTGCCAACGCTTTTCGACGTCGTTTCTGTTGCTGCCCATACAGTCAACTCAGCTCGTCACGGCGGCCCGTTGATGTACCAGGCCAGGCAGCCCGGCCGGTCCCGGCACGCGATGATGGCGCCGGCGTCGGGGGCAGAGCCGCGCACCCGCGGTGGTCTGGGCTGCAGATTGCAGTTCACTACGTAGGGGTTCCACGGAATGACGCCATTCACACATGGCTCGGCCTGAAGTTTGGTGGGCCCAGGAGGGGCCTGACCCCACACGACCGTCGGCGCTATGACAATCGACGCCGCCGCCACACCCAGTACCACCGGGCGCACAATGCGCTGTAGTGACGTTCTCATCATCGAGTGCCAACCGTTTCTGGTAGCCGCCTATTTCGACGGTACGCCTGACACCCGCGCGGGGAACGATTACGGGTCGCGGGGCAGGCCCAGCAGTCGTTCGGCGATGATGTTGAGCTGGACCTCGGTGGTGCCGCCGTAGATGGTGGTGGCGCGGCTGGCCAACAGGTACTCGGCCCAGCGACCGAACTCCTGCTCGGGATCGCCCACGGCGCCGTCGGTACCGAAGGACGCCACCGCGAACTCCGCGTAGCCCTGGCCGGTCTTCATCGACAGCAGCTTGGAGATCGCCGCCGCGGGCATCGCGTCGCCACCGGCCAGCGTCAACAGGGTGGACCGCAGATTGAGCACCTTGGCGGCGTGGCCTTCGGCGATCAGCTGGCCGGCATGGTTCTGCTCGATCTGGTCGAACTGGCCGTCACGTAGGAACGCGACGAACTGGTCGAGGTTGGCCAGGAACGGCGGCTCGCTGCTGCCGATCGACACCCGCTCGTTGGTCAGCGTGTTGCGGCTGACCTCCCAGCCGCGGTCGACCTCGCCGAGCACCATGTCGTCGGGCACGAACACGTCATCGATGAACACGGTGTTGAACATCGCGTTGCCGGTCAGCTCGCGCAGCGGCTTCACCTCGACGCCGGGAGACTTCATGTCCAGCAGGAAGTACGTGATGCCATTGTGCTTCGGAGCGCTTGAGTCCGTCCGCGCCAGCAGCGCACCCCACTCCGAGAACTGCGCACCCGTCGTCCAGATCTTCTGACCGGTGATGCGCCAGCCGCCGTCGACCTTGGTGGCCTTGGTGGTCAGGCTGGCCAGGTCCGAACCCGCGCCCGGCTCGGAAAACAGCTGGCACCAGATCATCTCGCCGCGGAACGTCGGCGGCAGGAAGCGCTGCTTCTGCTCTTCGGTGCCGAACGCCACGATCGAAGGGATGATCCACGACGCGATGCCCATCTGTGGGCGCCGTACGCGGCCGGTGCTGAATTCCTGGGCGATGATGATCTGCTCGATCGGCTCCGAGGCACGCCCCCATGGCTTGGGCAGGTGCGGCTGCACCCAGCCGCCCTCGGCGATCGCGGTGTTGCGCTCGGCGCCACTCGGAAGCGCCTTCAGCCCAGCGACTTCCGCGCGGATCTCGTCGCGCAGCTTCTCGGTGTCGGGATCGAGGTCGATGTCGACCGGGCGCATCCCGGTGGTCGTCGCGGTATCGACCACCGACTGCGGGTAGTCCGAGGCCCGACCGAAGCAGGCGGCCAGCACGAGCGCACGCCGGTAGTAGACGTTGGTGTCGTGCTCCCAGGTGAAGCCGATTCCGCCGTGCACCTGGATGCAATCCTGGTTGGTGTGCTGCGCGGCGGCGGGTGCCAGGGTGGCGGCCACCGCGGCGGCGAACTCGAAATAGGTTTCCGCCGAGGGGTCTTCCTGCGCTTCGTCCAATGCGCGGGCGGCATCCCAGACCGCAGCGGTGGCCCGTTCGGTCTCGGCGATCATCCCGGCGCACTTGTGCTTGATCGCCTGGAACTGCCCGATCGGCCTGCCGAACTGTTCGCGGATCTTGGCGTACGCGGTGGCGGTGTCGGTGGCCCAGCGGGCGACACCGATCGCCTCGGCCGCCAGCAGGGTCGTGATGAGGGCGCGGGCGTGGGCGCGGGTCAGGCGAGATAGAACGCGACCAGCGTCCTCGTTCAAGGCCACCTCGGTGGCATTGGCTCGCACATGGGCCAGCGGGCGCAGGGGATCGACACTCTGTACCGGCTCGATCTCCAGCTGGTCGGCATCCAGCACCACCCACTGGACACCGGATTCGATCGCGACCGGCAGCACCAGAACGGATGCCTGCGCCGCGGCAGGTACTGCCCGTGCCTCGCCGCGGATGATCAGGCCGTCGCCGTGGCGGGTCGCGGTCAGGCCGGAGTCGATGGCGTAGGCGGCGATGGTCTCGCCGGAGGCCAGGCCGCTGAGAATCTTTGCCTCGGGGTTGTCGGCCGAGATCAGTGCGCCGGCGATCGCCGACGGGACGAAGGGGCCGGGCACCGCGCCGTAGCCGAACTCGGCCAAGGTGATGGCCAGCTCCAGGATTCCGAAGCCTTGCCCGCCAACGGATTCCGCGAGGTGGACGCCCTGCAGCCCCTGCTCGGCCGCGGCTTTCCAGTACGGCGGGGGATTGGGGATCGGTGTCTCGAGCGCTTCGTGCAACACCTCCGACGGCGCCACCCGCGCTACCAGGGACCGAACAGAATCGGCCAGATCGCTGTGCTCAGAAGTGATCGCAATGGGCATGCGGTTCCTCCATCCGGGGTCTATTAACCGGTCGGTTGGGCCCGAGGGTACCCCGGCGTGACCGGCGCCACTCCAGCGGCCTATCTGACCCCGTTCACTACGTGGACCAAGTGTTCCCCGTCGCGGATGCGCCGGCAGTTGTCCACCGCCATGGTCAGGTAGCGCCGCATGGTGTCGACGGTGTACCAGGTGACGTGTGGGGTGAGCACCACGTTGGGCAGCTCCAGCAGCGGGTTGTCGGCGGGTATCGGTTCTTCGGCGAACACATCGAGCCCGGCAGCCGCCAGCTGCCCATTGCGCAGTGCCTCGACCAGGGCAGGCTCGTCGATGATCGGCCCCCGCGCGGTGTTGATGACGACCGCGCCGGCCTTCATGGACGCCAGGGCCTTGCTGTCCAGCAGGCCGCGGGTGGTGCCGGTCAGGGGGAGATGCAACGAGACGATGTCGCTGGCGGCCAACAGATCTGGCAGGGGGCGCCATCGAGGGTGGCCGGTGTCGCGGGTGCTGGTGTGCAGGACCTGTGACGGCTCGGCGCCCATCGCGACGACGATCTTCTCGACCCGCTTGGCGACGTTGCCGTAGCCGAGCAGGCCCACGGTGCACCCGCCGATGTCGCGCACTGTCTCGCCCAGGCTGTGATCCGACGGCCAGCCCGTACCGTCCCGGGTGGCACGGTCGAGTTCGGGCAACCGGCGCAGCGCGGCCAGCATCAGCAGCACGGTGCCCTCGGCCACAGAGGGGGCATTGGCCCCGGGCATGTTGGCCACCAGAATGCCCAGCTGGGTGGCGGTGTCGACATCGATGGTGTTGACGCCCGCGCCCAGCTTGTGCACCAGCCGCAGCCGTAGACCGCGCTGTAGGTCATCCCCAGAAACCGGCCGCAGCACATGCCAGAGCACCTCGGCGGTGGGCAGTTCCCGGTAGAAGGTGTCGTCGTCATCTTCGGCGCAGAACCGCACATCGAGCCAGTCCTGATGCGGTGCAAGGAAATCCAGCACCTTGTCGCCGGGGGTGAAGTGGGCGAGAACCCGGATCGGTCCGGGGTTCACGGCCACCGCTTCGCGATCCATTCGGCGATGGTATCGGCCTGCTCATCGCGGGCGCCGGCAGTGGTGAAGTAATGATCGGTGTCGATCGAGCACTGGGACTTGTCGGTGCCGGCCAGCGCGTCGTAGATGCGTTTGGCGTCGGACGGAAACACCCCGGTGTCCTGGTCGGCGTTGATCACCAGGGCCGGGCAGGTGATCCGGGCCAGATGCGGCTCGGCCCTGGTCTGGGCGTGCCGCAGGCTCCACATGCCGATCCAGTTGCGCACGGTGGTGGCCGCAGCGATGCCGCGGGCCGATCGGTTGGCCTTGATCGGAGTGCCGGCGTAGCACAGGTTGGGCTGCCGGTTGGTGGGCTCGATGGCGGGGTCGACCATCCTCGGGTCGGCCCAGGTGCGCATCACTGTGAAGGGGCGATCCGAATATCCCGCTGCCTGAATTCTTTTGAGCTCCGTCTCAGCCCAGTCCGTGATCTTCTCGTTGCGGGCGACCTGGGCGGCGCGATAGCGCGCCACGAACTCCGCCGAGTAGGGCGCGGGGTTGCGCTCGTCGAACAGGTCCAGCTCGGGGTCGCCGGCGACCGCGTCGTTCTCGTCGACGACGGAGCCGTCCATCCAGGCGGTGAGCACGTCGGGGCGGCCCGGGTGGGCTGCGCTGGCCACATACCCGTCGGCGGGCGGCAGTTCGGTGAGTCCGGCCGCCGGTCGCATCCCGGCCAACGGCTGCACATTCGGGTCGACGGCCTGGGACTGGTAGGCGGCCATCAGTGATCCGCCGCCGGAATTGCCGAGCAGCACAACGGTTTCGATTCCCTGTCGGTCATGGAGCCAGCGCACGCCCACTCCGATGTCGACCAGGGCGTGGTCGAGCAGGAAGCTGCTCTCGAATCCGCGGAATCGCGTGTTCCAGCCCAGGAAGCCGATGCCCCTGGCAGCCAGGTAGTCGGCAATGTAGTGCTCGGAGAAGTCGATCTGATAGTGGGTGGCGATCACGGCGACTGTCGGTTTGTGTCCCGCGGGCCGGTAGTAGAGGCCCTGGCACGGGTAGCCGCCGGCGCCGGCACGTTGGGCCGTCGGCGATTCCATACCGATGAACTCGCGGATCACTTCCGGCTGGTTCATGTGCGGGGTCTCTCCTCGTGGTAGATGGTCCGGTGGAACACGTTGGCCAAGGTGGTGATGCAGGCAGCGTCGTCGGCGGTGGCGTCGCGACCGCCGGACAGTTGGGTGTAGCAGAACTGGTTGAGCATCGACACCAACGCGACGGCGGTCAGGTGAGCGTCATCGTCGGGGCAGAACCCTTGCTGCTGAGCATGTTTGATCATCTCGGTGATCATGGATATCGGCAGCTGGCAGATCTCGTCCCAGTATTCGGCGAAGTCGTCGTCGATCATCGCCATCTGGGACACGCTGATGATCTCGGCCAGGCGGTGCCGGTAGGTCATCCAGTGCGCGGAGGCTGCCTGGTGGCAGCGCTCCCGGTTGGTCAGGTTCGGTCCGGTCGCGGGCAGCGCGCGTTCGCGGGCCTCGTTGCGGAACCGAAGGGCCCATTCGCGGACCATGGCCTCTTTCGAGGCGTAATAGTTGTAGAACGACGCGGCCGAGCGGCCTGCCTCGGAGGCGATGTCGGCGATCGTCGTGGCCAGGATGCCCTTGCGGGCGATGACTGTCCGGGCTGCGCTGTCGATCGCCGCCTGGGTCTGGCGGCCGCGCGCGGTCGGCAACGGGGTGCGGGGACTGACGGTCACGGATTTCCTCACTCCCGGCGACCGGGGAACCTGGCAGGCCATTGATCACATCTGAATCTGATGTTAGATTCAGATGTGCACTTGCGCCAGTCCTTGGCGTGTTCGCCCCGGAGGTTCATCGACGTGATCAAGCCCGACAATCCCAACTCGGAATTCGAGTTCGGTGGAATCAACCATGTGGCCCTGGTGTGCGCGGACATGGCGCGCACGGTCGACTTCTACACCAACGTTCTCGGCATGCCCCTGATCAAGTCGTTGGATCTGCCCGGCGACATGGGGCAGCACTTCTTCTTCGACGCGGGTAACGGGGATTGCATCGCGTTCTTCTGGTTCCGTGACGCCCCCGATGGCGTGCCCGGGATCTCGGCGCCGGCCGCCATCCCGGGCATCGGCGAATTCGTCAGCGCCACCGGCTCGCTCAATCACATTGCCTTGCACGTGCCCGCCGAGAAATTCGACGAGTACCGGCAGAAACTCAAGGCCAAGGGCGTTCGTGTCGGCCCCGTGCTCAACCATGACGACAGCCCGATGCAAGCGTCGGCCACCGTGCACCCCGGCGTCTACGTGCGGTCGTTCTACTTCCTCGATCCCGACGGCATCACCCTGGAATTCGCGTGCTGGACCAAGGAATTCACCGACAACGACGCACAGACTCCGCCGAAGACGGCGGCCGACCGACGGCCGCCGGTGACCGCAGGGCACTGATCGGGCGTTGGCGCCGGGCCACACATCGCCATTGTCACGCGAGAGTGGCTGTCGAGCCCGGTAGCCACTCCAGCGTGACAGTGGAGACGTGTGGCACCGAGAAGACGTGGCGGGGCGGGCGTCAGGACTTGGTGGCGACGACGAAATAGCCGCGTGGCACCCCGGGAATGTCCAGTGGCACCGCGGGGGCGAACCACCGGCCCCACTTGTTCCCTGGTTCGGCCACGTCGGTGACGACGGCCGACCATCCCAGTCGCTCACACAACTGTTCCGGGGCGTCGGTGCCGAACAACCACGGCGCCCCGCTGCGCTGCATCTGCTCACGCACCGCGGCCAGCATCACGCTGTCCAGCAGGGTCTTGCCGACAATGTCGTACAGCAGCACCGACCCGGGCGCCGAGAGCGCATCGACGCGCTCGAACACTGTGTGCACGGCGTCCTCGTCGAGGTACTGCAGCAGCCCCTCCATCAGCCAGACCGCCGGTAGACCCGGGTCAAAGCCGTTGGCCCGCAGGGTGTCAGTCCAGTCCGCGGTGAGGTCGACGCCGATGGCCACCCGGCGGCAGCGGGGTTCGTCACCGGCCAACGCCTCAGCCTTGGACGTCATCACGGCGGGCTGGTCGAGTTCGAACACCGTGGTGCCCTCGGGCCACGGCAGCCGGTAGGCCCGGGCGTCCAGACCGGCCGCGAGAATCACCACCTGTTTCACCGGCGGTACGGCATGCAGCAGCGCCTCGTCCCAGAACCGGGTGCGCACCACGATCTGCAGTGTGGACTTGTCACCGCCGGCGGCGACGGCGTCAGCGAGCATCTTCCGTCCGGAGTCCCCGGCCAGGCGCTCTGCGAACGGGTCGTCGAAAAGCCGGTCGGTGCGGCGGGTTTCCTCGGCGCGGATGGCCGCCACCAGGACGCCGGTATCAGCCACCGCCTGGCCCGGGCGTTGTCCAGAGTTGGTCATGCCGCCATCATGCGCGGCCGGGTGCAGCGGTGGATTGGATACTTTTGTCCCGGGTCTCCCTCGCAAGGAGCTGCAACGTGTCCGCTGAACTCGAGTCCTCCGCTGTCGTCACCACACACAGCGATTGCTCGGCGTCACGGGCGAGCTTCAGATTCTGCATCGTTACCGTAAGCGGTCCGACAAGTGGATGGCGCAGGTCGTAGGAGTCTGCCTCGCAGGGTTTGACCCGGTGATCGGCCCACAGCGCCGCGAACTGCTCGCTCTTGACCGACAATTCACCGATCAGGGCGGACAGCAGTGCGTCGTCGGGATGTCGGCCCGCCGCAAGGCGAAGGCTGCCGACCACCGTGCGGACCTTACGGTGCCAATCCACGTACAGATCGCGAGTGTGGGGGTCGAGGAACAGCAGTCGGGCGAGGTTTGGCCGTGCCGCAGGGTTGTCCACCGCCGCGAAATCCACGTGGCCTGCCAGCAGGGCGTGTCCCAGCTCGTTCCAGGCCAGGATGTCGGTGCGACGCCCGATCACCAGCACAGGCAGGTGGTCCATCGATCGCAACAGATCGCGGGTCAATGTGCTGACGCGCTCGACCGGTGGGCGGCGTGGCGGCTGCATACGTTGGGTCGCCAACTCCCGCAGATGCGTGTGCTCGTGGACGTCCAACTGCAGGGCGCGCGCCAGTGCGTCGAGGATGGCCTCCGAGGCGTTCACCGACTGCCCCTGCTCCAGCCGCGTGTAGTAAGAAACGCTGACCCCGGCCAGCTGGGCAACCTCCTCCCGGCGCAGCCCTGCCACGCGTCGCCGTTCGCCGTAACGGGAAAGCCCCACATCTTCCGGATGCAGCCGACCACGCCGGGCGCGCAGGAATTCGCCGAGTTGTCCGGTGGTCATGACCCCACTATGCCCCTGTGCTGAAGGGCCGTGCCTATCCCTGGCAGTGGTAGGCACGGCGGGGTGTGGCCGGCCGATCGCCGGGCGGCCAGGCTCGGGTCATGAACGAAATCGTGTTGGGCGACGTCAGTGTGACCCGGGTGATGGAGTACTACGGCTCGGTCCGATTGTCGCCGCAGGAGTTCTTCCCGGACAGCTCCGAGGAGCTGTGGCGGCGCAACGAGAGTTGGATGGTGCCCGACTTCTATGACCCCGATGACGACGTCTGCGTCTCTGCGATCCAGACCTGGCTGTTGCGCAGCGAGTGCCGGACCATCCTGGTCGACACCGGGGTGGGCAATCACAAAGACCGGCCGCACGCCCCGGTGTGGCATCGACTGGACACCGATTTTCTCGGGAATCTGGCCCGCGCCGATGTCGCTCCCGAAGACGTCGATGTGGTGATCAACACCCATCTCCATGTCGACCACGTCGGCTGGAACACCTATCTCGACGACGGCACCTGGATCCCGACCTTTCCGAACGCCACCTATCTGATGCCGCGCGCCGACTTCGATTTCTGGAATCCCGCCAATCGGGGCGACCCGGTCCCGGGACGGGACAACGTCTTTCTCGACAGCGTTGCGCCGGTCCACAGCGCCGGACAAACAGTGTTGTGGGAGGACACCTTCAGGATCGACGCCAACCTTGCGCTTGAGGCCGCCCCGGGCCACACCCCAGGTTCCTCGGTGGTCAGGCTGCAGTCGGGCACTGACCGTGCCGTGTTCGTCGGTGACATGATGCACACGGCGCTGCAGATCATCCAACCCGACACCAACAGCTGCTACTGCGAGGACCCGGCACAGGCACGGGCCACCCGGCGAAGGGTGCTGGACCAGGCCGCCGACACCAACACCCTGGTGATCCCGGCGCATTTTGGCGGACATGGCGGTGCCGAGGTGATCCGCGACGGCGACGGATATGCGATCAAGGCGTGGGCGCCGTTCGACCGGGCGGCGAAGGTTTCGTGAGGATGGACGATCCGATCATCGAGACCAACACCGGCGCCGTGCGTGGATCCCAGAGCTCGGAGGCGCGGGCGTTCCTCGGAATCCCCTACGCCGCAGCGCCTACCGCTGCGGGTCGGTTCGCGGCTCCAACCGCGCACGAACCGTGGCGTGACGTGCTCGATACGACCAGCCCCGGACCGACGGCGCCGCAGCCGGCCCGAAAGGGCTTCGGACGCCTGGACATGTCACCATTCTTCGGGCCGGGCTGGGTGCACGCACCCGACTACCTCACCGTCAACGTGTGGAGTCCGCCTGACGCGCAGCGCCTTCCGGTGATGGTTTTCGTCCACGGCGGTGGCTTCGTCGCCGGCTCCACTCGCTCACCGCTGTACGACGGCACCGCGTTCGCCCGTGATGGCGTGGTGCTGGTGTCGGTGACGTATCGGCTGGGCATCACAGGATTCCTGGACCTGCCGGGAGCGGTACCCAACCGTGGACTGCTCGACGTTTTGGCTGCTCTGGGTTGGGTGCACGACAACATCGAGGCCTTTGGCGGTGATCCCGGCAATGTCACTGTGCTCGGCCAGTCCGCGGGCGCCACGATCACCGCGGGCGTGCTGGCGACTCCTGGCGTGGAGCGGTTGATCCGCCGCGCAATCATGCAGAGCGGAAACGGTTTCGGTGCGTTCAGTCCGGAACAGGCCGGCCGGGTGACACGGGCCGCCGCTCGGGCTCTGGGCGTCGAGCCGAGCCTCGGGGGCTTCGGCGGGCTCTCCGACGAGCAGCTCGTCAACGCGGTTTCGTCCCTGTCCGGGCTCGATCTTCGTACCGAAGGACACTTCGACCCGCTGCTGGGGTTGAGCCCGTTCAGCTTGGTGCTGGCCGAACAGCCCGCGCAGCGGCTCAATCCCGAAGTGGGACTGCTCATCGGGACCAACACCGAAGAAGGCAATCTGTACCTGGCACCCCAGGGTCACCTCGACTCGTCCACCCGCGTCGACGTCGAGAAGCTTGCCACCCAGGTGGACATCGATCCGGCGGCTCTGGTCCAGCGGTACCGGTCGCGCATTCCCGGGGCGGGCTGGGGTGAGCTGCGTGCGGCGATTCTGGGTGACGCGCTGTTCCGCACGGGAAGTGGCCAGACGGCCCGGGCGCACGAACAACTGGCCTCCGCCGCGACGTACCGCTACGAATTCTCTTGGCGCTCAGAAGCGGTGGACGGGATGCTGGGTGCGGCCCACGCGGTTGAGCTACCGTTCGTCTTCGACCGCGTAGGGCTGGAGGCGCTGCGTGGTCCGGAAGCGCTGCTCGGGCCTGCCGAACCTCCCGCTGACCTGGCTGCCGAGATGCACGGCGCGTGGGTCCGTTACGCAGCCACCGGAGATCCGGGCTGGGCACCGTCGGTGACCCGCGAATTCACCGGGGCGGGCTGATCCCGACGTGGCTGGGCAGCCACGTACGGCGCTGGCTGTACTGCGTGGGCGTCATGGCGGTGAACGACCGGAACTCCCGGTTGAAATGCGCCTGATCGAAGTAGCCCAGATCGGTGGCGATCCGGGCGCCGCGGACGTCTCCGGCGTCGAGCAGTCGCATTGCGGCCTGGAACCGGCGCACCCGCAGATAGGTCTTGGGAGTCAGGCCCACCTCGGAACGGAACGACGCGATCAGTCGCCGGGCCGACAACCCGGTCAGCGTGCAGGCATCGGCCACCCGCAGCGAAGGCCGGCGCTCGGCCGCGTGCAGGACAGCTTGTACGGCAGGATCACGGGACCGCATGCGCGCCAACAGAAATGACTCGACCAACGCGATCCGCGCCCGTACCGAGGATGCGTCGATCAGGCGGCCGCGCAGAGTCGACCCGGCCCGGCCCCAGACGGCTTCAAGGCTGACGCACTCGTCCTCGAGGTCGTGCTGAGGGGCGGGCAGAAACGCCGCTGCGCCACCGGGGCGGAAGTGGATGGTCAGCACGGTCTGTGCCGCGTCGATCTGAGTGACGTACGAGGTCACCCCTGCACCCGCGACGAAGGCCGCGCCGACGTGAAGGCGAGTGGTGGCGTCGGCAGCGTAAAAATCGACTTGCTCTCGCGCGTCGAGATCGATGACCACGGTCGCGGCGCCGCGGGGGAGTGCCCGGCTGCGATGGGCGATGCCCTGCAGGTTCTGCCAATATCCGAAGAACTGAACATGGGCGGCCAGCGCCGCGCCGGGGCGCAGCAGTACCGGCCCCGGCATGTCAGGTCCCCGGTTGGTGCATGCCCGCCACCGCGTCGAGCATCGAGCGCAGCTGGTTGATGAGTTGTTCCGGGGACAGTGAGACCTCGCCGGACAACCAGGCGCTGATCGTCTGTGTCACCCCGCCGACCGCGAAATAGGAAGTGGCTTTGAGATAGTCGTTGGCCGGCAGCTGCAGGGCGTCGCCGGCGTGCTGGCCGAGCAGCGTGGCGAACAGCGCCACGGATTCGACGCGTTTGCGGGTCAGTACCTCGTTGGACAGTTTGACGCTGAACAGGAGTCGGCCGATCCGCGGATCCTTGGCGATCAGGTGCACGATGTTGGTCATTCCGGCCATGGTCTGGTCGGCCAGGGGGACCGCGTCGACGGCGGCTTGTGTCGAGGTGGCGATATCGGCGATCACCCAGTCGTAGACCGCGCCGATGAAGTCGTCTTTGTCGGCGAAACTCTCGTAGAAATACCGTGCTGCCAGCCCGGCGGTGCGGCACACGGCGCGCACCGTCACCTCGGCGTCTTCGGCGCCCAACAGGTCCAGCCCCGCCTCCAGCAGCTGGCTGCGCCGCTGCGCGACACGGTCGGCGGCTTCGATGCCGCGGTATGGGCGGACCTGCTTCATTCCCACATCTTGACACCCGTCAGGCTGGCAGGCCAATATCAGGAATCACACGTTCTCAGTTTTAGAAGGGGTGACCATGACGGTCAGTGAACCGATCCCGCATGTCGAACGGGCAATGAACGACCCGTCGTCGCGTCCCGGGGCTGCGCCCAAGCGCCGCCGGCGGGCCGCCAGTTTCGACGACGGATTGATGGGTGTCGCGCTGCTGGCCGGTCCGGCGAACGTGATCATGCAGCTGGCGAACCCGGGTGTCGGGTATGGCGTGGTGGAGAGTCGCGTAGACAGCGGCCGCACCGACCTGCACCCGATCAAGCGGGCCAGGACCACCTTCACCTACCTGGCCGTGGCCACCCGCGGCTCCGATGCCCAGAAAGCGGCCTACCGACGTGCCGTGAACAAGGCCCACGCGCAGGTGTATTCCACCGAGGACAGCCCGGTGAAATACAACGCGTTCGACAAGAATCTGCAGCTGTGGGTGGCCGCCTGCCTCTACAAGGGCGGGGTCGACGTGTTCCGGATGTTCGTCGGAGAGTTGGACGACGAGACCGCCGACCGCCACTACCGCGACAGCGTCACGATGGGCACCACCCTGCAGGTGCCCGAGGAGATGTGGCCGGCCGACCGGGCCGCGTTCGACCGGTACTGGGAAGAGTCGCTCGAGAAACTGCACATCGACAACACCGTGCGTGGCTACCTGTACCCGATCGCCGCGGGCCGCCCCAAGAACCCGAAGCTGCCCCGCTTCGTGCAGCGCCGGCTCGACGCGGTTGCCCTGCTGATTACCACCGGGTTCCTGCCGCAGCGGTTCCGCGACGAGATGCACCTGCCGTGGGATGCCAAGAGCCAGAAGCGGTTCGATCGGCTGATCGCGGTGCTCCGAACGATCAACGACCTGCTGCCCTCGGTCTTGCGGCAGTTCCCGTTCAATGTGCTGCTCAAGGACCTCGACTGGCGCATTCGCACCGGGCGTCCGTTGGTGTAGCTACCAGTTTCGCGGCGTACCCTCGCGCGGGTGAGCACCGGACGAACAGACAATGACAACTGGGACATCACCACGAGCGTCGGTTCGACAGCGTTATTCGTAGCCGCATCAAGGGCGTTGGAGGCACAGAAGGAAGATCCGCTCGCCGTTGACCAGTATGCCGAGGTGTTCTGCCGCAGGGTCGGGGGTGAGTGGATTGCTGCGGTGGAGGGCACCGATCCCGAGCATCCGCTGCAGACCGAGTTCGGCGAGAGCTTCGTGACCTTCCAAGGTGCTCGCACGAAGTACTTCGACGAGTACTTCACCCGTGCCATCGACGCCGGGATCAAGCAAGTGGTGCTGCTGGCGGCGGGCCTGGACTCGCGGGCCTACCGGCTACCTTGGGCCGACGGCACCGTTGTGTACGAGTTGGATCAGCCCCAGGTGCTCGAGTTCAAGCGCGAGACCATCGACGGCCTCGACGACTCACCCAGAGCTGAGCGCCGCGAGGTGGCGATCGATCTGCGCGACGACTGGCCGCGCGCGCTGCAGGACAGCGGCTTCGACCCGGCGCGGCCGTCAGCCTGGATCGCCGAGGGACTGTTGATCTACCTGCCTGCCACAGCACAGGAACAGCTGTTTGCTGGAATCGACGCACTGGCCGCGCCGGGCAGCTTTGTCGGCATCGAGGAGGCGGAGCCGATGCCGGATGAGGCTTTCGAGGCCAAGCGCGCGGAAGCGGCGGCCTCCGATGAAGAGAACGCCTTTTTCACGCTCGTGTACAACCAGCAACACGAGCCTGCACAGCGGTGGTTCGGGTCGCGTGGCTGGGACGCGGTGGCGACGCCGCTGCACCGCTATCTGGTCGACGTCGGTCGTCCGGTACCCGCTCCCGACTCCGAAGCCGGCCTGATGACAGGAACTATCACCTTGGTCTCTGCGACAAAAAGGTGAGGCAGTTCACGACCTAGTGCGAGTACGTGCCTCTCGACACCTAAGTTATGCAATGCTAACTTCAGCAAAAGTTAGCTTAGCCATACATAAGGGAGAGATTCGGGGGCGTAGTCGCTCCCGTGCACGCATATGGGTAGTGACACGCTTGCGGCTCCAACACAGGGAGCGCCCCGGCTCGATCGCGATGTGATCAGCCGCTTCGCCACATGTTGTCGTGCGCTGGGCTTGACGGTGAACGACCGGCAACGGCCGGCCGACGCCGACGCAGCCCGGACCGGCTTCGCCGGTCTGACACGTATCGCGCATGACCACTGTGACGCCTGGACCGGCCTGGCCGCCGCGGGCGATGTGTCCGGACCGGTCATCGACGCGGTATGGCGCACCCGCGGTAGCGCCGGGCTCCTGCAGCGGGAGATCGAGCTCGCCGCCGGCGACCTCGGCTTCACCTATGACAGTGGCCTGTACCTGCAGTTCCGCGCCAGCGAGGTGGACGACTTCCAGCTGGCCTGCGCGGCGCGCCGGGCTGCCGAGGGGCAGCTCGCCGAGGCCGACGCATTGGTGGGCGAGCTGCTCGCCCGCCGTCCCGGATGGCTCAACGCCACGTGGCTGCGGGTGGCGCTCAACCACCAAGCCCAGCGTTGGAACGACGTGGTGCGCCTGCTCACCCCGGTGGTCACCGATCCCTCGCTGGACGAGGTCACCGCGCACGCCGCCCGGATCACCCTGGGCATCGCGCTGGCCCGACTCGGCATGTTGGCACCCGCGCTGTCGTACCTGGAGGACCCATCGGGGCCGATCGCGGTCGCCGCACTCGACGGTGCGCTGGCCAAGGGGCTGACCTTGCGCGGTCAAGGCGAGGACGAGGACGCCAGCGAGGTACTGCAAGACCTCTTCGCGGCGCACCCGGAGAACAAGCAGGTCGAAGAGGCCCTGCTGGATCCGACCTTCGGGCTGCTCACCACCACCGCGGCCCGCATCGACGCCCGCACCGATCCATGGGATCCCGACACCGAGCCGTCTGAGTCGGACTTCGTCGACCCGGGCGCCAAGGAACGCAAGGCGCACCTGCTCATCGAGGCGGAAGCCGAGCTGGCCGAGTTCATCGGCCTGGAAGAAGTGAAGTACCAGGTGGCCCGCCTCAAGAGCTCGGTCGCCATGTCGATCCGCCGGCAGGAACGCGGGCTGGCCGTGGCCCAGCGCACCAACCACCTGGTGTTCGCCGGGCCGCCCGGAACGGGTAAGACCACCATCGCCCGTGTCGTCGCCAAGATCTATTGCGGCCTGGGGCTTCTCAAGAAGGAGACGGTCCGCGAAGTGCACCGTGCCGATCTGATCGGCCAGCACATCGGTGAGACCGAAGCCAAGACCAACGCGATCATCGACAGCGCGCTCGACGGTGTGCTGTTCCTCGACGAGGCGTACGCGCTGGTGTCCACCGGTGCCAAGAACGACTTCGGTCTGGTCGCCATCGACACGCTGCTTGCGCGCATGGAGAACGACCGTGACCGGCTCGTGGTGATCGTCGCGGGTTACCGCAAGGACCTCGACATGTTCCTGGACACCAACGAGGGTCTGCGCTCCCGCTTCACGCGCAGCATCGACTTTCCGTCGTACTCGTCGTCCGAACTCGTCGAGATCGCCGAGCGGATGGCCGAGAAGCGGGACAGCACCTTCGAGAAGGCCGCCCACGACGAGATGGAGAAGCTGTTCGGCCACCTGGCCGAGGCCACCACGCCCGACGCCGCCGGCGTGCCGCGGCGCAGCCTCGACATCGCCGGTAACGGCCGCTTCGTCCGCAACCTGGTGGAGCGTTCCGAGGAGGAACGCGAGTACCGCCTTGATCATTCCGACCAGGACGACTTCACCGACGAGGAGATGATGACGATCACCGCCGGTGACGTGAACAATTCGGCCGCCCCGCTGCTGCGCGGGCTGGGATTGACGGTGCCCGCATGACCGCACCCGATCCGGACCGGCGCTCATTCGCGTCCCGCACGCCGTCCAACGAGAACCCCGACCAGGTGTCCTACCGGCGCGGCTTTGTCACCAAGAACCAGGTCACGGGCTGGCGATTCGTGCAGCGTCGTATCGCATCCGGTGTGGCACTGCACGACACCCGGATGTTGGTCGACCCGCTGCGCACGCAGAGCCGTGCGGTGCTGACCGGCGCATTGATCCTGATCACCGGCCTGGTCGGCTGTTTCCTGTTCTCGTTGTTCCGCCCGGGCGGTACAGCCGGCAACGACACCGTGCTGGCCGACCGATCCACCGCGGCGTTGTACGTGCGCGTGGGTGAACAGCTGCATCCCGTGCTCAACCTGACGTCGGCACGGCTGATCACGGGCAAGGCGGACAACCCGACCACCGTCAAGACCAGCGAGATCGACAAGTACCCGCGAGGCAACCTGCTCGGCATTCCAGGCGCGCCGGAGCGGATGGTGCAGAACGCCAGTTCTGCCGCGGATTGGACTGTCTGCGACAGCAATTCGGGTTCGTCCGCCGGCGTGACGCTGATCGCCGGAACGCTTGGCTCCGGTGAGGAGCGGGCATTGCCGATCACTGCGGGTCAGGCGGTGCTCGTGCACCACAGTGGTGGTCCCTTCCCGGGTGACTGGTTGCTGTGGGACGGCAAGCGCAGCCCGATCGACCTGAACAACCGCGCGGTCACCGATGCGCTCGGTTTCGGTGCCGAGATCCCGGCTCCGCGCCCGATCGCGGCCGGCCTGTTCAATGCGATTCCCGAGGCTCCCGCGCTGACCGCTCCGGCCATCGCCGGCGCGGGGGCTCCCGCGCAGTTCGAATTGTCGACGCCGGTCCCGGTGGGTGCGGTGGTCTCGGCCGCCGAGGCCGACAACACCGTCCGCTACTACGCGGTGCTGCCCGACGGCCTGCAGCCGATCTCTCCGGTGCTCGCATCGATCATGCGCAACACCGATTCCTTTGGGCTGCAACAGCCGCCGCGACTCGGAGCTGATGAGGTCGCCCGCACGCCGGTGGCCCACGGGATCGACACCGCTGCCTATCCGACGAGGCCCTTCGAACTGGTTTCCGACTCGGCGGCCCCGGTGACCTGCGCGCAGTGGAGCAAGCCCGCCGGCGCGACCGAGAGTCGGTTGAGCCTGCTCTCCGGTGCGGCCCTCCCGATCCCCAATGGGCAACACAGCGTCGACCTGGTCGGCGCGGGCGCCAACGGTGCCGCCACTCGTGTCGCGATGGAGCCCGGAACCGGGTACCTGGTGCAGACCGTGGGTGCCGAGCCCGGATCGCCGGTCGCCGGCTCGCATTTCTGGGTGAGCGACACCGGCGTGCGCTATGGCATCGACACCAACGGTGACGGCAAAACCCTTGCCGCGCTTGGACTCACCGCGCCGGCCCTGCCCATTCCGTGGTCGATTCTGACGCAGTTCGCTGCCGGTCCGACCCTGTCCCGTGGCGACGCCCTGACCGCACACGATGCGCTGTCGTCCAACGCCAATGCTGCTCGCCTGGAGGCAACGCGATGAGTAGGTTGATCTTCGAGCACCAGCGTCGGCTGGCTCCGCCGACCACCCGCAAGGGCACCATCACCATCGAGCCGCCACCTCAGTTGGAACGGATGGTCCCGCCGTCACTGCTGCGCCGGGTACTGCCCTACCTGATCGTCATCCTGATCGTGGGCATGATCGTCGCGTTGTTCGCCACCGGTATGCGGATGATCTCGCCGACCATGCTGTTCTTCCCGTTCGTGCTGCTGCTGGCCGCCACCGCCCTCTACCGCGGCGGCAACAAGATGCGCACCGAGGAGGTCGACGCCGAGCGCGCCGACTACCTGCGCTACCTGTCGGTGGTCCGCGACAATGTCCGTGCCCATGCCGCCGAGCAGCGTGCGGCGCTGGAGTGGTCGCACCCGGAGCCCGAGGCCCTGGCCGTCATTCCGGGCACCCGTCGGCAGTGGGAGCGCGACCCGCGTGACCGTGACTTCCTGGTGCTGCGCGCGGGGTTGCACGACGTGCCGCTGGATGCGGCGCTGAAGGTCAAGGACACCGCCGACGAGATCGACCTGGAGCCGGTGTCGCACACCACCCTTCGTGGCCTGCTCGACGTACAGCGCACCGTGCGCGACGCTCCCACCGGCATCGACGTCACCAAGCTGGCCCGAATCACTGTGATCGGTGAGGCCGAGGAAGTCCGCGGCGCACTGCGGGCCTGGATTGCCCAAGCCGTCACCTGGCACGACCCGACCATGCTCGGGGTGGCGCTGGCCTCGCCCGACGTCGATGCCGACACCTGGTCGTGGCTCAAATGGCTTCCGCACGTGGATATTCCGTCTCAGGCTGACGGCGTCGGTCCGGCCCGGTATCTGACCAGCGGTGTCACCGAGCTTCGCGGACAACTCGATTCGGCGCTGGCCGGCCGGCCGGCCTTCCCGGCGGCGGCCGACCAGGCGCTCAAGCACATGCTGGTCGTGCTCGACGATCCCGAAGCCGACCCCGACGACATTGCACGCAAACCGGGTGTGACCGGGGTCACCGTGATCCACCGCAGCGACAAGCTGCCCAACCGTGAGCAGTACCCCGACCCCGAGCGGCCCATCCTGCGGGTCACCGAGGGCCGGATCGAACGGTGGCAGAGCAGCGGTTGGCAGCCGTATGTCGCTCACGCCGACGCGATGTCGGCCGCCGCGGCCGCCCACATTGCGCGCCGGTTGTCGCGCTGGGACTCCAACCCCGGCTACGTGCGGTCGACCGCCACCGGTGGCGCCACCTTCACGACACTGCTCGACATCCCAGATGCCTCGGCATTGGACGTTGCCGACCTGTGGGCTCCGCGTAACCGCGACGATGAACTGCGCGTACCGATCGGTGTCACCGCTACCGGTGAGCCGCTGTACTTCGACCTCAAGGACGAGGCCGAGGGCGGTATGGGCCCGCATGGCTTGATGATCGGTATGACCGGCTCGGGCAAGTCGCAGACCTTGATGTCGATCCTGTTGTCGCTGTTGACCACTCACTCCGCTGATCGGCTCATCGTGATCTACGCCGACTTCAAGGGCGAGGCCGGTGCCGACATCTTCCGCAACTTCCCGCAGGTGGTCGCGGTCATCTCGAACATGGCCGAGAAGCGGTCGCTGGCCGACCGGTTCGCCGACACCCTGCGTGGTGAGGTGGCCCGTCGTGAGCAGCTTCTCAAGGAGGCCGGCCGTCGCGTGCAGGGCAGCGCCTTCAACTCGGTCACCGAGTACGAAGCCGCGATCGCCGCCGGACACGACCTGCCGCCGATGCCCACGTTGTTCGTGGTCGCCGACGAGTTCACCCTGATGCTCGCCGAGCATCCCGAGTACGCGGATCTGTTCGATTACGTTGCGCGTAAGGGCCGCTCGTTCCGGATTCACATCCTGTTCGCATCGCAGACCCTGGACGTGGGCCGGATCAAGGACATCGACAAGAACACGTCGTACCGGATCGGCCTGAAAGTGGCCAGCCCCAGCATCTCTCGTCAGATCATCGGGGTCGAGGACGCCTACCACATCGAGTCCGGTCGCGAGCACAAGGGCGAGGGCTTCCTGGTGCCCGCTCCGGGTGCGGTTCCGATCAAGTTCCGCAGCACCTACGTCGACGGCATCTACGATCCGCCGCGCGCCGAGAAGTCGATCGTGGTGCGGGCACTTCCGCAGCCGCAGTTGTTCACCGCGTCGCGGGTCGAGCCCGAACCCGACACCGTCATCGTCAGCAACGAGCCCGAATTCGATGCGGCGCCGCCGCGCAAGCTGATCGCCACCATCGGTGACCAGCTGGCCACCTACGGCCCGCAGGCTCCCAAGCTGTGGCTGCCGCCGCTGGACAATGCGATCGCGTTGGACGACGTGCTGGCCGGCACCGAGGTGGAGCCCGGCCAACTGCGTTGGCCGCTCGGCGAGATCGACAAGCCGTTCGAGATGCGCCGGGACGTCCTGGTGTACGACGCCAACTCGTCGGCCGCCAACGTGCTGATCCACGGTGGTCCGCGATCGGGCAAGTCGACCGCGCTGCAGACGTTCATCCTGTCGGCCGCGGCGCTGCACTCGCCGAGCGAGGTGAGCTTCTACTGCCTGGATTACGGCGGCGGACAGCTCGCGGGATTGGCCGAGCTGGCCCACGTCGGCAGCGTGGCCACGCCGCTGGAGCCCGAGCGCATCCGCCGTACCTTCGGCGAGCTCGAGCAGTTGCTGCGGGCCCGCCAGCAGCAGGGTGCGGTGAGCCGGGTCGGCCGCTATGCCGACGGATACGGCGAGGTGTTCCTCGTCGTCGACAACCTGTATGCGTTCAGCCGCGACAACACCGACACCTTCAACACCCGTAACCCGTTGCTGGCCAAGGTGACCGAGCTGGCGAACACCGGGCTGGCCTACGGCATCCACGTCATCATCACCACGCCGAACTGGCTGGAGGTGCCGCTGGCGATGCGCGACGGCCTGGGCCTGCGGCTGGAGCTCAAGCTGCACGACAGTCACGACAGCATCGTGCGGGTGGCGGGTGCACTGCGGCGTCCGGCCGAATCGGTTCCGGCCGATCAGCCGGGGCGGGGCCTGACCATGGCCGCCGAACACTTCCTGTTCGCCGAGCCGCAGTTGAGCGACATCGCCGTCATCAACGTCCGCTACCCGGGACAGAGCGCACCTCCGGTGCGGCTGCTGCCCACCTCGCTGGCCCCGGCCGCGCTGGCGCCGCTGTACCGGGCCCCCGAGCAGGTCGTCATCGGCCAGCGCGAAGAAGACCTGGCACCGGTGCTGCTGGACTTCAAGGCCAACCCGCTGCTGGCGGTGTTCGGCGACTCGAGGTCCGGCAAGACCACGCTGCTGCGTCACATCATCCGGACCATCCGGGAGAACTCCCGGCCGGACGAGGTGGCCTTCACGGTCATCGACCGGCGGCTGCACCTGGTGGAGGAGCCGTTGTTCCCGGACAACGAGTACACCGCCAACATCGATCGGGTGCTGCCGGCCATGCTCGGCCTGTCGGCCCTCATCGAGAAGCGCCGCCCGCCAGCCGGTTTGAGTGCGCAGGAGCTCAGCTCCTGGCGTGAGAGGTCAGGGACGGATGGCCACATCCACTACCTGATCATCGACGAC
This sequence comes from Mycobacterium syngnathidarum, assembly GCF_001942625.1. GTDB lineage: Bacteria > Actinomycetota > Actinomycetes > Mycobacteriales > Mycobacteriaceae > Mycobacterium > Mycobacterium syngnathidarum. The sequence goes on from NZ_MLCL01000024.1 coordinate 211,004, forward strand.
GTGGACCAGATCCCCGACGGGCCGGCCATCAGTGGGCCGTTCGCCGGGCAGCGCCCGTGGACCAACATCGTGAACCTGTTGGCCGAGGCGGGCGATCTGGGTCTACGCGTCATCGTGACGGCCCGGGCCACCGGGTCCGCGCACGCCGTGATGACGGCGCCGCTGCTGCGTCGTCTCAATGATCTGCAGGCGACCACGTTGATGTTGTCGGGCAACCCCGCCGACAGCGGCAAACTCCGCGGGCACCGGTTCGCCCGGTTCCCCGCGGGACGCGGCATGTTGCTCGGCGACAGCGAATCGCCCGAGTTCGTTCAGCTCGTCAACCCACTCATCGATGACACGGCCCTGTCCGTGAACAACGGGAGAAAGGAATTCTGATGACATTGCGGGTAGTTCCGGAAGGATTGACCGCCGCGAGCGCGGCCGTCGAAGCGCTCACCGCGCGTCTGGCCGCCGCCCATGCAGCGGCCGCCCCCGTCGTCTCGGCAGTGATCCCCCCAGCAGCGGACGCGGTGTCACTGCAGACCGCGACCGGGTTCAGCGCGCACGGCGCCCAGCACTCTGTGCTGGCCGCCCAGGGTGTCGAAGAGCTCGGCCGCTCGGGCGTCGGTGTCGGGGAGTCCGGCGCCAGCTACATCACCGGTGACGCGATGGCAGCGTCGTCCTACATGATCGCGCGCGGCCTCTGACATGACCGCCCCCATCTGGATGGCCCTACCACCCGAGGTGCACTCGACGCTGCTCTCCAGCGGCCCGGGCGCCGGGTCGTTGCTGGCCGCGGCGGGGGCCTGGCAGGCGCTGAGCACCGAATATGCCTCGGCGGCAGCAGAACTCACCAGTGTGCTGGGTGGGGTGCAGGCCGGGTCGTGGGAGGGGCCGAGCTCGGAGCAGTACATCGCCGCCCACGGGCCGTACCTGACGTGGCTGGCGCAGCAGAGTGCCAACAGTGCCGCGGTGGCGGTGCAACACGAGACGGCGGCCGCGGCCTACACCACCGCGGTGGCCACCATGCCGACCTTGCCCGAACTGGCTCTGAACCACGTCGTGCACGGCGTCCTGATCGCCACGAACTTCTTCGGTATCAACACGATTCCGATCGCGGTCAACGAGGCTGATTACGTCCGGATGTGGATCCAGGCAGCCACCACCATGGCCACCTATCAGGCGGTCTCGGGTGCCGCGGTCATGGCGGCACCGACCAGCACGCCGTCGCCGATGCTGCTCAAACCTGGTGTGGGAGAGGCCGGTACAGCGTCGGCCAACACCATGCAGACCGGTGCCCAGGCTCAGGCCACCGAGTCCGGGCAGGCTCTCAGCACTCCGGACTGGTGGTCAGAGAACCAGCTGATCAAGGCGCTGGCGGACTACTTCGCCGATCCGAACAACAACCTGATCGGTGGCGAGTACGTAGCCCAACTGCTGCGCGACCCCGTCGGGACGATTCAGGACATGCTCACGTCCTTGCTCACCAACCCGGCAGGCTTCTTGACCGAATGGGGCCCGTTCCTGGCCGGTGTGCTCTATCAAGCGATCTTCCAGCCCGTGGGTTGGGGTACCTGGATCAGTGTTGCCTTGTCGCCGTTCCTGATCCCACTTCTCGGCATCGGCCTTGCCGCCTTGGGATTCCTCGACCTGGCTCCCGCCGATGCCCCGGCCGACGCACCGGCCGACGCCGATGCTCCACCGGTGCCGGTTCGTGCCGATCAGGGGCTGCCGGTGGCCGGCCTGGCGCCGGCAGGGGTCGGCGGCGGTGTCGCGGCCGCTCCCGCAGGTGCACCCGCTGCCGGCGCGGGAGGTGCCGCAGCGCCGGCCCCGGTCCCCGCGGCAGCGTTCGCGCCCTACGCGGTGATGGGCAATGACCCGGACGAGGGTTTCAGCCCGACAGTCGGCGGCAAGTCCAGTGCCTCGGCGCCGGCTTCCGGAATCCCCGCGGCGGCGTCCGGGGTGGCGGCATCGCTGGCGGCGCGGCGCAAGCGGCGGCGCAAGCGGGGTGCGGCACTGGAGGATCACGCATACGCGGATGCCTACATGGACTACGAGGAACCGGATCCCGATCCCGCGCCGCGACCGGAACCAGGGGTGCGTGCCTCTGAAAGCGGCGCCGGGGCCATGGGATTCACCGGTACCGAAACCAGACCCGACGCGACCGCGGCAGGTCTGACCACCTTGGCCGGCGAGAGATTCGACGAGAGTCCCGTTTCGCCGATGCTGCCAGGTTCCTGGGAGCCCGACGAGGCCCCGGGTGATCCGGAAGGGGGTTCGCGCAGCTGACCAGACCGCCCGTGCACGACCAACCATCAACGATCCGAAAGGAAAAACCATGAGCCTGTTGGATGCTCACATCCCCCAGCTGATCGCTTCCGAGGCCGCCTTCGGTGCCAAGGCCGCGCTGATGCGCAGCACCATCGCCCAGGCCGAGCAGGCCGCCATGTCCTCGCAGGCCTTCCACATGGGTGAGGCCTCCGCCGCGTTCCAGGCCGCCCACGCCCGGTTCGTCGAGGTGTCGGCCAAGGTCAACGCACTGCTCGACATCGCGCAGCTCAACCTCGGCGACGCCGCGAGCACCTACGTCGCCCAGGATGCCGCCGCCGCCAGCACCTACACCGCGGTCTAGCCGAACAAGCAACGGATACAGGAGTTTTCATGTCTCAGATCATGTACAACTACCCGGCCATGCTGGCTCACGCCGGGGAAATGAACACCTACTCGGGTGCTCTGCACGCCGTCGGCGCCGACATCGCCGCCGAGCAGGCCGCGCTGAGCAGCGCCTGGCAGGGTGACACCGGTATGACCTACCAGGCCTGGCAGGCACAATGGAACCAGGCCATGGAAGAGCTGACCCGGGCCTACCGTGCGATGGCATCGACCCACGAGATGAACACCATGTCGATGAGCGCGCGTGACGCAGCCGAAGGGGCCAAGTGGGGCTGATGCCGGAGGCTCCGCATTGAGCACCGGAGCCAACGCGGTCGAGCTGACCACCGATCAGGCCTGGTACCTCGCCGAGGTACTCGGCGCCGGGGCGTACCCGTGGGTGCTGGCCATCACGCCGCCCTACAGCGAGCCGGCGCAGCGGTTCGGCTTCGCCGCCGAGCAGACCGCCGAACTGACCAGGATGGGTGTGCTCGACTCCAGTGGTGAGGTGAATCCGCAGGTAGCGCAATGGGTTCGGCTGGTGTGCCGGGCGACCCAATGGCTCGATCTGCGGTTCGTCTCCGGACCGGGGGATCTGCTGCGCGGGATCATCGCCCGACGAGCGCTTGCGCGAGGAGACGACCAGCACAGCCTGGAGGGCAAGTCCGTTGTGGTGTTGCGCAACGCGCAGCTGGTGACGTTCACCGAGATGGACATTCACCATCCTCACGCCCTGGTCCCGGTGCTCACTGCCGGACTGTCGCGTCGCAGGCCGGCGCGGTTCGACGAGTTCGCGTTGCCGGCAGAAGCCGGCGCCCGCGCTGATGAGCAGATCCGCAACGGCACCCCCCTGATCGAAGTGCTGGGATTCCTCGGTGTCCCGGACTCGGCCCGGCCGATCGTGGAATCGGTGTTCGACGGACGGCGTACCTACGTCGAGATCGTCGCCGGCGAACATCGCGACGGTCACCGGGTCACCACCCAAGTGGGGGTCAGCATCATCGACACCCCCGAGGGACGGATTCTGGTGTCCCCGTCACAAGCTTTTGACGGGGAATGGATTTCGACCTTCACGGCGGGCACAGCCGAAGAGATCGCGATGGCGATCGAGCGGCTCACTGCCTCGCTGCCGAGCGGCTCCTGGTTCCCGGACCAGCCGCTCATCCGCGACTTCGACCGAGTAGCGGCACCCGACTGCGTAGTAACCGACAGCGCTGCATCCCACCGAGATTCACGCTCCATGAGAAGAACCCAGAAAGCATAGGAATGTCCGACAACACTGTGATGCCGATCGTTCGGGTGGCCGTGCTGGCCGCTGGAGACGACGGCGGCCGGCTGACCGAGATGGCTCTGCCGTCCGAGCTGCCGTTGCGTGAGATCCTGCCCGCGGTCCAGCGGATCGTGCTCCCCGCCGGGGGCGACGACGGCGCCAGCGCCCCGGACCCGGTGCGGCTCAGCCTGGCCCCGGTCGGCGGTGCGCCCTACAGCCTGGATGCCACGCTCGACACGGTCGGTGTGGTGGACGGGGATCTGCTTGCGCTGCAGGCCGTTCCCGTCGGGCCCGCTGCGCCGCGCATCGTCGAGGACATCGCCGACGCCGCCGTGATCTTCTCGGCCTCGCGTCAGCGTCCGTGGGGCGCCGTGAACATCGCGCGTTATGCCTCACTGGCTCTGATCGGGCTGATCCTGGTCGGTACCGGCCTGGCCGTCGCCCACCGCGTGGTGACCAGTGAACTGCTCGGTCTCTTCGTCGTCGGCGGTATCGCCGTTGCCTCGGTGCTCGCCTCGCTGTCGGTCAAGGGCCGGTCCCCGGCGCTGGCGACCGCGCTGGCCGTCACCGCGCTCGTCCCCGTCGCCGCGGCGTTCGCGCTCGGCGTGCCCGGTGATTTCGGCGCGCCGAGCATCCTGCTGGCCGCCGCCGCGGTGGCCGCATGGTCGCTGATCAGCGTGGCCAATTCTCCCGACGGTCGGGGCGTCGCGGCGTTCACTGCGACCACGGTCGCCGGAGTGGGCGTGCTGCTGGTCGCCGGTGCGGCGTCGCTGTGGACGATCAACTCGACGGTGATCGGCTGCGCACTGATCCTCATCGCACTGGTGGTCACCGTTCAGGCTGCCCAGTTGTCTGCCATGTGGGCACGCTTCCCGCTGCCGGTCATCCCGGCGCCGGGCGATCCGTCCCCGTCGGCACAGCCGCTTTCGGTGTTGGCCGACCTGCCGCGCCGGGTCCGGGCGAGCCAGTCGCATCAGACCGGCGTGATCGCCGCGGGCGTGCTGCTCGGGGTGGCCGGGTCGGTAGTGCTGGTCGGGTCGCCGACCGCGTCCCCGTGGGCCTGGTACGTCGTGGTGGCCGCCGCTCTCGGAGCCGCTCTGCGCGCCCGGGTCTGGGACTCCGCCTCGTGCAAGGCATGGCTGCTCGAGCATCCCTACCTGCTGACCGTTGCCCTGTTGGTGACCTTCGCGATCGACGGCCGGTACCAGGCCGCGTGGTGGGCGCTGGCGGTGCTGGCCGCCCTGGTGGTGGTGTGGGCCGTGGCCGCGCTCAACCCGCCGGTCGCCTCGCCGGACACCTACTCGCTGCCGATGCGGCGCCTGGTCGGCTTCCTTGCCGCCGGCCTCGACGCCTCGCTGATTCCGGTGATGGCCTTCCTCATCGGGCTGTTCAGCCTCGTTCTCGACAGGTGATGACTCGGTGATCCACAAGAGCCTGGGTGTTCTGGCCACAACCAGTTTGGTGTTGTTGGTCGGCTCCCCGTCGGCGGGAGCCATCAGCCCGCCCGCGGTCGATCCACAGGTCGCCCCACCGGCCGGTAGTGCCGGCCCGATGGGGGCGATGGCACAGCGTTCGGCGTGTGTCACCACCGGTGTCCTGCCGGGCACCGATCCGGGATCGGTCAATCCAAACCAGTTGGCGCTCAACCTGTCCGACGCGTGGAAGCAGAGTCGCGGGCAAGGTCAGACGGTCGCCGTCATCGACACCGGCGTGCAGCCGGGGCCCCGGCTGCCGCATGTCGAAGGTGGTGGTGACTTCATCGAGTCCACCGACGGCCTGACCGACTGTGATGGTCACGGCACCTCGGTGGCAGGCCTGATCGCCGGGCAGCCCGGACCCGACGGCTTCTCCGGCGTGGCGCCGGAGGCCCGGCTGATCTCGATCCGGCAGAACTCACCGCGGTTCGCTCCGCGGGCGGCCGGTGGCGACATGGCTGAGGCGCGCATTACGGCGGACGTGGCGAGCCTGGCCCGCGCCGTGGTGCGCGCGGCCGACATGGGTGCGCGTGTCATCAACATCTCCGTGGTGACCTGCATGCCGGCCGACAAACAAATCGACCAGACCGAACTCGGCGCGGCGCTGCGATATGCGGCGGTCGAGAAGGACGCGGTGATCGTCGCGGCCGCGGGCAACACCCAGGGCGGGGTCACCACCGGATCGGCGTGCGGTTCCAATCCGCTTGCCGATGCCGGCGCCCCGGGCGATCCGCGCAACTGGGGCGGCGTCTCCTCGGTATCCATCCCGTCGTGGTGGCAGCCCTACGTGCTGTCGGTCGGGGCGCTCAACGCCACCGGTCAGCCCTCGGCGTTTACGATGGCCGGACCCTGGGTGGGCATCGCCGCACCGGGCGAGAACATCTCCTCGGTGAGTAACGCACCCGGCGGAGGATTGTCCAACGCCATGCCCGCCGATCAGGACAAGTTGGTGCCGCTCAGCGGTACCAGCTATGCCGCCGCCTACGTGTCCGGCGTTGCGGCCTTGGTGCGCAGCAAGTTTCCCGACCTGAACGCGCGTCAGGTGGTGCACCGGCTGACCACGACGGCTCGGGGCGCCGCCCGCTCGCCGTCGAACGTGATGGGCGCCGGCGGTGTCGATCCGGTGGCCGCGCTCACCTGGGACGTCGCCGACATGCCGCTGGACGGCCCGGCGTCTCCCGAAGGCAAACCCATTGCCGCGCCGGCAGAACCGGCGCCCCGTGACAACACCGGGCGAATCGTCGCATTCGCCGGCACCGGCGCACTTGCGCTGGCGGCCATCGCCGTGGCGTTCAGCGCATACCGACGGAAGGATCCTTCATGACCGCCCGACTTGCGTTGGCGTCCCTGTTCATCGTCGCGGCCGTACTGGCCCGGCCATGGCAGACCAACACCGAACGCTGGGTGCTCGGCGTCTCCGCCGCCGCGGTGGTGCTGCTGCTGGCCTGGTGGGGCGGGTTGTTCCTGACCACGCGGGTGGCCCGGCACTTCGGGGTGTGGCGGCGCAACCTGACCAAGAAGCAGCCTGAGGCGGCAATCGATTCGGAGACCGTCGTGTTGCGGGTCGACCCCGCGAACCCGGCGCAGCTTCCGGTTGTCGTCAGCTACCTGGACCGGTACGGCATCCGATGCGACAAGGTTCGAGTGACCCACCGCGACGCCGGTGGTGTGCGACGCAGCTGGATCAGCCTGACCGTCGTCGCCACCGACAACCTCGATGCGTTGCGTGCCCGGTCGTCGCGAATCCCGTTGCGGGACACCACGGAAATCGTCGGGCGTCGCCTGGCCGATCACCTACGGGAGCAGGGCTGGACGGTCACGCTGGTCGAGGGGGTGGACTCACCGCTGCCCGACCCGGGCAAGGAGACCTGGCGGGGTGTCAAGGACGACTCCGGGTACTTCGCGGCATACCGCGTCAACGTCAGCGACAAGCTGGAGGCCGTGCTGGCCGGGGTCGGCGCGCTGCCGGCTCAGGAAACCTGGACCGCACTGGAATTCACCGGATCTCCGGCACAACCGCAGTTGACGGTGGGTGTTGCCCTGCGGACGGCCGATCGGCCCCCGCGTCGGGCTCCGTTGGCTGGGTTGAAATCGGCAGGCGGTCGGCACCGTCCGGCGTTGGCCGCGCTGAACCCGCTGTCTTCGCAGCGTCTGGACGGCAACCCGGCCGCGCTGCCGCAGGCACTGCTGGGGTCGCCCGTGCCGTCAGTCGAACATGAAATCCCGCAGGAAGCGGGTCATCCGGCGTAGGTAGTCCGGCTGGCTCACATGCAGCAGGTGGTTGCCGGGGAACCAGTGGAACGCGCAGCGATCCCAGTGTTCCCACAGCAATTCGGCCTGTTGCGGCGGAGCCAGCCGGTCGCCGAGGCCGGTGATGATCAGGCGTCGTTCCTTGGGCACCACCGGTTGGTAGTTCAACGGTGAGGCGTACCGTGCCGCCGCTTCGGTCAACGCGGGGTCGGTCCTGGCCACGAACCGTTGCAGCGCCACCAGCTTGTTGGCCGGGAACCATTCGTCCACCGTGCGATCCGGCGTCACCACAGGAACATTGGGGACTACGGCCTGAATCCGGTCATCCACACTGGCCAGCAGTGCCGAAGTGAAGCCACCCAGCGAGATGCCGGTCAAGGCAACCCGATCGACACCCGTGGACTCCAGATAGTCGATCACCGAACGAAAATCGTGCACGGCCTGGGCCATGGCCTCGGAGAAGCCGGCGAATCCGTGGGAAAAGAATCCGTAACCACTGAACGGTGAGAAACGCTCGGCGCGGCCGCCGTGAAACGGCAATGTGTACAACAACACGTCGTAGCCGGAGCGGTAGAACCAGGGCAGCGACAGGAACAGCCCGTTCGCCAGGTACGGCGACCCCATGAAGCCATGGATCACGCACAGCGTGGGGTGCGGTCCGTCGTCGTGGCGCCAATGCTGTGCCCGCACAACATTGTTGCGAGTGAACCCACTGCACATGTCGCGCAGCGCGGGGTTGACCGCGGTGAAGCTGCTGTCGAACTGGAGGTTCTCCACCCGGCCGTGCGCGATCATCTCGGCCAGGGGATTGGCCCGGCGGGTGGACACCCGGGGTGGCCGGGTAGGCGCCGGAAACGACACCGCGGGATCTTTTGCGGTGGCCAGTTCGGCGTAGAACCGCATGTGGTCGTTCTCGGTTCGGAACGTCGACGGGTGCACCATCGACGCCAGGGTGGTCGGCACCATCGACGTCGCCACGATCGAGGCAACCCCGGTGCGCAACGCGATGTCGGCGATCGCGGAGGCGTCCACGATGGCACGCTGTCGCATGGTCAGATCGGCCCGCCGCGGCAGTCCGCGGGCGCCGGCATCGCCGCCGGGAACATCAGGAACTGGGATCGGGGGTTCTACCGGGTCCGCGTCCACGATCCCGATGCTAACCAACTGCTCAGCTGAGGCCGAACAACTTCGCGGCGTTGTCGTGCAGAACGTTGCGGCACCATGCGTCGTCGACACCCGGCAGGTCGATCAGGTGGTGCACGGCCTCGGCGTAACCGTAGGGGATGTTGGGGAAATCGCTGCCCCAGAGGATGTGCTCACCCAGGGCTTTCAGCCGGCTCGCCTCGGCGGTGGGAAACGGCATCATCTCCTCGACGAACGGGGTGAACGCCATGGTGGTGTCCAGGCGCACGTTGTCGTAGCGCTCCGCGAGATCCAGGAACGCCGAGTACTCCGGCATCCCCATGTGCGCGATGATCAACGCCAGGCGTGGATAACGGCTCAGCAGCCGGGCGATCGGGTCCGGGCCGGTGAAATCGCCAGGTGCCGGGCCGGAGCCGCAGTGGATCACGACGGGGACGCCGGCGTCTTCGATCTGGCCCCACACCTCGTCGAGCAGGGGGTCGTTCGGCTCATAGTTGCCCACCTGGATGTGTGCTTTGAACACCTGGGTGCCTGCGGCGATGGCGTCGGCGACGTAGCCGGCGGCCTGTTGTTCGGGATAGAACGTGGCGGTGGCCAGGCAGTCCGGGGTGTCCTGTGCGAACCCTCTGGCCCACTGGTTGAGCCAGGCCGCCATGTCCGGCTTGTGCGGATAGATCAGCGAGGAGAACCTGCGGATGCCGAAGGCCCGAAGGGTGGCCACCCGCTGCGCCTCGTCGGCACGGTAGGTGATGGGCCATTCCCGCCCGATCAGCGGGCCCCGGCCGTCGAAGTACTGCCACACCTTGTCCATGACGTTCTTGGGCATGAAGTGGGTGTGCACGTCGATGATGCCGGGCAGCCCCAGCCCCGACCAGATCTGCCGTACCTGCTCCGATTCGCCCATCGGATCCGACGATATCGAGCCAGGTGCCGGGCATGATCGGGGCATGTGGAATCCGGACACCTACCTCGCGTTCGCCGACCATCGGGTCCGGCCGTTCTATGACCTGCTCTCGAGGGTCGGGGCTGAGGCTCCGCGCCGCGTGGTGGACCTGGGTTGTGGGCCGGGCAACCTGACCGAGACGCTCGCGCAGCGTTGGCCCGGTGCCACACTGGAGGCCTGGGACAGCTCACCGGAGATGGTCGCGGCTGCGCAGGCCCGTGGGCTCAAGGCGCATGCCGGCGCGATCGAGCACTGGGAACCGCAACCGGACACCGACGTGGTGGTTTCGAACGCGGCGTTGCAGTGGGTGCCCTCGCATCGCGAGCTCGTGTCGCGCTGGGCTCGGCAGTTGTCCGCCCGGGCCTGGATCGCCTTTCAGGTACCCGGCAATTTCGACGCGCCGTCGCACCACGCGGTGCGCGCGCTGGCGCGCCGCGAGCCGTTCACCGGGCCGCTGTGTGACATGCCGTGGCGAGACATGGGCCAGGTGGACACGCCGGTTCAGTACGCCGGCCTGTTGACCGATGCGGGCTGTGCGGTGGACGCCTGGGAGACCACCTATGTACACCAATTATCGGGCGAGACACCAGTTTTGGATTGGATCACCGGTACCGCCCTGACTCAGGTCAAAGGACGGCTGACCGACGAGCTATGGCAGCAGTACCGCCAGGCGATCATCCCGATGCTGGCCGAGGCCTACCCGCGACGCGCTGACGGCACCACGTTCTTCCCGTTCCGTCGGGTGTTCGTGGCCGCCCGAGTCCGGTAGTCATTACCTACGACGTAATCGACATGCGTACCTGCACGTTCGACGATGGACACATGCCTACGTCAAAGACAGCCGACAACGCCGACATCCACTACACCGACACCGGGTCAGGGCCTGTCCTGGTGTTCACCCACTCGTGGGGGCTCAACTCAGGCCAGTGGAATCACATCATCGAACGCCTGGTGGCCAAGGGCTTTCGCTGTGTCGCCTACGACCGGCGCGGCCACGGAGGCTCGAGCGCCTATCGCGGTGAGTGGACGGTGGATCTGCTGGCCGACGACCTGGCCGGGCTGCTCGATCACCTGGATCTCAGCGATGTGACACTGGTGGGGCATTCCCTGGGATGCGGTGAGATCGTGCGCTATCTCAGCGGGCATGGGACCGGCCGGGTGAATCGTGCGGTGCTGGTGGCGGCGCAACTCCCACTGCTGGTTCAGACCGCGGACAATCCGGACGGGGTACCCGAGGAGATGCTCGACGGGATGCTCGCCGAGCTGGAACGCGATGTGCAGCAATGGTGTATCGACAGCGCACCACCGTTTTTCGGACACCACGCCGTGGAGCCTGAGGTCGTCGAGTGGACGGTGGACCAGATCGCTGCGGTGCCCGTCGAGACGCTGCTGGCCACCCAGCGGATGGGGGCCCACACCGATTACCGTGCCGAGCTGGCCGAACTCGACCTTCCGGTGCTACTGGTCCACGGTGACGCCGACGTGTCGTCACCCATCGAGCTCACCGGGCGCCGGACCGTCGCACTGTTGCCACAGGGCACGCTCGTCGAGATCCCCGGCGCCGCCCACGGGCTGTACGTCACCCATGCCGACCGCGTCATCGACGCGATTTGTGCACCGGCGCAACCGCTGCCCGTTACCGGCGGTGCACAAATCACTGGTTGACACGTCCTTTCCCATCCACTCCACGTCCGAACCGGCCGTGGGTAGGGTGGGGGCCATGCCGACCGCCGCCGACCCCGCTGCGGTCAGCGGCTATGAGGCCCGCTGGGAGCAGCACAACTCCGAGCGTCGTGCCCAGATCATGCAAGCCGCGGTCGCGCTGATCGAGGAGAATCCGCCGGGCGCCGACATCTCCATGGCGCGGATCGCGGACCGCGCCGGACTGGCGAAGTCGGTGGTGTACCGCCAGTTCGCCGGCAAAGAAGAGCTGGAGCGACGCGTCCGCTCGTACGTGTTCGACGACTTCGCGGCGGTGCTCGACACCAACCTCGACGTCTCCAGCGGCTCATTGCGGGAGATCCTGACCCGCACCGTGGGGGCGGTGGCCGATTGGATGCTGGACCACCCGCGGCTCGACGAGTTCGTCCGGCGCGGGCCGACTTTCGGCAGCGACGGCTCGCTGGACGCGGTCAGTGAGCTGAAGCTCCGAATGACCAGGCAGTCCGAAGGGATCATCGCCACGATCGCGCAAACCATCGGGGTGGATGACAGCGCATTCAAGACGGTGCCGTTCGCGGTGGTGACGATGGTGGAGGCCACCTTGTCGGCGTGGATCCGCGGTGCGGCGCCGGAGCGGTCACGAGAAGAGATCGTGACGCACCTGGCCGACTTCGGGTGGTATGTCCTCGACGGCGCGGCGCGGGCGAGTGGGCTGGACATCAACCGCGACGACCAGCTGACCTCGGTGATCGCGGCGCTGACGAACCGCGAGACCAGCTAGGCCAACAACCCGGCGTTGTAATCGGCGACGAGGCTGCGGACCGTCTCCTGGGCGCAGGACTTGTTGGTGCCGATGAATCCGGTCGGCCCGCGTTTGATCCACCCGGTGACGAACGCGCCCCGGACGCCCGGAACCCGACCACCCTGGTGCGGCACCGTCGCCGTGGCATCGTCAAACGGCAACCCCGGCACCGGCCGCCCGCGATATCCGATGGAGGTCAGCACCAGACCGGCTTCGATGACCCGTTGGAGCCCAGTCGATTTCACCCGCGTGGAGCCGTCGGGTGCAGCGATCAGCTCGTTGTGGACGAACTCGACACCTTCGGCGGCGCAGTCTCCGAGGATCGCGGTGGGCGACAACAGGTACTCGAGCACGACTCGGCGATTGCCCGCCCCGCGCGGCGCCGCACGCAAGATCGCGGCACGCGGGTCGGAGTCAGGCAGCGCCCGCAGATCTTCGTTGCGGACGACGACATCGACGCCGGGCGTCGAACACAGGCCGACGAGTTCGGGGACAGTGAACGCGGACTGTTCGATGCCGCGCCGGCCGGCCACGACCACCTCTTCGATCAAACTGCCGCGCAAGGCTTTCAGGGCATGCGGAGCGATGTCGGTGTCGGCGAGCCGGTCCGGGTCGATCGTGAGGAGACGCGCGACGTCGAGGGCGACGTTGCCGTTGCCGATCACGACCGCGCGTCGATGCGACAGGTCGAACCTGCGATCGGCGTGATCGGGATGACCGTTGTACCAGGCGACGAACTCGGTGGCCGAGCTGACGCCGGGCAGGTCGATGCCGTCGATGTCGAGGCGGCGGTCGGTCGACGCGCCGACGGCGTAGATGACGGCGTGATGCTCGTTCAGCAGGTCCTCATGGGTGATCTCACTGCCGACCTCGACGCCGAGGCGCATCTGCAAGCGCGGGTTGGCGGTGACGTGGTCGAACTGGTGTGTCACCCCGCGCGTCCGCTGGTGATCGGGTGCCACGCCGAACCGGGCCAAACCGTATGGCGTGGTGAGTCGTTCGTAGATCAAGACCAGGGCGCCGGGAATGGTCAGCACCTCTTCGGCGGCGTACATCGCGGCCGGGCCGGATCCGACGATCGCCACGCGCAGCTCGCCCGGGCGCACTTCAAGCGGCGGGACGACCGGAGCCAGGATCGGCCTCGGCCGGCGGGGTGTGGCGTAGAAATCGGCGTTGAGCGTGGCGAACACGTCTTCGTCGGCGGTCAGCTTGGTGTGCGGTTTGATCGCGTCCACCGGGCAGGCCGTCACGCACGCTCCGCAGTCGACGCATTCGACCGGGTCGACGTACAGCATCTGAGCGGTGTGGAAGTCCGGTTCGTCGGGTGTGGGGTGAATGCAGTTGACCGGGCAGGCATAGACGCACGAGGCGTCGCTGCAGCAGGACTGCGTGATGACGTGTGGCATCAGGGCAGGGCAACCGCTTCGCGGTCGGGCACACCGCGGTAGCGGGCCGCCTCACCGTCGATCCCGCAACGCTTCCACATCCACCGGCCGACCCGGTTCATCAAGCCGAGTTCTTCGCTCAGGGAACGCATCTCACCGAAGTAACCGGCGAGGATCTTGCGGGAGTGCGGGCTGCGCCAGAACGCGTCCTTGATCACCGCGCGCGGAATGCCGAAGTCCTGACCGAACGACTTCGGCGGGGCCACGATCTCGTGCGCGAGCCAGCGCAGGGTGAGCGGGAAGGCGACGCACGCGAAGGCCTTCATCCGCCAAGATCGTTCCGGCATATGGGTCTTGAGGAACTCATGCGCCCAGGAGATGTGGCGGGCCTCTTCGGCGATGTGGATCTGCATGGTCCGCAGCACCGCGGGCGGAATGTTGGCACCCTCGCGGATCAGCCCCTTCTGGAAATGATCGATCGGCTCCTCGCCGGCCAGGATTCCCGCCATGAATGCCGTGGGGGAGTACTGGCCGACCAGGCCGATGTAGGGCGACAGGCGGCGGAACAGCGGCCGCATGCCCGGCACGTCCACGCCGCTGCGGTTGACCAGTTCCTGGAACATCTGAATGTGGTTGCACTCCTCGGTCATCTCGTGCAACGCATAGCGGAACTCGGGGGAGTTGTTGGGCAGCTTCATGATGAACGCCATCAATCCGCGGATCAGGATGCTTTCGAAGGCCGCGCCGACCTTCACCGAGTTCAGCGTCCGCCAGCGGCCGATCTCGATCTGGCGAGCCAGCGGCTGGGCTTGATACCAGGCGGTGGCGCCGAGCGGATCGACGTGTGGTGAGAGCACCCACCGTGGATCGTCGAGGTCGATCGCCAACTCGGGGGAGTCCCACGCGATGTCCAGGTACGGGTCGAAGCGGCGGCGCACCGAACCCGCGGACAGCGTCTGCAACAGGTCCTGGTAATCCGCATCCAGTGGTGCGGCAGGCGAGGTAGAAGCCATGGCCCCCAATTTACCGGGACTTTATGTCTCGGTAAATACCGGTCTTTTTGCGGACTAGGGGTGGTAGGGCACGCCGACCGCGCGGAACACGTACTCGGACCCGACGTCGAAGGCCAGCGATCGGCGCGGCAGCGACGCGAGAACGTCGGCCGGTATCTCGGTCTTGTAGTGCAACGACAGCTGGCCGCGGCAGCGTCGGTCGATCTGGGCCACATCGGCGGTGAGCGTGAGCCCGGCCGGGTCGAGCTCGGCGTGTACCGCACCGACCTGCGGCGCCGACCACGGTTGGTCGATGCTGCGACCGGCAAGCTTGGGCAGGGTGGACATCGTGGCCAGCGCGCGGTAGTTGGTCAGCACCAGCGCACCGGCATAGCTCGCGACGCTGCCTGCCGACCGCTTACCCGGGATCGTTCCGCTGAAACGCCTGGTCACTGGGACGTACTTGGCGAGAAACACGATGCCTTCGGCCTCGGCTTCGGCTCGTAGACCCTCCGGCAGAGCGCCGATGTGCATCAGCTTTCGCAGGATCAGTGCCATGTCTTCGACGGTAGCGCGCGAAAGTGGCAAATCGGTTGGAGCTGGTAGAGATGATCTGGTGAAAACCCGAGACCGGTGGCTGATCGTGAGCGCGGTAGCGGCCTTCGCGGTCTACCTCGCGCTGTGGATCGGCTACGAGATGCAGTGGACGTGGCTGGCCGATCTCGACACGGCTGGGCTGGACCGTCCCTACCACTACGGCGCGGCGCACCCCGCCTGGGTGACGGCATGGGACGTGTTCTGCACGGTGCTGGGCCCCTTCATGTTCCGGTTGCTGACGGCGGTGCTGATCGTCGTCGCACTGCTGCGGCGACAGCGGCGCATCGCGCTGTTCCTGTTCCTGACCATCGAGCTCAGCGCACTGACAACCGAGCTGGCCAAGTTTCTGGTGGACCGTCCGCGCCCGGCCACCGCAATGGTGCACGCGTTGTCGACCTCGTTCCCGTCCGGGCATGCGCTTGGCGTGTTGGTGTCCGTGCTGGCGCTGTTGGCCGTGGCCTGGCCGGCGATCCGCCCCCCGCTGCGGGTCTGGTGGATCGCGGTCGGAGTCCTGGTCGTCGCCGCGATCGGGGTGGGGCGCGTGGTACTCAACGTCCACCATCCCTCGGACGTCGTGGCCGGCTGGGCCTTGGGCTACGTCTGGTTCGTGGCGGTCTACCTGCTGTGCCCGCCGTTGCCGACAACCGTCACGGCAGCGGACGAAATACCGGCAGCGCCCGGTAGCGCACGCTGAAGGTGGCCTCGCTCAGTGCCTCGCCGACTTCGCCGTCATGGGCCACGGTGGTGGGCCCGTCGACGGCGACGAACCGGAACTCCGGCACCTGCAATTCGTGGTACAGCGGGCTGCGTTCCAGCCGGCCCAGCGCCACCGCCGTCGCGATGCGCAGCCGGCTCAACCGCCGGCCGGTCTCCAGGATCCGTACGTCGATCAGGCCGTCGTCGAGTCGCGGGCGCTGAGACGGGGCGAATCCGGACGGGAAGTACGTCGAGTTGCCCAGAAAGAACAACTCGGTTTCAAGGGTCTTGTCGTCGTAGCTGATTCGGACCGGGGCCTCCCGGCGCAGGGTCAGATACAGCGCGTACATGCCGGCCAACCGCTTGCCCATCCGGCGTTCGAGCTTCTCGCGCGTCCGCACGTACTTCGGATAGGCGCCGATGCTGGCGGTGTTGATCACCATGCGTTCCTCGTTGAGGCAGACCAGGTCGACGTAAGCCGCCGAGCCGTCGGCGATCGCATTGACGGTGCGGCCCACCGAATCGCAACCGATGTCCTTGGCGAAGTGGTTGAACGTCCCGCCGGGGAACACCGCCAGCGGCACCCCCGCCTCGACGGCGATGCCCGCCGCGCACGCCACCGTGCCGTCGCCGCCACCCACCGCGAGCACGTCGGTACGGGCGGCCGTCTCCCGCAACACCGCCTCGATGTCGTCGTCATCGGAGAGCTCGATGATCTCGGTGCGCGGCAGGGCCTTTCGGACATCGTCGATGATGCGGGCGCCGGTTCCGTCGCCGGAGGCCGGGTTGATGACGAGTGCGACACCGGCGCCGTCGGGTCGCGGCTCGGTGCGGAATCGCAGCGGCTCGGAGCGGGGCAGTGTGGCGGCCGGGATGGTGGGGACGATGCGGGCGCCGAGGACGGCGATCGCCGCGCCGATGCCGAACCCGGCGAACACGTCACCGGGATAGTGCGCGCCGGTGGCGACCCGGGACAGGCCGACCAGGCCTGCCAGTAGGGCCAGCGGCAGGCCGGCCGACGCGGACTCCAGTCCCACACCCACCGCGAAGGCCGCCGCGCTCGCGGAGTGCCCTGACGGCAGCGAAGGCGAGGTCGGGACGCGTCGCGTGCGACGCGCGAGGGGGATCAGGGTGCGGTCCGGGCGAGGCCGCCGCCAGATCCGCTTGGCCACCTGGTTGGTGATCAGACTGGTCACCGCCAGGCTGACCACACCGCGCGCGGCACCGCGTCGCGCCGATACGGTGCCCAGCGCGCCCATCGCGGCGGCGATGGCGAGCCACAGCTTGGAATGGTCTGCGGCCCTGGTCAGCCCGGGCATCACGGTGTCCAGTAGCGGGCTGGGTGACTCAGCTACCGCCTCGAAGACCTCACGGTCCAGCGTTCCCAGTCCTTTGCCGATCGCGCGCACGTCCATGGCGCCAACGTAGCCGTCGCGACCGGATCGTGCTCCTAGCTTTATCCGGCTGAGAGGGACGGCAGCGACGATGGACGGATGCGCCGACTGCTCGTTCTGCTGTGCGCGGGGGTGCTGGCCCTGGCATGCGCACCTACCGCTGGCGCGGTCGACCCACCATGGTTCGCCTCCTCGGTCGGCAACGCGACCCAGGTGATTTCGGTTGTCGGCGTGGGTGGTTCGAAGGCCAAGATGGATGTTTGGCAACGTGGCCCCGCTGGTTGGCAGCCGGTGGGCGCGGGGATCGACGCCAACGTCGGTGCAAACGGGATGGCGCCGCAAACCCATGACGGCGAAATGAAAACGCCCATGGGCATTTTCACGCTCGACTTCGCCTTCGGCACTGCACCGAATCCCGGCGGTGGGCTTCAGTACGTCCAGGTCACGCCCGACCATTGGTGGGACGGCGACATGAAGAGCCCGACCTACAACACCATGCAGGTCTGCAAGAAGGCGCAGTGTCCGTTCAACACCGACCCGAGCAGCGGGACGGAGAACCTGCACATCCCCCAGTACAAACACGCTGTGGTGATGGGCGTCAACAAGGCGCGGGTGCCGGGCAACGGTGGGGCGTTCTTCGTACACACCACCGACGGCGGACCGACAGCCGGCTGCGTCGCGATCGACGACGCCACCCTGGTGAAGATCATGCAGTGGCTACGGCCCGGCGCCGTGATCGCTGTCGCCAAATAGCCGTCAAATATTCAGGGCCGCACCGGGTTCCAGGTTGAAGTTGAGGCCCTCCAGCGACAGGGTGGCATCGTAGGTGCGGTCGTAGCCGGTGGCGCTGATTTTCCAGCCGTCGGCGGTACGGCGGTAGCGGTCGTGGTAGAACGCCGAGCCGAACAGCATGAAGTTCATGCTCGGCACGATCACCCGGTCCTGCAGGTACCAGGTGGCGGTGGCCTCGTCGCCGTCGACTTCGATCTCCGGGTGCGCGACGCGATGCTCGGTGATCACCTCCGGACCCAACGAGCTCTTCATGTACTCCACCAGAGAGTCGCGGTCGGTGAAGTGCAGCGTCTTACCCATGGACTGCCCGTAGTCACCGGCGATGTCCTCGGTGAGAGTGTCGGCGAACTCGTCCCAGTACTTGGTGTCCAGGGCACGCAGGTACCGGTACTTGACTCGTTCGATGTCGTCGATGTCACCCATGCCCGACATTGGAGCACACCGGCCGCGGCGGGTGTGACGCTATGCCGAACGCGTCAGGTCGCGCGTGGCCGGCCCCTCGATCAAGGTGCCGTCCGGAGCGAAGCGGGAGCCGTGCAGCGGACAGTCCCAGGACTTGTCGGCGTCGTTCCAGTTCACGATGCCGCCCAGATGGGGGCATACCGGCGAGACCGTGCGTTCCACTCCGTCGACCACGCTGTGTGCCTCCAGGTGCCACGGCGGCCCGGTCACGACGCCGCAGTCCTCGGACGCCGTGGCGCCCATCCGGGTCACCGGGGCGATCCAGCCCTTGGCGAGGTTGAATCCGACGGCCAGGTTGGCCTGTGCCGCAGTGGCGAGACCCGACAGTTCGTGCGGGCTCCAGCTCGCGAAGGCCTCCGCCCAGTCCATTCGACCGCCCAGGAGACGCCCGGCCAACGCCAGCGCCGCGGCCACCCCGTTCGTCATTCCCCATTTGTCGAAACCCGTTGCCACCAAGATCTCGTCGTGACCCGGAAGAATCGGGCCGACGTAGGGCAGGGCATCGACCGGCGTGTAGTCCTGCGCCGACCAGAAGTGGGTTTGGACAGCGCCGGGCCAGTGCAGCTTGGCCCAGGAGGACAGTTCGTCGATGGATGCCGCCGGGTCGCTGCTCCGCCCCACGGGATGGCCGGCCCCGCCGACGATGAGCAGCTCGCCGTCGTCAGTGGGAACCGAACGTGTTGAGCGGGTAGGTGAATCGGCCGAGATGAACATCCCCCGGGTGATGTTGCCCGGTACCCGGAACGCCATGCAGTACGACCGGTGGGGAGTCACTCGGGCGAAAAAGCCGCCGCGGTCCAGGATCGGAATGCCGGTGGCCAGCACGCACCGTGTTGCTCGGACTTCGGCCGTGTCGTCCGTGCTGGTCTGCACCTGGAGTTTGAGGCGAGCGCCGTCGTGGCTGACGTGTTGCACCCGCGCTCCTTCGACCAGCCGTGCTCCGCGCTCGTGAAGTTCGGCGATCAGGCTGTCCAGGAACGGCATCGGGTCGAATTGGGCTTGATCGGCCAGTCGTACACCGCCGTGAAACGGGAAGGGCACGTCGGCCTCGTCGACCCACTCGGCAGCCAGTCCTGCGGACTGGCAGGCCTCCAGTTCGGCCTGGGCTTTGGCGACGCCACCTGCCGACTGCGCGTAGGTGTAGGCATCCTCACGCTGAAGGCTGATCTCGCGCTGTGCGCAGTAATCGATCAGCCACTGTTGGCCTTCCAGATTGCCCTGCGCGTACTGCCGGGCCACCTTCTGCGAATGCTTGCCCATGATCTCGGTCATCCGGTTGCCTTGCAGCAGGCTGATCTTCGCGGTGGTGTTGCCGGTCGCGCCGGCCCCCGCCGTGCGTGCCTCGAGGACCAGGACGTCCTGTCCGGCCCGGGCCAGCAGTACAGCGGTGACCAAGCCGGTGATCCCGGCGCCGACCACGACGACGTCCGCGCTCCGCTCGACCTCGGTGAGAGTGGGCGCTATTCGGTGCTCGGGACGGTCGGCAAGCCAGAGGGATGTCATGGTGGTCGCTGTACCCGTGCTCGGGGAAGCTAAACGCTCACCGAGTGGGCCGAGCAGTTGCCGCGACCGTCGGGCGTGCGTTGTCGACGGTGGTCATCACGAACGCGGTGTCGGTTCCGCTGTTGCCCGGGCGCGGGTGCGCGAATACGCCGGGCATGGGTACCGGTGTTCGGGCACTGAGCCCCCTGCGGAGTGTCGGTGGGCCCCGGCGCCGCGCGGCGGCTATCGTGGCGGGCGTTATGAGCGGCCCGTTGGGGTTGTCGATCGGGACCACCAACTTGGTTGCGGCGCGTGTCGGCAATCAACCTGTCAGCCGGCGTTCGGTGCTGACCTTGTCGGCCGACCGGACGCCGCAGGTCGGCGTGCCTGTGTCCGGTTCCGGTGTCACCCTGAGCGGCTTCGTGGAGCGGGTCGGCGATCCGGTGCCGTTGGTGGCGCCCGACGGCGCCTCCTATTCCGCGGACACCCTGTTGGTCGAGGCGCTCGATGCAATGGTCGAGCTGGCCGGTGGCCCCTCGGATCAACTGGCCATCGCGGTGCCTGCGCATTGGGGAGCGCCTACGCTGCGTGCCCTGCGTAATGCCCTACGCACCAATCCCAGCTTCTCGCGCGACGGGCGGCCGCCGCGCCTGGTCCCCGATGCTGTCGCCTCTCTGGCCGCGTTACGTGCCAACCCGGGCCTGCCGCCCAACGGTGTGGTGGCACTGCTGGACTTCGGCGGTGGCGGTACCAGCATCACGCTCGCCGATGCCGCCGCGGCGTTCGAACCGATCGACGAGACCACCCGCTATCCCGATTTCTCCGGTGATCAGATCGACCAGGCGCTGCTGGCGTATGTGCTTGACGGCGTGGCCCAGGCCGGTGGCATCGATCCGGCAGGTACCGCGGCGGTCGGTTCGCTGGCCCGGCTGCGTGAGGAATGCCGTCAGGCCAAGGAACGGCTGTCAGCGGACACCGCGACCGATCTCGTGGTGGAACTGCCCGGCTATTCGGCCACCGTACGGGTGACGCGCACCGAACTCGAGTCGTTGATCCAAGCTCCGCTGGACGGTGCGCTGGACGCGCTGGAAAAAATGTTGGAGCGCAACGGGATCAGTTGGCCGGCGGTGTCGGCAGTGGTGACCATAGGTGGCGGCGCCAGTATTCCTCTTGTCACCCAACGCCTTTCGGAGCACTCCCGGGCGGTGGTGGCGACGACGCCGCAGCCTGCACTGGACGCCGCGATCGGCGCCGCGCTGTCTGCCGCCTACCTCGCCGAGGCCGATGCGCAAACCGGGGTGGCGCCCACACTGGGTGCGGCGGCCGTGGTGCCTCCGGTCGAAATGCCTTCCAGCCCAGAGAGTTCCTCTACATTCCGCGCGTTGGCGTGGTCAGAAGATGACGCCGGCGACGACGTGGTGCCCTACACCGGTCCCGATCTGGTGGACTCCTACGGCAGCGAGACAGCTGCGCGGCCGGCTGTGCAGTATGTCCCGCCGACGGGCCCGATCGAACAGCCACCCGCGGGCTGGCAGCGTTTGCCGCTGACGGTTTTCGCGGTGGCCGCGGCGCTGGTGGTCGTCGCGATCGGTGGCGTCACCTATGCGCTGACCAGTGCCACGGGCACCGCACCGAGTTCAGAGGTCAAGCCACCGGAGCCCAAACCGCTGCCCCCGCAGGAAGTGGCACCGAGCCCGGTCGAAGCCCCGCCCCCGGCCCCGGCCGCACCGCCGCCCGCGCCTGAGCCGGTGACTCAGGCCCCGCCGCCGGTCACCGTGACCCAGGCGCCGCCCCCGCCGGTGACGGAGACGCACGTCGTCACGCAGACGACCACGCCTCCGCCCGTCACCACGACGACGACAACCACCACAACGACCACCACCACCACGACGACGCCGCCGACAACCACCACCACGGTGCCGACCACGACCACCACCACGACGAACCCGATGACGACGACGTACGTCACCGTGCCGTTCGTCCCGGTACCGATTCCGATCCAGGTGCCGAACCGTGGCGAAACGCAGCAGCCCTATCCGCAACAGCCGCAGTACCCGTACCAGCAGCAACCGCAATATCCGTACCAGCCTTACCCGTGACGAACTGCGGCTGAGCGCGCTACCTTTCGATCAACAATCGGGAGGCATCGTGAACCGCATCTATGCTGCCGCCGTCGGCGCCGTCGCATCCATGTGTTTGTCAGTCGCACCGGCCTTGGCAACACCTGCCGAAGGCGACGTGGTGCGCACTGATCTCGGTCAGGGAACCACCACGGCGCCGATCTGGGTGGTGACCACAGGCCAGCCCACCACGCTGCATGTGCAGAGCCTGTTGCTCAAGCCTGGAGCCGACAGCGGTTGGCACAGCCACCCCGGGTGGGAACAATCGGTGCTCAACGAGGGTGCCGTGGTGGTGCAAACCGCGGCCAACTGCGCACCGGTGGAGTACGTCGCGGGCCAGGCGGTCGTGATTCCGGCCGGGGTGGCGCACCGGGTGTCGAACCAGGGCGCCGTCGATGCCGATGTCGTGGTGACCTACACGCTGCCCGCCGACGCACCGGTGCGCGACGACGCTCCTGTTGCCTGTCCCTAGCTGCGAAAACGCATCTCGCACCACGAAACTTTGGGCAGGGTCGGAAATGTGGGTAAGAGTTCGGTTAAGGTTCTGCTGTGCCTGAGATGGATCGTCGCAGTGTGATGTTCATGATGGGTCTGGGGGTGGCAGCGGCTTCATTGCCTGCCGGGATGGCCAACGCCGACCCGGCAATTGGTGATAACCCGCCTGCGCCTGCCCCTGGAGCGCCCACTCCGCCTGCTGCCGCCGCGGCGCAGCCCAACTTCCTGTTCCAGGATGAGTTCAATGGTCCGGCCGGCGCTCCGCCCGACCCGACGTGGTGGCACCTGATCCCGGAGCGCGAGACCATCAAGAACCCGGTCGAGTGGGACAAGCCGTTCAACATGGGCCGCTACGTCGCCGACACCCAGCACGCGTTCCAGGACGGCAAGGGCAACCTGGTGATCCGTGCGACGCGCGGACCGGGCACCACGGTGCAGGAGAAGTACGCCAGCGCCAAGGTCGTCGGGAACTGGCGTGGTGGCATCGGCACCACCTGGGAGGCCCGGGTCAAGCTCAACTGCCTCACCGACGGTGCCTGGCCGGCGTTCTGGCTCCTCAACGACAATCCCGTTCGCGGTGGCGAGGTCGACCTGGTCGAGTGGTACGGCAACCGTGACTGGCCGTCGGGCACCACGGTGCACGCCCGGCTGGACGGCGAATCGTTCGCCACCAACCCGCACCCCATCGACAGCGCGTGGCATACCTGGCGGATGACGTGGAGCCCGCAGGGGATGTACTTCTGGAAGGACTATGCCCCGGGCATGGAACCTTTCTTCGAGGTCCCGGCAAACTCTTTGCAGGACTGGCCCTTCAACGATCCCGGCTACACGATGGTGCCGGTGTTCAACATTGCCGTCGGCGGCTCGGGCGGGCGTGACCCGAGTGGTGGCGACTACCCGGCCGAGATGCTGGTCGACTGGATTCGCGTTTTCCAGGGCTGAGTTTTCTGGCGATCTTCCGCCCGCTCACGCCTGCTTTGTCACGCTGGAGTGGCGCTCGGCTTCGAGCGCCACTCCAGCGTGATATTGGGCGCGGTGAGGGGACGCGACGGCGTCAGGGGGCTACCGCGATCCGCAGTTTGTCGGTGGGCGGTGGGCGCAGCGCCGCCTCGATTTGGGCGAGCGGCACCGGCGCCGTGACGAGCGCATCCCACGGATAACGCGCACGGGTGCGGTCGAGGAATTCCACCGCCTGGTGAAGATGCCGGGGTTCGTAGTTGTGCACACCGGTGATGGTCAACCAGTGCCGCACAACGGTTTCCGGGTCCACTGACAGGGGCGGCCCAGGAGTGACCGAGCCGGCCAGCACCAGGATGCCGCCGATGTCGAGACGGCCCAAGGCGTTCGCGACGGCAGTGCTGGATCCGGTGTAGTCGATGGTCACATCAACCGGACCATCGTCACAGCTTCGTCCGCCGAACCGTGCCGCGAGCGCCATCCGGTCGTCATTGCGGTCGACCACCTGAACATCTGCCCCGGCCGCGTCACATGCCGCGACTGCGGTGAGGCCGAGCATCCCTGCGCCGCCGATGAGTACACGTCGTCCCTTCAATTCACCGGCGGCCTCCAAGGTGGCCATGACCGTTGCCGTCGCACACGCGGCGGGTGCGGCAACCGTGTCGGGCAGCGTGTCGGGAACCGCGGCGATGGTGGTGCCGCGCGGCAGGACCACGTGTGCGGCATAGGAACCCGACAACGGCCAGTCTCCGTCGAAAGGTTCGTGGCCCACCTTGCGTACCGACAGGCATTTGGCGCTCAGCCCGGACCGGCAGCGGCTGCAGGTACCGCAGGTCACTGTCACCGACCAGATAACACGTTGTCCGACTTGGGCATCCGCCCCCGCGCCGACTGCGACGACGTTCCCGACGGCTTCGTGCCCGAGCACCGAGGGGCACGGCGCGGGCCGCCGTCTGCTGACGGTGTGCAGGTCGCTGCCGCAGACCGTGGCAAGTCGGACCCGCACCAGTACCTCACCGTCGCCGAGTAAGGGAACCGGAACTTCCCGCACCTCGACGCCGGAGCCGGTCCACACCGCGGCCGCTGTCACACGAGGCGGGATCGGATCCATCCTGACAACCTTTCGATGGCGTAGACGATGACGAAGATGACGAGGACGATCGCGCCGGCGACATCGAAGTTCAGGGTGCGGATCGACTCGAACAGCAGGTAGCCGACACCGCCCGCGCCGACGATGCCCAAGATGGTCGAGGTACGCACATTCACGTCGAACAAGTACAGGCTGGACCCCACCATCGCCGGCATGGCTTGTGGAATCACCGCGGAGAACAACGTCTTCCACCAACCCCCACCCACCGAGTGAACGGCCTCCAGCGGTCCAGGGTCGATCTCCTCGACCGCGTCGGCCACGAGTTTGGCCAGGAATCCGATCGAGCCGATGGCCAATGCGCAGGTGCCGGCGATGGGGCCGAGCCCCAACGCCGCAACGAACACGACGGCCAGGATCAGCTCGGGCACCGCCCGCACCAGCAGGATCCAGCCGCGAGCGGCCCAGTAGACCGCCGGATGGGGAGTGACGTTGCGGGCGGCCAGGATCCCGACCGGAATCGACAGCACGACGCCGATCGCGGTCGACACCACACCGATAGCCACGGTTTGGCCTGCGGCCACGAACAATTCGCTGCCCAGTGCGGAGAAGTTGGGCGGGACCATCCGGGCGAACACCTCGATGGCCGGCCCCACCCAGGTCACCAGGGACATCGGGTTGATCTTCAACATCGCCAAGGCGAGCACGCAGCCCGCGATGAGTCCGCCGCCGAACACGAACCGCGCGATGCGCTCCCGGGCCGGGTTCGACTGCGCGGGATCCAGCAACATCCGGCGGATCACAATCGAAAGCAGCTCCATGGCGGCGATGATCACCAGGATGACACAGGCGATACCGAGTGCCCGCGGATAGATCAAGCCCCGCAACGCATCCTGCAACGCGAAGCCGATGCCTCCGGCGCCGACGAAGCCGAGCACCACCGACATGCGCAGGTTGATGTCGATGCGGTAGATGAACGTCGCGATCCACGACGGGACGGCCTGGGGGACGACGGCGTTGAGCATCTCGCGAAAGTAGCTCGCACCGGTGCTGCGCACCGCCTCCCGAGGACCAGGGTCGGTCTGCTCGATGGCATCGGCGAACACCTTGCCGAGCATCCCGATCGAATGCAGTGCCAGCGCGAGAATGCCCGGGAGAACACCGATTCCGAGTGCACGGACGAACAGCACGGCGAACAGAAGATCGGGCATCGCCCGGCAGAACGTGATGATGGCACGGGCCACCGCCTGCACGGCCGGATGCGGTGTGGTGTTGCGGGCGGCCATAAACGCCAGCGGCACCGAGGCAATCGCAGCGAGCACCGTCCCCAGTACCGCCATCAACAGGGTCTCGACGGCCAGGCCGGCGATGCGTCCCGGGTCATCGAGCCGGGGCGGGACCATCCGTTCCAACAATGCGGCGACTTCGTCGAAACCGTTGAGCAGGGTGGCCGGGGCGAAGTCGATGGACCAGGCCGCGACGATGGTGGCCACTACCGCGGCGACCGTGACCAGGTGCAGCAGGCCGGGCAGGGGCCTGTGGTCGGTTGGGGGAGAGGCCGAGGGCGTGGGCCGTTCGGTGAGATCGGTGCTCACGAGGGACGGGCCGCCGAACGGGCTGCCGGATCCACGCGTTGATAGATCTCCATGACGTCGTCGCGAGTCATCCCGACCGCGGGCCGGTCCAGGATCTTCTGGCCGTTGCGCAGGCCGACCAGGCGATGCGCCCAGCCCAGCGCGAGGTCAACCTGGTGCAGCGTGCATACGACGGTCAGTTTCTCCTCGATGCAGACCCGGAACAGCAGATCCATGACCACACCGGCGTTTTCGGGATCGAGTGAGGCGACGGGTTCGTCGGCCAGCAGTAGGCCGGGTTTCTGCATCAGGGTGCGGGCGATCGCGACGCGCTGTTGCTGACCGCCGGAGAGGGTGTCGGCGCGGCGGTCGGCGTAGTCGGCCAGGCCGACGCGGTCCAGATGGGCCAGGGCTTCGGCGCGCATTGTCTTGGGGTAGGTCAGCGCGCCGTAGCGGGGGAGCCGCAGCTGGCCGAGGCCGCCGATCAGGACGTTCTCCAGGCAGCTCAACCGCCCGACCAGATTGAAGTGCTGAAAGACGAACCCCACGTTGCGGCGCAGCGCCCGCAACTGTCTGGCCGAGGCCCGATCGACATGGGTGCCGCCGACCTCGACACTGCCGGATGTCACCGGGTGCAGTCCGTTCAGGCAACGCAGCAGGGTGGACTTGCCCGACCCGGACAGGCCGAGCAGCACCAGCATCTCACTGCGCCGCACGTCGAGGCTGACGTGATCCAGGGCCAGGGTGTCACCGAAGCGTTTGGTGACGTCGCGGGCGATGACGACGAGGTCGTCGCCCGCGACGGAGTGGTGGGGTCCGTCGGACGGCATGGTTGTCAGCCCTTGCACTTCTCGGAACCGGTGACGTCACAGACGTGGCGCACGCCGCTGTAATCCGAGTCCTCGACCGGCACGAAGCCCCAGGCACGCTCGTCGGTGATCCGGCAGGCGTCGCCCTCGCAGAAACCCTCGGCCTCAAGGTTTGTCACGTTCACCTTGTCGGCGAAGAGGGTCTTGAGCTTGCCGACGGCTTCGGGACCCAGGGCGTCGTTGGCGGCGAACACCGAGCCGGCGATCATCTCCGACTTCCATACTGTCTTGAGCTGGCCTGGTTTGAGGTCGCCCTTGGCGATCATGGTCTTGTCGACCATGGTGTCGAAGGCGAAGCCGGCGTCGCAGTCACCGTTGGCGATCGCCAGCGCTGAAGAGTCGTGGCCGCCGGCGAAGATCGGGGACATTGCCTTGGACAGATCGCCCTCGGAGCCGGATTCGATAACCCCCGCCTCGATCAGGCCCGCGGTCGGGTACAGGAATCCCGAGGTGGAGCTCGGGTCGACGAAGCAGACCTTCTTGCCGGCAAAGTCCTTGAGGCCGTTGATGTTCGCCTCGTCAGCGCGGGCCAGTCCGTAGGACTGATACCCGGGCTGGGCGCCTTGCTCCTGGATCACCGCACCGACCGGGGTGACCTTGGCTCCGTTGACGCCCGCAACGACGTAGGCGAACGGGCCGAAGAAGGCCAGGTCGACGTTGTTGGCGATGATGCCCTCGACCACCCCGGCGTAGTCGGAGGCCTGCACGAACTCGACCTTGGAGCCGGTCTCCTTCTCCAGCAGCTTGATCAGTGGCTGGTAGCTGGCCTTGAGGTCGGTGGAGTTCTCGGCCGGGATCGCGGCCAGGGTCAGGGTTTCCGGGAAGCCCTGGGCGGTCGTGGCGTCCGAATTGTCGGAGCTTGAACAGCCCGACATTGCGAGCGCGGTGCAGGCAGCTGCCACGGCAGCGATACGAGCTGAGGGGCGCGGGATGCGGAACATCATGGCGCGTAGGACCTTTCGGGCGGGGACGTTTGGCGGGCAGTGCGCGAGCGGGGGTGCGCAACTGCCCTGCCCCACACCCTGTGGGTTGGTCTATACCAACGGGTGCATCGAGGTTGGCGAGGAGGTTAACAACGCGGCAAGTCTTGGTCTATACCAAATCTTGCTACCGTTGACGGGTGGCCGCGAGCGCAGAACCGAGGGTTCTCAAGCACCAGGTTGTCCGCGCGCAACTGGAACGGCTGCTCGACGATCTGGAGGTCGGAGACCCCTTCCCGGCCGAGCGAGAGATCGCCGAACGATTCGACGTGGCCCGCGAGACGGTCCGCCAGGCGCTGCGAGAACTGTTGTTGGCCGGGCGGATTGAACGCCGTGGCCGCACCACCGTCGTCGCGCGGCCCAAGATCCTGCAGCCGCTGTCCATGGGCTCCTACACCGAGGCCGCCAAGGAGCAGGGGCGCAGCGGCGGGCGCATCCTGGTCGGCTGGAGCGATCTGATCGCCGACGACATCCTGGCCGGACAACTCGGCATCGACGTCGGGGCACCCGTCCTGCAGTTGGAGCGGGTGTTGACCACCGACGGCATCCGCGTGGGTCTGGAGACCACCAAGCTGCCGGCCGCGCGCTACCCGGGGTTGCGGGAGACCTTCGACTACCGCGAGTCGCTGTATGCCGAGATCCGCAGCCGAGGCATTCGCTTCGAGCGGACTGTCGACACAATCGAGACCGCGCTACCGGACGCCCGGGAATCGGCACTGCTCACCGTGGACAGCCGGACCCCGATGTTTCTGCTCAACCGGGTGTCCTACGACCAGAATGGGATTCCGATCGAACAACGGCGCTCGCTGTACCGGGGTGACCGGATGACGTTCACCGCGGTGATGACGGCTTCGTAGGAACGGCAATCGACCCCCGTTCAGACGCCGGGCGAGGGTGTTTTCGTCTTGAAACAACAAAGCGACTTGCCTTAGAGATTTCTTAGTATCGTGACCAATTTGTTACTAATGACCTGCGCAAACACGCCGGAAATGTGCTTGACAGTCAGTTAAGGAAACTCGCAGAACCGGGGTGCGGTTGCTGCGTGGTGAAGAAAGTGCCCGTATGGTGCCCGTGTGGGCCGACACGCATTAGCCAGCCCCAGTCAGCGCAAACTGCCGGCTGTCGCGGCTGCGATCATCGCTCCGGTCGCCGCGTTCTTCGCGAGTGCCAGTGCTGCTCCTTCATCCCCTTTTTCCGAAGCCGCAAAACCTGCCTCAGCTCCCGCACCGACCCCCGAGGTGCCGTGCTGTATGGAGATCGTCGCTGCGCCCGCGGGCCCCACGAGTGCTGTCGCCCAAACCGTGGGTCTGAGCGCGAACCAGGCGTCGCCCGCCACGGCTTCTCGCTGGCGTGTCATCAACATCCCGCAGTTGCTGCCCCTGGGACTCGCTCCGGAGCGCGGACTACAGGTCAAAACCATTCTGGCGTCGCGCGCCGTCAGCGCCGACTTCCCCGAGATCCACAACATCGGCGGCGTCCGGCCGGATGCCCTGCGTTGGCACCCCGACGGCCTGGCCCTCGATGTCATGATCCCCAATCCGAGTAGCGCCCACGGCATCGAACTCGGAAACCGCATCGTGGCCTACGCCCTGAAAAACGCCGACCGATTCGCCCTGCAAGACGCGATCTGGCGGGGTACCTACTACACGCCCGGCGGCGGAGCGAAATCCGGCGGATACGGCCACTACGACCACGTCCATCTGACCACCAAGGGCGGCGGCTACCCGACCGGCGGCGAGCTCTACCTGCGCTGAGGTGTCGTCCCGTGGTTAGTCGGCGTCGGCCTCGGGCTCAGGCTCCGCGTCGGGCACGTCGCGTCGCCGCGCGAACATCAGAACGAGGTCGCGGATAGGTGCCTCGCGTCGTGCCCCCCACTCGGGTCCCACGGTGAAATCGGCGTCGGTCGCCACGAAGCGATAGCCCGGCAGGTCGCGCTGTGGCGCGAACGGAAACTTCATGTGCCACAACCTGTTTGCGACGACTGCGGCGGCGTCGGCGGGCATCGGGCGGTCGATGCCGAGTGGGATGCAGATGTCCTGCGTGTGGATCAGGATATCCAACAAGGGGTCGACTTCCTTGGTCATGGGCGGCCGCTTCCGCGAACCCGCCATGGCCCGCAGCCGCGCTGTGATGGCGGCAGGTTCGGCGGGATCATCCAGCGCTGCCCGACGCACCATGGCGTCGAACCGGAAGCCGGACTTGATGGCCGACGGCAGCATTTCACCGAGGCTCGCGTGGGACTGCGTGATGTGAATGGCGACCTCGCGCACGGTCCAGCCGGCGCACAGTGACGGTGTCGCCCACTGCTGCGGTTCAAGCGTGTCGAGGAGATCGGCGAGCTGTCCGCGCTGCTCATCGATATTGCGCCAGATCGTGTCGGAGTCCACGGCCGCTCCTATCGTCAGGATTCTCCTGACCAAAATAGTCGCGCTGGACAACACTCTGGCCCAGCACCGGGGTGCTGGGCCAGAGAGTCTCCGTGCGTGGCTAGTCCGTTGCGAACGCGGCCTGCGCCTCCTTGTCGAGATCGACGTACTTCTCCTCACTCACGTCGACCGCGACGCCCTTGATCGTGCCGCCAGTGAACCGCCCCGGATTCTGGTACATCGACGACACGTTGTCGCCGCTGTCGAACCCGACGCACAGACCGTCGCCGGCGAGGGTGAACTTGCCGATCTGCGCCCGCATCGGCCCCTTGTCTGCTTCCTTGCCGTCGACGTAAAGAATTGTGGTTCCGAGGGATTCGCCGTGATCGCCCTTCTTCTCCCTAATGAACTCCATGCCCAACGCGTGCTTGCCCTCTGGCAGTGGACCGGACACGAACACCTGCTCGGGCTTGATACCGAGGAAGTTGTAGACGTAGTGCAGCTTGTTGTCCTTGATGAACAGGGCATGCCCACCGAACCGCGAACCGTGCGCGAACAGCACGCCCTGCGCATCCTTGGTCATGTCGACATCGGCGATGATCTTGTAGGACCGGCCGCGGATGTTGGCCGCCACCCCCTCGGGCACCGGCGCGGTGTCGGGGTAGTAGAGGTAGCGATTGCGGGGCGGTTCGAACTGGGGCCGCTCGATGGTGATGAGTTCGACCGCGGCGCGGTCATCGAGGGGCAGCACGTAGTTGTTCTTGGCCTCCTCGTGCCACGCATCGATCAGTTCCTTGAGCTTGTCCGGATTCTGATCGGCGAGGTCCGTGGATTCGGAGCGGTCCTCGTCGACGTGGAAGAGCTCCCACTTGTCCTGATCGAAATGGCCTTTGCCACTGATGGGCGCGTGCAGAGCTGACGCTTTCCAACCGTCCTGCCAGATCCCGCGGGTGCCCAGCATCGCGTAGTACTGACGCTTCTTGGTGGTGGGGGCGTCGGCGCCGTCGAAGCTGTACCGCATCGAAACACCGTTGACCGGGTACTGCTTGATGCCGCGATACTCCTCCGGCATCTCGACACCGGCCACGTCGAGAATGGTGGGCACAACATCGGTAGCGTGGTGGTACTGATGGCGCACCTCGCCCTTGGCTTTGATGCCCTTGGGCCAGTGGATCACCATCGGATCGCAGGTGCCACCGGAGAACTGCGAGTAGCGCTTGAACATCTGGAACGGTGTGGAGAACGCGACCGCCCACCCTGTCGGGTAGTGATTGTAGGTATCCGGTGTGCCGAGCTTGTCCAGCATCGCCATGTTCTCGGCGAGATCATCCGGGTAGCCGTTGAAGAACTTGTTCTCGTTGACCGAACCGTTCGGGGAACCCTCACCGGACGCACCGTTGTCGGCGCAGTAGAAGATGACGGTGTTGTCCAGCTGCCCGGTCTGTTCCAAGTAGTCCACGACCCGGCCGACCTGGGCGTCGGTGTACTCGGAGAACCCGGCGAACACCTCGGCCATTCGTGAGAACAGCTTCTTCTCGTCGGGATTCAGAGAGTCCCAGGGCCGCACCGCATCCGCTTCCGCCGAGACATCCTCGGGCAGCGGGTTGATCGGGGTGAGTTCGGTGCCCTCGGGCATGATCCCCTTGTCGATCATCCGCCTGAGCACCCACTCGCGGTACGCCTCGTATCCATCGTCGAACTGGCCCTTGTACTTTGCGGAGTACTCCTCGGGGCTGTGGTGCGGCGCATGGTTGGCGCCCGGGCAGAACCACATGTACCAGGGCTTGGACGGGTTACTGGACTGCTGATCGCGCAGCATCCGGATCGCCTGATCGGCAAGGTCTTTCGACAGGTGATAGCCCTGCTCCGGAGGGTAGGGCTGCTCGATGAACCGGTTGTCCTCGCTCAAATCCGGGTACCACTGGTTGGTTTCACCGCCGACGAATCCGTAGAAGCGGTCGAATCCCTTCTGTAACGGCCACTCTGACTTGCTGCCGCCGCTGGAGACATCTTCTTCCGGTACGTTGTGATCTTTGCCGACCCAGAATGTGCTGTAACCGTTCTCCTGGAGCACCTGGCCGACCGTTGCGCATTGCGCGGGCAGTCGGGCTGCCGCTCCTGGAAAGCCGTCGGACCCCTCGGTGATGCTCGCGAAACGGTTCACGTGATGATTGCGGCCGGTCAACATGCAGGATCGGGTTGGCGAGCACAGTGCGGTGGTGTGCCACTGCGAATAGGTGAGCCCGTTGTCGGCCAGCTTTTGCAACGTGGGCATGTTGATCCGGCCGCCGTACGGCGACCACGAGGCCATTCCGGTGTCGTCGAACAGCACCACCAGGACGTTGGGCGCGCCTTCAGGGGCGTGCTTCAGCTCGAACGGTTTCCAGTCCGGCTTCGAATCTCGGACGTCGAGTTCGATTTTCCCGTCGAAACCCTCGTTGATCCCGGTGCCGTAGTCGGGTGGACCGGCTTCTCCGCTGGCTCCCGGCTTTCCGGAGTTGTCGTCACATCCAGCGACGAATGCGCCGGCAGCGGTTACTCCGACTCCGGTAGCAGCGATGCCCCCCAGCATCGAGCGTCGCGACAATTTGCCGCGGGTATTGCGATCGGTCTCCGTCATGTCATCGCTGTTCGATTCCATGTTGGCTCACACTATGCCCGTTCGGGCGCACTGTCTGGATAAATCACCGCAGAATCGATGCGTTTCGACAAACGTTGTATGCCAAGCATTCCTGCGACTGTTCGCCAGAAATGCGCCTCACCCTTTTCGGGCGACATCTCCTACAGCGGAATCGGGCGGTTCAGATCGTCGGCGCTACCGTCGGCGAGTAGCTCGTGGAGATTGCGCAAAGTCGTCGCGCATGCCGCTCGCTTGGCCGGGTCGAGCCGGTCGAGCACTCGGCTCAGCTCACGCCGGCGACGGGCGGTGACCTGCCGGACCAGCTTGCGTCCGCGGTCGGTCAGCGACAGCGTGACGACGCTGCGGTTGGTGGGGTCCGAACCTCGGACCAGATGACCGGAGGCATCCAACCGGTCGGCCAGCCGGGTCACCGTCGACCCGACCACGCCGAGGGCGTGGGCACACTCCGTCGAGGTTGACTTCCCGCGCTCCTGCAGCACGAGCAGCAACCGGAACTGCGGTAGGGAGATCTCCAGCTGGTCCACGCTGCGCAGCGCGACGCCTACGAGGTCTCGGGTTGCCATTTCGAACGCCGACAGTTCGTCAACGGGGGTGCGGGTCGTCTCGTGCTGCGGCGCGCTGCCCATCCAGGCAGTATTCCACGCGAAACCGTGCGGTGGCGGTTAGTGGTTGCGTTGGCACCGAATCTCCGCGTCGAATGCGGGCCTAGTCGAATGTGGATACCGCTGTGAGCAAAAAGCCGGTGCGTCAAGGTGATTCGGATCCGCGCCGGGCGGCTGATGCGGTGCGACGCGGTGGGTGTCACTCGCGTGGCTGGGACAACAGCGCCACCACCGCGTCGGTCAACGTCGCGCGAGCGATCTCCAGATCCGAGGTGAAGCCCAGTTGCCGTTCGTTGCTCAGGCCCCGAATCGCCGCGGGCAGCAGGCACCGAACGCGATACAGCTGATCCGGGGCGAGATCGAGTCCGGCCATCAGGTAGTCGAAGCCTTGAATCCAATCGAGCTCGCGCGCAGCGAAAGCCGCAGCCGTCTGCGGGTATTCGGCGGCGATATCGGAGCGGCGCGGGGGCAGCGATGTGCGCAATGCCGTAAGTGCCTGCCCCTCGGTGGTATCCAGGTACATCCAGACCGAGTCGATGGCAGCGGCCACCCGCTCCCGTAGCGTGCCGCTGCGGGCTGGCGCGTCATTGGCGCCGGGTGACCAACTGCGGGAATGAATTTCGGTGATCACCGCCACCCAGAGTCCGTCCAGGTCGCCGAACTGGTGCTGCACCGTGCCCCAGGTGACACCGGCGTCCTTGGCGATGCGGTTTGCCGACACCGGCTCTCCACCGCTGTCGGCCAGGCATCGGATGGCTGTGTCGAGCAGTCGCGCGCGGGTCTGAAGGCCGCGCTTGTTCAGCCGGGTGCCCGCGGCGGACTGGATGGCCGCTGACGGGACCGCGGCGCGCCACTGCTCCTGGGCGCGCAGGGCCTGCGGTGACTCGTGGGTGCTCAGGCAAACCTCCCCGGGTTGGCCGCGACCGCTCGCCGCAGCGTCGGCCGGTTGGCCCGGTAAGCGTGCACGACGGGTGCGATTTCGTGCGGGCTCGCCCCGTGCATGATGACCGAGTGGGTGCCCAGATCGTGCTGGCGGGCGACGGTTCTCGCGCACTCCTGCGGTGACCCCTTGGCGACCGAGTCCAGCCATTCGGCGGGAATCAACTCGCCGATCCGCTGCAGCGTCTCGAGTGAGGCACTGGCGTCGATCGGCCCGGCCGTGGCCGCGTCGGTGAACAGCTCGCTCTGCTTGATTCGCTCCCAGACGGCGGGGTCCCAGCCGTTGGCCGAAACCAACACATCCGCGTACGCCTGCAAGTAGGTCGCCAGGCGGCCGACCCCACGGCGCAGCTGATCCTCTTCTGACAACGCGTCGGGGACCGTCGCCAGACACGCCCAGATGCGCACGCTGTCGGGATCACGGCCCGCGCGTTCGGCGCCTCGGCGCACCGCCTCGACCGAAGACGTCGTCGCCTCATCGGAGAAAAAGGTATGGAGCACAACGAAATCGGCGATCTCGCCGGCGAGTTCCATGGTTTTCGGGCCGACCGCCACCAAACCGATGGGCGGTCCGTCGGGCAGGCCGCTGGCATGACGCAGGAACGGCCACTTCCCGGCCGGGCCATCGTGATCGAGGATCATCTCACCGGCCCAGAGCCGGCGCAGGATGCCGAAGAAGTCACGCAGCCGGGCCTCGGTCACCACCGGCAAGCCGATCGCCTGCCAATACGCCGCCATGCCACGGCCGAACGCCATCGCGAAACGGCCCTCGGTGAGGGCGTGCATCGTGGACCCGATCGTCGCGGTGACCGTGGGATGCCGGGTGTGGTAGTTGGTCGACGGTGCGATCCCCAGCGTGGTGCTGGCACCTGCGACCGCGCCCGACAGGACCGCCGGGTCCTTGACCGTGAAGCGTTCCCCGATGTGGCAAGAGCCCAGACCGAGTGCGTCGGCGGCGCGGGCTTCGGGCAAGACCACCCGCACATCGGCCGGGTGACGGGTCACCGCGTAATAGCCGAGCTCGTTGAGCTGATCGAGTGCGCCATCGGTGCTCGCCGGGGTGGTGGCCTGCGCGGCAGTGCTCATTACGTGCCTCTCATTCGTGGATTCCCTGCACTGTCTGCCGTGGCGCAGACGATTGTCAATGAGGGTTCTCAATGAATGGGAGATGTGGCTGGAGTTGCACACGGTGGGGTAGTGGCGTAGACGGCAACGTTCTGCAGGACGTTGACGCGGAGGAGCGGCAATGGGAAGTGTCAGAGGAGGCTCGACTGCCTGATGGGGGCGCGCCTCTGAAGAGTTGTTATGGAGCCGATGACGGGAATCGAACCCGCGTATTCAGCTTGGCGAATCTGCGGTTGTTGCCGTTCATCGAAGTTCGCTAATGTACTGCACTGCAACGACTCTCACTGTTACCTGATACGCATCGATACATGTAAGTTCGGCGCGATTCACGGGCGTTTATGCGGGGAAAATGCGGAGCACCCGCAACGCCCGGCTTGCCGAAACGGCAAGATGAGTTGATGGACGAACACGCCCGTCGCCGGATACCCGACTGTCCAAATTGGACACTTGGCCTGACCAGGGGTTTTCCAAACAAGTACCACCACACGAAACCTGGGGACCCGTACGCAGGAAAATCCGCAGCCCCTTCCGGCTTCCGTAGGTGGGCCGGGTGGGGGGTGGAGTCCCCTGGGGGTATCGGGCCGCGCGCCTAGTTCTCGTCTGGGAGATGGTCGTGCTCGCCGAGGTCCATTTCGAAGTATGTGGTGTAGAAGTCTTCGGGCCACTCTTTGTAGCAGTCGGGCAGTGTGCGCAGGACGGAGTTGCCGAGGTGTGCAAGTTCGAAGATGAGTTCTTCGATGCCTCGGCGGCCGTACTTGCCGATGTCTTCCGGTAGGTCATCGGTGTAGCTCTCGTGGACGTTGCTCCAGAAGATTTCCCAATCACCGCGGAAGGCTGCATCGACGAACATGTGGGCGTCTTCGTGTGGGCCGCACACGAGGTTTTGGTATCGGGTGTTGTTCCAGGTTGTTTCGTCGTCGCGAGCGCAGTGTGCGGTGAGTTCGTGGACGAAGTACGCGAGGTGTGTGAATAGGTCGATGTGGGGATGGGTGTGGTCCTCGATGCCGTAGTCGGCGAGGATGGTGTGGCGCAGTTGGGGGTTGCCGTGTTTCGCGCAGCGTACGAGTTGGACGGCGTCGCGGCGCACTGGTCTGCGGTCCATGGGGTTGCAGCGTAGACGATGGGCCAGGGTGGTTATCGGTCTTGCGTACGGTTCTTGTGTTGGTTGCAAGGCTGACAGACGGCTTGGTGGTTGTGGGGGTTGTATGCGAGGTCGGGGCGTTTCGCCGCCGGGATGATCTTGTCGACGGTTGTTGCGGTGCCTTGGCAGATTCCGTCGTATTTGAGTTGGCATTGATAGTTGAACCGTGCGAGCACTCTTGGGGTGATGACCTGTTGCCAGTGGCGGGTTCCTGTCACTTTGGATGACGCGGTTCGTGGGCTGGTTTTCCAGCCGTTGGAGTGTTCGTCGCAGCGTGTTCCGGGTTTGACGAGGACGGTGCAGCCGTTGATGCCGCAGTGCTTCATGGCGCGGGGCATGTGGGTGATCTCCCTATTTGGGGTGCCCCGCCGGTTCCTTGAATGGGTGGCCGGCGGGGCGATTCGGCCTTAGCTGCCGGGTTCGGTGATGGTGAACTTGCCGATGCGTTCGGGGCGTACGACGTTCCAGCCGATGCGCCAGGTGGCGCGGATGACGGTGGAGTCGGCGCGGAATGCGGCGTGCTCGCTGGTGGCGATGTTGACGGTGCCGACTGCGGACACGACTGCTGAGGAGTCGACGACGAGGCCGCTGTAGGGCGTGGCGTAGCGGTTGACCAGGACGGGCAGGTCGAGCAGCAGGCGGGTGGCGTCGGTGGTGCCGGCGCCGAGGAGTGAGGCGTTGCTGTCGGTGGCGGTCTTGAGCTTGCGGAGCTGGCCCCATCCGAGTGGGTCGACGATGATGTGGGTTGGCATCGACCCGTTTGATTCGAGTTGTGCGACGAGGTCGACGAGGGCGTCGAGGTCGTCGGTGATGGTGGTGCCGGATTCGATGCCGGTGATGTTGAGCAGGCCGGCGGGTGGTGCGACGGCGGGCAGGGTTGGTGCGGTCTGGGCGATGAATGCTTGGTCGGCGCGTTTGATGATGGCCCGTGATACCGACGCTGAGAGTTGGTCGGCGGTCTGTTCCTGCTGGAACTGTTCGTTGGACAGTTCGACGTTCTGTTGGATTTTGGCGGTGTAGACGACGACTTCGGATAGGTCGGGGTCGCTGTCGGCGGGTGCTTGGCCTTCGGCGGTGAATGTGGCGTCGTCGTCGTTGACGTAGGCCACGCGCAGGCTGGGGGCGTCGCCGAGTACTTCGCCGCCGATGGTGCTGGCTTGCAGGATCAGGGCGTCGGGTACGACGTCGGCGGCGGGGAAGAAGGTGGTGTCTGGCCGCCAGGGGTAGGCGGCGTCGCTGGTGGTGATGGCCATGGTGGGGCCTTCTTTCGGGTGTGGGCGTACAGGCGTGCCGTACGCAAGTGAATGTTTGCGTCGGCGTGGCCGCTGGCCTGTCACCGTTCCCGCGCTGCGGGTGAAAAGGGGCGCCGTGGTGGTCTCTGACCGGATGTGCGGCGCCCCTTTTAGTTTACTCGCTGCGTGGTCTGAATGCGTCGCTGAAGGTTGGGGTGGTGTCTGCGCCGACTGGGGTGGTGCTGGTTACTTCTGTGGCGGATACGGGGCGGCGGCGTTTCCAATGTTGGTGTGTGTCGGCGATTTTGGTGGCGGTGTCGGTGACTTTGTTGGGGTCGATGTTGCCGTTGTCGTCGAGGAGGTCGGTGAGTTGGGTTCCGTCGCGCCACATGTCGGTGGGGTCGTGCAGTGCGGTGGCTGCGATGCGTTCTGCTTCGCTGCGCTGCAGGGTTTCGAGGCGTTGTTGCATGGTGGTGAGTTCGGTTTCGGCGTCGCGGAATTTGTTGCGCCACTTGGCTGCTTCGCGGTTGGGGTTGTCGCCTTGTGGTTCGTCGTCGGGGTGGTCAGCCTCAGGTTCGGGTGTGGTGGGTTCGCTGGCGGTAGCGGGGTCCGGCTGGATGTCGTCGGGGGCCTCGGTCGGTGTCGTGGGTTCGGTCATGGTTAGTTGTTCTCCTTGTTTTCGTTGTCGGCGGCGTTGGCGGTCCAGGCGCGCAGGATGTCGAGTTTTTCGGGGTGGTCTCGTAGGTCTGGGGCGAGTGCATCGAATACCAACACCAGGGTGGCGCGGAACGTTTCGAGTAGCCGGCCATCTGCGGTGGCTTCGGCCAGGACGGTGCGGGTGCCGAGGCTGTCGCGGGTGAGGCAGTGGGTGACGAGGGCGCCGGCGCGGCGGCAGTCGACTGCGCGGACCTTGTCGCTGGCGGTGGGGTCGGCGGGTTCGGTCATCAGTGGGTGCTCCTACTGGTTGGTGGTGTGGGTGACTTTCGGGTCGAGCAGTGATTCGACGGCCGGTATGTGGGGGCAGTCGGGGTAGGTGTCGGGTGAGCAGTTGCATGTCCAGCCGTCGCGGGGTTGCCAGTGGACGAGGTAGTCGTTGGCGGCGGCGAGGACTACGGGGCTGCGTGCTCGGATGCCGAGTACGCGAATGAACCTGATTTTCATGCTGTCTGGTCCTTTCGGGGGCGGCCTGCGGGTTTCGGTTGGGTGATGCGTCCGGCGACGACACCGGGTGGTCGGCGGCTCGGCTTGAGGGTGTTGAACCACTCGGTGCACGACGCGAGCGCGGGGCACAGTCGGCATAGTCCGAGGGCTTGTTGGTGGCGCTCGGCAGCGGTCTCGGGCTCCTCGTGCATGCCTTGCTCGTCGAACAGGTGGTGTCGGCCTCGGCAGCGTGCGCCGGGTAGTGCGGGGGCTGCGCCTACGGCGGCCAGGAGGGCGGTGAGTTGATCGGCGCTCACGATGCGGCCCCGTCGTTCGTGGTCGTCGGGACGATGCGCCAGGTGGTGCTGCGGCCGTTCTTTACCGACTCGATGCGAGGGCAGCGTTGAACGACCTCGCGGCGCAGCGATTCCCAGCTATGGCCGGCGGCTTCGCAGTCCTGCTTGAGCACCGTCTTGTCGACCTGGACGGTGTTGGTCGGGAGGGTGTCGAGCCAGTCGTTGAACCATGACAGGACGGGCTGGTAGCCGGTCGGTTGCCCGGTGATCGACCAGGTTGTGGTGCCGCCCTTGCGTTCGAGTAGGACAACGTCGGGGTGGCTGGCGATCGCTTGGTGTAGGAGGTTATCCGAATAGTCCTCGGCCGCGGCGGCTGGCTTGACAGCAAACGATGTGAAGGTGGTTTCGCCGGCGTCTCGGAGCTGGATTACGTAGTTGTCGAACCACTTCGCGCAGGACAGCTTCGGCTTGTGCAGGGTTTGCTGGCGACGGCGCTTGGCGGTGCAGAAGTCACAACAGCCGGTGTCCGTCCGAGCGGGTGCGCGCCGGCAATCCGGGCATAGAGTTCGGTTACTGTCGGCTACGTCAAGGGGTGACCCATTTTTATCCGCGACATCCGCGACATCCGCGACATTTTCGAGTTCTGCCTGTTCAGAAAGGGTAAATGTGTGTCGCGCTTGTGTCGCGCTTGTCGCGGTTGAATAGCTGTCCGCGACAGTCCGCGACGCGCTGACCTGCAATGTCTCGCTTGTCTCGGATGTCGCGCTTACAGATGGACTGAGCCAGTGTTGCCACGCTTGACCTAATCCCGTGTGGCCGTCTACCGCGTAGCCCTTGTTCTTCGCCAGGCCGATACGAATGTCTTTCGACTTGACGCCGTACTTGCCCAGCTCCTTTGCTAGGCGGCGTTGATCGAGGGTCTTGCCCCACAGGTCGCGCCATTCGGATTCGGGGTCTGAGGTCAGTTTGGAAATGATGTCGGCGGACCACATGGCGTTGACGCCCTCGGCGTCGATCAGGGCTTTGATGTCGCGTAGCAAACGCTGACCGAGTGACAGCCTCTCGTCGTCAGATGCCGAAGAGATCACGAAGAACCGGCACGCGGCCCGCGCTTTGGCTGGCCACTGTCCGCCGGCCAAATCGGCTATCGCCAGAAGTGGCTCCCAGATCTCGGCCGATCGGTCTGTGACCCCATCGGGCATGTCGGGGCGGGCATCAGCAAGACCTACTTCGTGCTCGGAGGCCCATTGTGCGAGCGACTCCCGGATGGGTGCGGCCTCGGCCAGGGCATCGCGCTCGCGGAAGTCGGCCACCTTCTGATCCGGTCGGCGCCGGCGCATGTGGATCGTGACACCGCGGGTCCGGATGGTGTCGGGCATCTTGCCAGCCAGCCCAGCCAGCGCGACGGGGGCATGGACGGGGAACTCGCGCACCTTCATGTTCTTGGCGTCGCCTTCGCAGCGGTCGACGGTCGCACCCTTGCGGTACCCGGCATTGAACAGGGCGCGGAGATCTTCAGCCTGAGGTGTGGCGGACTTGCCGAAGATGGCGTCGGCTTCGTCCTGCAGAACTGTTGGCGGCGGTAGCCCTTCGTCTACCGCTGCCGCGATACGTCGGTACAAGGCGGCGGTGGTCGTGCTCAAGGTGAGTTTCGCCGATCGGCACAGCAGGGCCAGCAGCTCCAGAACACGGGTCTTGCCACTACCGGGTTCGGCGCTATCGAGGATCAACCGCGGCGTCACGTAGAAGGCGTTGACAACCCACGTGTGAAGGACCCACAGGGCGACAACGACACTGTGGTGCTCGGAGGGGAACGCCACGTACTTGCTGACCATCTCGCTGGCCTCATCGAGAAGCTTGGATGTCACGCCGACTCCTTTCGTCGGGGTATGTATGCGGGGCCGCGGCCGCGGGCGATGCGCTTGGCGAGGGCCGACCAGCCGCCGGCCGCTGCAATGTCTCGGGATGCCTCGGCGCGTTTCTCTTGGGCGAGTTCGGTGTGCAGCACCCAGTGCTCACCGGATGCCGCTAACGCCAACAGTTTTCGCGGGTCGGTGTCGGGCAGTTCGCACCATGCCGGGGTGCCAGCGGTGGGTAGCGGCCCGACGTTGGCCTTGGCGACCATGGCCCTGATGAACTCGTGCGTCGGCCACCAGGCGACTTGCTGGGACTGCGGAGTACCCGCGCCACGATCGGCGGCGCGGGTCTCCAACTTCTTCTGATCGGTCACCGCTGTGCCTCGCGGGACGGGATCACGACGTGAAGCAGCGGTTTCCCATCCGGACGGCGCGGTGGGTCTTGCTGGACCTTCTGCTTGCGCCACTCGATGCGCCCGAGCACGGCGTAGGTGATGTTCAGCAGGGCCGTGATGTCGGAGAGGGTCAGTTCAGCTTCCGGAATAGTGCGGGACACACTGTGGAGCTCGGCAAGTAACGCTCTACGATCCATCTCGTGGGCCTGCGGTTCGATCACCGGACCACCTCCACCGCTTCGAGGGTGTCGGCTGCGCGGTCGATCGCCACGCTCGCCCGCTTCAGGTGGCAGATTCCAGTGGTGAGGTCAGCGCATCCGAACAACGGTGCGTCAGACGGCAGACTGTCCAGGATCTTGTTGAGATCGGCTCGCAGCAGGTCGATACGGTTCACCGCGACGTCGAGCTGCTGGGGCACAGTCTCGGGCGGGGTGTACGCGTCGCAGAAGGCGCAGAGCCCGCCACCAGCGGTTGGCACCGTGCAACTGGGGCATTCGGTGATGGGTACCGACACGGGGCTTGGGGTTGGTAGATTCATGGTGAACGTCTCCTATCTAGCGGTTGGTGGTGTTCGGATCGGTCCCCGCCGGTGCTGGTAACACCGGGTCAACGGGGACCGATTTGCGTAGGTCCTCGGTGTGATCCGTGTCAGGAATCAGCCCGAGGTCGTCAAGCTGGTCGCGGTCGAGCTGGTCGACGTTCGGATGCATTACGCCGCACCTTCGAGCCGGCTGATGTAATCCTCGATCTGGCGGTCGGTCGAAAACCTCAGCTTGCCGATCTTGCAGCTCGCCAGCTCGCCGGTCCTCCAGAGCTGAAACACCATCGTCCTGCTGATGCCACCGAGCTTCATGCTCGTGGCCTTCCAATCGTTCACTCGTACTCCTTCCGTTTCCAAAATGCGACACACAGACGTATTTGAGTGTCATATCGGAGCATAACGTGGATGCTCCAGAACGCAAGCGCATCCGTGGCAGAATGTCGCTATGCCGAGCATTGATCCCAGCGCCAAAGCCTGGGAGCTGACGCTGTCCAAGCGCGTTGGAGAGACCGTCCAGCGGCTGCGCGCCGAGCTTGGCCTAACGGCCATGCAACTGTCGGAGCGCACCCGCGAACTGGGATACCCAATCAGTCGAGTCGCGATCTCGAAGATTGAAAGTAACTCGCGCGCAGGGAAACTCGACGTAGCTGAATGGATCGTTCTCGCGTACGCACTGGACGTCCCGCCCGGTGCGCTGCTCTACCCTGACTTGCCAGACGGTTCCGTTGAAGTGTTACCAGGGTGGGTTTTGCCGGCTTGGGTGGCAATGTTGTCACTCGACGGGGAAACCAAGGGCGTCGCCGACCCGGTTCAGTTCCCCGAGCTCACCTCCTTGGCGAGTATGACCCTGAGACGGTTCGCCAAGGAGGAGGACCGCAAGGCCGCGTGGGGCCTCCACAGCGCCGAGATGGGCCAAGCGAGGGCTGAGAAGCGCGAACCGCGCTCTGAGGTTGTCGAGGCGGCATTGCGATCGGTTGCGCAGATTTCCCGCGATATCGCCGATCTCAATCAGCGAATGGCGGAGATAGAGGGCGCGGTCGTCAAAGACGTGGATGAGAACGATGCCTAGGCAACGCCTGGCGCCCGGTGAGCACGGGAAGATCACCGAGCGTGAGGTGAAACGCAAGATCGTGGTCGGCGGCAAGACCAAGACTGAAACCCATTACTTTGCAACAACTTACGTTCGTCTCCACAGTGGCAAGCTGCGGGAGCGTGAAGCGTCGTCGCGGAAGTCCGCAGAAGATGCGCGGCGCGAGCTGAAACGCCGCATCACAGCCGAACTTGAGGCCGGGGAACCCGCCGGGGTAATCAACCAACGCACGACGCTCTCCGAACTGTTCACGGCGTGGATACCAGCCAAGGTCGCAGAGGATCGGATCGGCGATCGGACCGCGACCCTCTACCGGGATACGTGGCGGCTGCACGGTGAACAACAACTCGGGGAACTGCGGATCGCGGAACTGTCGACCAGCCGCGCCGACGCTCACCTGAAAGCGTTGCCGTCGTCGGCGGCGATCTATATGCGCATCATCCTGTCGGGCATGTACGGCCTGGCTGTCAGGTTCGACGTGATAGCCCACAATCCGATGCGGGAGACCAAGACCGCCAAGACTGAACGCAAGCCCGCACGGGGGCTCACCGCGATGGAATTCGAGGAAGTGCGCCAGGCCGTCAAAGTCTTTTGCGAGCACAAGGGACCAGGGCCTCGGCGGGGCCGGATGCTGCCCGCGTTCATCGAGCTGCTCGCGGCCACCGGTGTGCGGCCGGGGGAGGTGCTGGCGATCGAGTGGCCAGAAGTCGACCTTCTCGCGGACATTCCTACCGTCACGGTCAGCGGGACCGTCGTCGACAGCGGGAGAGTGGCCGGCAAGTCACTGCATCGGCAGGACTCACGCAAGGGTGGCGCGCCGGCCCACACGGTGACGCTGCCCGCGTTCGGGGTGAAGGTGCTCACCGACCTGTACGGGGTGACTGGGCCGGATGGCACGGTGCTGAAGAACAGGGACGGGGGCCTGGTGAGCCTGTCGAACATCCGCTCGTCGCTACGGGAAGCGCTCGCCCCTCATGAGCACCTGAAGTGGGTGACGCCGCACAGCTTCCGGCGCACCACCGGGACAGTCGTGCGGGATGGGCTCGGCGTCGAGGCCGCA
Source organism: Mycobacterium syngnathidarum (assembly GCF_001942625.1). Taxonomy (GTDB): domain Bacteria; phylum Actinomycetota; class Actinomycetes; order Mycobacteriales; family Mycobacteriaceae; genus Mycobacterium; species Mycobacterium syngnathidarum. The sequence goes on from NZ_MLCL01000024.1 coordinate 255,489, forward strand.
CAGCACCAGCTCGGCCATGCACAGCTCGCGACCACCGAGGGCCACTACGTTCAGCGTGTGACGTCGGGGCCGGATACCCGCGCTGTACTGGACAAATGGGCCAGCAACGGAATCTGAGAACCGAATTTACGGGGAAAATACGGGATTTCACCGTTTCGAGTTAGCTGGCAAACTCTCGCAAGTCTCTGACCTGCATGTATGGAGCCGATGACGGGAATCGAACCCGCGTATTCAGCTTGGGAAGCTGATGTTCTGCCATTGAACTACATCGGCATGGTGCTGACGAAGGATAGCAACCCGGCCCGAGCTGTGGGGCAGGTGGGCGGGCGACGCGCGGTGAGTCTAAGAAATTGACGCCGACGGATCTGACGGGCGATGACCTGTGTTTGGCGAAGGTTGCCGGCGTAGGTACCGGCGGATGCGCAGTGCGGACCCGGCAGCTGGGCCCGCCCGGCGAAACAGACGACCCCAGAACATGATTGCCATTCACATGCCAGCCTGAGAGTCGGGTAAATCCTTGGGCTGGCGTTCTCAGGCGCGCTCTCTACCGTCGGTGTGGTGGGCTCCATCCGGTGCTGAATGGAGCGAAGAGGCCCGCAGCCCGGGCCGAACCAATCAAGGGACTCAACGCATGGATGTTGTCATCGGTATTGCCATGACCTCGCGCGATGCCCGGCTTCTCCTGGTCGAGGGCACCCGCGGCGATGGCGCGGTGATCGACCACAATTCGCTCGACGCGGATGACCGGGCCGGCGTCGAGCACTCTGGTTTCCGTGAGCGCGTCGTCAACGCGGTGATCGACACGCGCGACGCTGCCCCGGCCAATGGCTATACGGTTGCTCGCGTCGCACTGACCTGGACCGATGCGGTGGCCAGTGAGGCCAAACTCGTTCTCGACGCCCTCGAGGAGCTCGGCATGATGAACGCGGTGGTCTCCGGTGTCGACGCATTCGAAGCGGCTGCCGAGTACACCGTGCAGATCGCGGACTGCGACTCGGTCGCGCTGTGCATGGTCGAACCTGAGGAGGCCATGCTGGCCGTGACCGGGGCCGAGGGTGAGGACGGCACGCGTCGGCTGCGTAGCCGCCATCTCGTCGGACCGGATGCGGCCACCGCCGTGCTGGCCCTGCGCGGTCTGTGCGACAGCTTCCCCGAGCCGATCGCCGAGGTTGCGATCGCCGGATCGGCACCAGAAGCGGAAAGCCTTGTCGGGCAGGTTAATTCGGTGATTTCTCGGCCGGTGGTGCTCGGTGATGACGCAGCCCTGCTGCTGGCTCGTGGCGCACTGATCGCCAGTGAAGGCATTCGTGACCAGGCTGCTCCGGCAGTCAAACCTGCCCCGCTGACGCACACCGTCGCCATGGCCTTGGCGACAGCGGTGCTGATCTTGGCGGGTTCGGTGTTCCTGGCGATGACCGTGCGCGGCGGCGGCCACGGCAGCACCCCACCGCAGGCGTCGACCCCGGCTGAACATGCCGCGCCGGCATCGCCCACCGAATCGGTTCACACCGTGGTGCGCAGGGTGGTGCCACTGGCCGGGCAGGCAGCCGACAAATCTTTCGTGCTGCCCGACGCCGAGCGCGCTGTGGCGCCGTCTCCGGGAGTGGTCCGTCGGTAACCGATACGCTCGTCGGGTGCTGCTCTCCGATCGAGACATCCGGGCCGAGATCGCCGCGAAACGCCTGGCCATCGAGCCGTTCGACGATGCCCTGGTGCAGCCGTCGAGCGTTGACGTCCGCCTGGACAGCCTGTTCCGGGTCTTCAACAACACCCGCTACACCCATATCGACCCGGCCAAACAGCAAGATGAGCTGACCACGCTGGTCGAGCCCGCCGAGGACGAGCCGTTTGTGCTGCACCCCGGTGAGTTCGTGCTCGGCTCCACCCTCGAGGTGTGCACGCTGCCCGACGACCTGGCCGGACGCCTGGAAGGCAAGTCTTCGCTGGGCCGTCTCGGATTGTTGACGCACTCGACGGCCGGGTTCATCGACCCCGGCTTCTCCGGGCACATCACCTTGGAACTGTCCAACGTCGCCAACCTGCCCATCACGTTGTGGCCGGGCATGAAGATCGGCCAGCTCTGCCTGCTGCGGCTGACCAGCCCGGCCGAGAATCCGTACGGCAGCGACAAGGTCGGCTCGAAATACCAGGGCCAGCGTGGTCCGACGCCGTCGCGCTCGCATTTGAACTTCATCAAGTCCTAGCCGCCGAGTGGCCACCTGTGACACGCAGACCAGCGATTCGTTTGTCATAAGTGGCCGCTGGGGGCGAAAACCCTGAGCTGCCCGCGACGGCGATCGGCGTTTTCCACCTGCGGCGCCGGGACGAGCCACAAAACCCCGGTGAACTTTCAGTAACCACACCGCAACACGAAACACAGCTGAAACACGTACGCCGCGCCGCTGAAACGCGCGCCCGACATTCTCGTCGAGACCAAAGGAGCTCGACGTGCCCGAAATCGATCCGGCGGCCACTGCCTGGCTGCTCGCCAGTACCGCGCTGGTCCTGCTGATGACCCCCGGCCTCGCCATCTTCTACGGCGGCATGGTCCGCACCACCGGCGTTCTCAACATGATCATGATGAGCTTCATCTCGATCCCGCTGGTCACGGTGGCCTGGCTGCTGGTCGGCTACACCCTGGCGTTCTCCGATGACGCCGGAGGCGGCTTCATCGGCGGCCTGCAGCACATCGGCATGCTCGGCATCACACCCAGCACCGCCCACGGCTCAGTCCCTGAGCTGTTGTTCGCCACGTTCCAGCTGACCTTCGCGATCATCACTGCCGCCCTGGTCAGCGGGGCCATCGCGGACCGGGCGAAGTTCGCGGCCTGGATGCTTTTCGTGCCGCTGTGGGCTGTTGGCGTGTACGCGGTCGTCGCGCACTGGGTCTGGGGGCCGGGTGGCTGGCTGGCCGGCCTGGGCGTGCTCGACTACGCCGGCGGCCTCGTCGTCGAGATCGTCTCCGGCTCATCGGCCCTGGCCCTGGCCCTCGTGCTGGGCCCGCGGATCGGCTTCAAACAGGATGCGATGCGCCCACACAACCTGCCTTTCGTGCTGCTGGGCGTCGGCCTGCTGTGGTTCGGCTGGTTCGGCTTCAACGCGGGCTCGGCATTGGCGGCCAACGGCACCGCCGCCGCGATTTTCCTCAATACCCTGGTGGCCGGCTGCCTGGGCATGCTCGGCTGGCTGACGGTCGAGCAGGTCCGCGACGGCAAGCCCACCACCTTCGGTGCCGCGTCCGGCGTGGTGGCCGGCCTGGTGGCGATCACCCCGTCGTGCGGCACGGTCAACACCCTTGGCGCGGTCGTGGTCGGCCTGGCAGCCGGGGTGGTGTGTTCCTTTGCCATCGGCCTGAAGTTCCGGTTCGGTTATGACGACTCGCTGGATGTGGTGGGCGTGCACTTCGTCGGCGGCGTGGTCGGTGTGCTGCTGATCGGATTCCTGGCCACCGAGGTGATGACCGAGGGCCCGCAGGGCCTCTTCTACGGTGGCGGGCTGACCCAGCTGGGCAAGCAGCTGCTGGGCGCGGTCGTGGTGGCCGCCTACGCGTTCACCGTGTCGTACGCGCTCGCCAAACTGATCGACCGGTTCATGGGGTTCCGGCTCAGTCCCGAAGACGAGACCACCGGCGTCGACTTCACACAGCACGCCGAGTCCGCATACGCCGAAGGCGTACACGGGCACTTGCCCCAGCGCCGCCCGGGGTTGTTCGGCGGGACCCTGGGCCAGTTGGGTCAGTTCGGCGACCGCGAGCACCGGCCGGCCGAGGAGGACAGCGCGGGATGAACCGGCCGGCACCGTTTGTCGTAATGCCGAGTAGTGTCTAACTAACCGGCGCCGGCACGCACCATGCCGTCGCGGTCCGACCGGGATCTCAGCGCTGCAGCTAACGCGCGGGGGTGTAACGATCGAGCACGTTGCACCGATGAAGGTTCTAGTTGTCGGTTCGTGCGATATGTGTGCGCAATGGCGACAAGCGCAGTGCAGCAAACACATTGGAGGACTCGGTGGACATCGTATTGGGTGTGGCGATGGCACCTACAACGGTCCGCATGGTGCTGGTCGAGGGGGAGAAAGCCGACGGGGTCACCGTCGATCACGACGTCTTCGACGTCACCGCCAGTGAAGATTCGGCAACCACGAGTGCAGCCGATCAGGTGGTCGCTGCCATCCTCGGGACTCAGGAGAGTGCCACCACGGGTGGGCACCATCTGAAGTCGATCGGTGTCACATGGACCGACCATTCGGACGCGTCTTCTCTGCGCGACGCCCTGTCCACGCACGGCATCGACGACGTCATGCTGGTCTCCGAAAGCCATGCCGCCGCCGCCCTGGCTCAGGCGGTCGGCCGCGCAGTCGGCTATGCCACCACGGCGCTGCTGTTCATCGACCGCGACGCCGCGACGCTCTCGGTGGTCAAGACCGATGACGGCTCGGTGGTCAAGGTCTTGAGCCGTTCCCTGCACAGCGCCGACGCCATGGCCGTGCTCACCGAGATGGCCGCCGCCGTCGACGCTGCCGAATCCGCGCCGGACGGCATGTTCGTTCTCGGTGCGGGAGTCGACGTCGCCTCGGTCAAGGCACACCTGGAGCCCCTGGTGTCGCTTCCTGTCAGCGCCCCGGACGAGCCTGAGATGGCCCTGGCCCGCGGTGCCGCACTGGCCTCGGCCAACGCGCCCGCGTTCGAGGCGACCACCGTTGGCCTGGCCTATTCACAAGATCCCGACGGGACGACCGCCGGCAGCGCCTACGCGCTGGCCGGTCTGGCCACCGAGATGGCTCCCGTCGGTGCCGCTGGCCTCGGCGGCGTCGACCTCGTCGCCGACGAGATGCCACTGGACGAGGAACGCAAGCCGTTCCTGCTTGTCGGTTCCGCGTTGACGTCGGTGTTCGTGGTTGGTGTTGTGGCCCTGGTCATCTCGCTTGCGGTGAGTATCCGGCCGACGGTCGATCAGCGTCCCTCCCCGGCACAGGGCGCAGTGGCTCCGACTGCCCCGGTCAAGGTCCCCGCACCCGCACCCGCACCCGCACCGGAAGCCCAGCCCGCGCAGCCGGCGGCCCCGCCCCCGGCCCCGCCGCCAGAGACCATCAAGGCCCCGATCCCAGTGGTCCAGGAAGCACCCGCACCGCAGGCCCCGCCGCGCACGGTCTACGTCGAGCAGCCCGCCGCGGCCCCGCCGCCTGCGCCCGAGGCGCCCGCCCCGGCCCCCGAGGCTCCGCCGCCGGCCCCCGCACCCGTGGCGCCGCCTCCGCCGGCCCCGATCTACAACCCGCCGGCGCCCTACATCCCGCCGCTGGTCGTGCTGCCGCCCCCGCCGCGGCTGCCGAACATCTTCCGACCGCCGTGGGAGCCCCGTAAGGAGTCGCCGCGGTGGGATCCACCATCACGCCACGAACCGGAGACCCCGCGATGGCCAGGTTCGGGCTCGGATGACTGGAATCCCGGTCGGGGAGCCGGCGATTGGAATCCCGGTCGAGGCTCTGGCGACTGGAACCCGGGCCGGTCCAGCGGCTCCGGTGACTGGAACCCGGGTGGTTCAGGCTCCGGGGATTGGAACCCCGGGCGGTCCGGCGGTTCCGGTGGTTCCCGCAGCGGCGGTGACGGCGGAGGGTTGTGGCCCTTCCCGTCATTCGGCGGGCACTGAAAACCGTTACCTGACGTTGGCCTGCCGCTCAGTGTCACGTAGCGGCTAGCTCATCATCGCGGCCTATCCAGGCAGTATGCGATGCACCGTATTCGGTACCGGCTATCTGGGCGCGACACATGCCGCAGGCATGGCCGAGCTCGGTCACGAGGTGATCGGGGTCGACATCGACCCGGGCAAGGTGGCCAAACTCGCCGCCGGTGACATCCCGTTCTACGAACCCGGCCTGCGTAAGGTGTTGAACGACAACCTGTCTGCCGGGCGGCTGCGTTTCACCACCGACTACGACGAGGCCGCCGATTTCGCTGACGTGCACTTCCTCGGCGTCGGCACCCCGCAGAAGAAGGGCGATTACAGCGCCGATCTGCGCCACGTGCACGCCGTCATCGACACCCTGGTGCCCCGGCTGCGGCGGTCGGCGGTGATCGTCGGCAAGTCCACCGTGCCGGTCGGGACCGCCGCCGACCTGGCCGAGCGGGCCCGAGGTCTGGCGCCGGTCGACGTGGACGTCGAGGTTGCCTGGAACCCGGAGTTCCTCCGCGAGGGCTACGCCGTGCACGACACGCTGCACCCGGACCGCATTGTGGTTGGTGTGCAACGTGATTCGCTACGCGGCGAGGCTGCCGTGCGTGAGCTCTACGCGCCGATGATCGGCGACGGGGTGCCCTTCCTGGTCACCGACCTGGAGACCGCCGAACTGGTCAAGGTGTCGGCCAACGCGTTCCTGGCCACCAAGATCTCATTCATCAACGCGATCTCCGAAGTGTGTGAAGCCGTCGGCGCCGACGTCACCCTGCTGGCCGATGCACTGGGCTATGACCCGCGGATCGGGCGGCGATTCCTCAATGCGGGCCTGGGCTTTGGTGGTGGCTGCCTGCCCAAGGACATCCGGGCATTCATGGCCAGGGCCGGCGAGCTGGGCGCCAACCATGCCCTGACGTTCCTGCGAGAGGTCGACAGCATCAACATGCGCCGCCGCACCGCGATGGTGGAGCTGACCACCCGGGCCTGTGGTGGATCGCTGCTGGGTGCCAACATCGCGGTCCTGGGCGCGGCGTTCAAGCCCGAATCCGACGATGTGCGCGATTCTCCCGCACTCAACGTCGCGGGCATGCTGCAGCTCAACGGCGCCGGGGTGAACGTGTATGACCCAAAGGCGATGGACAACTCGCAGCGGGTGTTCCCGACGCTGAACTACTCCACCTCGGTCGTCGAAGCCTGCGACCGCGCCGATGCGGTGTTGGTGCTCACCGAGTGGGCCGAGTTCGTCGACCTGGACCCGGCCGAGCTGGCGGACACGGTGCGGGTCAAAGTCGTTGTGGACGGCCGCAATTGCCTGGATGCGCAGCGGTGGCGGGATGCGGGATGGCGCGTGTACGCGTTGGGACGTCCGGTCGCCACTGTTTGACGCTTGTAGAACAAATTTCGCGGTCGTAGGCTCGGGCCATGCGGGAACGAATCCGGTGGATGGCCCTGCACGGGGTGGTTCGAGGCATCTCTGCGTACGGCGTGCGCCGCGGGGATCCACAGGCTCGGCTGATCGCCGACCCGGCGGTGCGGGCCGACCCGGCGCCATTCGCAGATGAGATGCGCCGCCGCGGGCCGATTGTCCGTGGCCGTGCGCTCTACATGACGTTCGACCACGGCGTCGCCACCGACCTGTTGCGCTCGGACGATTTCCGGGTGTCCCGGCTCGGCGGGAACCTGCCCCGCCCCCTGCGGTGGGTGGCCGACAAGACCTATACCGGCGGGCTACACCCCCTGATGCCGCCGTCACTGCTGGCAACCGAGCCTCCCGACCACACCCGTTACCGCAAACTGGTCTCCTCGGTGTTCACCACCCGGGCGGTCTCGCGGCTGCGGGAGCGGGTCCAGGAAACAGCCAACGACCTGCTGAACGCGATGGATGGGGACGGGGTGGTCGACATCGTCGACCAGTACTGTGCACAGCTGCCGGTCGCGGTGATCAGCGACATTCTCGGGGTGCCCGATGCGGACCGGCAACAGATCCTGCACTTCGGCGAGTTGGGCGCGCCGAGCCTGGACATCGGCCTGACGTGGCGGCAGTACCAGGAGGTGAACTCCGGCATCCACGGATTCGAGACCTGGCTGACCGATCACCTGCGCCACCTGCGGCGCCACCCCGGCGAGGACTTGCTCAGCCAGATCATCGAGGCCTCCGAGGCCGGTGCGGCCGGGGAACCGCTCAACGAATCGGAACTGCGGGCGCTGGCTGGGCTGGTGCTGGCAGCGGGGTTCGAGACCACGGTCAACCTGCTGGGCAACGGCATCCGCATGCTGCTCGACCATCCCGAACACCTGCAGACCCTGGCCGCGCGGCCCGAGCTGTGGCCGAACGCCGTCGAGGAGATCCTGCGCCTGGATTCGCCGGTCCTGATGAGCGCGCGGGTGGCCCTCCGCGACACCGAAGTGGCCGGAACCCCGGTCCAGGCCGGGGAACTGGTCATCATCCATCTGGCCGGCGCCAACCGCGATCCTGCGGTGTTCACCGATCCGCACCGCTTCGACATCGAACGCGACAACGCCGGGCGGCACCTGTCCTTCTCCGGCGGCAGGCATTTCTGCCTCGGCGCCGCCCTGGCCCGGGCCGAGGGCCAGGTGGGCCTGCAGACCTTCTTCGACCGCTTCCCCGACGCGCGGCCGGCCGGTGAGGGCAGCCGGCGGGAGACCCGCATCCTGCGCGGTTGGTCGACTCTGCCGATCGCGCTCGGGAAGGCACGCACAGCGGTAAGTTCGTGACGTGGACTTCCGAGCTGCTCTGCTCGACCAGACCCGTTCGTTCGGGGAGCTGATCGCCTCCAGCGATCCCGAGACGCCGGTGCCGACCTGCCCGGAGTGGACGCTCAAGCAACTGTTCCGCCATGTCGGGCGCGGAAACCGTTGGGCGGCACAGATTATCTCCGAGCGTCGGGTGTCCCCTCTCGACCCGCGTGAGGTACACGAGGGCAGGCCGCCCGATGATCCCGAGGCCGCGATCGAGTGGCTCAATGCGGGTGTGGTCCAGATCCTCAAGGCTGTCGACCAGGTTGGTACCGACACCAGGGTGTGGACGTTCCTGGGCCCCAAACCCGGGGGTTGGTGGATCAGGCGCCGGGTGCACGAGGTGGCGCTACACCACTGCGACGCCGCGATGGCCTTGGGAACCACGTTCGACATGCCGGTCGACCTCGCTGCCGACGCGGTCAGTGAGTGGATTGAGATCTCCACCGGCATGGCCAACAAACGTCACGTCGAACCTCTCGCGTCGGGATCCAGCTTCCACCTGCACGCCACCGACGAGGGGCTGGGGCCCACGGGGGAGTGGACCGTGGAGCACGACGAGGACGGACTCGGATGGTCCCACAGTCATGGCAAGGGCACTGTCGCGCTGAAAGGGCCGGCCACGGACCTGTTGCTGGCCATCACTCGGCGGCGTACTGCGGCCGATCTCGGGCTCGAAGTGTTCGGCGACACCGCGACCTGGGACACCTGGCTGGACCGCACACCGTTCTGAGTGGCGTACGTTTCGTTCATGACCACTTCCGAGATCGCCACGGTCCTGGCCTGGCATGACGCACTCAACGAGGATGACCTCGACACCCTGATCTCGCTGTCCAGTGATGACATCGAGGTCGGAGATGCCAGTGGGGCCGCCCAGGGGCACGTGGCCCTGCGTAACTGGGCTGCATCGGCCGGTGACACCGTGACGCCGGGACGGATGTTCGTGCACGACGGCGTGGTCGTCGTCGAACAGACCATCATGGCGGCCGACGGGACCACCCGCACCGGTGCGGCCGCGTTCCGGGTAGTGCACGACCACGTCACGTCGGCGTTCCGTCACGACACCCTGGCCGCCGCGCTGGCCGCCACCGAGCTCACCGAAAAAGACCTCGTCAACTGACGATCAGCCCGTAACCTGCGTGATCAAGTCTGGTTGCCGCGCTTGTGTTTTGGGACTGCCGTGAAATGGGTGTTCCGCCTGGTCAGCGCGGAGTACCGTCAGGTCATGGAGTAGGTCGCCAACTCTAGAAGGAACGGCAATCATGACGAACGAAGGAATGGAGAGACCGCACACCGGCTCGGGGCACGTCGCGGAGCACGCGACCGTAGAACACCGCCACGTCGAGGAGCATGCGGCGCTGTATACCAGGCACCTCGCCGCGCACGAGAAACTCTATATGCGGCACCGCGACGAGCACGCGCGCCTGGCTGAGAAGCACATCACCGATCACGACCGGGCAGCCGATGCGGCCGCGCTACGCAGGGTGGCGGTCTCCACGCGGCACGCCGGACAGCACCTCGGGATCGCGATCCGACAGGCGTCCCAGCTTGCCTGGCTGAACCTGCGGCACGCCGGTGAGCGTGTCGACCTGGATCGCCGTCATGCGGCCGAGTTCATCGGCCAGGAACGCAGGCATGCGCAGGAAGATCGGCACGAAATGCACAAGGCGTCATAGGTCCCGATCAGCGGTCAGCGGGTGGCCGTGTTCGGCGTTGCCAACACGGCGGCGATGGCCGTCGTCAACGGAACCGACAGCGCCAGGGCGATGCCGCCCACCGCGGAACGGGCGATCTCGATCGCCACACTCTCACCGGTCAGCACATCGGGCAGTGACCGGTTGGCCACGCTGAACAACAACAGCAGCGGCAACGCACTGCCGGCATAGGCAAGCACCAGGGTGTAGACGGTGCTGGCGATGTGGTCGCTGCCCACCCGCATGGCGCCGACGAAGATCGAGCGGCGACTGCCGCCGTGCTCGGCGAGTTCGAAAACCGCCGAGGCCTGGGTGATGGTCACGTCGTTGAGCACGCCGAGTGAGCCGATGATGAACCCTGCCAGCAACAGCCCGGTGATCGACACGTTGCCCAGGTACGCGGCGACCTCGTTGTTCTGATCTTCGGACAAGCCTGTCAGGTGGGCCAATTCGATTGCCGCCCAGGACAAGATGGCGGCCAACAGCAATGACGTGAGCGTGCCCAGCAGGGCCGCGCTGGTGCGCAGGCTGACGCCGTGGGCCAAATAGATCACCGCATACAGGATGGCTGCCGAGGCCACCAGCGCCACCGGGATCGCCGGGGCGCCGTCGCGCAATGCGGGTAGGAGGAAGATCATCAGCACCGCGAACGCCACCACGATGCCGACGATCGCCCGCAGTCCGCGCCAGCGCGCCACCGCCACGATGACCACCGTGAACACCACCGCCATGGCGATCAACGGCCAGGTGCGCTCATAGTCGAAGAACGCATAGCTCGTCGTCCCGGCCTCGTCGACCTGCCGGCTTATCCGGATGCTGTCTCCGGCAACGAGATTCGGTTGGCCAGGGCCGGTGGTGAACTCGAGCAGTGTCTTGGCGCCCTTGTTCGGGCCCGAATCGATGGCCACCAGGTTCTGCACACATGTGCCGCCGCCCGGCTCTGCCGGCCTCGGTGAGGACGTCAGCACACCGCCGGCCGACGGGCTACCGCAGTCCGCCAGCGTGCTGGAGACCACGTGCCCGGCTTCGGTGGTGACGGCGCCGCCCGCGGCGTTCTGAAACGGCAGCGGAATGTCGACCTTCTGGTGGCTGGGCCACAGCAGGGCGGCGCCGACTAGGACCGCCAGCCCGATGGCAACCAAGAGGCCGACGACGATCCGGGCCGCCAGTGGACCCAACGGCGACGGGCCGGCCAGAGAATGCGAGTGGGAATGCGTGTGCGCCACGTGGACAGCGTAGAGCGGGTCCCTGTGGCCCGGCGCGGGGCTTACTGGCGGTAGCCGGCCAGGAAGTTGCCCAGCCGCTCGATGGCCTGGGCCAGGTCCCGCGCCCACGGCAGCGTGACGATGCGCAGGTGATCCGGTGTGGGCCAGTTGAATCCAGTGCCCTGCGTCAGCAGGATCTTCTCCTGCAACAACAGGTCGAGCACCAGCTGCTCGTCATCGTGGATGTCGTGCACCTCGGGATCCAGGCGCGGGAACGCGTACAGCGCACCCGAAGGCTTCACACAGGACACCCCGGGGATCTCGTTGAGCTTGGTCCACGCGGTGTCCCGCTGCTCGAGCAGCCGGCCGCCGGGCAGTACCAGATCGTCGATGCTCTGGTGCCCGCCCAGCGCGACCTGAATCGCGTGCTGCGCAGGAACATTCGGGCACAACCGCATGTTCGACAGCAGGCTGATGCCCTCGATGAAGCTGCTCGCGTGCTCCTTGGGGCCGGTGATGACCAGCCACCCGGAGCGGTAACCGGCCACCCGGTAGGCCTTCGACAGTCCGTTGAAGGTCAGCGTCAGCAGGTCGGGAGCCAGGGTTGCCAGCGAGATGTGCTTGGCGTCGTCGTAGAGGATCTTGTCGTAGATCTCGTCGGCCAACAGCAACAGCTGATGCCTGCGGGCCAACTCGACCATCTGCTCCAGGGTTTCGCGGCTGTATACCGCGCCCGTGGGGTTGTTCGGGTTGATCACGACCAGCGCCTTGGTGCGCTCGGTGATCTTGGACTCGATGTCGGCGACGTCGGGATTCCAGCCCTGGGTCTCATCGCACAGGTAATGCACCGGCGTGCCGCCGGCCAGTGCGGTCGACGCCGTCCACAGCGGATAGTCCGGCGCCGGGATGAGCACCTGATCACCGTTGTCCAGCAGCGCCTGCAAGGTCATGGTGATGAGTTCGGAGACGCCATTGCCCAGGTAGACGTCTTCGATGTCGAACCGGGGGAAACCCTCGACCAGTTCGTAGCGGGTGAACACCGCGCGGCGCGCGCTGGCGATGCCCTTGGAGTCCGAATAGCCCTGCGCGTACGGCAGCGCCTGGATCATGTCGCGCATGATCACATCGGGTGCCTCGAAGCCGAACGGCGCGGGGTTGCCGATGTTGAGTTTGAGGATGCGGTGCCCTTCAGCTTCCAGCCGTGAGGCATGCTCGTGTACCGGCCCACGGATCTCGTACAGGACGTCCTGTAGCTTCGTGGACTGGGCGAACGTACGCGGCTTCGGGTGCTGACCGGTCTGCCACGGCAACTGATGGGTAGTCACGCCCACCATGGTCTCATCACCGTCCACTGATTTTGGAATTTGCCGATCCCTGAGGTGGCCACCGCCACACCTGGCCGATTCGCCACAGGGCCCCTGATACGCCGAACGGCCACCTCCCCGGCGTGGGGAGATGGCCGTTCGGTGCGTTGCGACGCTCAGCGCTTACCGGGACGCTTGGCGCCCGGCTTGATGCCCAGGCCCACCACGGGCGGTTCCGGCTTGGCATCCTCGGCAGGCGCTTCAGCAGGCTTCTCAGCCGCTGATTCCGGGGCCGGCTCGGCGGCAGGTGCGGCCGGAGCCGGCGCGGCCGGAGCAGCCTTGGCGGCCTTCTTGGCACCCGGGCGACGCGCGCCCGCCGCGATGCCCAGACCCACCACGGGCGGTTCCGGCTTGGCCGGTTCAGCCGGTGCCTCGGCCGCGGGTGCCTCCGCAGCGGGAGCCGCGGGGGCAGCCGAAGCTGCCGGCGCGGCCTTCTTGGCACCCGGACGCCTCGCGCCGGCCGCCAGGCCCAGACCCTTCACCGGAGCCGCCGGAGCTGCCGGGGCCGCCGGCTCTGCAGCGGGAGCGGCCGACGCGGCCGGAGCCGCGGTCTTCTTGGCGCCTGGACGCTTGGCGCCACCGGCGATACCCAAGCCCTTGACGGGAGCAGCCGGGGCGGCCGGAGCTTCAGCCGGTGCGGCCGACGCGGCCGGAGCCGCGGTCTTCTTGGCGCCTGGACGCTTGGCGCCACCGGCCATGCCCAGCCCCTTGACCGGGGCCGGGGCCGCAGCAGGTGCGGCGGGTGCCTCGGGGGCGGGGGCTTCCTCAGCTGCCGGGGCCTCCTCGACGACCGGTGCCGGTGCCGCCGCGGCGGCCTTGGCCTCTGCCTCGGCGCGTGCCTCGGCCCGCTTCTCGGATTCCTTTGCCGCCGTGCCCTTCTCGGGCAGTGTGATGGCGCTCTTGTCCAGCGAGTTCAGCAGCAACTGAGCCACGTCGAGCACTTCGGCCTTCTCGACGTCGCGGGCAGCGGCCACGTCGTCGACACCGTCGGTGATCATCACGCGGCAGAACGGGCAGCCGGTCGCGATGGTCGAGGCGGTGTCCATCGCCTCTTCGGTGCGCTCGACGTTGACGCGCTTGCCGATGTGCTCTTCCATCCACATCCGCGCACCACCGGCACCACAGCACAGGCCGCGGTCGGCGTGGCGGGGCATTTCTTTGAGCGTCACGCCGGAGGCCTCGACCAGCTCACGCGGAGCCTCGTACACCTTGTTGTGGCGACCCAGGAAGCACGGGTCGTGGTAGGTGACCTCGGGCCCGCCGGTGGACTTGACCGGCACCAGCTTCTTGTCCCGGACCAGGCGGTTCAGCAGCTGCGTGTGGTGCACGACGGTGTAGTTGGCACCCAGCTGCGGGTACTCGCGGCCGATCGTGTTGAAGCAGTGCGGGCAGGTGACGATGATCTTGCGATCGACTGTCTCGACACCCTCGAACAGCTCATTGATGGTCTCGACGTTCTGCGCGGCCAGCTGCTGGAACAGGAACTCGTTGCCGGACCGGCGAGCCGAGTCGCCGGTACAGGTCTCACCGGTACCCAGCACCAGGAACTTCACCCCGGATGCCGCCAGCAGTTCGGCGACGGCCTTGGTGGTCTTCTTGGCCCGGTCCTCGTAGGCGCCGGCACAACCGACCCAGAACAGGTACTCGAAGCCGTCGAAGCTCTCCACGTCCTCGCCGTAGACCGGCACGTCGAAGTCGACCTCGTCGATCCAGTTGGTGCGGTCCTTGGCGTTCTGGCCCCAGGGGTTGCCCTTGGTTTCCAGGTTCTTGAACAGCACGCCGAGCTCACCGGGGAACTCCGACTCGACCATGACCTGGTAGCGGCGCATGTCGACGATGTGGTCGATGTGCTCGATGTCGACGGGGCACTGCTCGACGCAGGCACCACAGTTGGTGCAGGACCACAGCACGTCGGGGTCGATGACGCCACCCTGCTCGGCGGTGCCGACCAGCGGACGCAGCGCCTGCTCGGGGCCGGAGCCTTCGATGCGCGCGTAGCCGTCCTCGGGCACGCCGTGGCCGTGCAGGCTGTCGCCCAGTTTGGCGAAGTCCACCGAGCCCTCTTCAGGCATGGGCTTGCCCTCGATGATGTACGGAGCCTTGGCGAACAGGTGATCGCGAAGGTTCATGATCACGAGCTTGGGAGACAGCGGCTTACCCGTGTTCCAGGCCGGGCACTGCGACTGGCAGCGACCACACTCGGTGCAGGTCGCCATGTCGAGGTTGGCCTTCCAGGTGAAGTCCTCGATGCTGCCCTTGCCGAACACCGCGTCCTCGGCAGGATCCTCGAAGTCGATCTTGTCGCCCTTGTATTCCATGGGCAGCAGCGGGCCGAGGCCGTCGGGCAGACGCTTGAAGGTGACGTTGATCGGGGCCAGGCCGATGTGCAGGTGCTTGGAGTGCAGCACGATCAGCAGGAAGGCCAGCATGACACCCAGGTGGGCCAGCAGCGCGATGGTCTCCAGCCACACGTTGGCGGTGTGGCCCAGCGGGGCCAGCAGCGCGGCCATCGCATCGGAGAAGAAGGCGCCCGACTGGTAGGGGAAATCCTCGTCGAGCACGTTGACGGCCGCACCGCGGAACACCGCGTAGGTGGCGATGACCAGGAAGATCATGATCAGGATCGTCCAGGCGCCGCCGTTGTGCGAGCCGTAGAAGCGGGATTCGCGGCCCAGTTGCTCGGGGTTCTTCCGGATGCGGATGATCGCGAAGACGATGATGCCGGCCAGCACGGCGACGGCGAAGAAGTCCTGCAGGAAGCCCAGCACGGCCCAGCGGCCGACCAGCGGGATGTGGAACTCGGGGTCGAACAGCACGCCGTAGGCCTCGAGGTACACCGTCGCCAGGACGAAGAAGCCCCACATGGTGAAGAAGTGCGCGAGGCCGGGGATCGACCATTTCAGCAGCTTCGACTGCGCGAAGACTTCCTTGTTCTGGTTCAGGAAGCGGGTGACGAGATGGTCCTTGCGGCCGCGCTCGTCACCGACCTTCTGTCCCGAGCTGATCAGCTTGGTCAGCCACAACACACGCTTGCCGGCGAACGCCAGCACGACGAGCGTTGCGAGCACACCGAGAATCAGCCGCGACACAGCCAGTGTGTGTTCGAGACTCTCCACAGAAACGCCTCCATTCGCGAGTTACTCGCGGGTAACTTGGGCATAGTTACCCGTCGGTAACTTAGCTTCCTTCAGCTCATAGTGACATTTAGGTGTTTCGTACCGCTACCGAGGCTTACCTAACTTCGAGCGCACTGTGGTATAGCTCTCAGCCCTGCGGGGCCAGCATCGCCCGCAGCATCGACAGCATTTCGGTGCGTGACTCGGCACCTAGACGCCGCCGGATGCGGGCCACATGGTGCTCGACGGTCTTCGCCGAGATGAACAATTGACCGCCGATGTCGCGGTAGGGCATCCCGAGCAGCAGCAGTTCGGCCACTTCCCGCTCGCGGTCGGACAACTTGGTCGACGACGCGGCGGAGGCGGCCTGGGGTGCGGCGGGCGGCGCGGCCGGCGCCGCCGGGGTGACGTCCGCCTCGTCGACCGCAGTGGTCTGCTTGAGATCGCGGGCCAGCTGCAGCATGGCCTGCGAAACCCGCGCGTCCGGAGTCTGCAGCGCGGCCTGGCTGGCCAGCCGGGTGCCATCCCAGGTCAGGCCGAACTGCGAGAGGGCCCGGGCCGCGGCGGTCACCTCATCGATGTCGACATGGTTGGCCAACACCCGCAGCCAGGTGCGCCCCCCGTTGGCCAGCGCCCGGGCGAAGGTGCTCTGCCCGGCCGCAGCCGTCAGCGCCTGCCCGTGCGGGGCGACGGCGCCAGGCGAGTTGGCCAGGATCCCGGCGTGCACGCCGGCCCAGTGCAGGGGTACCGACCACAACACCGGAGTCCCGAGCGCTGCGAGCAGCTCCCACGACTCGGCCAGCGCGTGCTCCAGGCGGTCTACCTGCCGCATACGAGCCCCGGCCACCCACAACTCACCGAGCGGCAACAGGGAGAACAGGTCGATCGAATACTCGGCGAGCACCTCCACCGCGGCATACCAATATTTCTGCACCGCGCCGCTGTCACCGCTGCGCCGGGCGATCGCCGTACGTAAGGCGGCAGCCCACAACGCGTCGCGCCGGTGCAGATCCTCACCCGCTTCGGCGGCGGCGACGTCGGCCCCGGCGGCGGTGAGCTGGCCGTCCTGCATCTTCACCCAGCCCAGCAGTAGACGATGCCGGGCCGCGCTGAACGCCTCATCTGGGCCGCCGGCCCGCACCGCCCGGCTGATCACGCTGCGTGCCCGCACCGAGTCGCCGCCGTGCAGCGCGGCCAGGGTGACCAACGCGGCCGGCGTGTCGGGGCCGACGCCGCCGGCCTGATACTCGGACGTGACCGCCTGTCCCAGCCGCGCCACGGTCACGGCGAACGGCTGATCCAGCGACAGCACCAAGCCTTCAGCCAGGCTGCGGGCCGCGCGCGCGGTCGAGGTGGGTGGCCCGGCTGCCTCGGTGCTCGACGACGCCCGGGCCGCGTCCGCGTCACCGGCCGCGAGGAACGCTGTCGTGCTCGCTGAACTGACCAAGATGTCCGGGTACGGGCCGAGCCACCGGAACAGATCGGCGGCCTGGGCCGCGCTGCCGTCGTGCATGGCGACGCTGGCTGCGATCCGTACCGCGGTGGCCCGTTCATCGGAGTCTTCGGAGCCGAGCAACTCATCGGCCATCCGTGCCGCGGTGGTGCAATCGCCGGCCAGTGCCAGCGCGTCGGCCAGCCGGGTGCTGACCGCGGCCGCGCCCGCGGTGACCGCGGCGCGGTAGAGGCGTGCCGCGCGCGCAGGCCGGGCGCGATTGTGAGCAGCGTGCTCGGCCAGCGCCTCGGCCAGCCGATCGTCACGCAGGCCGTGTTCGGCCAGCCGCACCGCGAGGTCGGCAGACAACGTGGACAGTTCGAGTTGTGAAGCGAGAAGGGACATCTCGATCTCGTGGTGACGAGCGGCGCCGGCGATCTGGGCGAGTGACTCGTGAACCATGCGCACGAACCGGCGATCGTGAGACTGCTCCACCAATCCGGCGGCCCGGGCCCGATCCACCAGCGCCGACGCCTCGGCGCTGCTCAACCGCAGCGCGGCCGCCACGTCGTCGGGGCCGAGGTCGTGACTCAACGACAGGATCAACAGGGCATCGCGGGCGTCCTCGTCAACGCGGCGCAACCGCTGCAGCAGGGCGAATCGGGCCGCGTCGGCCGGCGCCTCGGCCGCGGCTGCCGCCGCCAACAGAAACGGCAATCCCGCGGTCACGCCCAGGACCGATTTGACTGTCTCCTGGGTGGCCGGGGTGCCCACCGCTGAGCTCAGAGCCCGGCCCACCTCGGCGGGGGACAGTGGGCCCAGCCGTACCGGGGGGTTTTCCCGTTCCAATGCGGTGGCCAACGCGAGCAGTGCCGGGCGGTGTGCCAACGGCTCGCTCGCCACCACGACAGTTGCTCCCGGATCGGCGACTTTCTCTGCAAGACAGTCGATTTCACCGTCATCGAGCAGATGCGCATCGTCGATGACGAACGCCGCTTCGAGTGCGTCTTCCGGTCGCGGAGCCCGGGTCAGCACAACCCGGTCGGCCGCGCGCAGCACCCCGCGAAGCTGGGCGAGCACGGTGCTCTTTCCAGTTCCGATGCCACCGGACACCAGCAGCTTGACCGGTGCGGTCGGGCCGGCCAGTACGGCCTCGATCGCCGGCCGGGCAGCCAATGCGAGCTCCGGAACGGGCTCCGGTGCGGTCATCGGTGTCCGCCTAGGCGCCGCCGTCGCCCTCCGCCGCAGTCGTTGTGACCGGCTGCTGGGTGGTGGTCGGCGGCTGTGTCGTTGTCGGTGGCTGGGTTGTCGTCGTCGGCGGTTGCGTCGTGGTGGTCGTGGTGCGGGTGGTCGTTGTCGTCGGCGCCGTGGTGGTCGTCGTGGTCGTTGTGGTGGTTGGGCTGCTCGTCGTGGTGGTTTCCGAGGATGTCGTCGTCTCCGGCGGCGGCGGGGGCGGCGCCACGACGGTGGTCGTCTTGACCCCGTCGGGACCCTCGGTGACGGTCGTGATCGGCTCAGGCGGTGGCCCTTCCGGAGACGGGCCCATCGAATAGGTGGTGCTGGTCTCGGTGACCGGAGTCGAATCCCCTTCGGAGCTGGTCAATGTCACCGCGAGGCCGCCGGCAGCCAGCAGGGCGGCCGCTGCCGCAGCCCCGAACAGGATCGGTGGGCGTTTGTACCAGGCGAGTGGAGCCGGGCCGGAGTCGAACATCTCTTCGTCGTGGCTGAACTCGACGGGTGGTCGTGCCGCCGTGTTGCCCGCAGGCGTCTCGTACTCGCTGCCCGCATACGGCACCGGCTCGTTGCCGGGTGCGTCGTCTTGGGACCAGGCCAGCGCCCCGAAGTTTCCCGAGTCGGCGTTGGCAGAGGGGCCCAGTCCCGTCGGGGCCATGCCGGTCGGAGCGTCGGCGGCGGCGACCTCGGGAGCCAAACCCGTTGGCGCGTCAGCGGCCGCCACGATGGGTGCCATCCCGGTGGGCGCGCCGGCGTCGATGACCCGTTCGGCCACCAGCGTGGCCCCCGCCGCCACACTGAACTGCGGGCGGGCGGTGGTGGCGACCGCAGAGCGTAACCGTTCCGACAGCCGTTGGGTGACAAGCGGAATCGCCGCACCCCCGCCGACGGTGGCTACCGCGTTCACGCTCGACAGCGCGATGTTGTTGCGCTGCAACGTGTCTTCGATGGTGTCCAGCAGGCCGGCCAGCGGTGCGGACATGAGTTGTTCGAGTTCGGAACGGGTCACCCGGACATCGGAGTTGAACCCCGGCAGCTCGGTGTGAACCACCGTGGCGGTATCGGCCGACAACCGCTCTTTGGCCTGGCGGCATTCGGACCGCAACTGGGCTAGCGAGCCCACCGCGGCGGTGCCTGCCGGATCGGCATCGCCGGCCGCGGCGACTCCGCTGAGCACATGGTTGAGCAGCGCCTGGTCGATCAGGTCGCCGGAGAAGTCTGGATAGCGCACCGTCGGGCCGATGGTGGCGAACGCCGCGCCCGCGTCGGCCAGCGTGACGCTGGTGCCGCTGCCGCCGAAATCGCACAACACCACGACACCCTCGGTGGGCAACCCCGGATCAGCCTGCAGGGCCGCCAGTGCGGTCAGCGAGTCCGGCACCAGGCCAGGCGCCGCACCGGAGGGGGCGAGCGCGGGATAACGCGGCAGCACATCGCGCAGGGCGCTGACGGTGTTCTGACCCCAGTGCGCCGGGACCGCGATCACCACCGGCGTCCCGCCACCGGCCAGGCGTGCCATCGCGGCCAGCGCCTCGCCCAGCACCAGCTCACCGCGGTGCTGGGACCCGTCGGCCGCGACCAGTGGAACCGGGTCACCGACCCGCTCCACGAAGCCGGCCAGCGGCAGCCCGTGGCCTGTGTAATCGCCCACGTCCGGGGCACGGTCGTTGTGCAGGGTGAGGATCGATCGGCGGATCACCGGTTGGCGACCCTCGCGGGCTGCCACCAGGTTGGTCATCCCGATCGACAATCCCAGTGAGTCGGTCATCAGGCGTCACTCCTGTTGTCTCGGCCGAACCTCACCCTAGCTGCTGGGGCGTGCCGAGCCGGTGATTGATCCCCTAGTGGCGTCAATCCCCTAATGGCCAGCCCCCTAATACCTGGACGGAAGGGGTGGGTTCGGCACCGATCCCCGCGCCCGTGCAGCTGGCTAGCATTCAAATCGAACCGATGAGGAGGTGGAGCATGGCGAACACATTGCTGGACTTTGTGATGGCGCTGGTACGCGACCCCGATGCCGCGGCCCGCTATGCCGCCGACCCGGCGCAGGCGATCGCCGATGCCCATCTGACCGATGTGACCAGCGCTGATGTCAACAACCTGATTCCTGTCGTGTCGGAGTCGCTCTCGGCGACCGGCGCCGGTGGCGGGTTCGGCGATCTCGGTGCCGCCGACGCGGGCGGCAACGTGTGGGCCAGCGGTGCGGCGACCGCGGCATTCGACGCCTTCGGTGATCATGTGCCCCTCGATTCCCCCAACGACGCCTGGGATGCCACGGCCGGCCACGTCATCGACCAGCCGGGCTCGCTGGACGATCTCGCCACCTCGGTGTCGTCAGGGTCGGCCATCGATGACGGCGGCCTGGCGAATCACCCGCTCGATGATCTGTCGCTGCAGCTCAACGAGCCCGCTATCGAGGATGCGCCCATCGTCGATCCGGCGTCGGCGCCTGATTGGGCCCAGCCGGTCGTCGATGACCAACACCCCACCGGCGGTGGCGCGGGATTCGACATCTTCGACTGACTTCTCGCCACGTCACGAAACGCACGACCCTTTGTGGTCGTGCGTTTTTTGCGTTCACCTGCGAAAACGTCAATAGTCCTTGGGGTCGAACCCGCCACCCCTACCGATCCCCTAATCCCCTATTGGGGCCACCCCCTGTACCCCGAGTAGGGGCGATACGGGGAGGGGAATCGACCCCGTTTCCGGGGCCGCCGCCGATCCATAGATTGGTCTCCAGATCGCCGGAGAGCCCGGCGGGGGACTTCGGAAAAAGAATTTCCCGACAACAACCGAAAGGGTTGGAGCAATGGCAATCTCTCTGATCGACTTCATCCTCGACCTGTTCCGCAGCCCGGCTTCCGCCGCCTCGTTCATCGCCGATCCGGACGGCAGCTTGCGTGACGCAGGCTTGCCGAACGTGACCGCGGCCCAGCTGCACGCCGTCGCCGCCACCGCGGCCCCGGCCGGTGTCCTGCTCGGCGGCGGCAACCCGGTCGTCGGCCTGCAGCGCGCAGTCGCCGACCACCACAGCATCCCGGCTTCGTTCGGCAACCAGGTCGCCTCGCCCTTCTCGCCGCAGACCCAGGTGGCCAGCAACAACACCACCGATTGGGCCAGCCACAACGACACCGATTTCGCCAGCAACAACCACACGCCGATCATGAGCCCCAACCAGGACGCCGGCGCCAACGCCCAGCAGGGTGCGTTCAACCTGGGCTTCGGTGACATCACCCTCGGCGACAAGAGCACCAACACCGCCACCAACGGCGGCGTGGTGGTCGACGGCGACAACGACGGCGACATCGTCAGCGGTGACGGCGCGGTGCTCGGTGACGGCAACACCATGAACAACGGCGACATCTGGGCCGGTGCCGGTTCCAACGTTGCCGTCGGCAAGGACAACGACATCGAGGACAACTCGCAGACCGCCGGTGGCGACCTGATCTCCGACAACGAGGGCCCGGTCATCAGCGATGTCGACATGAGCGGTGGCCACGGTGGTGGTGCGTCCGGTGGTGACAGCCTGATCGGTATCGGAAGCGGTGGTGCGTCCGGTGGCGATGGTGGCAACGCCGGCTCGATCATCCTGACCGACGCCTCGACCACTGCCGTGGGCGGCAACCAGACCTCGGTCGACGGCGACTACGGCAGCGACAACACCCAGGACAACTCCGTCAGCACCTCGGTGGAGACCGAGACCCACTCCAGCGTCGAGGACAACTCGTCGTCCTACGAGTCGAACATAGCCTCGGGCAACGAGACCGCCCTCGGTTCGGGTAACGAGACCAACACCGCGCTCGCGTCGGGCAACAGCTACGACACCAGCTCGGCGTTCGGCTCGGGCAACAACTATGACGGCAGCTCGGCGTTCGGCTCCGGCAACAGCTTCGAGTCGCAGTCCGACACCGATGTCGCGTCGAGCAACTCGACCAACACCGGGTTCGACGCCTTCTGATCCGATCGCACAAGGGGCGGGGACCATCCGTTACGCGGGTGGTCCCCGTCCCATTGGCGCGCCTACGGTTGAGCTCGGCAGGAGGGAACTTTGATGACGCAACCCAGTACGGCGAACGGGCCGGCCAGACCGGTCAAGGTGATCGCCGAACTCATCGACCACACCAGCACGATCGCCGCCACCTATGACCGCGGCGACCTGGTGGAGCGGCTGCGCGTTGCCAAGGTGCGCATCAGCGACCCGCAGATCCGGGTGGTGATCGCCGGCCAGCTCAAGCAGGGCAAGAGCCAGCTGCTGAACTCGCTGCTCAACATTCCGGTGGCCCGCGTCGGCGATGACGAATCCACAGTGCTGGCCACCGTTGTCTCCTACGGCGAACAGCCGTCGGCCCGCCTGGTGGTGGCGCGGCCCGACGGCGCCGAACCTGAACTGATCGAGATCCCGCCCTCGGAGGTGACCAACGACCTGCGTCGTGCCCCGCAGGCAGGCGGCCGCGAGGTGCTGCGCATCGAGGTGACCGCCCCGAGCCCGCTGCTCAAAGGCGGGTTGGCTTTCGTCGACACCCCCGGCGTCGGCGGCCTTGGGCAGCCGCACCTTTCGGCGACCCTGGGCCTGCTGCCCGACGCCGATGCGCTCCTGATGGTCAGTGACACCAGCCAGGAATTCACCGAACCGGAGATGACCTTCATTCGGCAGGCAATCGAAATCTGCCCGGTGGCAACGATTGTCGCGACCAAGACCGACCTGTACCCACATTGGCGCGAGATCGTCGGCGCCAATACCGCGCACCTGCAGCGGGCGGGCACATCGACGCCGATCACCCCCGTTTCTTCCGTGCTGCGCAGCCACGCGATCCAGCTCAACGACAAAGAACTCAACGAGGAATCGAACTTCCCGGCCATCGTGAAGTTCCTGTCCGATCGGGTGCTGACCCGTGAGAGCGACCGGATCCGTGATCAGGTGGTCGCCGAAATCCATTCGGCGGCAGAACATCTTCTGCTGGCCGTGGAGTCCGAGCTGTCCGCCTTCACCGATCCGAACGAGCGAGAGAGACTCACCGCCGAGCTGGAACGGCGCAAGCAAGAAGCCCAAGACGCCCTGCAGCAGACCGCGCTGTGGCAGCAGGTGCTCAACGACGGCATCACCGACCTGACCGCCGATGTCGAACACGATCTGCGCAACCGGTTCCGCAACATCACCCAGCACGCCGAGAAGGTGATCGACACCGGCGATCCGACCCTGAACTGGGCCGAGATCGGCTCGGAGCTGGAGGAAGCCGTGGCCACCGCCGTCGGCGACAACTTCGTCTGGGCCTACCAGCGCGCTGAGGCGCTGGCCGCCGAGGTGGCCCGCACTTTCACCGAGGCGGGGCTGGAAGCCGTGCAGCTGCCGCAGATCGATGCCCGCGACATGGGCGCCGGGTTCGGAGAGATGAAATCGCTGGCCAAGCTGGAGGCCAAACCGATCAAGGCCGGGCACAAGGTCATCACGGGCATGCGCGGTTCCTACGGCGGCGTGCTGATGTTCGGCATGCTCACATCCTTCGCCGGGCTCGGCATGTTCAACCCGCTGTCGCTGGGTGCCGGCCTGGTGCTGGGCCGCAAGGCATACAAGGAGGACATGGAGAACCGCATGCTCCGGGTGCGCAGCGAGGCCAAGACCAACATGCGCAAGTTCATCGACGACGTCGCATTCGTGGTCGGCAAGGAATCCCGGGACCGGCTCAAAGGGATCCAACGGCAACTGCGCGACCACTACCGGGGGATCGCCAACCAGACCACCCGCTCGCTCAACGAGTCGCTGCAGGCCACGCTCGCCGCGGCCAAGACCGAAGAGAATGAACGCAACAACCGCGTCCGGGAACTGGAACGTCAGAAGAACATCCTGACCCAGGTGGTCGACCACGCGAAGAACCTGGCCAACCAAGCCCCACTAGGCTCCAACAGTTAGCTTCGATTTCGTTTTCTGGTTGGAAGGGTTGGACTCCGCAGCGTGAGCACGGCCGATCAGGTGCGCTCAATTCTGGGCGGCACCATCAACGCATACCGGGGTGATCCGGCCTACCGCAATCGGCCCGATGTGCACAACGAGCTCGACCGCATCGGACGAAGGCTCAACCAGCCGATCCGCATCGCGTTGGCCGGCACGCTCAAGGCGGGTAAGTCGACGCTCGTCAACGCCCTGGTCGGGGAGGACATCGCGCCTACCGACGCCACCGAGGCGACGCGCATCGTCACCTGGTTCCGGCACGGTCCCACACCGAAGGTGACCGCCAATCACCGCGGCGGGCGGCGGGCCAATGTGCCGATCGCACGGGATCCGCATGACCGCGGTCTGACCTTCAGCTTCACCGGGCTGAACCCCGAGGACGTGGTGGACCTCGACGTCGAATGGCCGGCAGCTGAGCTCGTCGACACCACGATCATCGACACCCCGGGCACCTCGTCGCTGTCGCGCGACGTGTCGATGCGCACCCACCGGCTCCTGGTGCCCGAGGACGGCGTGCCGCGCGTCGATGCCGTCGTGTTCCTGCTGCGCACTCTCAATGCCGCCGACATCGCCCTGCTCAAACAGATCGGTGAACTCGTCGGTGGCTCGTCCGGCGCGCTCGGTGTGATCGGTGTGGCCTCCCGGGCCGACGAAATCGGTGCCGGTCGCATCGACGCGATGATGTCGGCCAAGGACGTGGCCAAGCGGTTCACCGAGGAGATGGACAAGACCGGGATCTGCCAGGCCGTCGTCCCGGTGTCCGGTCTGCTGGCCCTGACCGCCCGCACCCTGCGGCAGAGCGAATTCGTCGCACTGCAGAAGCTGGCCGGCGTCGAACCTGCTCAACTGACGAAAGCGATGCTTTCGGTGGACCGGTTCGTGCGTGAGGACAGTGCCTTGCCGGTCGACGCGGCCACCCGCGCGGCGCTGCTGGACCGGTTCGGCATGTTCGGCATCCGAATCTCGATCGCGGTGATGCACGCGGGAGTGTCGGACTCCGTTGCCCTGGCCGACGAACTGTTGGAACGCAGCGGCCTCATTGCCTTGCGTGACGTGATCGACCAGCAGTTCGCGCAACGCTCGGAGCTGCTCAAGGCGCACACCGCGCTGCTGTCGTTGCGGCAGTTCGTGCAGCACAACCCGATCTACGCGACCCCATACATTCTGGCCGACATCGACCCGCTGCTGGCCGACACCCATGCCTTCGAAGAGCTGCGGCTGCTCAGCCTGCTGCGCTCGCGTCCCACGACGCTGAATGAAGACGAGATGGCCTCGCTGCGCCGCATCATCGGCGGTTCGGGTACCGATGCGGCCAGCCGGCTCGGACTACAGCCCGATGCGCCGTTCGACGGGCCTCGCTCGGCCTTTGCCGCAGCACAGCGCTGGCGGCGGCGAGCCGAGCATCCGCTCAACGACCCGTTCACCACGCGGGCCTGCCGGGCCGCGGTGCGCAGTGCTGAGGCGCTGGTCGCCGAGTATTCGTCGCGCGGCCTAACGAATTAGGCCGCTCTGCCGACATACAGGTATGCGTGATTGCCTGGGGTTGTCTGTGGGGGCGACCAATCTGGTGGCGATCGCTGATCATGCGCCGTTGGTGCGGCGGGCGGTGCTCACCGTGTCCGCGCAACATGGGGCCGTGGTCGGCGCGCCCTCCTTGTCTGCGCCCGGCGGACTGGTGTTCACCGATTTCGTGGAACGGGTCGGTGACCCGGTGCCGCTCGTTGCCGGCGACGGTTCGACGCATAGCGCCGACCGGTTGTTGGCCGGCACTGTCGAGGCGCTGACGCGTGAGGCCAGCCCAGCGCATCGTCCCGACGTGTCCGTGCTGGCCGTCCCCGCACATTGGAGTGCCGCCGCTCTCGACGCTGTGCGTGGCGCGATGCCCGGCGTCCGGGTGGTGCCCGACTCGGTCGCCGCGCTGACCGCCATCCAGGCGCATCCGGGTCTGCCCGCCCGGGGCGTCGTCGCCCTGTGCGATTTCGGCGGCTCCGGCACCAGCCTGACCCTTGTCGACGCCGCCGCGGGTTACACGACCATCGGCCAGACGGTGCGGTACCCGGACTTCTCCGGCGACCTGATCGACCAGGAGGTGCTGCGACACGTCCTGAGCAATTTGGATGCCGAACCAGCCGGCACGGCCGCCGTGGCCGCGTTGGCCCAGCTGCGCGATGAGTGCCGCGCCGCCAAAGAGCGGTTGAGCGATGAAAGCTCGACCACCCTGGCGGTCCCGGGCACAGCGATCAGGCTCACCCGCGCCGAACTGGACACGGTGGTGAACCAGCCACTGGGCGGTGTGATCGAGGCATTGCTGGACCTGCTGCGCCGCAACGGTATTCACCCGGCGCAGCTGGCCGCACTGGTTACCGTCGGAGGTGGGGCCCGGATACCCCTTGTCACCCAACGGCTTTCATCTGCCTTCCGGATTCCGGTCACCACGGTGCCGCAGGCCCAGGTGATTGCGGCAGTCGGGGCGGCGCTGATCGGCCGCCGTGGAGCCGACGAGACCGCGACGCAGGTGGCGGTGGCTCCTGCATCGCTTCCTGTCACGGGCACAGGCACGGGCACGGTCGCGGCCTCCGCAATGGCCTGGTCGGTGGAAGACTCCGCAGCCGAGGTTGCCGAGTTCGTCCCGGAATCGGTGACCGACGACTCGGCCCGGCCGGATTTCATGTTCTCCGAGCCTCCGGCGGCGCCTGCTCCCGCTCGTGTTGCCTGGTATCGGCGTGGGGGAGTGGTGACCTACGCGGCGGTGTTCCTGGCTGTCGTCGGCACGGCCGGCATGGTGTTGTCGGCGCGGGCCGATCGGCTCGATGCCGCCGCGACCGGATCCAGCATGTTGGCGCCGCAAAACGTTCCGGCCGAGTCCCCACTGGCTCAGAACGTGCCGGCACCGCCGACCCGGACCGTGGTGGTGCGTGACCCGTCCTGGCCGGGACCTGGTGCCGGAGCGCAGGCGCCAGCTGCACCGCGGCCGGCCGCAGCGCCGCGGCTGGTGCAGAGCAGGCAGGCCCCACCGGCTGCCCGGGCCCCGCAGCGGGCCGTCCCGCCGCCGCAGGCGCCCCGCCCTCGGCCGGCAGCACCGCCACCTGCTCTGTTGCCTGCGCCGCCACCGGCGCTGCCACCTATTCCCGTGCCGCCGTTGACGTTTCCACCTGTGACGCTGCCACAGTTGCCGATCCCGACGTTCAACCCGCCAACGCCTTCGCCCAGCCCGTCGCCGAGTCCTACGCCGACTCCTGCGCCTTCACCTTCGCCGGAGCCGGAGCCGGAGCCGGAGCCGACACAGACCCCAGAGCCGACGGTTGAGCCCACGCCTACGCCTGAGCCCACGCCTGAGCCCACGCCTGAGCCGACTGCGGCGCCCGAGCCCACACCGACCTCAGCTGCGCCGTCACCCTGACGCTGCGCGTTGTCTAGGTGTCGGGTTACTGCTTGATCGTGACTGAAATCCGACACCTTGACGGCTAGCCCGGATTTTTCACGGAATGTTGCGTGTGGGGTGTGTAGGTAAGCGAAAGTGCCTGTCCTGCAAGGGATAATTGGACTTCTCTAGGGTTCAATCGTCCTGACAGGAAGGCACTTCGCGGGTGAAGAATATCGCGGTCGTTGCACGGGTGAAAGTGTCTGCTGATGGCCATGGCGTCGTGTCGCATGCCGGGATGGGTATGTTGCGTGAACTTGCCGACCGGACCGGCCTA
>NZ_MLCL01000070.1 GCF_001942625.1 Mycobacterium syngnathidarum
GGTCATCGGGCGGTGTTGATGCGGCCGGTGGTGGAGTCTTCGGTTCCGGTGTTGTTCGGGGCTCAGGTGCAGCGTGCTGCGGATGCGGTGGCGGTGTGTTTCGAGGGTGTCTCGTTGTCGTATCGGGAGTTGGATGAGGCGTCGAATCGGTTGGCACGCTTGCTGACCGAGTATGGTGCGGGGCCGGGTGAGTGTGTTGGCTTGATGCTGGAGCGTTCGGCGCAGGCTGTGGTGGCGATTTTGGGTGTGTTGAAGTCGGGTGCGGCGTATTTGCCGATTGATCCGGCGCATCCGGATGCTCGGGTTGGGTTCATGCTGGCTGATGCGGGGCCGGTGGCTGTTATCAGCAGCGCTGGTCTTGGCGAGCGGTTGCGCGGGTCGGGTGTGCCGGTGGTCGATATCGAGGATCCTCGGATTGAGTCTCAGTCCTCACGGGCACTGCCGGTTCCGGCTGCTGATGATGTGGCGCACATTATTTATACGTCGGGGACGACGGGGACGCCGAAGGGTGTTGCGGTTACGCATCAGAACGTGACGCGGTTGTTCGACGGTATGGATGTGGGTGTGGAGTTGGGGCCGCAGCAGGTGTGGGCTGCGTGTTCGTCGTTGGCGTTTGATTATTCGGTGTGGGAGATCTGGGGGGCTCTGCTGCATGGTGGGCGTTTGGTGGTGGTGCCTGAGCAGACCACGCGTTCGCCGCGGGATTTGGAGGCGTTGGTTGTTGCTGAGGGTGTGACGGTGTTGAGTCAGACGCCTTCTGCGGTCGGAATGCTCTCACCGGAGAAGCTGAAGTCGGTGTCGGCGTTGATGGTGGCTGCTGAGGCGTGTCCGGCCGATGTGGTGGATCGGTGGGCGCCGGGTCGGGTGATGATCAATGGGTATGGTCCGACTGAGACGACGGTGTATGCCACGATCAGTGCCCCGTTGCAGGCCGGTTCGGGTGTGGTGCCGATTGGTCTGCCGGTCCCTGGTGCTGGTTTGTTTGTTTTGGATCGGTGGTTGCGTCCGGTTGCCCCGGGTGTGGTGGGTGAGTTGTATGTCGCCGGCCGTGGTGTGAGTGTCGGTTATCTGGGCCGGGCTGGTTTGACGGCCTCGCGGTTTGTGCCTTGCCCGTTCGGTGCGCCGGGTGCTCGGATGTATCGGACCGGGGATTTGGTGTCGTGGGGTCCGGATGGGCAGTTGCGGTATGCCGGGCGTGCTGATGAGCAGGTCAAGATCCGCGGCTACCGCATCGAGTTGGGTGAAATTCAAACGGCGCTGGCTGATCTGGATGATGTGGCGCAGGCGGTGGTGATTGTCCGTGAGGATCAGCCTGGGGATAAGCGGCTGGTCGGCTACATCACCGGCACCGCCGATCCCGC
>NZ_MLCL01000003.1 GCF_001942625.1 Mycobacterium syngnathidarum
TGAATCGCCCTGGTTTTGCCGGAGGCTCGGGCTATTGGATTGCGACCAGTGGTTGGTCGGTCCGTTGTGCATCGTAGAACGTGGCTTCGTACTCGGCGGGTGGGACGTCGTTGAGGTAGCCGTGTAAGCGGTTGGTGTTGTGCCAGTAGACCCACCCGAGGGTGGCCAGCTCGACGTCCTCGACGGTCTTCCACGGCCCGCTGCGGGCGGGGCCGTAGATCAACTCGGCCTTGTAGTAGCCGTTCACTGTCTCCGCGAGGGCGTTGTCGAAGCTGTCCCCGATCGATCCTATAGAGGGGATCGCGCCGATCTCAGCGAGCCGTTCGCCGTAGCGGATAGAGGTGAACTGGGATCCGGCATCGGAGTGACATGTCAAGCCCGACAACAGGTTTCCGCGTGACCAACGCGCCATCTCCAACGCGTCGAGGACCATCGAGGTCCGCATATGACTGGCCACCCGCCAGCCCACGATCATCCGGGAGTAGGCATCGACGATGAAACACACATACGCCACGCCGGCCCAGGTCGGCACGAATGTCAGATCCGTCACCCAAAGCTGGTTCGGCGCCGTCGCAGTGAACTTGCGTTTCACCAGATCGGGGTGCCGCGCGGCGCTGGCATCTGGTTTGGTGGTCTTGACCCGTTTGCCGCGCCGTGCCCCGCAGATGCCGGCGGCCCGCATGAGGCGGGCGACCTGATCGCGCCCGACGTCGTGGCCGGCCCGACCGGCGGCTTTCCACAGCTTGCGGGCCCCGTAGACGCGGTAGTTGTCCTCCCACAGCGTCACCAGGACCGGACCCAGTTCGGCGTCACGTCGCGCGCGTGCCGACAGACCGCGGGACTTGGTGTCGTAGTAGGTGCTCGGGGCCATCACCACGCCTGCTGATCGCAGGACGCTGATGATGGGCTCGACCCCGAACTCCTCCCGCTGGGCGTCGATGAAGTCGACTATTTCTTGTGTTGGCGGTCGAGCTCCGCGCCGAAAAAACTAGCGGCGCGCTTCAGTATTTCGTTGGCACGCTTGAGTTCTCGGTTCTCCTGCTCAAGCTCTTTGATCCGCGCCGACTCCGCGGTGGACAGTCCTGGAGCGTATCCGCCATCGATGTCTGCCTGACGCACCCAGGAACGCACCGACTCCACTCCGTAGCCGAGCTGACGTGCCACCCGCGACACCGTGCCCTGCTCGGTACCCAACTCGGCACGAAGGGTCCGGACCATCCGCACCGCGGCGGCCTTCTCCTCCGGGCTGTAACGACGCGCCGTGGGCTTCCCGGCACACTGTTCCTTCGGCATACCTGCATCCTCGTTTCCAAGGTCAGGAGCCTCCGGGATTTCCAGGGCGATTCA
>NZ_MLCL01000012.1 GCF_001942625.1 Mycobacterium syngnathidarum
CTGAACCACCCCGGGTTTGATGCACACCTTCTTTCGAGGGAAGGTTGTTCGCATCATGCCGAAGAAGTACGACGAGGAGTTCAAGGCCCGGGCGGTGCGGTTGGTCACCGACCATCTCGAGGAGTACGAGACCCGCACGGCCTGCATCACCGCGGTGGCCAAGCGGTTGGGGGTGTCCTACGAAACGCTGCGCCGGTGGGTCAACCAGGCCGAGGTCGACACCGGGGTCCGCGACGGGGTGCCCACCGATACGGTGCGCGAGTTGCGCGAACTCAAGCGTAAGAATCGTGAGCTTGAGGAAACCATCGAAATCCTCAAGGCGGCAACAAGTTTCTTCGCGCGGGAGAGCGACCCGCGACGCCGCTGATCTGTGGGTTCATCGCCGAGCATCGCGCTCGGTTCGGGGTCGCTCCGATCTGTCGCGTGCTCTCTGAGCACGGCGTCAAGATTGCCCCGAGAACCTTCTACGCCTGGCTGGCCCGACCCCCGTCGGCGCGGGCCCTGTGGGACACCGTCATCACCGAGGTGCTGGCCGGCTACTACGAAGCTGACGAGCATGGCCGTCGCAAGCCCGAGGCGTTGTACGGCGCGACCAAAATGTGGGCCCACCTGCAACGCCAGGGCATCACGGTGGCCCGCTGCACCGTGGAACGCCTCATGCGGGCCAACGGCTGGCAGGGAGTGACCCGCCGCAAGAAGGTCCGCACCACGGTCTGTGATCCGGCCGCAGCGCGTGCGGCGGATCTGGTCAAACGCCAGTTCCGAGTGCCGGCCCCCAACATGCTGCTGGTGGCCGACTTCACCTATGTCCGGCTGGCTAGCGGGGTGTTCGTCTACACCGCGTTCGCCATCGATGCCTACGCCGGGCGGATCGTGGGCTGGACCTGCTCAGCCAGTAAGGAGGACCGGTTCGTCCGCCACGCCATCCGGCACGCCGCACAACTGCGGTCTAACGAAGGTAATCCGTTGTCCGGCAGCACTGTTCACCATTCAGATGCGGGTTCGCAGTACACGTCGGTGCGGTTCGGGGAAACCCTTTCGCTGTCCGGGTTGGTGCCCTCGATCGGATCGGTCGGCGACGCCTTCGATAACGCTCTGGCCGAAACGACGATCGGGTTGTACAAGACCGAAGCCGTCCGCGACGATTCACCGTTCCGGCGGGGCCCGCTGCAGCGGCTGGCCGACGTGGAACTGCTCACCGCCGACTGGGTGCACTGGTACAACACCGACCG
>NZ_MLCL01000051.1 GCF_001942625.1 Mycobacterium syngnathidarum
CCGGTCACTAGGGCACCATCCTTATTGCGGGCCTTGTTGAGAGGTTCGTGGAAGGGACTCGGCGGGGGCCGAGGTGACGGCCAGCGTCGGTCGCTCGTAGAGGGCCTGCATGACACCGCCGCCCTCGGTCCTGCCGGGGTCGCAGACCGGCATCAGGGAGACGCGCCGCAGAGCGCCAGTTAGTGACCGTCCGGTGGTCGATCCCCTCGCCGCGTCGTCGCTGCCACTGTGAGGAGAACCGTTGTCCGAGGACACCGCTGAAATCGTCTACGTCGGGTTGGATTGGGCCACCGCAACCCACGCTGTGTGCGTGCTGTCCGCCGTAGGAAAAATATTGGCACAGTTCATGATTGACCACACCGCCGACGGCATCGCCACCCTGGTCCGCAAACTCGCCAAGTTCGGCGAACCCGCCGACGTGCACATCGGGATCGAGCGACCCAACGGGCGGCTGGTGGACCTGCTGCTCGACGCGGGCCATCCGGTCATCCCGGTGTCGCCGAACGCGATCAAAACCTGGCGTGACGGCGAAGTCGTCTCTGGGGCGAAGTCCGATGCCGGCGACGCCCTGGTGATCGCCGAATATCTGCGGCTGCGCCACCACCGGCTGCACCCGGTAGCGCCGTACAGCGGGCACACCAA
Organism: Mycobacterium syngnathidarum; assembly: GCF_001942625.1. GTDB lineage: Bacteria > Actinomycetota > Actinomycetes > Mycobacteriales > Mycobacteriaceae > Mycobacterium > Mycobacterium syngnathidarum. The sequence continues at coordinate 643 of NZ_MLCL01000051.1, forward strand.
GGCGTTGCGCACCGTGGTGCGCACCCGAGACGACCTCGTCGCCATGCGGGTATCGGCCACCAACCAACTCAGCGCCCTGCTCGATGACCACTGGCCCGGCGCCAAGGCGATCTTCGCCGACGTGCAATCCCCGATCAGCCTGGCTTTCCTGCATCAATACCCGACCGCGGTCAGCGCCGCCCGCCTCGGAGAGAAGCGCCTTGCCGCCTTCCTGATCAAACACGGCTACTCCGGCCGCCGGCCGGCCGGTGAACTGCTGGGGCGGCTGCGCGCAGCGCCTGCCGGCACCAGCGACCCCATCCTCTCGATCGCGGTCGCCGACGCCGTCACAGCCCTGGTCACCGTGCTGGACACCCTCAACAAAGTCGGCAAGACCCTCGACCGCTGCGTGATCGCCCGGCTCGGGGAGCACCCGGACGCCGAGATCTTCACGTCGCTGCCAAGGTCGGGTCAGATCAACGCCGCCCAGGTGCTCGCCGAGTGGGGCGACTCCCGTGCAGCCTACGACGGACCCGACGCGGTGGCCGCCCTGGCCGGAGCCACACCAGTGACCAAAGCGTCCGGCAAACAACACGCGGTGCACTTCCG
>NZ_MLCL01000065.1 GCF_001942625.1 Mycobacterium syngnathidarum
TGTAATTCCCACACAGGTTGTGAACGGCGTGGTTAGCGGAAAATAGGTGAGGACCTCCGGTATCGGTGTGGTTACCACACACACCCCGATCACCGAGAGGTCCTCATGTCTCACCGTAATGCGTTCCTGACTCCTCGCGGCCGTTTGGCCCTGGCTCGATGTGTTGTTGATGACGGTTGGCCGCTGGCTCGTGCTGCCGAACGGTTCCAGTGCTCAACGGCCACAGCTAAGAAATGGGCAGACCGGTACCGCAACGGCGGTGCGGCAGCCATGGAGGATCGCTCCAGCCGCCCGCACCGCAGCCCGCGGCGCCTGTGCCAGCGTTTGGAGCGGCGGATCATCAAGGTGCGCGTCATCCATCGCTGGGGACCCCACCGCATCGCGGCTCATCTGCGGTTGGCGCGCTCCACGATCGAAGCGGTCCTGCGCCGCTACCGGATGCCGCTACTGCGTGATCTGGACCAGAACACCGGAACGGTGGTGCGCCGGCCCAAGCCACACCGTTACGAGCATTCCGCACCAGGAGATCTGGTCCATGTCGACATCAAGAAACTCGGGCGTATCCCCGACGGTGGCGGGCACCGCAAACTGGGCCGCCAAGCCGGGCGACGCAACCGCGCCAACGTGGGGTACTCCTACCTGCACCATGCTGTCGACGATCACAGCCGGTTGGCGTATTCGGAGATCCTCGATGATGAGCGTAAGCAGACCGCCGCGGATTTCTGGGTCCGCGCCCGGGCGTTCTTCGCCGATCACGGCTTCACTGTCAAACGGGTGCTGACTGACAACGGATCCTGTTATCGGTCAAAGGTTTTCGCTGATGCCCTCGGCAAGGAAATCACCCACAAATTCACTCGGCCGTATCGTCCCCAGACCAATGGCAAAGTGGAGCGATTCAACCGCACACTCGCCACCGAATGGGCCTACGCGCAGACCTATCTGTCCGACCAGGCCCGTGCAGCGACCTACCCGGACTGGCTGCATCACTACAATCACCACCGACCCCACACCGGCATCGGCGGCAAGACACCCATCGAACGCCTACGCGTTCACAACCTGTGTGGGAATTACACCTAG
>NZ_MLCL01000082.1 GCF_001942625.1 Mycobacterium syngnathidarum
GGTTGCGGCTTGCGCAGGCGGTTGTTGATCAGGGCTGGAGTTTGCGGCGCGCGGCTGAGCGGTTCCAATGTTCGGTGGCCACAGCCAAGAAATGGGCCGACCGTTATCGCGACGGTGGCGAAGCAGCGATGGTAGACCGGCCCAGCCGGCCGCATCGCAGTCCGTTGCGGTTGCCGAAACGACGTGAGCGGCGCATCGTCAACCTGCGCTTCACCCGGCGCTGGGGCCCACATCGCATCGCCGCTTACCTGCACCTGCCACGCTCGACCGTTGAGGCGGTGCTGCGCCGCTACCGGATGCCATTGCTGCGGCACCTGGACCAAAACACCGGGTTACCGGTACGCCGGCCCAAACCCCGCCGCTATGAGCACCCGGCTCCCGGCGACTTGGTCCATGTCGACGTCAAGAAACTGGGCCGCATCCCCGACGGGGGCGGCCATCGCAAGCTGGGTCGCCAAGCCGGCCGGCGCAACCGCTGCGGCATGGGATACACGTTCTTGCACCACGCCGTTGATGACCACTCCCGGCTGGCCTACTCCGAGGACCTCACCGACGAACGCAAAGAAACCGCCGCGGGATTCTGGAAACGCGCCAACGCGTTCTTCGCCGACCACGGCATCACCGTCAAACGAGTGTTGACCGACAATGGATCCTGTTACCGGTCAAAGAATTTCGCTGAAGCGCTCGGCCCCGACATCACCCACAAGAGGACCCGGCCCTACCGGCCACAGACCAACGGCAAAGTCGAGCGATTCAACCGCACCCTGACCACCGAATGGGCCTATGCGCAGACCTACCGCTCTGAGGCCGAACGCGCCGGAACCTACCAGCACTGGCTGCATCACTACAATCACCACCGACCCCACACCGGCATCGGCGGAATGACACCAATCGAGCGCCTACGCGTTCACAACCTACCCGTGAAGAACA
>NZ_MLCL01000080.1 GCF_001942625.1 Mycobacterium syngnathidarum
GCTCGGCGGATTCGGCCGCCTCGCCGGGCTCGGCTGGCACCGGCAAGGGTACGGGTTTGATCTTGGCGGTAGCCGCCACCTTGCGCACGCTCTCGGCGGGCACGATGCCGTACCCGGGCAGATACCCCGGATCATTCGAAGTCCCGTCCACCGTGGATTGGTTGGCCAGCACATGAAACACCGCCGCATCCGCAGCGGCCCGGTTCTGAGCCGCCGCGCAATCCTGGCGCCCGCACCGGCACAGCAGTTGAGCTTCCAGCCGGGCCAGCGGCCCGATCGCATCGGCACGCCGCTGCTCATGGGTGCGCGGATCGTGCTCACACACCGTGTCCGCCAGCGCATCGAGGCGCTGATTGAACGCGACACCGTCGCCGGCATCGACATTGGCCCAGATCGTGGCGTTGCCCAAGCTGCCGGGCTCGACCTGCACGAACCGCTCCTCGGTCAGATCCGGCGGGACCCGCACCCCATTCGGATCGAGTTTGGCGACCCATTGATCGATCCGGTCCCGCAACTGTCGTTCGGAGAACCGCATCCAGCGGTGCGCGCGGGCGGCCAGTTCGGCATCCAAGGATTCCCACACCGCCGGGTCGGTGGTGGCGGTGCGGGTGATCAGCATCCGCACCACCCGATAGTCGATATCCCCGACCGCGAACCGCGCCGCCACCTGAGGCAGTTTGTCCCGCA
>NZ_MLCL01000067.1 GCF_001942625.1 Mycobacterium syngnathidarum
CCGTCGACCCACAGGTACACGTAGTCGACCTGCGAGAGGTCCCTGGTGCCGAAGGCCTTCGCCTCGTCCTGCCACTGGGCCGTGAGCCGGGTGATCGAGGATGCGGACAGTCCGGCGCCGGTGCCGAGGAACTGTTCGAGCGCCGGCCCGAAGTCACTGGTTGACAGGCCGTGCAGGTACAGCAGCGGCAGCACCTCCGATACCTGCTCGGACTTGCGAGCCCAGGCGGGCAGGATCGCCGAGGAGAACCGCTTGCGCTCGCCGGTATCGGGGTCGATCCGCTTGTCGTTCACGCGGGGCGCCTTCACCGCCACCGCACCCGCCGAGGTCACGACCTCACGTTCGGCGTGGTATCCGTTGCGGACCACCAGTCGGTGGCCGTGTTCGTCGACCTCACCGGCATACCGGGCTACATAGTCGGCGACCTCGGCCTGCAACGCCGCGGCCAGCATCTGCCGGGCACCGTCGCGGACGATCTGGTCGAGCAACGACCGGCCCGCACCGGCCGCATTGCGGGTCTCGTTGGAGTCGTCGTTGTTGTCTACTACCGTGAGCACGGGCGTGCCTTCCCGCCAGCGCGCCAACGCTGGTCTTGATCAGAATTCGGATTCCTTGCAGATCATCTTCCGGGAAGGCACGCCCGCCCGGGATCCACAGGTTCTGATCATTGCTC
>NZ_MLCL01000026.1 GCF_001942625.1 Mycobacterium syngnathidarum
TCGCCGACGCGCTTCATCGCGATCATCGACGGCGCCTCGTCCGGCGTCATCGACACCGACCGCATCTTGCCCACCTCTTCGAGCTGGGGCACAACCGTGTTCAAGACGGCGATGAGGGCGATCCAGCCGATGATGATCGGCACTGCCAGGCGCCGGATCCACTTGGCGATCCCGCCGTGCTGGGCATGCCTCGGCCCGGTGACCGGGATCGACTCGGTCGGGGCGTCGTGGGTGCTCATGCAGATTTCACCAAGCAGAAGGTCTGGGCGTTCACGCCGTTGGAGGTTCTCTCGTCCTTGAGTTCGTCATCGACGGTGATGCGGCAGCTGATCGTGTCGCCGTTGCCCTGCGCGACGATGTTGGGGAACACCGACGGGGCGGTGGATTCCAGCCGCAGCGTCCACGGCAGGGTCACCCCGTCGATGCGCTGGGGCTGAGCGTCGAGGTCGAGGTAGTTCACGTCGGCGGTGGCTCCGGGCTCACCGTAGATCTCGTAGACCACGACCTTGGGGTCGAAGGGCTTGGTGTCATCGACCTTGGTGCTGGAGATGCCGGTGCCGTCGCCTGCGGCGAAGAACGTGCGAACCCGCATCACCGTGAAGCCGCCGACCAGCACCACTGCGGCGATGATCAACGGAATCCAGAACC
>NZ_MLCL01000088.1 GCF_001942625.1 Mycobacterium syngnathidarum
GTGTCGGTTCGATGCGATACCGATAACGCATCTGCATACCGCAACCGTAGAGATGCCCACTGACAACAACGACCTATCGCCGCACCCGCCACAGCGTGTCGCTGCTGCACGCCCACCTGGTGTTCGTGACGAAATACCGCCGGAAAGTGTTCACCGACGACATACTCACCTTCTGCGAGCACACCATGGCTGAGGTGTGTACCGACCTGGGCGCCGAGTTGGTCGAGTTCAACGGCGAGGCCGACCACGTGCACCTGCTCGTCTCCTACCCACCGACGCTGGCGATCTCCACGCTGGTTCAGCGGCTCAAGGGCCGCGCCGCCTACGCGGTGCGCCACGAATACACCGGCGCGTGTGTCCGCGCTCGCATGCGCGGACACCTCTGGTCGCCGTCCTACTTCGCCGTCTCCTGCGGCGGCGCACCCTTGTCGATCATCAAGCAATACATCGACGGACAAGCCCGACCACCTTGAACGCCGGGCTACGCCCGCCGACAAACGGGATGGGCTCACCCCGGACTGAAGTCCGAGGCTTGCGCCCAAGAATCCGGTCA
>NZ_MLCL01000093.1 GCF_001942625.1 Mycobacterium syngnathidarum
GTCAAAAGAGCCATCTCCAAGCACCGCGCCAAAGGTGCCATCGACCGCACCAACCACACCACCGCCATCACCATCGAAATCCTCGACGGTTGACAACCGACCGACACCCCTAACTGCGCGGCATTGCCGCTAGCGGGCTGCGATAATCGCCGGGTGAGTATCGAACCCCGCGCCACCGCTGACCTGGTCGACGAGATCTACCCCGACGTCCGTAGCTGCGATCTGCAGTTGCAGAACTACGGCGGCAAGGCCATGTTCGCCGGGCCGATCACCACGGTGCGATGCTTCCAGGACAACGCGCTGCTCAAATCCATCCTGTCCACGCCCGGCAACGGCGGCGTGCTGGTGGTCGACGGCAACGGCTCGCTGCACACCGCGCTGGTGGGCGACATCATCGCCGGCCTGGCGGCCGACAACGGCTGGTCCGGGGTGATCGTGCACGGCGCGGTGCGCGATGCGGCCGCGTTGCGCACCATCGACGTCGGGATCAAGGCGCTGGGTACCAACCCGCGCAAGGGCACCAAGACCGGCGAGGGCGAGCGCGACGTCGAGGTCAGCTTCGGCGGGGTGACGTTCGTGCCGGGCGAGATCGCCTATGCCGACGAGGACGGCATCGTGGTCGTCGCGCCCTAGCGCGAACGGGTTAAACCGTCACTGCGGCACGGTGTTTGGTGAACATCAAGGCCTCTTCGTCGACCTTGCCGTAGCGGATCGTGCGCATGTCGAAGAAGTAGTTCTGCTTGAGCTTCCACGGCGCCTCCGAACCCGACTTGGGCAGGCTGTCCATGGCCCGCCGGAAGTACCCGGGGGTGAAGTCCATGAACGGCAGCTCGTCGACGGCGTCACCGGGGTGCTGCGCTTCGACGCGGTCGAACCCGTTGGCATCCATGTAGTTCAGCAGGCGGCAGATGAACTCGGAGACCAGGTCGGCCTTGAGAGTCCAGGACGCGTTGGTGTAACCGAAGGTGATGGCCATGTTCGGCACACCCGAAAGCATCAGGCCCTTGTAGGTCATGCACTTGGTCAGGTCGATCGGCTCACCGTTGCGGTTGGCGGTCGCCCCGCCGAACAACTGCATGTTCAGCCCTGTCGCGGTGACGATGATGTCGGCCTGCAGTTCCTCACCGGAGGTCAGCTTGATGCCGGTTTCCGTGAAGGTCTCGATGGTGTCGGTGACCACGCCGGCCTTGCCCGAGCGGATGGCCTTGAACAGATCGCCGTTGGGCGCCAGGCAGACTCGCTCGTCCCACGGGTTGTAACGCGGGCTGAAGTGCTTGTCGTAGTCGAAGCCCTCGGGCAGCCGGCGTTCGGCCATCCGGCGCAGCACCTTCTTGAACACCGCGGGGAAATTGCGGGCAACCTGGTACTGGCCGGTGCTGTAGCCGATCTGCTTCCACCGGTTGACGAAGTGCGCCAGGTTCTTCGGCAGGTACTTGTTGGTCCGCAGCGCGACCGGGTCTTCCAGCGGCAGCGAGCCGATGTAGGTGGGCGAGCGCTGCAGCATCGTGACGTGGCCGACGCCGCCGTTGACCAGTGACGGGATCAGTGTCACAGCGGTGGCACCGGACCCGATCACGACCACGTTCTTGCCGGCGTAGTCGAGATCTTCGGGCCAGTGCTGCGGATGGATGATCTGGCCCTTGAAGTCCTCGGCCCCCGGAAACTCGGGCGAGTAGCCCTCGTCGTAGTTGTAGTAGCCGCTGCACACCGACAGGAACGACGCGGTGATCTGCTTGGCTTCGCCGTCGTGCTCGACGTTCACGGTCCAGCGGTTGTCGGCGTCCGACCAGTCCACCGACAGGACACGGTGGCCGGTGCGGATGTGGTTGCGGATGCCGTACTCATCGGCGGCTTCGTTGATGTAGTTCCAGATCGACTGGCCGTCGGCGATGGATTTTGCGGACTCCCACGGCTTGAACCGGAACCCGAGGGTGAACATGTCCGAGTCGGAGCGGATGCCCGGGTACTTGAACAGGTCCCAGGTGCCGCCGATGTTCTCCCGGCGTTCCAGGATTACGTAGCTCTTGGTGGGGCAACGGTCCTGCAGGTGCCAGGCCGTGCTGATGCCGGAGATGCCGGCGCCGACGATCACAACATCGAAGTGTTCGTTCATGGGACCGACGGTATCAACAGGGTGTTGAACCGGTCAACACCCTGTTGATAAATTCAACGCGGTGTTAGGGTGCTGGGTGTGACCAGCTCCAGCACGACGCGCGCGCCGCGCGGTCGCCGGGCCGCCCGTCCCTCGGGCGACGACCGCGAAGCGGCGATTCTCGCGACCGCCAGGCAGCTGCTGGAAACCAAGAAGTTCGCCGACATATCGGTCGATGACCTGGCCAAAGGCGCCGGCATCTCGCGCCCGACGTTCTACTTCTACTTCCCGTCCAAGGAAGCGGTCCTGCTGTCACTGATCGATCCACTGATCAAGCGGGCCGACACCGGCTTCGACAGCGCGCTGGAGGACATGCCGTCCGACCCCAAGCGGGCGATCCGGCACGGAATCGAGATCTTCTTCAGCTCGTTCGCCTCACATCCGGCCACCGCACGCGCCGGCACCGAGGCGCTCAACAGCAGTCCGGAATTCCGCGCGTTCTGGCTGGGGCTCATGCAGAAATGGATCGCCCTGACTGCCTCGCTGATCACCGCCGAACGCCAGCGGGGCGCCGCCCCGGAGACCATCCCCGCCATGGACCTCGCGACTTCGCTCAACCTGATGAACGAGCGGACGATGATGGCGGCATTGAGCACTGAACAGCCCGCGGTCGCCTACGACAACGTGGTGGACACCCTCGCCCACATCTGGCTGACCAGCATCTACGGCGAGGGCTTCTAGCTCGTCCACCCACTATGCGAACATATGTTCGTGTCCGACAGTGCGGCCATCCTGCACGCTGACCTCGATTCGTTCTACGCATCGGTCGAGCAGCGCGACGATCCCGCCCTGCGCGGGCGCCCGGTGATCGTGGGCGGCGGGGTGGTGCTGGCGGCCAGTTATGAGGCCAAGGCATTCGGGGTGCGTACGGCGATGGGCGGGGGCCAGGCACGGGCGTTGTGCCCGCAGGCCGTGGTGGTGCCGCCGCGCATGTCGGCCTATACCGAAGCCAGCCGGCACGTGTTCGAGGTCTTCCACGACACGACGCCGGTGGTGGAGCCGCTGTCAGTGGATGAGGCGTTTCTCGACGTGTCCGGCCTGGGCCGGGTATCCGGCACCCCGGTAGAGATCGCCCGCCGGCTGCGCGAGCAGGTCAGCGAGCAGGTGGGGTTGCCCATCACCGTCGGGATCGCCCGCACCAAGTTCTTGGCCAAGGTGGCCAGCCAGGTCGCCAAGCCGGACGGCCTGCTGCTGGTCCCGCCCGACCGCGAGTTGGCGTTCCTGCACCCGCTGCCGGTGCGCCGGCTGTGGGGTGTCGGCGCGAAAACCGCCGAGAAGCTCCATGCGCACGGTATCGAGACGGTCGCCGATGTCGCCGAGCTGCCCGAGTCGGCCCTGCGCCCCATGGTCGGTGGCGCGATGGCGCGACAGCTGTATGCGTTGTCGCGCAACATCGATCGACGCCGGGTGACGACGGGCGTCCGACGCAGCTCCGTCGGGGCCCAACGCGCCCTGGGACGACGCGGCAACACCATGTCGGCCGCGGAGGTGGACGTCGTGGTGGTCAACCTCATCGACCGCATCACCCGACGGATGCGTGGGGCCGGACGTACCGGGCGCACTGTCGTATTGCGTTTGCGTTTCGATGACTTCGGCCGGGCCACCCGGTCGCACACCCTGCCTCGGGCCACTGCCTCCACCGACGCGATCCTGGCCGCAGCCCGCGCACTGGTGACGGCGGCCGCACCCGTCATCGCCGAGCGCGGGTTGACGCTGATCGGGTTCGCCGTGTCCAACATCGACCACCAGGGCAGCCAGCAGTTGGAACTGCCGTTTGATTCGGAGCCAGATCCGGTGGCCATCGACGGCGCCATCGACGAGGTGCGTCAGCGGTTCGGCAATGCGATGTTGACCCGTGGCGTGCTGGTCAGGCGCGATCCGGGCCTGGAGATGCCCACGCTGCCGTACTAAAAGAACTGCGCGGCAACGAATCCCGCGAGCAGCACGGCGAAGCCGCCGATCTCGCCGACGATGAGCGCGATCATCCCGGCGTGCAGCGCGGGCGTGGGCTTTTCGAATTGGTTGGTGGTGTCCCGTTTGGCACCGTGCTCGATATAGGCGCCGATCGCGACGACGAAGAACAGCACGAGCACCATCGCCGCGGTGAGGTTCACCCAGGTGGGCCAGGCGCTGAGTTCGACGAACACCGCAACCAGCAGCGTCGCGAACGAGTACAGCAGCGCGGCCCGGTGGGCGATGTCGACGTACGGGTGGGCCAGGTGGTTCTCGCTGGTGGCCATCTGCCGGTATTTCCACACCCCGAGCACCAACGCCAGCAGGAAGATCAGGCCGGCGGCCAGCAGGGTGATGACGGTGTCGATGCCGAGATCCGCATGCATCGGCTGAGCTTAGACCGCAGAGTTTTGAGTAGTCTCACGCATCCGGCGATTCGAGTGCTGCGTCAGGCTTCAGGACATGAGCACATTCAACGACACCTCCAGAGTCACCGCCGCATTCTCCCTGCAGGCCGCCATCGCTTTCGGCGCAAGCTTTCTCGGCCTGCTCGGCGGGGTCCTGTTCCTGCCGCTGGACCTGTGGCAGCGATTGTTCCTGGCGATGACCGTCCTGTTTCTCGTGACGAGCTCGTTCACGCTGGCCAAGGTGATCCGCGACCAGCAGGAGGCCACCACCATTCGGGTGCGGCTCGACGAGGCGAGGATGGAAAAGCTGATCGCCGAACACAATCCGTTCACGTCAGCCGCGTGAGGTCCAGTCCAGAAGTTGTCCGGCGGGCCAGGTGTTGACGATCCGGTCGATCGGCACCTCGGCGTCCAGGGCCCGCTGGGCTCCGTAGCCGAGGAAATCCAACTGGCCCGGTGCGTGGGCGTCGGTGTCGATGCTGAACAGGCAGCCGATGTCCAGCGCGAGGTTCAGCAAGCGGGTGGGTGGGTCACGGCGCTCGGGCCGGGAGTTGATCTCGACGGCGGTGCCGTGATCACGGCAGGCGGTGAAGACCTTGTCCGCATCGAATTTCGACTCGGGACGCATGCCACGCCCACCGGTGACCAGGCGTCCGGTGCAGTGCCCGAGTACGTCGGTGTGCGGGTTCGAAACGGCTTTGATCATCCGCCGCGTCATGGACGCCGAGTCCATGGCGAGTTTCGAGTGCACGCTGGCCACCACCACATCGAGGCGCTCCAGCAGTTCGGGTTCCTGATCCAGGGACCCGTCTTCGAGGATGTCGACTTCGATCCCGGTGAGGATGCGCATGGGTGCCACGAGTTCGCGGATTTCGTCGATGACATCGAGCTGCTCGCGCAATCGTTCGGGGGACAGCCCGTTGGCCACCCGCAGGCGCGGCGAGTGGTCGGTCAGCGCACAGTACTCGTGACCCAGGTCGCGCGCGGCCAGCATCATCTCCTCGATCGGGGCGGATCCGTCTGACCAGTTCGAGTGCACGTGCAGGTCACCGCGCAACGCCGCGCGCACGTCACCGCCACCGAGATCCTCAGCTGCCGAACGCAATTCCACGAGGGTGTCGGGTTCCCGCCCGGCCCATGCCTGGGCGATCACCTTCGCGGTCTTGGGCCCCACCCCCGGCAACGACTGCCAGCTGTTCGACGCACCCAGCCGTTCCCGCTGGGCATCGGTCAATGCCTCGACGACGTCGGCGGCATTGCGATAGGCCATCACCCGTCGCGGGTCTTCCCGCGCGCGGTCCTTGTAGTAGGCGATCTGCCGCAGCGCCGTCACCGGGTCCATGGCCGGTCAGCTCACGGTGCGGATGAGCTTCTTGTTCACGAACTCATCCATGCCGAACTTGCCCAGCTCGCGGCCGAAACCGGACCGCTTGACCCCGCCGAACGGCAGTTCGGCGCCCTCGGCGCCGACCGCGTTGACGAACACCATGCCCGCATCGATGCGGTCGGCCACCCGCGCGGCCTGATCGGCATCGGTGGTGAAGACGTAGGAGCCCAACCCGAACGGGGTGTCATTGGCGATTTCGACGGCCTCGTCCTCGGAACCGGCCTTGTACACCACGGCCACCGGGCCGAACAGCTCCTGCCGGTAGGCATCGTTGTCCTCGGTGACGCCGGTCAACACCGCCGGCGGGTAGAAGGTGCCGCGCCGCTCCCCCGCCGAGGTCAGTTTCGCCCCCTGGTCGACAGCGGCCTTGACCTGCCGCTCCAGCCGCTCGGCAGCCAATTCCGAAGACAGCGGGGCGATTCCGTCGGCGGCGGCCAGCAGCTTCTCGGTGAACTTGGTCAGGAAGTCGTCGTAGAGGTTCTCGGCGACGATGAAGCGCTTGGCGGCGTTGCAGGCCTGGCCGGTGTTCTCCATCCGTCCCTCGACCGCGGCCTCCACGGTCGCGTCGAGATCATCGGTGGACAGCACGATGAACGGATCGGAGCCGCCGAGTTCCAGCACGCACTTCTTGAGGTTGCGGCCGGCGATCTCGGCCACCGCGGCACCCGCCCGCTCGGAACCGGTCAGCGACACCGCGGCCACTCGGGGGTCGGCGATGATCTCGGCGACCTGGTCGTTGGTGGCACGGATGTCGACGTAGGCACCCTGCGGGAGCCCGGCCTCGAGGAAGATCAGCTGCAGCAGTTCGGCGGATTCGGGGCATTGCGGGGCGTGCTTGAGCAGAATTGTGTTGCCTACGATCAGGTTTGGTCCGGCGAATCGGGCGACCTGGTAGTAGGGGTAGTTCCACGGCATGATGCCGAGCAGCACCCCGACGGGGCCCCGCTTGACCACTGCGGTGCCCTCGCCGTCGAGCAGGGTGATCTCCTCGTCGGCAAGAAACTTCTCGGCGTTGTCCGCGTAGTACTGGTAGATGGCGGCGCTGAAGTCGACCTCACCCAGGGCCTGATCGCGCGGCTTGCCCATCTCCCGGACGATCACGTCGGCGAGCTGTTCGCGGCGCTGCTCGTGCAGGGCGGCGACCTTACCGATCAGCGCGGCCCGCTCGGCCACCGTGGTGGTACGCGCCCAGCTGCGCCCAGTCTTGGCCGCAGCCTCGATCGCGGCCTGGATCTCGGCGTCGGTCGAGGTCGGGTAGGTGGCGACCACCTCGGCGGTCGCCGGATCGGTGACTGCGTACTCGCTCATGTTCACTCCCAGATGGTCTTATCGCTGGATTTCGCACATTTCCTTGCCTGAGACTACCGATTGCAGCGATCAAATGGCACCGAAGATGCGGAATCAGCACGCCCTAGCTCAGCAGGGGCGGGGCCGGCGACCGCTGAGCGCCAACGCGCGTTCCAACCGGGAGGCGTCATCCGGCGCCGGCACCGCGGGACCGAACAGCCCCTCGGCCGGCCCTTCGGCGGCGACCGCAGCTACGTGGGCAAGTACGGCTTGCACGTCGTCGCCGTCGACGTCGTAGGGCTGACCCGTGGCGTGCGCGAGGTCCCAGCCATGAATCACCACCTCGGTCAGCGCGATCAAGCCGGCCGCCTCTCCCGGCAGGTCGAAACCAGCAACCCGAGTCATCCCGTCCCACGCCTCGGGCACCCGCCAAGCCTCGGCGAGGTGGGCAAGCTCGTCGGGGTATCGGCTCCGCCAGTCGTCGTCGAGCAGATAGGCACCGTCATCGGGGACTGTATCGGTCAGCGCGCCGAGCTCCTTGCGGGCCGCCGCGGCGAATGCCGGTGCCAGCCCGCCGATGTGCGCCACCAATTCGGCGACCGACAACTTCTCGCACGGGGTGCGACTGCCGAGGTCCTCATCCCGGACGCCTTCCAGCAGTTTCGCAGTGCGCTCACAAGCTTTCGTCAAATCCACCATGAGAGAGACGACCTGTCGCAGTGCAGGAATTAATCGGCTTACGTGGCTAGTTTGGACTGTTGTGCGATTCGCTTTCAAGACTTCCCCGCAGAACACGACCTGGGCCGACATGCTTGCCATTTGGAAAGCTGCCGACAAAATCGACGTCTTCGAATCCGGCTGGACGTTCGACCACTTCTACCCGATCTTTTCCGACTCGACCGGTCCCTGTCTCGAAGGCTGGACGACACTGACCGCGCTGGCGCAGGCCACTGAGCGGTTGCGCGTCGGCGTGCTCGTCACCGGTATCCATTACCGCCATCCCGCCGTGCTGGCGAACATGGCGTCCGCGCTCGACATCGTCTCCAACGGTCGTCTGGAACTGGGCATCGGCGCCGGCTGGAACGAAGAGGAGTCCGGCGCGTACAGCATCGAACTGGGTTCGATCAAGGAGCGCTTCGACCGGTTCGAAGAGGCCTGCCAGGTCCTGAAGGGACTGCTGACGCAGGAGACGACGACATTCGACGGCAAGTTCTACCAGCTCAAGGACGCCCGCAACGAGCCCAAGGGACCGCAGCAGCCGCATCCGCCGTTCTGCATCGGCGGCAGCGGCGAGAAGCGGACCCTGCGGATCACCGCGCAGTACGCCGACCACTGGAACTTCGTCGGCGGGCCGCCCGAGGAGTTCGCCCGCAAGCGTGACGTGCTGGCCGCACATTGCGCCGACATCGGCCGCGACGCCAAAGAGATCACGCTGTCAGCGCATGTGCGACTCGGCCCGGACCACGATGTCGCGAAGGTGGTCGACGAGGCCGCCGCGCTCGGAGCCGAGGGGCTGGATCTGGCGATCATCTACCTGCCGCCGCCCTATGACACGGCAGTGCTGGAGCCGTTGGCCGAGGCGATCAGGGATTCTGGTCAGCTGAGCAGCTGACACATATAGCTACGCCCTCGGATCGGCGCTATCGCGCCGGTTCGAGGGCGTTGTGCACGGTGCCGGATACTCGTCAAACTCCGAAGCGAAGTAGCTCGTCTGCCGTGACCAGTCGTTCGTTCTTCGCCGGAAACTCACGGCTCTTCATCGGATGACGGAACAATGACCAGGCAATACGACCCATCCGTGACCGACTTATCGGGCTGATGTACACGGTGATCACTCCTGCGAATATCTGGTTGCTGTACCCGTAGTTCCACGTTACCGCAGCACTCTCACCACGTCATTAGATACCCGATACCTGGCAAACAGTGCGTGCCACGCCGAAAAACCTTCCCGTGTTTCTGATGGGACTGATGTGACGAATGTGGCGAAAAAATGGGGCCCGCGAGAGATCTACATCACCTTTTGGGCGCACTAGCGGCTGTGATGCAGCACACAACAGTTAATTAAGGGATCTCTCAAGTTCAGCCCAACACCATGGAAGGACTGCAGCGTTCAGGCCGATTCACCAAATCAGCGCTGCGGCGCTGCGGTCGGCTTGATCACTGCCGGCAGTGCTGTATTGCCCATCAGGTAGCGGTCCACACCCGCGGCGGCGGCCCGGCCCTCGGCGATGGCCCACACGATCAGCGACTGTCCACGACCCATGTCACCGGCGACGAACACGCCGGGCACGGTGGTCTGGAAGTTGTTGTCGCGGGAGACGTTTCCGCGGTCGGTCAGTTCGACACCGAGCTTGTTGAGCAGGCCTTCCTTCTCCGGCCCGACGAATCCCATGGCGAGCAGCACCAGGTCGGCCTTGAGCTCGAAGTCGGTCCCTTCGACCTTTTCGAACTTGCCGGCGTTCATCTTGACCTCGTGTGCGCGCAGGCCGGTCACATGACCGTTCTCGCCGGTGAACTGCTCGGTGTTGACCGAGAACACTCGTTCTCCGCCCTCTTCGTGGGCCGAGGACACGCGGAACATCAGCGGGTAGGTCGGCCACGGGGTCGAGTCGGCGCGGGTCTCGGGCGGGCGCGGCATGATCTCGAACTGGTGGATGCTGGCCGCGCCCTGACGGTGCGAGGTGCCCAGGCAGTCCGCGCCGGTGTCGCCACCGCCGATGATGATGACGTGCTTGTCCTTGGCGGTGATCGGCGGCTGACCGTCGGGGCCCAACACATCGTCGCCGAGCTGGACGCGGTTGGCCCAGGGCAGGAATTCCATGGCCTGGTGGATGCCGTCGAGCTCGCGGCCCGGGATCGGCAGATCGCGCCATGCGGTGGCACCGCCGGCCAGCACGACAGCGTCGTAGTTCAGCCGCAGCTGGGCCACGGTGATGTCGACGCCGACGTTGACGCCGGGACGGAACTGCGTGCCCTCGGCCGCCATCTGCTCCAGGCGTCGGTCGATGTGGCGCTTTTCCATCTTGAACTCGGGGATGCCGTAGCGCAGCAGGCCGCCGATGCGGTCGGCGCGCTCGAACACCGTGACGGTGTGGCCGGCCCGGGTGAGCTGCTGTGCGGCGGCCAGTCCGGCCGGTCCGGACCCGACGACGGCTACCTTCTTGCCGGTCTGCACGTCGGGCATCTTCGGTACAACCCAGCCCTCGTCGAAGGCGTTGTCGATGATCTCGACCTCGACCTGCTTGATGGTCACCGGATCCTGGTTGATGCCCAGGACGCACGAGGCCTCGCACGGGGCAGGGCACAGCCTTCCGGTGAACTCCGGGAAGTTGTTGGTGGCGTGCAGCCGCTCGATCGCGTCGCGCCACCGGTCCCGGTACACCAGGTCGTTCCACTCGGGGATCAGGTTCCCCAGCGGGCAACCGTTGTGGCAGAACGGGATACCGCAGTCCATGCATCGCGACGCCTGGTCCTGCAGTTTGTCGTGGGAGAAGTCCTCGTAGACCTCTTTCCAGTCCTTGAGGCGCAGCGGAACCGGCCTGCGGACGGGGAGTTCCTTGGAGGTGTGCTTGAGGAAACCGCGAGGATCAGCCATTTGCGGCCGCCATGATCGCCTCGTCCACGTTCTCGCCGGCGCGTTCGGCCTCGGCGATCGCGGCCAGCACGCGCTTGTAGTCGCGCGGCATGACCTTCACAAAGTGCTTCAACTCGTTATCCCAATCAGATAGGACCCGTTGCCCCACAGCCGAATCGGTCGCATCGACGTGGGCGGCAATGAAGCCGCGCAGCCATTCGATGTCGGAAGCCTCCAGCGCTTCCAGCTCCACCATCTCGGTGTTCAGGTTCTCGCCCAGCACGCCGGCCGGGTCGTAGACGTAGGCGACACCACCGGACATGCCCGCCGCGAAGTTGCGGCCGGTAGGTCCGAGGATGACGACCTTGCCGCCAGTCATGTATTCACAGCCGTGGTCGCCAACACCTTCGACGACCGCGTGGGCGCCGGAGTTACGGACCGCGAACCGCTCGCCGACCTGGCCGCGCAGGAACGCCTCGCCGCTGGTGGCGCCGAACAGCGCCACGTTGCCGGCAATGATGTTGTCCTCGGCGGCGAAGTCGGCCGGGGCTTCGTCTGCCGGGCGGACGACGATCCGGCCACCCGACAGACCCTTGCCGACGTAGTCGTTGGCGTCGCCGTAGACCCGCAGCGTGATGCCCTTGGGCACGAACGCGCCGAAGCTGTTACCGGCGGATCCGTCGAAGGTGATGTCGATGGTTCCATCCGGAAGTCCCTGTCCGCCATAGGCCTTGGTGACCTCGTGGCCGAGCATGGTGCCTACCGTGCGGTTGACGTTGGTGATCTTCGCGGCGAATCGCACCGGGGTGCCCTTGTCCAGGGCGTCGCGGCTCTGGGTGATCAGCTGCTGATCGAGCGCCTTGTCCAGGCCGTGGTCCTGACGCGAGCTGCAGTACAGGTCCTGGTTCATGAACGCCGACTCGGGCTCGTAGAGCACCGGCGTCAGGTCCAGCTTGTGGGCCTTCCAGTGCTCGGCGGCCTGGGTGGTGTCCAGCGCGCCGACCTGGCCGACCATCTCGTTGACGGTCCGGAAGCCCAACTGCGCCATGAGTTCCCGGACTTCTTCGGCGATGAACATGAAGAAGTTCTCGACGAACTCGGGTTTGCCGTTGAACCGCTCACGCAGCACCGGGTTCTGGGTGGCCACACCCACCGGGCAGGTGTCGAGGTGGCAGACGCGCATCATGATGCAGCCCGAGACCACCAGCGGCGCAGTGGCGAAGCCGAATTCCTCGGCACCCAGCAGCGCGGCGATCACAACGTCGCGACCGGTCTTGAGCTGACCGTCGACCTGGACGACGATGCGGTCCCGCAGGCCGTTGAGCAGCAGGGTCTGCTGCGTCTCGGCCAGGCCCAGCTCCCACGGGGCACCGGCGTGCTTCATCGAGGTGAGCGGGGTGGCGCCGGTACCGCCGTCGTGGCCGGAGATCAGCACCACGTCGGCGTGAGCCTTGGAGACACCAGCGGCAACGGTCCCAACGCCGTTCTCGGACACCAGCTTCACGTGCACACGAGCACCGGGGTTGGCGTTCTTCAGGTCGTGGATCAGCTGCGCCAGATCCTCGATCGAGTAGATGTCGTGGTGCGGCGGCGGCGAGATCAGGCCGACACCCGGGGTCGAGTGCCGCACCTCGGCCACCCACGGGTACACCTTGTGTCCCGGAAGCTGGCCACCCTCACCAGGCTTGGCGCCCTGGGCCATCTTGATCTGGATGTCGGAGCAGTTGGTCAGGTAGTGGCTGGTCACGCCGAACCGGCCGGACGCCACCTGCTTGATGGCGCTGCGGCGCCAGTCGCCGTTCTCGTCGGGGTCGAACCGGTTGACGCTTTCGCCGCCCTCGCCCGAGTTCGACCGGCCGCCGAGGCGGTTCATCGCGATGGCCAGTGTCTCGTGTGCCTCGGCAGAGATCGAGCCGTAGCTCATGGCACCGGTGGAGAACCGCTTGACGATCTCGGAAGCGGGCTCTACCTCGTCGATGGGAATCGACTGCCGCCCACTGATTTCGGAGTCCTTGAACTTGAGCAGGCCGCGCAGCGAGGCCATCCGCTCGCTCTGGTCGTCGACCAGCGCGGTGTACTCCTTGAAGATCGAGTACTGCCCGGTGCGGGTGGAGTGCTGGAGCTTGAACACCGTGTCGGGGTTGAACAGGTGGTATTCGCCTTCGCGGCGCCACTGGTATTCGCCACCGACCTCGAGCTCGCGGTGGGCGCGCTCGTCGGGGCGGTCCAGGTAGGCCAGCGCGTGGCGGGCTGCGACATCGGCGGCGATGTCGTCGAGCTCGATGCCACCCACCGGGCAGCTCAGCCCGGTGAAGTACTGGTCGAGCACCTCCTGGGAGACGCCGATGGCCTGGAAGAGCTGGGCACCGGTGTAGGAGGCCAGGGTGGAGATGCCCATCTTGGACATCACCTTGAGCACGCCCTTGCCGGCGGCCTTGACGTAGTTGGCCTTCGCCTGATCGCTGGTGATCCCGGAGATGACGCCCCGGTCGACCATGTCCTCGATCGACTCGAAGGCCATGTACGGGTTGATCGCGGCGGCACCGAAGCCGCACAGCGTCGCCATGTGGTGCACCTCGCGGGCGTCACCGGCCTCGACCACCAGGCCGACCTTGGTGCGGGTGCGCTCGCGGACGAGGTGGTGATGCACGGCCGCCACGGACAGCAGCGACGGGATCGGCGCCATGGTCTCGTTGGACTCGCGGTCGGACAGCACGATGATGCGGGCGCCCTCGCGGATGGCCTCCGACACCTTGGCGCGGACGTTGTCCAGCGCTTCCTTGAGTCCCTGACCGCCCCGGTTGACGGGGTAGAGGCAGCGGATCACCGCGGCGCGCATACCGTGCTTGCGGCCCCGGACCTCGTGGTCGGGGTCGACGCAGATCAGCTTGGACAGGTCGGCGTTGCGCAGGATCGGCTGCGGCAGCACGATCTGGCGGCAGGATTCCGGTCCCGGGTTGAGCAGGTCGCCTTCGGGCCCGATCACGCCCTGCAGGCTGGTGACCACCTCTTCGCGGATGGCATCCAGCGGCGGGTTGGTGACCTGGGCGAACAGCTGCTGGAAGTAGTCGAACAGCATCCGTGGCCGCGCCGAGAGGATGGCCACCGGAGTATCGGTACCCATCGAGCCGAGGGCCTCGGCTCCGGTGCGCGCCATCGGCGCCACCAGCAGGTTGAGCTCCTCGTAGGTGTAGCCGAAGGTCTGCTGGCGCAGCACAACGCGGTGGTGCGGCATCCGGACGTAGTCTCCCGGCGGCAACTCGTCGAGCGGGAACAGGCCCGTCTCGACCCATTCCTGGTAGGGCTGCTCGGCGGCCAGCTGGGCTTTGATCTCCTCGTCGGAGACGATGCGGCCCTGAGCGGTGTCCACCAGGAACATCCGGCCGGGCTGCAGGCGCATCTTCTTGACGACGGTGGACGGGTCGAGCGGCAGCACACCGGCCTCGGAGGCCATGACCACCAGACCGTCTTCGGTCACCCAGATGCGGGAGGGACGCAGGCCGTTGCGGTCCAGCACGGCGCCGATCACGGTGCCATCGGTGAAGCAGACCGATGCGGGGCCGTCCCAGGGCTCCATCAGCGAGTCGTGGAATTCGTAGAAGGCGCGGCGCGCCGGGTCCATCGTCTCGTGGCGTTCCCACGCCTCGGGGATCATCATCAGCACGGCGTGCGGCAGGCTGCGGCCGCCGAGGTGCAGCAGCTCGAGCACCTCGTCGAAACGCGCGGTGTCCGAGGCGCCGGGGGTACAGACCGGGACGATCTTGTCGAGTCCGTCGGTGCCGAACACCTCGGTACGGATCAGCGCCTCACGGGCCCGCATCCAGTTCTCGTTGCCGGTGACGGTGTTGATCTCGCCGTTGTGGGCGATGCGCCGGAACGGGTGGGCCAGCGGCCAGGACGGGAAGGTGTTGGTGGAGAAGCGGGAGTGCACGATGCCCAGGGCACTGGTCATCCGCTCGTCCTGCAGGTCGAGGTAGAACGCCTTGAGCTGCGGGGTGGTCAGCATGCCCTTGTAGACGAAGGTCTGACCGGACAGGCTGGGGAAGTACACCGTCTCGCGGCCAGGGCCGTCCTGGCCCGGGCCCTTGGTGCCCAGTTCGTGTTCGGCCCGCTTGCGCACGACGTAGGCCTTGCGCTCGAGGTCCATGCCGGAGGCGCCGGCGATGAACAGCTGCCGGAAGCTGGGCATGGCGTCACGTGCGAGGGCGCCCAGGGAGGAGTCGTCGGTGGGCACCTCGCGCCAGCCCAGCACCTGCAGGCCCTCGGCCTCGACGATCTTCTCGACGGCTTCGGCCGCGACTGCGGCGTCGCGCGACGACTGCGGCAGGAATGCCATTCCCGTGGCGTAGCTACCGGGTTCCGGAAGCTGGAAGTCGACCACCTCGCGCAGGAACGAGTCCGGAACCTGCAGCAGAATGCCGGCGCCGTCGCCGGTGTTCGGCTCGGCACCCTGGGCACCACGGTGCTCGAGGTTCACCAGTGCCGTGATGGCCTTGTCCACGATGTCTCGGCTGCGGCGACCGTGAATATCTGCCACCATTGCCACACCGCACGCATCATGTTCGTATGCGGGGTTGTACAGCCCGACCTTGCTGGGCGCCATTCCCACCTTGCCCTTCAACACGCTTCTAAGAAGAAGCCGGCTTGGCGTGGGCGCCTCCGTGCAGCACTGGACGACGGCTATGTCCCACACGCCATAAGTGGAGAAAACGATAAGGCAACTACCGTGGCCGATGCCAACTTAGCTAAGCCTAACGATACTTCGATGTCGACGTTCTCCCCCGCGCGCAGCTACTCGGACGGACTATCGAATTACGCTGCAGCCCTTGCCATTTCCCACATTCCCAGTTGCGGGATCGACAACCCTCATCTGGGCCGATCATCACCTCCGTCAGTCAATTTGTTTGCTGAGTGAAGATAAATATGCAGCTGCAGTGCCATTATCCCGCAAGATGTCATTTGCGGTAAAGCTTAGTCAGATTCTTAGAATTGCATGATCAACGCCCCGAGGCGCGCACGACGCTGCGTACACCGGCCTCCGGCCGTAGGTCGAGCCGACGTAGCGACTGCGCATTGAGTGCCACGACAACCGTCGACGCTGACATCAATATCGCCCCGACCGACATCGGCATTACAAACCCCAGCGGAGCAGCCACTCCAGCCGCCAGCGGGACCGAGATCAGGTTGTAACCCGCTGCCCACCAAAGGTTCTGCTTCATCTTGCGGTAGGACTGCCGGGACAGCTCGATCACCGAGAGCACCGACCGGGGATCGGAGCTGGCGAGGATGACGCCCGCCGAGGCGATGGCGACATCGGTACCCGCTCCGATGGCGATGCCGACGTCGGCGGCGGCCAGTGCCGGCGCATCGTTGACGCCGTCGCCCACCATTGCCACGGTCAGGCCCTCGTGTTGCAACTCGGCGACCTTCGCGGCTTTGTCTTCAGGCCGCACGCCGGCGAAAACACGGTCGATGCCCAGCTCAGCGGCCACAGCGGAGGCCACCGGGGCAGCGTCGCCAGTGATCATCACCACTTCGACGCCCCGAGCGTGCAGTGCGTCGACGGCCTGGCGAGATTCCGGCCGGATTTCGTCGGCCAGCGCCAGCGCGCCGGCCACTTCCCCGTCCACCAGCACGTGCAGCACGGTGGCGCCGTCCCAAACCGCGACATCGGGTAGGGCCGTGCGCCCGGCCTGATCGAGCAGGGCCGGCCCACCGACCTGCACCCGCTGCCCACCGACCTGGGCGCTCACCCCTACCGCGGGTGAGGAGCTGAAGTCACTGGCCGCCGGGATGTCGACGCCGCGGCGCTGTGCTGCCGCGACGATGGCACGGGCCAGGGGATGTTCGGAATCCGCCTCCGCGGCGGCGGCCAGCGCCAGCAGGTCGTTTTCGGCGCGGTCGGTGGCCATCACCGCGGTCACGGCCGGCTCGCCTTTGGTCAAGGTGCCGGTCTTGTCGAACAGCACCGCGCCGACCGTGCGCATGGTTTCCAGTGCCAGGCGGTCCTTGACCAGCACTCCACCCCTGGCGGCGCGCTCGGTCGCGATGGAAACGACCAGCGGGATGGCGAGGCCGAGGGCATGCGGGCAGGCGATGACCAGCACGGTGATGGTGCGGACCACGGCCTGGTCAGGTTCACCCAGCAACGTCCACGCCAGGGCCGTGAGCACCGCTGAGCCCAGCGCGAACCAGAACAGCCAGCCTGCCGCGCGGTCGGCCAGGCGTTGCGCTCGCGACGAGGAGTTCATCGCTTCGCCGACCAGGCGTTGGATGCCGGCCAATGCGGTGTCGTCGCCCACGGCGGTCACCCGGATCCGCAATCCGGAGTCGGTGGCGACGGTGCCTGCGACGACGTCGTCGTCCACGCTTCGGCGGACAGTGCGCGATTCTCCGGTGACCATCGACTCGTCCATGTCGGCCGCGCCGTCGACGATGCGGCCGTCGACGGGCACGCTGCCTCCAGGGCGAACGATCACCAGGTCACCGACCCGCAGGTCCGACGGGGTCACCGTGACCACCCGCTCGGCGGGGCCGTCCCCCTCGACGCGTTCGGCCTCGTCTGGCAGCAGCGCTGCCAGCGAGTCCAGCGCCGAGGTGGTCTGGGCCAGTGACCGCATCTCGATCCAGTGGCCCAGCAGCATGATCACGATCAACAGCGCCAGCTCCCACCAGAAGTCCAGTTGGTGGTGCAGCATGCCCAGGCTCGCGCCCCACGACGCGAGGAACGCGACGGTGATCGCCAATCCGATCAACAGCATCATTCCCGGTGCGCGCGAACGTATCTCACTGACTGCCCCGGTGAGGAACGGGCGACCGCCCCACAGATACATCACGGTGCCGAGGATGGGTGAGATCCACCGCGCGCCAGGGAAGTCCGGAAGGTCGTAGCCCAGGAGCGTCGCGAACATCGGCGAGAGCGCGACCGTCGGCACGGCCAACGCCGCCATGACCCAGAACAGCCTGCGGAACTGCGCTACGTGGTCACCATGCCCGGCATGCCCCGAGTGACCGGTGTGTTCGTGCTCATGCATCGCGTGTTCGGTCGTGGTCATATCGCCACTGTATACCCCTAGGGGGTATATAGCCACCGCGATGGGCGTAACTCTTGTCGGCGATGCACTATCCGCTGAATACCCCGCTGGGCCGCATGGCAGTCCAAACCCTCGAGGAGGGCCCGGACCGCTGCGTGGCCTCCATACCGGTCAGCGGTCTACTCAATCCGCTGACTCACCTGCCGACCCTCGCCCCGCTGGCGATGTTGGTCGATCACGTGGGCGGCCTGGCCAATCACTACCGCCGCGATGACGACGAGTGGACGGTGTCCAGCGAGCTGGCCATCGAGCTGATCCCGCACGCCTTGGAGGTCGTCCTGGCAGCGCCGGAGGTGCCGGTGGTGGCGACCGCCAGGCCGTTCGGGCCCAAGGGCACCGGTTCATTGAGCCTGTCCGAGCTGACGCATGGCGCTCACCTGATCGGGACGGCGACGGTGCGGTCGTTTCACATCAACGTCCCAGGCCACGTCGTCGCATGGCCTTCCGACGCGGAAGAGGGGACGCCTCCCGCCACGCTCGAAGAACGGATGTCGGTCGGGGTCGCCGAGACCGGCGGTCAGGCGGCGGTGCTGCGGCAGTTGCCGGATCCCGTTGTCAACAACAGCATCGGCATCGTGCACGGCGGAGTGTCCGCCGCGGCGCTCGAGCTCGTGGGATCCGCCGCGCTGGGCGACGGAGCGGGCGGCCCGTGGCATACCGCCTCGCTGCGGGTCAACTATCTGCGTCAGTTCCGCGGCGGTGACGAATCCCGTTATGAGGCACGGGCATTGCGTATCGGACGAAGCTCCGGAGTAGCCGACGCGCAAGCTGTCGGCGACGACGGCCAGGCCGCCCTGGTGGCCCGGCTGACCGCATACCGCTGAGCCGGACCCGGCCACGCAGTAGCATCCGCTGCATGCCCGAGACAGCGCGCTCGCTGAGCCGCTTCCTCCGGCGCTCGGGATATCTGCGAAAATGGCTGGTCCTCGGCGTTTCCATTGGGGTCATCGCCGGCCTCGGAGCCGTGGTGTTCTACCTGGCCCTGGACTACACGGGTCGCTTCCTGCTGGGCTACCTCGGCGGCTACGACATTCCCAAACCGGTCGGCGACGGCGACGACGACGGCTCGCCCGGATTCGACCGGCCCTGGGCCATCCCGCTGATCACCTGCGGCGGAGCCCTCGTATCGGCCTGGCTGGTGGCCAGATTCGCTCCCGAGGCCGAGGGGCACGGCACCGACAACGCCATCGAAGCCGTCCACACCGATCCGCGGTCCATTCGGGCCCGGGCGATCTGGGTGAAGACCGTGGCCAGCGCGTTGACCATCGGCTCAGGTGGCTCCGGCGGTCGCGAGGGCCCAGCCGCGCAGATCTCCGCAGGCTTCGGTTCGTTACTCACGCGAAGATTGGACCTGCCCGACGACGACGGCCGACTGGCGGTATCGCTGGGTATCGGCTCGGGCATCGGTGCGATATTCGGCGCCCCCCTGGGAGGTGCGGTGCTCGCGGCATCCATCGTCTACCGCGAGGATTTCGACTACCGGGCGCTGGTTCCCGGCTTCATCACCTCGGCGACGGCCTATGCCGTGCTCGGATCGATCCTGGGCTTCGATCCGCTGTTCGGCACGCTGACCGACGGCTACCGCTTCGACCACCCGCTGGACCTCGGCTGGTTCGTGGTGCTGGGCATCGTCGCCGCGATGTTCGGGTGGCTGTACGCCCGAATCTTCTATGGCACGGTCGCACTCACCGCGAAACTTCCCGGCGGCAAGGTCGTCAAGCCCGCGGTCGGTGGACTGGCCGTCGGCGTGCTGGCGCTGGCCGTCCCCCAGGTGTTGGCCAGCGGATACGGCTGGGCCGAGAAGGCCGCGGCCACAGACACTTTGATGGCGATCCCGCTGTGGATCGTGCTGCTCATGCCGCTGGCGAAGATCGTGGCGACCTCGCTCTCGATCGGGACCGGCGGCTCGGGCGGCATCTTCGGACCTGGTGTGGTGATCGGCGCGTTCGTCGGCGCCGCCGTCTGGCGGCTCGGTGAAATAACCGGAGCCCCAGGTTTACCCGCATCGCCGGCCGTCTTCGTGGTGGTCGGAATGATGGCCTGTTTCGGGAGCGTCGCCCATGCGCCACTTGCGGTGACGATCATGGTGGCCGAGATGACCGATTCCTTCGCGGTCATCCCCGGTGCGATGGTGGCCGTCGGCATCGCCTATATGTTGATCGCGCGGACCGACGTCTCCATCTACCGCGCTCAGCGCAGGTATCGCACCAATTTCGGCCCCGCTGCGTAAATTTCGATCCGCCAACGGTTCGGCAACATCGATATCGCCATCGGCTGATGGCATGTGACGCTCCCGTCAGATCACGTCCGACATCAGCACGGAGGAGTTCACCATGACCACACCGGCAATGACGCACAGGTTGGCGGCCGAATTCATCGGGACGTTCTGGCTGGTCCTGGGCGGTTGCGGTAGCGCGGTGTTCGCCGCGAAGGTCCTCTCCGACGGCTTCTCCGTCGGGATCGGCTTCCTCGGCGTGGCTCTCGCCTTCGGCCTGACCGTGCTGACCGGCGTATACGCGTTCGGCACCATCTCGGGCGGACACTTCAATCCAGCGGTCACACTGGGTGCTGCACTGGCCCGCCGTGTCGAATGGGCAGCCGTTGTGCCGTACTGGATCTCTCAGGTCATCGGCGGTCTGGTGGCCGGCGTGGTGATCTACGTGATCGCCAGCGGCAAGGACGGTTGGTCCGCCACCGGGAACATGGCCGCCAACGGCTACGGCGAGCACTCCCCCGGCGGGTATTCCCTGATGGCGGTGCTTCTCGCCGAGGTGATCCTCACCGCGGTGTTCCTGCTGGTCATCCTGGGCTCGACCGATGACCGCGCGCCCAAGGGCTTCGCCGGTCTGTCGATCGGCCTCACGCTGACGTTGATCCACCTGGTCTCGATCCCGATCTCGAACACCTCGGTCAACCCGGCACGTTCGACGGCGGTGGCGTTCTTCAACGGCAACGGAGCCCCCGCGCAGCTCTGGGCCTTCTGGATCGCCCCGCTGGTCGGCGCGGCCATCGCCGGGCTGGCGTACTCATTTTTGTTCGGTGTCGCCGAGGAGCTGGCCGACCGCCCGGTACGCGAGGACGCATTGGACCGAGAGGACGACCGGTAGCTCAGGTCAAGTCGTCGAATTCTCCACTGACCCAACGAATATGGGTCTCAGCCGACCGGTGCACCACATCCTTGGCGGCGATGTCGATCTCATCCCCGCCAAGGGTGTAGAGCCGGTCGTAGTCGAACTCGTCGAGCCGGTCCACGATCCGCCGCACCACTGCGGCCGAGAGTGGGATGTGCTTGGGAAAATTGCGCTGGAATGACACCCAGTTCCGCGCCAGCCCGCCGGAGATGGTGTCCCCGACCAGCAGTGCGCCGTCGGCAGTCAGCGCCACCGAGCTTCCCCGCATGTGCCCGCCGACATGGATCAGCCGCAACCCCGGCAGCGGTTCGGATTGCTCGTCCCACAGCTGGATCACCGGATCCCGGTCCGGGAGCCATTCCGCGTCGAGCGAGTTCACGTATACCGGAACGCCCCCGAACGCCTTGCTCCAACTGAGCTGCGCACCGAACATGTGGGGATGGCTCGCGGCGACGGCGTCGACCCCGCCTAGGCCGTGCACCAGCCCGATTATCTCGTCGTCCAGGTAACTCGGCGAATCCCACAGGAGGTTTCCGTGCGCGGTCTGTACCAGGAAAGACCTGTGCCCGATGGCGAACTTAGGTGCTCTGCGCAGGCTGTGCACCCCGCGGCCGTGGTCGACGTGCTCGGTGTGGTGCGGTTGGACCCCCAATTGCTCCAGCGTGGTCCAGGTGCCGTGCGGCGGTAGGTCGCCGCGTTCCTCGATCGACACAACCTCCGACGTCAGTACGCAACTGCCCGTCGGCTCGGTTGGCGAATCCGGGTGTTCCACACCGCAACCGGTGCATATCCAGGTAGGCATCACCCCAGGCTGGCACCTCAACAATGGTTGAGGTCAACCACGGCGAGCGCTACGCGCTCTTGCGCCGGGCCTTGCCTGCCGCGCCACGTTCGGTGGGCGCTCCTTCGTGCGCCAACTGTCCCCCGGCGCTTTCCAGGTGTGCCCGCACGAACCACTGGAACTTCTCGAGTTCGGCAGCATGGTCGATGAGGACGTCCTGCGACACCAGGTCGAGCTTCTCCAGCTTGTCGATCGCCTTGCGGGTGTCCTCGATGACCCCGGTGTAGACGAGGTCCAGCGCTGCGAGGTGGGCCTGCACATTGTCGCGGCCGACGGAGTAGTCGTCCCACGTGCGGTCGGCCAGGATGGCACCAGGGGTACCCTTCGGCGACTTGCCAAGTGCAGCAATCCGTTCCGCGACCTCATCGGCGTAGGAACGCACCAGCGCGACCTGCGGATCGATCATCTCGTGTACTCCGATGAAGTTCGGTCCGACGACGTTCCAGTGGATGTGCTTGAGCGTCAGATGCAAGTCGTTGTACGTGCTGAGCTGCTTCTGCAACAGCGCGGCCACGTCGCTGCCCTGCTTGTCGGTGAGGCCGGGAATGGTGAACGCGGTCATAGCGGTTCCTTCCTGTTCACGTTCGGTCGCCTCCCGGGTACCCGACAACCGTGCCGGGCAATCACCACGGCTACAACGTGCGCAGGTTCGGAATGGCCTGACGTGCGCCGAAGCGCGGATTGTGGGCCAGCCCACTGGCTTCCAGCAGCCGCACAGCCCGTTGGCGGTGCGGGCGCAGCGGTTCGAGCAGTTCCACCATGGCCGCGTCATCGATCGGATGGCCGAGCATGGTCCGGCCCACCATCGTCGCCAGGTGATAGTCGCCCACCGACAGAGCGTCGGCGTCTCCGAAGGCGCGTTGCACGGTTTCGGCCGCTGTCCATTCACCGACCCCGGGTAGTGACCGCAATCCCGTCACGGCCCGTTCAGCTGTCAGCCGCTCCAGGGCCTCGGCGCGCTGCGCGCACCCGACGATCGTGCGGGCGCGGCCCGGGTCCACGTTCGCCCGGTGGAATTCCCACGACGGGATCCGCCGCCATACCACCGCCGTGGGCGGGACGCGCATCCCGGCCGGCGCCGGTCCCGGAGCCGGCGCGCCATACTTGGTCACCAGTCGACGCCAGGCCCGCCACGCATCCATTCCCGAGACGCGCTGTTCGATGATCGCCGGTACCAGGGCCTCCAACACCCGGCCGCTGCGCCCGAGCCGCAGATGCGGCACCCTTCGGCGCGCCTCGGCGATCGTCGGTTCAACCGGCTCGAACCCGCGGGCGTCGTCCTCGGCGCCCATCAGCGCCGCGAACCCGTCCAGGAACTCGGCGCTACCGGGCCCCCATGCTTCGCAGTCCACGGTGTCGGGCGCCGATTTGGTGATCCGTGCGGTCACCGGACCGGACTTCATGCCACTTGTTCGCCAGCTCGCGCCGTCGGCACCGACCTGGTTGGTGGGGTCGAAGCCGCCGCGCCGCCACGGGGCCAACGTCAGGCCCGGGCTGGCCGGGCCCTCGAATACGACGCTGGTTGAGGGCACGGCACCAGATTAGGCCAGGACGATGTCCGCCTTGTCCGGGTAGAACGCCAGGTGACCGGCGATTTCGGCGACCGCCGGATACGGGGCCTCATAGGTCCAGACTGCGTCGGTGACCCCGCCGACGTGGTAGTAGTTCGCCTCACTCTTGTACGGACAGTACGTGGTGGTGGCGCTGCGGCTGAGCGTCTCGAACACCACATCGGTGCGCGGAATGTATTGCACCGCCGGATAGGTCGACTCCTGCAGGGTCAGGGCGGCATCGGTCTGCGCGATGATCGCGCCGCCGACCGTGACGGTAACCCGGCGGCCGGTGGGCCTGATGGTGATGGGGTGGGCTGCGCTGGGCTGCAGCACCTGGCGCTCTGTCATACGGATCACAACGTTGCAGACACCGCCGAGGATTCCCGGGCATCTGCCCACGATGGGCATGACGTTCGACAGCGCGGGACTACGATCAGCCGCATGACCGCGCCCGTGAAAGCCACCGTGTCCATCGCCGCCGACCCCGCAGCGGTGTACGCGCTGATCACCGACCTGCCCACACTGGCCTCGCTGGCCGAGGAGGCCCATGCCATGGAGTGGCAGAAGGGCAACTCCGCCACTCCCGGTTCGGTTTTCAAGGGGCACAACCGCAGTGGCTCCAAGGCCTGGAGCACCGTCTGCACAATTACCGATGCCGAGCCGGGCAAGACCTTCGCCTTCGACGTGAAGTCATTGGTTTTCCCCGTCGCGCACTGGCGCTACGACATCGTGGCTTCCGACGGCGGCTGCACGGTGACGGAGTCCACCTGGGATCGCCGTGCGGGCTGGTTCAAGAAGGTCGCGGGCCTGGCCACCGGGGTCTCCGACCGTGACGGCGCCAACGCCGAGCACATTCAGCTCACCCTGCAGCGGTTGAAGGAACGCGCCGAAGGCTGATTGGCCCCACACCCGGGGTCAGAAGGGTGGTGGTGGTCCGTACTCTTCGGCGAGCCAGGCTTGGTAGTCGTGTTCGGTTTGGAGGTCGTTGTTGAGTTCGGCGCGTAGCCGGCGTTCTTCGGCGATGCGGTCGCGTTGGTCTTGTTCGCGGGTTTGATACCTCTTGGGCATCTTGGCCCCGCGCCCCGGAGTCTCGGCCGGCGGTGCGGGCAGGTCCAGGTTCCCGGTGGGTTGGGCCAGGGTGGGGAACATCGCGGCGCCGTGGGGTTCGGTGAGGTAGGTGTGCCCGGTCGGTGAGGTGAAAACGACTGTGCCATCGGGGTATTGACGGTCCGTCCAGCCCTTGACGAAAGTTTTGACCAGGTGATGGGCCCGGCAGTACAGCTTGGTGTTGGACGGATGCGTCGGCCCGGTCGGCCAGGGCGCGGTGTGGTCGATGTCGCAGCGTTCGGCGGGGGCGTCGCAGCCGGGGAACCGGCAGGTCAGATCCCGCCAGCGGATGAACTCCGACAGTGCCGCCGAGGGGCGATACCCTGGCTCACCCACACCGGCGGGATCCTCGGCCACCGCACGCTCGGCGGATTCGGCCGCCTCGCCGGAGCCTACTGCCTCAGGTGACTCAGTGGGGGCAGCCGGCTCCGTTGCTCCACCCGTCTCGCCGGGCTCGGCTGGCACCGGCAAGGGTACGGGTTTGATCTTGGCCGTAGCCGCCACCTTGCGCACGCTCTCGGCGGGCACGATGCCGTACCCGGGCAGATACCCCGGATCATTCGAAGTCCCGTCCACCGTGGATTGGTTGGCCAGCACGTGCACCACCGCCGCATCCGCAGCGGCCCGGTTCTGAGCCGCCGCGCAATCCTGGCGCCCGCACCGGCACAGCAGTTGGGCTTCCAGCCGGGCCAACGGGCCGATCGCATCGGCACGGCGCTGCTCATGGGTGCGCGGATCGTGCTCACAGACCGTGTCCGCCAGCGCATCGAGGCGCTGATTGAACGCGACACCGTCGCCGGCATCGACATTGGCCCAGATCGTGGCGTTGCCCAAGCTGCCGGGCTCGACCTGCACGAACCGCTCCTCGGTCAGATCCGGCGGGACCCGCACCCCATTCGGATCGAGTTTGGCGACCCATTGATCGATCCGGTCCCGCAACTGTCGTTCGGAGAACCGCATCCAGCGGTGCGCGCGGGCGGCCAGTTCGGCATCCAAGGATTCCCACACCGCCGGGTCGGTGGTGGCGGTGCGGGTGATCAGCATCCGCACCACCCGATAGTCGATATCCCCGACCGCGAACCGCGCCGCCACCTGAGGCAGTTTGTCCCGCAACACCCGGGCATGATGAATCTGGGTGCCGGCCCGACCGCGGCTGATCCGCATCGCCGCCGAAATCTCGGCCCCCACCGCTTCAAACGGATCGGTGGTCCAGAAAATCGACTCGGCCAACTCCTGTTCGCGTAGCGTGTCCAATTCCCCGATCGCGGCCAACCGGGCCGCGATCGCCACCGACTCCGCCCGCGCCGCAGCACTGACCGCATCGATCAGGTCGGCAGCGGAACGTTCGAACATATGTGCGATTATGCCACCACTGACCGACAAGTTGGCCGCACTCCCCTGACCAGAGCTAATGCGGCTTGCGAGTGATGACGTCGGCGACCCGCGCGATCGGCGAGGTCAGCGACCGTCCGCCGGCCTCGTGTCGGTCGGCGAGCTTGTAGGCGACATAGAGTCCACGCACGCCGAGCCACCGCAGCGGCTCGGGTTCCCAATTGCGCGATCGATGCCCGACCCACGGCAGCTCTGTGATGGAGGTGTCGCGACGCAAGACCAGGTCCGCCAAGGTCCGGCCGGCCAGATTGGTGGCGGTGACTCCGTGGCCGACATAGCCGCCGGCCCAGCCCAGTCCACTGGCCCGGTCCAGCCCGACACTCGCCTGCCAGTCCCGGGGCACGGCCAGCACCCCGCACCACCCATGGGCGATCGGCACCTCGCACACCTGCGGCAGGATCGAATGCAGCACGTCGGTGAGCAACCGGATGGTGCGGGCCGGTACCTGCCCGTCCACGTCGGTGCGGGAGGCGAAGCGGTAGGGGACGCTGCGCCCGCCGATGGCGATGCGATCGTCGACCGTGCGCTGCGCGTAGAAGAATCCGTGCGCACTGTCTCCCACGGTTTCGCAGCCCTGCCAACCGATTTCGTCCCACAACGCCGCCGGGATCGGGTCGGTGGCGATCATCGAGCTGTTCATCGGCAGCCAGGTACGGCGCAGACCTGGCAGCGCCGGGGTGAAGCCCTCCGTGGCGCGCAGGATGATCGGCGCCCGCACCGTGCCCAGGGCAGTGACGGCGCGGCCCGGCGCGATCTCGGTGACCGGCGTGTTCTCGTAGATCGTGACGCCGCGGCGTTCGACGGCTTCGGCCAACCCGCGGGCCAGCCGGGCCGGCTGGATCCGGGCGCAGTGCGGGGTGTGGTAGGCCGACACCACACCGTCAAAGCGAATATGTTCGGCGGCTTGCTCTTTCGTCAGTTCCGCAACGTCATTGCCCCAGGCGCGCTCCTCGGCGATCGCGTCGGCGAGGCGGGCCGCTTGGGCAGCGTTGCGGGCGATCTCCAAGGTTCCGCCCTTGACCGCCCCGGCGTCGATTCCCTCTCGACGGGCTACTTCGATCACGTCGTCGACGGCCTCGTTGAGTGCCTGCTGCCAGGCGAGCACCCGTTCACGTCCGTGCTGCCGTGCCATCCGGTGCCGATCACCCGGTGCCAGGCCCGACAGCCAGCCGCCGTTGCGACCTGACGCCCCGAAGCCCGCGAACCGGGCCTCCAGCACCGTGATCCGCAGCGACGGGTCGGCCTGCGCGAGGTAGTAGGCGGTCCACAACCCGGTATATCCGGCGCCGACGATGCACACGTCCGCATCCCGATCGTCGGGCAGGGGCGGTCGAGGCGTGGGCAGCTGGTCGAACCAGTGGGAAACCTGACCGTTCACCGTGTTGGGCACCGCTGGATTGTGCCAGGACTTCTCGGACGTCGGGCGGAATGTGAAGGCGCGTACATCCTTCTTTCTGCCAGGAGTCGATCAATTACTGCCAACGGAAATTGGCTGGCTGACCTCGCGGTTTACACAGGCATAACCGACATGGACGAGACAGGAAGAAGCAGAAAATGAAGAAGTTCGGATTCGCCGTCATAGCCGCCAGCGGACTGGGCGCAGCCGTCCTGGGCCTGGCCGCACCAGCCCTGGCCGCTGAGCCCGCTCCCGTCGCAGCTCCCAATGCCGTCACCATCTCCGCTGGTGTGGACCACTTGGATTGGCTGGACCAGATCCACCCCAAGCCGATGGTCCCGAAGGTGGACAACACCGTGCGCCACAGCGGCCGCTGATATCGACAGGCAAAGCGGGGCAGTCCGGAACGGACTGTCCCGCTTTACTGTTGGTGGGCATCAGCTCAGAACGCGTAGCGGTGATATTGCGCCATGTACCGCAGCACCGGTACCGGTTTCATGATGGCCAGCATCAACCGGTAGCGCCAGGCCAGTGTGGCGAACACCGGGTCGTCGAATGGCGACATCCGAGACAACAGCCGGGTACCCGGCACCGCGCGCAGGATGTCCTCGGGTTTGTCGATGGCCCAATGCAGTTTGGCCCCGGATCGGCGAACCACCGTGTTGATCCACTGCGATCTGATACCGAGGGTGTTGAACGCGTCGAATTGCAGTTCGCCGGAAGGAAATCCGTCGACGATGCGACGCAGCAACGCCACCCCGTCGTGTTCGGTGAGATACATCGTCAGCCCCTCACCGATCATCAGGGTCGGACGCTCGGCGGGAATGTCGCGCAGCCAGGCCGGGTCGGTCACCGAGGCGGCGATCACGTGATAGTGCTCCGCGGACGGGTAGAGCTGCTCGCGCAAATGTGCGACGTCGGGGTAGTCGATGTCGTACCACTCGACTCCGGGGCCGGGCTCCAGTCGGAAGAACCGCCCGTCCAGTCCGCACCCCAGATGCAGCACCACAGCCTCGGGATGCACGGCCAGGAACTGGCGGGTCCAGTGGTCGAAGTGCGCGCTGCGGGTGGTCACCGCCGGTGACTTCGCCTCGGTGATCGAGGTGCGGCTCCAGTCGTAGTCGATGCGGTCGGCGATTTCCTTGGCCAGCTTGTCACCGAGGATCGGGTGGGGCAGCCCGGCGTCGAGCGCCTTGGCATAGAACGTGGCCAGCATGGTCTGCGGCGCCCCGGAGAGGTCGACTTTCAGCTTGTCGGTCATATCGCCAGGTTAGGCCGCAATACGCTTGGCGCCCAGTGGCTTAACGTCCTACGGCGTGGTGTTCAGTTGCCGTTGCGGGCGCGTTTGGCCGCGCGTAGGCCCACCCAGAACTTCGCTGCCTCGGCGATCGATTCCTCGACCGGCCTTGGCTGCCAACCCAGTTCACGCACGGCCTTGGAGTGATCGAGCTCGGCTTCGGCCCGCATGAGCCGCAGGGATTCGAGCGACAACCGCTCATCGGTGCCACGGAGCTTGCCCTTGAGGGTGCCTGCGGCGGCGAGCGCGTAGGACACCGGCAGCGGCAGAGACCGCTGCGGGGGCGCGACACCGGCGGCCTCGGCCGCCAGCCGGGCCACCTCGGCGTTGCTGATCATCTTCTCCGAGATCAGGTAGCGCTCACCCGGGGTGCCGCGTTCGGCGGCCAGCAGCATGGCTTGGGCTGCGTCGTCGATACCGACTGCTTCCAGGTCGATCCCGCTCATCACAAACGGCAGCTTGCCGAAAGCCGCTCCGGCGATGATCGCTCCGTGCGGGGTCCGGCCCCAGTCGCCGCTGCCGTACGTGGTGGACACGCACATCGCGACGGCGGGCAGCCCGCGTTCACGTGCGTACTGCAGCACCAGTTCTTCGGCTTGCACCCGGGAGCGCACGTACGGCGTCACCCCCCGCAGGTCGATCACGTCGTCCTCCGAAGACCGTTTGCCGCGCTTGCGCCCGACGGTGACGTAGCTGCTGGTGTAGACGAATTTGCGCAGGCCGTCGATCTCGGCGGCGACCTCGAGCACGTTGCGGGTGCCCTCGACGTTGGTGCGAAACAACGGTGCCGGGTCGCGCAGCCATCCGCGGGGGTCGACGACACAGTGGTAGACGACGTCGCAGCCGGTCATCGCCTCGCGGAGAGCCGCGGTGTCGAAGACGTCGCCGAGAACCCGCGTGACGTCGAGGTCGTCGATTCCCACGGTGTTGGCGCCGGCCCGCACCATGGCCCGGATCTCGGACCCGTCGTCTGCGGTGGCCAACTGCCGCAGCACATGGGAGCCGAGAAATCCGTTGGCCCCGATGACCAGCTTGGCGCTCACTGGCCGCCCCCGAACTTCTTGAGCCACGCTTCGGCCTCGTCGGTCAGGGTGCCGAGTTCGGCCGCCTTGCGGCACCACTTGCGGGCCGCGGAGGCGAATCGCAGGGGGTTGTAGACGTCTTCCTGACGGCACCAGAGGCCGTCGCCGGCGTAGGTCAGGATCGAGATGTTGGTGGCGGTGATGATGGTGCCGTCACCCGGGTCGCGCATCGGATTGTCCAGTTCGCAGATGATGCGGCCGGTCGGCTCGTCGATCACCGACCACAGCGACGGGAACGACGTCATGTAGCTGCCGGGGAATGTGGTCATGGTCTTCCAGATCCACGGCCGTACCTGCTCGCGGCCTTTCATCGTGCCCACGGCGTGCTCGATGTAGTCGACGTCGACGGTGTAATGGTCGGCCCACACATCCCAGTTCTTGGTCTGCGCGGCCCGATCGACGGTCTGCTCGAACGTCTCGAAGGCAGCGGCGAGTTCCTCGCGGCTGAAAGGGCTGCTCGTCACCCCAAAACTAGAACACGTTCTACCGGTCTTTGTCGAGGCCCGTCACTGCGGTGCCAGCACCTGTCGGGAACCCAGCGGGGCCCGCAGTGCCACCTCGGCACTGCCCGGCAACACAAGGGCGATGCACATCCGGCCGACCGACTCCGGCGGCGTTCCGCCGCGAAGGTCGATCGTGACCGCATCCGCGGTCTCGTGCGTGACCAGGTGCACCCCGAAGCAATCCGGGGTACCCGCGGTGAAGTTGACCAGCAGGCCGTTCTCGTGACGGCTGAAGGATTCGATCCGGGTCAGATGCGGGTCGACGATCGCGGGGTTGTCGGTGAACAGCGTTCGGGCGGGATCCGGTGGCACCTCGGGCACCGCGACCGGGCCCCGCTCGGCCGCCGCGGTGGGGCATCCGGCGAACAGGAGTAAACCGGCAAGCGCGGTGGTTGGCACTACACGCATGCGCTCCACGGTAGCGCCGGAGCACAATGTGGTTTGACGAGCAGAAGGAGAGAAGGGCATGAGCAACCAGGCGAACGGGACGGCCACGGCGATCCTGGCAGGGGGCTGTTTCTGGGGCATGCAGGACCTCATCCGCAAGCAGCCCGGCGTGGTCTCCACCCGCGTCGGCTACACCGGCGGTCGCAACGACCACCCCACGTATCGGAACCATCCCGGGCATGCGGAAGCCGTCGAGATCGAGTACGACCCGGCGCAGACCGATTACCGCGCGCTGCTGGAGTTCTTCTTCCAGATCCACGATCCGTCCACCAAGGACCGGCAGGGCAACGACGTCGGCACCAGCTACCGCTCGGCGATCTTCTACCTCGATGACGAGCAGAAGCGCATCGCCCTGGACACCATCGCCGATGTGGACGCCTCGGGACTGTGGCCGGGCAAGGTGGTCACCGAGGTGACCGCGGCGAGCGATTTCTGGGAGGCCGAGCCCGAGCATCAGGACTACCTGGTGCACTACCCGAACGGGTACACCTGCCACTTCCCGCGCGCGGGCTGGAAGCTGCCCAAGCGGCAGACCACCGGATAGCCGGTCAGGCCCCCAGCGGCGTGGCGCGGCGATGCACGACGATGCGCCCGC
The DNA here is from genome assembly GCF_001942625.1 of Mycobacterium syngnathidarum. Classification (GTDB taxonomy): domain Bacteria; phylum Actinomycetota; class Actinomycetes; order Mycobacteriales; family Mycobacteriaceae; genus Mycobacterium; species Mycobacterium syngnathidarum. The sequence goes on from NZ_MLCL01000093.1 coordinate 31,199, forward strand.
CCGCCGCCGGGGTATAGGCCACCCCGCGGGAGTGCACCTTTTCGCCCGGTGCGGTGGTGGTCTCGATGACGAAGTGGCGCAATATCGTTCGCAATACCACGTCCATTTCCACGTTGGCGAAGACCGCTCCGACGCAGCGCCGCGTGCCGCCGCCGTACGGGAGCCAGCCCAGGCCGGGGCGGTTGCCGACGAAGCGCTGCGGGTCGAACCGATCCGGATTCGGGAACTCATTCAACGATTCCTGGATCTGCGATATCGCCACGATGACCGAGTAACCCCGCGGGATCTCCCACTCCCCCAACCGGATCGACGGCGCGTAGATGTGCCGGCCGGCGAAGTCGATGACGGTGCGATTGCGCTGCACCTCCAGGATGGTGGCCTGACGATACTCGTTGCCGTCGGTGGCGGCCTCGGCCACCAGGTCGGCCAGCACCTGCGGATGACGGCTGATCCGCTCGAAAGCCCAGCCCAGGGTCGAGGCCGTGGTCTCGTGCCCGGCGGCCAGCAGGGTCAGCAGCTCATCGCCGATGTCTTTGCGGGACATGGCAGATCCGTCCTCATAGGTGCTGCGTAATAGCAGCGCCAGGATGTCGTCGCGCTGGTCGAAGTCGGGGTCGGCCTCGACCTTGTCGATCAATCGGCCGATGACGGCGTCGTATTCCTCGCGGTATCTGGCCAACCGGCCCCACGGGCTGAACCTGCCGTAGGTCCGGGCCGGGGTCGGCACCACCACCAGCCGTGAACCCAACGTGACCCATGGCGGGATGATGCGGCGCAATTCATCGAGTTGCTCACCGTCGGCGCCGAACACGGCGCGCAGGATCGCGTTCAGGGTGATCCGCATCATCGGCTCGAGCGTCTCGAACTCCCGGCCCTCGGGCCAGCTCGCGGTTTCCCGCAGGGTCTCCTCTTCGAAGATCTGCTCGTAGTTCCTGATGCTCTTGCCGTGGAACGGCGGGGTGAGCAGCTTGCGACGGCGGCGGTGATCGGTGCCGTCGAGGGCGAACACCGATCCGGATCCGAGGATTCGGCTCAGGTTGGGCTGGATGTTGCCGACGTCGTCGGTGTTGGCGGCGAAGAGCTGCTTGGCCAGTTGAGCGTCGGCGATCATCACAGTGGGGCCGAAGATCGGGAGTTTGAGGCGGAAGACGTCGCCCTGGCGGCGGGCGACCTGTTTGACCACCCAGCGCCTGGCCACGGCAAAGCCGATGGCCTGCAAGGGCTTCGGAACCCGCGCGGGTGGCGGTATCCGCCCCGGCGTGACGGTCTCGGCGGACTTCTTTGTAGCGACGAGCTCGGTCATACGACCTCCAGCCAGTTCTGGTACCGCGCGGTACCAATGGGTTATGAGGTACGGTACTCCCAGGTACCAGGCAACGCAAGGGGGTCAGCCACGATGACCTACCGGCTGCGGTTACTCGATGGGCTCGCCACGGCGATCGCCGAGAAGGGCTATCGCGAGAGCACGGTGGCCGACATCGTCCGCCATGCCCGCACCTCCAAGCGCACGTTCTACGACCAGTTCGGCACCAAGGAGGACGGCTTCCTCGAGCTGTTGCGGGCCAACAACGCCGCCCTCGTCGACGGCATCCAGGGCGCCGTCGATCCCGACGCGCACTGGCAAGACCAGATCGCCCAGGCGGTGGGCGCCTACGTCGACCACATCGCGTCGGCCCCGGCGATCACCTTGAGCTGGATCCGTGAGTTGCCGGCGCTGGGAAGCAGGGCCCGCCCGCTGCAGCGCGCGGCGCTGCGCGAGCTGACCGATCTGCTCATCGAACTCAGTGGCAGTGCCGGCTTTGAGCGGGCCGGGTTACCTCGGCTCACCGAGCCGATGGCCATCATCCTGCTCGGCGGGCTGCGCGAGCTCACGGCGCTGATCGTCGAGGACGGCCGCGACATCCACGAGATCTACGGGCCTGCAGTGGCCGCGTCAACGGCGATCATGACCGCGAATTCAGCTGAGCAGCAAGCGCGCTGACTTCTCCAGCCGTTGCGTGACGGCCGCATACGGGTCGTAGCCCATGCCCGCCCACACCAGGGTCCCGGTGTAGAGCAGTTCCAGGGCTTCGATGACGTCCAGGTCCACATCGGGTCCGAGCGCGGCCACCAGCCGGCCGCGGATGTCGGCACCGATCCGTTGCCGCAGCACGTCCACGTCGGGATCCTTGCCGAGCAGCGCGTTGGTCACCGCCCCGGCGAACTCGGGTTCGCCGGCCAGCAGTGACGCGATGTGCTGCAATACCTCGACCACCCGGGTGGCCGGGTCCGCTGAGGTGTGCGCAGCCGGCGGCGCAGCCGAGAGCCGACGCCAGAACACCTCGGCCACGAGGTGTTCTTTGGAGGAGAAGTAGGTATAGGCCGTGGCTGCCCCGACACCGGCCTCGGCAGCCACCCGGCGCACGGTCAACCCGGGGAATCCGTCCCTGGTGATCAGCTGCAATGCAGCCTGACCCAGGCGCTCCACGGTGTCGGCCTGCCGGGCACTCAGACGGCGGCGCGTGGACTCCAAGGCCGCATCGGACACGTGTCCGGACGCTACTACAACCACCACTGGCCAGCAACGGTAGGTTGGGCATTCATGAGCACCGCCGACACCGCCCTGCCGCCCCACGCCCAACGCTTGTTCGACCTTGCCGAGCAGGTCACCGGCTTCATGCCGGCCGACGAAGGCCGCGCCCTCTACGACGCCGGATTGCGCTATCTCGGCGGCGGGATCGGGGTCGAGATCGGCACCTACTGCGGCAAGTCGACCGTGATGCTCGGCGCGGCCGCACAGCAGACCGGCTCGGTTCTCTACACCGTCGACCATCATCACGGCTCGGAAGAGCACCAGGCCGGCTGGGAGTACCACGACACCACCATGGTCGACCCGGTGACCGGACTGTTCGACACGCTACCCACGATGCGCCACACGCTGGACGCCGCGGGCCTCGACGAGCACGTGGTGGCCGTGGTCGGCCGCTCACCCGTGGTCGCGCGGGGATGGCGAACGCCGTTGCGGCTGCTGTTCATCGACGGCGGTCACACCGAGGAGGCCGCGCAGCGTGACTTCGACGGCTGGGCACGCTGGGTCGAGGTGGGCGGTGCGCTGATCATCCACGACGTGTTCCCGGATCCCGACGACGGCGGTCAGGCCCCGTTCCACATCTACCAGCGCGCACTGGCGACCGGTGCCTTCGCAGAGGTGGTCGTGATGGGTTCGATGCGGGTACTGGAGCGGACCTCGGGCGAACCGGGACAGTTGGACTAGCGGTCCCCGGCTTTTCCGCCGACACACTCGCAGTCATACTCCCCCTCGAGGCCGCGCGGCAGCCCCACGCCTCGGAAGATGCCGCTGGCCGCGGTGGTCCGCGACAAGGCGTCGGCGGCCAGGACCATCGCCGCACCGGTCCAGGTGGTGCGCTCCTCGGGCCAGCGCTTGCCGTCGGCGAAAACCAGTCCGGTCCAATAGGATCCGTCACCCTCGCGTAGATGCTGCATCGCCACGAACTGCTCGTGGGCCCGAGGAGTGTCGCCGATCGCATCCAGTGCCATCACCAGCTCACAGGTCTCCGCGCCGGTGACCCACGGCCGGTGGTCGACGCACCGGATGCCCAGCCCGGGCACCACGAAGTCGTCCCAGCGTTGCGCGATGCGGGCGTGGGCCGCCTCGCCCTGCAGGGCGCCACCGAGCACCGGGTAGTACCACTCCATGGCATGGGTGTCCTTGGCGGAGAACGCCTCTGGATGGGCGGCGATGGCGTGGCCGAGCCGGCCGACGGCCACCTCCCATTCCGGTTGCGGATCGTCGAGGAAATCGGCCAGCGCCAGGCCGCAGCGAATGCTGTGATACACACTGGCGCAGCCGGTCAGCAGGGCTTCCTCGACGGGGCCCGACGGGCTTGCCGCCCAGTAGATCTCGCCACCGGGGGCCTGCAAACCCAGCACGAAGTCGAGCGCACGGGTCACCACGGGCCACATCGACTCCGCGAAGGCACGGTCCCCGGTGATGAGCACATGGTGCCAGACGCCGGTCGCCACGTAGGCGCAGAAGTTGCTGTCGCTGTTGGCATCCTCGATGACGCCGTTGCGCAGCTGAATGGGCCAGGAACCGTCGGGCCGCTGCACGTTGCGACACCAGTCGAATGCCGCCCTGGCTGGTTCGATCAGCCCGGCCACGGTCAGCGCCATGGCATTCTCCACATGGTCCCACGGATCGGTATGTCCGCCGTCGAACCACGGCAGCGCCCCCGAGGTTTCCTGGGTCGCCGCGATCGAGCGCGCCGTCTGCACGCAGTCTTCTGGAGTCAGAACTCCGGGCACACCGGGGATCTCAGGCACAAACACAGCGCGGGCCTACCCGTTGTCTTCCGGCTTGTGGAAATACAGTGCAACGCTCTTGCCGATCACCGGGTTCAGCAGCGACTCGGCGGTGCGGGTGGCCCAGGGCCGGCCCATCATGTCCCACACCAGCAGCTGGTGGTAGGCCTTGACCGCGAAGTGGTCGTTCTTCTCCGTGCCGACAAGGCATTTGAGCCACCAGTACGGTGAGTGCAACGCGTGCTCGTGATGCGTATGGGTCAGCGTGAGCCCGTGGGCCAACACCTTGTCGCGCAGTTCGTCGGCCTTGTAGATGCGGATGTGCCCGCCCTCGTTGGCGTGGTACTCGTCCGAGAGCAGCCAGCAGAGCTTCTCGGGCAACCATCGCGGCACGGTGATGGCCAGCGAGCCACCGGGTTTGAGGACACGCACCAGTTCGGCGATGGCACGGTCGTCCTGCGGAACGTGCTCCAGGATCTCCGAGGCGATGACGCAGTCGAAGCTCGCGTCGGGGTACGGGAGGTCGAGAGCGTCTCCCTTGACGGCCTCCCCCTTGGCCGACAGCGGGACCTCGCCTTCTTCCCGCATGGCCTGCAACATCGTGTCGACATCGTTGAGGTCGGACACACTCTGGTCGAAGCCGACCACCGAGGCCCCGCGCCGATATGCCTCGAACGTGTGCCGGCCCGCGCCGCAGCCGACGTCGATCACCGTCGTGCCCGGTCCGACACCGAGACGGTCGAAATCGACGGTCAGCATGGCGCCACCTTTCCAACCCGAGCACGGGCCATCTCGTACACCGATACCGTCTGTGCGGCAACGGATTCCCAACTGAAGACATCGAGTGCCCGCTGTCGCCCGGCGGCGCCGAGCTTGCGGCGCTCCAACGGCGAGTCGAGCAGTTCACCCAGCACCGCGGTCAGCTCGTCGACGTCGGCCGGGCGCACCAGCCGGGCGCAGGATCCGTCGTCCCCGACCACCTCGGGCAGGGCACCCGTGCGGCTCGCCACGATCGGGGTGCCACTGGCCATGGCTTCCACCGCGGGCAGTGAAAAGCCCTCGTACAGCGACGGGATGCAGGCCACCTCGGCGGAAGCGAGCAGCGCGGCGAGTTCCTCGTCGCTCAGCCCACTGGAGCTGTGCACGATGTCGGAAATACCGAGTTCGGCAATGAGTTTCTCGGTCGGACCGTTCGGTTCGAGCTTGGACACCAACTGCACGTCGAGATCGCGGGCCACCCGCAGCCGGGCCACCGCATGGAGCAGATGACTGACGCCCTTGAGCGGGACATCGGCACTGGCGATCGCGATGATGCGGCCGCTCACCCGGTGGTCGCTGGGCTTGAACAGTTCGGTGTCCACACCCAGCGGCACGATGTGCAGCTGATCCGGTGTCACCCCGAAGTCCTCGGCGATGTCGGCGGCAGACGAGGACGACACGGTGAGCAGCTCGGGGATCCTGCGGGCCACCTTCTTCTGCATCTCGGCGAACCCGTACCAGCGCCGCACCAGTGGCTTGCGCCACCACTTGGCGGCGGCGATCTCGACCACCCGGTCGCGGGTGATCGGGTGGTGCACGGTGGCCACGACCGGCAGGCCGCTCTCGGCGATCTTCAGCAGCGCCGAGCCCAGGCTCTGGTTGTCGTGCACGACATCGAACTCGTCGCGGCGGTCGGCCAGGATGCGGGCGACGCGCATGGTGAACGTCCGCGGCTCGGGGAACCCGGCGCTCCACATGGTGGCCAGCTCCAGCGCGTCGATGCCGGAGCGGATCTCGCTGGGCCTGGGCACACGGAAGGGGTCCGGTTCGCGGTAGAGATCGAGGCTGGGGACCTTGGTCAGTTTGACCCGCGGATCGAGCCCCTCGGGGTAGGGCTGGCCGGAGAACACCTCGACGTCATGGCCGAGTTCGGCGAGCCCGCGGCTCAGATAGCGCACGTAGACGCCCTGGCCGCCACAATGGGTCTTGCTCCGATAGGACAGCAACGCGATACGCATAATCAGATCACCCGACGGCCGAAATCGTGCTGAGCTGGGAATACACGCTCACGCGTTGACTCCGAACCCTCTGGACATGTGTCCAGACTATAGTTTGACCTGCTAGCCAACGCAACGCGTCGGCCTGCACCTACGCCGGAGGGAAGCCACCCGTGGCAACCGGGCCCCAACGCACCGGCGTGATCCGGATCAGGCACTTGCCCTGGTCAACCATCGCCTGCCGGTACTCATCCCAATCCGGGTGTTCACCGGCGACCGCGCGAAAGTAGTCGACCAGCGGCTCCACCGCCTCCGGGAGCCCGATCACCTCGGCATCGCCGTCGACTTGTACGTACGGTCCGTTGAACTCCTCGGACAGCACGGTCACGCTGGCACGGGGTGTACGCCGACAGTTGGCGGCTTTCGCCCGCTGCGGGTAGCTCGCGATCACGATGCGGCCCCGATCATCCACCCCGCCCGTCACCGGGGAGGTCTGCAGCGAGCCGTCGGCGCGGAACGTGGTGAGCACCATGTGGTGTCGCGGTCGCACGAAGTTCAGGAGTTCGTCGATACCCACTCGGTCAGCGGTCGCATACTTTCGGGCCATGCTTCGACGGTAGGACAAAGGCGAAGGGCCGGGGGAAACCCAGCCCGGTCAGCCGAGCACCCCGCACGGCCGCGACATCGGTCGGCACCACCGTGCCCGACGACGGCTCGTAACACTGCAGAACCTCACCGGTGGCCCCGGCGAGCAAAACCCAGTGCCGCGGGATGCCGCGCTCACCGACCAGCATCGGAACCGGCCACCCTTCCGTGACGGCGCGAAGCACATCCGACAGCGAGTCGCGGGTGCCGCGGAAGAGCCGCCACCGGTATGTCACCGACCGTTTCCCACTGCGGTGGGTCAGAGCGCGCGCCATTCCGGCGGGCGTGGTGCCCAGCCGCCGGGGCCAAATCCGGTTGACGGCAGCGTGAATTCGGCCCTGCTCGGCGGCGAACCACGCCGGGCCGTCCGGGTGCAACAACTCCGCGCGGTAGGCGTGGTCCATCATGGCGCCGGCCACCAGCGCGACCGTCGGGCCGCAAGTGACCCCGTCGCGCTGCCGCAGCCCAAGGGCCGCCACCAAGCGATCAATTTCTGCCATTGGAACTAAAGCGCCTGAGCTGCTGGTTTGAACCGATATCTGGCAGCGTAACGAATAGCGTGGAAGAGGACAGTCCAGTGCGAAACACATTCGGAAGGTCTCGGATCGCCGCCGCGGCGGCAGGCGTTGCGGTGGCGGCCATCATCGGGTCGGCCGGACCGGCCGCGGCCGCGCCCAACGGCCCCAGTAATGCCGAGCAGACCATCAGACAGCTTGAGTCCCAGGGCTACACGGTGGTGGTCAACCGTCTCGGTTCGTCACCGCTGAAGCAGGCCTCCGTGGTCGCCATACGACCGGGACCGAACTTCAGCCGCACCGACACCCTGAGCGCCGTCACCACCCGCACGGTGTACGTCGACGTCAAGTAGCAGACAGCGGGCGCCATCGGCATCGATAATGGCTCGATGGCGGTGAGAATGGACGAGCTCCTGGGCGGCAAGCTGGGCGCCCTGCGATACCAGCCCACTGCCAAGCGAATTCGGGTGTGCCTGGGCGGCGAGCCCGTGGCCGACACTGCCGCGGCGGTGCTGATCTGGGAGCCGCGGCGGGTGGTGCCGACGTACGCGGTACCGCGTTCGGCGTTGACGGCGCAACTTGTTCCGGCCGGCGGGGATGTGGGCGACGACGAGATCCCCGGTTTCCTGGACCCGTCGGTGCCGTTCACCGCGCACACCTGTCCGGGAACGGCGTTCGACGTCATCGCCGGTGAGGAAACCGGTGCGGCCGCAGCATTTCGGCCGGACGACCCGGAGTTGGCCGACTACGTGATCCTGGACTTCGCGACGTTCGAGTGGCGCGAGGAGGACGAGCCGATCGTCGCGCATCCGCACGATCCGTTCCACCGGATCGATGTCCGGCGCAGCCGTCGACGGGTCCGCATCGAGCTCGACGGGCGGGTGTTGGCCGAATCCTGCAGTCCCATGGCGCTATTCGAGACCGGACTGCCCACCCGCCACTACCTTCCCCGCGAAGACGTGGCTGCCGTCCTCGATGTCAGCGACACCGTCACATATTGCGCGTACAAGGGCCGGGCCACCTACTATTCGCCGCCCGGCGGGCCCGCCGATCTGGCTTGGTCGTATCACGAGCCGCTGATCGACGCGGTGCCGGTCCGCGATCACATCTGCTTCTTCGACGAGCGGGTCGATGTATTCCTCGACGGGGAACGCATGCAGCGACCCAGCACTGCGTGGAGCTGACCGAGCCGACCGAACGTCTGTTTCGACCGGCCCACTTCTGGCAACATCAGTCACCGACACCACAGTCGGCTGACCGGAGGTCATGATGGGCTCGTCCGATGTCACGCTCACCGCAGCCGCCGGGACCGAAGGCGGTGGTGCCGCGCTCGATCAGGTGATCGGGATGTCGGTGGTCGCCCTGATCGTCACGGTCGCACTGCTGTGGATCGGCTACCTGCACCGCAACCGACGCATCACCTGGCTGAACAACTTCGCCGAGTGGCTGGGACGCAAGTTCCACCGGCCGCCGTGGGTCGCGTTGCAGGTGTTCCTGTTCACCGCGACGATCATCTGCGCGCTGTTCGGTTTCATCTGGGATGTCAGCCTGCACATCGGCAAGGGACGTGACGAGGGCCCCCTGGCCAACCCCGCGCACTACTTCATCCTGATCGGGCTGTTCCTGCTGTTCATCGCCGGGTCGATGGCCATCGTGCTGCCCTACGACAAGCCTGGGCCCGCCGCCATCCGGATCACCCGGACCTGGTACGCCCCCGTGGGCGGGGTGCTGATGGCGTTGTGCGGGCTCTACGCTCTCATCGGATTTCCGCTCGACGACATCTGGCACCGCATCTTCGGCCAGGACGTCACACTTTGGGGCCCAACACATTTGATGCTGATCGGCGGGGCCGGCCTGTCTCTGATCACCGTGCTGTTGCTGGAACACGAAGGCCGTGTCGCGATGGGGCCCGAGGGCATGGCCGAGGACAGCAAGTTCAACAAGTTTCTCTATTTCCTCTCGTTCGGCGGTCTGTTCATCGGTCTCTCGGTGTTCCAGATCGAGTACGACTTCGGCGTCGAGCAGTTCCGGCTCGTGCTGCAGCCGATGATGATCGCGGCCGCGGCCGCACTGGCGGCCGTCGCGGCCCGGCTGGTGCTCGGCCCGGGTGCGGCGTTGATCGCCGCCGGGTTCGCCATCGCCTTGCGCGGGGCCGTGGCCTTGATCGTCGGGCCGGTTCTGGGTGCGCCGACGAGTTGGTTCGCGCTCTACCTCGGTCCGGCCCTGGTGGTCGAACTCCTCGCACTGACCCCACTCGTCAAGCGGCCCATCCTTTTCGGTGCGGTCGGTGGGCTCGGGGTGGGCACCGTCGGGCTGTGGCTGGAGTCGTTGTGGATCGGCGCGGTCTATCACTACCCGTGGCCCACCAGCATGTGGGGCGAAGCGCTGGCCATGGCAATCCCGGTGGCCGTCGCGATGGGCCTGTGCGGCGCGCTGCTCGCCCTGGTGCTCACCGGCCAACCGCTGCCCCGCCCCGCGGTGGGGATTTCCGTCGTGGTGGTCACCGTCCTGGTGATCGGCGGTGCGGTGGCCAACGGGTTACGCACCGAAGTCCCGCAAAACGCCAGCGCCACCATCACTTTGACGGACCTGCCGGCCCCGGACGGGCAGCGCGTGGCCTCCGCCGACGTCCAGATCACCCCGGTCGACCTGGTCGGTGACGATCCGGAGTGGGTGTCGATCCTGGCGTGGCAGGGCGGCCTGGCCGACCACCGCGGTCTGGTGATCAACCGTTTGGAGCAGGTCGGCCCAGGCCACTACCGCTCGACGCAGCCCATCCCGGTGTCGGGCACCTGGAAGACCCTGCTGCGCGTGCAGGACGGAACCACCATGGCCGGGGTGCCGATCTACCTGCCCGCCGATCCCGGCATCGGCGCCGCCGAGACCCCGGCGTTGACCTCCAGCAACCGGGAGTTCGTGCAGGAGATCACGATCCTGCAGCGCGAACGCAATCTCGATCACCCGTCGTGGCTCTTCAACGCGGCGTCGCTGGTGGTCCTGGTGTGCACATTGATCCTGATCGCCGGGCTGACCTGGGGTGCGGGCCGGATCAATGCCCGAGAGCTGGCCGCCGGCCGTGAACCCGCTGGACACCCATGATCGATCCGACCCGCTTCCAGGCCGACCACACGCTGCTGTTGGCGTTGCCGGCCTTCGCCCCGGCGGTCGTCGTGGTGGGTGTCGTGGTGTACGTCGCCATGCGGGACCGCCGCGGTGGGCCGCGTCCTGACGACAGCCGCGAACCCGAAGAAGACGTTCGAGATGAAGGTGTCGACGACTCAGGCGAAGATGGTTCACCGTGATCAACCTCAAAAGCAGTGTCATCGTCCTGGCGTCCGCTCTCGCCCTGGTGACGGCCGGTTGTGGCGGCTCCGGCGATCCTCAGAAGTCCGAAGGTGCAGCCGATTCGGCCACCCCTTCGGCGACCACGGTCAATCCGTCGGACATGACCAACGAGCAGCAGGCACCGGCCCGGCTGCTGATCGACGTCACGATCAAGAGCGGTGAGGTCAACCCGACGAACCAACGGCTGCAAGGCAAGGTCGGTGAGCCGATCGTGGTGCGGGTGAACAGCGATGCCGCCGATGAGCTGCACGTGCACTCCAATCCCGAGCACACTTTCAAGATCGAGCCACGCAACGGCCAGCAGTTCCAGTTCACCGTCGACGTGCCCGGCACGGTCGACATCGAGCTGCATCAGCTGAACCGCACGATCGCCAGCGTGCAAGTGCAACAGTGACTCCCCCGTCGACCGCTCTCCTGGCCCACGGTCTGGGCGGCTCGACCGATCTCCCGATCCCCTACACCTACGCACTGATCGGTGCGGCGTGGACGCTCACCTTCACCTTCGCGGTGGTGGCGCTGGCCTGGCGGCAGCCCCGGTTCGATGCGGACAAGCCGGGTTTACCGCTGCCGTCGTGGGTGACGACGACACTGGACTCCGCCGCGACGCGCTGGGGCCTGGGTGTGCTCTCGCTGGTCTTGACCGGGTGGGTGGCCTACACCGCGTTCACCCGGCCGGCCGCCGTCAACCCGCTGCCCAGCGTCTTCTACGTCCTGTTGTGGGTGGGGCTGGTAGCGGTCTCGGTGTTGTTCGGCCCGGTGTGGCGGCTGATCTCACCGGTGCGCGCGGTGTGCCGCTTCCTGCCGGGAAGGCACGCCCGGCGCTATCCGGAGCGGATCGGCTATTGGCCGGCGGCCGCCGGCCTGTTCGCCTTCGTCTGGCTGGAGCTGGCCAGCCCCGATCCGGGATCGGTTGCGGCCATTCGTAACTGGCTCCTGATCTACCTGGTGGTGACGCTCACCGGCGCCGTGTGCTGCGGAACGCGGTGGCCGGAGAGCGCCGACCCGTTCGAGGTGTACAGCACGGTGGTGTCCAAGCTGTCGCCACTGCGCCGCCACGACGGGCGGATGGTGCTGGGCAACCCGTTCGATCATCTGCCCTCGCTGCCGGTGCGGCCCGGGCTGGTCGCGGTGCTGGCGGTACTGCTGGGCTCGACCGCGTTCGACAGCTTCTCGGCAATGCCCCAGTGGCGCAACTTCGTCGACGCACATTCAGGATCTCCGTTGGGCGCCAGTCTGATCCGTACCGGGGGGCTTCTGGTGTTCGCCGCCACGGTGGCCGTCACATTCTGGACGGCCACCCGTACCACCGGCGGGGTCGATCGCCGACTTCGGCGCGAGCTGCCAGGGCTGATGGCCCATTCCCTGATCCCGATCGTCGTCGGCTACGTGTTCGCGCACTACCTGTCCTATCTCGTGGAGCGCGGCCAGCAGGCGGTGATCTTGCTGTTCGGGCTCCATGACGTGCAGGTGAGCTACTTTCTGTCGGCCCACCCGACGCTGCTGGCCACCCTGAAGGTCGGGTTCGTGCTGGCCGGTCACGTTGCCGGAGTGATCGCCGCGCACGATCGGGCACTGCGCCTGCTGCCGAGACAACATCAGCTCACCGGCCAGCTCGCGACGATGCTGGTGATGGTCGGCTATACGTTCACCGGGCTGTACCTGCTGTTCGGCGGGTAGCGTCGGGTTCATGCAGATGTCCAAGCAGGCTCGGGCACTCATCGTCGTCGACGTGCAGAACGATTTCTGCGAAGGCGGCTCGCTGGCGGTCGCCGGTGGTGCGGCGGTGGCACGCGACATCAGCGCATTGCTGGCCACCGACCACGGGTACGACCACGTGGTGGCCACCAAGGATTTCCACATCGACCCGGGTGACCATTTCTCCGACACCCCCGATTACCGGACGTCATGGCCGCGGCACTGCGTGGCCGAAACCCCGGGGGCGGCTTTTCATCCCGATTTCGATCCGACCGCGGTCGAGGCGGTGTTCGAGAAGGGACACCATTCGGCGGCCTACAGCGGTTTCGAGGGTGTCGATGACTCTGGTACGACGCTCGCGGACTGGCTGAGTCTGCGGGGCGTCGAGGCGGTGGACGTGGTCGGTATCGCCACCGACTACTGCGTCGCGGCCACCGCCTCAGACGCGGTCAAGGCCGGGCTGCGCACCCGCGTGCTGACCGGCCTGACCGCCGGAGTCGCCCCGGAGAGCTCAACGGCGGCAATCGATCAACTCCGAAGAGCCGGGGTCCAGATCAGCTAGTCGGGTCGGCGGGCCGTCCCGTCCACCGGGGGTCTCGCCGCTCGATGTAGGCGCGCACCCCTTCGCGTGCGTCGTCGTGCGCCATCAGGCTCAGGTGGATCTCGGTCTCCCTGGCGCCGACACCGGCCCGGTCGAGGTCATACGAGTCCCACAGCAGCCGCTTGCTGGCCGCGACCGACATCGGTGCGGTGTTGATCGCGATGTCGTGGGCGAGTTCCAGTGCGGCGGGCAACACCTGCTCGGCCGGTAGCACCCGGCTGCCCAAGCTGAGTTCGACGGCGCGGCGCCCGTCGAATGTCGCCCCGGTCAGCAGGATCTCGGCGGCGTTGGCCAGGCCGACCAGCCGGGGCAGGACCCAGTGCGAGTAGGCGTCACCCACCATGCCGCGCCGGACCTGCACTACGCCGTACCGCGCGTCCGCGGCGAAAAGCCGGATGTCACATTGCAAAGCAAGTGTCAGCCCGATGCCGATGGCGTGACCGTTGACCGCGGCGATCACCGGTTTACCGAGGGTCCAGGCCGGCACGGCCAGGCCCGCGGCGCTGAATTCCCGAGCGGGCTCGGTGAAGGTCTGCTCGCCCGCCCCGAGGTCCGCGCCGGCGCAGAAGGCTGGTGGTGCCCCGGTCAGCACGATCACGCGAACCGCGTCGTCGCCGTCGCAACGCAGAAAGGCGTCGGCGAGCTCCTCGCGCATGCCGCCGCCGAAGGCATTGCGACGCTCGGGGCGGTTCAGCATGACGATCGCGACGGAGCCGTCGAACGTGACCCGCAGGGTCTGGTACTGCGGTAGCTCAGAGCGAGTGGTCACCGCTGTAACGTACCGCCGCACATTCGACCGGCCACGGCTCCCCGGGAGCCGTAAGGTCGAATGTGTGACTGTGGAGACGTGGCGGGGCAAGGCCTACCCACTGGGTGCGACGTACGACGGCTCGGGCACCAACTTCGCGTTGTTCAGTGAGGTCGCCGAGAAGGTCGAACTGTGCCTGTTCGACCCGGACGAGTCCGGGACGCTGCACGAAACCCGGGTGACGCTTCCCGAGGTCGACGGATTTGTCTGGCACGGTTTCATTCCGGGAGTCGAGCCGGGCCAGCGCTACGGCTATCGCGTGCACGGCCCGTACGATCCCGCAGCCGGTCACCGGTGCAACCCGAACAAGCTGGTGCTGGATCCCTACGCCAAGGCCATCGAGGGATCCTTCGACTGGGGTCAGCCGCTGTTTTCGTACAACTTCGACGAGCCGGCAACCCGCAACGACGACGATTCGGCGGCCAGCATGCCGAAGGCCGTGGTGATCAACCCGTACTTCGACTGGGGCGTCGATCATCCGCCCAGCCATGAGTACGCCGACACCGTCATCTACGAGGCCCACGTCAAGGGACTGACCCAGACCCACCCGGATGTCCCCGAGCAGCTGCGCGGAACCTACGCCGGCGTTGCTCACCCCGTGATTGTCGAGCACCTGAAAGCCTTGGGGGTCAACGCCATCGAGCTGATGCCAGTGCATCACTTCGTGGACGACTCGACTCTGGTCGAGAAGGGTTTGTCGAATTACTGGGGCTACAACACGATCGGGTTCCTGGCACCCGACCCCCGCTACAGTTCGGCAGGTACCCCGGGCGGCCACGTCCAGGAATTCAAGGCCATGGTGCGGGAACTGCACGCCAACGGCATCGAGGTGATCCTCGACGTCGTCTACAACCACACGGCCGAGGGCAACCACCTGGGCCCGACGTTGTCCATGCGCGGCATCGACAACGCCGCCTATTACCGGCTGGCCGACGACGACTTGCAGTACTACATGGACTACACCGGCACCGGCAACAGTCTCAATGTCGGCCATCCCCATTCGCTGCAACTGATCATGGACTCGCTGCGGTACTGGGTCACCGAGATGCATGTCGACGGCTTCCGTTTCGATCTGGCCGCCACCCTGGCCCGCGAGTTCTACGATGTGGACCGCCTGAGCGCGTTTTTCGAACTGGTGCAGCAGGATCCGATCGTCAGCCAGGTCAAGCTGATCGCCGAGCCGTGGGATGTCGGCCCCGGCGGATACCAGGTGGGTAACTTTCCGCCGCAGTGGACGGAGTGGAACGGCAAGTTCCGCGACACCGTTCGCGACTACTGGCGCGGTGAGCCGGCCACCCTCGACGAGTTCGCCTACCGGCTGACCGGCTCGGCCGATCTGTATGAGCAGACCGGGCGCCGCCCGTTCGCCTCCATCAACTTCGTCACCGCCCATGACGGTTTCACGCTGCGTGACCTGGTGTCCTACAACGAGAAACACAATCAGGCCAACGGCGAGGACAACCGCGACGGCGAGAGCAACAACAAGTCGTGGAACTGCGGCGCCGAGGGCCCGTCAGACGATCCGGAGATCAACCGGCTTCGCGCCCGCCAGCAGCGCAATTTCCTGGCCACTCTGTTGCTCTCCCAAGGCGTTCCGATGCTCTCACACGGTGACGAGCTCGGCCGCACCCAGAGTGGCAACAACAACGTGTACTGCCAGGACAACGAGATTTCCTGGATCGATTGGGCCAGCGCCGATTCCGATCTCCTCGAGTTCACCCGTTCGGTGTCGGCCCTGCGCGCCGCACATCCGGTGTTCCGGCGCCGCAGGTTCTTCGACGGCCGGCCGGTCCGCGAGGCGGGTAGCGACGGGTCACCCGACATCGCCTGGTTCGCACCCGACGGTTCGGACATGACGGCCGAGGATTGGGAGACCGGGTATGCCAAGTCGGTGGCGATGTACTTGAACGGGGAGGGCATCGCCGATCCCGATGTCCGGGGCCAGCGCGTGGTCGACGACTCGTTCTTGCTGTGTTTCAACGCGCACTACGAACCGATCGAGTTTGTTTTACCCCCCGAACAATTCGCCGCCCGGTGGGTTCCGGCAATCAGCACGTCGGCAAACTCCACACGCGACGCGGCCGCCGCCGGCAGCGCGGTGAAAGTCGATGCGCGCGCCGTCCTGATACTGCAGTCGGAATCAGATTGAACGTCAATTCAAGAGGTTGCTCATCGATCGGATGTCCCTGCCCTAACCAGGAAGTCTGGTAACTTGAACATGTAGCAGCCGTGGCCGCCTAAGTAGACATTGAGCGCTTGTTTCGATGTCACCAGCCGGGCGGGCTGGGGGGTACGAGCCGAAGAGCGGCGGCAACTACCCTGCGGCCACGGCTGCGGCCTCTTACGGGCTGTGCCGCGGCACCCCACATCCCAACCCAGTTGATTCATTCGACGTTCACCGGCCGGTCACCTCGGTGTGGCCGTGGCCTCGCGGTTGCCGAGGCGGCTGGTGCGGTAGCACTGGACCGTCGTAGGTACCCAACCAACCGCTGGGTTAGTGTGCAGTCATGCAGCTAGCCCTCACCCCGGAGGAAGCCGCCTTCCGCGACGAACTCCGCACCTTCTTTACGACGAAGATTCCCGCCGAGCTTCGCGAACGAAACCGGCTCGGGCTGCCGATCGGCAAAGAAGGCATCGTCACAGCGCACAAGATCCTGCATGAGCACGGACTCGCGGTGCCCAACTGGCCCGTCGAGTGGGGCGGCAAGGACTGGACGCCCAATCAGCACCAGATCTGGCTCGACGAGATGCAGCTGGCCAGCGTTCCCGAGCCGCTGACCTTCAACGCCCGGATGGTGGGGCCGGTGATCGCCGAGTTCGGATCACAGGAGATCAAGGAGCGCTTCCTGCCGCCGACCGCCGCGCTCGACATCTGGTGGTGCCAGGGCTTCTCCGAGCCCGAGGCCGGCTCCGACCTGGCGTCGCTGCGCACCACCGCGATACGCGACGGCGACAGCTACGTGGTCAACGGCCAGAAGACCTGGACCACCCTGGGTCAGCACGCGGACTGGATCTTCTGCCTGGTCCGGACCGACCCGCAGGCACCCAAGAAGCAGGCCGGCATCTCGTTCCTGCTGTTCGAGATGAACACCCCCGGCGTCACGCTGCGCCCGATCAAGCTGATCGACGGCAGCTACGAGGTCAACGAGGTGTTCTTCGAGGACGTCCGGGTTCCCGCCGACCAGCTCGTCGGCGAAGAGAACCAGGGCTGGACCTACGCGAAGTTCCTGCTCGGCAACGAGCGCACCGGTATCGCCCAGGTTGCCCGCACCAAGGTGCGGCTGGCCGAGGTGAAGGAACGCGCCGCGGCCAACGGCCTGCTGGCCGACCCGCTGTTCGCCGCCCGCCTGGCCGAGGCCGAAAACGACGTGCTGGCATTGGAACTCACCCAGATGCGGGTGACCTCCGATTCGGCCGACGGCAAGCCGAGCCCGGCCTCGTCGGTGCTGAAGCTGCGCGGCAGCCAGTTGCAGCAGACCGCTACCGAACTGCTGGTCGAGGTCGCCGGCGCTGACGCCCTGCCCTACGAGGCCGGCGACATCGCCTCCCCGGACTGGGCGCAGCACGCCGCCCCGCACTACCTCAACTACCGCAAGACCTCGATCTACGGCGGTAGCAACGAGGTGCAGCGCACCATCATCGCGTCCACCATTCTCGGATTGTGAGTTGAGCCATGGACTTTCAGCTGACTGACGAACAGACCCTGCTGGCCGACACCACCCGTGACCTGCTGTCAGGCTATGACACCGAAAAGCGCAACAAGGTGGTGGAGGCCGAGCCCGGATTCGACCGCCAGATCTGGGGGCAGCTCGCCGAGGTGGGCGTGCTGGGCCTCGGGTTCGACGAGGATTCCGGTGGCCAGATCGAGATCATGGTGGTGCTGAACGAGCTCGGGCGCCGGCTGGCCCCCGAGCCGGTGCTGCACGGTGCGATCGGCCCGGGCGCGATCATCGCCGAGGCCGGCACCGACGCCCAGCGCGCGCTTCTCGACGAAGTCGCCTCCGGCGAACGGATTCTGGCCTTCGCCCACGCTGAGCCGAGTGCCCGTGGATCGGCTGGTGTGACCACCACCGCGAAGCGCAGCGGCGACGGATGGACCCTGAGCGGTACCAAGAACCCGGTGCTGGCCGGCGACATCGCCGACACGTTGATCGTGAGCGCGGCCCTGCCCGACGGCGGCACCGGACTTTTCCTGGTCGACGCCGCCAACGTGAGCCGCCAGGGCTACCGCACCTTCGACGGCCAGCGCGGCGCCCAGGTCACCCTGGACGCGGCCCCCGCCGAACCGCTGGGTGAGGCCGTCGACGCCAGTGCCGCGATCACCGACGCGCTGGTTCGGATCTCGGCGGGCCTGTGTGCCGAGGCGGTCGGCGCGATGGACGAATCGCTGCGCCTGACCACCGACTACCTCAAGCAGCGCAAGCAGTTCGGGGTGACGCTGAGCAAGTTCCAAACCCTGACCCAGCGGGCCGCCGACATGTACATGTCGCTGGAGCTGGCGCGCAGCATGGGCAACTACGCCGCAATGTCCATCGCCGACGGGGAACTGGACCCGGTGATCGCGGCCCGCGCCAAGCTGCAGATCGGGCGTTCGGGCCGGCACATCGCGCAGGAGTCGATCCAACTGCACGGTGGTATCGGTGTCACCGCGGAGTACCCCATCGGGCACTACGCCGCCCGGCTGACCGCGATCGAGCACACCCTGGGCTCGTCTTCTGACCAGCTACGGACGCTGGTCGGCCAGCTCGACAGCTACGAGATCGCCACGCTCTGACACGAGTTCTGAAGGGGCCTCGGCTGGTTCATCCGGCCGGGGCCCTCTCGGTATCGCCATCGCGAGGAGGGCGGCACCGGCGGCCGCGGCGGCCGCGATCAACAACCCGGCACGGAACCCACCCAACGACGGCAAGGCGTGCCCGGCCACGGTGATGGTCATCTGAGCCAGCACCGCGGTCATCACCGCACTCGACGTCGAGGTACCCAGCGAGCGGGCCAGTGAGTTGATGCTGTTGGCGGACGCGGTTTCCGACACCGGCACTGCGGCGTTGATCAGGGCCGGGAGGGCCGCGAAGGCGAACCCGACGCCGAAACTGACGATCAGGCCGAGCACCATCACCCCGGCCGGGGTACCGAGCAACACGGTGCCGGCCAGGTAGCCCGCGGCGATGATCACGCTGCCGATCACCAGCACGACCTTCGGTCCGCGCGCGGCCACCACGCGGGCGGCCACCGGTGCGGCGGCCATCATCGCCAGCCCGCCGGGCGCCATCCACAGGCCGGTGGCGATCATGCTCTGGCCCAAGCCGAATCCCGTTTCCCGGGGCATCTCCAGCAGTTGCGGGCCGACGAGCGACAACGCGAACATGCCGAAGCCCACCGCGATGGACGCCAGGTTCGTCAGGAGCACCGGACGTTTCAGCGTGGTCCGCATGTCCACGATCGGTGCGGGTACCCGGTACTGCCACCAGGTGAACACCCCGAAGGTCACCGCCGCGCCGGCGAACAGCCCCAGCGTGGTGACACTGCTCCAGCCCCACATCCCGCCTTTGGAGATCGGCAGCAACAGCATCACCAGCCCGATCCCCAGTGTGAGGGCACCGATCGGATCGAAGCGGTGATCGGACGAGACGGGTTCCAGGTCCGGGACCAGCAGGACGAAAAGAATGCCGGAAGCCAGGCCGAGGAAGGCCGAGCACCAGAACAGGGCGTGCCAGTTGAAGTGTTCGGCGATCACCGCCGACAGCGGCAGCCCCAGCGCGCCGCCGACGCCCAGCGAGGCACTCATCAGCCCCATCGCCGAGGCCACCCGCTCGGCGGGCAGGGCGGTGCGCAGCACGCTGATGCCCAGTGGGATTACCGGAGCACCGAAGCCCTGCAGACCTCGCCCGATCACCAGCGGGATCAGCGAGGTGGTCGTCGCGGCGATCAGCGAGCCGGTGAACAGCAGCGCGGCGCACAGCACCAGGATCCGTTTGGGGCCGTACATGTCACCGAGCCGACCCAGCATCGGCGTGGCGACGGCGCCGGTCAGCAGGGTCGCGGTGATCGCCCAGGACGCGTTGGCCGCGCTGGTGTCGAGCAGCGCAGGCAGCTGCGGAATGAGCGGAATGATCAGGGTCTGCATGAGCGAGACGCTGATGCCCGCGGCGGCGAGCACTGCGATCAGCAGCCCACCGGACGCCGATCGGCGCGTGGGCTGATTAGGCATGCTAAAGAAGGTATCAGCCGATCAGGCGCGCCACCGAAGCCAGCGGGACAGGTAGCCAGCTCGGCCGGTACCGAGCCTCATAGGCCGCCTCGTAGACCGCCTTGTCCAGCTCATAGGCGGCCAGCAAGGCGGCATGCTCGCGCGGATCGACACCGGCCACCGCGGCGTAGCCGTCGCAGAACGCCGTGCTGTTGCGGTCGGCCCATTCCCTGGCCCTGGCGGCCAGTTGCCTGGCCCGGTCATCGTCTCCTGCCAGGTCCACCAGCCGCGCATACGCCGCGTACTCGAATGACCGCACCATGCCCGCGACGTCGCGCATCGGAGAATCCGGGCTGCGGCGCAGCTCCAGCGGCTGGCCGGGCTCCCCTTCGAAGTCGATCAGCAGCCATCGCTCCGGGGTTCGCAGCACCTGGCCCAGATGTAGATCGCCATGGACCCGCTGCACGTTCACCGGCTCCTCGGCCAGCTTACGGTAGCGCTCCTCGATCAATGAAACATGTTGACGCAGTTCGGGTACGGCCTCGGCGGCGGTGGCCAGACGGGCGGACATGAGCTCGGCCGGGAACGGCACCGACTCGGTGCCGAGTTGCTCGGCCAGACAGGCATGCACCGAGGCCACCGCCTCGCCCAGCCGGTAGGACTCGGCGGCGAAGTCACCGCCCACCTCGTCGGCATAGAGGTCACCTTCGGCGAACAGATCCCGGGTGCTGGCGGTGGCCATGTCCCAGCCCTCAGCAGAGTTGGCGGCGAACTCGGTCACCATGCCGAGCGCGAAAGTCTCACCGTCCCAGTCGATCTCCATCGAGCCGAGCAGCGCAGCGACGTGCGGATTGCCCGCCCTGACCAGCACCCGGTTGAGTTCGATGTCAGGATTGACACCGGGGGTGATCCGGCGGAACACCTTGAGTACGGCTTCCTGCCCGAACACCACACTGGTGTTGCTCTGCTCGGCCCCCGAAACTCGCGGCGCCGCGTCCAGTGGCAGGACAGCACCGGGCTCCTTGCCGCACCTGAGCCCGTCCACTTCGGCAGATCGGTCGATCATCTGCAGCAGGTACCGCGCGGCGTCCTGGTCATAGAGCGCGTCGTAGGCGGTCCGCCCGTCGCCACTACCGATGGTGGCCACTGCGCTGTACTCGTCGATCGGCTCGGCATCCCACTTCACCAGCACCTGGTATCGCTCTGCGCTCCCGTCGGCATAGGACACCTTCAGCAACGTGAGGTCCAGATCGTCACTGAGCGAGGCCACCAAACCCGGTGTTGCGGAGACCAATTCACGGCCACGTCCGGCGTACCACCGTTGTTGGCCGAGCCAGTCACCGAATTCGACACTCATTGCTGCACTCCAGGGTCTTGCTCGGGCTTGCGGAGCTGGAACCAGTAGAACCCGTGCCCCGGAAGGGTCAGCAGGTACGGCAACTGGCCGATGCTGGGGAATTCCACGTAGCCGGACATTTCGATGGGCGTATAACCGTTCCACTCCTGCAAATTCAGCTCGATGGGCTGCGGGAAGCGGGAGAGGTTGTTGACGCACAGTATGGCGTCGGCCTCGACGCCGGCTTCCTCGTCGATCTGGCGGACATAGGCCAGCACCGACGGGTTGGAACCGCCGAGCTCACGGAACGTCCCGACGGCGAACGCCTCATGGCGGCCGCGCACCGCCAACATGTTGCGGGTCCAGTTCAGCAACGAGGTCGAACTGTCGCGCTGGGCCTCGACATTCACCGACTGGTATCCGTACACCGCGTCCTGGTTCGGCGGCAGGTACAGCCGGCCCGGGTTGGCCGTGGAGAATCCGGTGTTGCGGTCCGGGGTCCACTGCATGGGGGTGCGCACGCTGTCGCGGTCGCCGAGCCAGATGATGTCGCCCATACCGATCTCGTCACCGTAATAGAGCATCGGGGATCCGGGCAGTGACAACAGCAGCGCGGTGAACAGCTCGATTTGGTTGCGGTCGTTTTCCAGCAACGGAGCCAGCCGACGGCGGATACCGACATTGGCCTTCATCCGCGGGTCCTTGGCGTACTCGGCGTACATGTAGTCACGCTCGTCGTCGGTGACCATCTCCAGCGTCAGCTCGTCGTGGTTGCGCAGGAAGATCGCCCAGTGCGCCATCTCCGGGATGGCCGGCGTCTGCGCCAGGATCTCCGAGATCGGGAACCGCGACTCCCGGCGCACCGCCATGAAAATGCGTGGCATCAGGGGGAAGTGGAAAGCCATGTGGCATTCGTCGCCGCCGGTGGCCGGATCACCGAAGTACTCCACGACATCGGCGGGCCACTGGTTGGCCTCGGCCAGCAGAACCCGCCCGGGGTATTCGTCGTCGACCACCTTGCGGCAGCGTTTGAGAAAGGCGTGGGTCTCGGGCAGGTTCTCGCAGTTGGTGCCCTCACGCTCGAACAGATAGGGCACCGCGTCCAACCGGAAACCGTCGATACCCAGGTCCAGCCAGAACCGCAGGACATCGATCATCGCTTCCTGCACGGCGGGATTGTCGTAGTTCAGATCGGGCTGGTGCGAGAAGAACCGGTGCCAATAGAACTGGCGGCGCACCGGATCGAACGTCCAGTTCGACTCCTCGGTGTCGACGAAGATGATGCGCGCGTCGGCGTAGCGGTCGCTGCTGTCACTCCAGACGTAGAAGTCGCCGTATGGCCCGTCCGGGTTGTGCCGCGACTCCTGGAACCACGCGTGCGAATCGGAGGTGTGGTTCATCACGAGATCGGTGATGACGCGAATACCCCTGCGATGCGCCCCGTCGAGCAGCGTCACGAAGTCTTCCACGGTGCCGAACTCCGGCAGCACCTTGTAGAAGTCCCGGATGTCGTAGCCACCGTCACGCAGTGGCGAATCGTAGAAGGGCGGCAGCCACAGGCAGTCCACGCCCAGCCATTTCAGGTAGTCGAGCTGTTGGGTCAGGCCCCGCAGATCGCCGACGCCGTCGGCATTGGAGTCGTAGAACGCACGCACCAGAACCTCGTAGAACACCGCGCGCTTGAACCAGTCACGCTCGGTCGGCAGGGTTCTGGCGTGGCCGAAGTCCTCCGCGGTCGGATGCTCGACCAGTGATTGATTGTCCGCAGCGTTGTCCATACAGGTTTCCAACGTACCCACTCGCAGGCCCTCCGACACCCGCTACGAACCGCCAATGGCCTTGGCACCCCGAAATGATCCTGCAGCAACGTGATTCGCCCGGCCGGGTGTGTTTGCGGAAAAACTAACGGTTGAATAAGAGACGGCGACGGGTTACGTTTTTCCCGCATTTGATCTCCTCGTCGGCCATGGGCCGGCGATCACGAACACTCGACGAGGGATGGCCTGTGGGTGAGTCCGCACCAAATGACGGTGAAGCACCAGTAATCGTTGGTCTGTCTGATGCGGCGATGCACATGTACATCGCAGCGATCGACGCGCTACCGCCCGCCGGCGACCCTGAGTACGCCGACCGTGTCGCGGTCGTTCTCAGCGGTCTGCGCAAGCTGCAGACATCGCTGTCGGAGGCGGCGGGCCGCAGCCGCGTCACGCCGTCGGTCATCGTCGCGCTGAGCGGCGTACGGCACCGCTACGACGAGCTGATGACAGCGGCGGCCGAAGGGCCGGCCGCCACGCTCGGTCAGCGCCTCTACGTGGCCCGCGGCCGCGCCAAGCTGTCCACCCAGGAAGCCGCGAACGGCGTCGGCCTGCGCAAAGACCTCATCGAGGCCGTCGAGGCCGAGGAGCCCGCGACCGAGTCCGAAACCGCTCAGATCAAGGACCTGATCGCCGCTCTCGGCGGCTGAATCGCCCAACGTCCGGACGGTAGGGTCGCTGCGTGACTCGCGATCATGGTGACCCCGGTGATGCCCCTTCGGTTCCTCCCCCGCTGACGGAGGTAATCGAGGGGGCACGCCCGTCTGCGGCCGAGGAAGCCCGCACCATCGCCGCGTCGACGAACGCGGGCACGCTGGCCACGCTCACCACCGACGGCGAGCCGTGGGCGTCCTTCATCACTTACGGCCTGCTGGCCGGGGCGCCGGTGCTGTGTGTGTCGAACATGGCCGAGCACGGCCGCAATCTGGCCGGCGACCCTCGGGCCAGCATCTCGATCGTCGCTCCCGACGCCGGATCCGACCCGCTGGCGAGCAGCCGCATCACGCTGGCCGGGATAGCGGAGCGGCCCGCAGGTGCCGAGCTGGACGCCGCACGGCAGGCCCACCTGGACGCGGTGGCCGCTGCCCGCTATTACATCGACTTCAGTGACTTCTCCCTGTGGGTGCTGCGGGTGCAGCGCGTGCGCTGGGTCGGCGGCTACGGCCGAATGGACTCGGCCACCGGCGAGGCCTACGCCGAGGCAGAACCCGATCCGGTGGCACCGCACGCCACGGGGGCGATCGAACATCTCAACGCCGACCACGCCGGTTCGCTGGCCGATATGGCCCGCATCCTCGGCGGCTATCCCGACACGACCTCGGCAGTGTGCACCGGCGCCGACCGCTACGGCCTGGATCTGCGGGTCACCACCGAGCGTGGAGTGGCCTACACCCGGGTCGGCTATGCCACGCCGATCAGCTCGTACGGCGAGTTGCGGGCGGCCACAGTCGAGTTGGCCCAGCGCGCCAGGCAGGCCTGAGACCGCGCCGATCCCGTGCAATACGATCGCGGGTATGCCTGAGCGCCCGGAAACCTGGCAAGCCGCCTTCGACCTGATCCGCACGCGCGGGTACGAACACCGCGAGGAACCTTTCCGGCTGGCCTCCGGGCAGTTGAGCCACGACTACATCGACGGCAAGTTCGCCATCGACACCGGCGAACGGATGGCGATCGTCAGCCGGGCGGTCGCCGATCTGGCCGCGGCGAGCGGCATCGAGTTCGACGCCGTCGGCGGCCTGACCATGGGCGCTGACCCGTTGGCGCACGGCGTGGCCATGGTGACCGGCAAGGCCTGGTTCTCGGTGCGCAAGGAACAGAAGTCCCGCGGCCGCGAGCAGTGGATCGAGGGCACCCGGCTCGAACCCGGCACCCGCGTGCTGCTCGTCGACGACGTGATCAGCACGGGCGGCTCGACCGAGATCGCCTATGAGCGCGTCACCTCCGTCGGGGCCGTGGTCACCGGCGTCATCCCGATGGTGGACCGCGGCGACATCGCGACCGGACGGTTCGCCAAGCGCGGGGTGCCGTTCGCCGCGCTGGTCACCTACCGCGACCTCGGCATCGAACCGGTCAAAGACGTCTAGCTAGACCACCAGCACCGGCGCCCGCTCCAGCGCCAGGCTCACCACCACGCCGGGACCGAACGCACGCGCCCGCGAGCTGGGCAGCTGCGCGTGGATCAGGGAGCCATCCGGCAGGCTCAGGTACACGTGGGACGTCGGTCCCAGGAAGGCCACCGACTCCACCACCGCCGGCCCGTCCGGATCGGCACGTACCCGGATCGTTTCCGGGCGCAGCATCGCGATACCGGTCCCCGAGGTGATCGAGCCGGGCAGCGTAGGCAACTCGGCGCCCAGCAATCTGGCCCGGCCACGGGATACCCGGGCGCGCACCTTGTTGTGCAGACCCACGAACTCGGCCACGAATGGAGTCGACGGCCGGGCATAGAGCTCGGCAGGCGTAGCGAGCTGCTCGAGTTTGCCATGGCTCATGACCCCGACCCGATCCGCAACGGCCAGCGCCTCCTCCTGGTCGTGGGTGACGAACAGTGCCGTGATTCCGACCTCCAGCTGCACCCGGCGGATCTCGTCGCGCAACTGGGAGCGCACCTTGGCGTCGAGTGCCGACAGCGGCTCGTCGAGCAACAGCACCCTCGGCTCGATTGCCAGTGCCCGGGCGAGCGCCACCCGCTGCTGCTCACCGCCTGACAGCTCGCTGGCGTACTTGCCGCGGTGCGCCGCCAGGCCCACCAGATCGAGCATGTCCGCCGCTTGGAACAGCCTGTCCCGCTTGGATTTTCCGCGCATCTTCAGACCGAAGGCGACGTTGTCCAGCACGGTCAGGTGCGGGAACAGGCTGTAGGCCTGGAACACCATGCCCATGTCTCGTTTGTTGGCCGGCACCGCGCTGATGTCCCGCCCGCCGACCAGCACGGTCCCGGCGGTGGCCTCCTCAAGCCCGGCCAGGATCCGCAGTGCGGTGGTCTTGCCGCAACCCGATGGGCCGAGCAGGGCCACCAACTCCCCCGGCTCGATGGACAGGCTCAGGCCGTCGAGCGCGTTGACGTTGCCATAAGTGCGGGTGAGGTCGCGAAGTTCAACCCGCACACCGGCGCCGACGCTCACTGCTGGACTCCTGACCTTCTGCGACGGCCACGGGTGACGGCCGCCAAAATCAACAACAACACGAATCCGAGCAGCAGCGTGGCCAGCGAGGCGGCCACCGATGTCGGCCCGTCGACCTTGC
Source organism: Mycobacterium syngnathidarum (assembly GCF_001942625.1). Lineage (GTDB taxonomy): Bacteria > Actinomycetota > Actinomycetes > Mycobacteriales > Mycobacteriaceae > Mycobacterium > Mycobacterium syngnathidarum. The sequence goes on from NZ_MLCL01000093.1 coordinate 57,669, forward strand.
CGATCGCCACGATCTGAACCGGCAGGGTCTCGAACCCGCTCAGCGAGGCCACGGTGTATTCACCGAGCACCACCGCGATCGAGATGAACGCCGCCGACAGGATTCCCGACCAGATGTTGGGCACGATAACCCGGCCGATCGTCGATACCCAACCGGCGCCCAGCGAGCGGGCCGCCTCCGCCAACGTCTGCAGGTCGATGGCGGCCAGTGCGGAATCGATGGCCCGGTAGGCGAAAGGCAACACCAGCACCACGTACACGAAGGTCAGGGTGAGCGCGGACTCGCCGAGAAGGTAGGTCACCCACAGGTAGACGTTGCGCAGGCCCACCACGACCACCAGGGCCGGAATGGTCAGTGGCAGCAGGCAGAGAAACTCGACGAACCGCCCGGCCCACCGGGCCCGCAGGCGTACCCAGATCATCGTCGGCACCAACAGGATGAGCATGACGACGACGGTGAACACCGCGAGCAGCAAGGAGATCAGGATCGCGTGATAGAGCTCCTCGTCGGCCACGAGGTTGCGCCATGCGGCAGCGGTGCGCCCGCCGGCGATGAGGTTGCGGGTGGAGAAATCCGCCATCGCGTAGAGGGGAAACAAGAAGAACAGGCCGAACAGCACCCACAGTGCGGTGCGGACCGCCCGATTCACTTGAGCCACCTCGCCGTCCGTCGGACCAGCGCGTTGTAGGCGATCATGACCGCGGCCACCACCACGATCATCTCCAACGCCAGCGCGTAGGCGAACCCGGACTGGCCCAGCACCACCTCGCTGGTGAGGGCGGCCCGGATCAACAGCGGCACGATCGGGCTGCCCTGGCTGACCAGAGCGGCCGCGGTGGCATATGCGGCGAAAGCGTTGGCGAACAACAGCAGTGCCGAGCCGAGGAAAGCCGGGCTCAACAACGGGACGGCCACTTCCCGCAGACACTGCCACCGTGACGCGCCGAGGCTCACCGCGGCCTCGAGCCACTGTTCGCGCAGCCCCTCCAGCGCCGGCAGGAACACGATCACCATCAGCGGGATCTGAAAATAGCTGTAGACCACGATCAGCCCGGCCAGACCATAGAGCCAGCCGGAACCGGCCAGGTCCCAGCCGAGGTTTTCCCTGACCCACAACGTCAATACGCCGTTGAGCCCGATGGTGGCCAGGAATGCGAAAGCCAGTGCCACCCCGCCGAATTGGGCAAGTACGCTGCACAGCGCCAGCACCGCGCGCCGCAACATCGACGCCGGCGGGCTGCTGACGATCAACCAGGCCAGTACGGCGCCCAGAACCGCCCCGATCAGTGCGGTACTCGCCGACAACGCGATACTTTTCGCCAGTGCGGTCAACGCGGTGCCGGAGAACAGCGCGGCGATGCGGTCAAGGGAGAAGGATCCGTCGGCGAAGAACGCCATGACGATCACCGTGACGGTCGGCACGATCAGGAACACCGTCACCACCGCCACGAACGGCAGCAATGGCAGGGCATCCCGGACACGCCTTGTGCTAGCCGGCATAGCGGACCTCAGCCGATCGCCTTGGCCCAGTTGTCGGCCAGATACTTGTTGGCCGTGTCGGTTTGGGCCTGGGTCGCGACCGTCACCGGACCGTCGATGGGCGGCAGCTGACCGAATGCCGCGCGGTCGGCGGTGCCGGCCAGGATCATCTTGTCGGCGCGCACCGGGCGGACCCCACCCTTGGCGTACAGGTTCTGCCCTTCGTCGCTGAACAGGAATTCCTGCCACAGCCGGGCGGCCGCCGGATGCGGGGCATCCTTGTTGATGGCCTGGTAGTAGTAACCGGCCACCAGGGCCTCATGCGGAACGATCACCTGCCAGCCGGGGACTTTCTGACTCTCGGTGCCGTTGAGGTAGTTCCAGTCGATCACCACCGGGGTCTGTCCCGATTCGATGGTGGCCGGGGTCGGGTCCAGCGGCAAGAAGTTGCCGGCCTCGTTGAGCTTGGCGAAGAACGCGACGCCGGGCGCGATGTCGTCAGCCGATCCGCCCTGGGCCACGGCCGCCATCAACACACCGGCGAAGGCGGCACCGGCCTGGGTCGGGTCACCGTTGAGCGCGACCTTGCCGTGGTACTCGGGTTTGAGCAGGTCTTCGACGGAGGTGATCGGTGGAACCTTGGTCGAGTCGAACCCGATGGACATGAAACCGCCGTAGTCGTTGACCCAGGTGCCGTCGGGGTCCTTGAGCTTCTCCGGGATGTCGTCGAAGGTGGCCACCTTGTAGGGCGCGAACATCGACGTATTCGCCAGCGCCACCGACTGTCCCAGGTCGAACACGTCGGGTGCGGTGCTCTTGCCCTTCTGCTGGTTGGCCGCGTTGATCTCTTCCTGGCTGGACCCGTCGGGCTGTGCCGAGTTCACCAAGATGTCGTACTTGTCCGAGAAGGCCTTGATGATGGCGCCGTAGTTTGCCCAATCCGGGGGCAACGCAATCACATTGAGTGCACCTTCGGCCTTGGCCGCTTCGACGAGCTTGTCCATCCCGCCGAAATCCTGGGCCGATCTGGCCTCGGCGACCTTGACCCCGGTATCGGTCTTGCCGCCCGCGGTGTCCTTCTGCGGCGGGGCGCACGCCGCCAGACCCAGCGCGACGAGCGTCGAGGCGGCGAGGGCGGATACCGTCGCGATCCGGGATGCGATCATGTGCCAAGTCCTCCGATGGTCTCCGAGCGCGCACCGGCACCCTATCGTGACGGCGTTGACATCGCCTGATGTCGGCTGACGTACCAGGCGGCACCCGAATGCGCCTACCCTGGGGCCATGTCCGGGCTTGAGGCCATCGCCCAGTTCGCAAATGCGCCCTGCGCCGTACTCGCCACGCTGGGCGCCGACGGCGCACCGCATCTGGTGCCGGTGGTATTCGCGGTGCACATTCCTGCCGATCCCGACACTCCCGCCACCATCTACAGCGCCGTGGACGCCAAGCGCAAGACCACACACAAACTGCGCCGGCTGGCCAACATCGAAGGCGATTCCCGGGTGAGCCTTCTCGTCGACCACTACACCGACGAATGGGCCCACCTGTGGTGGGTCCGGGCCGACGGGCAGGCGGCAACGCATTACAGCGGTGAGGAGATGGCCACCGGATACGCACTGCTGCGGGCGAAATATCGCCAGTACGAGCGCATTGCGTTGGACGGGCCGGTGATCTCCATCGGCGTCACGCGCTGGTCGTCCTGGCAGGCGTGAGCAGCTCCCAGCCTCGCCGGCCGGGCCCCGCAGACCACCTCGACCCTTGTGCTCCAGATCACATCGGGGAATGGTGGAGGCCAGGTCCGGCGGGCCGCATCGGGGCGCCCCGGGGACACCAGGAGGCATGCCATGGCGGACAAGACTCACTCGACAGGCAACGGGGCTGTTCCCACCGCGGACAGTCCCGCCGCCATTCGCAACGTGGTGCTCGTCGGCCCGTCGGGTGCCGGCAAGACCACCCTGGTGGAGGCGCTGCTGGTCGCCGCGGGAGTGCTGACCCGCGCAGGTTCGGTGGTCGACGGGTCGACGGTCTGCGATTTCGACGACGCCGAGATCAATCAGCAGCGTTCGGTCGGGCTGGCGCTGGCGCCGTTGCAGCACAACGGGATCAAGGTCAATCTGATCGACACCCCCGGGTACGCCGATTTCGTCGGCGAACTGCGCGCGGGGTTACGCGCCGCCGATTGCGCACTGTTCGTCATCGCCGCCAACGAGGACATCGATGAGCCCACGAAGGCGCTCTGGCAGGAGTGCGCGGCGGTGGGCATGCCGCGCGCGGTCGTCATCACCAAGCTCGACCACGCCAGGGCCGACTACGCCAACACATTGGCCGGTGCCCAGCAGGCCTTCGGCGACAAGGTGGCCCCGTTGTACTTCCCGGCCGGCGAGGGCGTGATCGGGCTACTCACCCGAACCCACTACGACTACGGCGACGGCACCCGGACCACCCGGTCACCGGACGGCTCCTATGACGATCAGATCGCCGAGCTACGCGGTTCCCTGATCGAGGGGATCATCGAGGAATCCGAGGACGAGACGCTCATGGAGCGTTACCTCGGCGGCGAGGAGATCGACGAATCGGTGTTGATCGCCGATCTGGAGAAGGCCGTGGCCCGTGGTTCGTTCTTCCCGGTGATCCCGGTGTGCAGCGGGTCCGGGGTGGGCACGCTGGAGTTACTCGAGATCGCCACCCGCGGCTTCCCGTCACCGCCCGAGCATCGGCTGCCCGAGGTGTTCGCCGCCAGTGGCGCGGCCCGCAAGCCGATGGCCTGCGATGCGGACGGGCCGCTGCTGGCCGAGGTGGTGAAGACGACGTCGGACCCTTATGTCGGCAGGGTCAGCCTGGTCCGGGTGTTCTCCGGCACCATCAGGCCCGACGCCACCGTGCATGTGTCGGGCCATTTTTCTGCCTTCACCGACTCGGTGGCCCCGGAGGGCTCCCACGGCCACGCCGACCATGATGAAGACGAGCGCATCGGCACCCTGTCCTTCCCGCTGGGCAAGCAGCAGCGCCCGGCGCCCTCGGTGGTGGCCGGGGACATCTGCGCGATCGGCCGGCTCAGCCGGGCCGAGACCGGTGACACCCTGAGCGACAAGGCCGACCCGCTGGTGCTGCGCCCGTGGGAGATGCCCGACCCGCTGCTGCCGATCGCGGTGCAGCCCCGTGCGAAGACCGACGAGGACAAGCTCTCGGTCGGGTTGCAGCGGCTGGCCGCCGAGGATCCCACCTTGCGCATCGAGCAGAATCCGGAGACCCACCAGATCGTGCTGTGGTGCATGGGTGAGGCGCACGCCGGGGTGGTGCTCGACGCGCTGTCCCGGCGCTACGGCGTGTCGGTGGACACCGTCGAGCTGCGGGTACCGCTGCGAGAAACGCTCGGCGGCAAGGCAAAAGGACATGGCAGGCACGTCAAGCAGTCCGGTGGCCACGGCCAGTATGCGGTCTGCGACATCGAGGTCGAGCCGCTGCCGGAGGGCAGCGGATTCGAGTTCGTGGACAAGGTTGTCGGCGGGGCCGTGCCGCGCCAGTTCATTCCGAGCGTCGAAAAGGGTGTGCGGGCCCAGATGGAGAAAGGCATGGGCAGTGATCACGGGGACGGCGGCTACCCCGTCGTCGACATCCGGGTGACACTGGTCGACGGGAAGGCCCACAGCGTCGACTCGTCGGACTTCGCCTTCCAGATGGCCGGCGGACTCGCGCTGCGGGAAGCCGCTGCGGCGGCCGGCGTCAGCCTGCTCGAGCCCATCGACGACGTGACCGTGGTGGTGCCCGACGATCTGGTGGGCGCGGTGATGGGCGATCTGGCCGGCCGGCGTGGCCGCGTCCTGGGCACCGACAAGGCCGATGAGGACCGGACGCTGATCAAGGCTGAGATACCGGAGGTCGAGCTCACCCGCTACGCGATCGACCTGCGGTCGCTCTCGCATGGTGCCGGGGCGTTCACCCGTGCGTTCGCCCGATACGAGCCGATGCCGGACGCAGCCGCTGCCCGCGTGCGCAAGGCGGTTTAACTCTCCATCGAGGCGTAGAACTCGTCGGTGCCCGCGCCGTCTTCGAGTTGGACGCCGAAGGTGTTCAAGGCAAATGCCAGCGTGCTGTAGCCACCGAAGGTGAACATCAGGTCCATGCGCTGCCGGTCGTCCAGCTGCTGGCCCAGGCGCTCCCAGGTGTGGGGGCAGACTCGCGAGCCGGTGTGTAACTCGTCCACCGCATCGAGCACGGCCTGGTCGAATTCGTTTGCCGCTGTGCCACTTCGGGTCGCCTCGATGTCTGCTTCGGTAAGCCCGACCTGCAGGGCCATCGCGCTGTGGTGTCCCCACTCGTACGCACAGTCGTGGTGGAACGCGGTGCGCAGGATCACGAGTTCACGGAGCCGCTCGGGCAGCGTGGATTCTTTTTGCAGGTAGGTGTTGAACGGCAGGAAGGCGCCGGCCAGCACCGGGTGACGCACCAGGGTCGACAACGCATTTCCCACCATGTCCGGGCGACGGCGCTCGGGCGGCACCGTGGAGGCCAGCGCCTCGCGGGCCTGGTCGTCCCACTCTTCGGCTGGCAGCGGCGTCAGCATGCGGTACCCCAACTTTACGATCGGCTAGTAATCCCCTTTACGATCGTAAAGGACACTCAGCCGCAGCGCACATAAGGGGAAGCACCGATGGACACCACCCGGGAACGCCTCGTCGAGGCGGCGGTGCAGCTGTTCACCCGCCACGGCTTCGCCGGGACATCACTGCAGATGATCGCCGACGAACTGGGCTTCACCAAGGCCGCCATCTACTACCATTTCCGCACCCGTGAACAGCTGCTGACCGCCGTCCTGGACCCGGTGCTGCAGCAGATGCAGCGGGTCGTCGAGGAAGCCGAGAACCTGCGCGGCGTGCACAGCCGGGCCGACCACATGGTGCGTGGCTACGTCGATCTGGCCGTGCGCAACCGCGCCCTGGTCTCGGTACTGGGGTGCGACCCGAGTGTGAACGAGGCGCTGCGTACACGACCCGAGTGGGACACCGTCATCGACCGCCAGATGGCCCTGCTGGCCGACGTCGACCCCGGACCGGCAGGCACGGTCAAGGCCGCAATGGTGTTCTCGGGCATCGCCGGAGGGGCGGGTATCGCCTTGGCCGGCCTCACCGACGACGAGCTCCACCACCACCTCGCCGAGGCCGCCCGCCGCACCCTCGGCCTGCGGATCAGACGCTGACGAAATCGCTTGCCATGCAACAAATTTATCGAAAGGAAGACTCATGACCCCCGCACAGCAGAAGACCGCGCTGGTTACCGGAGGTGCATCTGGAATCGGCAAGGCGATCGCCGATCGCCTTGCCGCAGACGGTTATCGGGTCGCCACCCTCGACCTGACCGCGACCGGCGACGAGTATTCCTACGCAGCCGACGTCACCGACCGATCCCAGGTCGACGCCGTCTTCAAGGCGGTCCGCGAGCAGTTGGGCGCCGTCACGATCCTGGTGAACTCGGCCGGTCTCAGCGATTTCACGCCGTTCACCGAACTCACCTTCGAACGGTGGCAGAAGGTCATCGACGTCAACCTCCACGGTGTCTTCCACGTCGTGCAGGCCGCACTGCCGGACATGATCGAGGCCGGCTGGGGCCGCATCGTCAACATCTCCTCGTCGAGCACTCACTCCGGCGTGCCGTACATGTGCGACTACGTGGCTGCCAAGTCCGGTGTCAACGGCCTGACCAAGTCGCTGGCGCTGGAGTTCGGTCCGGCCGGGATCACCGTCAACGCCGTGCCCCCGGGTTTTATCGACACCCCGATGCTGCGTGCCGCCGAATCTCGGGGCGAACTCGGCGACATTCGCGACACGATCAACGCCACCCCGGTACGTCGAATGGGTAAGCCCGAAGACATTGCCGCCACGTGTTCGTTTCTTGTTTCGGAAGAGGCCGGTTACATCACCGGCCAGATCGTCGGCGTGAATGGCGGCCGAAATACCTGATCAGCACCTACGCTGTGACGGGGGTCTCCTGGTACGGCGGATTTGATATTCGCCGCACCGGGTCTCCGGTAGTTGCACTTATCTCTAATTGTTTGGGACAGTTTGCAGACCTTTAGTTGCTGGCTGCGTCAATAATTCGGAGGTTTGCGCGTGGCCTCATCCACCGCGACACTGCGGGACCGCTTGGAACAGCGGTTCAAGCATTGGCGGTACGACCCGCCGTACAAGACTGCCAACGCGGCGATGGTCATCGTCGTGGTGGCAGTCCTGGCGTTGACGTGGATGCAGTTCCGCGGCGTGTTCGAGGAGAAGACACAGCTCACCGTGCTGGCCAACCGGTCCGGTCTGTCGATGGACCCGGGTTCGAAAGTCACCTTCAACGGGGTGCCCATCGGACGGCTCACCGCGGTGGATGTGGCGCAGATCGACGGTGAGCAGCAGGCCAGGCTGAGCCTGGACGTCAAGCCTCAGTACCTGAAGCTGATCCCGGAGAACGTGACCGCCGAACTCAAGGCCACCACGGTGTTCGGCAACAAGTACATCTCGTTCGTCGCTCCGGACGATCCGTCGGCGGCGCGGGTCGACCCGTCCGTCCCGATTCACGCCAAGGGTGTGACGACGGAGTTCAACACGCTGTTCGAGACCATCACCGCGATCTCCGAGCAGATCGACCCGATCAAGCTCAACGAAACCCTGACCGCCACCGCGCAAGCCCTCGACGGCCTGGGGGACAAGTTCGGTCAGTCGATCGTCAACGGCAACGACATCCTGTCGGATCTGAACCCGCGGATGCCCCAGATCCGCCGCGACATCTCCGGTCTGGCCGACCTCGGCGAGGTCTACGCCGACGCGGCCCCCGACCTGTTCGACAGCCTGACCAACGCCGTCACCACCGCCCGCACCCTCAACGAGCAGCGCGGCAACCTCGACCAGGCCCTGGTGGCAGCCGTCGGTTTCGGCAACACCGGCGGCGACATCTTCGAACGTGGCGGGCCGTATCTGGTCCGCGGCAACCAGGATCTGCTGCCGGTCAGCAAGATGCTGGACCGCAACAGCCCCGCCCTGTATTGCATGATCCACAACTACGCCGAGGCCGCACCGAAGTTCGCCCAGCAGACCCGCAACGGCTACGGGTTCGAGCTGCAGGACTTCCTGGTCGGTGCACCCAACCCGTGGGTGTATCCGGACAATCTGCCGCGGGTGAACGCCAAGGGCGGCCCCGAGGGGCGGCCAGGCTGCTGGCAGCCGATCACCAGGGACCTGTGGCCCGCCCCGTACCTGGTGCTGGACACCGGCGCCTCGATCGCGCCCTACAACCATTTCGAACTGGGCCAGCCGCTCGTGACCGAGTATGTGTGGGGCCGTCAGATCGGCGAGAACACCATCAACCCCTGACGGGCTTGCTTTCCAGTTCAGCCTCGAGCTTCTCCTCGTAGGCACCCTCGTCACGGCCCAGCGCGATGGTGGCGGCGGCCATTGCGCCGACCGCCACCGACAGTGCCAACGGCTGCCACCCGGTGATCGCCAGGTGCTCGCCCAGGACAACCGAGCCGAGCACCACGGCCACCACGGGCTCCAGCACCAACATGGTCGGCACCGAGGTCTGCAACGACCCGGCGTGAAATGCCGACTGCTGCAACAGCGTGGCGATCACCCCGAGAGCCACCACCAGGTACAGGGCCGGGGTGGTGAGCACGGCGAGCATGCCGTCCACGGCGATCGTGTGCATCACGATCTTGGTCAGTACCGCGACCACGCCGAACATCACGCCCACCGCGAGCGCCAGCAACACCGCGCGCCGCCAGTTGGTGCTACGTGTGGCGGCCAGGACGCACAGGCCGACCGCTGCCGTGCACACCACCGCGACGATGACCGTGGTCGCCACGGACACCCCGTAGGTTCCGGTGCTGGCCCTGGCGAGTGCCACGAACACCGTGAGTGCCCCGGTCAGCAGCAGGGCCCACAGCCATTCGGCCCGGCTGACCCGGCGGTGGGCCAGCCGGGCGCTGAGCGGCAGCGCGAACAGCAACGCCGACACCAGCACCGGCTGAACGAGCAGCAGTGAGCCGAAACCCAGCGCCAGCGCCTGGAATACGTATCCGGCCACAGCGGACGCCGTTCCCGCCCACCACAGCCTGCGGCGCAACAGCGTGCGCAGCATGACGGCGCTGACCCCCTTCTCGGGCGGGACGTCCATCGTGGCGCGCTGCCGCACCACGATGCCGACAGCCGCGAAAATCGCCGCGCAGAGGGCAAACAGCACCGCAAGACTGTTGCCGAGCAAGCCTCGTCAACCCCTTTCGGGCCAGTGTGTCGGCCACCCCGGGAGGGGAGAAGGCCAGTGCCCCCAACCGTAGAGCGCTGACGCCTCCCCCGCTGCTCGGGGTCAGACCACCTGCAGATGCCGCTTCGGCGGCTCGTCGGGGGAGCCTGCGGGATCGGTCGGCGGGGCGGGGGCGATCTTGTCGTTGACGCTGGCGACCGCCAGGTCGACGCGGTTCACCGCGGTGTCGCAGAGGTCGCGGACCCGGCCACTGGCGGTCTCGACCTCGTCGGCGGCACTGCGCAGGTAAGCCCTGAGGTTCACCCGGAGCCGCTCACCGGCCCTGCGGGCCCGCACCCGTACTCGGTCGTCGACCTCGACGGTCACGTATGGCAACAATCGAAATCTCATGGCAGAAACCTCATAGCCCCGCTCCCATCTGCGCTTGCCTTGGCACACAGTATCCGCGCCCGGGCGTCGTTCGAGCCAGACGTGACCGGCGCCGCATATGGGCAGTCTATGGCCGGCGGATCACATCGGCGGCTAGCTTCCGGCTCCGTCCCAGTCGGCCAGGGTCCAGCCGTCGGTCGGATTGCCCTCGATGACGACGTACCCGGTGTTGTCGAGCGGGTGTTGCATCAGCAGTTGGGGATTGGGATTGCCGACGTTCATCTGGACCCACAACATGATCGCGGCACCGTGTGAGTACGCGACGGGATTGTCGTCGCCGCTGTCGTAGTTCTGCTGGACTGCCTCGTCGAACCGGGCGTCGAATTCGTTGCCGTCGATCGAACCGGGTATCCGGGCGCTGCGGTCCCCTCGCAACCACCGCTCGGGGGCCGCGAAGTACGTCTGGACCGCGCTTGCCTCGGGCTGGCCCTCGTAGATGCCGGCTTCGACCTCGTGAAGCCCGGGCAGCACCGTGATCGCCTCGTGGAGGGTGTCGGCCATGGGCTGCGCGGTCTGCTGGGTCCGGATCATGGTTGAGGCGAATATGCCGTCGTAATGGTGCGGGGCCAGCCGCTGCGCGCTGGCCGCGGCTTGGGTGCGGCCCAGATCCGTGAGCGACGGACCGGGCGTGGAGCTGTCGATGAGTCCCGAGGCATTACCCGCCGACTGGGCGTGACGTACGAAGGTCAGGGTGATGGAGCGGTAACCGCCCGCGGAAGCCGTCGGGGCCAGCAGGGTTGCGACGACGAGCGCAATCACCGCACACAGGGTTTGTAGCCGACGCATTCTCAGCCTCTCCGCGTAGTTTTATTAGCATGACTACCCTTAACGATGACAGGGTCGCACGGGCCCTGGACCAGATGTACACCGCATCCGCTGAGCAGTTCGCGAAATTGCGAGAGGACGGATCGCGCCGGTTCGCCGATCTGTCCAAGGCAAGCGCGCAGGAGCGTGCGGACGCACTCAGCGACATCTACATGCCGGTGACGCGCGAAGCCGGCCGATTGCTGTACTCGCTGGTTCGGGCCACCAAGCCGGCGGTCGTGGTCGAGTTCGGGATGTCCTTCGGGCTCTCGGCCCTGCACTTGGCATCGGCGGTGCGCGACAACGGAACTGGCCGGGTGTACACCACCGAGCTCAGTGCCACCAAGATCGCGGCGGCCAAGCAGACGTTCGCCGAGACCGGGCTGGACGATGTCATCACCGTGCTCGAAGGCGACGCGTTGCAGACGCTGAAATCGGTGACCGGCGAGATCGGTTTCGTCCTTCTCGACGGCTGGAAGGAGCTCTATCTGCCTGTGCTCGAGCTTCTCGAGCCGCAGTTGACCGCCGGCGCGCTCGTGGTCGCGGACAACACGTCGATGGCCGACACCCAGCCGTACCTGGACCGGGTCCGGGAGCCGTCGAACGGGTATGTCAGCGTCAACTTCCTTGCTCGCGACAGCGACAGCATGGAGCTCAGCTGCCGGGTCTAAGAGATGACCCGTAAGGGGTCATGCGGCGCCAATCAGCTTGGGTGCTGGTTGTTTTCGGCTGGTCCCGCGACGTCCACGCTGCTGGCGTGGCCTGTTCGGGGGTGGGCCGAGTGTCGCTTGTTCAGCAGAGGCCACCGGGTGGCGGCTGCCGGTCCTGGCCGATCCCACACCGTCAGGTGGTGTTGGTGGCTGGTGCCGGTTGACTGAACCCTCCCACTCTTGCTGGGAGGCCAGCCCATCGCGCAGGACGTGGGCAAGTCGGTAATCGACCCGCGCGGTGCGGGGATCGTTGGGGTTGGCGAACTCGACGCAGGACGCCAACGCAGCGGATACAGTGTCACGATCGCCGTGCAGCCCGCAGTGTGGGCAGTGGTGGGTGCGCTGCGCCAGCGTTTTCGCGACGCGTTGTCCGCACAGGCAGTGCTGGCTCATTGCGGTGCTGCGCGTGCCGGCACGAAAGAACTGTCCTTTGGTGGCCGCGCATTCTGCGGCGAGGGACGCCACGAGCATGCCGGGGCTGAACAACGCGATCCTTTTGCCCCACAACCGCGCCCAGGTGCTGATGTTGGTGTCCTCGACAGTGATGTTGTTGCCGTGGGTCGATACGATCCGCGCGGCCACATCGGCCGCGCGGAACCGCTTGGCCTGGCTGGCGGCGCGTGATTCGGTGGCGTGATCACAGCGGGTGCGCTGATACCGGCGCGAGAGGTTGTCGCGGCGGTAGGCGCGCAACGGTGCCCTGTCGCAGCGAGCATGCCGCGCTCCACCCGGGTTGGTGATCCGCCGGGGCGCAAGCGCGGCCGCAGCGCGCCGCAGCGCTCTTTTCTGTTGGCGCACCGACGGGCCGTACTGTGACGCGTTGGTGTTGCGCCGCGACCGATCCAGCGCCTTTTGCCGCGCTCGGGCCCGCTTGGCAACACGAGCGGCGGACCGGTGCTGGGCTGCGGTGCACTCAATCTGATCGATGATCAGCTTTGCGGGCTGATCATCAGGAAACGAGGCGACCGATACGTTGGACACGTTCGCGTCCACCCCGGCGCGGCGACCGGCCGGAATCTGTTCGCGGCGAGCACGGGTGGCTGGAGACTGATAGCCGGCCTGATGCACCAAAAGATGAGCGTAGTACCGCCACCCGCCGGGGGCTTTGCGGTCACGCACCCGCACCACATCAATCTTGTGCCACGCCCTAGGGTCAGCCAGAAAATGAGCCAGGTGCGCCCACTGCCCCGCGCCCTGCGCCAGCCGGACAGCCCAGACGAGATCTCCGCTCGGCAGGCCGGTGAACACCACCGCCAACACACCGTCGTGATCCCACCAACTGCCGCCGCCCGGTCGCGTCGGTGCGCAAAGGCGTGCGGGTTGGGCCAGAATCGAGGTTCCCGCCGGCCGGGCGGCCGCCGCACTGCCAGTGGTGATCTCGGTCGGCAACAGCGGGTCCCGGTAGGCGCCAAGATGTCCGTCCAGGCTGCCGACCAGGCGATAGGTTTCCCACGTCGGCGTCGCCTTCGTGTGCGACCGGGCCCGGCCGGGAATGCGGGTGAAATCCCACCACGACCCGATACGCGGCGGGCCCTGCCGGCGCCCCGACGAGTCGGCGAACAGGTGCCGGTCAATCGTCTGCCACACCTCATCGGCGATATGTAGGCCGATGGCTTTGGTCAGGTGATCACGCATCCACCCGGTGGCCTCGATATGGGCCTTGGCTGCGGCTTCGATACCTTTGCGGGACAATCCCAAGCGCGCGCGCAGCGCCTTCGGATCCGCCGTGCGTTCATGATGAGCCGCCCAGTACGCCCCGCACCGCGCTTGGGCGTCGCGTTGCAACGCGCGACGTAGCCGAAACACCGCCTCCCACTGCCGCTCCACCCGACGACGCATCCGGTCGTCGGAAACGTCGAGTTCAAGGCGGATCACCGACACCGGCCCCTCATAGGAGAAGTTCGGCTTTTTCGACTTGCCCCGCCGCCGCGCCGCGCACACCACATCACCGCTGGTCGCGGTCACGATGTCGGTGGGCGCAGCTGTCATGAAACCCATGCAATCACAGACCACCGACACACACCGTTGGCGAATCTGCTGCCGCCAGCGGCGGACCCGCCCCGAGCCTGCCTTTGCCAGTGCGAGTAGAGCTGGTGTTGGCACACCTGCGCACCAACCTGACTACCCAAGCGTTGACAGCGCTGTTTCACCTAGCCTGGACCAGATCCTCCATCACCTTGTGCCTGTGCACATCAGCTGCGCGTACCGGCGCCGCGCCAACACAGCTGGCCAGTGCCGGCCCGGCAGCCGCAACGAAGTCGTCAACCACAGCCTCCCGGCCCACTGGCCGACCAAATCGGCTGGAACATCGATGATTCCAAGATCGTCCGGCATATCGGCGAGGCCTTCACCCTGTCGTCGTCCACCTTGCTGTGGATCGCCATCGGGGTGGCCGCCTACGCCCTGATCGAGTTCATCGAGGCGGCCGGGCTGTGGCTGACGAAGCGGTGGGGCGAGTACTTCGCGGTGATCGCCACCGGAGTCTTCCTCCCTCTGGAAATCTACGAGTTGACCGAGAAGGTCACCGTCCTGCGCCTCGGCGCGCTGGCGGTCAACCTGGCCGCGGTGATCTGGTTGCTCTGGAGTAAAAGGCTTTTCGGGATCAACGGCGGCGGCAAGGCCTACCGGGCCGAACACCACACCGAAAGCCTGCTCAGTGTCGAGCGGGCCGGACTGGCTACGCCTGATGCTCCTCACGCGCACGATTCCGGTACGCCGAGGGCGTCTGGCCACAAAACTGGGTGAAGCAGCGCGTGAACGAGCTGAGGTTCTCGAATCCCACCGCTGTCGCAGTGGCCTGCACCGACTGATCCGGCCCGGCCAGCAGCGCCATGGCCCGCAGCATCCGGGCATGCAGAAGGTATGTCCGCCAAGGGATTCCGATCGTCTCGGCGAACAGCCGGCGCAGGGTCCGCTCGGACACCGCAACCGCCCGGCTGACGTCTTCGGCCGTGACCGAGGCCAGGTGCTCCTTGGTGTGGGCCAGCGCGGCGGCGACGATCGGGTGATCGGTGGTCGGAAGGCTCAGCGGCGCTTCGTGATCGAGCGCATCGGCGACGAGGTTGGCCAGGGTTCGGAAGAACGTGTCCGAGGTGTCGTCTCCGTGGGCGCGGTCGATCGGCCAGCGCAGGCCGTAGATCATCATCTCGCGGATCAGCGGTGAGACCGCGATGATCCTGGCCCGGTCACCCGGATCGGCGATCATCTGCGCATCGAACATCACCGCGACGGTCTTGACGTCGGGGTTCATCACCGCCTGGTGTTGCAGGCCGGCCGGAATCCAGGCGGCCTGCTGCGGCGGCAGCAGATAGTGTGCGGCGTCGGTCTCCACCTCGACCACACCGTGCAGCGCGTACTCGATCTGGTGCACCTCATGCGAGTGCCAGCCGGTGATCAGCCCGTCGCCTTCGTAGAGGTAGCTGCCGGCCGGCGCGTGCCCGCCGCGGCGCAGCTCGATGACCGGCCTGGACATGTTGGCCGATTGGGTCAAACCTCTGTCCGAAGATGCAGAGACGGTCACACTGTCTGAGGGTACTAGTTGAACTATGCAGACCGACGACCTGATCCTGATCAGCATCGACGACCATGTCGTCGAGCCGCCCGACATGTTCCTGCGACACGTTCCGGCCAAGTACAAGGAAGAGGCCCCCATCGTCGTCACCGACGACAAAGGCGTCGACCAGTGGATGTACCAGGGCCGGCCCCAGGGCGTGTCCGGTCTGAACGCCGTGGTGTCCTGGCCCGCCGAGGAGTGGGGACGTGATCCGGCCGGGTTCGCCGAGATGCGCCCCGGCGTGTACGACGTGCACGAGCGGGTCCGGGACATGGACCGCAACGGCATCCTGGCCTCGATGTGCTTCCCGACCTTCACCGGGTTCTCCGCCCGCCACCTCAACATGCACCGCGAAGAGGCGACGCTGGTCATGGTGTCGGCCTACAACGACTGGCACATTGACGAGTGGGCCGGTTCGTACCCCGGCCGGTTCGTACCCATCGCCATCATGCCGACCTGGAACCCCGAGGCCATGTGCCGCGAGATCCGCCGGGTCGCCGCCAAGGGTTGCCGCGCGGTCACCATGCCGGAACTGCCGCACCTGGAAGGACTTCCGAGCTACTTCGACGAGGACTACTGGGGCCCGGTGTTCCGGACGCTGTCCGAGGAGAACGTGGTGATGTGCCTGCACATCGGCACCGGCTTCGGCGCGATCTCGATGGCCAAGGACGCCCCGATCGACAACCTGATCATCCTGGCCACCCAGGTCTCGGCGATGTGCGCCCAGGATCTGCTGTGGGGACCAGCCATGCGTAACTACCCCGACCTCAAGTTCGCCTTCTCCGAGGGCGGAATCGGTTGGATTCCTTTCTATCTGGACCGCAGCGACCGCCACTACACCAACCAGAAGTGGCTGCGCCGCGACTTCGGCGACAAGCTGCCGAGCGATGTGTTCCGCGAGCACTCGCTGGCCTGCTACGTCACCGACAAGACCTCGCTGAAGCTGCGCCACGAGATCGGCATCGACAACATCGCCTGGGAGTGCGACTACCCACACAGCGACTGCTTCTGGCCCGACGCCCCCGAGCAGGTGCTGGCCGAGCTGAACGCCGCGGGCGCAAACGATTCCGACATCAACAAGATCACCTGGGAGAACTCGGCCCGGTTCTTCAGCTGGGATCCGTTCAAGCACACCGCGCGTGATCAGGCCAACGTCGGCGCCCTGCGCGCCAAGGCCACCGATGTCGACACCTCGATCCGCCCGCGCGCGGAGTGGGCCCGCCTGTACGAGCAGAAGCAGCTCACCAAGGCCTGACCTGTCGGCCTGCCTAGGGAAGATTGAACATCCACAGTGGGTTGGTGATCAGCTCCCTGGGCGGGTAGTCGGATTCGACCTCGATACGCATGCCTTCGTCGGCAGCCATGGAGGCCAACCCGAGAAGCGGAAGCGACGTGAATCCCGCTGGGTGTTCACGTCGTTCCTCGCTACCGGTCCAGTAGGTGCGATGGCTGTTCAGCGCGATCTCCACCTGATCGGTGAACGCGTCCTGATCTCCGATCGACGCCAGCACCCCGAACAGATCCAGCTGCAGAAAGAGTGCCTCTTCGCGCGCCAGCAGTATTTCCACCAGGCCGAGCATCGCCCGGTCGAATCTGGTGCCGGGGGTCAGCGTGCCGGCGTCGAATCCCGCGATCGTATCGAGCATCGTCTGGTTCCGGTTGCCCGCGCCCACCAGTAAGCGGTCAACCACGTCGCGACGTTGACCCTACTCGGCACCGGTCCGGTTCCGCACGTTTCCAACCCCTCCGAATCCAGTTCGATCACAAAGGATTCCCCGGGCGGCAGCGCAGCCAGCTGGAATGCCGCGTGTATCACCTGGGCCGCGCGGCGGGCGGCCCGCCGGGTCTCGAAGGTTGCGCCGGACGGATCGAGCCCGAACTGAAACCGAGCGCCGGCATCCGCGGCGGCCGCAACCATGGGCAGCACGTTCGCCGGCGAGGAAGTGATCAGATCGTAGAGTGAGCGAACCGCTTGATCGGTATCCGTCGCAAGCCGACCGATCTCAGACAGTGGCATGCCCAACTCATGCCTCGTCACCGTTCGCATGCTTCCCCCCATCCGATGCCGAACTTCCGGACCCTATCGCCACATTCATGCGTGGGCAGACACCAAAATGACGGTGTGGATCGGGCCGGCAGGGACTCCCTGACCGATTGGTGCCGCGGACCCCTTGTCCAGTGGGTGACAATGTGATCACTCACGGGAATGAGGGGGCACGAGGTGCCGTACACGGTGTCGCAGGTTCGAGCGTCCGATCCTGAGTCGTTGCTCAATGCTTCCCGTGAAGCGGAAGCAGCGGCGACCCGGGTGGATGCCCAGATCAGCACGGCGCAGTCCCAGTTCGTGACCCTCGCAAACGACTGGACGGGAACCGCCGCCGACGCCGCGCAGAAACAGGGTCGCGAAATGTTCGAGGACCAGGCCGCATACCGGGACAAATTGCGCGCGTTGAAAACTCCCCTCTCGAGCGGCGGTAGAAAGCTCGCCGACATCCGATCCAGCCTCGACAAGGCCGTGAATTCCGCCGAAGAGTGGTGGGATGTCTCCGACGACGGCACAGTGAAGCCCGGCCGGATGCTGTCCTGGTACGCCTCGCTCTCGCGGGTGAACGCACTCGTCGTGGAGTCCAGACGGATCCCCATCGAATGCGATATCAAACTGAAGCTCGCCCAGTTCGAAGCCGCGGATCGCGACACCGCCTACAAGCTGCGCAAGATCGGCTGGGACCTGTCGTGACTCCACCGTTGACCGTGACGGTCGCGACGATGCGGGCGACCTCGACCGGCCTGGAAAACCTGGCGAGCGGTTTCTACAACGACGGTGGCGGGCCGATGCTGTCGGCCGCGGCCGGTCCCGTCGGTGGGCTGGACACCGGCTCCGCCTGCCGCGAAGTCGGTGACGCCTTCATGCGGCGTGCGCAGGTTCTCGGGACCGCCGCATCGACCTTCGCCGGAAAGTTGGATTCTGGGGCTTTCCTCTACGAACACGGCGACAGCGCGGCCGCTGAACGCATCGAGTTCGACCCACCCGAAGAGGAAGAGAAGAAAGTCGGTGACGATCCGGGCGAACCCGGGTACGACCCGGTCAACGAATACGAGGACGCCCTTCACGAAGCCGGATTGCTCGACGGCCGGTCAGATGGGCTCTACCGGGAGTGGTTGGCCAACGCTGCACGCAATGACGTTCCGCCCGAGGTGATTGTCGACATCGCCCGCAACCAGCACATCACACCCCAGAGTTTCGATGTACTCAAGGGCGCGGAGCGCGTCACCGACAACAACGGCAAGTCCTATTTCCTGCTGCCGAAGGGCACCGGCAGCGAGGATGCCCGCAAGGCTGCGCTGATGACCTACATCCTCAATGCCGACACCGGATACGAGGACGCAGAAGGCAGCGCCGGCAACGACTTCTCCGAAACTCCGTATACCGCGGCCGAGGTGCAGCGCATCATCGAGCGGCAGAATGCGAACGGATGGAGTTATGCGGCCGCCGAGCACTTCACCGGCCGCCTCACGACCACACCGAACGGGATGCTGATGGGACTGGGCGGCAATTTGATCGAAGATCCGATGAGCCAACAGGGCGGTTCGACCTACGGCGACGTCTTCCTGATGAACATCGACAATCCATCCGATCCCGCTCAACAATTACGCGACATCATTCGCAACGGCCACGCCTACTACGAAAACGACAACGGCGGGCCGGCCCGCCCCGGAGCCCTGGACCTTGATCGGCTGCTGCACCACGAGGAGCGCCACTCCCAACAGTGGGCTCAACTCGGCTTCAAGAATTTTGTGGAGCAGTACGGCCAGAAGATGCTGGAGGAGCAGGTCACCGGCAGCCGCAACCCGTTCGAGACCAACGCCGGTGCGTCGGACGGCGGTTATCACGAATGATCCGCCGGGTTGGCCGAGAACGGCAAGACATTCCTGACGTTGTGCACGTCCAACCCTTCGACGGGCGGTCTCAGTGATGACTCGTGTTCTTGGTTCGATGCTGATCGCACTGACGCTGCTTCTCGCGATATGCGGCTGTAATCCGCTCGGCAAGAACCCGATTGCCGCCTCCGTACCCGTCGCCTTTGGCATTCGCGTCACCGACGGCAACCTGCGCATCTGGACGGGCCTGCCCTGCCCCGGGACCACCGAAGTGGATGTGACCTTCGATCAGGAACAGACCGATCGGGCCGAGCTGAAGCTGGCCGCTCCGGGTCCGGCCGCACAACCGGGAGCCGCTCCGGTCCCAGGGGTCGAGGTCGAGCATCTGACCATCGGCGGACCCTATTCCGGATTCGAGGTCCGCTCGGCGTTACCTGACGGTTTCGACTGGCGCACAGCCGAGACGGTGTCTCTGTTCACCCGCGGAGCTCCGATCACCTGGGGAGCGGACAGCGAACTTGCCGAGGCCGAGGAGCACTCCGGCGAGCATCCGAATGACACGTATTGGTTTCAGGGCATCGGGTGGCTGAACCCAGCCGAGGTGGCCGAGCAGGCCGGCCGGACCTTCATCTCGGTCTGCAGCCCCGACCCAGCCAAGAACCATGATCTCCCAAGGGTTTTCGGCGTTCGCGTTGCCGATGGGAGCCTACGGATCTGGCCCGGATCACACTGCGACGCCGTCGAGCACGTGATCGTCACGTTCCAACCCGAACAAGCCGACCTCGTCCTCAGTTCATCCCACCCCTACAGCGTGCGACTCGATCAGCTCACCATCGGGAGCCCGCTGTCCGACTTCAACGTCACCAGGCCGCTGCCCGGCGGATTCGACTGGAGTTCCGCCGCCACGGTCCTCCTGCGCGTGTTTCAGCAGACCAACACCGACCCTTGGACCACGCCCACCGACCTGAGCCCTGCCCGCACCGAATCCACCCAGCACCCCGAGGACACGTACTGGTTCCAAGGATTCGGCTGGCTCGACCCCACTGAGGTCTCCGCCCGCGACGGCAAGGACTTCCTGACCGCCTGTGCGCAGGCGCAATAGCCTCAGGCACGAAGAGGTACGCCACTGCCCTTTGCGTTCATCGAGGTGAAAGCCTCTGCGGCGGACACCTCGTCGGCAGGGATGCTCGCGGCGGTGACGGCCAGTGACTTGAATGCTCGTGCGGCCGCACTGAGGCTGTGCCCGAACAGGTGGCTCGGATCCGGCGATTCACCCCAGACCAGGAGCTCGGTACACATCGCGGGGATTGGTCGGCCGTCACCGGAGACCGCCCCGGAGTAGGTGTCGGCACCCATGACCAGCACACACTGCTCCTCCTCGTGATGCTCCGGCGTCTGTAGCGCATCGACCAACTCGGCACCGAGGATCTGCACCGGGCGGACGTCACCCCCGTCGGAAAGCGAGACCGTGACCCGCCAGCCACTCATCATCCGGTCGACGATGAGTCCCCCCGCGTTGAGAGCCAGCTCCGCCGCATCCCGGGCCACCACGTGCATCCGGTATGTCAAAGCACCGCAGCCCTTTTCGCCCTTCATCGCAGCACCTGCCCCCGCCCGCGACGTCGACATGGTGACCTCCCACCGGATACGCAACCCGCCCCGACATCATTCCGGGACGCCTAACTGTAATAGTTACAGTAGGTTGGGTACAAGTAGCCGATCGGCTGGTGACGCCCTAGTGGGTGATCTGCCAGTCCGCGGCCTCGCGCTGCTGGTTCCAGAACTCGTCGAACCGTCCCCGCGCGGACAGCAGCTCCTCGATGCTGCCGTCCTCGACGATCCGTCCGCCGTCGAGGAACAGCACCCGGTCGGCGTGCCGGATGCTGGCCAGCCGGTGCGCGACGATCACCCGCGTCCGCGCACGCTCATCGGCGGTGAGGGCATCGACCACCGCCGCCTCGTTCTCCGTGTCCAGGGCGCTGGTCGCCTCATCGACCAGCAACACCGGCGCCGGCTTGACCAGTGCCCGGGCGATGCTGACCCGCTGCCGCTCACCGCCGGACAACGCGGTGCCGGCTTCGCCGACCTTGGCGCCGTCACCGTCGGGCAGCCGCCCGGTCAGCTCGTCCACCCGAGCCAGCCGCGCCGCGTCGGCGAGTTGCTCGGCACTGGCATCCGGATCGCCGACCAGGATGTTCTCCCGGATCGTCCCGTCGAACAGGTAGGGGTGCTGGAACACCACACTCGTTGCCGCCCTACGGGTTTCGGCGTCCATTTGGGCGGTGTCGACACCGTCGATCAGCACGCGCCCCGCAGTCGGCTGGTGCAGCCCCGCGATGAGCGACAGGATGGTGCTCTTTCCCGATCCCGACGGGCCGACGATCGCGGTGGTGCCGCCGGGCTCCAGGACGAAGCTGACGTCTTCCAGCACCGGAGTCGCTCCGTAGCCGAATGTCACACAGTCGAATTCGATCCGGGGCGCGGTGTGCGCCGGCAATGTGGCGGTGCCAGTGGCCATCACGGGAGCGTCGAGTACGGCACGGATCCGGCCGAGCGAGGCCCGGGTGGATTCGATTGCCGGGGCAAGCTCCGACAAGGAGGTGAACGGCTCAAGGTAGCGCGCGGCGACGACGATCATCGCGATCGCTTCGGGCACACCGAGGGTGCCGCGAACCGTCAGGAAGGTGGCCACTCCGGCCAGGATCACCAGTGCCAGTTGGCTGGCCAGGCTGAACAACAGTTGGCCCGGCACCTGCATCAGCAGCAGCCGCATGCTGGCACCGTGCTGCGCGGCCAGGGCGTCGCCCACCATGCTGCGGGCCGGCTCGACCCGCCGGGCCGCGCGCAGCGCCTGCTGGGTGCGGGCGAACTCGATGATGCGTTCGGTGAACGCCCGGTTCGTCTCGTCTGCCACGGTGTCGGCCTTACGGCTGAGCCTGCCCGAGGCCCAGAACGCGCCCAGCAGGACCACCACGCCGGCCAGCGCGGCCAGCCCGAGTGGGACCGAGATGAACAGCAGCGCAACGGCAATGGCCGCAGGCAGCAGAATCGCACCGATCAACGGCGTCAGCAGGTTGACCACCATGCCGACCAGTTCCGGTCCGGTGGCAGCGATCGCCTGGCGGGCATTGGCGGTGTTCGCGCCGCCGTCGGCACCCAGCCAGTCCATCCGGATGCCGGGCAGCCGGTCGGCCACGTCGTGCTGGGTGTGGTCCAGCAGGGCGAAGCCGAGGTCGAATCCGAGCCGGGAGGTCGCGGTGTCGACGATCCATCCGATGACGGTCGCGGCGGTGAGCCATCCCAGCCAGGGCAGAGCGTCGCGCGGCACGTCGCTGAACAGGGCTGCCACCAGGGGGATCAACAGCACCGCGCCTGCCGCGCGGATCACCACCGAGGCCAGCGTGAGCGCGGCGTAGATGCCGACCTTCCCGCGGCGGTCCGCCGGGATGAGGGCAATCAGGGTGCGGATCATCGTGCCTCTCCTGCGGTGACGGCGGCGCCGGGATGCAGTGTCTGTCCGGTCTGCCAGAGCTGGTGGTAGCGCCCGCCCTCGGCCAGCAGTTCTTCATGGGTACCGGTCTCGGCGATCTGTCCGCCGTCGAGGACCACGATCTGGTCGGCGTGGGTGATCGTATGCAGCCGGTGCGCGATCACCAGCACGGTGCGATCCTTGGTCAGCCGGTTGAGGGCCTGTTGCACAAGGTATTCCGATTCCGGGTCGGCGAAGGCCGTGGCCTCGTCCAGGATCAGCACCGGAGTGTCGGCCAGGATGGCCCTGGCGATGGTGAGCCGTTGCCGCTCGCCTCCGGACAGCGCCGACGACGCACCGAGCACCGTCTGATAGCCCTGGGGCAGCCGCAGTATCCGTTCATGGATCTGGGCGTCGCGCGCGGCCTGCTCGATCCGTGCCTGATCCGCCTCCGGGTCGGCAAGCGCGATGTTCTCGGCGACGGTCCCGGCCACGAGCTGGGTGTCCTGCAGCACGAATCCGACACGGCGATACAGCTCGTCGGCCGACAACGATCGAATATCTGTGCCGTCCAACCGGATCGACCCCGAGTCGACATCGTGGAAGCGGGCCAGCAGCGCGGCAAGCGTGGACTTGCCCGACCCGGACGGACCGACCAGCGCGGTCACGGTGCCCGGGCGCAAGGTCAGCGAGACGTCCTGGATCACCGGAACGCTCGGCCGGTACCCGAAGGTCACCCCGTCGAACACCACAGCGGCCGAGGCGCCCGGCTGCCCCGGGTGCTCATGCAGCGAAAGGTCCGCCTCGTCGAGCGCGTTCTGGATCCGGCGCGCGGCCAGCATGCCGCCGCGGATTCCGCCCAGCCCGTAGCCCACGCCCAGCAGTCGGACCCCGAACGTGGTGCCCAGCAACAGGAAGGGCAACAGGTCGACGGGGTCCATCGAGCCACCGATGATCATCGGAGTACCGACGGCCGCGATCAACCACAGGAACGTGCCCGGCCGGGTGACCAGGTCCATCAACGACTTCTTGCCGGTGAAGGGACGCTGCCAGCCGACCAGGAACCCGATGTACTCGTCGAGGCGGCGGCGGAAACTCGACGACGCCGCGCCGCCGAACACCCGAACGACAGGCTGGCCTTCGAGGTAGGCGCCGGCTTCCCCGCTCATCCGGTCGGCCCAACGTTGGGCCTGCCCGATCTTGGCTCCGGACTGGATGGTCATCACCGACATCAGCACCAGGTAGGTGAGCACCGGGATGAACAGCACGAGAGCCAGCCGCCAGTCGACGGTGAACAGGTAGACGAGCACGGCCACCGGTGCGACCACGGCCGCAACCGCATCAGGGATCGCGTGGGTCACCAGGTAGTGCAGTGACAAGGTGTCGTCCTGCACCAGTTGCTTGATCGAACCGGAACCCCGTGCGGTGAACCAGCCCAGCGGCAGCCGCGACATCTTGGTCAGCAGCCGGGTCCGCAGCTCGCGGGCGAACTTCGCGTCGAGGCGGTGCAGCCAGAGTGTGAGCCCCGCGCCCAGCAGCGCGCCCAGGCCCAGCAGCCAGACCGCGGTCAGGCCCAGGGTCCACAGCCGGGACTCTTCGGCACCGGTCAACAGCACTCGAGCCAGTTCGACCAAGAGCACGAACGGTGCGAGCTGGATCAGTGTGATGATCGCCTGCAGGACACCCGACACGATCAGCGGCGTCTTCAGCGGCGCCAGCAGTCGCCCCGCGCCCTGTGCGCGCCAGGTACCTCGCGCCGGGGCCGCGGCCGGGGCGGCAACAGGTTCGACGACACCGGATTTCGCAGTCTCGGCCTTGGCATCGGGCTTGGTCTCGGTCTTGGCGGCCTTCTCTTCGGTGCGATCGGTGCCCATCGCCCGACCTTCGGTCCAGTAGGCCTGGGCGTGCAGTTCGGATTTGGGAAAGCCGAACTCGTCCTTCAACCGCGTGCGCAGGTGCTTGAGTGAGCCGGCCTCCGGCGTCACCCAGCAGTACCAGTCCGACCAGTCCCTGGCCTCGATCGCGGTCGCCAGCGATGTCGTGTCGTGGCGTTCGACCCAGTGCACCTGCAGCCGTGGATGTTCGGCGATCGGGATGAGCAGATCGTGCTCGTCGTGTTGCTCGAGATAAGCCTCGATCGGGACGTCGTGCGGCAGGGCGCCGATGATGCCGTTGATGGCCGGGATGGCTGCCGCATCACCGATCAACAGGTAGCCGGCGGGCAGGTCCTCCGGCACGGTGAATCCGGTCGAGCCGAGGGCCATCACCGGGATGGTGTCGCCCGGCTTGGCGGTCCTGGCCCACTTCGACGCCGGGCCGGATGGTTCGTGCAGCACCACGTCGACCGCGAAATGCCCGGTCGCCGGATCCATTTCGGACATCGTGTAGCCGCGCTGGTATTCGGTCTTCGAGCCGTCGGGGTCCGGAACCCAGAATCGCAGGTACGACGTCGGCTCGGCTATCGCGTCCTCG
Organism: Mycobacterium syngnathidarum; assembly: GCF_001942625.1. Classification (GTDB taxonomy): domain Bacteria; phylum Actinomycetota; class Actinomycetes; order Mycobacteriales; family Mycobacteriaceae; genus Mycobacterium; species Mycobacterium syngnathidarum. The sequence continues at coordinate 82,705 of NZ_MLCL01000093.1, forward strand.
AACACCGTCGGCGACACCAGCCGCAGACGCAACATGTTCGGTGTCAGGTAGGTCGTCTCGACCACGGTCGCCTGATGATCGCGCGCGCCGAAGCCGCGCATCATCACTCCCTGAAATCCGCGTGCCATCAGCGGTCCTCTCCCCTGGCGGTCAGATCCGCCACGATGTCGGTAATCGGCCTACCGGGCGCCACGGACGTCAGCAGTCCCCGGATCAGCGCGTTCAGCAAAAGTTCCAGATACTGCGGACCGCTCAGTTGCATGCCCGCGTTGTGCACCGCGCCCAGCGCGGCGTCGCCGGCCAGCCGTTGCGCGGCGGCGTCTCGTTCCAGGACGAATCCGTCGTCGCCGCCGCTGGCCTCGGCCTTGAGCTCGTGCTGGGCGGCCAGCCCGATGGCCAGCACGGCCACCGAACTGCTCAGCAAGGCGGCGCCCTCGGCGGTGTACCCGCGCCGGCCCAGCGCGGCGATCTCGTCGGCCAGCAGCCGGGCACCGGCTTCCCCGCGGGGGAACAGCACCTGCATATAGGTGGCGAGACCGGGATGTCCGAGCGCGAATCGGTGCAGGCTGACCCCGAAGGCCAGGAGATGGTCTTCGACCGATCCGGCGGGGTCGTCGGTGAACTCGAGTTCGGCGAGCAGACTCTCACCGACCAGCCGTTCCAGCTCCCAACGGCCGCTGATGTGGCGGTACAGCGCAGTCGCAGACACTGAAAGCCGGGCGGCCACCGCGTTGACGCTCAGATTGCGCATGCCCAGCTCACGCCCCGCGGCAACGATGTCGGACACCGCGATCAGCGGCGGACGTCCACCCACGCGCGCGGGCGCATCGGTTCCGGCCACGACTACCTCCACAGGAAAGTTACCCCCACAAACTAAGGGTCGCCTTAGTGAACGTCAACCGCTCCCCCGATAACAGAGCAAGCGCTCTGTTATGGTGTCGCGGTGCCCCGCCCTCGCGTCCACGATCCGGATGCGGTCCTCGATGCCACGGAATCCCTGGCCGTGCACTCCGGACCGGCATCGGTGACCATCCGCGCCGTCAGCGACGCCGTCGGGGTTTCCAACGGCGCGCTGTATCACTCGTTCGGTTCGAGGGCCGGACTGCTCGGCCAGGTCTGGCTCCGGGCCGGGCGGCGGTTTCTGGCCATGCAGCGCGAGTTGGTCGAGGCCGCCCACCAGGGCAGCGACGCGATCGCGGCGGCCGCGTACGCCCCGGTGATCTTCGCCGAGCGTCACCCGGCCTCGGCGCGGCTACTTCTACAGGTTCGGCACGAGCAAGTGCTCGGCCCCGAACTGCCGGAGGATCTGGCCGCCCAAGCACGCGAGCTGCAAGAACAGTTGGTGGACTTGATGATCCAACTCGCGGTCGCCACGTGGGGCCGGCGCGACCGGGCCGCCGTGGACACCGTGACGACGTGCATCGTGGACCTGCCGACGGCCGTCCTGCTGCAGCGCAACCGTATTGACGATCCCACCGCCCGCGATCACCTCAACGCGGCGGTGTCCGCCGTGCTGGCGGTGGGGCCTGCCCCTGACCCACGAACAATGGAACCTCATGGCCACAAACCTTGATTACGACGGCGACATCGCCATCCTCGACCTCGGCGACGACGAGAACCGGTTCTCACCCGACTTCCTCGACGAGGTCGACGCACAACTCGACACCATTCTGGCCCGAGGCGCCCATGGCCTGGTGACCACGGCCGAGGGCAAGTTCTACTCCAACGGGCTCGACCTCGATTGGCTTGGCGCCCACAGCGATCAGGGTGACTGGTATGTGGGACGGGTGCAGGGCCTGTTGGCCCGGATGCTGACGTTGCCGATCCCGACGGCCGCGGCGGTGGTGGGGCATGCCTTCGGTGCCGGCGCCATGCTGGCAATCGCCCACGACTTCCGGGTCATGCGTGACGACCGCGGCTTCTTCTGTTTCCCCGAGGTGGACATCCGGATCCCGTTCACCCCGGGAATGGCCGCGCTGATCCAGGCCAAGCTGACCCCGCAGGCAGCGGTCGCGTCGATGACCACCGGCCGCCGGTTCGGCGGCCGCGACGCCCAGACGTGCGGACTGGTCGAGGCCACCGCACCCGAGGGCTCGGTGACCACGGTGGCCATCGACCTGCTGCGCCCGCTGGGCGGCAAGGACTCCGGCACCTTGGGCGCGATCAAGCAGGGCATGTTCGGCCCTGCAGTCCAGGCACTGACCGCGGCCCACGCCGCCGGCTAATCAAACCGGGAGGGCGGTGCCGGTCTCGCGTTCGGCGAATTCGACCACCCGGGCCGCACTCTGGTAGTCGCATGCCACGGCCGATCGTCCGATCAGCACGGGGCCGCCCCGCAGCCCGAATCTGCCCTCTACACCGACATAGCTGCCGGGCGGAATCGGCTCGCTCAGGCAGTACAGCGTGGGCGCGGCTCCGGCATCGATGTCGTTGGCGAACACGTCGGCCACCACCTTGACGCCGCGTTGGACCGCTGACATCAACGGTTTGTCGGAGACATTCGGCAGGTTGGAAGCCACCCAGCCCGGATGGGTGAGTTGGGTGACCACAGGCGATTTGGCGGCGCGCAAACGGCGGTCGAGGTCCAGGCCCCACAACATGACCGCCAGCTTCGACCGCCCGTAGGCGCCCATCACCGTCCACTTGTGGTGGCGTAGGTGCATGTCGTCGAGCCGCAGCGTCGCTGACTTGTGCGCCTCGGAGCCGACGTTGACGATCTGTTGCCGGACCCGGCCGTACAACAGATTCGTCAACGCGAACGGGCCGAGGAGGTTTGTGCCCATGGTCATCTCGAACCCGTCAACCGTGTCGGCCCGGTGTTGGCTGAGCGCTCCGGCGTTGTTGATCAGGATGTCGACGTCGCCATCGAGGCGCCCTGCGAACGCGTGCACGGATGACAGATCGGCGAGGTCGAGTTCGATCACCTCGGTGGATCCGCCGATCTCCGCCGCGCGCTGTGCCCCCAGCGCGGTGTTACGCACCGCCAGGATTACGTGCGCTCCGGCCCGCGTCAACGCGCGGGCGGTGCCGAGACCGACTCCGTTGGTCGCCCCGGTGACGATGATGCGTTTTCCGGTCAGATCGCCGAGCCGGTCCGGGGTCCACCTGAGGTTGGCTTGAGTGCTCACATCGGTGACAGTAGCGACGCATCGAGCTCGGGTAGCGGCCTGCGACAGATCTCCGCTGCCTCGGCGGCATCCATGCCCAGCATGCGCAGCACATCCTCGGTGACCTTGTCGGCGGCGGCCGCGTCGTCTCGGTCGGGTTGGTCGCGTAGCAGCCGGCCCAGACCCAGCAGCGCGCCTGCGGCAACAGCCAGGGCCAGGTCGGGGTCGTCGACCAGGAACCTCCCCGCATGGGCACCGGCCTCGATGTCGCGCCGAGCCCTGGGCGCCAGGCCACGATCCGATGCCAGTAACTGCAGCCCGTTGGCGAGAATGATCTGGCTTTCCTGGGGACGTCGCCGGAACAGCCGTCCAGTCAGCCGGAAACTGCCGGCGAACACTTCAGCCGGGTCGTCGAGATCCCCGGTGAGCCGGTCCATCAGAGCGCCGTGGGCATCGAGCGCCTCGGCGACCGCCGCGTCGAACAACTGCTCCTTGCTGTCGAAATGGTTGTAGAACGAGCCCATTCCGACATCGGCGGCCTGAGTGATCTCCAAGACCGGTGCGTTCAGCTTGCCGGCCGCGATGAATGACTGGGCTGCGCCGATCAGCGCCGCCCGGGTGCGCTGCTTGCGCCGCTCGAGCCGGCTCGGTTGCTCGTGGCCGCTCACAGCCACTCAGGTTAACAGGCCGGATTCAGTTCTGATGATTTCGTCAGATTACCTTGACTGATGATTCCTTCGCATGTGACGATTTCGTCAATCGAAGGAGACGCGATGCAGGAACACCCTGGTCGGGCACCCAACCCGGTGATCAAAATCCACGATCTCGCCTGGCTGGAATTCGAGAAGCCCGACCTGGTCAAGGCGGAGGCTTTCGCTCGAGCATTCGGGTTCGAGGTCGCCGCACACACACCCACCGAGCTACGACTGCGCGGGACCGACCCCGGTTCGCCATGCGTATTTGTCCGGCCGGGTGAAAGCTCACGTTTCACCGCTGTGGCGTTCACCGCAGCCGACGCGCGTGATGTGCACAGGCTGGCACAACACACAGGCGCCCCGATCCGGGCTCTGCCCGACTCGCTGGGCGGCGTCGCGGTCGACCTGGCTGATCCCACCGGGCTACCGGTGCGTGTGGTGGCCGGGACCCACCGACTCGGACGGTTGAGCCACCAGGAGCCGCTGCCGCTGAACTTCGGTCACAACGCTCCCCGCATCAATGCCACCCAGCGCCCGCCTCGGGTCCCCGCCAAAGTGCAGCGCCTCGGGCATCTGGTTCTGCAGACCACCCGATACCGAGAAACTCTCGACTGGTACCTGCAACACCTCGGCCTGATCGTCAGCGATTTCCTGTTCTTTCCCGGACAACGGGAACGCGGACCCACGATGAGCTTCCTCCGTTGTGACCGTGGCATGACACCGACCGACCATCACACCCTCGCGCTCGCGCTCGGACCCGCAAACCGGTACGTGCACTCAGCCTTTCAGGTGTGCGACCTCGACGCGCTGGCCGCAGGCGGCCAGCATCTTCGCGACCGCGGCTATCAGCGGTCATGGGGTATCGGCCGCCACATCCAGGGCAGCCAGTTGTTCGACTACTGGCGCGATCCGGACGGATTCCTCGTCGAACACTTCACCGACGGTGACATGTTCGACTGCACTGCCGCGCCCGAATGGGCCCCTTTCACCGCGTCCGGGCTGTCCCAGTGGGGCCCTCCGGTAACCCGCGACTTCCTGGGCATCGACCCCAGATCGATCCCCGGCGAGGCGCGTTCGATGTTCAGCGCCCTGCGTTCCGACAACGAGTTCGACCTCAACCGCCTGCTCGGCCTGATGAAAGTTGCCCAGTCATGACGCTTTCTGTCCTTCGCACCGCCGAATCCTGGTGGCTGCAAACATCTTCCGGCGCGGTCAGGATCACCACGACGGCCCGCACCACCGCGGAGCTACTCGCCGACCGCGACGCGGTGCGAGCAGCGGCATCCAGTACCGAGACCGTAGCGGTGGACTCGTTGGAACTGGTGTCGCCGATCACCAGACCTTGTCGGGTCGTCGCCCAGATGACCAATTACGCCTCACATGTCCGGGACTCCGGGATGAACCCTGACAACGTCCCACTGACGTTCTTCCGCAAGTCATCGGCCTCGATCACCGGCCCGCACGACGACATCATCAAGCCGGCCCACGTGCGCCTGCTGGACTACGAGGTCGAGATCGGACTGGTGATCGGGCGTGAGATCCCAGCCGGCACAGCGATTTCCACCGACCGACTCGCAGACTACATCGCAGGGCTGGTGGTCACCAACGACGTGTCAGCCCGCGACGTCCAGTTGCCGCAGACCCAGTTCTACGAGGCCAAGTCCTACCCGAGCTTCACCCCGGCCGGGCCCGCGCTCGTCCTGCTCGACAGCGACGAGCTCGGCCGGTTCGGCGAGCTCAGGCTGCGGCTGCGGGTCAACGGCGAACTCCGGCAGGACATGCTGGTCGACGGCGACATGCTGTACCGGCCCGCGCAGGCGTTGCAGTCTCTGGCCCGGTTCCAGGACCTGGCCGCCGGTGATCTCATCCTCACCGGCACCCCGGCCGGCACGGCACTCAGCGCACCTCCCAAGCCGATCGAGATGATCGGCGCGCTCCTGCCGCCGGCGGTGAAGTGGAAGGCCTTCTTCAAACGCCAAGCCGGCAACCCGCGCTACCTGCACCACCGCGATGTCGTCGAGGCCTCGGTCGCCACCGATGACGGCGCGATCGACCTCGGCCGCCAACGCAACACTGTGCGGTTCGAGTGACCTCGGTTGTCATCGTCGGGGCCGGACCCACCGGGATCGTCGCCGCGACACTGTTTGCCCGCTACCACGTCGACTGTCTGGTGCTCGACCGCTGGCCCGAGGTCTACCGCCAACCACGTGCCGTACACCTCGACGATGAGATCTACCGCATCCTGGCCGATCTCGGTCTCGCCGAGCAGTTCGCGGCGATCTCCCGGCCCGCGGCCGGGTTACAGCTGCTCGACGCCGACCTGAAGGTGCTGGCCCGGTTCACTCGCGAGCCCGCGGGCAGGCATGGCTTCCCTCAGGCCAACATGTTCGACCAGCCCCAGCTCGAGGAACTGCTGCGCGCGAATCTGGCGCGGTATCCCCAGCTTCGGCTACGGACCAACGTCGAGGTCACCGGTTTCACCAGGCTCGGCCAGGGCCGCCTTCAGGTTGCGTTCGTCGACCGCACCACCGGCGCCACCGAACACGTCGAGGCCGACTACCTCCTCGGCTGCGACGGCGCCAACAGCACGATCCGTCGAAGGCTCGGGGTCGCGATGACCGACATGCACTTCGAACAGCGCTGGTTGGTGGCCGACGTACGGAGCACTGTCGACCTCAAGCAGTGGGACGGGGTGCACCAGGTGTGCAACCCGGCCCGTGCCGCGACCTACATGCGAATCGGAAATGACCGCTACCGCTGGGAATTCAGGCTCTTGCCGAACGAATCGGTTGCGGACTACTCGACGCTTGAGACGCTTCGGCCGTTGATCGCACCGTGGGTCGGTACCTGCGCCGACCTCGAGTTGGTACGGGTGGCCGAGTACACGTTCCGGGCAGCGATCGCTGAGCGCTGGCGCGTCGGCAATGTGTTCCTGCTCGGAGACGCCGCACATCTCACCCCGCCGTTCATCGGCCAGGGGATGGGTGCAGGGGTGCGGGATGCGGTGAATCTCTGCTGGAAGCTGGCGGCCGTGATCGCCGGCGATCTGCCGGAGCACATCCTGGACAGTTACCCGCAGGAACGAAAGCCCCATGCCCGCGCCCTGATCCGGGTCGCGTTGGCAATGGGATGGGCCATGACGGCCGGGGGCGGGTTCGGTGACACCGTGCGCCGCGCACTGTTACCCCGACTGGGCCGCATCCCCGCGCTGCGTCTGCGCCTGTTCGACGGGGTCACCCCGGCATTGCGGAGCTCAGCGCTCGTACACCGATCGCTCGGTCGCCGCTCACTCGCAGGCACGTTGTGCCCCAATACAGTTCAGTCGGAAGGCTTCACCTTCGTGGCCACCACACCGCTGCCTCCCGCTGTCCACGGCGAATTGACCGAACGAGGCACAACGGTGCTCGTGGTCGAGCCCGACAGCGAGCTGTGCCGGTGGTTACGCACCGGACGAGCCAAAGCCGCGATCATCCGACCCGACCGCACGGTGATGCGATCGGGTACGAATGTCGTCGGGCTCTCTGAGCTGGTGCCGTCGTCAGCGGGGTTGGTCAGTTGCCCCAGCCGCGCTGGCCATCCCAGCCGCCGCAGATGCCGTTGATGCAGCCGTGACCCCAGCCACCCTGGGCGGGATTCCAGCCGCCACAGCCGTTCCAGCCGGGGCCGCTGTCGCAGCCACCACCGCCGCCGGCGTCGCCGCTACCACTGGGTTGAGCACTGATCGTCGTGGCGGGTGCATCATTCATGATCGCGGCGGTCGGTACTGCTGCAATCGCCACCGCGGCTCCCGCTACGAACACTGACCCCATGAGTTTTCGTATGGTTAGCATGACTCCATACTCCTCTCCTGTGAGCCTCCTGCCAAGTGATGTGATCAAGCCCGCGTGTAGCGCAGCATCGTCACACCTGCGCCGGCAAAGGCCTCCGGGTAGTCGCAGAAAACCGGCTTGAGCCGCATTCCGACACTGAGTTCCTCCGGTGCGACGTCGATGATCTCGGTCGAGAACCGCGGACCTTCATCCCACTCCACGATGCCCAGAATTTGCGGCACCGCGTCGGCGAAGTGCGGGCCTACGGGGCGGCGAGCCACGGTGAACGAGTACAGCGTGCCCATCCCCGAGATCTCCCGCCACTCGAGGTCGTCGGCGAGCGTGCGGGGCGCCAGGACGCGGGGATAGAACACGTAGGCCTGCGTCGACGGTGAGTACTGGATGACGATGCGGTGCTCGGCCAGCGCATCCCAGAACGGCGTACTGGTGGGAGTTTTCACCGGCATGGGCCGGGCGAATCCGGTCATCGGTTCACTCGCCTTCCAGAATCAGGGTGGTTTGCTCGGACAGGATGCCGCCGTTGCCGGAGACGAATGCGCGGTTGCAGTCGGGAACCTGGGCCGCACCGGCGCGGGCCATGATTTGGCGGGTGGCATCGCAAACGTGGTGCATGCCGCCGGCCAATCCTGCCTGCCCGAAACCGAGTTGGCCGCCGGCGGTGTTCAACGGGAAATCGCCGCGGACGGTCAGATCGTGGTCGGACACGAAGGACATACCCTTGCCCTTCTCGCAGAATCCGGCGTCTTCCAGGCTGAGCAGCACCGTGATCGTGTAGCAGTCGTAGATCGACACCATGTCCATGTCGCGGCGGGTCAGCCCGGCCATCCCGAACGCGGTGTCGGCCGCCTTGCGGATCGGCGTGTCCAGCAGGTCCTCGGCGTAGGTGGGTGTCTTGAACGGTACGTGCTCGCCAAAACCCTTGATCCACACCGGCCGGTTGCGGGCCCGGGCCGCGATGTCGGCGCTGGCCACCACGACCGCGGCGCCACCGACACACGGCATCACGATCTCCAGCATGTGCAACGGATCGGCGATCACCGGACTGGCCAGGACGTCCTCGACACTGAGCGGGGTGTCTTTCCAGATGGCACCGTCGGTGTGGTTGGCGTTGAACCGCTGGTCCACCACGATCTTGGCCATCGCGCGCTCGTCGTAGCCGTACTCATGGGCATAGCGTTGCGCCACCTGCCCGTAGGGCCCGTTCTGGCCGAGGTTGCCGTAAGGAATGTCGAATTCGGCCTGCGGTGAACCGAATTGGTTGCTGGACGAGCCGAAGAACACCGCATCGGTCAACGCCTTCGGTTTCAGCTCGGAGGACGGCGTGATGTAGCGCGCAGGTAGTGCGCACAACACCACGTCACACAGGCCGAGCTCGATGGCGGCGGCCGCCCGCCACACCATGCCCGCGGCGCTCGCGCCGCCGAGATCGAGCAACTCGGCGAAATTGGCTCGCACACCCAGATACTCGGCCACCGTCGACGGTACGAAAATCTCCGACTCGCCGAGATGCGATGTGACGATGCCGTCGACCTGCTCGGCCGACAGCCCGGCATCCTCCAGGGCGGCGGCCGCCAGCAGTGCCCACTGTTCGAGAGTGAAGGGCGCCGGTGAGGCCTTCGTCAGCCGTTCGGGCGGCAGCTCGACGTAGCCGACGATCGCGGCGTCGCCGTGGAGTCCCCTACGCGATCTCATCCTCATTCCTCACTTACGCGGTAGGCCCAGGATCAGCTGGGCAATGATGTTGAGCTGGATCTCGGTGGTGCCGCCGCCGATCAACTCGGCGGGTAAGTCCAGATAGGGCGACGCCACCGCGGGTTGGCTGTCGAATTCCATTGCCAGCGGTCCGGTCAGACGCAGCGTGAGCTCAGCGGCCCGGCGCAACATCACGTTGGTGGCCACCTTGGCGATGCTCGACGCCGGTCCCGGTGCCTGCCCGTCGAGCAGGCGCAACGTCTCACGCACGCCGAGCGCCTTGAGTGCGTTGGTGTAGGCGTCGATCTCGCCGATGGCGTGGCGCATCGGGTCCGGGTCAGGGCTCACCCCGACGAGTTCGCGCAGCGCGCCCATCCGGTCGATGTTGACGTATCCGCTGATCGCGACCCGTTCGTGGGCCATGGTGCTGATGGCCAGCTGCCAGCCCGACACCGGATCCCCCAGCAGCATCTCGTCGGGCACGAAAACGTCGGTCAGGAACACCTCGTTGAACTCGGCCCGCCCGCTGGATTGGGTGATCTGCCGGAATTCCACTCCGGGGGAACGCATGTCGAGGATGAAGTAGCCGATGCCGCCGTGCTTGGGAGCATCAGGGTCGGTACGGGCCAGCAACGCACCGAAATCGGCCCGGTGCGCCAACGAGGTCCAGATCTTGTGCCCGTTCATCTTCCAGCCGCCGTCCACGCGCACGGCGCGGGTACTGAGCGAAGCCAGGTCCGAGCCTGCTCCCGGCTCGCTGAACAGCTGGCACCACGACAGCTCGCCGCGCAACGTGGTGGGCACGAAACGTTGTTGCAGTTCCTCGGATCCGGCCGCCATCAGGCTCGGCAGGATCCACTCGGCGATACCCACCGACGGCCGTACCAGGCCGGGGCGCAGGGCGAACTCCTCGTCCACGATGAGCTGCTGGCGCACCGTCGCGTCGCATCCCCACGGTGCGGGCCAGTGCGGGGCGATCAGGCCCGCATCGGCGATCAGCTCGCGCCGTGGGCCGACGGCGAACTCCGGATAGTCGCCCTGGCGGCTGAAACCGGTGTCGGACAGGGTGAGGGCACGATCCAGCGTTGTGCCTACCCGGGCCCGGAACTCGGCGTCGGACTCACCGAGGTTCACCGTCATGTCCCGGGCGGAGGTGGCCGACAGCTCGCCGAGGTTGCGGGTCCACCGCGACATCGGGCCGATCGATGCGGCCAGGCTGGTGGCTCGGCGCCAGTACAGGTGCAGGTTGTGTTCCCAGGTGAATCCGATCGCGCCGAGCATGGTGAGTGCCTCGAGTACCAGGCCCGGTACCGGCATGACCGCCATCACCGCCGCCGAGCAGGCGGCGAGCCGATGCTGCTCGGCGTCCGTGGATCCACCGAGGGCCCGCACCGCATCCCAGGCCGATGCCGTCGCAAGCGCACTGTTGACCAGCAGCATGGCCGCTTTGTGTTGCAACGCCTGGAACGTGCCGATCGGCTTGCCGAACTGTTCGCGGCTACGCAGATGCTCGGTGACGATGTCCACACACCACTGGGTGATACCGGCGGCAACCGAGGCGGTGAACGCGACGGTCAGATCGGTGACCAGGTCGGCGTCCATGTCGGTCAGGACCGCGGTGGCGGGGACCGCGTCATCACTCAGCCGCAGGACACCCAGATCGGTGGTGAGGTCGGTGCCGCGGCGCAATTCAACCTGTCCCTCAACCGGATTGAGGACGGCCCAGCGCAGGTCTCCCGTCTCGTCGGCGAACGGCACCACGATGCGCTGCGCCGATCCCAGCCCCATGGCCACGCCCGACGAGCCGGTGAGCAGCCAACCGTCGCCGACGGCCCGGCCTTGGAAGTCGGACTGCTCGCCGGCCACCACGACGGCGGTGGCTCCTTCGGCGATCTCCTTGAGCAGGGTCTGGGCAGCCGGGCTCTGCTGGCGGACCATTGCCGCCCCGGCAATCGCCGTGGCGAGCAACGGCCCCGGCAACAGTGCCGAGCCCGCGGCTTCCAGCACGCAGGCCATGTCCTCGAGCCCGCCGCCCTGCCCGCCAACGGCCTCAGGCAGGTGCACCGCATGAAACCCGTTGTCCACCAATGCGGGCCACCACGGCGGCAACTGCCCGGAGGCCAGCTCGTCGAGCACCGCCCGGGTCCCGTCGACGGGAGCATGCCGGGCCGCGAAGTGTGCGACGGCTTCGCCCAATTGTTGCTGCTCAGGGGTCAGCGCGATCGATACGTGGGTGGTCATACGCGCCGCCTCGACGTATAGGAGTTGGACGTGAAGAACCGTGCCCCTTCGGCGATCGCCTCCGTCGTCGGACGCGGCTGCCAGCCGAGCTCGCGAACCGCCTTGCTGTGGTCCATCGGCGACATCACGTGCATCAACCGCACCGTCAGGGGACTGAGCTGGTTCTCCTTCTTGCGCAGCCGGACCAATGGATCGACGATCGCGCCCGCGGCCGCCAGCACACGGATGGGGACACCACGCCGGGGCGGATCGACATCAACCGCCGCACAAGCGGTTTGGTAGATCTCCTGGGCGGTCATAAAGCTCTCGGACACGATGTAGCGCTCACCGATCCGGCCCCGTTCGCCTGCCAGGATCAGCGCCTCGGCGGCGTCAGCGATGCCTACTGTCTCCGCCGCCGCTCCCTTGACGTAGAACGGCATCTTGCCCCGCACCGCGGCGGCGACCAGACCGCCGTGCGGCGTCGGCAGCCAGTCCCCGGGGCCGTAGGTGTTGGAGACGCACATCGCGACCGCGGGCAGCCCATGCTCGCGTGCGTAGCGCAGCACCATCTGTTCCGCGAGCACCCTGGTGTGCACGTAGTCTCCGCCGATGTCGAGCCAGTTGTGCCGCAGATCCTCGGTGGCGCGCCCGGATTCGGCGATGCCGATCGTGGCGATCGAGCTGGTGAAGACGAACTTGCTCAACCCCGCCTCTACGGCGACGTCCAGAACTTCTTGCAGCCCTTCGACATTGGTCCGCCACAGCGGTGCGGGGTCGCTCAGCCAGGCCCTGGCGTCGACGACGCAGTAGTACACCACGTCACAGTCGTCCAGCGCCTCGCGCACCGACTCGGGATCGAAGATGTCGCCGTAGACGCGCTCGATGTCGAGGTCGTCGATCCCCCGGGTGGAGCTGGTGCTGCGGATCAGCACCCTGACGTCCTCACCTCGCTCGACCAGCCGCCGGGCGACATGTGAGCCGAGGAATCCGCTGGCCCCGATGACCAGTTTCTTTGTTCTCATGCGCCCTTGCGTTCGACGTTCTCCAAGTTTACGAGACGCTACGTCTCGTCTTGTGGGAGACTACGGCGGGTAGCTTTCCGTGTAAAGATCCCTGCGGAGGACCGACCAGGACATGCCGACCACCCCGACCACCGAGCCAGCGACGCCTCCGCGGCGCCGCAGCGAGAGATCGCGCGTGGCCATCATCGGGGCCACCCGCGCACTGCTGCTGGAGCGAGGGTTTGACGGGTTGAGTATCGAAGCGGTGGCGGCACGGGCCGGGGTCGGCAAGCAGACCATCTACCGCTGGTGGCCCAGCCGCCCCGCATTGGTCGCCGACGTGCTGCTCGAAGACGCCGACAAGATCCTGGCCACCATGCCGCACACCGACGATGTCACCGCGGACCTGGTCTCCTGGGCCGGCACGCTGGCCGCCGCGCTGACCACCAAACGGGGCAACGCGATGCTGCGCATCCTGACGGCGGCCTCACTCGAGCACGAGGACACCGCAGCGCGGCTGCGGGCAGGGTTCAGCCGGCCACTGGTCGAATCTGCGCGCAACCGACTGCTGGCCGAACACATCGATGCCGGCCTGGCGTCGGCCGCCGCCGACGCCCTACTCGGCGGCGTGGTCTATCCGATCCTGTCCGAGGGACAGGACTATTCCCGGCAGCGGGCCGAAGACATGGCCCGCCTGATCGTCACCAGCCTGCGCACCGCCGGCTGATTGCCGATCGAGCTATGCGCCGGGTACCGCGCCCGGCGCCCGCACCACCATCGGTACCGCCGGGAAATAGGTCGCCATCTCTGACCGGCATTTGCGCAGGGCAGCGGTGCCGTAACCGCGCTTGCGGAAGTCCGGGTGGATCCAGATCCGGACGTTGACCTCGCCGTGGGTCAGCTCGCCGAACACCATCCCGACCTTCTGATCTCCCTCCAAGGCCACGAACCAGGCGGCCTCTTCGGCATCCACCCGGCTCAGAGCGGCACGGATCTCGTCGTCGACGTCGGAGGCGGGTGCACCCGACCCGTCACCGGAGGCACCGACGTCGGTGGTCCTGGCGGTGAAGATGTCGCGGTCGGCATCGGCGCTGAATGCCCGTAGCTCCAGCGATTCACCCGAAGCCGCCGGCCGCTCGGACACCGTGAAGCTGAGCTGGCTGTTCAGGTCGTCGAGTTCCGCGGCGATCGCGCGGCGCGAGTCCTTGGTGATCTGGGCGAAAGACAGGCCCACGACCGCCTCGGCCGCGACGTGCGAGGTGCCGAGCAGTTGGGCAACCGCCTCGACGGCCGCCGCACGATCGTCGGCCTCCACGATCACGTCGAGCACTTCGTGGCGCCGGTTGAGGGCGTTGAGCAGAGCGTCGGCGATTTCGCGCCGCGCCGCGGCTTTGTCGTGATCGGTCATACCGCGAGCGTAGATCAGCACCGTGCGCTCTGGGCAGGGCAACTGCGCCCGGTGGCTCCAGACCGGCCGATCAACTCCGGCGCCGGCCCCGTTTCCGGAACGCCACGAGCGCGTCTACCACCACGAACGCCACCAGGCTCAACCCGAACAGCGGCAGGGCCCAGCCGAGCGCCCCCGCGACCATCAACACGGCCACGCTGGCCCAGGGAGGCAACTGGCCCAGCGCCCCACGCAGCGGCGGGCGGCCCACGGCCCATGCCGAACCCCGGGTCGGCCTGCGCTGCCACCACATCCGGTAACCACGCACGATGACGGTGATCAGCCCGACCATGGTGAGTGCCAGCACGACCTGGTTGGCGACCCCGAACAACAGGCCCATATGAGCATCGATCGTCCAGTCGGTGAGCTTGGCCAGCAACGGCCACTGCGCGAAGTTCACCCGGTCTGTCACCTTGCCGGAATCAGGTTCGACCGCGATCTCGTCGGCACGGGTCGGCCAATCACGTTTACGCTCGGCCACTTTCCACGCCTGACCGGATTCGGTCGGCGGGTACATCCACATCGGGCCACGCAACCCCGCCTGCTCGGCGGCGCGCAACACGGTGTCAGCTCCGCCGAGCTCGGACCGGCCGCCGTGGTGGCCGTGGTGGGCAGCCGTCGCTGCCGGGGTGGTGCCGGACAGGGACGTATCCACGGTGGGCGCCGTGGTGTTCAGGTTCGCCTGGATGCCGTTGACCGTCTCCCCCGCATAACGAGACCAGGTGATGCCCGAAACCGACAAAGCCAACAGGATCGCCACCGTCCACACCCCCACCGCGCCGTGCCAGGACAGCGTGCGGCGACGACCCGAGGCGCTGCGGTCGGGCAGAACCAGATCGCGCATCGTGCGGTTCTCCCGGCGCCGCATGACCCACAGGCCGACCCCGGCCAGGGCGATCACCCACATCCAGCTGGCCGCCAGCTCGCTGTAGTTGCGGCCGACGGCACCCAGATGCAGGTTGCGGTGCAGCTCGTCGAACCAGGCCCGCAGCGGCATCCACTGCCCGTAGGTGGTCAGCGCGCCGCGCACCTCGCCGGTGTAGGGGTCGACGAACACCGTGCGCGAGTAGTCCGCCGGGATGTCCTTGAACTCCGGGCCCACCACGAGCCGGATCTGAGTGGTCTCGTCGGCGTCCACCGGCGGACGGATGCTTTCCACCGTGCCCTCAGGATGGGCGTGGCGGGCCGCGGCCACCTGGTCGGCCAGCGGCATGCGCTCGGACCCGACCCGCTCGACCGTCAGCTCGTGCCGGTACACGAACGTGTCGATCTGCGGGATCAGGGCGTAGAGCAGACCCGTGACGGCTGCGATGAGGATGAACGGACCGACGAAGACGCCGGCGTAGAAGTGCAAGCGCACCAGCAGGGGGCGGATGGAGCGGCTTGGGGTGGAGGGAGGGGATTCCTCGCGCAGTTGATCGTCGGGGGTGATGGTCATGGAAATGCCTTCGCGGAAAAGAACTGTGGAATGCGCACGCGGGCGCAACAAAGGAGTGAGGCCCGTCAGTCGACGGGCTGCCGAAAGAAGGAAGGGGCGTCAGAAGCCCATGCCGGACACCGCCGGCGGTGCTCGCATTCCCAGACCGGTGCGCAGCAGAACGGGCCGCGCGACAACGACGTTCGAGGGCCACCAGGGATCGCGGATCGAGGGGCGGATCTGGGCGGTGGCGAAAACCCGCAGCCAGGTCAGCACCGACGCGCAGACCACGAACAGATACTCGGCCACGCCGATCAGCACACCGAGGCCCACCGCGGCGGCGGCGTGCATCCCGGCCATGGGCACGGTGAGAAGCGATGACGCGTGGTGATGACCGGACATCGCCAGTACGAAGTGACCGAGGAACTGCCCGGCGCCGAGACCGGCGATCAGCAGGCCGGCCCGGCCCGAGCGCGTCTGCGGCTTCAACCCACCGACGGCGGCACCGAGCGCCGCGCACAGCAACAACAACACGATCAGCGGGCTGCTCGCCGGGACCATGCCACCGGCCGCGGCGTGCGCGACCGTTGCAGTCAGTGCCGAGCACGCACCCACCAGCCCGCCGCGCAGCCTGGCGGCATGGTTGGCAGGCGTGCTCACCTGCGGAATCTTACGGCTGCCTAGAGTGGGCGCCGTGGCTGGCCGGGCATGCGAGCAGTACGACTTGATCGCGGCCGAGTACGCCCGAGACTTTGCCGGCCAGTTCGATGACCGCCCGCTGGATCGCGCAATGCTGCGGTCCTTCGCCGAGTTGGTCTCCCACGACGGCGGCAAGACGGTGCTCGATGTGGGGTGCGGTCCCGGTGACGCGGCAGCCGAACTTGCCGCGGGCGGACTTCGCGCCGCAGGCGTCGACGGGTCCTCGGCGATGGTGTCCCTGGCCAGGAAACGCTGCCCGGAGCTGCGGTTTCAGACCGCGGACATGTTCGACCTGCCGTACCCGGCCGGATCCTTCGATGCGGTGTGCGCGTGGTATTCGATCATTCACACCCCGGCCGAGAACCTGCCCGAGTTGTTCGCCGAATTCCGCCGGCTGCTTTCCGCCCCGGGGTGGTTGCTGCTGGGCTTTCAAACCGACGGCGAGACGGCGGTCTACGACCACGCCTTCGGTCGGGACGTGTCGTTGGAGTTCCTGCGCCACGACGTGGCCACGGTCTGCGCCGCCCTGGAGGTGTCGGGCTTCACGGTGTATGCGACCACCAAGCGGGCACGTCAGCCGCAGCTCGATGAACCCACGGCTCAGGCGATGGTGATCGCGCACACCGGCGGGCACAATAAAAACCCTTGACTTATATAAGTGATCGCTTCTAATCTGATCACGTGCACGCGTTCGACATCCTCGGCGATCCGGTGCGCAGGCGGATACTCGAGCTCATCCAGTCCGGTGAAATGTCCTCCGGCGCCATCACCGAGGTGATCCGGACCGAATTCGAGATCAGCCAGCCTGCGGTCTCCCAGCACCTCAAGGTCTTGCGGGACAACGGTTTCGCCACCGTGCGGGCCGAAGGAACCCGCCGGCTCTACAGCGTCGACACCACGCCGCTGCTCGAGGTCGACCGCTGGCTGGAGCGGTTCCGGCGCAATTGGACGCCGCACCTGGATGCACTGGCAACCGAGATCGCGCGCGGTAGGCGGGAACGAAGAAGAACCACGAACAAGGAGGCTTCCCAGTGATCGACGTCCGACAGCAGCTCAACGAGGTCCGCCGCAGTGTGGGCCGCAAGACGTTCGAAGCCCGGGAGGCACGCGTCGTCAGCGTCAGCCAGACCTACGACACCGACGCCGCCGATCTGTGGGATGCCTGCACCAGCATCGAGCGGATCGGCCGCTGGTTCCTGCCCATCACCGGCGATCTGCGGGTAGGCGGTCGTTTCCAGCTGGAAGGAAACGCCTCGGGAGAGGTGCTGACCTGCGATCCGCCCCGTTCCTTCACCACGACGTGGGAGGCCATGGGCGCCACCAGCTGGGTCGAGGTCACCATCACCGACGCCGGTGAGGGCCGGGCCACCTTCACGCTCGACCACATCATGCACTCCGGCGACGACGACGAGTTCTGGCTGCAGTTCGGGCCGGGTGCGGTCGGAGTGGGTTGGGACTCCGCACTTCTCGGGCTTGCCGGCTACCTCTCCGGTGGCGACCGCATCACACCTGAGGAGGGTGCGGCCTGGTCGGCCGGCGAAGAGGGTCGCGGCTTCATGACGGCGGCCAGTGAACTCTGGTACCAGGCGGATCTGGCCGCCGGCGAGGATCCCGCCCAGGCGCGCGCAGCCGCAGATCGCACCGTCCAGGCCTATACCGGAGGCTGAGCCGGCATCGCCGTACCCTGTCGTTGTGCCTGACCTCCACCCGAACCTGACCGCGCTGGCCCCCCTGCTCGGCACCTGGGCCGGACCCGGCGCCGGGGAGTACCCGACGATCGAATCGTTCGAGTACCTCGAAGAGGTCACCTTCGGTCACGTCGGCAAGCCGTTCCTGACCTACAGTCAACGCACCAGGGCCCGCGACGACGGCCGGCCGCTGCACGCCGAGACCGGATACCTGCGAGTCCCGGCGCCTGGGCGGGTCGAGTGGGTACTGGCGCACCCGACCGGGATCACCGAGATCCAGGAGGGCACGTTGCGCGTCGACGCCGAACGTATCGACATGGAGCTCACCGCGACCACCATCGGGCTGACCGCGTCGGCCAAAAATGTTGCGGCACTGTCACGTTCCATCCAGATCCAGGGCGACCAGCTGACCTACAACCTGCAGATGGGCGCGGTCGGACAGCCACTGCAGCACCACCTTTCCGCCACCCTGACCAGGAAGACCGCATGAGCCAAGACGGCAAGATCACCCTCCCCGCAGACCTGGACTCCGTCACCGACATCGGCGAGGAGGACCACTCCGAGATCGACCCGAGGGCCGTCGAGCGGATCTGGGAATCGGTCCGGCACTGGTACGGCTCCGGTATGCACCCGGCCATCCAGGTGTGCCTGCGGCGCAACGGAAAAACGGTGCTGAACCGGGCGATCGGCCACGGCTGGGGCAATGGCCCGACCGATGCCCCGGATGCCGAGAAGATTCCCGTCACCACCGAAACCCCGTTCTGTGTCTACTCGGCAGCCAAGGCGATCAGCACGACGGTGGTGCACATGCTCGTCGAGCAGGGACACTTCTCCCTCGACGACCGGGTCTGCGACTACCTGCCCAACTACACCAGCCATGGCAAGGACCGCACCACCATCCGCCACGTGATCACCCACAGTGCCGGCGTCCCGATCCACACCGGACCGCGCCCGGACGTCACCCGGGTGGACGACAGCGAGTACACCCGCGAGCAGTTGGCTCTGCTCAAACCGGTCTACCGGCCCGGCCTGGTGCACATCTATCACGGCCTGACCTGGGGCCCGCTGGTCCGTGAGATCGTCTCGGCGGCCACCGGGCGCAACATCCGCGACATCCTGGCCGGCGAGATCCTCGAGCCGCTGGGTTTCCGGTGGACCAATTACGGCGTTGCCCCCGAAGAGGTCCCACTTGTGGCGCCCAGCCACGTCACCGGCAAGCCGCTGCCGGCGCCGATCGCCGCGGCGTTCCGGGCCGCGGTGGGCGGAACGCTGGACCGCATCATCCCGCTGAGCAACACCCCGTTGTTCCTCACCAGCGTCATCCCGTCGTCGACCACCGTCTCCAACGCCGACGAGCTGTCGCGATTCGCCGAAATCCTTCGCCGCGGAGGCGAACTCGACGGAGTCCGGATCATGAAACCGGAGACCCTGCAAGCCGCGACGAGACCCTGTCGGCGGATGCGACCAGATGTGGCGACCGGCCTCAAGCCGATGCGCTGGGGAACCGGATACATGCTGGGCGGCAAGCGCTTCGGGCCGTTCGGCCGCAACACCCCCGCGGCATTCGGGCACACCGGCCTGGTCGACATCGCGGTGTGGGCCGACCCGCAGCGCAGCCTGTCGGCCGCGGTCGTCAGCAGTGGAAAGCCCGGAGCACATCTGGAAGCCAATCGCTATCCCGCGGTGCTGAACCGGATCGCCGCCGAGATCCCGGTCGACTAGGAGTCCTGCCGATGCCCGACGAACCGCTTCGCGACGATCTGGCCGAACTGCTGCGCCGGAGGGGGTTGACACGGGACGTGGGCAGGCCCGACGCGGTCGCCCGCCGGCACGCGGCCGGGGGTCGCACGGCACGGGAGAACATCGCCGACCTGGTCGACGAGGGTTCGTTCATCGAGTACGGGCGGTTTGCGATCGCGGCTCAACGGCGGCGTCGCAGCCTCGATGACCTGATCGAACGCACACCGGCCGACGGGCTGCTGGCCGGGACGGCACGGATCGGCGGTGCGGCGTGCGCGGTGCTGTCCTACGACTACACCGTGCTGGCCGGAACTCAAGGCGCCCTGGGCCATCGGAAGAAGGACCGGCTGTTCGAGATCATCGAGCGTTTGAAGTTGCCGACGGTGTTCTTCGCCGAGGGCGGCGGCGGACGCCCGGGTGACACCGACTATCCGACGGTGTCCTCCCTGGAGGTCCGCGCTTTCGCGCTGTGGGCGGGGCTGTCCGGGGTGGTGCCGCGTATCGCCGTGGTCAAGGGCCGGTGTTTCGCGGGCAATGCGGTGATCGCCGGCGCGGCCGATCTGATCGTCGCGACCGAGGACAGCTCGATCGGCATGGGCGGACCGGCGATGATCGCCGGCGGTGGCCTCGGTGACGTTGCTCCCGACGACGTCGGCCCGATCTCGGTGCAGGCGCCCAACGGCGTCGTCGATGTCGTGGTGGCAGACGAGGCGCAGGCGGTCGTAGCCACCAAGAAGCTGATGGGCTACTTCTCCGGGTCTGCCGACCCGGGACCGGCTGCCGACCAAACCGCCTTGCGTGCAATGGTTCCCGAACGCGCACGGCGCGCATACCCGGTTGCACCCATCATCGAGACGCTGGCCGACGCCGATTCGGTCACTGTTCTGAGGGAGAAGTTCGCCCCGGAGATGGTGACGGCGCTGGCCCGCGTCGATGGCAGGCCGGTGGGCGTCATCGCCAACAACACCATGGTCAGGGCCGGTGCCATCACCGCCGCGGCGTCCGACAAGGCCGCCCGGTTCCTGCAGCTGTGCAATGCGTTCGGGCTGCCGGTCGTTTCGCTGGTCGACTGCCCCGGCTACATGGTGGGCCCGGCGGCAGAAGCCGAAGCGCTGGTGCGGCGCGGTTCCCGGCTGCTGGTCGCCGGTGCGGCGCTGACGGTGCCGCTGGTCGCGGTGATCCTACGGCGGGGTTACGGCCTTGGGGCACAAGCGATGTGTGGGGGCAGCCTCCATCAACCGCTGCTCACGGTGGCATGGCCGGGTGCCCATCTGGGTCCGATGGGCCTGGAGGGAGCCGTCCGCTTGGGTATGCGTAAAGAGCTGGAGTCCATCGCCGATGACGACGAGCGTGAGCAGGCAGTGCGGGCCGCCACGGCGGCGGCCGAGGAGAATGCGCGTGCGCTCAACTCCGCCGCGCTGTTCGAGATCGACGATGTCGTCGACCCGGCGGAAACCCGGGAGCTGATCGCCGCCACGCTGGCCGCGGCCGCCCAGCATGAACGACCCGCACCGAGTGTGCGGTTCGTCGACACCTGGTGAGGGTCGGCACCGAAACCATTGACTACACGTTGTAGTAGACGTAACGTCCCGCACTGTGCCTGATAATCCTCCTCACGCGCACGGCCGGCGGTGGAGTTTTGCGCAATGGGGCCTGCTGATCATCTCGCTGTTTCATGTGGTGCAGGCAATCATCGGCTTCATTGCCGAGCCGAGTTTCGCCATCGGCCCGGACGCACCCACCACACCCATTTTCGGGATGGATTACAACGGCTGGCATGCGGTGGCGGGCCTGGCCTTGTTCGGTCCCGGCCTGGTGTTGTGCCGGCGAAAATCCTGGGCGGTGCTCTATCTGCTGCTGGCCGCGGTGGCCGGCGCGTTGCCGGGCATCTGGGCGTTCTTCTCGAATCAGGTCGCCTACATATTCGCCTTCCCCAACAACATCACCGACGCGATCGTGCACTTGGCAACGGCCGCGATCATGCTGGCGGTGGCCGGTGTACAGATCTACCGCGATGGCGGCTGGCGTAACTCGCTGGCCGGGCTAACCCTCAAGCAGTGAGCGGATCCGTTAGCTGAGTGCGCCCCGGATAACGATTGGGTCACTACGCCCGGCGCCGCAGATCACGATCAATTAAGAATGACAACCCGTCTCTGAGACATTTCAAGATCATCGGTCGTTATTCTGCGGCATTGAGGCGCAATTCACGCGGTAGCGCTGTAACACCACCACAGCCGTCACAGCCGTTTCAGCCTTCCGATGTTTTGCTCGCCCGCATTGCGGTTACTTTCGAATTCGGGCGGGGAATCCCAGAATCCCGAAGGAAAATGATCATGAAATTCACTGGTATCACCGCGCGCCGCGGAATTGCCGGCGCTTGTGCCGCCGGACTCCTCGGCGGGGTGGCCGCGGCAATGATCGGCGCACCGACGGCGGCTGCCGCACCCGACTGCAGTGCCAGCGGGGTGGCCGGCACCGTCAGCAGCACCACCGGTGCGGCACGCGTTTATCTGGAAAGTCACCCCGGCGCCAACCAGGCCGTGACCACCGCGTTCAGTCAGCCGCGTCCGCAGGCCGCGGCCACGCTGCGCGGATACTTCACGGCCAACCCGCAGGAGTACAACGACCTGCGCGGCATCTTGGCTCCGATCGGGGACACCCAGCGCGCGTGCAACGTGACGGCGCTGTCACCCGAGCTGGCCTCGGCCTACTCGGAGTTCATGGCTGGATAAGTATCGGGCGCCATCCTCAATGCCGTTTCAATGACCGTGCGGGTCAGCGGCATTGAGGGTGGCAACCACCTCGTCGTAGTCCCCCCGCGCCTCGCCGTAGCGCAAAAATTTGACCCGGTCCACCTGGATTTCCTTGGCGTCGGGCCGGCGCTCCAGCAGATCGACCACCTCGGAGACGAAGTCGTCGAGGGGCATGGCGAAACTGCTCTCCCGCTGGCCTGGCACCAGGTCGGTGGCCACCGAGGGCGGGATCAGCTCGACCAGCTCGACGCTGGTGTCGGCCAGTTGCATCCGCACCGATTCGGTCAGCATGTGGATGGCCGCCTTGGAAGCGTTGTAACTCGGCGTGGCCCGCAGGGGCGCGAAGGCCAGGCCCGAGGACACCGTGATGATCGTGGCGTCCGGCTGTGCCTGCAGATGCTCGGTGAAGGCCGCGATAAGCCGAATGGGGCCAAGCACATTCGTGGTGATGGTGGCCTCCGCCGAGCGCAGAAAGCCCTCGGGCGTATGCCAGTCCTCGATCGCCATGATGCCTGCCATTGCGATCACGACATTCAGATCGGGGTGATCGCCCAGCACCGTCGCGGCGGCCGCGGCGATGCTGTCCGGATCGGCGGTGTCGATCCGGACAGTCTCCAGCTCGGGGTGTTCGGTGGCGATCTGTTCCAGTAACTCGGTACGTCGGCCACCGACGATCACGGTATTGCCTTTGGCGGCCAGCGCCAGTGCCAGTGCCAGGCCGATGCCGCTGGTCGAGCCCGGAATGAAGATGGTGTTGCCGGAAATCTTCACGGTCAGGTCCCTTCTGTATCTGTCATCCAGCGTGGCAGGACCGCACCTATAAGTCACATGCATAGTTAATATGTGCAGTATGCGTGCAACGCATATCGAGCGGATCGACCTCAACCTGATCCCGCCGCTGGTGGCACTGCTGGAAGAGCGACAGGTGTCCCGCGCCGCCGGGCGCGTCGGCTTGAGCCAGCCCGCCATGAGCCGCGCCCTGCAGCGGCTGCGCCGCCTGCTGGACGATCCGCTGCTGATCCGTGACGCGACCGGGTACCGGCTGACCGCACGCGCGGAGTCCGTCCGAACGCAGTTGCTCACAGTCCTCCCCCAGCTCGAAACAATGTTCGCCCCTGAGCATTTCGACCCCCAGACCGCCACCACACCGGTGCGCCTGGCAGCGACCGACTACGCAGTGCAGGCCTTCGGTCCCGCCATCTGCCAGGAAGTGATCCGCCAGTCGACGGCACCGGTGCGCTTCCACAGCTGGAGCCGCGAGGGTGTCGCCGAACAGATTCGCGATTCGGGCGTCGACCTCGGGCTGTTCGGCGGTTACACGACCGCGGAGCTGCACTCCGAGGAGTTGCTGGTCGAGCGCTTCGTCTGTGTGGTCGCCGCCGACCACCCACTGACCGCACACGAGCGCATCACGCTGACCGACTACGCCCGAGCACGCCATGTGATCGTCGACGTCCATGACGGAATCCAGCCCGACATCGATCTGCCGCTGCAGAAGCTCGGCCGCCCCCGGCAGCCCGCGGTGACCATTCCCTACCATTCGGTGGCAGCACGGCTGCTGCCCGGCACGGACCTGATCGCCACGTTGCCCAGCCAATGCGTCAACACCCTCATCCCGGCCGGC
Source organism: Mycobacterium syngnathidarum (assembly GCF_001942625.1). Taxonomy (GTDB): domain Bacteria; phylum Actinomycetota; class Actinomycetes; order Mycobacteriales; family Mycobacteriaceae; genus Mycobacterium; species Mycobacterium syngnathidarum. The sequence goes on from NZ_MLCL01000093.1 coordinate 106,621, forward strand.
GAATTTCGGGTCCTGAACGCACCGGACGAGATCGCCACCATGGCCTACCGGATGGTCTGGCACCCGGCCTTCGACAACGACGCGCGCCATCAGTGGCTGCGCGGCGTGGTGCGCACGGCGGTCCGACAGACTTTGCTGTGACCCCGCGTGGCGTGGGGCCATCCCGAGGCCGGGAGCCGCGCGTCATAACGTGGAGCCAGGCCGACACGCGTCAAGGAGGACGAATGGCGAACCCGTGGCAGGTGGTCCGAGGCAACGGCGGCAGGAGGGTGGCCGGACGATCGGCGCCCCGCCCCCGTAAGCGCAATCCATCGCCACTGGAACCGGCCTGGACACCGCCCCCGGCCCGCTACGGCGTCGGCGTCCACCACAACGTGGCGGTCCGCGTCTCCGACGGCACCGTGCTGCGGGCCGACATCCACTATCCGACGGACCCCGAGACGGGGGCACCGGCGGCAGGCCCGTTCCCGGTGCTGCTGTCCATGACGCCCTACGGCAAGAAGGCGCCGCCGCCGGCCGCCCAGATCGGCGGCGGGGCCACCCCGTACCTGATTCGGCGCGGATACATCGAGGTGATGGCCGATGTGCGCGGTACCGGGGCCTCCGGCGGATCGTTCGAGATGCTCGGCGCCGTTCAGGTCCAAGACGGTGTCGATCTGGTGAATTGGGCTGCGCGGCTGCCGAATTCCAACGGGCGGGTAGGGATGTTCGGTATCTCCTATCTGGCCATGAACCAGCTTCTCACCGCCGCTGCGGTGGGCCCCGACTCGCCGCTGAAGGCGATCTTCCCGGTGATGGCCGCCAACGACTTCTACCGCGATGTGGTCACGATGGGTGGCGTACCGCACATGCGCACGGTGCGTGCCTACGGCGCGGTGTATTCACTGCTCAATGTGGTCAACCCGGCTCTGGAGTTCGCCAAGCGCGGCACTCATGAGCGACCCCGGGCCGGCGGCCTTGCAGCCGTGCGCCAACGTGGGCGCGCTCAGCGCCAGTACTTCCGCGCCATGATCGGCGACGCCACCGCCGGCGGGGACACCGCCTTCGACGGGCCGTTCTGGGACACCATGCGCGCCTCGGACGTACTGCCCGACATCGCCAAGAACAACGTCGCGGTGTTCTTGATCGGTGGCTGGCACGATGCGTTCCAGCGCGGCGCACCGCTGAACTACGCCGCGCTGCAGAACGCCTACACGGGCCGGCCGCCCAACGCTCCGATGGAGCCCGGTCAGCCGCTCTCCGACCGGGTCCAGCTGATCATGGGCCCCTGGTATCACGTCTCCGACATGGACGGTCTGCACGTCCATGCGCTGCAGCTCCGCTGGTTCGACCGCTGGCTCAAGGACAACACCGAGGCCGAGGTCACCGGGGCGCCGATCCGCTTCCAGGCCATCGCCGGCCAATCCTGGTTCCAGGCACAGGACTATCCGTTCCCCGAGGCGACGCCGACCCGGCTGTATCTGGCCGAGGGCGGCCATCTGACTGCCCAACCGGCCACCGAGCTGACCGAGGCCACGCTGCGCTATGCGGTGCGCGGTCCGATATCCGGACGCAGCCTGGAGCAGTGGACGCTGGGCATGGGCAGCTTCATGGCCGCCCAGACCGGGCGGCGAATCCGCTACGACCTCGACAACCGCCGGCTGCAGCGCGAGGCGCTGACGTACACCACGGCCGAGTTCACCGAAGCCCAACTCATCGCAGGCCCAGTGACATTGACGGTGCACGCGACGGCCGACACCACCGAGACGCTGTGGGTGGCTCACCTCGACGACGTGGCGCCGGACGGCGCCAGCCGCCCACTGACCCAGGGCGCGCTGCTCGGATCCCATCGGGCACTGGATCCGGAGGCGACGTGGTATCTGGCGGATGGACCAGATCGGGAAGTGTTGCGGCCTCACCACCTCAGCACCCGCGCTGCCGTCAAGCCGGTGGTACCCGGTGAGCTGACCCGGTACGACATCGACGTCTTCCCCACCGCCGCGCTGATCGAACCCGGCCATCGCCTGCGGCTGACGCTGACCACCTACGACTTTCCGCACCTGGTGCCCACGCAACCGTCCCGCCGCGCGCTGGACGGTGGTACCTACCGCATCCGTCAGGGCGGAGACGCGCCGTCGAGGCTGCTCATCCCGCTGGCGGCACCTGGCGCGTTCACGCCGGACGGGTCGCTCGCAGGTAACTGATCCGTCCGGCCAATCGGCCGCCGCACCCGGATGCACGAGTGGCGCCGATCGGGCTCACCCCGCATCGGAACCGAATCACCTTGATAACGGAGGGGTTACGCCGCGCGCGGCCCCTGTAAGTGCTGATCACCCGTTGTTAGCGTGCGCGGTGTGAGACTGAGAATGCTCGGTCGGATGTCGCGCCGCGTCGCGGCAGCGACCGTCGCAATGTTGATGTTGCCGGCGCTGGTCGTAGTTGGGCCGATGCCGACCGCCGCGGCGTATTCGCGTGAAGGGCTGCCGGTTGAGCGCCTGCAGGTCCCGTCCGCGGCGATGGGCCGCGACATCACCGTGCAGTTCCAGGGTGGCGGTCCCCACGCGCTGTATCTGCTCGACGGGTTGCGCGCCCAGGACGACGACAACGGCTGGGACATCAACACCGCCGCGTTCGAATGGTTCTACGAGTCGGGCATCTCGGTCGTGATGCCGGTGGGCGGGCAGTCCAGTTTCTACACCGACTGGTACCGCCCGGCGGCCGGCAGCGCGGGCACGACCACTTACAAGTGGGAAACCTTTCTGACCCAAGAACTTCCGGCGTACCTGGCCGCCAAACGCGATGTGTCGCCGACGGGCAACGCCGTTGTCGGGCTGTCGATGTCGGGCGGCGCGGCCCTTACCTTGGCGATCTGGCATCCCGCCCAGTTCATCTTCGCCGGCGCCCTGTCTGGATTCCTGAATCCATCACAAGGCCTGTGGCCCACCATGATCGGCTTCGCGATGAAGGACGCCGGCGGCTACAACTCGACCGACATGTGGGGCACCTCCAACGATCCCGCCTGGCGGCGCAACGACCCCACGGTCAACATCAACCGCCTGGTGGCGAACAACACCGCGATCTGGGTGTACTGCGGCAACGGCGTCCCGTCTGAACTCGACGGCTCCGGCGGCAACTTCGGCACGCTGTACAGCGCGCAGTTCCTGGAGAACATCACGATCAACTCCAACAAGGAGTTCCAGCAGAAGTATGTAGCGGCGGGCGGCCGCAACGCGAAGTTCGATTTCCCGCCCAACGGCACCCACAACTGGAATTACTGGGGTTCGCAATTGCAGCAGATGAAGCCCGACATGCTGCGGGTGCTCAATCAGAACGCGGCAGCGGCCGCCGCTCCGCCCGCCCCCGCCGTTCCGGCGGCTCCGGTGCCCGGCCAGGTCGCCCCGGTGCCCGCGGTGCCCGGCCAGGCTCCCGGCGTCGTGGCGGCGCCCACCGCGCCCGTCCCCGGCCAAGTGCCCAGCCAGGTACCCGGCATGGCCAGAGCACCCGGTGTCGCGGGCTCGCCTCGGGTGGCCGGGGTGCCAGGCATGGCGGGTACGCCGGTGGCTCCCACAGCCCCGGTAGCACCGGTGAGCCCCGGCCTGCAGACGGTGCCGGTAGCGCTGCCGCGGTGACGAACGTGCGCGGCCGATCAGCCGTTGGTCACGAAGTTCTGCTCATCGGCGCGCACACCCCGGTAGATGCCGCGGCGGACGATCCACGGCTGCAGCACGCGTTCGATCGACCAGGCCGGGAACCGGAAGGCAAATCCGTTGGGTGCGAACACTTCCAGGCCGTCGGGCTGCACACCGAGTACCGACCCCCAACGGCTGGCCGGCGGACGGTAGCGGCGCATCCGGTCGCCGGTGAAGTATGCCGCGACGTTGCGGGCGACCAGGCCGTCGGCCCGGTTGCGCGCTGACGAGCGCAGCGGGTCGGTGGCCGCCACGTCGCCGACGGCGAACACGCCGTCGAGACCGGGCACCCGCAGCTCGGGAGTCACCCGCACGAATCCGTGCTCGTCGAGGAGCTCGGCCGGAAGCCACGCGGTGTTGGGCCGGACCCGCCCGATCGCCCACAACACCGCGTCGGCGTGTACCGGGGACTGGCCGCTGTCCCAGTGAACGTCGCCCGAGGTGATGGCCGCGCAGTCGAAGCCCTCCGGCACCGCTGCCCGGTGTCCGGGGTACAGCGTCACGCCGGACGCCGCCAGCCTGCGCTCGACGCGCTTGCGGGCCCGCCAATGATGCTGTGGCAGCGGGTGTTCTCCCGGGTAGTACAGCCCGACCCTGATGTCGGGCCACCGCACGGCGATGTTGGCCGCACTGCTGACCGCCGCTGCCCCACCGCCGATGACGGCGACGGTCCGGGCCGAGGCCAGACGCGCGTGCGCTTTCTGCAGCCCGGCACCGACATCCCCTGCCGACTGCAGAACGGCTTGCCGCCAGAAGCCGTTCGTCACGCCGGTGGAGATGACGAGTGCGTCATACGGTTGGACCCGCGCGTTCCCGTCGGCGTCACGCACGCTGACCGTGCGCACGGACAGGTCGGCCCCGGTCAGGGTGCCGTGCACGGTGCGGACGCGGTCGAGTTCACGGAACCGGTCGAACGCGATCCAGTAATTGCGCGCCCAGTCCTCGGGCCGAGCCAGCCGGGTGCCGAGCTCCTGACCACTGACCAGGCCGGGATTCACCGATATGCCGACGACGTCGAACCGGCGGGCCAACCGGATCGCGGTCAGGACTCCGGTGTCACCGAGCCCGGCGATCACCACGCGCTTTCGGTCCACGTTCGGTGACGCTACCGCCCGCCCGCGAGCCGCCGAATCCCTTTCCCTATCGTGGCTGGATGAGCAGCGTCGCTGATGCGGACCGGGTCGCCGACCTCGCCCGCCAGGTCGTGGCCGACCACGATCCCAAAAAAGTCCCGATCCCCGAGTACCTGGCTGCCTGTTATGACGCGGGCCTGTCCTGGGTGCACTTCCCTGAGGGCCTCGGTGGCCTCGGGGTGTCACGAGGTCTGCAGGCTGTGGCCGACCGCATCCTGCAGGGCGCCGGCGGCCCGGTACCACTGGGCCTCAACCCGATGGGCTACGGCATGGCCGCCCCGACGGTTCGGGAACACGCTCAGTCCGACGAGCTCAAGAAGTCGTGGCTGCGCCCGCTGGCGAGCACCGAACACATCTGGTGCCAGTTGTTCTCCGAGCCGGGTGCCGGATCCGACCTGGCCGGGCTGGCCACCTCCGCGGTCCGCGACGGTGACGAGTGGGTGCTCAACGGCCAGAAGGTGTGGACCAGCCTGGCGCACCGTGCGCGCTGGGGCCTGCTGCTGGCCCGCTCGAATCCCGATGTGCCCAAACACAAGGGCCTCACCTATTTCGTCCTGGACATGCACGGGCCCGGCGTCGAGACACGACCGCTGCGGCAGATGACCGGCCAGGCCGAGTTCAACGAGGTGTACATCACCGACGCCCGGATCCCCGACGCACATCGGCTCGGGGAGGTCGGTAACGGCTGGAATGTCGCGATGACGACGCTGATGAACGAGCGCAGCGCCCTCGGCGGCAGCGGCAACCGTCGCGGAGCCGGTACCATCTCGGATGCCGTGGCGCTGTGGGCATCACGCCCGGACCTGCGCACCCCGGTACTGCGGGACCGGCTGACCCAACTGTGGCTGCGCTCGGAGGCCCAGCGGCTGACGGCGGAGCGCTCGCGTGCGGCGGCCACCGTAGGCGGACCCGGACCCGAGGGGTCGATCGGCAAGCTCGTCGGCGCCGAACTCAACCAGCACATCTACCAGTGGTGTATGGATCTGCTTGGGCCCGAAGGGATCCTGTATCACGGATACGGGTCCGGCGACCGTGACGACGAGCCCGACGAGAAGGACTGGCGCGGCCCGATCCAGCAGCGCTTCCTGCGCAGCAAGGCCAACACGATCGAAGGTGGCACGTCAGAGGTGATGCGCAACATTCTGGGCGAACGGATCCTGGGGTTGCCTGGTGATCTGCGGGCCGATGCCGGTATGCCGTGGAAGGAGATCCCGCGTGGCTGACAAGCAAGGTGAGTTCGCATTCACCGACGAGCAGACCCAGCTGCGCACCGCGGTCCGCAAGTTCTGTGCCGAGAATTTCGGTGAGCAGACGGTGCGGACCCTGATGGAGTCCGAGCCCCGTTTCGATCCGAAAGTCTGGGCGCGGTTGGGCACCGAGCTCGGCGTGCTCGGTCTGGCCGTTCCCGAGGCCGGCGGCGGAGCCGGCGGCACACTCGTCGACCAGGCCATCGCCGTCGAGGAACTCGGCGCGGCACTGGCCTGCGGTCCGGTGTTCGGCACCGTGTTGCTGGCCATCCCGGCGCTGGTCGCCGCCTCGACCGGTCCGGTGCGCGACGAACTCCTCGGCGCCCTCGCCGAAGGCACGCGCACCGCGGCGTTCGCGGTCCCAGACCAGGCGGGCGTATTCGACCCCGCCGCCGTGAATGTCACTGTCGCCGAAGACGGGACGCTCACCGGGACGGTCGAGCGGGTCGTGGATGGCGGCGCCGCAGATGTGTTGCTGGTGGCCGCCACGGGGCCTGAGGGCGTCGCCCTGTACGCGGTCGAGGCGGCGGGACCTGGCGTGCAGCGCACTCCGTTGGTCACGCTCGACCTGACCCGGCCGCAGGCCAGCATCGCGTTGACCGCTGCCACCGCGCAACTGGTGGCCGGTCCCGACGAGGCCGATCGCGTCATCGCCCACGCCTTCCAGGTCGCGTCGGCACTGCTGGCCGCCGAACAGGTAGGCGCCGCACAGCATTTGCTGGATCTCTCGGTGGAGTACGCGAAATCGAGGCTGCAGTTCGGCCGGCAGATCGGGTCTTTCCAGGCCGTCAAGCATCGGTTGGCGGACTGCCTGGTCGATCTCGAGCACGCCCGCTCGGCGATGTACCACGCGGTGTGGGCACTGACAGACGGCACCGACGACCCTGCGCTGGCGGCCAGCATCGCCCAGGCCACCGCCTCGGCGGCGTTCGCCAAGATCGCCGCCGACACCATCCAGGTGCACGGCGGTATCGGATTCACCTGGGAGCACCGGGCGCATCTGTACTTCAAGCGAGCCACCACCGATGCCGCCCTGCTGGGTAGCGCCGAAGCACACCGGTCCCGGGTCGCCGAATTGGTGCTCGACGACATTCCCGCCGACCGCGTGCCGTGGGTGGCCACCGGAGTCAACTAGTCGAAAACCCGCAGGAAGCGTTGCGCAACCGTAAAATCCCGCTGATGGACGGCCCCGTCGAACATCGCACGCTGGCTGTCGACGGGGTACGGTCGCCGGTGCTCGTCGCAGGCCCGGACGGCGTTGACCCCAGCGAGGCCGTGGTGTTCGTGCACGGCAACAACGCCGGGGCCAAATGGGACCGGCTGCTGTCGCCGGTGGCCGGTTTCACCCGGGTGATCGCCCCGGAGATGCCTGGTTTCGGTGCGGCCGACAAACCGACCCAGTGGCCGTACACCGTGCCCGCCTATGCGGCCCATCTGGGAGCGATCCTGGACCAACTCGGCGTCAGACGAGCACACCTGGTCGCCCACGATTTCGGCGGGCCCTGGGCCCTCGCGTGGGCTGCCGACCATCTCGAGTCGGTGGCCAGCATCACGCTGATCAACGCCCCGGTGGTGATCAACCACTTCGCCGCCAAGCTGTGGCGCACACCGATTCTGGCCGAGGCGCTTTCACGGATCGGCAATCCGGCCGTGCTGCGCCGCGTGCTCGCCATGCGCGATCCTGGTTTGCCGGCCGATGCGCTGGATTCGATCGCCGAGCACATGTTCGCCCGTGGCACCCCTGATGCGGTGCTGAAGCTGTACCGGTCGACCGGGCCGAATGCCCTTGCGCCGTATGCCGATCGGCTCGCCGGTTACGGCGGTGACGTCCTGGTGGTGTGGGGTACCGACGACCGGTACGTGCCGTTCGCACAGACCGAGGACTACCGCCAGATCTTCGGCAACTGCGAGATACAGCCGGTGCCGGGGACGGGTCACTGGCCCTGGCTGGAACAGCCCGACGCGGTGGCCGGGTACGTCACCGCTTTCCTGCACCGGCAACTCGGACGGAACGCATGAAGCTGCGTCGCATTCGCACCGCCACCGGGCTGGCCGTGCAAGCGCTGGATTCCGAGGGGCAATGGGTTGCACACCCCGACCTCACCCCGTTGGGCGGCCGGGTGTTCGACGGCGACTGGCTGGCGGCGGCGGCCGACCGCCAACTGCAGCACAGCGATTACCTGCTGCCCTTCCAACCGGTGTCGTTCCGCGACTTCATGCTCTACGAACAGCACAACATCGACGCTGCCCGCGGACTGGTCCGGCGCCTGCATCCCGGCCTGTACCGGGCGACGTCGTTGTACGAAAGCGTGACCGGGCGCCCCGTGCCGCAGTTCAAACCCAAGCCGCTGTTCTACCGGCAGCCGATCTACTACATGTCCAACGCCCAGAGTTTCGTGCCGAGCGGTACGCCGGTGCCCGTCCCGGACTACTCGCAGGCGCTGGATTTCGAGCTGGAGATCGGATTCGTCTTGGCCGCACCGCTGTTCAACGCCACGCCTGAGGAGGCGATAGCTGCCATCGGTGCGTTCGTGGTGCTCAACGACTTCAGCGCCCGGGACGTGCAGCGGCCGGAGATGCTCAGCGGCTTCGGGCCGCAGAAGTCCAAGCACTTCGCCAGTTCGATGTCGGATACCGCCGTGACCGCCGACGAGATCCTGCCCCGCATCGACGCCCTCACCGGTTCCGTTGCGCTCAACGGGTCGGTGGTCAGCACCGTCAGTAGCGCCGGGATGCAACACAGCCTGGGGCAGGTGCTGGCCCACGCGTCACGCAGCGAACCGCTCTGTCCCGGAGAGCTGTTCGGTACCGGGACGCTGCCCGGCGGCAGCGGCATGGAGACCGGGCACTGGCTGCGCCCCGGGGACGCCCTCACGCTCACGCTGGACGGTATCGGCCGCATCGAGCACGTCATCCTCTGACTACCTGGCGGCAGCGTCGATCGCCTTGTAGATGCGCTGCTCGCTGACCGGCCGCGGGGTGCCGAGCTGCTGGGCCCACAGGCTGACCCGCAGCTCCTCGATCTGCCACGCGATGTCGCGGATGTCAGCGGCAGCGGCCCGCCCCGGCGACAGCGCCCGGACCAGGTCGTCGTAGGCGTCCTCGACGGCATGCACACGTGACATCCGGTCCCGGTCGGCTACGAGCGCCTGGGGCAGCCGCTCGAGCCGGCGGAGGATCGCTGTCACATACCTGGCCAGATCGTTCAGCCGGGCAACCCCGGTGGTGGTGACAAAACCCTTGGGCAACAGGCGATCGAGTTGGGATCGGATATCGGCAATTGCATCGGCCTGGTTGGGTGACGGGTTCTCCGGCAGCGCGACCTGTACCTCGTGCGCGGCGGCCAGCACCTTCTCGACGCGGCTCACCGCCGCCTGGGTGGTGGGGCCGAGTTCCTTACCGGCCCGCGCGACAACTTCGGTGAAGGCCGTCTTGGTCCACACAGGCTTGGGGACCAGCACGTCGGCCGCCGCATCGGCGCAATCGTCGAGCAGGGCGGCCAGCGTCCCGTCTGGGTTGGCGTTGAGGGCCAGGCGGGTCCGCGTGCTCAACCCACGCTCGATCGCCTTGACCGGCGACGGCACGGCCTGGCGCAACAGCCGGCGCAGGCCTGGACGCATGGCCGCGGCCTGATCGGCCGGGTTGGCGAACACCTTGATGTCCACGGCTTTTCCGGTGTCCACGAAAGCCGGGTACCCGCGCACGGTGTGGCCCCCGGACACGTTCTCCACCGTGCGCGGCAACTCGTCGAGATCATCGGGCCAGGCTCGTAACCCGCGCCGTTCCAACTCACCGCCCAGCGCCTCGGCCACCGCTTGCGCGACGGGGACGGCCAACTGCTCGCGCAGAGCGTCGATGTCCTTGCCCCGGGCCACCTCTTTGCCGTCGGCCGATTCCACGGCGAAGGTCATCCGTAGGTGGTCGGGCACCTTGCTGAGATCGAACGCCTCGATCGGCACCAGAATGCCGCTGCGCCTGCGTAGTTCACGCTGCACCTCGTCCAGCAGTGACCCTGCGGATGCATCGATGTCACCGAGGATGGCCCGTGCGGTGTCCGGGGCGGGCACAAAATTGCGCCGCAGGTCCTTGGGCAGCGACTTGATCAGTGCGGTGACCAGTTCCTCCCGCAATGCCGGTACCTGCCAGGCGAACCCGTCGCCGCCGAGCCGGGCCAGCACACCGACCGGCACATGCACCGTGACGCCGTCATCGGCGGCGCCGGGCTCGAACCGGTAGGTCAGTGGTAGCTCGAGATCGCCGGCCTGCCAGGTGTCGGGATTATCCGCACCGTCCTCCGAGCGCAGCAGGTCATCCCGGGTGAATGTGAGCAGCTCAGGTGTCTTGTGCCGCTGCTTCTTCCACCAGGCGTCGAAATGGCGCGCCGATACGATGTCCGCCGGGACGCGGGCGTCATACAGGGCATAGATGTCGTCGTCACCGACCAGCAGGTCACGCCGACGCGCGCGTTCCTCGATCTCCTCGAGTTCGGCGCGCAGGCGGGCGTTGTCGCGGAAGAAGTGGTGCCGGGTCTGCCAGTCCCCTTCCACCAGTGCATGACGGATGAACAACTCACGGCTCAGCTCCGGCTCGATCTTGGCGTAGCCGACCTTACGTCGGGGAACCAGCGGCAACCCGTACAGCGTGACTCGCTCATAAGCGACCACCTCGCCGCGTCTGGCCTCCCAGTGCGGCTCACTGTAGTTGCGGTGCACCAGATGCCCGGCGACCCGCTCGATCGCCTCCGGCTCGACCCGCGCAGCGATGCGGCCGAACAGCCGACTGGTCTCGACCAGGTCGGCCACCACGATCCAGCGTGGCGGCTTCTTCGTCAGCACCGATCCGGGTGCCAGAACGAACTTGGAGTTGCGGGCACCTTGATAGTCGCGTCCCTCGCCCTCACGCAGCCCGACGTGGGACAGCAGGCCCGCGGTCAACGCGGCATGGATGCCGGCCGGCTCGGCGGCCTCGTCACTCTCTCGGATCCCGATGTCGCGGGCGATGCTGCGCAGCTGCCCGGTCAGGTCCTGCCACTCCCGGATCCTCAGGTAGTGCAAGAACTCCTCCCGGCACATCCGCCGGAAGGCGCTACCGGAGAGCTGGTTTCGCTGTTCGCGGAGGTAGTTCCAGAGGTTCAGGTACGAGATGAAGTCCGAGTGCTCGTCGGCGAAGCGGGCGTGCTTCTGCCGGGCCGCCTCTTCCTTGTCCGTCGGGCGTTCGCGCGGATCGGGAATCGACAGCGCGGCGGCGAGCACCAGCACCTCCCGCACGCAGCCCTCGGTATCGGCCTGCAGGATCATCCGCCCGACGCGCGGGTCGAGCGGCAGCCGGGCCAGGCGGCGTCCGACATCGGTCAAGACCCCCGCGCGGTCGAACGCGCCGAGCTCTTGCAGCAGTTGCACACCGTCACGAATGCTGCGGGCATCCGGTGGGTCCAAGAAGGGGAAATCCGCGATGTCACCGAGCTGCAGGGCAGCCATCTGCAGGATGACCGCGGCCAAGTTGGTCCGCAGGATCTCGGGATCGGTGTAGCGGGGCCGGGATTCGAAATCCTGCTCCGAATACAGCCGGATGCAGACTCCGGGTGCGGTGCGGCCGGAGCGTCCGGCGCGCTGGGCGGCCGAGGCCTGGGAGATGGGCTCGATCGGCAGCCGCTGAACCTTGGTTCGCCGGCTGTAGCGCGAGATCCTCGCGGTGCCCGGGTCGACGACGTAGCGAATGCCCGGGACGGTCAGTGAGGTCTCGGCCACGTTGGTGGCCAACACGATTCGTCGTCCACTGTGGCTGGGCCGGAACACCTTCTGCTGTTCGGCGGTGGGCAGCCGGGCATACAACGGCAGCACCTCGGTGTTCCGCAGATCCTTGAGGGCTTCTGCGGTGTCCCGGATCTCGCGTTCACCGGACAGGAACACCAGCACGTCGCCCGGCGGTTCGGACTCCAGCTCACGGACCGCGTCGACGATGGCCTCGGTCGGATCCCTGGGCTCGGTGCGCACGATCTCGTGGTCGGGATCGTCCGGGTCCTCGGAGTCGTCCGCACCGCCGACGGTGACTTCCAGTGGCCGGTACCGGATCTCGACCGGATACGTCCGCCCGGACACCTCCACGATCGGCGCGTTGTTGCTGAGCCCATTTCCGGCACCGCCGAAGTGCGCCGCGAACCGTTCCGGCTCGATGGTGGCCGATGTGACGATGACCTTGAGATCTGGGCGCCGCGGCAGCAACTCGCGCAGATAGCCCAGCAGGAAGTCGATGTTGAGGCTGCGTTCGTGTGCCTCGTCGAGAATCAACGTGTCATAGCGCAGCAGCCGGCGGTCCCTTTGAATCTCGGCGAGCAGAATGCCGTCAGTCATCAACTTGATCAGGGTGGAATCGCTGGCCTGGTCGGTGAAGCGAACTGTGTACCCGACGGCCTCGCCCAGCGGGGTGCCGAGCTCGTCGGCAATGCGCTGAGCGACCGTGCGCGCCGCCAGCCGACGGGGCTGGGTGTGGCCGATGGTTCCGCGGATGCCACGGCCCAACTCCAGGCAGATCTTGGGCAGCTGGGTGGTCTTGCCCGATCCCGTGGCGCCCGCGACCACCACGACCTGGTTCTCGCTGATCGCCTTGGCGAGTTCGTCGCGGTGGTCACTGACCGGCAGGTCCGGGTAAGTGATGGCCGGAACAGCGGCCTGGCGGGTGAGCACCAGGGCTTCGGCAGCTGCTATTTGTTCGGCGATCTTCGCCGGGTCGGCACCGCGCAGGTTCTTGAGCCGGCGGCCGAGCCTGGCCTCGTCGCGAATGGTCAGGCCGTCGAGACGCGCACGCAGCGCGGCCAGCTCCTGACGTTCAGACACTGCACTAACGATAGGCGACGGCGCGAGCCGGTTTTCGCCACCGATTGCTTTGCCGAGAGTCACGTTGCTTTGCCGAGAGTCACGTTGCTTTGCCGAGAGTCACACCAGAGTGGCCGTCGAAGCCGAGGGCCACACTGGCGTGACTCGCGCGCGGGGGTTCGCCAGGAATGATGGACCACATGGCCGACTTCGTGATCCCGCCCCCACCGCAGGCGTCGCTCCCGGTGAGCGCCGGGCCCGGCCGTTTCCCGGTGCGGCGGGTGTTCTGCGTCGGACGCAACTACGCGGCCCACGCACGGAAAATGGGCAAGGACCCCGACCGCGAACCGCCGTTCTTCTTCATGAAGCCGGCCGACGCGGTGATCGACGCCGACGGCACCGTTCCCTACCCGTCACTGACCTCGTCGTTTCACCATGAAGTCGAACTCGTGGTGGCGTTGGGTGCCGGCGGGCGCGACGTGGCACCGGCCGACGCGCTGAACCTGGTCTGGGGCTACGGCGTCGGGGTGGATCTGACCCGGCGCGATCTGCAGGACGAGGCCAAGAAGCTCAGCCGGCCATGGGACTGGGCCAAGGGGTTCGACGCCTCCGCCCCGTGCACGCCGATCCACCCGGTCTCAGAAGTCGGCCATCCGGAAAGCGGCGAGATCTGGCTGAGCGTCAACGGCGAACTCAAACAGCGCGGCGACCTCAAGGATCTGATCTGGTCGGTGCCGGAGGTCATCAGCGCGATCTCAGCTGCCGTCGGCCTGGCCCCCGGCGACCTGATCTACAGCGGAACCCCCGCCGGGGTCGGTCCGATGCAACCCGGTGACGTCGTCTCGGGTGGCGTCGCAGGCGTCGCGGAGTTCACCTTCACGGTCGGCTCAGCCGATCGGCCGCCCGCCTGACCCGCACGCCCGCGGTGTCCACCTGGCGGGTGGTCATGGGTCGCAGCGGGTGGACGCACAGGATCAGCGCGACGCGGCCATGAGGATCGAACACTGGGGCCGCGATCGTGGCCACGGGCTGTGGTTTGCCCGTCGTGCCACCAGCCGGCGTCAGGCCGATCGTGGTGAACTCGGCCCGCAATTGATCGGTGATGCCCCGAACGTGGTCGGGCAGACCGTCGCTCGGCAGTGAGCCGACCATCTGCGCTGCCCGGGTGAGATCCGGGGTCGTCCAGTCGACGTCGAACCCCCGGGTCCGCGTCTGTGCGAGCACCTCGGTGAGCCGGTCTGTGAGAGCCCCGGTCGCCGTGGGCGCGCGGTCGATCCAGGCGCGCTGCTCGGCCGGCGAGTCCCAGGCGGCGAAGGCGACGCCGAACGGCGGCGCGTACCGGATGCGGTCACCGGGTGCACCCGCCGGCCGCGGCCCGGCACCTTCGAATGCGGTGATCACCAGCTCGTCCGCCACCCGTTCGACGACGGACGCGGCATGACCGAGCTGATCTGAAAGCTCCTGTGCGGCAATGCGTGCCGCATGCGCCAGTGGTCGCGCCACCGCCGTCCGGGCCGCCACCACCGCCAGACCCGGCCCCAGCGCGAATGTCTTGTCGGCAGGGTCGCGGATCAGCCAGCCCCGGTCGCACAAGGTCTTGAGGATCGCGTGGGCGGTGGCCTGGGTCAGATCCAGGGCGCTCACTACATCGGAGAACCGCAGACGCTTCTCACCGGAACTCGCCAGCAACTCGATCACGTCCAGCACTCGGCCTGTCGGCGCCGAGCCCGCACCACGCACCCTTGACTCCCCTCGCAGCGCTTCCTACAGTCGTTTTGTCAATTCGAGAGGCTATCTCGATTATTCGAAAACTGGTAGGTGTGATGCACGCAGTCGTCTTGCGGGAAGGCGCACTCACCGTGCGCGAGATCCCCGATCCCGAACCGGCCGGGCCAGCACGAATCATTGTGCATCCGAGCGGAGATCACGCATGACCTATCACGAGGACCGCGCGGACATCGTCGATGTCCTGGTGCGCTACGCGACGGGAATCGACCGGCGGGACTGGCCACTGTTCCGCACCGTGTTCACCGATGACTGCGTGCTGGACTACGGCGAAATCGGCAAGTGGAACGGGGTGGACGCCGTCACCGAGTTCATGGATCAATCCCACGCGATGGCCGGGCACACCATGCACCGGCTGAGCAACCATGCCATCGCCGTCGATGGCGACACCGCGACGGCCCGCACCTACATCGACGGGTTGATCATGGCCCAAGACAACAACTCCGGCGTCAACGCCGTCGGCTTCTACGACGACGAACTCGTCCGCACCCCGGCCGGCTGGCGGATCGCGCGGCGACGCTTCACCTCGGTGCGGATCACCAATGTCTGAATTCGCAGCGAAGTACGGACCGTGGGCACTCGTCGCCGGTGCCTCCGACGGCGTGGGGGCGGCAATGGCCGGGGAGTTGGCCCGCCGTGGCCTCAACGTCGTGCTGCTGGCCCGGCGGCAGGAGGTTCTCGACGGCGTCGCGGCGGAGATTCGGGAGAACGCGGACGTGCAGACCCGCACGCTGGCCATCGATCTCGCCACTCCCGGAGCTGCCGGCGAGGTGATCGAAGCCACCGCCGATCTGGACATCGGCTTCCTGGTCTACTGCGCCGGGGCGGATCCGAAGTTCGCACCGTTCCTGTCCGGACCGCTGTCGGACGCCGAGTCACTGGTGCAGCGCAACTGCATGGTGCCGATGCAGTTGTGCCACCACTACGCACAGCCCATGGTGGACCGGGGACGAGGCGGCATCGTCATCTTCGGATCGGGGGCCGGATTTGCCGGCGGACCCAACATGGTGGCCTACGGCGCAAGCAAGGCGTTCGACATGGTGTTCGCCGAGGCGCTGTGGACCGAACTGCACGACAAGGGCGTCGACGTCCTCGGACTGATCCTCGGCAAGACCGACACCCCCGCACTGCGCAAGCTCGAGCACGAGCGCGGCCAGATCTCGTCGCCCGAGGAGACTCCGCCGGGCGCCGCGGCCGTCGACGACGTGGTGGCGGCCGCATTCGCCAACCTCACCGCGGGACCGACCTGCCTGGTGGGCCCGGAGATTCAAGCGGCCGCACAATTGATGGCATCAGTGAGCCGCAACGACGCGGTGCGGTTCATCGAGCAGGCAGTCACCGCGGCGATGGGCACGTGACGCTGAAGCGGAGAGGGACGGTCAACGGCCCCCGGATCGCGGGCGTGTCACGCCAGGTAGGGCTGCCCACAAGTGCGGGGCGGCGGCGCAAGATGTGGCCCAGGGCGGCGGTGGTTTCCAGCCGGGCCAGGGGCGCGCCCAGGCAGTAGTGGGCGCCGTGACCGAAGGTCAGTGGGGCCGGCCCGGGTCGGCCAGGCCGGAAGACGTCTGGATCGTCGTAGGCGGCTGGGTCACGGTTGGCTGCCGCCACGCAGGCCAGAATGGTTTCACCACAACGAATGTCGATGCCGGCGAGAGTCTGGTTGGCAGTGGCGGTGCGAGCGGTTGCCTGGACGGGGCCGTCGAGACGCAGCAGTTCGGTGACGACCGCAGGGGCGGCGGGGTCCAACCCGTCTGCGGGGCAGGTGCCGTCCGCATCGGGCGTGAGCAATCGGACGAGGGCTGAACCGAGCAGGTTTGCGGTGGTTTCATGCCCGGCAACCGCGATGAGGATCGCGGTGATCACCACCTCGTCGAGCGTGAGGGTTGGGTCGGCGGCGATGTAGCTGAGCAGGTCGTCTCGGGGATGGGTGCGGCGGTCAGCGGCCGCCGGCAGCATCTCGGTGAGTAGCACCGCGGCCGCCCCGATTCCCTGTTCGAGTTGGTCCCGATCGGCGAATCCACCGAGGATGCGGACGATGGTCGGCGAATGCTCACGCAGTGCCGTGCACTGGCCGGTGTCCAAGCCCAGCCACGCGCCGATGACCGCGATCGGCAGCCGGAGGGCAATCTGCGCCATCGCATCGAAGGTGTCGCCGGCAGGAATGGTGGAAATCGCGTCGTAGCAGATGGATTCGACACCGTCGGCGAGTCGGCTGATGAAGGCACGGCCGAATACGTCCCGCACTGCGCCACGCAACCGGACATGGGCCGGACCGTCGGTGAACAGCATGCTGGCTTCGACAAAGGTCGTGTTGAAGAATTCCGACGCACCGGCGGCGGCCATGCTCGCCCGGGGGTCACTGGTCCACTGCGTTCCGGTGAGTACCTCGCGGGCGGCGTGATAGCCGAGGACCAGCCAGGCCTGTGCGGTGTCATCCCAAACAACGTCACCGTCACGGCGCCGCGCCTCATAGAACGGATAGGGATCGGCAGCGTCCCAGGGAAGTCCGGCGAGGGCAACGTCAGGGATGGTCATGGTGATCCAATCCGCAGGGCAATCCGCGTTCGCGGACCCAGGCGTGGTGTAGCTTCCCGAGTTCGGTGGTGGGTTCGGCGATGCCGGACAGGTCTTCGAGGATGGACCGGACCGGAACGGTCGCACGTAGTCCAGTGGCGATGTGATCGAAGGCGATCTGTAGCCGCGGCAGGAACACGAATTCGCGGGTCACCGTCATGTGTGCGGAGTTCTGGTCGCCGAGGAACGCACGGAGACTTCGCGCCATCTGTTCCGGTGTATAGGTGACCGGTTGCGGTTGGGTGGTCGCGTGCGCCATGTCCGAGACGACGCGCCGCAGGTCGTCGTCACTGACCGGCGAATCAGCCGATATCAGCCCCATCTGGAGCATCAGGTGACGGCAATCGTCGTAGCGACCCTCCATCCCGGCATGCATCAAAGCGAGGAACAGCCAGCGTGGCCGTTCGGCGAAGATTTGGACACAGCCGAAGTCCAGGCAACCGACGGTGCCGTCCGGGTTGAACAGGAAGTTGCCGGGATGCGGGTCGACCTGGACGAGGTTGCCGTGACGGGACCCGCTGTTGATGAATCGAAAGACCGCTTCGGCCCACGTGTTCCGTAGGTCTTGGTCGGCGTGTTGAGCTGCAGCCCAATCTATTCCATCGAGGTAGGTCATCGTCAGCACGCGCTCGCCGGAAGCTTCAGCGATGACTTCAGGGACATGGATGAAGGGGTGGCCCCGCAGGAGGTCGGCGAACGCGGTGATCATCGCTGCCTCGTGCCGATAGTCGACCTCCTCACCGATCCGGGCGGTTATCTCGGCGGCCATGGCACGGATGTCGGTCGCCACACCCAAGGCAGCGGCTCCCAAACGCATGAACGTGAGCAACAGTTCGGTGTTGGCGAGGTCATCCCGGATCGCCTGGGCGACACCGGGATACTGGATCTTGACCGCTACCGCACGTCCGTCACGAAGCACGGCCCGATGCACCTGACCGACTGATGCCGCCGCGATCGGCTCATCGTCGAACTCTGCGAAACAGTCGATACCCGAACCGAGCTCGTCAGCGAGCACCGTCCGCACAAGGTCTGGGCACATCGGCGGCGCGTCGGCCCGCAACCGAGCCAACGCCCGTTGGTACGGCGCGAATCCAGTATTGCCGATCGCCTCGGCATCGACCATCGACAGAATCTGGCCGGCCTTCATCAAGGCGCCTTTGGAATGGCCCAGCAACTCGGTGTAGCGCTCGGCGGTGCGTTCGTGGAACCGCTCGACGGCATCTGGTGACCCGGTCTTCTCCCGCAGTCCGGCAACCAGCCGGCCGCCCGCGGCGCGCGCGGTGAACCCGGCCAGGGGCATCGTGCGGCGGAGCCGGCCGCGGGGCACCACGTTGCCCGATGGGGTCATCCGACTTCCCTCCTGAGCCCAGTGTGGTCATCGAACGCACCGGGCAGACCCCGTTCGCGCACCCAGGCGTGGTGTAGCTCGCCCAGTTCAGTCGTGGGCTCGGCGACTCCATCCATGTCATCGACGATGCTGCGTGCGGGCAGCGTGGCGTGCAGTTTGGCGCAGATACTCGTGAGCGCCTGATTCACCCGCGGGGCAAAGGCGTAGGCCTCGGGTACCAGCATGCGAGACAACGGATTGGCGGAGTCGGGGCTGAACATCCACCGTGTGGTTCGCGCGGCGCTCTTGGCGGTGTAGGTGACGGGCTGAGGAGCGGCGATGACGTCGTAGAACACGTGCGTCCAGAAGTCGCAGAGTTGTTCGCCGGTCAGCGGGAAGTCGTCGGTGATGAATCCCGCTTCGATCACGTCGGCCCGCAGCTCATCCACGCGCTTGTCGATCGTGTTGCGCACGATGGAAATCCACATTCTGCGCTTCCGTTCTGCCAGCATCTTGATGCAGCCGAAGTCGACGAACCCGACGCTGCCGTCATTTCCGAATCGGTAGTTGCCCGGGTGCGGGTCCGCATGGAGTAGGTTGCTGTGCCGTATGTTCGAATAGCTGAACCGCGTGATTACTTCAGCCCAGCGGTTCTTGAGGCCTTGTTCGGCTTGTTGCGCTGCAGCCCAACCGATTCCGTCCAGATACGTCATCGTGAGGACCCGGTCGGTACAGGCATGGCCGACCAGGTCGGGGACCCGGAAGAACGGGTGGTCGAAATACAGTCGGTGGAACGTGGCGATCATCTCCGCCTCGCGACGGTAGTCCACTTCCTCAGCAATACGAGCGGTGTACTCGCGGGCCAGCTCGCGTGGGTCGAATACGATCCCGGAGGCCGAGGTGGCGAATCGTAGGAACGTGGCGATGAGTTCCGTGTTCGCGAGATCCTCTCGGATCGCCTGCGCCACGCCCGGATACTGCACCTTGACCGCGACATCGCGGCCGTCGGGAAGGACCGCGTGGTGAACCTGGCCGATGGACGCCGACGCCATGGGCTCGTCACTGAACTCCGCGAAAGTCCTTACGCCATCCTTGAGTTCAAGGTCGAGGACGTCGCGGACCAGCTCCGGCGGCATAGGCGGAGCATCCGACTGAAGCTGGGCCAACGCCTGTTGGTACGGCTGGAATCCGCCGGTTCCCACGTCTGACGAATCGATCAGGGACATCAGTTGCCCGACCTTCATCAGGGCACCCTTGGAGTGGCCGAGCATCTCGACATAGCGGCCGGCGGTGCGCTCATGGAACCGCTGCACCGCGCCGTCATCACCGGCCCGCTGCTGCAATCCCGCGACGAGCCGCCCACCAGCGGCACGCGCCGTGAACCCGACCAGTGGCATGGTCCGCCGGAGGCGGCCTTGCGGCACACGGTCGTGATGTTCTGCCACCGAACCGCTCCCATCGGGTTGCCCTCGTAGTACAGTGCGTTCATACGCAGAGTAAGTGATCACTTGCAGGAGGTCAACGATGTCCGCCGGATCAACCCGGGAGCGGCTGGTCACCGAGGCGATGAAGCTGTTCAGCGACAAGGGCTTTGAAGCCACGAGCGTGTCCCAGATCGAAGCCGCGGCTGGCTTGTCTGCCGGATCCGGAGCGCTCTACCGCCACTTCAAATCCAAAGACGCTCTCCTGGCAGCCGGTATCGACCGTCAACTGGACCGCCGCTCGGCCATGCAAGACATCCGGGCCCTGTTCGCCGGACTCGGGGACCTGCACAGCGAACTGACCGTGCTCGGTCGCTACCTGCTCACGGTGATCGATCAGGAAAGCGAGCTACTCCAGGTCGCCGCCCGCACACCCGCAGGTTTGTCCGACCGGTTGGACACCGCGTACGCCGCGCTCGTCGATGGGTTGTGCGATGAACTGAACGGATGGATCAACGTGTGGGCGCCGACCAGATCATCTGAAGAGACGCGGGTTCTGGCCTCACTTGGAATCAACAGCCTGCTCGGAGAACGATTCGCCGCCAACTTGTTCCGCCGTTCAATCGCATCAGCATCCGACGACGAGTATCTGAGGGAATGGACGGCCACCCTCGCCGCACGCGTGCAGTCGCTCGGCTGATCGCAGCAGCCAGGTCTACGTCGCGCGTCACGGTGACGGACCTCGACCGGAGGCTTTCGCCGTGATTGCCTGGACGTATGGGACGGTCCTACTGCTATACCGATGTCCGTCGGGTCGCCGCGGATCCAGCCGTTGTTTGGGAGATTGTCTCCAACCATGAGCGCATGTCCGAATGGACACCGTCTCGCAGGGTGGTTCTGGAGAACCCCGGCAGCCCGGATCGAAATGGCGTGGGAGCCATCCGCGCGCTCCACATGTTCGGACCGGTTATTCGGGAACAAATTACGGGGTTCGAACCGCCGACGACACTGCGGTACAGCCTGGTGTCTGGTCTACCGTTCCGCGAGTACACAGGTCAGATCACCGTCGAGCCCGCGGCGACCGGCAGCCTGATGTCGACGGTTATCAGCTTCCGCACGATCATCCCGGGCACACAGATTCTTGTGGCCATCGCGATGCGAGTTGCCAGTGCGGGGGCTGCCCGCGCGGCGCGCCGATACTCCCGATGAGATCATCCGCCACGGCTTTTCACCGCTCCCGAGGGGCCGGCGCAGTCGATGGCCCCCGAACCTTTTGCCCAATTAGGGTCCGCGGACTGTCTTCCCACTGAGGGTGTCGCGCTCGATGAGGTTCGGTGGGGCGGGGTTGAGCAGTATCCAGCCGGGCGGGAGTTGTGGGTCGTTCTGCTCTGTAGCGGGAGCGGGTGGGTCGAACACGGTTGTGCCCCAGAGGTGTTCGATGTGGGGTGGGGGCGGCGAGGGTTTGGTCAAGTCGTCCCAGCCCAGGTCCCACTCGGGCAGCCACTGCGGGTCGGGTGCCAGGTGCCAATCGGGTTCGGGGTCTGGCTCGAACTCCCGCGCGGGTTTGGGGTCGTGCCACAGGTCGTGTTCCGACTCCGGATTCCGTTCGGGGTCTGGCTCGGGCTCGGGCTCGGGCTCGGGCTCGGGCTCCTGGGCCCGTACGGGCTCGGGGTCCTGCTGGGGGTCCGGTTCCGGTTGTGGTTCGTCGTCCTCGTCGTATGGGGTGAGTAGTAGTTCGGGGCGGTGGTGGTAGTTGATGCGGTGTTGGCCGTGGTCCAGTTCGGGTGGGGGCTGCCATTCCACCTCGCCACGCTCGTTGATGGTGGTGGTGTAGCCACCGTCGTCGACCTGGCGGTTGTCGGGGCCGCACGCCAAGCTCATGGTGTCGACGTTGGTGTCGCCGCCGGCAGCCCAGTCGTCGGTGGCGTGGTGGGCTTGGCAGCCGTAGGCACCCACGGTGCAACCCGGTTTGGTGCAGCCCCCGTCGCGGGCGATGAGCATGATGCGCTGGGCCGGGCTGGCGACCCGGCGGGCCCGAAAATAGTTCAGCGCCGCCCCGGTGGCCTGATCGAAGATCGCCAGGTAGTGACTGGCGTGGGCACCCATCCGGATGACGTCTTTGATCGGGATTTTGGTGCCGCCACCGGTGACACCGATGCCGGCGCGCGATTCGAGATCTCGCAGGGTGGTGCGCACGATGATCGAGACCGGTAGCCCGTTGAGTTGACCGAGATCGGTCATCAACGCGATGCGTCCGACCACGAGCAGGGCGTCGTGTTGGCGTTGAGCCAGGCTGCGGTGATCGTTGTCGATCTGGGCTTGGGTCGGGGTGCCGCTGGTGCAGGGCTGCTCGTCGTCGGGGTTGCACATGCCCGGGGCGGCGAATTTGGCGAACAGCACCTCCCACACCGCAGCCGCTTCCGGACTCAGGTTCGCCGTCCACGGTGTCATGGCGTCTCGACCCTGCTTGCCCACCGACAGCCCGCGTTTGCGGGCACGTTCGGTGTCGTCGGGCTCGGGGCCGTCCTGATCGAGCAGAAACAGCCGCAAGTCGGCGGTGTCTTTGAGTTCTTTGGGGCCCACCCCGACCGCGACGCGCACCAGGTCGGCCTCGAACTGTTCGCGGGTGCTCGCATCGACGAAGCCGGGCAGGTGATCGACCGCGTCGCGCAGCACCTTGACGTGATCAGGATTGATGAGCCCGGCAGCTTGGGCGGCGGCGACCACCGGCAACACTGGCGCAAGGGGTTCACCGGTGAGGGTGCGGCGCGGCCCCAGCGCGGCCGTCTCGCCCAACCGGCGAGAGGCCTCAGCGGTCGATAACCGCCACCGCACCCGCAGCACCTCGTTCCACGATTTGGCGCCCATCTCCCGGGGTGTGGTGTCGGCCTGCAACTGGGCCAGCAGCCGATGCAGCGGGGAAGGTAGTTGGCAGGTCAGGGTCTCGTACTCGTCGAGCACCGCCAACACCTCAGCCCCCGACAACGCCGCGGTATCGCAGGCCGCGAAGGCGTCGAACGCGGCCCGCAACCCGGCCACCGCCTGAACCGCACCCGCCTGCATAATTCGAACATACATTCGACCACCGACAAGTGCGGCCGTGCGAAGTGCTAGCCGATTCGGTCGGGCGCCCAGTAGGCAAGCATCTCGGCGAACGTCTCGAAGGCCGGCTTCGACACCCCGTAGGCCGCCTCGAAGTGGATGCTCAGCGGGAAGCCGAGCTCGGCCACCCCGTCGATCACCCGCTTGTACAGGTCCAGCATCAGCTTGCGCTTCTCATCCGGGTCACGTTCGGCGAGCTGGCTGACGAACTCCTGCTCGGCAGCGACGGCCGAGTTGCCCGGATCCTGGATCAGCCAGTTGATCAGGCCGACCCTGGACTCCATCTTCGGCACGAAGCCGAACGACAGCAGGATCTCGGGCCGGTGCTCGGTGGTCTCGGCGAATTCTTTGAGGTACCCGACGATGGCATCCGAGTACAGCAGCTGGGTCATGCCGTACGTCGCGCCCTGCTCGCATTTGAAGTTGAACCGGCCCTGCTCACCGTCGCGGGTCGGGATCAGGATGGCTCCACGGTTGGGCACCAGCTGCTCATAGATCGAGAGGGCGTCCGTGGGTGCGACACCCTCGCCCTCGCCGTCCTTCATGGTCCGCGGCACACCGACAAAGGCGATGCCGTCGAAACCGGCGCCGCTGAGATCGGTCAGGCGCTTGCCCAGCGCCTCCTGGCTCAGGAACGACGTGACCTGCGTGCACAGACCACGCATACCGGCCAGCTCGGGCCGGAGGATGTTCCAGTAATCCAGGACATCCATCCGCGGCTTCATCTCGATCGGACGGTCATCGTCCTCGTCGATCATCCCGGGGATCATGACGTGCCCGATGCGGCCTTCGATCCCGGTCTCGGCGGCCAAAGCCAGCACTTTCCGCGCCTCGTCCACGGGATATTGCACGCCACGTTCCAGGTTCGGCGGGACGAGCTCCAGCGCGATTGTGTTCAGGGGCACGGACTTGCTCCACATCTCATTACGTTCAGTCGCAGCATGCCGGGCGGCACTGACCAGCAGCAGACGATGCTGTCCAGACTACGTATCGCGGCCTCGGAGGTGGCGGGCTGGTTACCCATACGGCGTCAGGAAGTGTCGTGGCGCACATTCCGCTGCGGCTGCTGCTTCGTGGTAGACCACCTGCATGGCTGAGCGCGTCACATTCCCCAGTTCGACCGGGCCTGCGCTGGCGGGCGTGATCGATCGGCCGGACGGGCCGGTGCGGGGCTGGGGCGTGTTCGCACACGGCTTCACCCTCGGCAAGGATTCGCCCGCCGCCTCCCGTATCTGCAAGCAGCTGGCCGCCGACGGTATCGGGATGTTGCGCTTCGACGCATTGGGCCTGGGTGATTCCGCGGGGGACTGGGGCGATGGCTCCTTCACTGTCAAGACCAACGACGTCATTGCGGCCTGTTCGTTCATGGCCGACCGCGGCACGCCTGCCGACCTCTTGATCGGACACTCGTGGGGCGGTGCGGCAGTGATCGCAGCGGCCCGGCGATCCCCCGGCGTGCGGGCCGTGGTGACCGTCGGTGCGCCGTTCGACCCCACACACGTCGAACGCCAATACGACGCCGTGATCGATCAGGTCTGCGCCGAAGGCAGCGGCGAGTGGATGGTGGGCGGGAGGACGCTGACCCTCAAGAGGGCATTCGTCGAGGACGTCCGGGCCGCCGAACTACTGGACAAGATCGAAGGCCTCAAGTTGCCGTTGCTCATCCTGCATTCTCCGACCGACAACACCGTGGGCATCAAGAACGCGAGCGACATCTTCTGGGCCGCCCGCCATCCACGCAGCTTCGTCTCGCTGGAAGGCTCCGAGCACCTGCTCACCAGGCCCGGGCAGGCCCAACGCGCCGGCAGGATCATCGGCGCATGGGCCGACGCCTACCTCGACGTGCGATAGCGTCACCACATGTCTGACTCAGCCACTCAGATCGCGTTCGTGCAGGCCACCTGGCATCGCAACATCGTCGACAAGGCGCGCGAGGGGTTCACCGAGCAGATCGGCAGCCACGGATTCGCCGATGCGGCCCTGGAGTTCTTCGAAGTACCCGGCGCCTTTGAAATCCCGCTCACCGCAAAGCGTCTGGCGCTCACCGGGCGCTACCGGGCGATCGTCGCGGCCGGGCTCGTCGTCGACGGCGGCATCTACCGCCACGACTTCGTGGCCACCGCGGTGATCGACGGGCTGATGCGCGTGCAACTCGACACCGACGTTCCGGTGTTCTCCGTCGTGCTCACTCCGCACCATTTCCACGAGCACGACGAGCATGTCGACTACTTCACGAAGCATTTCGTGAAGAAGGGCGCCGAGGCGGCCAACGCCGTCGCCGCGACGCTCGCCGTGCACGGTTCGTTGGGCTAAGAAGCCGTCGCGCAGCGGACGTGCCCGGAGATGTGTTCGTAGACCTTGCGGGTGACGTCGACGTTGTCACTCATGATGTTGTATCCGTGGTCGACGTCGGGTACTTCGTGATACTCGGCCAGTGAGCCGACCGCGTCGAGCTTCTGGGCGTACCGCCAGGCCTCGTCGCGCAGCCGGTCGTACTCGGCGGTGACGATCAGCGCCGGGGCGATGCCTTCGATTCCGTCGGCGTTGGTACCCCAGGCCGGTGAGGCCAGGCGGTCGCTGCGCCGAGCCCGCTCGGGAATGTAGGCGGTGTCGAACACCTCACCCATCCAGGGCTTCATCACCGCCTTGGCACCCAATGGAGAGTGCTTGTCCTTCGTCGCGGTGACCAGATCCAGTGGCGGGTAGTGCAGAACCTGCAGTGCGATCGGGGGCCCGCCATTCTCGAGCGCCAGCCGGGAAGCCGCCGCACAGAGGCTGCCGCCCGCGCTCTGGCCGCCGAGGCACAACCGGCTGCCGTCCCAATCCCGCTCGGGCGCCGAGACCCAGCTCAACACGTCATAGATCTGCTCAACGGGGGTGGGAAACCTGTGTCGCGGCGCCAACAGGTAATCGACATTGACCACAACGACATTCGCGTTGGCGGCGAGATAACGGCACCACGGGTCGTCCTGCGCACGGTGTCCGACGACGAAGCCGCCGCCGTGCACGTTCACGTACACCGCGGGTTTCGCCGCACCTGACGGCGGGTGGTACACCGTGGCGGCGACGTCACCGTGCCGGGTCGGGATGTCGGTCAGCGTTGTGCGGCCCGGGATTTCGGGGAATCGCACGCCCGGTTTGGGCGCCGGGTTGACGGCCGCCGAGAAAAACCGTGCCAGGGCGTCGGCCAGTATCGGTGTGGACAGTATGGACACGGTTTCCTTCGGATGCGCGGTCGGGGACTGCAAGGTCAATTGAGGGTGTCTGAAGGATTCTCACCGAACATGTGGCGGTAGGCAGCGGCGAAACGCCCGGTATGGGCGAATCCCCAGCGAGCGGCGACGGCCTGCACGGTCGTCGTGGCCGGATCGGCGTTGAGCAGCTCTTGACGGGCGTGGTCGAGGCGAACGCGGCGCAGGTAGCCCATCGGCGAGTCCCCGAGGTGGCGGCGGAACATGTATTGCAGCGCTCGTGGCGTGACATAGACGGCTTCTGCGATGTCGGCGAGGGCGATATCGGCGTCGGCGTTGGCTTCGATGTAGGCGATGGCTCGGCGCAACAGCACCGGTTTGGCATCGCGCCGATCGGTCGGGCCGGGTTCCAGCCCGGCGTTGGTCGGCATGGTGGCCAGCACGGCCGCCGCCAGCATCGAGGCGGTGGTCGAGGCGACGAGCGGCGGAACCGGTCCGACCCTGCCCTGCACCACGGTGCGCACGTACTCGATCGCCACGGCGAGTTGGGTCCCGGCTTGCGGTGATATCGGACGATGCCCTGTCAGTCGGACGAATCCGCCGGTGTCGCCGGCATCGGTGGTCGCTACGCGTCCCAGCAGTTTGACGTCGAACATGGTCAGGTCATAGCGGGCCCGGCACACCCGGCCCGAGTAGGGAAGCTCGGGCGGAGAGACCAGCGTGACGTCACCTGGACCGAAAACATCCTGCGGTTCGCCGATGAAATTCGCCTCGATCCGGCCCGAATGCATGCGGCACAGGCAGATCCGGTTCAGCGGATCGGCGTCGTACGACAGGTGATAGTCGAGATTGACTTCATCGAAACTGACCGGCCCCAACCACTTTCGGACGATGCGTGTAGCCGGGAGCTCATCACGCGCCCGGCCGATGGACATCTTCGTGTAGGCGCGCGCCAGGAAGTCCTCGGTTGCGCCGAGGTCCGCGCTCGTGAAATCCAGGTCTTCGTACGCCGTCATCACGCTTTGCTCGCAGTGGCTGGACGGGGCGCGACTGCAACCCCGCAGAAACCAGCCTACCTGCGCCGCTTACGTTGTATACCGGCGTCGGCTCAGCCCGGCGCCGGCAGGTCAGCCAGAGCTGGCCGTCGGCCCCGCCTCGCCGACGACCGGCAGTTGATGATCCGCGAAGACCCGCAGGAGCGGGCGCAACGCATGTCCGGCCACCACGTGCCAACCCACCCGTGCTTGATGGCATTCGTCGGCGAATGCCATCAGGTCGCGGAATCCGCTGACCGCCATGAAGTCGACCGCGCGCAGGTCCAGGACGAAGGGGGTTCCGGTGTGGACGAGACGGCGGATCGCCGCTACCAGCCGGCCCGAGTTGCAGATGTCGATTTCGCCTTCGACCACCAGCACCGTGGCCGGGCCCCGGACATGCGCCGACACCCGCGCTCCGGCGCAGTCGATGACGGCGGTATCGGTCGACCGAACCGGTCGCAGCCAGTCGGGGTAATAGTGAGTAGCAGTCATGATGGCACTCCATCGCCTTGCAACGGGAAGGGCGAGGTGAACCTCGACCATGCGACCGGCTGTGTGCTCAACCGAGTCGAGGTTATCGCGATCATCACCGGTAGGGACCGGTACAAATTACGAGGCAATAGCCGGGTGGTGTGGGAATTGTGCTGGGCGCCAACAGTTCTCACCAAATGCGGGACTCTCCACGGCGTATCAGGATTTCGTTGCCTGGATAACGGCGAGGCCCGGCGACTTCGTTTATCGGCCCGATGATGTGAATCCGGCCACTTCGACCGCGAATCGGCGTCGGATAACCCCTGGAAATGGCGCCGGCGAGGGCGAAACATGAACATGGCTCACGTCAGCGGTGTGCGACGATTCAGAGGTGGTCTCCCACAAGCCACTGCGGCGCCGACAGCCCGTCCAGGAACGCAGCCGACGCCGCGTCGAACGCATCCGGGCCGCAGCGCTCGAGCTCCTCGAGACCCAGGGCGTAGACGCCGTCACCACCCGGGCCATCGCACATCGAGCCGAAGTGCCTGTCGCGACGGTCTATCAGTTCTTCCCCAACCGCGACGCGATCCTGCAGGAGATCGTCACCGACCACCTCGACCGGCGTGACGCAGATGGGGCGGCGTTTCTGGCCACGCTGACACCGACCAGCCTGGCCGAGGTCACCCACGGCATCTTCGAATTCCACTACGAGCATCTGCGCAACCATCCGCACCTGGTGAACCTGCACTACACCAGCCTGGCCAGCGGCCTGATCGCCGACCCGAGGGCGCGCCGAGCCGAGTTCGCCAACGCCATGCACGCCAGACTGCTGAACTGGGGTCTGCTACCTGAGGGCACCGACCCCTTGGTGACGATGGTTGCGGTCGAGATGGGCGATCGCCTGCTGGAGATGGCATTCCACGCCGGGCGGGAGCGAGACCGGGCGATCCTCACCGAGGGCGAGCGGGCGCTGACGCAGTATCTGCAGGCTTACGCCGCACCCACGTCCTGATCGACGGCGCGTCGCTGCTTTGCCAGGGCGAAGCGGGTGAGCGTGCCGACAAACCGCTCGAGGGCGGCGCCCCGGCCGCGCGCGACGGAGCGCGGGACCCAGGATCCGCCGCGACGCTCGAGCATCAGCTCTTCGACCGGCTCGTGGAACACCGGGGTTGCCACGCCGGGATCGGTCGCGTCCTGCCAGTTCTCGACGATGTGGACCTGTAGGCGCCTGCCGTCGAGCCTGCGCACCCGCACCGACGACGCCGACACCGCGACGGCGAGGGTGGTGGTCGGGAAGTCACCACCGATGCCCACCTGGATGACGCCGTCGACGAGCGGAACCGTGAGGAAAGTCGTGCCCCGGCGCAATCGGTCGAGATCCATACCGTTAATGATTATCATTTTCAACTCACCCGCTCAACTGCGCGCGCGAGTGCCCTGCTCAGGGGGCAGCGGGTCAGCGGCGGACGCCGCTACCGCCGACCTCGGCGGCAAGCGGCGGCGGCAACGGCGTGGTGGGTGTGGGCGTCGCCGCGGGGGCGGACGCTCCCGGGCGGTGGAAGTCGACCATCGCCTCCTCGCGGATCACTTTCTCCCCCGCGCTCAGTACCAGCGACTTCGAGGTCACCAGGTATTCGATGCCGGCGTTCTCGACGCGAAACGCGCCGTCGTCGTTGCGGGTCGCGGGCACGATCAGCTTGGCGCCGTCGCGCAGCCGCACCCCTCGGTACTCGTACTTGCCGCCCGACACCGAACAGATCGCCACTCGTGACGCGTCGGTGCTGCCGAACAGTACGGTCGCGTCCGCACTGGCACACCGGGCTGTGGAGTCGACATACCCCCGGGCATCGCTGGACGGCGCAGCCGAGGCCGACGGGGCGCCCACCGCGAGCAACGTGACACCCGCCGTCACCGCAGCGGTGAGACAGCGACGCAGGGACCAGGCATCAGTCATCGGTTACCACTGAACCACGGGTTTGCTGCTCACCGCAGCGGCAACCCCGGGACACCACCGAATCGTTAGATCCCCGCAACACAACCGCATCCGCCGGTGAGCCCGTCGGCGCCGCCGACGGACTGCGGTCGAAGCGTCGGTCTACGGTGCCAGGCTGCGCATGGTCCTGACGACGTAGTCGTCGAGCAGGGCGTCGCGGGTGGGCCAATCGTTGGTCGTGATCAACAGCGCGTAGAAGCCGAGCAGAAAGAACACCGCGCTGTTCCACGGGTTCACGTCGGCGGCGACCTCACCCTGCTGCTGTGCCGCTTCGATCTCGCGGGCCACCCCAGAGATCACCGGATGTTCCTGACTGTCCGGGACAGGGGGCCGGGTCTGTGAGAAGTGCAGGGCCAGAAAGTCTTTGAACAGCATGCCGCCGAGCCTTCGCTCCAGCCCGACCACCAGCCGCATGGCTTCGCGCAAACCTTCCTCCAAGCTGTGCGGCTTCTTGAGAAACTGGCCGTACTGCTTGGCGATCCGTACCTCTTCACGCTGCTCCAGTTCCAGCAGCACATGCTCCTTGGTGGGGAAATGAAAGAAGAACGTGCCGTGCGCGACGCCCGCCGCGGTGACGATCGTGCCCACATCCGCGTCGGCCATGCCGGCGCGCTTGAACTCGGCGATCGCCGCACCCATCAACCGCTCACGCGTCTGTAGGCGCTTCGCCTCCCGCGCAGACAGCCCGTCCGCCACCGCCATCCCACTTCCTCCGCTTGAATCTCGAGACAAACGAACCGACTCAACGTCTTGCCTGACTCGAATCTATCCCCTGGCCGCATCACGCAAGATCTGTTGCAGCCGGTCCAGCGGATCCCCGGATGCGGGGTCGAGCCGGTCGGGCGATCGCGTGGGTGCCGTGCCTGCCGACCCCGGCGGCGGCGCCTGCGCGGCCGGTGGCGGCGGCGGTGCGTTGGGCGCCACGGTGGCCCCGGCCGATGAGATCTTGCGGTCCAGCCGCGCCTGCGCGTGGTTGCGGATGTCGCGCCGATCCGGATCGGCGTCGGCGTTGCCGGCAAAGCAACCGTCGGGGGCGCGCTGCACCACATCTCGTGCCGCCAGGTAGTGGCCCAGAGCGCCACGGCTGTCGGACGCCGCGTTCGCGCGGTCGCCGAGTGTCTCGCGGACCAGCTCCAGATTGACCATCGCCGAGCATGATTCAGCCGCACCCAGGCGGGCCGCCGCGTCAGCGAAGTTCCGCTCGGCGTCGGCCGGCCGGTCCTCCAGAACGGCGAGGGTGCCCTCGGCAAAGGTTGCCTTGCCCGGGTCGACGACGTTGAACAGCTCGAGCCGCCCGACCTCGCCCGCCAAAGCCTCGGTGTCACGGTCGGCGAAGCTGGCGGCTGCCGAGTTGCCGATCACCACGACCGAGAACAGCTTGACGATCGCGATGACGAGCACCAGCGCCACCGGGGCCGAGTACACCAGTAACCGGCGACGCAGCGTGCTCATGATCGCGGTCCCAGGTCGAGCGGTTGGGTGCGACGGAACTCACGCAGCACAAGATAGAGCTCCACCACGATGAGCAATGCGGCCACCGCAGCGAACAACCAGTACAGCTCGACGGTGCCGGCCACCGCAACGGCCGTGGGTTCCTGGGCCTGGCTTTGACCACCGGGAAGGGCCTCGGCCAGCGGCTTCGCAGCGGTGCGCGGCACGAACGGCACCCCGATCTGGTCGGCCACCCCGCGAAGCGCCTTCTCCCCGGCGTCGTCGTACCCGAGTACCGCGCCGCCGTCCACAGAATTCTCGGGCAGCAGGAATTCACGTTGCGGCGCTTGCGATCCCGGAGCCCCCGCGCCGAGATAGAACACCAGGTTCTGGGCACGCGGAAACTGCTGCATCGCGCTGATCAGCTGATAGCGCAGAACGCTGGCGGCCGCGCCGACGTTGGCATCCGGGGCATCCCCCACCGCCGCGTGCGCGGTCATGGAGGCCATTACCGGTCGCAGGCTCCAGGTATCGGCCGACAGCGGCCAGTCCACGGACGGTCGGTCGGTGAAGCCGATCAGGGCGACGCGGGCCTGCGGATACCGTTCCATCAGGGCCGCGATGTCGTCGCGGGCGGTGCCGATCCGAGACCGGCCGTCGGTGCCGGGCCCCGACATGTCCGGCGAACGATCAAGGATCACAAAGACGTTGGGGTCACGATCGCCGGCCGGCCGGGGCACGCTGTCACGGGTGCTCCCGGCGATCGGGCCGAGCGCGGCAACGAGCAGCAACAACCCTGCCGTGGTCAGGGCCGACCAGCGCCACACCGCCGGCCAGCCGCCGCCTTGTGCCCGGACCCGGCCGAAGGTGATCGTGCGTGCCACGAGCAGCACCACCGCAAGCGCCGCGACGAGCAGAGGCGGCAGGACCGGTTCGAGCCTCATGACCGCACCACCACCGGCCACCACCACAGCACCCCGATGGCCAGCAGCGCGAGCAACACCGGAATCCCTGGGGTTTCGGCAGATCGGACTTCAGTGGACTCGCCGGTGGAGCCGGCTCGCGGCGGGTGTTCCCGGATCTCGGTCAGATGTGCAGCCACGTCGGCCGATCCGAACCATCGCCCGCCGGTGCTGCGGGTGAGCCCGTCCGCGGGCCCGCCGCCGGAACCGGGGGTGATCGCGTTGACCTGGACCCCTGCGGTCACTGCGAGTTCCCGGAGCCGATCCGTACTGAACAGCGGGGTCACGTCACCGGGACGCGGCAGGAATTCGGGGCCGACGTAGATCATCGACCGCCGCTGCGCCGACGGTTCCGAAAAGGACGGGAAGCCGGTCAAACACATGGCCAGCACGTCCTCGACGTTGGCGGCGTAGTCGACGTAGGAGACGGGGGCGACGAACGGACGAGAACCCTCCTGCCGCCCGAAGGCGGCGAATTGTGCTGCGGCGTATTGGTAGTCACGGGTGAGTGGGACGACCCGGCGGTTCGCCGAGGAGAGCCCGATCCGTTCCGTGCCGAAGGAGCCGGCGCGCTCGGCGAAGTACCGCAGCGTAGTGCTGACGGCAGGATCGGTGAGCGGGCCGCCGACGCACACCATGATGTCCTCGGGGGTCGCGACCTCGGCGGCGCGACCCCACGCGGGCAGGCCGGTGGGGCGCGCCGCGACCAGTGCCGACGCCCCGAAAGCGACCGTCAGCATCGCCATGGCGACGACGGCCGACACCGTTCGCCAGCGCGCGGTCCGCACGTATGCGGGCAACCGGGTCAGCCGCGCGGTGTTGGCCAGGGGTAGGAATTCGTCTTTGTCGACCGACTGCTTGGGCAGCAGGGCCAGACCCACACACCCGGCAAGTGCGAGGCAACCGGCCATCGCCACCGCCCACCAGATCAGGTCCATTCGCGGATCAACTCCTCGGCCGTGGCACTGGCCACACCGGCATCGAGCGTCGAACGGTGGTTGAACTGAATGTCGGTGATGTCGGCCAGGATCGGCACGGCCGGTGCGGCGGCACTGTCTGCGATCGCGTCGACCTGCATGTACCGCGCCGGCACCCCCGTCGCGGCTTGCAGGAATCCCCGTAGCTCGACGCTCAGCGCGGCACCGGCGTCCGCCGCAGTGAGATCGCCGGCCCGGTAGCGGTTTCCGATGGTGCGGACCGCGCGGGCTGACCGGCGCCGCAGCAACTCGGCCCGCGCAGCGCCGAGGACGGGTAGCTCACGTACCGGACGTCGCGGTGAGGTCAGCACGAAGACGCCCGCGTACCAGGCACCCAACAGCAGGGTCAGGCCGATCGCCGTCCACAGCCACACCGACGAATAGGGCGTGGGGCCGATCACGTGCCGCAACAGGTCATCCGGCACGGGCGTACACCCCGGTCATCGCGGTCAAGGCGGCCCTGATCCGCACGCTGCCGGTGACCCGGGCATGCGGCACTCGCTGCAGGGTCAGAAACTCGGAAAGCTGCTCGCGCCGTTGCGCTTCGGCGCGTCGGTAGTCCTCGATCACACGGTGGTCCAGTCCGGACAGGATGGGCCGTCCGTCGGCCACCTCATAGCTGCGCCCGGTGTCCCGGTGTGCGCTGACCGCAGGCATGTCACTGACCATGGCCCACAACACATCGTGGCGGGCGGTCAGGGATCCCAGCACCTCGGCCAGCCGGTCACTGACCTCCGGCTCGTCGGAAACCACGAAGATCAGCAGCCGGTGCCGGTAGTGGCGGGCCACCCACTCGAGCTGGACCAGAATGTCGCTCGGGCCGGGATCATCGGTGGCGTGGTGGTGGAACCGGTGCAGCAGGCTCTCGATGTGGGTCTCGCCGCGGCGCAGCCGGATGTCGACATTGCCGCGGTGGTCACCGAGCACCATGGCGATCTCGTCGGATCGAGGTAGCGTCATCAGCCCGATCGCGCCGATGAGGTGCAGGGCCACCGTCCTTTTCAGCTCGCCCGACGGCGCCACTGCGCAGCTGTTGCGTCCGGCGTCGGCGACCACCAGAACCTTGTGATGTTTTTCGGAGACGAACCGTTTGATCAGGGTGTGTCCGGATCGTGCGGTGGCCTTCCAGTCGATGTCGCGGACGTCATCGCCGGGGACATAGGGGCGCAGCTCGTCGAATTCCAGGCTGCGGGTGTGTATCAGGGCGTAACGGCCGCCTTCGAGTAACCCCCCGATGTCGCGGCCGGCGTACGCCTTGGCGGAGTCCAGGTACCTGCCCATCGCGGCCTCACGGGACCTGCACCGCGCGCAGCACCGCGTCGACGACCACGTCGGGGGTGATTCGCGCGGTGGCAGCCTCGAAGCCGAGGATCAGCCGGTGCCTCAGCACTCGGTGGGCCAGCCGGGCGATGTCGTCGGGCACCACGTGGTCGCGGCCCCGCAGTACGGCCAGGGCGCGCGCCGTGCGGCAGAACGCCAGGGTGGCGCGGGGGCTGGCCCCGTACTCGATCACCCGCGCCAGGTTGGCCGGCAGGTGATGCCCGGGCTCGCGGGTGACTGCCACCAGCCGGCCGGCGTACTCGACGAGGGTGCGGTCCAGGTACACGGTGCGCACGATGTCCTGCACGCGACGCACGTCGTCGATGGTGACCACGGGCGCCGCGCGATGACCGCGGTCGTAGAGGCCGGCGTCCATCCGGGCGGCGATCTCGACCTCGTCGTCGATCGACGGGTAGCCCACGATCTCCTTGAGCATGAAGCGGTCGGTCTGCGCCTCCGACAGCGGATAGGTGCCTTCCTGATCGACCGGGTTCTGGGTGGCGATGACGAGAAACGGTTCGGGGATGGGGTATTCGACGCCCGCGATCGTGGTCTGGCGTTCCTCCATCGCCTCCAGCATCGCGCTCTGAGTCTTGGCGCTGGATCGGTTGATCTCGTCGAGCAGCACGATGTTGGCGTGCACCGGGCCCAGCTGGGTGCTGAACGAGTTGCTTGCCGCTTCGTAGATCTGGGTGCCGATGATGTCGCTGGGCAACAGGTCAGGTGTGCACTGGATACGGCGGAAGCTGCCGTCGATGGACTCGGCCACCACGCGGGCCGCGGTGGTCTTGGCCAGGCCGGGCACGCTCTCCAGCAGCAGGTGCCCGCCGGCGAGCAACGCCAACAGCATCGATTCGCGCAGGTGTTCCTGCCCTACCACCCGGGTGCTGAATGCCGAGGTCACCGCCCCGACAATGCGCTGCGCCTCGGCGGCATCGCGTTGGTCAGCGTGCAATCGCGGTGCGGTCATGAATCCTCTCCGGTCGGCCGTCCCCCTTCCCAGACCCAGTCGATGTACCCAGACTTTGCTCATCCCATGCCCTGCTGCCCGGGCCCGCTGTCGCCGGTACCCGCCGCGGCCACCAGAACCACCGGCCCAGCAGCACGGCGATCGGCGGAACCACGAAGGTCCGCACCACCAAGGTGTCGAGGAGGAGCCCGATACCGATCGTGGAGCCCACCTGGGCGATCGTCACGACGCTGGCGCCCAGCATGGCGAACATGGTCAGCCCGAACACGATGCCTGCCACGGTGACGACGCTGCCGGTGCCGGCGAAGGCCCGGATGGTCGCGGTCCGAATCCCGGCCCGGGCCTCGTCACGCAGGCGCATGGCCAGCAGCAGGTTGTAGTCGGCGCCCACGGCGACCAGAGCGATGAACGCCAGTGCCGGTACCGCCCAGTGCAGGGGCTGACCGAATCCGAACTGCCAGATGGCCACGCTGGCGCCCAATGCCGATGCGTAGGAGATCGTCACGGTGGTCAGCACCACGATCCCGGCGACGGGGCTGCGCAGCATGCCGGCCACGATCACGAAGATGAGCACCAGGGTGGCGATGACCAGCAGGGTGAAATCGTGCTGCACGTAGGAAATGAGTTCCGCGGTGGCCGTTCCCACACCGGTGAGGTCGACGGTGCCGCCGGCAGCCAGCGGGGTGTCTTTGAGCGCCTCGGCAGCGGCGATGCGAATCTCGTCGGAACGGTCCGCACCATCGCGCCCCCAGGACTCACCGTCGCCGTAGACGAGCATCCGGGTGGCGTGGCCGTCCGGGGAGAACATCATGGTCATCACCCGCCGGTATTCGGGATCCTCGAAAGTCCTTGGCGGCAGATAGAACCCGCCCTCGGAACTGCCGTCGAAGTCACTGCTGAGCTGGGAAAGGTACCCCGTCATCTGCTCCATCTGCGGCCCAACACTGCCCAGGCTGGCGCGCAACGTGGAAGTGAGACCACGCAGCTGGGACAACGCGGCGCGCATCGTCGCCACGCCCCTGGTCGCACCGTCGAGTGAGTTGGTGGCACTGCTGGCGCCCTCTTCGAGCGCCCCGGCCCCGCCGGCCAGGGTGCCTGTCGCACTGACCGCATCGTCGAGGGGCTTGACGATTTTCTGCACCGCGGCGCAGATCGGATTGGCCGCACAGTCGGGGTTGCCGTTGACGAACTGGCGCAGCGGATCGGCGTATCCGGAGACCTGCTGCAGGTTTCCCTGCAATCCGGACATACCCGCACCGATGTCCTGCGACCCGGCCCCGACCCGGTTCAGGCCGTCGACGGCGCCCGACAGCCCGCGTTGCATGCCGTTGAGCGCAGTGTCGAGTTGTCCGATGGTGGCCATCACGGTGTCCATCGAGTCCATCCCGTCGAGCGCGGATTGTGCTGTGCCGTCCAGCTGTTCGCCGATCTGGCCGGCCTGATAGGTCAGCGTGCCCTGACGCACCGGGGTGCCGGCGGGCCTGCTGGCCGACTGCACGGTGCGTACCCCGCGCACCTCCAGGATCCTTTTGGTGACCCGCTCGATGGTGATCAGTCCGGCTGGGGTCCGCAGATCGCGGTCGGCTTGGATCGACACGATCTCGGGCAGCAACCGGTTGTCCGGAAACCGGCCGTGCACCGCTTGGTAGCCCCGACTGGATTCGGTGCCGGAGGGTTGTGCGGACAACTCCGCGAAGCTGACGTTGGCACCGAGCAGCGGGACCGTGCAGACGATCAACGCGGTCACGGCGGTGACCAGAACCGGCCCCGGCCACCGCGCGACGGCGGTGCCGATCCGGCGCCACCGGCGGTTGATCCGCGTGGCCCGCGGCTCGACCAGTCTGCGCCGGCTGAACCAGCCGATCATCGCGGGGGTCAATGTCAGCGCACCCATCATTGCTGCGAGAACACCTATGCCACTGGGTATCCCGGCGCTGCGCAGAAAGCTCACCTTGGCGAAGGTCAGGCAGAACAACGCCGTGGCGATGGTGGCGGACGACCCGGCGATCACCGGCGCCACCCGGCGGTAGGCGTCGGCCAGCGCATCCGGTGGTGGCAGGCCGGCACGCCGGTTTTCGTGGTAGCGACCCAGCAGGAAGATGCCGTAGTCGGTCCCGGCACCGAGCACCATCGCCGACATCAATGCCACCGAGAACACCGAGACCTCGACCAACCCGTGCTCGCCGAGCAGGGCAACCACCGGGCGCGCGACCGCCAGCGCCAGCCCCACCGATGCCAGCGGTACGGCCGCGGTGATCGGCGACCGGTACACGACCAGCAGCAAGGCGGCGATCATGCCGACGGTCAGCACCGTGATCCGCGCCAATTGCGCATCCAGAGCCTCGAATTCGTCGACCAGGCTGGGACCTGGACCGGTGACGTGGGTACGGAGCCCCTCGGGCGGGCCGGCGGCGTCGACCGCCGCGCGGAGGGCGGCCACAGCGTCGGTTGCGGTGCTGCTGCCCAGTTGGCCGGACAACCTGGCCATCAGGTAGGCCGCCTGGTGATCTTGGCTTTCGAAGACGGCGGCGGCAGCAGGGTCGTCCCACAGGTCCATCACCGACTCGACACCGGGAGTTTCGGTACGCAGCGCCTCGGCCAAGGCGCGGTAATAGCGGCGATCGGGCTCCCCCAGCGTCCGGTCGGCCTCGAGGACGACGTAGGCGATGTTGTTGCTGTCGGAATCCCCGAAAAGCGTCCCCATCCGTTGGGCTGCCCGGGTGGCGCCGGAATCGCTGGGGAAGAACGCCCGGGACTGTTCCTTGACGACGTGTTCGAGCTGGGGCACAGCGATATTGCCGACGCCGGCCAGCATGACCCAGATCCCCGCGACCAGCAGGGCGCATCTGCTCGCCGTTCGCGCAATCTTCTCCAGAAACATCGGTCCCCACCCATCCATAACAATGTTATTGGCAGGTATAACATTGTTATGGCAGCATGTCCAGGACGATGTCCACCATGGGAGTTCGCGAAAGCCTGATCGAAGAGAGCCTGCAGGTCCTGGAGGAAAGCGGACCGGAGGCGCTCAACGCACGCATGCTGGCCAAGCGGATCGGCGCCTCCACGATGGCGGTCTACACCCACTTCGACGGCATGCCCGGCCTCTACGAGGCCCTGGTGCGTGAGTCCTACATCCGCTTCGGCGAACACCTGCGCCGGCGTCCCGACAGCGACGATCCGGTGGCCGACCTGCTCGCCTCCGGACTCGCTTACCGCGAGTACGCCCTGACCTACCCGCAGCGGTACCGGCTGATGTTCGGAATCACCTCTCCGACCATCACACTGCCGATCGGCCGTGACGTCACGGTCGACGGGACCCCGGCGGCCCTGTCCGAGATCAATTCCGTGTACGCCCAGATCCCCGCCTTCGTACGGCGCTGCATGGATGTCGGCGCCATCGACAACGGTGACCCGATCGCGGTTGCCGCCCAGATCTGGACCATGATGCACGGTTATGTACTCGCCGAGATCATCGGCGTTTTCGGCACCGAGGGGGCAGGCGTCGCCACGGTGCTGGCACCGCACATCACGAATCTGCTGGTCGGACTGGGCGGCGACCGAGCACGCATCCTCGCGTCTTTTCAGAGCCTGGACCCACCCGTGACACCACCGCGCCCGAGCGCTCCCACCACCACCGCCGTCCGCCGCGGGCGCCGCACCCGGGGCGGCTAGCGCCTACGGCCTGAGGATGATCTTGACGGCGCCGTCCTTCTTCTTCTGGAAGATGTCGTAGCCGTGCGGGGCCTCGTCGAGCGGCAGAACGTGCGTGGCGAAGCCGTCCACTCCCAAGGGATCGTCGTCGCCCAGCAGCGGCAGGATGTCGCCCACCCACTTCTTGACATTCGCTTGGCCCATCCGCAATTGGACCTGCTTGTCGAACAAGGTCAGCATCGGCAGCGGATCCGCCATGCCACCGTAGACCCCGATGAGGGAGATGGTTCCGCCGCGGCGCACGATGTCGATCGCCGAGTAGAAGGCGTCGAGCCGGTCCAGCCCGGCGTTTTGCATCAACGGCTTGGCGATCGCGTCGGGCATCAGCGCGGTCATCTTCTGCACCGTCGAAGCCACCGGCGAACCGTGCGCCTCCATGCCCACAGCGTCGATCACCGAGTCCGTGCCACGGCCGTCGGTCATGGACCGCACCGCGTCGCCCACCGACTCGTCGAGGGCATTGAGATCGATCGTGGTGATGCCACGCTCCTCGGCGCGGGCCAGCCGCTCCCGGATCCGATCCACCGCGATCACGCGATAGCCGAGATGCTGAGCGATACGCGCCGCCATGTCACCGATCGGGCCGAGGCCCAGCACCGTGACCGAGCCACCGTCGGGAACACCGGCATAGGCCACGGCCTGCCACGCCGTGGGCAGGACATCCGAGAGATAGACGAACCGCGAATCCGGCGGCCCCTCAGGCACTTTGATGTGCGTGAACTGCGCCTGCGGCACCCGCAGATACTGGGCTTGGCCACCGGGTACCTGACCGTACAGCTCCGAGTAGCCGAACAGTGCCGCACCCATCCCCTGATCGCGCACCTGGGTGGTCTCGCATTGGGTGTAGAGCTGCTGATCGCACATGAAGCAGTGACCACAGGAGATCTGGAAGGGGATGACAACCCGCTCACCCACCGACAGGCTCTCGACAGCGGAACCCACCTCCCGCACGATGCCCATCGGCTCGTGGCCCAGGATGTCACCCGGGTTCATGAAGGCACCGAGCACCTCGTAAAGGTGTAGGTCGGAGCCGCAGATGTTCGTCGAGGTGACCTCGATGATCGCGTCGGTGGGTTCTTGGATCTCAGGGTCGGGCACGGTGTCGACGTGCACGTCTCGCCGACCGTGCCAGGTAACGGCTTTCACAAGTGCACTCCCATCGTTCGCGGTCTCGCAGGAGGGGCTACCCCGACAGGGCTGCGCCCAACCGGCGCCGCGGTGGCCGACAATGGTCGGGTGGCGCACAGCTGGGAAAGTTTCGACGCATTCGTCGGCCTGATCGACTATCCGATGTTCATCGTGACCGCGCGGGCCGAGAGCGGCCCGGCGGGCTGCCTGGTCGGCTTCACCACGCAGGCCAGCATCGACCCACCCCGCTTCCTCGTCGGTATCTCCAAGAAGAACCACACCTTCACCACCGCGGAAGCCGCCACGCATCTGGCGGTACACCTGCTGGCGCGCGGCGACCTGGCGCTGGCCCGCTGGTTCGGCGGGCAGACCGGTGACGAGGTCGACAAGTTCGCCGAGTGCGAGTGGCATGCCGGTCCCGCGCAGACACCGATCCTCGATGCGGCCCCGGCCTGGTTCGTGGGCGCCATCGTCGACCGGTTCGATCTCGGCGACCACGTCGGCTACCTGTTGAATCCGGTCGACGGCCACGCCCCCGACGAACCGCGGCCGTGGGTCAGCCTCACCGACGTGGCCGATCTGCCACCCGGCCACGACGCCTGAGCGCTACTTCCAGGCGAAGACCGGCTGTTCGAGCTCGTCGACCGGATCGGTGCGGCCTTCCAGGGCCAGCCAGCGCAACTGCAGCAGCACCGCGCCCGTCGGCGCATGGATCAGATCGTTGCCCAGCGGGATCTGCACGACGGGGCGCGGGCTCTCCGGAATCGTGATGAACCGCGGCGAATCCTCGCGCTGCAATTGATGCAGGCCCACTCGGTAGGCCGCCACCACCTCGTCGGGGGACGGCCGCAGCTCGAGCC
This sequence comes from Mycobacterium syngnathidarum, assembly GCF_001942625.1. Lineage (GTDB taxonomy): Bacteria > Actinomycetota > Actinomycetes > Mycobacteriales > Mycobacteriaceae > Mycobacterium > Mycobacterium syngnathidarum. Next base: position 147,741 of record NZ_MLCL01000093.1, read on the forward strand.
GGCCACCGCCCCAGATCACCACCGGGGTGATCACATAACCGGAGCGGGTCGGATAGTCGTCGAGCAGTCCCAGCACCGCCGAGTCGGGCAGGCTGACCCCGACCTCTTCATCCAGTTCCCGCAGCGCGGCGTCGACGGCATTTTCCCCCGGATCCAGCCGGCCACCGGGCAGTGCCCATTGCGCGGCGTGCGAAGACAATCGAGAAGCCCTGCGGCACAACAGGAAAGCAGCACCGCCGGACACGTCGACCATACGACCGTCAAGGCCGGGTTCCGGCATCGGCCGGCCGTCGATCCACTCATCGACCGGAGCCGGGTCCACGCGGTCTTCACCGAGCTCGGAATCGACGAGGACCACCGCGACGGCCGCGTGCCGCTTCGTCGGGTCGGTCACGGCACGGCGCTGATACCCCGCCAGATGCGTGCCGATGCGGGCGCGCAGGACTTCGTCATAAGCGATCGTCACCGCTCGACCATATGCGCACGTCGCTCACTGGTCCGGCTTGCGGGTCTGCTGGTACAGCGCGAGCTTCCAGACACCCTGGACCCGGTGGTACACGCTGGCCATGGCACCGACGAACGCGGGCTCCTCGTCGTCGCGGTAGGCCGTACCCGTGTAGACCAGGGCCGCGTTGTCCTCGTCGAGCGAGATCAGCCGAACCCCGCTGATCTCATAGGCCCGCCAAGGCGGCGATTGCGCCAGTGCGCTGACAACGGTGTTGCGGTCCATCACCATGCCGTTGGCGAGCACCATGACCGCGTCGGGCAGCATCAGGTCGCCGTAGAAATCCGCGCCGGTCGACTCACACAACGAATCCCACCCGGCACGCTCGATGTGCAGGAGTTCGTCGAGAACTGGGCTGGTCACCGCTTGGTGATACCCATTACCCGAACCTGGTATGCCTGGGCATCGCTGTTAAAACAGTGGTAAAAGTGATTCGTGGGTGTCCGTAAGGTCTCGGCCCTCGCGGGCGTCGCAGCGGTGACTGCGTCCGCCGCCGTGGCCACGATCGTGACGGCCGTCGACGCCCCCTCGGCCTGGGCCGCCCCGGATTGTCCCGACATCGAGGTCGTCTTCGCCCGAGGTACCGACGAACCCGCAGGCATCGGCAATGTCGGCAAGGCCTTCGTCGACACGCTGCGCCCGATGGTCAAAGGCGCGTCGGTGGGCACCTACGCGGTGCAGTACCCCGCGTCATGGGATTTCTGGAAAGCCGCGGCCGGAGCCACCGACATGAGCAAGCGCGTCCAGGCCACCGCGGCCCGCTGCCCCAAGACCAAGATCGTGATGGGCGGCTATTCGCAGGGGGCGGCCGTCGTCGACGTCGTCGCCACCTCCCCCGTCGGCGGGCTCGGCTACAACGCACCGCTCCCGGCCGCCGTCGTCCCACGTGTCGCCTCGGTCGTGGTGTTCGGGAATCCCTCGGCGCGCCTCGGTCAGCCGCTCACCCGGATGAGCCCGGCCTTCGGCGCCAGGACCGCCGACCTGTGCAACACCAATGACCCGATCTGTTCGCTCGGCCGAGACTGGAATGCGCACATCAGCTATCCGAGATCAGGCCTGATCAAGCTTGCCGCGCAATGGGTCACACGTCACGTCCAGCCGCCCGCGGCGCCCGCTGCTCGACGGTGATCGAGCCGGTCTCCAGCTCACGCAACGCCGTTCGCAGACCTCGGCGCCTACCGGTGCGAGGATCCACCCCGAAGCTCTCGCGCATCCCCTCCCGCACCCGGAACCTGAGCTCCGAATGGGTTTCCGGCGCGTCGTCGGAAGTGGCCTTCAGCAGCTTGTCGGGCAGTGCCAACTTCAGGATGGTCCAGAACGACTGGAAGTATTGGCGGGGAAGCGATCCTGTCGTATATGGCAGGTCGTACTTGTCGCACAGCGCCCGCACCTTCTGACTGATCTCGGCGTACCGGTTGCTGGGCAGATCCGGAAACAGATGATGCTCGATCTGGTAGCACAGATTGCCGCTCATGAACGCCATCAGCGGCCCGGCGTGAAAGTTGGCCGACGCGAGCATCTGGCGCAGGTACCACTCACCCGGCGTCTCTCGTTCGAACTCCTCTCGGGTGAATTTCTCCGCACCGTCGGGGAAATGCCCACAGAAGATGACGACGTAGGCCCAGTAATTCCGGATCAGGTTCGCGATGAAATTGGCCTTCAGGGTGTGCTTCCAGTTCGGTCCCGACAGGGCCGGGTAGACCAGGTAGTCCTTGCCCGCCTGCTTGCCGACCTTCTTGCCGATCACCCGTAGGTCCTTACGCACCTCGGCCATCGACTTCTCACCCTTACGGAATCTGGTGGTCTCCAGACCGTGGGCGGCCACTCCCCATTCGAACAGTGTGCCGAGTAGCAGGTTGTAGATCGGGTTGCCGATCATCCACCGCTCCCACCGCTGGTCGCGCGTCAATCGCATGATGCCGTACCCGATGTCGTCGTCGAGCCCGACGACGTTCGTGTACTTGTGGTGGATGAAATTGTGGGACTTCTTCCAGTGCACGCTGGGCGCGGTGGTGTCCCATTCCCATTCCGTGGAGTGAATCTCGGGGTCGTTCATCCAGTCCCACTGGCCGTGGATGATGTTGTGGCCGAGCTCCATGTTCTCGATGATCTTGGCGGTGGCCAGCATCCCGATGCCGGCGTAGCGGGCGATCCGGTTTCCACTGGCAAACAAGGCGATTCGACCGCCTGCGGCGAGGGCGCGCTGCAGCTGGATGGCCCGTCTGATGTAGCGCGCGTCGCGTTGCCCACGGGATTCCTCCACGTCGGCGCGGATCGTGTCGAGTTCAGCGGCAAGTGCCTCGACATCTTCCTCGGTCAGGTGCGCGTACCGCTTGATGTCGGCGATGGCCATGTTCCTCCTTGCGGTTGTCGAAGACGTCCTCAAACGTTGAGCGTGCAGTCCCCCGAAGCGGTGGAGATGCAGGTGTTGATCCGGTCGCCCGCCCCGTGCTCGGCACCGGATCGGAAATCCCGGACGTGCCCGGATTCCAGTGGCAGGACGCAGGTCTGACAGATGCCCATCCGGCAACCGAAGGGCATCTGGATTCCCACCCGCTCACCTGCTTCCAGAAGTGATGTGGCGCCGTCGATCTCGATGCTCTTGTCGGAGAAGGCGAACGTCACGGTCCCGCCCTCTCCGCCGCGGTCGGTCCTGGCGATGACGAACCGCTCGGTGTGCAGGTTTTCGGTCTGTCCCGCATCCGCCCAGATGGCCTCGATGGTGTCGAGCATCTCCGGCGGGCCACAGGCCCAGGCCGGGCGCTGCGCCCAGTCCGGGGCGATCTCGGCCAGCGCAGCACCGAAGTCGAGGTGTCCCCGATCCTCGGTCAGGTGCAGATGCAGTCGGTAGCCCGACAGCGTCTGGTCGAGGTTTCGCAGCTCGTCGTAGAAGATCACGCTGTCGGTATCCGGCGCGGAGTGAATGTGCACGATGTCGGGGTTGTGCCCGCGGTGTTTCAACGACCTGAGCATCGCCATGATCGGCGTGATGCCACTGCCGGCCGACACCAACAACACCTTGGCCGGCGGCGGGTCGGGTAGCGCGAAGTCGCCGCGTGGCGAGACCAGCCGCACGATGGTGCCCGGTTTCACCCCGTTGACCAGGTGCGTGGACAGAAACCCCTCGGGGGTGGCTTTGACCGTGATCGAGATCAACTCCGCGTTGCGGCGCGGCACCGACGTCAGCGAGTACGACCGCCAATGCCAGCGCCCGTCGATGTGCAGCCCGATGCCCACGTACTGGCCCGGTTTGTAGTCACCGGAGAATCCCCAACCCGGCTTGATCGTCACGGTGGCCGAGTCCGATGTCTCCTTGCGGACATCGACGACCTCGCCACGTAGTTCCCGTGCCGACCACAGCGGGTTCAAGAGCTTGAGATAGTCGTCGGGCAACAGCGGTGTGGTGGCCCGTGCCAGCAAGCCGCGAACCACGTTGACATTGCGGGGCGAAGCGGTCTCGACGCCTCGCGCCGGCTTCTCGGTCCAGCGCGTCAACCGCCGCAACGTCCGGGTCATCGGCACTCACCGTGCCGCTGCGCGAAGGCCAGGTTTGGTGAACACATGTGTGCCGAGTACCCACACGGGCTCAGCTCACACGCCGGCCTCACGTTCGGCCAGCACCGGGTAGAGCACGTGGCTTCCCGGAAGTCCTTTGAGCTCGACTTCCCTCGGCGCGCCCAGCACGACGTCGCCGAACGGCCTGACCGCCTCGCCCACCGGTTCGCTGACCAGGACCTCGCCGCCGTCGGCCTGACCCGCGACCCGGGCTGCCATCGCGACGTCGAGCCCGAACAGGTCGTCGCCGCGGCGCACCGAGGTGCCCATGTGCACGCCCATGCGCACCCGGATCGCCTGCCAGCGCTGCGGATTCTCGGCCAGCGCCCGCTGCACATCCGTGGCGAACCGCACTGCGTTCTTCGGATCGGCGAACGCGATCATGAAACCGTCGCCCTGGGTTTTGACGACGTGACCGCCATGTTTGTCGACACAGGACTGAACAAGTTTGTTGTGCTTCTCCAGCAGCTTCACCCATGCCCGATCGCCCATCGAGGCGTTGTACTCGGTCGAGCCCTCGATGTCGGAAAACACGATCACGACGCGCCCGTCAGCGGTCAGCCGGGCCAGATCCGGCCGTTCCACCTGCGCCCACCCGGCCAGATCCTCGATCGAGTTGCGAACCGTCGCACCCAGCCCTTTGTTGATCAGCATGTCCGCGGTCTGAAACACGGTCTTGATCGCCAACGGCGCGACGCCGCGCCGGCGCTTGCGGCGGCGATCCTCGTCGTCGAGTTTCATGCGTTCGATCTCACGGCGGGCCCTCGTCAGCTGGCGCCTGCTCACGATGAACAGCACCAGAAAAGTGACGAACGCCGCGAACAGCACGACGACAACCACCAACAGGACGGTTTCAAGCGTGGACGGCATCGGCACCCGCTGATTATCGCCGCATGTCACATTTCGGCGAGCCGCGGTGTCTCGAGGATGCAAGTCACCGTCACCGTCAACTTTCGACTGGGAGTACACCATGGACGCTCGTTTGAACCTGTTCGAGAACCGGACCGCCACCAAGATGCTCAAATACATCACCTCGGCGGGCAAGGTGATCACGGACTCGGCCCTACCGAGTGCCACGCAACAGTTGGTTGCCTTGCGCGCCAGCCAGATCAACGGCTGCGCCTTCTGCACCGACATGCACACCAAGGACGCCGCGGTCGCCGGGGAGAGCCAGCAGCGCCTCCACCTGGTCGCGGCGTGGCGCGAGGCGACGGTGTTCACCGAGGCCGAACGAGCGGCCCTGGAACTCACCGAGCAGGGCACCCGGATCGCCGACGCGCAGGGCGGGGTCAGCGACGAGGTGTGGGCGAACGCGGTCAAGCATTACGACGAGGATCAGCTGGCCGCACTGGTCTGCCTGATCGCCTTCATGAACACCGTCAACCGCCTGAACGTGATCGTCGAGATGCCCGCCGGGGACTACCAGCCGGGACAGTTCGGATAGCGGCTCACGCAACAGAGCAGGGGGGTGGCCGACCGGGCGATCGGCGGTGCGGGCCAACTGGCACGCTGGTTACCAACATGACCACTCCCCTGCTCGACGACCCGAACGACCTGTCGGCGCTGCGCGCCAAGGGCGACGACGCCGACACCCTGTTCACCGACTTCGCCGCCTGGGCCGAGGCCAACGGCACCACGCTGTACCCGGCACAGGAGGAGGCCCTGATCGAGCTGGTCAGCGGGGCGAACGTGATCCTCGCGACGCCGACCGGATCGGGTAAATCGCTGGTGGCCACCGGGGCCATCTTTGCCGCGCTGGCCACCGATCGGTGCAGCTTCTACACCGCGCCGATCAAGGCGCTGGTGAGCGAGAAATTCTTCGCGCTGTGCGACGTCTTCGGCGCAGCCAATGTCGGCATGCTCACCGGGGATGCCTCGGTGAATGCCGACGCGCCGATCATCGCCTGCACGGCCGAGATCCTGGCCAACCTGGCGCTGAGGGAAGGGGCCGACGCCGATATCGGTCTGGTGGTGATGGACGAGTTCCACTTCTACGGCGACCCGGATCGCGGCTGGGCGTGGCAGGTTCCGCTGCTCGAACTCCCCAAGGCCCAGTTCCTGCTGATGTCGGCGACGCTGGGCGACGTGACGTTCCTGCGCAAGGATCTGACCCGGCGCACGGGGCGGGAGACGGCGCTGGTGGCCGGCGCGCAGCGACCGGTGCCGTTGTTCTACTCGTATGCCACCACGCCGATGCACGAGACGATCGCCGACCTGCTCGAGACCAAGCAGGCGCCGATCTACGTCGTGCACTTCACCCAGGCCTCGGCGCTGGAGCGGGCGCAGGCGCTGATGAGCGTCAACGTCTGCACCAAGCAGGAGAAGGCCGCGATCGCCGAGATGATCGGCGGGTTTCGTTTCTCGACGACGTTCGGGACCACGCTGTCCCGGTTGGTCCGGCACGGCATCGGCGTCCACCATGCCGGCATGCTGCCCAAGTACCGACGGCTGGTGGAACAGCTGGCCCAGGCCGGGCTGCTCAAGGTGATCTGCGGCACCGACACGCTCGGCGTCGGCATCAACGTCCCGATCCGCACCGTCGTGTTCTCCGCCCTGTCCAAGTACGACGGCACCCGGATGCGCCTGCTCAATGCCCGCGAGTTCCACCAGATCGCCGGACGGGCCGGACGGGCGGGCTACGACACCGTCGGCACGGTCGTAGTGCAGGCACCCGACCACGAGGTGGAGAACATCAAGCAGTTCGCCAAAGTGGCCGACGATCCGAAGAAGCGCCGAAAACTGGTGCGGCGCAAGGCCCCCGAGGGCATGGTGCCGTGGGGTGAGAACACCATGACCCGGCTGATCGACGCCGCCCCCGAAGCACTGACCAGCAACATGCGGGTGTCGACGGCCATGATCCTCGATGTGGTGGACCGGCCAGGCGATCCCTTCGCGGCGATGCGCCGCCTGCTGACCGACAACCACGAGCCGCGCAAACGCCAGCTCAAGCACATCCGCGAGGCCGTCGGCATCGCTCGCTCCCTGCTACAGGCCGGCGTGGTGGAACGTCTCGACCAACCCGAGGCCGATGGTCGCCGCTACCGGCTGACCGTCGACCTGCCGCCCGATTTCGCCCTCAACCAACCCCTGTCCACCTTCGCGCTGGCCGCCGTCGACGTACTGGATACCGAATCGGAAACCTTTGCCTTAGACGTGGTTTCGGTGATCGAGGCCACTCTGGAAGATCCCCGCCAGATCCTGGCCGCCCAGCTGAACAAGGCGAGGGGCGAGGCGGTGGCCCAGATGAAGGCCGACGGGATCGAGTACGACGAGCGCATCGAACTGCTCGACGAGGTCAGCTATCCCAAACCGTTGCAAGAACTGCTCGAGCACACCTACGAGGTGTACCGGCAGACCAACCCGTGGGCCGCCGACGGACACCTGTCCCCCAAGTCCGTGGTACGCGAGATGTGGGAGCGCGCGCTCACCTTCCGCGAGTACATCAGCCTCTACGGGCTGACGCGCTCCGAAGGAGCCGTACTGCGGTACCTGTCGGACGCGTTCAAGGCGTTGCGCTCGGGCGTACCGGCGGCAGCCCGAACCGAACAACTGGCCGACATCGTGGAGTGGTTGGGTGAACTCGTCCGCCAGGTCGATTCCAGCCTGCTCGACGAGTGGGAGCAGCTCACCAGCCCGGACCAACCTCACGATGTTCCGGTGGCGGTACCGGCCCGGCCGCGCCCGCTGACCGGCAACGAACGGGCGTTCACCGCCATGGTGCGCAACGCGCTGTTCCGCCGGGTGGAGCTGTTCGCCCGGGCCCGCTGGGACGAGCTGGGGGCACTCGATGCCACGTGCGGCTGGACGGCCGAGCGCTGGGCCGAGGCCGGCGAGGCGTACTTCGAGGAGCACACCGAGGTGGGTACCGGGGCCGACGCGCGCGGCCCGGCGTTGCTGATCTTCGACCGGCAACCGCAGGTGTGGCGTGTTCGACAGATCCTCGAAGATCCTGCCGGGGATCACGATTGGGGCTTCGACGTGGAAGTCGACCTGGCCGCCAGCGACGAAGAAGGCGCCGCGATGCTGCGTATCGTGGATGTCGGCCGCATGGGATGAGCAGTTGCTGACCCTGATTTTATCGCGACCCGGGGGCCTTGCGGCAAGGCCCGGGTGATGGCGCACAATCGCTGGCCGAAGTAAGCCACGGATGAACAGGGAGCACGTGCCAGCTGACGATCACGACGTCGAAGTGCAGTCCGAACAGAGCTATGTCGACGGGCTCTACACCCGCCTGGACGCCGAGCGCATCCGGGTGCGTGAGCGGTACCGCACGGCGCTGCGCGAGCACGGCGGCTCCGCGGTGGAACGCGACGCCGAGGTGCGTGCATTGGCCAAAGAGGGCAACCGGCTCGATGTAGCCGACAACGGTCTGTGTTTCGGACGGCTGGAAACCGTTGCCGGAGAGCACCTCTACGTCGGCCGCCTGGGCATCTTCGACCGCGAGAACGACTTCGAGCCGTTGCTGCTCGACTGGCGGGCACCATTGGCGCGACCGTTCTACACCGCGACCGGGGCCAACCCGGAGAACATGCGCCGGCGCCGCCAGTTCCGCACCCTCGGCCGCCGCATACTCGATTTCACCGACGAGGTGCTCGGCCGGCCCACCGAGGGCGACGAAGGCGATGCCGCACTGCTGGCAGCGGTGAGCGCCCCGCGCGGGGAAGGGATGCGCGACATCGTCGCGACGATCCAGGCCGAGCAGGACGAGGTGATCCGCAACGAGCACACCGGGGTGCTCGTGGTCGAGGGCGGCCCCGGCACCGGCAAGACCGTGGTGGCGCTGCACCGGGTGGCCTATCTGCTCTACACCCACCGCGAGCGGATCGAACGGCATGGCGTTCTGGTGGTCGGCCCCAACGAGGCGTTCCTGAACCACATCGGCCGGGTGCTGCCCTCGCTGGGTGAATCCGATGCGGTGTTCATGACGCCCGGGGACTTGGTTCCGGGCCTGCACGTCACCGCCGAGGACGCACCAGAGGTGGCCGCGCTCAAGGGCTCGTTGAAGATCCTCGACGTGTTGGCCGCCGCGGTGGCCGACCGCCAGGAAGTCCCGGACGAGCCGATCTACATCGACCTGCCCGATGTCACCGTCCGCATCGACGCCGAAACCGCGCAGTGGGCCATCGAGGAGGCGCGCGAGACCGGGCTCCCGCACAACGAGGCCCGTGCGACCTTCCGCGACATCGTCACCTACGTCCTCACCGAACGGGCCGTGGCGCGTATCGGCAAGGGCTGGCTGAGCCGTCAGGACAAGGCCGCGTGGGAAGAACTGCGGGCCAGCGTGGTCAGCGAACTCGACGACAACGCCGCGTTCGCCGAAGCGCTCGATACGCTCTGGCCGATCCTCACCCCCGAAACCCTGCTGGCCACGCTCTATTCGTCGCCCGATCGGCTGCAGGCAGCCGGCGCCGACCCCGGCTTCTTCCGTACCGAAGGCAGTGCCTGGACCATCTCGGACGTGCCGTTGCTCGACGAGTTGGTCGACCTGCTGGGCCGGGACAAAGCCGCCGACGAAGCCGCCGAACGCGAACGACGCGAGGAAGCCGCATACGCCGCGGGGGTTCTCGACCTGATGGTTGCCCGCGAGGATCTGATGGACGACGAGGATCATCTGCTGGCCAGCGACCTGATCGACGCCGAGGACCTGGCCGACCGGTTCCTCGAACGCGACACCCGCGAACTCGCCGAACGTGCTGCGGCCGACCGAGACTGGACCTACGGTCATGTTGTGGTGGACGAGGCCCAGGAACTGTCCGAAATGGACTGGCGGGTGCTGATGCGTCGTTGCCCACGCAGATCCTTCACGGTGGTCGGCGATCTGGCCCAGCGCCGGTCGGCGGCCGGGGCACGGTCCTGGGGCACGGTGCTGGAGCCGTACGTGCCGGGCCGGTGGATCTACCGAACACTGTCGGTGAACTACCGCACCCCGGCCGAGATCATGGCGGTGGCCGGTGCGCTGCTGGCCGAGTTCGCCCCGGGGGTACAGCCGCCCGAGTCGGTGCGGTCTTGCGGTGTAGCGCCCTGGTCGCGGCGGTTGACTGCCGACGAAATCCCTTCTGCTGTTGAAGAATTCGTGCGCGAAGAGGCCAACCGTGAGGGCACATGTGTGGTGATCGGACCACCCGAGGTGCCCGGGGCGGTGGCCCCGTCGGAAACCAAGGGCCTGGAGTTCGACGCCGTGCTCGTCGTTGAGCCCGCGCACATCCTGGCCGATGGTGACCGCGGTGCCGCCGAGTTGTACGTGGCCCTCACCCGCGCGACCCAGCGCCTCGGCGTGCTACACACCGAACCCTTGCCCGACGCACTGGGCGGACTTGCCCGTGTCTGACACCACGTGTGCGATCGTGGGCGGCGGCCCCGCCGGGATGATGCTCGGGCTGCTCCTGGCCCGGTGCGGAGTATCGGTCACCGTCATGGAGAAGCACGCCGACTTCCTGCGCGATTTCCGTGGTGACACAGTGCATCCGAGCACCATGGGCATGCTCGATGAGCTGGGCCTGTTCGCCGAGTTCAACAAGATCGGCCACAGCCTGGTGGAAAAGGCCGAGTTTCCGGTCGACGGCAGGCCCGTGACCTTCGTGGACTTCCGACGGCTGCGGCAGCGCCACCGGTACGTGGCGATGGTGCCGCAGTGGGACTTCCTCGATCTGTTGGCCGACGCGGGCCGCGACGAACCCAATTTCACCTTGCTGATGCAGACCGAGGTGACCGGGCTGCTGCGTGAGGGCGACCGCATCGCCGGGGTGCGCTACACCGGCCCCGACGGCGACGGTGAGCTGCGCGCCGAACTCACCGTGGCCTGCGACGGACGCGCCTCGCTGGTCCGGCGGGAGGCGGGCTTCACCCCGCGGGAATACCCGGTGCCCTTCGACGTGTGGTGGTTTCGGCTGCCGCGCACCGAGGATGGCCAGTACTCGCTGATCCCGCGGACCGCACCCGGCCGGGCGCTGATCATGATTCCCCGCACCGGCTACTTCCAGGTGGCCTACCTGATCCCGAAAGGCAGCGATGCCGAGTTGCGGGCGCGCGGCCTGGATGCGTTCCATGCCGAGCTGGGCGGGCTGATCCCCGAGGCCGACGTGGACACGCTCACCTCCTTGGACGACGTCAAACACCTCGATGTGCAGCTCAACCGGCTGCCTCGGTGGCATCGCGACGGCCTGCTGTGCATAGGCGATGCCGCCCATGCCATGTCACCGGTGGGCGGGGTGGGAATCAACGTCGCGATCCAGGACGCGGCCGCGGCGGCACGACTGCTGTACCAGCCGCTGCGCGAGCACCGGGTCACCGAGTCCGACCTGGCCGCGGTGCAGCGCCAGCGCGCCCTGCCGACCACCATTACCCAAGGCCTGCAACGCATCCTGCATCGCCAGGTGATGGCGCCGGTGATGGCCGGTGCCGACATCAACCCACCTGGGGCTCTGGTGAGCCTTGTGCGCCGGCTGCCCCAGCTCACCGCGATCCCGGCCTACCTGGTGGGCACCGGGGTGCGTCCGGAGCACGTCCCCGTGCCGGCCCGCCGTTAGGTGCTCACGTGGCCGGCAAACAGAACCCCGAACAACGTCGACGCGAATTGTGCGATGCGGCAATAGCTCTGCTGGCCCGCGAGGGCGTCAAAGGCGTCACTCACCTGAAGGTGGACCGCAAGGCCGGTGTTCCCGACGGCACCACGTCGTTCTACTTCCGCACCAGCTCGGCCTTGATGCGGGCCGCAGCCAACCGCATCGCCGATCTCGACCTGGCCGACCTGACCGCGGCCACCGGCTCGGGAACCCGCGGTGATGTGGGCGGCCTGGCCCGGCTGGTGATCCGATCCGGATCCGGGGCCCGCCTGGTGCGCAGCAAGGCCCGCTTCGAGCTCGCCATGCCATCCGGCCGCGACCCCGGGCTGGCCGAGGCGTTCAGCCACAATCGGCAGCGGCTCTTCGAACTGCACCGCAACGTCGTGGTCGCCCTCTGTCCGGCCGACACCGACCCTGGCTTGATCGACGAAAAAGCCTATGTACTGCTGACTTTCATCAGTGGTCTGATGCTGGCGCTGGCCCGCGGCGACCGCACGATCAATTCCTGTGAACAGCTCCGCGACATCATCACCGCGATCGTCGCGGCGGCTCCGGCCACCTCACATCGCGAAGGAGTAGCCGCCGTTGACCGGTAGCGTCTGACCGGTGATCCAGGAGCCGTGGTCACTGGCCAGCAGCACCGCCAGGTAGGCGAGATCCTCGGGGAGGCCGGGCCTGCGGATCGGGTACCGCGACAGGATGGCTTTGGCCTGCGGCGAATCCGCCATCTCAGCCCACAGCGGTTCGGTGAGCGGTGTGCGCATGGTGCCCAGCGCGATGTTGTTCGCGGTGATTCCGTACCGGCCGTTCTCCAGCGCGATCGACCGGGTCAGGCCGGCGGCACCGGCCTTGGCCGCCGCGTACACGGCTCCGCTGGCGTCGCCCGTCCGGCCGGCGTCCGAGACGATCGTCACGACCCTGCCCCATTGCCGTTCCACCATCGCCGGCAGTGCCGCCCGGGTGCAGTGCAGTACGCCATACAGATTCACCTGCAGGAAGGGATCCCAATCCGCGGGGGTGCTTTCGGCGAACGGCATCCGGGCGGCGAAGCCCTCGGCCCCGGCGTTGCCCGCATTGTTGACCAGGATGTCGACGGGCCCGGCCTGTGTGATCGCCTCGGTGACGGCCGGGTAGTCCGTGACATCGAACGGCACGGCCATCGCGTCACCGCCGGCATCCCTCAGTTCTGCGGCCACCGCCTCGGCTCGCTCCCGTCGAAGGTCGTTGACCAGCACGGTGGCATCGGCCGCGGCGAAGGCATCGGCAAGACCGCGGCCCACCCCTTGTCCGGCGCCGGTGATCAACACCCGGCGGTGCGACAGGTCGAATTGCAGCGTCATCGTCGGTGTCTCCTGGGATTCGGGGGTCCGGACAAGGTTTCCAAGTCTCTATACCAGTAGAGATTCAGACTCTGTTCGGGCGGGGCGGGTCTGTCCTAGTCTGAACGTGCGCGCACCTAGGAGGAATTCGATGCCCGACCACGATGTCCGGATGATCATCCTGTCCACCGACGACCTGGATGAGTCGATCCGCTTCTACACCGAGACGCTGGGAATGCCGCTGAAGTTCCGCGACGGCGCGCACTTCGCCGCCCTCGACGGTGGATCCCTCACGCTGGCCCTCGCCACCTCGGTTGACCACCCGATTCCCGGCCAGGTCGTGGTCGGCATCAAAACCGACGACGTGGACGGGGCGGCCAAGGCCATCGAGGAGAGCGGCGGCGGGATCATCAAACAGCCTTACGACGACGCTCACGAGCGCCGCGCCGTGGTCTACGACAACAAGGGCAACGGCCTGGTGTTCTACAAACCGCTGGCGCGCTAGCCGGAGGCCGAAGCCGCTGCGGCGAGCAAGGTTTCGGCCAGACGCGCTGCAGCCGGGGTCATCCGCTCCATCGGTGGTGCGGCGAGGTAGACCTGCCACACCGCCGGTTCGCGCAACGGAACGGTCCGCAGCTCGCTGAAGCGGCGCGCCTCCGACGCCGGCATGAAGGCGGTGCCCAGACCGTTGCCGACCAGTTCGGCGATCGCGGCGAACCCGGCCGGAACTTCGTACTGCGTGTGCGCCTCCACCCCGGCAAGATGGAACGCCTCGTCCATCAGGCGGCGCAGACCGAATTCCGGCGGGAAGCCGACCAGATCCTCGTCGGCCAGGTCCGCCAGGTCGAGGCGGCGGCGCCGAGCAAAGGCATGGTCCGCACGGCAGACGAACAACATCGGCTCCTCGAAGAGCAGCTTCATCTCGAGCTGCGGCGGGAATCGATTGGGCAGCGACACCAGGGCCAGATCCAGCGAGCCCTCCAGCAGTGCGGCCAGATAGGCCGATGCGCCGGACTGGCTGAGCCTCAACCGCAACCGGACATGCGGGTGGGCCCGGTGAAAGTCACCGAGGGCACCGCCGACGTCGACCGGGCCGTAGGAGATCAGGGACCCGAATTCGACAGTGCCCATGAGAGATCCACGGAACTGCCCCGCTGACTCGGCTGCCGCGCGAGCCGCGTGCAGCACGTCGTGGGCGCGAACCTGGAAGGCCTCGCCCGCGGCGGTCAAGCTGATCCGCTGCCGCGACCGGTCGAACAGTTCCACCCCGAGCTCACGTTCCAGCTTCGCGATCGAGGTCGACAACGCCGATTGCACGACATGCGCCCGCTCAGCGGCCCGGGTGAAACTCATCTCGCCTGCCACGGCGATGAAGTGTTCGATCTGCCGTAACTCCACGGAGCCACCTTATCTATCTGATGGATGATGTCCATCAGATCCAATCGTTGGACTTGATGGCCCGGTGCGGGTGGGATGGAGACCACCAGCCCGAGCAGAAGGAACTTCGGCTTCCTCAGCCGACGAGGCACGGCTGGCCGACAGACCGCCCGTCACGGTCGCGACCATCACGATCGGATCCGACTTCGACGGTGCGGCCAAAGACGGTGCGGGCTATCGCGCGCTCTACACCGGACCCTACGAGTACCGCGTGCTGGACGGCATCGGACACAACGTGCCACAGGAGGCACCCGAACGGTTCGCTGCCGCGATCGCCGACGTCAGCCGCATGGGCAGGCGATGACGTCTCAGGGATACGGCCGTCCGGTCAGCTTCCGGATCGTGCGGATCTCGCCGTCTCGGTACGGACGCCCGTCCTCGTGGAACAAGTCGTGGAACCACTCCCGCGGGGGCGCCTTGTAGGGGTGGTCCCAGGAATCCCAGGGCAGATAAGTCTGCGTCTTGCCTGCCACCAAGCCCCAGGTGTAGGCCCCGACATTGTGCCGTTTCGCGATCGGCAAGACACCCTCGACCGTGCTGCCCTCACCTCGTGCCAGGTATTCGGTGCACATGATCGGGCGTCCCATGGGTGCCAGTTCGCCGATCCTGGCCTCGAACCCGGCCGGGTGGTCGTAGCTGTGGAAGGTCAGCACATCCGAGTGGTCGAGCTGAATGGTCGCCATCGCGCTCCGCAGCTTCGGGTCAGCCCAGGCCCCGTCCCATACCCCGCTGGTCAACGGCTGCACGGGGTCGGCCGAGCGGGCCCAGGCGAAAACCTGCGGCAACAGTTCTTCGATCAAGCTGATCTTGTCCTGCCGTTCCACCTCACGGTAGGTGGCTGCGGGATTGTCCGGTTCGTTCCACAGATCCCACCCCAGAACCCGGTCATCGTGACGGAACTGGCTGATCACGCCGACGACATACTCACGCAACGTTCGCCGGTACCGGTGATCGTCGAGTCTCTGCGCGCCCGGGCTCTGCACCCACACCGAATTGTGTATCCCGGGCCGCGGCCGTCGCTGACGCCCCAACCGAGGAAACGGGTCCCAGCAAGAGTCGAACAACACGAACAACGGTTTGATGCCGTGGCTGGATGCCAGGGCAACGAATTGAGCCAGCCGATTCTGAAAACCCACGTGGCCCTGAGCCCACAGCTGGTCGTGCAGGAAAACCCGCACCGTGTTGAATCCGGCCAGCCGAGCAAGGCGCAACTCGGTGTCGATCCGCTGCGGATCGTAGGTTTCGGGCTGGAACATCTCGAGCTGGTTGCCCGCGTTGGACGGGATGAAGTTGGCACCGACCAGCCAACCCTGGGCTGCGTACCAGCGGTGCGCCCGCTCGGGTGACCATCGGGCCCCGTGGCCATCGATTTTCGCGTGCGCCGACGGCACCCTGCCCAAGGCCGCGGCGGCCGTCATGACCAGCGGGACCTTGAACGCCGCCCGACGGGCCAACCGACCATGCGCGGCCTGCCTGATGTGCTGCACCGAACTACCAAACAACCTGGCTTCCTTAAGATTTCGTATCCAACATCGGCACTGACGGATGCTGCGAGTGGTCAACGTGCCCACCACTCGAGGTGTACCCGACGCGGACACCGACTGCACGGCACGGCGCTGTGGTTTGAGCTCCCCGGCGACGGGTACCTGTTCACGGTGACTGACCGCATCGCCGATCCATGGGGCCCCCGGACACCCTACGGGTGCGGGCAGGTGTGGCCGGATCGTGGCGCACGCCAAAAGCCTGCTGGAGGCCCATGACCCCAGCTCGATCGGCACCAACCACGTGGACCACTGCGACGCCATCCGCAGACCATGGCCGGATGACGGCGGGTAGGTTGCGGTGGTGGAACTCCCAGAAGGTGGCAGGGTCGACGCCGGCAGCTTGACCGGGGTTTCGGAAACCGCACTGCTGACGCTCAACGGCCGGGCCCATCAAGCGCGGCATCCCCACGCCATCATCGACGATCCCATGGCCGTCGAGCTCGCGGATTCGATCGCCTTCGACTTCGACAAATTCGGTCGGCGCAAGGGCCAGGAGATGGCCTTGCGCTCACTGGCCTTCGACGAGGCCGCCCGGCGTTACCTCGACGAGCACCCGTCGGCAACGGTGGTCGCACTGGCCGAAGGCCTGCAGACCAGTTTCTGGCGACTCAATGCGGCACTGCCCGGCGCGCGGTTCCGTTGGCTCACCGTCGATTTCGCGCCGATCATCGAGCTGCGCGAACGTCTCCTGCCCGCAACCGATCGCATCGCCGCCCGGGCACAATCGGCATTGGACTACAGCTGGATGGACGAGGTGGCCCCCGCCGGCGGAGTCTTCATCACTGCCGAGGGGTTGCTGATGTACCTGCAACCCGAAGAAGCCCTGGATCTGATTGCCGAGTGCGCCAAACGCTTTCCCGGTGGCCAGATGGTCTTCGACCTGCCGCCGGTGCTGGTGAAGAAGTTCGCGCCGAAAGGCATGCGGTCTTCGCGGCACTACCGCGTGCCACCGATGCCGTTCAGCCTCTCCCCCGCGCAATTGGCAACTCTGGCCGATACCGTGCCCGGTATCACGGCCGTACACGACCTGCCGATGCCCAACGGCCGCGGATGGTTTTTCGGCACCGTGTTCCCGGCGTTCTGGCAGTTCAAGCCCACCAAGCAGTTTCGCGGCGCCTACACGCTGCTCGAGTTCGGCTGATTAGCTGCTGCCGGCGGCCACCCGGGCGCGTTCACGCATCGAGGCGACGACACCGCCGTCGTTGAGGATGTCGGTACCGGTGAGATAACCGGCCCGCTCGCTGGCGCAGTAGGCCAGCAGATCCGCCATCTCCTCCGGCTTGCCCCACCGCGGGATCGCGGCATCGGCCACCATCGCCCCGGCTCCGGCCTGCTCTTCGAGCCGGCCCATCTCCGTGTCGACGGAGCCCGGTGACACCGACAGGATCCGGATACCCCGGGTGTTGAACCGCTCGGCCTGCGCAGAGCTGTACCACTTCACGAATGCCTTGCTGATGGCA
Organism: Mycobacterium syngnathidarum; assembly: GCF_001942625.1. GTDB lineage: Bacteria > Actinomycetota > Actinomycetes > Mycobacteriales > Mycobacteriaceae > Mycobacterium > Mycobacterium syngnathidarum. Next base: position 165,123 of record NZ_MLCL01000093.1, read on the forward strand.
TAGGAGATGCCTGACCTCATGTCTTCCGGGGCAATGTCGCACGCCGCCAGCATCTCGGCCAGAAAACGGTCCTGGTCCTGCATAGCCAGCGGGAAGTGCTGCGCGGGAACGACTTCCTCGGGGAGCAGGTGTGCCGCCATCGACGCGACGTTGACGATTGCCGTGCCCTGTGCTCCCGAGGCAAAAAAGGACTCGTTGACATGCAGCGTGCCCAGCGCATTCGTTCTCATGACGTATTCGGCGTCACCCATGCTGGGGCTGACCCCGGCCGCGTGTATGACCGCGGCGACGTCACCCAGTCCGGTCGCGGTTGCCATCAGCCGATCGACGGCTTCCCGATCGGTGACATCGGCATTGACGGTCGTGGCCGCGATACCCAGATCACTCAGGGTGCTCGCAGCGGAGTCGAGCCGATCCTGTCGCACGTCGCACAGCACCACCGCCTGGTCGCGGCCGACCACCTTGGCCGTCGCCAGTCCCATGCCCCCTGCGCCGCCTGTGATCACCGTCACCCGTGTCATGGCCAGCAGGGTATACGTCGGATCCGTGGCGGCGCATCGGCGGGGTTGGTGCAACTGCTCAGCGGGCAATCTGCACGGGTTGCTGTGCAGACGGCCTGACCGGCATATAACGGGTAGTGATGGCCTGTCCGTACTGCGGATCCCCGCTCGACGAAACCGACACCTGCAGCCGCTGCGGGCAGATCCACTCGTCCACACCGACCGGATGGCGGCCGGACCCCACCGCACGCCATGAAGGCCGCTACTTCGTCACCGGTCGTCCGACAAACCGGGTACGTGACGGCAGGAAGGTTTCGGCCGATCCCGCCGGGGGACGGCTGCTGCCCGATTACCTCGAGTTGAAGACCTCGGGCGTCCGGTCCACCTGGCTGGGGACCACCGCGGCGGCCGCCATCATCGTGCTGACCGCCGCGGTGGTGTGGGTCCTGTTGGTGGCGGGCCGTAGGACACCGCCCCCACCGGAACCCGGATACCTTGCCGCTCTGAGGGACGCCGGACTCAGCGATCAGTTCAATTCCGAGGCCAACGCCGTCGCCCACGCCCACCGCGTGTGTCGTCAGCTGGAAGACGGCGGGGCGCAGCAGGGGCTGCCGGCCGACAAGATTGCCGTCGACACGTTCTGCCCGAATTTCTCGAAGGGCTTCCGTGTACTGGAGAAGACCACGGTGACAGGTACTTTCGCGCTTTCAGACAACGCCGGACTGGAGGGGATAATGTCCGACGGAACGACATGCCAAGGCGCAAACGGATACTCCGACGTCAACCCCGGCACCATCGTCATCGTCAAGAACGGCAGGGGCGACGTGCTGGCCACCACCACACTCGGGACCGGTAAGGGCAGCGCAGCCAGCTGCGTCTTCACGTTCAGCGTGCCGTTGACCGAAGGCGAGGATCGCTACGTGTTGTCCGTCGGGCGTCGCGGCGAGTTCAGTTACAGCTTCGAACAGCTTGTGGCCAAGGGGATTCGGATGCAGCTCGGCCAGTGATGTTTGCGAGAATCACAGTTTGCCGCTCAACGGTGCGGTGCTGCCGCGCATCGATATCACGGCGCCCGCCCCCGGTTGGAAACGATGCGGTCACGACTCCGAATCGCTCCCATGACAACCCCGCATCCATCTGAATACCTGTATGGACACCGATTCCCGACGGTTCTACGGTTGCGCTCGGCACAATTTTCATCGATGTAATTTTCCACACGAATCAAGGGAGCTGATCGGGGATGGCCACCTTTGCTCACTTTACGGTCAAAACGGTTGTCAGCACTGGATTGTGCATGACCGCAGCGGTGGCTGCGCTGGCGCTGAGCCCGCACGCCGCGGCAGCGCTGCAACTCAAGACAGGCGGGTACAAGTGCGTCGATGCGGCCGCCGGTGCGGCGCCCGGCGTTCCGTGTGCGGCTCCCGCCGTCGAAGCCGCAGGGGTGGTTCCCGCTGCGGCGCCCGCAGCCGTGCCGCCGGTGCCACTTGCGCCTCCTCCGGTGGCTGCCCCTCCGGTACCCCTGGCGCCGCCGCCGGTACCCCTGGCGCCCCCTGTGCCGGTCGTGCCGGCGGCCGCGCCCATCGTTCCCGCGGCGGCGCCCGCCCCCGCGGCCGCTCCGGTGGCGACCGCGGCAGGGACGGGAAAGGGTGTGCCGACCGTTTCACCCGGAGGCGGCCCGGTGGCCGGGACGCCCACACTGCCCGGTCCCGCAGATGCGGCGAGCAACTGACCCGAATCCCACCACTTGACGCCACAAAGGCGCCCGGCTCACGAGCCGGGCGCCTTTTCGTTCCCTCGACTATTCCTGCACGATGACCGGATCGCCGATGTTGACCGTGTTGAAGTACCACTCGGCGGCAGCCGGGACAAGGCTGACGCAACCGTGGCTGGTGTTGTCCAGCCCCATCGACGGGACCGCCCACGGCGCCGAGTGCACGAACAGGCCACGGTAGGTGAAGCGCACCGCGTAGTCCACATCGAGCAGATAACCGTCAGGGGCGTCGACAGGAATGCCGACACTGCTCGAATCCATCCGTACCGTGCGGTCTTTCCCGAGAACCGTGTACGTGCCGACCGGGGTCGGGTATTCGGGACGCCCCAGGGAGGCCAGCAGTACGCCCGGTTCGCCGGCATGCGGCAGGTGGTGAGGCGCCGGCAGCGCGATCGGTGGGTCTTCACCGAGTCCGTCGATGGTCACGGTGAAGGTGTGATCGGAGATGTCGGCAACGCCGATAATAGCTGGGCCGGTTTGGAATTCCGTGCGCAGCCCGCCGACCGACAGCATCACCGTGCTGTGCGCCGGCCAGAACTGTGCCGGGGTCCACGACACGACCTTGGTGTCGAGCCACTCATAGGTTCCCGTGCGCGCGGGCGTCGACTTCAGCCCGAGGGCGCGTTCGACAGAGGGCCGGTTGGTGATCGGCTTCTTGAACGTCACCACCACGGGATGGCCCACACCGACCACGGCGCCTTGGGCCGGCGCGACCGATTCGATGGTCGACGTCAACGGCAAGCTCACCGCCGCCGTGTCGACGCTATCGGCACCGCCGGAGAAGTAGGTCATGACAATCACGACCAGTACGAGAACACCCTGAAAAACCGCGCGCTTCAATTGGATCCCTCTGCGATGCCCCCATGATCTTGAACATAATCATGGTATGGGCCCGCAGCTGTCCGAATGTGTAGTCACACGTAGACAATTCGGTCAAGCGTTCATCACGGTTCAGCCACGGCGTCGAGCAACTTGAGGACCCGCGCGCAGGACAGCGGAGTCGCCAGAGCGTTGGTGCGCGGACCTGACTGCAGCGGGCGCTGAGATTCCGCATCGCGCGCGTCGTCGTCAGACTCGGCCCGGTAGGACGAGGGATGCCTGCGCTTGGCCGCGGCCAGCTCGCGCGAATAGCGCTGCGACGAACACCAGAGCGGATGCGTCGCCAGCTCGATGACCGTCGAACCGGCAGCTTTTGTCGCCATTTTCACTGACCTCCGGTGGAGCTTCACGGCACTTCTGTTCAGTGCCAAGCGTGCTCGGCCAAGCTGAGGTAATGCATCGAGTTGGCCGTGGACACATTAAGGATCCCTCTTAATGACCTTTTACACACCGAAAGAACCGCGACAGAGACGCATTTCACACTCACGGATTTGACATTTTTCGCGGCGATGTTTGCTGTTTGGGCGAACCTGCCGAACTGATCGAATGATCAAGATCATCGCCGCTTTCGCTGCCAGCTACCGAAGTTCGGCCCCCGCGCCGGGGCCAAGCGGAGAACCCGCCTGATGGCGCGGCCAGAATCGCAGCATCTTCTTACATTCGCAAGAAACCCGCACGTGGGAAGCACGCATAAAGTAAGAGCGCACGCCAGCGAACGCGCCGCCGTTAGCCCCGTCGATGCGGAATCGTTACCTATCATTTAGCCTGTCCCGTGGCCGAGCCCCCTGCTGGAACGTCAATTAGCTCGGTGAAGGGTGGTACGGCTGTGGATGCACATGATCCGAGCGTCGGAGAACATGCGCGTCCGACCATGACTCCGGCGTCCCGCGCATCGATCGAGAGCTGGCCGCTGCGGTGGAAAGTCGCGGCGACCTTGGTGCTGCCGATCCTGCTGGCGGCCACCTTCGGCGCTGTCCGCATCTACAGCGAGTTGTCGGCCGCCTCGCGCTTGAACCTCGCCTCCGACAACGCGGTGATCGTGGTGCCCGCTGTGGAGCTGGTCGACCGGCTCGACGGGTTGGCCTACGCCGCCGCGACCGGCGCACCGCTCGCGGAACCACTCGCACAGTTCGACGAGGCCTCGAAGACCCTCGACAACCTGATCACATCCGCCGAGTTCGACGCGACCGCCGCTGCACGGCTCACCACGGCATCCTCGACGGCCAAGACGATGCGCGACGACCTCCAAGCAGGACCTCTGCCGCAGCGGGTGATCGCCGATCGAGCGTCCGACGTGGCGTCCGGAGTAATCTCCGCGATCGCGACGACCACGGCAACGGTCGATGACCGCGTCGTACGACCAATTGCCGACCAGCTCGTGGACACCCTCGAGGCACAACGCGCGCTGACGACACAGCGGGTGTCGATCGCCGCCCCCGATTTCGCCGATTCCGACGAGCTGCGTACCGAGGTGGCCGACGCGGCAGGCGCAGAGGCGGCGGCCATCGACCGCCTCGCCAGACTGACCGGCACGGACGAGGCCGCGGCGTTGTCCAAGGATTCCGACATCCGTCGCGACACCTACACGCAACCGTCCAGCGACAGCGTGCACGCGCCCGCGTTCACCGAGGCCATGCGAGCCAGCGTGGACCAATACCGCGCAATGACACAGCGCCTGTCCGCCGACCTCGACGGCACGCTGCACCACCGAGCCAATGTGTTGCGGTCGGACGCCCTGCGTGACACCGCGATCATCCTCGGTGCGGTTCTGGCCGCCCTCGTCTTCGCCCTCGCGGTCGGCCGCTCACTGATCCGGTCCATCGGCCGGCTCCGCCAGGGAGCCCTGCAGGTCGCGCAGGTAGAGCTGCCCGAGGAGATCGAACGCCTGAGCAAGGGCGGCGGGATGCCCGAGATCCAGGCGCTGCCGTTCCGGACCAACGAAGAGGTGGGTCAGCTCGCGCGCGCGATCGACGACATCCACTCGCAAGCGGTCCGGCTGGCCGGTGAGCACGGTGTCCGCCTGCAGATCGGCGACATGTTCGAAACCCTGTCCCGCCGAAGCCGGTCACTGGTCGAGGAGCAGCTGGCTCTGATCGAGACCCTCGAGCTAGACGAGGAAGACCCGGCCCGACTCGACCACCTCTTCCGCCTCGACCACCTTGCGACGCGCATGCGCCGCAACGGCGACAACCTGCTGGTGCTGGCCGACACGGTGGAACGCCACCGCGCATTGGCCCCCGTCGCGCTGCCCGACATGCTGCGCGCCGCGATGTCCGAGGTCGAAGAGTATCGCCGCGTGCAGGTCGGGCACATGGCCGATGTCTCGATCGCCGGCTCGGCCGCGGGCGATATCGGCCACCTGATCGCCGAGCTGCTCGACAATGCCCTGCGCTATTCGCCACCGGACTCACCGGTCATGGTGACGGTGGGGCGTGCCGTCGACGCCGGCCTGCTCGTCGAGGTGGCCGACCGTGGCCTGGGCATGTCCAAGGACGACCTGACCGCCGCGAACGAGCGCCTGGCGCTCGGTGGCGAGGTGACCTCCGAAACCGCGAAGCGAATGGGCCTATTCGTGGTCGGCCGATTGGCCCGACGTCACGAGGCCACGGTGCGGCTGCGGACCACCTCGGCGTTGACCGAGCGACCCGGCGTCACCGCCAGCGTGCACCTGCCGGGCACCCTGGTCACGCCCCTCGGTGTGGGCGAAACGCTGGACGATCTGCGCAACGGCTCGTTCACCGAATCATCGCAACGGTCCGCCTCCAACGGGCGGGCCGCGGACACCACCGCCGGAACCGCCGCACTCGCCGCGACCAACGGCTCGCACACCGCGTCGGAGCGGCCCGAACGTGGGCCGGACGCCCCGGCCCGGTCGACTGCCAGCGGACTGCCGAAACGCTCGCCCGGCGCCAGCGGTGTAACCGGCATCCCGGCACCGCCGAACGGGCTGACCGCCCCGACACCGGCCGCAGCTCCTGAAGAACCCGAGCGTCCACAGCGCGGAAATCCGCTCTCCTACTTCACCTCGGGCAATTCCCATTCTGGCAACCCCAAGCCGCCGGCATCGGAACCCGCCCGACCCACCGAATCCGAGCAATGGCCGACCGAGGCGGACAGTTTGGAGAGCGCACCGATCTTCGAGCGGATGACCTCGGAATGGCTGATGGATCCGACCACTCCGGAATACCGAAACCGCGTGTGGGCCAGCGCCGCCGACGCCGGCTGGACGGCCGCGGCGAAGGCCGTCGAGCAGGAACCCAAGCGGCACACCGCGTCTGGGCTGCCGATTCGCGAACGCGGAGCGCGCCTGGTTCCGGATGAGGCAAGATCGGGATCGCAGGCCAGGGCCGAAGGGCCCAACGACCCCGCAGCCATCCGCGACATCCTGAGCCGACAGTTGGCCGGCGTACGCAGGGGCCGAGCCGAAACCGATGCAGCACACAGCCGAATCGAAGGAGATCGATGAACACCGGCACGCAACCACATGAACGGTCCGCGGGGTCTGCTGCAACACCGTCCGGGACCTCCGGCACCCTCGACTGGTTCGTGTCCAACTTCGTCCGCGACGTACCGGGTGTATCCCACGCGATCCTGGTGTCGGCCGATGGTCTGCTGATGGCCTCGAACTCTCACCTTCCGTCCGATCGTGCCGAGCAACTGGCCGCGGTCACCTCAGGTTTGGCAAGTTTGTCGACGGGCGCCGCGCGGTTGTTCGAGGCCGGCAACGTCCGTCAGTCGATCGTCGAGATGGACGACGGGTTCCTGTTGTTGATGGGTGTCGGCAACGGCTCGTATCTGGCCACCCTGGCCTCGATCTCATGCGATATCGGGCAGGTCGGCTACGAAATGGCGTTGCTGGTCGACCGGGTGGGCAAGACCGTCGAGGCGACGCCGCGCGGCACGCATGGGGCTCGATGACCCTGAGCATGGACAGACCCGAGCAGAAGCGGGCCGCCAGTCGCGCGCGCCCGTACACCCTGACCGGCGGACGAACCCGCGCGCGGGTCGAGGTGCCGATCGAGGCTCCGGTGGAGGCCCTGCTGCCGGCCGGTGAGCTCGACTGCGCGCCCGGCGACATCCCGGCCGTCATCGTCCGGTTGTGCGACAACCGTCCGTCGATCGCTGAGATCTCGGCATATGCCGGCCTACCCATCGGCGTGACCCGGGTGCTGGTGAGCGATCTGGTGGACAGCGGTCACCTTCGTGTTCACGCCACCCTGACCGACCGCTCGACCGTTGCAGAACGGCGCCTACTGATCGAAAGGACCCTCAGTGGCTTACGCGCACTCTGACTCCGGCCCCACGGTGTCTTCGACGAAGATCGTGATTGCCGGCGGCTTCGGTGTCGGCAAGACCACGTTCGTCGGCGCCGTGTCGGAGATCGTGCCGCTGCGCACCGAGGCCCTCGTCACGAACGCCTCGCAGGGCCACGACGACCTCGAGGCGATCCCCGGCAAGGAGACCACCACGGTCGCCATGGATTTCGGCCGCATCACGATCGCCGACGACCTGGTGCTGTACCTGTTCGGGACACCCGGGCAACGGCGGTTCTGGTTCATGTGGGACGACCTGGTCCATGGCGCGATCGGCGCCGTGGTGCTCGTCGACACCCGCAGGCTCGAAGACAGCTTCGCGGCCGTCGACTTCTTCGAGGCCCGCAGCCTGCCCTTCCTGATCGCTGTCAACGAGTTCGACGACTCCCCGCGCTACAACATCGAGGAGCTGCGTGAGGCACTCTCGGTGTCCCCGAACGTGCCCATCATCACCGTCGATGCACGGCAACGCGATTCCGCCAAGAATGCCTTGATCGCCATCACGTCGTTCGCGCTGGAACGACTTCCGTCCTCCGCTTTCTAGATCCAACCGCCCGTCAGTCTCACAGTCTCGAGGAAACCTGTCATGAACCACCAAGTACATCACTTCGACATGGGCCTCTGGCTGCTGTTCCTGGCGTACGTTGTCTCGGTCACCGGCTCGGTCGTCGGCCTGGCCTGCACCCGGTGCGGTGCCAGGGCAACCAACGGACGCGATCGGCTCCGTTGGCTGGTCATGGCCTCGGTCGCCATTGGCGGGGTTGGTATCTGGCTCATGCACTTCATCGCGATGCTCGGCTTCACGATCCCGAACAGTACGGTCCGGTATCACCTCGGCTGGACGATCGCGTCGGCGGTCATCGCGATCGTCGCGGTCTTCGTCGGGCTGATCACCATCGGCCGCGAGTTCGAGCTGCGTCGGCTGCTGGCCGGCGGCGTGATCACCGGGCTGGCGGTCGCGGTCATGCACTACACCGGCATGTGGGCCGTCCAGATGCAGGGCACGATGACCTACGACACCACCCTGGTCGTCCTCTCGTTCGTGATCGCCGTGGTCGCGGCTACTGCGGCGTTGTGGTTCACCCTGGTCCTCGAATCGCGCGGCCTGCGGTTCGTGGCCGGCCTGGTGATGGGCGTGGCCGTCACCGGCATGCATTACACCGGTATGGCCGCGGTGCGGGTGAACGTCGATCACACGATGCCGGTTCCCAGTGGGCCCGAGGTGTTCTCGTTCCTGTTCCCGGTCTTCGTGATCGGCCTGCTCGCGCTCGGCGTCCCGATCACTGCCGTGATGCTGGCGCCTGATCCCGATCGCAGCTCCGAGCAGGACGAAGCCGAGTCACGCCCCGTGGCGGCGCCGGTCGGCCGGCACCGCTAGCCCTCGCACCGCTAGGCGATCAGCGCGTCGATCTGATTGATCGCCGACGAGGCGCCCTCGACCACACCCATGTCCAGCACCTGCTGAAGCGCTTCGGCGGACTCGTAGGTGCTCACGTAGACCGCGCGGGTGCCGCCGTTGTGCTCGGTGAAGGTGTAGACGTTCTTGGACACCGGCATATCCGGGTTCGGGTTGAAATCCTCGTCGGCGAAACCGTCATCGAATGCGAAGCTCGTCGGCTCGTCGACCGCCGTGACATCCCAGTACCCGGCGTACTTCTCGCCCTCCGGGCCGGTCATGAAGTACGTCATGCGTCCGCCCGGGGCCAGGCTGTGGTCGACCACCGTCGCCGGGAATGTCGGCGGGCCCCACACCTTCTCCAGCTGACGCGGGTCGGCATACACCTGCCAGATGCGCTGCACCGGCGCGGCAAAGTCAGCGGTGATGGTCAGCGTGAGGTTGTCGAGATCGTGTTGAACGTCGGTCACGGGCATGGTTCAGTCCTCCTTGGGATCTGTTGCGATCAGTTCATCGATGCGTGCGATGCGGCCACGCCAAACCTGTTCCAGCTCAGTCAACATGGACGCCACCGACCGCACCGCCTCCATGTCACCGCTGGCCAGCTGCTCACGACCATTGCGTCGCTTGGTGATTAGCCCGGCCTTCTCCAGCACGGCGACATGCTTCTGCACTGCCGCGAAGCTCATGTCGTACTTCGCCGCGAGCACTGAAACCGAGTGCTCGCCCGCCAACACCCGGCGCATGATGTCCCGCCTGGTCCGATCGGCGAGCGCGTGAAACAGGGCGTCCGCCCGGTCCTCGTCACTCTCGGTCACAGATCCAACATACAACCGATCGGTTGTATGTTGTCAAGGGGTGGTCGCGGCCTGCATGGCTGAGCCGACGCGTTGCTCGATGCGCAGCGGCATACCGACCAGATGCATCGGATCGCCAACGGCCTCAACCCCAATAGGAGAAGCTGCACACCGGCTTGACCTCGGTCTTGAACGAGACCAGTTTGTCGCCGTCCATGATGATCGAGCAGCCGAGTGGTTCACTTCCGCCGTCGGCGGCCACTTCGGACTCCAGCTTCTCGTAGACCGAGTACTGCTTCTCCCAGGGCAGCATCACACTCGACTCGGTCTGCTCCTCGCCGCCGTTGATCCGGTAGCGAATCGTCACGGGGGCGGTGCCGCCGGTAACCCTCATCACCGCCGTCCCGACCGGCGCGCCGGTCGGCTCCGCCGCCGTGGGCGACTCGGTTGTCGTGCGAGTCGGTTCGGACGCATCCCGCGAGGACGCCGCGGCGCTGGTGGTTTGCGCCACGGGCGTTCCCGTGGTCGTACTGCACCCGGCGACCAGCGCGACGCCGACAATTACCGCGGCCAGACCCTTGAGCAAACGCATACCCGACCCTACGACGGGTTGAGGTGAGTCCGGACCGGAAATTCGCAGCATTCACCGGGCTGAGCAAAACGCCTGAACGACATCAGCCGATGTCATATATTGACCCGGCATGTGTTCGCCGCGGGCGGTGTCCCCAACGCCGTCGGGTGCTCACAGCGTCGGGGAATGTCAAGGGGGACATCGGTAATGGCGCACAGTTCACGTTGCCCGGAGAACGCCAGACGTCTGCCGCTGCGGTACGCGCTGTCGGTCGTCGCCATCGGTATCGGCATCGCCGGCGCCAGTGCGCACCCGGTGGCGTGGGCGGATCCCGGCGCCACCGGTTCGTCGACGTCGTCTGGTTCATCGACGTCGTCGGCCTCATCGGGGCAGACATCGAATCGCTCGAGTGCGGGAACCAGCCGCGGACCCAAGAAGCCGGCTGACCGGCGTGGAACAGGACCGAAGCGGCCTTCACCACCGACGAAGACCAGCGCGTCCGACACCGCCGGCAAAGCCGGCAAGACAGCTCCCGACACCGCCGCGGACGACGGTGACGATTCCCCCACCACGCTGCCGAATTCGGCAGCGCCGCAGCAGGAATCAATTGCGCAGGCCGTGCGCGAAAAGCTCCGCGACACCAAGCCGGCCAAGTCCGACTTCTCGCACCGGAACACAGCGAAGAGACTGGTAGCGGTTGCCCCGTCCGCGGCGCCCGAAACCGAAACCGATGAGATCCGTTCGGCCATAGCGGCGCCGACGCGCAAGATCGAGCCACCGGCGAGCACGCCCGCGCTTCCGCAGCTCGTCGCGGTCCACCAGACCGCCCCGGAAACGGCCCCGAACACCGTCCCGGCCACCGCCAAGGTCGCGGCGGTCACCACCACCAAGACGACGCCGGAGCCCCCACAGCCGTTGTCGCCGATCGCCAAGATCGCCGAGCTGCCCGGCCGCATCGTCAACACGGTGTTGCAGGTTCTCGACATCACCGTTTCGGCCAACGGCCCGACGAGCCCGATCAACTTCGCGCCGATCAACGACGCGGTATTCGCGGCGTTCCGCGAGATCGAAGGCAAGCTGGGACTCACAAAAACGCCTGACGTGCAACCGGTTCCGCCGGCCATGACCTACAACGGCCCGACCACCGGCAAGACCCCGACGGTGTCGCAATTCCTCAACGCCGCGACCGCCGCGTACACGTGGGGCAGCACCCCTGGCGACCTGAAACCGTTCGTCGTCGACGGCAAACAGATGGAATCCACCAATGTGCTGACCGGCATGTCAGGCAAGGCCTGGGTGACGCCCGAGGGGCAGATCATCATCGCCTATCAGGGCACCACCGGGGGGACGAATCTGCTCCACAATCCACTGATCCTGGTTTCCCAGGTGGTAACCGACACCCAGGTGATCTTCACCGACACCACCCCGCAGGCATTCACCGACGCCGTGGCCTTCCAGCAGGAGGTCGAGACTGCGGCCATCGAGCAGGGCTACCGCAGGGAGGACATCTTCGTCACCGGACATTCACTCGGTGGCTGGGAAGCGTCATATGTCGCCCAACAAACGGGCGTGGGCGGCATCGGATTTGAGAGCCCCGGCCTCAACAGCACGGTGCCCGGCAACGGCGCAGACTCGGGTTTCGTCAACATCCTGACCTATGGCGACACCGCGGCCTATTTCTCCACCGACCTGCCCGGCCTCCAGCCGTTCGTGCCGGAGTACGTGCCGGGCGGAGGAACCAAGCCGCACTACGGGTCGATCGTGATGATCGGTAATCCCGAAGCCGCCTACCCGCTGATGAACTCGGCGGCACTGCTGAGCACCGGGCCGATCGGCGCCGCAATCTTCGTCGTGGACATCGCGGTCAACTTCCTGCAGTACCACCTGCCCGGCATCCAGGCCTACCACCTGGGCGTCAACCCGGATCCCGGCGTAGTGCCGTGGCTGGGAAACGCATCGGGTCCGGTCAACGCCGACTATGCCGATATGACCATTCCGGAACTGCAGAAGGCGGCGTCGGACGCGGGGACGTTGATCAGGCCATGATCAAGCAGTAGCGGCTTGCCGCTGAATCTCTTCCGCGGCTTCCTGTTTGATCTGATCGAATTGCGCGGCCATGGCCTCGGCCAGCGCGGTCGCGCCGGACAGCGGCCGGATCATCACCATGAACTCATCGATCTTGCCGTCGTCATCGTGGTGCAGGAAGTCGCACCCGGTGATCTTCTTGCCGTCTACCGTGGCCTCGAAGACCAGCGCATGGTCGCGACCCTCGGCATCGGCGATCTCGCGGATGTAGCGAAAGTCCTTGAACACCCGCATGACTCCGCGCAGGATCGCCGCGGTGATCGGCTTGCCCGGATACGGCTTGAAGGCGACCGGGCTGGTGAACACGACATTGTCGGCCAGCAGTGCTTCGATCGCGGCCTCGTCACGGGCCTCCACTGCCTCGCGGAACGGGTGCATGCGACACCTTCCTCACTCGATTCATCGGCTAGCGGCGATGCTATGCGCGACGCGATGACCTAGTCAACATTTTGATTAATCACTTCGCTGCTAGCATCGGCTCATGGCGTTACGCGACGCAGTCCTGGCCGCACTCCTGGACGGGGAAGCATCCGGCTATGACCTGGCGAAGGGATTCGACGCGTCGGTCGCCAACTTCTGGATGGCCACACCCCAGCAGCTGTACCGCGAACTCGACCGCATGGCCGCCGACGGACTGATCGAGGCTCGGCTCGTCGAACAGGACCGGCGACCGAACAAGCGCCTCTACTCACTGACCGAAGCGGGCCGGCAGGCACTGCTCGAATTCACCGCGACACCGCCAAAACCGGGGGCGATCCGAGAAGACCTGTTGGTACAGGTCCAGGCCGTGGATTCCGGCAACATCGCGGCAGTCCGCGACGCGCTGGCCGAGCGCCTGCAGTGGGCAACCGCCAAGCTCGCGCGCTATCGGCGCACGCAGGAGCACCTACTGGCCGGGCGCACCGAAGCCGCATACCTGGCCGAGGCCGAGCGCATCGGCCCGTATCTGACCTTGCTGCGCGGAATCCGGTTCGAGGAAGAGAATGCCGACTGGGCCGGCCGGGCGCTGGCGATCATCGAACAGCGACTGGCCGCGGCGGGCCGGCCTCGTTGACCACGGTGTCCTGTGGCTCGGTGACCCAGGCGCTGAACACCGGTACCCCACGCCAGCACAGCGAATGGACGGCTGAATCTGGCCGAACCCTATCGGCCTGCGTGCAGATATTCGGGCAGTGGACTCCCGTCGAACGCTGCCGGTTGCACGCGTAGCTCCGGCCAGACGTTAGTGTGCTTTGGTCGGCTTCAGCGAACAGGCCGATAGAAAAGTTGAGCAAATTCATGACCGCAGCACCAGAAGCATCGGCGCTCGAAGCCCGTGTCGGCCACTACTACGAGGCCGACAGCCTCTACCTGGTCGGCCGCGAGAAGGTGCGCGAATACGCGCGTGCCGTGCAGGACTACCACCCCGCACACTGGGACGTCGACGCCGCCGCGAAGCTGGGCTATTCGGGCCTGGTCGCGCCGCTGACCTTCACCTCGACCCCGGCCATGGCGTGCAACCGGCGCATGTTCGAATCGATCGTCGTCGGCTACGACACCTACCTGCAGACCGAAGAAGTCTTCGAGCAGCACCGCCCCATCGTGGCCGGAGACGAGCTGCACGTCGACGTCGAACTGACCTCGGTGCGCCGGATCGCCGGGCGCGACATGATCACCGTCACCAACACCTTCACCGACACCGCAGGCGAGCGGGTGCACACCCTGCACACCACCGTCGTCGGTGTGACCGCCGAGGACCTCAACCCCGAGATCAAGACCGCCGTGCAGCGCGCAATGATGCACGACGTCGACATCTTCGGAGTCGGCGACGACGAGTACCAGAAGACGGTGCGTCCCGAAGGTGAGATCCGGATCGCCGACGGCGGCACCACCCGCACGCCAGGCACGCCGTCCTTCGACGACGTGAAGGTCGGCGACGAACTCGGGGTGCACCACACCCGGCTGTCCCGCGGCGACCTGGTGAATTACGCCGGCGTGGCCGGTGACGCCAACCCGATCCACTGGGACGAGGACATTGCCAAGCTGGCCGGGCTGCCCGACGTCATCGCGCACGGCATGCTGACCATGGGTCTGGGCGCCGGATTCGTCTCGACATGGACGGGTGATCCCGGTGCGGTCACGCGCTACGCGGTGCGGCTGTCCCAGCCGGCCATCGTGTCGGCCAAGGAAGGTGCCGACATCGAGTTCAGCGGCAAGGTCAAGTCGCTGGACCCCGAGACCCGTACCGGTGTCGTCATCGTCGCCGCGAAGGCCGACGGCAAGAAGATCTTCGGGCTGGCCACCATGAACGTCCGCTTCAGCTGAGAAGCCGCGAGCGCAGCACAGGCAGCCCCGGCCCCGCCAGACCGTCCAGAGCGACGGTCCGCCCGCACACCGCCAACAGCACGGCATCGCCGGGCCCGGTGACCATCTCTCCCTGACCCCAAGTTCGCCCGGTGACCTCGTCGTGCAACTGGATGCCCCGCAGGCGCCGGTGCGGAAAGAACCCGACTTGTGTTCGGCTGGTGAGGAAATCGAGCACCCGCGCGACATACTGAGGGTCCGGATCATGCGGTAGCCCAAGGGGAATCCGAATATCGGCACCGTGCACCAGAACATCGGTGAGCCCCGACAGCGGTCCGGTGACGGGCGGGCTGAGTCGATGGTCCGCCCGCTCACGCAGAGTGCGGGCGATCTCGGACGCGGATGCTTGCGCACGGCGACGGGCCAGTGCGTCGATGCCGCGGTCGATGCCCCCGTGCCGAACACCGCTGGCCAGAAAACCCCAGAAACCGTCGACGAAATCGCTGACCAGATGTGCCGCAACGGTTTTGACGTCCCAACCGGCGCACAGGCTCGGCGTGGCCAGCTGGTCGGCATCCAGCCCGGCGATCAGATCGGCGATCGACCTCCGCTCGCCGGCCACCGCCGCGAACACCTGCTCGCGTTCCTCCGGCCTCAACCGCATGCTCGCGCCGGTCAGCTGGGGACGTTGGCCTTCAACGCGCTCAGCGCCTCCGCACCGAGTCGGGCGATTTCCTCGACCTCGGCCGGATCAAGAGCGGCCGTGAAGACTTCCGTCATCCGCCGGTTGGTCGCCTGTTCGATCTCGGCGTAGCGATCCGCCTTGTCGGCCCCGTCGGCGAACGGTTCGGGCCAGCCGAACATCGTGGTGTAGTCATGGCCCTTGTTGAGCATGTGGGCTTCGACCGGGGTGATCCCGGAGATGGTGAGCGCGTTGAAGTGCACGCCCGCGCGCAGTTCGCGCAGCACGAACATCACCTGCAGGGCCCGGGCGGCAACGTCGTCGGCCAATGGCATCTCCCGCCATCCGGCGAACAACGGCAATCCGGCGGTCGGCGTTGCGGCGATCACCTTCTCCCCCAATGCGGCAAGGCGATCCAGCCCCTGGACTCCGGCCAGGTACTTGCGTCCGAAGTCCGCAGCCTGGGTCCAATACTGTTGTGCGGCACCGGCAGCACCGCGCACCGCAATGCCCTCGTCCCACATCGCCGCGAGCCCGGTGGGCTCGAACACCGCGAATACCGAGCCGACGGTCGCGCCACTGGCCTCGCCCAGCACGCCGCCGCGGCCGGCCACATAGCCGGCCAGCGGGTTCTCATAGCCGGCAGCAATACTGGCGGCGAAGTTTTCCGGATGCAGCATGAAGATCGCAACGGCCTGCTCCATCGCCGCTCCGCCGTCCGCGACGGCGCCCAGCATGTCGGTGTTGGTCATGGTTCCTCCTCGCCGGTGCATGTCAACGCCCAGGGTATCCAGCGGGTCAGCGCGGGTTCAGGCGGTCCTGCCGGTGCGTGGCCGCCAGGGCTGTGGGTGCATCATCTCGCCAGATCCCACTGGCCGAAATCCGGTGCGAGAACATCATTCACATCGACGTGGATGCCGTCGATCACGAAACCCGGATCGGACGCGGTGACCACTTCCCGCTGAAACAGCACGGCGGCCGGCTCCCGCTCACCCTGGGACCAGGCCTTGGTCTGCCAGGCCCACCGATGGCCCCGACTCGTCGAGGCGCCGACGACGCCGTCGCCGATGGCCCAGCCACACTGGCGTCGACCGCCGTAGATTCCGGTGCGACCCACCCCCAGTACCGAGTTGATCCCCCTGAACCACTGAACAGCCTGGCTTTTCCAGGTTGACGCATCGATGTCCTCATCGACGCTGAAGAAGATCGGAGCCGATGCCGGGCCGCCGGCGGCACCATGAAGATGCAGCGCCGTCCGGGCATCGGCCACTCCGCCGTCATAGCCGCGGGTGAAATCCGACGGCGTCGGCCATCCCGGCTTGCCGAACTGGTAACAGCTGACGACCTGCAGGCCCGCTGCCCGCAGCCGGTCCGCGTAATCACGGGTGACGGGCTTGAAATCGAATGTGGCCCCGGGCCGCAGTTCGGAGACATAGACCAGTGCCCCACCGAAACCCGCGGACTTGAGCTGCTCCGGCTGGACCAGCCGGTCAGCGAAATCGACGAGTTGTAGTCCCTCGGCCGATGCCGCCTTGGTTCCGATGGTCGCGGCCAGTGCGCCCGGTGCGGCCAGCACCGGGGCGAATAGCGCCGCGTACCTGAGGACATCGCGCCGTGAAGCGGCTCCCGTCACGGACCGAAGCGTAGCCCTCGGCATGGCCGCGATTCCACCGGACCGATTCATCTACCTGATAGATGGGATCTATTGAATCTAATCGTTGGACTCGATGAGAATCGAGGACTCTGATGGATGGCATGACTCCCTCACATGTCTTCCTCGTCTCCGGCGCCTCACGCGGTCTTGGCCGGGCGATCACTGAAGCCGCCCTGGATGCCGGACACCGCGTAGTCGCCGGCGTCCGCTCGACCTCGGCACTCGACGACCTCACCGGCGCGCACCCTGATCACCTCGCCGTGGTCGAACTCGACGTCACCGACAACAACGCCGTCCGCGCCGCCGTCGATACGACCGTCGATCGGTTCGGCAGGCTCGACGTTCTGGTCAACAACGCCGGCTACGCCAACATGAGCGCCATCGAGGACGTCGACTTCGACGACTTCCTGGCCCAGGTCGACACCAACTTCCTCGGCGTGGTGCGCCTGACCCGCGCTGCGTTGCCGGTTCTGCGCGCCCAGCACAGCGGACACATCATCCAGGTCTCGTCGGTGGGCGGACGGCTGGTGCGCCCGGGCCTGTCTGCCTATCAATCCTCGAAGTGGGCTGTCACCGGCTTCTCCGGTGTCCTGGCGCAGGAGGTCGCGCCGCTGGGGATCAACGTCACCGTGCTGGAACCCGGCGGCATGCGCACCGACTGGGCCGGTTCCTCGATGCGTATCGCGCCCGTGCGCGACGAGTACGCCGCCACGGTAGGCGCGGCCGCCGCGATGAGCAGTCCGGACAACCTCGGAGCGAGCGACCCCGCCAAGGTGGCCGCGCTCGTGCTCGAAATCGTCGAGATGCCCGAGCCGCCGGCCCGCCTGCTGGTGGGACCCGATGCCTACCGCTACGCCACCGCGGCCGGGCGAGACCTGCTCGCCGCCGACCAACGGTGGGAAGCCCTCAGCTTGTCCACCGCCGCCGACGATGCCACCGCCCGCCAGCTGAACCCGCTCGGCTCTGTTCAGCGCTGAACGTTGCTCGGGGAACGGCCACATCCGCCTGCGTCGGCAAAACCGGCACGTACCGGGGACGAATGGACCACAATGGTTAGTCACAGCTAACTACCAACCCCTGGCAGAAACCACCGTGGCACGAGACGTGATCGCCGTCGACACGACGCTCGATCACCCATGCCCGGACATCTGGCCCATCCTGGAAGCACCACATCTGTACCCGCGGTTCTTCCGCGGCGTCGGTTCGTGCGAACAGGCCGCCGGCGACCCTCAGCTCTTCGAGGTACGGCTGTCGACCTCCCGCGGTGCCGTCGTCGTCCACCAGATGCGCCGGACGGTGCGCCTCACCGGCATGGAGTTGCGCCTCGACGCCACACAGACAGGCCGCTGTTTTGCCTCAATTCGTCTGACGCCCGAGGGCCGGAGCGCTCGGATCGCATTGAGGATCTTCGCGATCGGCACGCTGCACCCCGACATCGCAAAAGCCGGCGACAACGCCGTCGAGGGCTGGATCCGCGAAGGGCTGCAACGAATCTCGGACTATCTCGAAGGCAACCCCACCTCACAGCTGGTCAACATGGGCGACGGGCGATCGCTGCAACTCAACGTCCTCAAAACCATGATCACCAGCGGTGTGGTGCGCGCATCACGCCCCGATCGCGGCCTTCGCCAACTCAATTCGCTCGCCAAATGGGGGTTCACCCTGGCCGGTGGACTCGCGGCGGCCGCCGCGCGATCACCACGCACCACCGCGTCGATCGACAACTACGGGACCTCGACCTACGGAGATATGGCCGACCGCACCACCCGATTGGCAGCCGGCCTCGCGGTCATCGGTTTCACCAGCAGCAGCACGTTCGCGATCCTGGCCCGCAACCACTCCGCGATGGTCGAATGCATGGTGGCGACCAGCAAGTTGGGCGCTGACCTGGTGTTACTCAACACCGGGCTGGCCGCTCGCGCGATCGAAGAGATCGTCAACCGGCACCGCATCGACGCCATATTCGTCGACAACGGCTTCGAACCCGAGGTGCGCTACGTCGCCGCGGACATCCCGCGTATCTCGATACATCCCAATTCGTCCGCACCGCAACGGCGTTCGATGGAGGATCTGATTTCCACCGGTACCGGCGCCACACCGGTACCGCCACCGAAACAACCCGGCAAACTGGTAGCGCTCACCTCAGGTACCACCGGCACCCCCAAAGGTGCCCGACGGCCCACGCCACCCGGTTTCGGCGCCATCGCCGCGATGTTGTCGCGCATGCCGCTGCGGCACGGCGAGGTGATGCTGCTGTGCGCGCCGCTGTTCCACACCTGGGGGCTGGCTGCACTGCAGGTGAGCACGCCGCTGCTCGCGACGGTGGTGCTGATGGAGCGGTTCGATGCCGAAGAATGTCTCAAAGCCATTGAGCGCCACCGCTGCACCGTCGTGATCCTGGTTCCGGTGATGTTGCAGCGCATCCTCGAACTGCCCGCCGCGGTGGTCAGGCAATACGACACATCGTCGCTGAAGGTGGTCGCCAGCAGCGGGTCACCGATTCCGGGCGCCGCCGTCACCAAATTCATGGAAATCTTCGGCGACGTCCTCTACAACTTCTACGGATCCACCGAAGTGTCGTGGGCGACGATCGCCGACCCCGCCGACCTGTGCGTCGCCCCCACCACCGCTGGCCGGCCACCGCTGGGCACCCGCATCGCCATCCTGGACGAGGCCGGCCGCGTCGCGCCGGCCGGCGCCGTCGGTCGCATCTTCGTCGGCAACGACATGTTGTTCGAGGGCTATACGAATGCCAAATCACCTGCCGTCGAAGACAAGCTGATGAACACCGGAGATCTCGGCTACATCGACGGCAGTGGCCGCCTGTTCGTGGCAGGCCGCGACGACGACATGATCATCTCGGGCGGTGAGAACGTTTTTCCACGCCCGGTCGAAGAAGCCATCGCCGTGTTGCCCCAGGTTGCGGATGTGGCCGTGGTGGGCGTTCCCGATCCAGAGTTCGGCCAGCGGCTCGCGGCGTTCGTCGTCCGCACCGAAGGGACCTCGATAGACGAAGACACCGTCAAGAACTACGTCCGCAACCGCCTCAGCCGCTTCTCCATCCCACGCGATGTGACGTTCGTGGATCAGCTGCCCCGCACCGCCACCGGCAAGGTCTTGAAACGGCACCTGGTCGAAGGCCAGTTTCCGATGGAGATGGGTTGGCTGGACTAGCCCGCACCCGCCGCGGTCGCGACGTCGTCACCGAACCATTTCTCTTTGATCAGGTTGTAGGTGCCGTCTTCACGCATGCGAAACAGGGCTTGGTTGATCGGTTTACGTAGCGCGCTGTTGGTGCTGAGCACAAAGCCCTGGTTCTCGTCTTGGAATACCGGCCCGGCTGTGACAGCGACTCCTTCGCCACGGTGAGCGACGTAGTAACGCAGCACCGGCGCATCGAAAACGACAGCGTCGTAGCCTTCTTCGCGCAGTAGGTGGTAGGACCCTTCGATGGTGGAGGTCTCCGTGGCCTCGATACCCATGGCGCGGAGGAACTCCGCTGCCGTCGTCCCGGCCACGGTGGCCACGGACTTCTCGTAGAGATCGGCGGGGCCGTTGATCTTCGCGTCCAACTTCGCCACGGTCAACGTGGCGCTGAGGCTGGCCGAATAGAACGACACGAACACGATGGCGGCAAAGCCCCACAGAATCGCCAGCACTTTGGTGATCGTCTGAGTTGCCGTAGAGCTCTGGCGCCCCACCAGAGAACCGATGCCCCAACCGAACGCCTGAAATATGCCGGGAAAGTACGCCCGTGACACCTCTGGGCGGGCACTGCGCCGCTCCACGAGCCAGAAGATGTGGGCAGGCAGAACACTGATCACCACGGCGGCACTGAGCCAGACCAGCATGGTGCGCGAGAGCAGCAAGTCCAGGTAACCACCCAACCCGGGTACGGCGGGCCGCGTGTCCTGAACCGGAACGATGATCTGCAGACCCGCGTCCAGGGTCGGCTGGGAGAAGTCGAACACCCGCTCTCGCTCCGAGGTCAGCGAGATACCGCCGACCGCAACGTCCGCGCTTCCGTCGGCGACCGCCGCCAGCTGTCCCCGCACATCATCGGTGACCAGGTAGTCACTGGTCCATCCGGCTCGTTGGGCGATCTCATCCCACAGGTCGACACTGAACCCGGTGAATTCCCCACTGCTGGTCCGCATCACGAATGGGTCCAACGGATGAACCGCGACGCTCACCGGTTGCGCCGTGCCATCCGGCTCGGGCGGGGGCACCGGCTGGGCAGATGCGCTCGCCGCCACTACCGGCGCAACGGCCAGCCACGATAGCACCACCGCGACCGCTGCCAACCCGACGCATCGCCTGATCAGCACACCAATCATCCTTCCGCCGCACCCGACCGTTGCGCGAAATCAGTGAGTTCCAACAGGATTGGCCCGCCGGAACCAGATCAGATGAAGCCGAAACCCGGGAAGCCGTAGAACTCTTCCTCACCCGGATAGACCCCCGGAGTGGCGTCGATCTGGGTGTTTCCCTCAGACGCGCAATCCGTGGTCTGTCCGCCGGCGATCGAACTTCCCCCCGTCACCTCACAGTGGGGCA
The DNA here is from genome assembly GCF_001942625.1 of Mycobacterium syngnathidarum. Classification (GTDB taxonomy): domain Bacteria; phylum Actinomycetota; class Actinomycetes; order Mycobacteriales; family Mycobacteriaceae; genus Mycobacterium; species Mycobacterium syngnathidarum. The sequence goes on from NZ_MLCL01000093.1 coordinate 186,611, forward strand.
ACAGCGAGGGGTCCGCCATGGCGCTCGGCGCGCCCAACAGTGCGGCTGCCGTACCGACCAACACAGCACTCCCGATCAGAATCTTACGCAGCTGTAACATTTGCGAGAGTCCTCTCCTTTTGGCCAAAGCATAGTCACGGCAACCCTTGACCCGCTGGTCTGCCATAAGTCCCGTATTTTATCGTCACCCGCGTTATGGTTGCGGGCAATCACGTACCACGCTGCTCGTAATCCGAATCCGATGATTGAGGAGTCCCGTGACGCCTATTACGCATTCGCTTTGTCGGGCCGCCGCCGTACTGGGAGCGACGGCGACAGCGCTCGGAGCAGCGGCCACCGCCTCGGCCGCACCGCCCAACTGCACCACCGCTGACGTCACAGCGGTGATGGCCGGCGTTTCGACCAACATGAGCGGGTATCTGTTCACCCACCCTGACGTCAACGAGTTCTTCACCGGGTTGCAGGGGCAGGGCAAGTCCGACGTGGCCGCGCAGACCAAGGACTACCTCAACAAGAACCCCCAGGTGCGCGCCGAGCTCGACGCGATCCGAGCGCCGGCCGTCGACCTTCGTAATCGCTGCAACATTCCGGTGGAAGCCGAGATATCCGGGGTGATCTGACCCCTTCGCACCACCGGCGGATTTCGCGACACGACGGTAGCCGACGGCACGAGTTGTGTCGGTTCCAGGCCGTGGCGGTAAGACCCCCTGTCGGCAGCGCAGGGCAGAATGCTTACGCCACCCGCGCCACAGGGTGGCCGCGCGGCGGCAGCGAGCCACGCGTGGTGACACTCCGACGGGCGCCGATTGCTGCGGCATAGGCCCTGGTGGAAAGGACAGCAGTGAGTTACAACGCCGCGGACATCACCGAGCTCGACGATGTCCAGCACACGCGCCTGCGGCCGGCGGTGAACCTGGGTCTCGACGTGCTCAACACCGCACTGCGCGAACTCGTGGACAACGCGATCGAAGAGGTCGCCGATCCCAGCCACGGCGGATCCACCGTCACCATCACCCTGCACGCCGACGGATCGGTCAGCGTTGCCGACGACGGCCGCGGCCTGCCCGTCGACTCCGACCCGGTGACCGGGAAGAACGGCATCGTCAAAACGCTGGGCACCGCACGTGCCGGCGGCAAATTCTCCGCGCACAACGACGCGACCAGTACCGGCGCCGGGCTCAACGGGATCGGGGCCGCCGCAGCGGTGTTCATCTCCGCCCGCACCGACGTGTCGGTGCGCCGGGCCGGCAAGACCTACCTGCAGAGTTTCGGCCACGGCTATCCCGGGACATTCGAGGGCAAAGAGTTCGACCCGGACGCGCCGTTCACCCGGGCCGACACACAGAAACTGCGCGGCGCAGGCAACCGCAAGCCCGACGCGCACGGCACCACGGTTCGCATCCTGTTCGACCCGGCCGTCGTCCCCGAGTCCAACCTCGACATCGGTGAGGTGCTGCTGCGCGCGCATGCCGCCGCGCGGATGTCACCGGGGGTGCACCTGACCGTCGTCGACCAAGGCTGGCCGGGCAGCGAGGTCCCGCCGGCCTTGATCGAGCCGTTCAACGGCCCGTGGGGCACCGAGACCCTGCTCGACCTCATGTGCACCGCGGCAGGCACCCCCCTACCCGGCGTGCGCGCGGTCGTGGAAGGTCGGGGTGAATACTCGACCGGCCGCGGCCCCACCCCGTTCCGCTGGTCACTGACCGCGGGTCCGGCCGAACCCACGACGGTCGCCGCATTCTGCAACACCGTCCGGACCCCCAACGGCGGGTCACACCTGACCGCTGCGATCAAGGGGCTCTCCGAAGCCCTGGCCGATCGTGCCTCCCGGATCCGCGACCTGGGTCTGGCCAAAGGCGAGGACGGCCCGGAGGCACAGGATTTCGCGGCCGTCACCGCGCTGGCCGTGGACACTCGCGCACCCGATGTGGCATGGGACTCGCAGGCCAAGACCGCCGTGTCGTCGCGATCGCTGAACGTGGCGATGGCCCCCGATGTGGCACGCAGCGTCACGATCTGGGCGGCCAACCCCGCCAACAGCGACACCGTCACACTGTGGACGAAGCTGGCGCTGGAGGCCGCCCGGGCACGCCGCAGCGCCGAGGGCGCCAAGGCCCGGTCGCGTGCGGCATCGAAAGCCAAAGGGCTGGGCACCAATCTGTCTCTGCCGCCCAAACTGCTGCCCAGCCGGGAGACCGGCCGCGGGTCCGGCGCCGAGCTGTTCCTGTGCGAGGGTGATTCGGCGCTGGGCACCATCAAGGCGGCCCGCGATGCCACCTTCCAGGCCGCCTTCCCGCTGAAAGGCAAGCCGCCCAACGTTTACGGCTTCGCCCTGAGCAAGGCCCGCGCCAAGGACGAGTTCGACGCGATCGAACGCATCCTCGGCTGCGGGATCCGAGACAGTTGCGACCCCGAACTGTGCCGGTACGACCGGATCCTGTTCGCCTCCGACGCCGACCCTGACGGCGGCAACATCAACTCCAGCCTGATCTCGATGTTCCTCGACTTCTACCGTCCGCTCGTCGAGGCGGGGATGGTGTATGTGACGCTGCCGCCGCTGTTCGTGGTCAAAGACGGCAACGAGCGCGTCTACTGCCAAGACGAGTCCGAACGCGACGCCGCCGTGACTCAGATGAAGGCCACCTCCAAACGCAAAGTGGAGGTACAGCGCAACAAGGGCCTCGGCGAGATGGACGCCGACGACTTCTGGAACACCGTGCTGGATCCACAGCGCCGCACCGTGATCCGGGTTCACTCCGATGACAGCGAGAAGAAGCTGCACCACATCTTGTTCGGCGGGCCGCCGGAGGGCCGGCGCACGTGGATGGCCGACATCGCCTCCCGTGTCGACACCTCCGCGCTGGACCTCACCTAGGAGCATGAGTTGACCGCCACCCTGGACGTTCCCGAACAGAACGAAGACCTGGTGCTCGACCAGAGCGCCGACGACTACTGGAACCACTATCAGCTGACCTTCGCGCTCTACAGCGTCAGCGATCGGGCCATCCCCTCCGCCTTCGACGGCCTCAAACCGGGCCAACGCCGCCTGCTCTATCAGATGCACGACTCGAAACTGCTGCCCGGCAACAAGCCGCAGAAGTCGTCGAAGATCTGCTCGGCAGTCACCGGCAACCTGCACCCCCACGGTGGGGCGTCGATGTACGGGGCCGCGGCACTGATGGCCGCCGAGTTCCAGCGCGTGAAAGTCATTGACGGACAAGGCGCCTTCCCGCGCATCCAAGGTGACATCCCCGCAGCCGACCGCTACACCGAGATGCGGCTGTCTGCGCCGGGCGCCGCACTGACCGCCGAACTCGACAGCCACGCCGTTCCGATGGTCCAGACGTTCGACGGTGAGTGGACCGAACCGACCTGGCTGCCGGCCCAGTGGCCGGTCCTGCTGTGCAACGGCGCCGTCGGCATCGCCGAGGGGTGGGCCACCAAGGTGCCCGCACACAACCCGCGCGAAGTGATCGCGGCGTGCCGGGCTCTGCTGAAAACCCCGAACATGACCGACGACAGGTTGGTCAAGCTCATCCCCGGTCCCGACTGGGGATGCGGGGCCACCGTGGTCGGCACGGCCGGGCTGCGGGAGTACATCACCACGGGCCGCGGCCAGTTCACGGTGCGCGGGACGGTGTCGGTCGACGGAAAGAACTGCATCATCACCGAGCTGCCGCCCGGTGTCGCGAGTAACACTGTGCAAGACCGGATCCGGGCCCTGGTCGAGTCCGGCGAGTTGTCCGGCGTGGCCGACATGTCCGATCTGACCGACCGCCGCAACGGACTGCGCATCGTCGTCACCGCCAAACGCGGCCACAGCGCCGAAACCATCCGCGAACAACTGCTGGCCCTCACGCCGCTGGAGTCGACGTTCGCCGCCAGCCTGGTGGCACTCGACGAGGACCGGGTGCCGCGCTGGTGGTCGGTGCGCGAACTGATCTCGGCCTTCCTGCACCTGCGCGATTCCGTGGTGCTGCGCCGCAGCGAGTACCGCTTGGAAAAGGTCACCGCGCGGCGGCATCTGGTCGCCGGGTTGATGAAGATCCACCTCGACATCGACGCCGCCGTCGCGGTGATCCGGGGTTCCGAAACCGTCGACGAGGCCCGCCAGGGGTTGCAGGAGCGGTTCTCGATCGATGCCGCACAAGCCGATTATGTGCTGAGCCTGCAGCTTCGGCGGCTGACCAAACTCGACGTGATCGAGTTGCAGGCCGAGGCGGAGAAGCTCGATGCCGAGTTCGCCGAACTCACCGAACTGGTGGGCAATCCCGATGCGCGTCGGGTGGTGATCGACAAAGAGTTGGTGGAGACCGCAAAGCTGTTCAAAGGCCCTGAGTTCGACCGTCGCACCGTGCTGGACTTCGATGCCACACCGACGGCATCGAACTCCGATGACGACGGCCCGCGCGAGCGGAAGGTCAATGGTTCCTGGCGCCTGGACGACCGCGGGGTGTTCTCCGACAGCCACGGTGAACTGCTCACCTCAGGCCTGGGTTGGGCGGTGTGGACCGACGGGCGGGTCAAGTTCACCGCGGGCAACGGTCTGCCGTTCAAGATTCGCGACATCCCGGTGGCGCCCGACATCACCGGGCTGCTGTGTTCCGGGGTGCTGCCCGAGGGGTATCACCTGGCGCTGGTGACGCGGCGCGGCAAGATCCTGCGCATCGATCCCGCCGCGGTGAATCCACAGGGTGTGGCGGGCAACGGCGTGGTTGGGGTGAAGCTGGCGGCCGGCGACCCGGAAGACACCGTGATCGCGGCTCTTCCGGTGTCCTGTGGCAACGGCGAGGCGATCCTGTCCATTTCTGAAAAGGGTTGGAAGGTCACCGAAGTCGCCGATATCCCGGTCAAGGGCCGCGGCGGCGCCGGTGTCGGGTTCCACCCGTTCGTCAACGGCGAGGATGCGCTGGTCTCGGTGTCGATCTCCCCGACCGGGTTCGTGCGGGGCAAGAAGGCCGTACGGGCCGAGAACCGCGCGAAGGCTTCGGTCAAGAGTGCGGGCGGCGCCGACGTGACGCCGGCTCCGACGCCGTAACCGTCGGTCCGCTGCGTTCGGGCGGCCAGCGCTCGGTGATCATCTCGGTCATCGCGTTCACCCATGAGTCGTCGAGTGCGGCGTCCTGGCGGATCAAGATCCGGAAGATGGCGCTGCCCGCAACGACTTCGGCGAGCATGGGGAGGTCCTCACCCCCGCGGCGTCCGTCTCCGAAGCGGTTTTCGAACTCGGTCAGATTGCCGGCCAGGCGGGCGATCATCAGGTTGTGCAGTTCCGGGTCCGCCACGGTGTCGGCGATCAGACCCGGCAGTGCCACCCGCACTTCGGGCCGGTCGAACATCGCCCGGATGGTCTCGACGAGCGCACGGATGTCCTGCCGGATGTCTCCGGAACCGTCCGGCGCGGCCAACACCGGGTCGGACAGCACCGCTTCCGACAGCACCGCCTCATGGACCAGATGAACTTTGCCCGACCATCTCCGGTAGATGGCGGCCGTCGTGGTGCCGGCGTGTGCAGCAATCGCGGACAGTGACAACGCGGAGTATCCGGTCTGCAGGATCAGTTCGCGGGTGGCCGCGATGATCGCGGCGTCGATCCTCGCGTCGCGAGGCCGACCCGACACCTTGCCATCGTCTCGCTGATCTGCTGTCATGGTTCCACCTACTTCCGATGCAATACGCATCGTATCTTATGGAGAGCTTGTGAATCTGAGCCCGCTCGACGAATTCCCGGTCCATCAGGTGCCGGCGCCGATCACCTCGCCCGCCACATCGGACCGCAATTTCTACGATCGGTCGTACTTCAACGTGCTCGACCGTGCCGGCAACTTCATGGCGCTCACCGGGATCGGCTACTACCCCCGCTTGGGCGTGAAAGACGCATACTTCGTCATCCGGCGCGGTGAAACGCAGACGGCCGTGCACTTCAGCGACGCGATCGACGACGACCGGCTGAACCAGAACGTCAACGGCTATCGCCTCGACGTCGTCGAGCCCCTGCAGCAGCTGCACCTCACGGTGGCCGAAACCGAGGGCATCTCCGCGGATCTGACGTGGCGCGGGCTGTTCCCCGCCGCACTGGAACGCCCCCACGAGATGCTGACCGAGCGGCGCGTGACGCTGCAGGCGTGCCGCTTTGCCCAGGTCGGCGCCTGGGACGGCTGGATCGAGGTGGACGGCGACCGGTTGACGGTCGACGCGACCACCAGCGTCGGCAGCCGTGACCGGTCCTGGGGCATCCGGCCCATCGGTGAACCGGAACCCGCGGGCCGCCCCGATGCGGCCTTCCAGGGGATGTGGTGGCTCTACCTGCCGTTCGCCTTCGACGACTACCAGCTGTTCCTGATTCTGCAGGAGGATCCGGACGGGCATCGCAGCCTCTACGACTGCACCCGGCGCTGGCGGGACGGCAGGGTGGAACAGCTCGACGGGGTGCGGGCCACGATCCACTACACGCCGGGGACCCGCATCCCCCACGGCGCTCACGTCGAATTCATGAACCGCAGCGGGGACCGGATCCAGCTCGACGTCGAGTCGAAGCTGTTCGCGCCCATCGCTTTCGGATCCGGCTATGGCGGAGATTCGTCCTGGGCGCACGGCACCTGGAAAGACGGCCCGTTCACCGAACGGGTCGACTTCGACCTGACCGACCCCGCGGTGATGGCCCGCGCGCCGTTCAGCCTGATCGACCATGTCGGCAAGGCGGTGTGCATCGAGGCCGACGGCAGCCGCAGTGAGGGGGCCGGACTGTTCGAGCACGGCATCATCGGCCCGCACCATCCGTCGGGCTTCTCCGACTGGACCGACGTGGCGGGATAGGCAGCAGATGAAGATCATGACGGCACTGTTCGGACCGACTGATGCGGTCGACCGCGCAGCCCTGCTCAAAGAAGCCGGCGCGTCGGGTGTGTTCACCTTCGAGGGGCCCTTCGACGTGTTCACACCGCTGGTGCTGGCATCCTCGATCAAAGGCCTCGACATCATGTCGAACGTAGCGATCGCGTTCCCCCGCAACCCGATTCAGCTTGCCCATCAAGCCAACGACCTCCAACTCCTCTCGGAGGGGCGCTTCATCCTGGGGCTGGGCACGCAGGTACGCGCACAGATCGAGAAGCGCTACGGCGTCGAATTCGACCGTCCGGTAGCGCGCATGACGGAGATGGTCGGGGCGCTGCGGGCGATCTTCGCCTCGTGGAACGAGGACGAGCGGCTCGACTTCCGCGGCGAGTACTACCGCCACACCCTGATGACACCGACGTTCAAACCCGGGCCCAACCCGTTCGGTCCCCCGCCGATCTATCTGGGGGCGCTCGGTCCACGCCTGACCCGGGCCACCGCCGAAGTTGCCGACGGCCTCCTGGTGATGCCGTTCGGCTCGAAACGGTTCCTGCACGAGACGACGATGCCCGCGGTGCGGGAAGGGCTGGCCGCGGCGGGTCGCAGCGAGGACGGCTTCGAGGTGGTGCCCGAGATCATCGTGTCGGTCGGCACCGGACGCGAGGACGACCACTTCTCGACCCGAATGCTGTTGGCGTTCTACGGTTCCACCCCCGCCTACCGGCCTGTACTCGAGGCGCACGGCTGGGGCGATCTGCAGCCCGAGCTCAATGTGATGTCCAAGCAGGGCCGCTGGCAGGAGATGGCCGGCCTGATCGACGACGAGATGCTGCACACGATTGCCGCCTGCGGCACGCCCGGCGAGATCGCCGCACACATCCGTGATCGTGTCGAGGGGGTGTCGGACCGGATCTGTCTGTACCAGCCGGGCCCGATCGCCGTCGAGGCGCTCGCCGAGATCGTGGATGCGCTGGGTTGACGATATGACCGCTACACCAATCGAATTCGACTCCATCACCGACGACCGCTTCGGCGGTAAGGCAGCCGGCCTTGCCGAGCTGCGTCGGCTCGGGCTGTCTGTGCCGGTGGGATTCGTGATCGCCGATGCCTCCGCACAAGGTGCCCTCGATGATGCCGTGGACCGGTTCTCCCAAATGGCTGCGGCCGGCGCCACCCCGGTGGCCGTTCGATCCTCAGCGGTGGGGGAAGACGGCGATGACCAGTCCTTCGCCGGGCAATACGACACGGTGCTCGGCGTCGACTCCGTCGACGGCTTCATGTCCGCCGTACGCCAATGCGCCAACTCCGTGGACTCCCAACGCGCCTCGTCCTACAGCGGACAATCCAGGGCCACCATGAACGTCGTCGTCCAGCAGATGGTCGACGCGCGCGCCGCCGGGGTGGTGTTCACGGCGGACCCCACGACGGGCCGGCGCGACCTGATGGTGATCGATGCCATCGCCGGTCTGGGCGAGGCACTCGTGGACGGTTCAGCCTCCCCTGACCACATCATCCTCAACTCCGACGGCTCGACCGCGGTACGCGAAGTCGGCCCGGAACCCGTCCTCACGACGGCGGATGTCAGCGAGATTCGGGCCGGCGCCCTGCTCGCCGCGCGTCATTGGGACAAGCCAATGGATCTCGAATGGGCGATCGACCGATCCGGCACACTCTGGTGGCTTCAGGCCCGGCCGATCACCACCCTGCCCGGTGATCTCAATGAAATGGACTCACCGGTGGCCGGTGAGACGCACGTCTACACCCGCTGCAACATCGGCGAGATGATGCCGGGGGCGTTCTGCCCGCTCACCGCGGCGGTGTCCGGGTACGCCATCGACTACGCGATGCAGACGACACAGGTGGTGGCGCGCGCTCAGCCACGCTACGAAAAGCCTTGGCTTCAGGTCGGTTACTTCTACGGACACATGTTCCTGAACCTCACCGAGGGAACCGCCTTGAGTTCGGGCATCCTCGGCAATTCGCGCGAACAGTTCTCGATGTCGATCTGTGGGCGAGTGGTCGACGAACTGGAGGCCAAACCGCCACAGCCGTTCGCCCGAAGGCTCGTCAACACCGTCCGGCTGACCTCTCATGCGCTGTCCGCCGGTCCGGCGATCCGACGGCTCAAGGACCAGATAGCCGGCTTCAGCATCCCGACCAGTCGCGACGCACGAACCGTCCTGCGAGAGCTGGAGGCGGGCGTGGATCTCTACTGCGACGTCACGCTGACCCACGTGCGCTCGTCGTCGCGGGCCGCGGTAGCCGCCAATATTCTCGAGAGCACGCTGGTCCGTCAGGCACTCAAGAACGGGCGCTCCGAGGAGGACGGCCAGGCCGAGGCGATGCGTCTCATGGCCGGGGCAACCGACGTCGAGAGCGCGATGATGCTCGACCAACTCCAGTCGGTGGTCCGCACCCTGGCCGCTGACCCGCTCGCCGCGGAACGGTTTCTGTCCGGCACACCGGAGGAAGCGGTCACCGAGCTGCGCGACGCCGCAAACTCCGGCGGCGAGGCGTTGCGCCAGTTCCTGATTCGGCACGGTCACCGCGGATACCGGGAACTGTGCATGCGTGATCCCTCCTGGGCCCAGGATCCGGGCGGCCTGGGAGCCATGATGCAGGTGATGCTGCAGGCGGCCCTCGACTCCGCCGACAGTGCTCCGATCCACCGCCACACCGAGAAGCCCACGTCCCGGGCCATCAGGTTGCTGGCCCGACTCGCCCAAGGGGGCGCCCGCGGACGCGAGGAGACGAAATCCAAGATGGCGCTGATGGCGCACGCACTCAAGCGGGGGTACCGCCATCTGGGCGAGGTGCTGGCCGCATCGGGCCGGCTCCCCGACGCCGACCTCGTTTTCTTCTTCGACCGCGAAGAACTGTCCCACGTCGTCAGCGATGAGGACATCACCGACCTGACAACCCGCGCACTGGCGCGCCGAGAGGCCCTGGCGTTTCAGGATTCCCTCGAATTCGACGACGTCTCGGTGGGCCGGCCCACCCCCGTCGTCGCGCCAACCCCCGCCACGCTCGCCGCCAACCAGATCGTCGGCCGGCCGGCCAGCCGTGGCTGCGTGGAAGGCACCGTGCGCGTGGCGAAGTCGGTCACGGATGCCCGTCACGTCCAACGTGGCGAGATCCTGGTCGCGCCCGTCACCGACGTGGGGTGGACACCGTACTTCACCGTGATCGCCGCGCTTGTCACCGACATCGGCAGTTCGGTGTCGCACGGCGCGGTGGTGGCGCGCGAATACGGTCTGCCCTGTGTCGTGAACACGTTGGTGGGCACCCAAGTTCTCCAGACCGGGGACCGGGTGCGGGTGGATGGTGACCGAGGGGTGGTGACCCGGATCGACCAGCCGTGAGCGCGCCGGGGACAGATAACCGATCGAAAACAACCCGGCATCCCTCAGCGCGCTCACTCTGGCAACAGTCGTCACTTTGTTAACATCGCGCCGTGCAGGTTTCCCGGCGTGACGCGCTGCGCTATGCCGCCGCGGTCTCGGCGGCGGCCGGACTGGGTGCTGCGATCGGCGCGCCTCCGGCGTCCGCCGCCGCTCCCACCCTGATCGACTTCGCCATGCGCCAGATACCGGCGCAGGACATCCGGGCCGCGGGCCACTCCGGAGTGATCAACTACGTCTCGACGTCACGTCCCGGATCATCCTTCGGCGCCAAGCCGATCACCTTGCCCTACGCCCGGCAACTCACCGCCGCCGGACTCGTGATCGTGAGCAACTTCCAATACGGCAAGCCCGGCGGGACGGCACCGTCGGACTTCACCCGCGGGTACCCCGGCGGCGTCGCCGACGCACGCACCGCCTGGAGCCTGCACACCGCAGCGGGTGGCGGACGCAGCGCACCGATCTTCTTCAGCGTCGACGACGACATCGACCGCAACACCTGGAACACCGTCGCCCTACCGTGGTTTCGCGGGATCAACTCGGTGCTCGGAGTGCAACGCACCGGCATCTACGCGGGCATCAACCCATGCCAATGGGCCATCGCCGACGGTGTGATCGGGAAGTCAGGCACACCCGGAAAAGCGTGGGCCTGGCAGACCCGGTCTTGGTCCGGCGGCAAGGTCCACCCCGCCGCAGTCCTCTACCAGCGAGTCATCGACACCGCATCAAACCCGGGCCCGGTGGTCGGCGGCCTCCGCGTCGACGTGAACGACGCCCTGGCCGGCGACGTCGGCCAATGGAACCTGCATCAGTGAACTTGCAGCCATGACCGCTGAGGACCAATGTGCTCTCGACGAGATCCAATGGGCGGCCCGTTAAGCTGGGACCACCCCGTGAGCGGCGCAAGGTCGATTTCAGCTCACCTGGCTCGGGATCTTTGGAGGACTTGTGCGGCGGCAGCGGTCGAAGTGGGCGATGACGGGCATGGCAGTGCTGGGCGTGGCAATGCTCGTCACTGGCTGCGAGGCCCAGGTCTGGGGTATGCCACCGGAAGGTGAGAACGCCCCCTTGGCAACAGCTGTCGCTCCTCAGGCTCCGGTCACCGTGCCGCCGCAGGCTCCCATCGATCAGCCCCTGGCGCCATTGGAGGGGCTCGAGGCCCGGACCCGGCAAGCCACCGCCGATGCCGCCAGCTCCGGTGCCAACATCAAGGTCGCGTTCCTTGACCGGAACACCGGCCAGGTCATTGCCAACAACGCCAACCAACCGTTCCCGATCGCCTCGGTGGTGAAGCTGTTCATCGCCGACGACCTGTTGCTGCAGGTATCGAAGGGCGAGACCAAACTGACTGACGCCGATCGCAATTCGCTCGACGTCATGCTGCGCTCCTCCGATGACGGTGCAGCCCAGACCTTCTGGGACCGCAGCGGCGGAAACGCCATCATCTCGCGCGTCGTGGCGCGCTACGGGTTGTCGGGTACCACCGCGCCCTACAACGGACACTGGGACGTCACACAGAGCACCGCAAGCGATCTCGTCCGTTACTACAACATGCTGTTGGACGGTAGTGGCGGGCTGCCCGCCGAACAGGCCAACGTGATCATGAGCAACCTTGCGCAATCCACACCGACCGGGACCGATGGCTACCCGCAACGCTTCGGCATCCCAGAAGGGCTCTACGCCGAGCCTGTTGCGGTCAAACAAGGCTGGTTCTGCTGTTGGAACGGCCCCAACCAGCTACACGTGTCCACCGGCGCGATCGGTGCCGACCGCCGGTACGTCATGGCGATGAGCTCACTGGAACCCGGCGATGCCGCCTCCGCCCGCAACACCATGACTCAGGTGGTCAAGACGATGTTCCCCGGCGGGCACGTCTAGCCCAGGTAATCCGCGCCGCCGACATAGGTGATGTCGCGATGGTCGGAATCCAATGCCGCTCGGGTGATTTCGGCCGCAAACTCCTCGACGGTCGGAAGTACCGCCTGACTGCGGCGGGCCTCGACCGCATCGGGGTCGCGCCGCTGCAGCAACCGCACGATGATGGTCCCGTCGATCATGTCGCCGGAAACCACCTTGAGCGCGATTCCATGCTCGGCAAGAGCCGGTTTCGTGGCGAGCAACGCGTCCTCGCCGGCACGTTTGCTTTGAGCGATGGGTTCGTATCCCTCAGGCACCGGCCTTGCCGGATAGAAGTGCGCTTGATGGCTGGTGACAAACACAATTCGCGCACCTGGCGGCATGAGTGGGAGTGCCAGCTCGGCGAGCTGCCGTTGCGCGTCCCGGTTGAGACGCATGGCATAGCCTGGATCGGCTCCGCGCTCTAGACCGCCGGAGGCGTTGAGTACCAACACATCGAGCGCGCCGAATCGCTCACCTATGTCGGCCATCAGCGCCCTGACCGCCACAGCGTCACAGACGTCAGCGCCGGCGGCCGACGCCTGTCCGCCCGCCGCGCGAATCTCGTCAACCACACCGTTCGCCCGAGCGGCTTTCTCACGGTAGTTCACCAGGACGTGGAGTCCGGCCGCACCGAGCATCCGAGCCACCTCAGCCCCGATACCGCGGGACGACCCGGTGACGAGCGCGACGCCGCCGTCCATTCCTGCACCTCGTCCGATCACCCGGTACCCTCCTCACAATCGAAGCCTTAGACTTTACTTAGTTTGATCTTATTTTTCTTAATCTAGTGCTAGCGTCGGCGGCATCGCTCAGTTCGACACGCAGGGAGGCGTGCCCATGGCTGACCACTCCGTTGTCCTCGGCGCAGGCATCGCCGGGCTACTTGCCGCGGCTGCGCTCGCCGAGGCCGGCCACAACGTCACGGTTGTCGAACGCGATCGGTTGCCGGACAAGCCATCCCAGCGCCGCGGAGTCCCACAGGGGCCGCACCTGCACAGCCTGCTGTCCCGGGGTTGGCAGACCATGGAGCAACTGGTCCCAGGCCTGATCGACGACGTGATCGCTGCGGGCGGCCACGCCCTCGACGGCCCCCGCCTCGGCGAGCGCATGCACATCCGGAACGGCCCATACGCCTTCAATCGCACCGACCCGGTCGCAGATCCTGCCGCATTGGCGAGCTACCTGGTGACGCGACCGCTACTGGAATTCGCGCTGCGTGCCGAGGTGGCGGCCCGGCCGAACGTCACGATCAAAGACGGTCACGACACCGGCGAACTTGTTGCCGGCCAGCCTGATCGGATCACCGGTGTCACCATCCACGACCGGCGGACCGGGGCAGTCGAGGCGCTGGACGCCGATCTCATCGTCGACTCCACCGGGCGCGCGACACGCACTCCGGTGCTCTTGGAAAAGCTCGGCTACGAGCGGCCACCGAAGCGAACGTTCACCGTGCACGGCATGTATTACAGCCAGCTGATCGCCATCCCCGACCAGGACGCTTTTCCTGAACGCCTGGTCCTGGTTGTCCCGGCAGGCGGGGGCGGGCGCGGTGGGCTGGCCGCCGGCGAACACGGCACCTGGACGTTGACCATCGCAACACACACCGGCGCGCACCCGACACCGCCGACAACGCTGGACGAAATGATCGCCCTGGCCGAGGAATTCGCGCCTCCGCACATCCAACCGGCACTTCGCAAGGCCATGCCGCTCTCAGATGTCGCGGTCTACCGCTACCCCGGCGGCACCTGGCATCGCTACGACCACTGCGCCCGGCACCCTGACGGACTGCTCGTGATCGGTGACGCGCTGTGCTGCCTCGACCCTCTCCAGGGGCAAGGGGTCACCATGGCCGCGCGACACGCGCACGCGCTACGCACCCACCTCCGCGACCACGGAGCCATTGACCCGCAAAAGTTTTACCAGTCGCTGGCGCACATGATCGCTCCGGTGTGGGCGGCCAACCAGCCCGCCGAGAGCACAACCCGGCGAGGGGTGACGGAGAAGGTCCGCCACCGGGTTCTGCAGTGGGGACGCCACATGATTCTCGAAGCCGCCGACGACATCGTCGTCACCGAGCGCCTCGTCCGCGTCGTGAACATGGTCGACCCACCGCAGCGCCTCCTGGAACCCCGCCTCCTTGCCCGGGTCACCGTCCACCATCTCCGCAGAACTTTGCGCTTCCCAGTATCCGGACCGTGCTTGAAGACAAACGAGGCTTGACGATTCACCGCGCGGCGAGGTCGTTCGTCGACTCGAAGCACTGATCGACGTCCCGGAGTTGGGCGGTGGCGCCAAAGTAGCTCATTGACCTCAAGTGTGCTTACGGTTATACGTTGCAACGATGACGACTCAACGTCCGCACGTGGATAGGCCAACCGCCGACGGCGCACGAGCGGTGCGAGATCTGATCGAAGTTCTTCAACGTGGCGGCGATACCGGAGACGCCGACGTGTATGACAGCATGTTCGCCGCGGACATCTTATGGGGCACCCCGAAAGGCATGGTGCTCAAGGGCTATTCGAATCTCAACCCGATCCATCATCGGATGATGAGCGGACCCCCGGTGGTGCCGGCTTCACGCTTTGAACTCGCGCAGGCGATCTGCCCGGCACCGGGAGTGGTGGTGGCGCAGATTCGCCGCAGTGCGCTGCAGGGTGGATTCAGTGAAATGGCGATGTATGTCTTGGTCCAGCGGGGCGAGACGTGGTGGGTGGCGGCGGCGCAGAACACGCCCGTGGTGGATGCCCTGCCGGCAGTGTCGCCACCGAACTGATCGCCGGCGGCCGTGTTTCAGTGTTGATGCAGTCAGTCTCGCGTAGGTTCTCAAGTTCTAGCGCATCGCCAGAGACCTCCGAACTGCACCTTTGGCGTTGTCTCACTGTTGCTGCCTAGCGGTTTGTCTCACGAACGGCCTCCTTTCCTACTGATGTGAAGCCGCATCGGCCTTGCGGTATGGTGACGGGAGGGTGGCTTCAACGCCTCCTGAAGGCCACGCGGCAGTCTTGCCACCGTCCCCACCTTGCCCCTTGCGCCATACGCGGCGATTCCCGCGGCAAGCGGATCGAAAGCCCTCTTCCAACCCGTTCATCATCCAGCGCGTCAAACGCGTCGGGTTCCTCTTGCGCTTCCGCGATGCGCCGCTGCCTGAGTCAAATGGCGGCCATATTCACACAAACAGAAAGGCTCCAAAGACCATGACCCTCAACGGAATAACCAATGGAACCGAGCGAGCGCTCATCGAGGACATGCTCGACCGCAACCGCGCAGCGCTCATCGCGACTGCCCGCGGCCTATCTGATGCCGACGCCCGCCGGCAACTCGTTGCATCGCTGACAACACCGATCTCACTACTCAAACACGCCGCTGGAGCAGAACGAATCTGGTTCCAACGGTTCTGGGCAGGACTCGACGAATCCGAATGCGATGGGTACTCACGTCGCGACGAGGGTACCTTCGCCGTCGCCGACGACGAGTCGTTGGCAGACGTCATCGCTGAGTTCGAGCGCGCAAGCCAACGATCGCGCGAGATCGCCTCGCGCTTCGACCTCGACGACACGAAAGACAGCCCCCGCGAAGGAACCGTCAGCATGCGGTGGACGCTGCTGATGTTCATCCAAGAGTTCGCCAGACATGCCGGCCACGGCGACATTCTGCGCGAACAGATCGACAGTTTGGACGCAGCCAGTCGGTCGTGACTGGCCAACGCGAGCGGTGTCTGGCGGGTAGAACAAATATCCACGTCGGCCCACAGTCCGAGCACGGTGTGTCTCTCTCAAATTCGCTGCCCAAGTGCAACACTGGTGCAGTCGACCTTGAGAGTGTGCAGTCAAACTTGAGAACCCACATGTCTCGTGGCTTCAGCGCGCCATATTCGTGAACCGCGAGAAGTGAAGCTGGTGCGCCACAGTGATGTTCGCGGTCGGGCCGTTACGGTGCTTGCCGAGGATAATGTCGGCTTCGCCGCCGCGCGGGTCTTCCCGGTCAATCGCGTCGGGGCGGTGCAGCAGCAGGACCATATCCGCATCCTGCTCGAGTGAGTTGTGCGCTGTAATACCTTGCGCCACAAAGTTACTCGTACCTGGCACGGTTCCGTCATACACGTCGTGCTCACCAATGCTGGTGATCTCCACGATCTCATCCCAGAACACATCGTTGCGCGCCAGGTCGTGCAACTCGGGGTCGTCGAGTATGGCAGCCGCCTGGTGTAAGCGTGACCTGCTCGGTGCGTGCTTCCACATGGCGGAGCTGCCCTTGCGCACCAACGCTGACCTCACCTGCTGCCAAACTTCTTTCGGCACGGTGTCGAGATTCGGGTTGCGCTCGGCAGCTTCCAGCTGCCGCAACACCTCGCGCGCCTTGATGCCGCGCTCTCCGTTCACACCGACGTGCGCCAGGAATCGGTGCTGGTTGTCCCCGCCGTAGATCAGCACATGCCAGCAATCGCGGTAGCCGACTTTCTTGGCGCACTTGATACGCGAGTACACGCCGACCCGCAACAACAGCTGGGCCAGGTCGTCGGCGAGCTGCCGGCTCGTCGTGGCGTAGTAGATGCGCGCCTGCCGTGCCGTCGCATCCCAGCGCACGGACCCATCGGTGGCCCAGAGATGCCGCAAGAACAACGGCACCTGGTCATCGGGCAGCGCGAACACCTCTTTGGGAACGAACTTCTCGTAGCTGCGCTTACCGAACAATCCGAGCTTGTCCAGCCACGCAGCGATCGGATTGCGCTTGCCGTGCGTCAAGCGGTACGGCGCCGGGAGCCGCATCGTCGTCACGCCGGCCGCCGGGTACTCGTCGCGCACCGCGGTCACTCCGAAGTGCCGGGCCGATATCTCCACCTCAAGCAGATTCACCTTGTCGACACTGGCGTAGCGGATCGGCTGGCGCTTGACGCACGACCCGTCACCGATCATGTGCGCCAACATAATCACCTCGGAGTCACGCAACCGCTCGGTCTGCACCGGCTCGGGAACCCGCCGCGGCGTCGCCAATCGGTCTCCAACTGCCAACTCACCCAACGGAACCCAGCCGTCCAACGTCATGAACGGATGATTGGCGGTGGCTTCCACCTCACGCCCCGAAGCCAGTCGGAGCTTGAACACCTCTTTGTGGCCGCTGTAGAACACGTTGGTCATGGGGCGCGCCACCATGCGCTTGCGTTCGTCGAGCGACCACACCAGTGGACGCTCCCCCGTCTCCATCAGCTCACCGAACGTCACCTCGGCACCGTTGTCGGCACGCAAGATTCGGGTGTTGGCCGTCATACAGCCGGACTCACGCAGGTCCGAGACCTGCGGACGCTTGTCGGTGCGCTGCTCGGGACCACGGTTGAGCTGGCTGATCGCGATCACCGGCACTTCGAGTTCTTTGGCCATCAGCTTGAGGCTGCGGGAGAAGTCCGAAACTTCCTGCTGGCGTGACTCGTACTTCTTGCCCGAACTCATCAGCTGCATGTAGTCGACGACCACAAGCTTGAGATCCGCCTTCTGGGCCAGCCGTCGGCCTTTGGCCCGGATCTCCATCATGGTGAGGTTCGGCGAGTCGTCGATGTACAGGGGCGCCTCACTGATCTCGCTCATGCGGCGAGCCAGCTTGGTCCAGTCGTCATCGCTCATCCGGCCCGAACGCATATCGGCCAGTTTGATTT
Organism: Mycobacterium syngnathidarum; assembly: GCF_001942625.1. Classification (GTDB taxonomy): domain Bacteria; phylum Actinomycetota; class Actinomycetes; order Mycobacteriales; family Mycobacteriaceae; genus Mycobacterium; species Mycobacterium syngnathidarum. Next base: position 204,392 of record NZ_MLCL01000093.1, read on the forward strand.
TCGCCTCGGCCGACAACAGCCGCATGACGATCTCGGACTTGCTCATTTCCAGCGAGAAGATGACGCTGGCCATCTGGTGCTTGATCGAGCAGGACCGCATGAAATCCAGGCCGAGGGTGGAGTTGTGTGTCGGCACCATGGCAGGACCCGCCAGGTACAGATGCGCGGCGTTGTCGACCTCCACGCACCGCACCGGCACGCTGGGCAGGCGTCGCACCGTCGTCACCTGGCATACCGGCGCCAGCACCGCAGCTCCCCCACCAGAGGTCGGTGCGGTAATCGTGTGCAGACCTGGGCGCAACTGAGCCGTGGTGCGGATGCCGTCACCTGTCGGCCATTGATGCTGGGCATCGGCCACAATCACTGTGCCGTCCGAGAATTCGACCTCGAAACACGGACGGCCGAGCATGACCTCGGTGGCCGCCACAACACGCGTGGGCTCACCGTCAGCGCCGATGAGATGGTCACCCACGGCGACGTCACCCATCGTGGTCCAACCGTTGGGTGTCGGGAGCGGGGTATCGAGCGCGAGTGCCTTCCCGACGCCGGGTCGCGCCGCGATGATGATCATCTGCCCGGGGTGCAGGCCGTTGGTGACCTCGTCGAATTCGGTGAACCCGGTCGGTACACCGCGCGAGAGACCGCCCTGCGACGCGATCGCATCGATCTCGTCCATCGTGGGCTGCAACAGATCTTCGAGGGCCACAAAGTCTTCTGAGGCGCGCCGTTCGGTGACGTCGTAGATCTCGGCCTGCGCCCGGTCGACCACATCGGTGACATCGGCACCGTCGGCCCCGGCGTAGCCGTATTGCACCACCCGGGTGCCGGCCTCCACCAACCGGCGCAACAGCGCCTTCTCGGCCACGATGCCGGCATAGAACCCGGCGTTGGCCGCCGTGGGCACGGTGGAGATCAGGGTGTGCAGATAGGGGGCTCCGCCGATGCGGCGCAGCAGCCCCCGGCGATCGAGCTCGGCGGCGACGGTGACGGCGTCGGCCGGTTCACCCCGGCCGTAGAGATCGAGGATCGCGTCATAGACGTTCTGGTGGGCCGGGCGGTAAAAGTCGCCGGGACGCAAGCGCTCGAGGACATCGGCGATCGCGTCCTTGCTCAGCAGCATGCCGCCGAGGACGGCCTGCTCGGCCGCCATGTCCTGCGGCGGCTGCCGGCCGAAGTCCTCCCCAGGCGGAGGACCATCCATCTCCGAATCTGGATGCCCCAGGTCGTCCACCACCGCCACGGACTCCCCACCCCCTTCCGAGACCCGCCTGACGACAGGCTCGAACGTTTATTCGAATCGGTACTGCAACTGTAAAACAGGGCTCCGACAAAGCTTCGTGACGGCGCTGCGACGCATCACGGTAGACGTTGCTGGCGCCGCCCGAAACCACCCCTGTTGATCAACCTGTGGATGGTATGGGGATAGGTCTCGGTCGCGGTGTTGAGGCTCTGGGGAGAACCTGTGGATCAATCCCTGGCGATCTGTTGTTTTCCCAGTTCAGGGTGCCATGGGGGCTGTCAGTCATTGTGTATGGGAAGTTCTTCGGCGTGTCGTGCCGGGTTGCCGTCCCGGGCGTGTTGTGTTGCGCCCAGGAACCGCCCCGGTTAACACCGAGTGTGCTTCGCTGTCCAGAGTTGCCCGCAACGGGTTCGCCAGAGATACAGCAAACGCCCGGGCGGAAACCTCTGCAGGCTCCCACCCGGGCGATCGAGTGCTGGCGGATCTACTCCGCTACGGACTCCTCCGCGCGGTGCTTATTCCGCGACGACGGACAGCGTCACCTTGGCTTCCACCCCGGTGTGCAGCCGGACGACAACCGGATGCGTGCCCACGGACTTGATGTGGGCCTTGGGCAGCTGCACGGTGCGCTTGTCCAAGTTCGGGCCGCCGGCCTTCTTGATCACAGCCACGACATCCGCCGCGGTGACCGAGCCGAACAGCTTGCCGGTGTCGGCGGCGGCGTGAACCGGCAGCGACACCTCGCCCAGGTTCTCCAGAGCGGTCTTGAGCTCGTTGGCGTGCTCGACACCCCGGATGGACTTGGCGTCGCGTGCCCGGCGGATCTCCTCGGCCTGGCGCTCGGCACCACGGGAAGCCACGATGGCCAGCCCACGGGGCAGCAGGTAGTTGCGGCCGTAGCCGTCCTTGACCTCGACGGTGTCGCCCGCGACACCCAGGTGCTCCACCTCAGCGGTGAGAATCAGCTTCATTGGTCTATCCCCTACCGCGTCGACGAGCCGAACGGCAGCAGAGCCACCTCGCGGGCATTCTTCACCGCGATGGCGACATCGCGCTGGTGCTGGACGCAGTTGCCGGTCACCCGGCGGGCGCGGATCTTGCCGCGCTCGCTGATGTAGGTGCGCAGCAGCGCGGTGTCCTTGTAGTCGATGACCTGCCCCTTACCCTTCTTGGAGCAGAACACGCACTTACGAGTCTTGACCGGCTTTTCCGGTGCCGGCCGTCGCTTTGTGGACTTGGCCATTGGTTATCTCTTCCTTGCAAAAATTTTCGTTGTTGATCAGAACGGCGGCTCGTCGTCGGCCCCGCTGAAGGAACCGGACGCCGGTGCACTGCCCCACGGATCGTCTTTGGGCTCGGCCTGGCGCGAACCACCGCCGCCACCACCACCACCACCGAAGCCGCCGCCTCCGCCGCCACTACGGCTGGCCTTGTTGACCTTGGCCGTGGCGTAGCGCAGGGACGGACCGATCTCGTCGACCTCGACCTCGACAACGGTGCGCTTCTCACCCTCGCGGGTTTCGAACGAACGCTGCTTGAGCCGACCGGTGACGATCACCCGCGAACCCCGGGTGAGGCTCTCGGCCACGTTCTCGGCCGCCTCACGCCAGATGTTGCACCGCAGGAACAGCGCCTCGCCGTCCTTCCACTCATTGGTCTGCCGGTCAAACATGCGCGGCGTGGAAGCAACGGTGAAATTGGCGACGGCTGCGCCGGACGGGGTGAAACGCAGTTCCGGGTCAGCGGTCAGGTTTCCGACAACTGTGATGGTGGTGTCACCAGCCACGAGATCCTCCTGGGTAGGCATGTCCGTTTGCGCGAAGCCTACGTAGCCCCGCCGACGACTGAGCGCCTTTAGTGCTTGTCGGTCCGCATCACCTTGGTCCGCAGCACGGACTCGTTCAGGTTGAGCTGACGGTCGAGCTCCGACACGGTGGCCGGTTCAGCCTTGACGTCGACGATGGCGTAGATGCCCTCGGCGTGCTTGGCGATCTCGTAGGCCAGCCGGCGGCGGCCCCAGATGTCAACCTTTTCGACGGTCCCGCCATCCTTGCGGATGACGTTCAGGAACGTCTCCAGCGACGGAGCTACGGTGCGCTCGTCAAGTGTGGGGTCGAGAATGACCATGATTTCGTATGGACGCATTAGAACCTCATCACCTCCTCTGGTCGTGTACGGCCACGGTGGATTCCGTGGCAGGAGGGTCGCCTGCGTCGGCAACCGGCCCAGGCTACCCGAAATCGCCCTGATCTGCGAAATCCGGATAAGGTGAGTCCTTGGTTCTGGAGTCTAGGGGGATTGCGTGAACTATCCGTTCGGGCCTTACGGGCAGGGCCCCGCTCTCCGGCGGGCGATACGCCGCGCTGATTGCCTTGATCGTGTTCGACTTCGTCTTCGGTCTCATGTTCCCCAGCGCAACGCTGGTGCCGGCCATGGTGCCCTCGGCGACCGAATGGATCCGGGCGAGACCCGATCCCGTTGCACCCCAGTTTCATCCGCCCTATCCGAGTTGAATTGACATCAGGATCGGAGCAGTAGTGACCACTCCGCGCGGAACCCAGGACCAGGAGTTTCCCGGCGAACCCAGCTATCCAGAACAACTCGGCCATCAACAGCCCGGATACCCACTGGGCGAAACCCTGCCTGCAGCACTGCCCCCCGAGGCTGCCGCGGCATCGCCGAACCGGGTGACCGCGATCATCACGGTCGTCCTGGCCGGGATCGGCTCCCTGTTGACCCTCGGCAACGGCGTAGTCGGTCTGACCGGACTGGCCGCGCTGGCCGGTGACGCGGGCATGCGAACCCTGGCCCTCAGATCCCCAGGGGCGCTGGCGTTGACCGTCCTCGCGACCCTGTTGAGTGTCGCCTGCGGACTCTTGCTCCTCGCCGGTACGGTGGCGCTGTTGCGGCACAAGATGATCGGCCGCCGCTTCATCGTCAGCGGCTGCGTGTTGATCATCCTGGGCAGCTTGATCAGCCTCGGACTGAGTCTCGCCGCGACAGCCCGCTATGGCGTCTACCAGATCAGCGCCGTGGCAATCTTGAGCCTTGTGCTGCCCCTCGCCACGATCGTGGTCACCGTGCTGCCGTCGACCACGGCATGGATCCAGGCGAAACGGGATCGGAAGGATCTCGAGAGGGACGTATGAACCATCCGTACGGGCCTCATGGGCAAGGGATTCCGCAGCAGGCCGGCTATGCGCAACCTGCGGGTTGGTCCCAACAACCGGGGTGGCCGCAGCAATCCGGTTATCCGCCGTCCGGCTACCCGGGCCATCCACAGCCGAAGCTGCCCGGCGGGCCGAGCGGTGCCACGGGGATCCTCGCAGGCATCCTGGCACTACTGGGCGGGCTGGCCGGCCTCTGCTTCAGCCCGCTGTCTGTGGTGACCATGGTCAGTGACCACGCATTCGACATCGTGGGCGCTGTCGTGGTCCTGTTCGGCGCCGGCTTCGGACTGGCGCTGTTCATCGGGGCGATACTGCTGTTCCGGCGCAACATGAACGGGCGGCGGCTCGTCATCGGCGGCTGCGGCCTGGCCATCCTGACCGGCCTGGCGGTTCTGGCTGAGCAGCTCACGAAGTATGACTTCGACGGGGGCGCCGTCCTCACAATCGCAGTGCCGCTCTTCGTCTTTCCGATTCTGACGCTCGTCCTGACGATGCTGCCGCCGACCGCAAGATGGATCCGCGCGAAGCCGAGTCCCGTGGCAGTCCAGTACCAACCGCCCTATCCGGCGTACTGACCTGCGCGTGACACCGCGCCTCATACGTCGCGTCTATCTGGCGTCCGCCAACTCCGGTTCTGGATCCGGCTTGGGCTCGATGCGGACGCGGTCAGCCGAGGGCCGCAGCCAATCCGGTAGCCAACGCGGCGGCTGGTCAGGTGCCCGGTCGAACACCCCGCCGGTGGGATCATCAACGCGTCCGCCGTGGCGCACCAGGTCGAGCTCAGGACGGTAGATCTGGCGAATGACCAACGCGCACAACCCGATCACTGCCAGATCGCGTAGCAGCACCGTAGTGGTGAACCACTGCTCGGGCAGACCCTTGTTCTGCTCGCCGTACAGGTAGAGCATGCGCGGTATCCACACCAGCGCGTCAATCGTCATCCATGCCAGCAGGACGCGACGATGCGGCAGCGCCAGGACGGCCAGCGGCACCAGCCACAGCGAGAACTGCGGGCTCCACACCTTGTTGGTCAGCAAGAATGCGGCAACCACGAGGAATGCCAACTGCGCCAATCGCGGCCGCTGCGGCGCGGTCAACGCGATGTAGCCGATCGCGATACAGCAGGCGGCGAACAACACCGCGGTGACCGTGTTCAGCACCGCCGGCGGCTGCCAGAAGCCCAGGTCCGGATCGAAGCCGCGCCAATCGCTGAACGACTTGACCACGTTGTAGAGCGAGTCCATGTCGTCACCGCGACGAGTGTTGAGCCGGAAGAACTCTGACCATCCCCGCGGGAAGAGCACCATGATCGGCAAATTGATCAGCAGCCACGTGGCGACCGCGGTCAATGCCGCCTTGCCGACCGCCCGCAGCCGCCCGGTGCGCAGCCCGAGCAGTACCAGCGGGACGAACAGCAGCAGCGGATACAGCTTGGCCGCCACGCCGATTCCGATCAGCGCCCCGGCCCACACCGGTTTTCGCCGAGACCACGCCAGCATCGCGCCCGCCGCGGAAGCTGTGGCCAATGCGTCAAAGTTGGTGAACACCTGGAAGATCACGATCGGCGAACCCGCCACCAGCGCGGCATCCCACACCCGCCGGCCGGCCATTCGCGACGTAGCCCAGATTGTGGCCAGCCAGGCCAGCGCCAAGCCGAACGCCGAGATGTTGAAGAACATCACCACTTCGGCCACCAGCGGGACCGATACGAGCTTGGTCAAGGCGGTGTAGGTCTTGGCCAACGACATCGACACGTACTGGTACAGCCCGGTGAGCACCGGGTACTCCATGTAGCGGATCGCCGGACTGCCGTCGTACTGGATGCGCGGGTTGCCGGTCGCGTCGTTCTCGACCCAACTGGATTTGTAGGGAAACTTCCCGAGGTTCAACAACTCTGCGGTGTAGAGCGGAACCGTGTCGGAATAGCACAGCTCGTAGTACGCCCGGTTGTTCTCCCAGTTGGCCACCCGCTCGCCCGCGGTCCCCTTGCCGGTGGTCTGCAGGCAGGCAGCCTTTGTGGTGTAGCCCAACGCCAGGAACACCACAGCGATCACAAACATCACCCGCAGCGGGGTCATGAACCGTGACCGGCCGATCAGAGCATGACGGCCGACCGGTCCACCGACGGTCTGCGACAACGCCTCGGCCAGCCGGTCGTTGCGGCTGGGGAGGTCGCGGTCGTCGGCGCTCCGCCGGTCTTCTGCCGGCGGAGCCGGTGAATCCAGCCCTGCCGGCGGAGCCGGCGATACCCGGTCCGTCACGGGGGTGGCGGCGGTACCGGAACGCCCGGTTCGCCGGGCACAACGGGAGCTCCCGGCGGCGGTCCGATCGGCACGGTCGTCGGAGGGCCGATCGGGATCGTGATGCCCGGGGCCACTTCGATGGTCGGTTGAATCACGGTCTCCGAAGGCATCACCGAGACCTGCGGGCCCGGCGGGAGGGTGCCGGGCGGCGGGGCAGGCGGGGCCTGTGGCACACCCGCATAACCGCCGATCTCGGTCGGCTTCGGGAACTTCTCGTTGTCAGTCCCCTTCAAGGCACCGTCCATGGTGGATTTCCAGATGTCCGACGGCAGACCGGATCCGTACACCGGGCCGCCGGACGCCGTCTTCAACGGTTCCACACCCTCGGAGGTACCCACCCAGACCGCAGTCGAAAGCGACGGCGTGTAGCCGACCATCCAGGCGTCGCGGTTGTCACCGGTGTCGCCGAGCTGGTTGGTACCGGTCTTGGCGGCCGAGGCGCGGCCGCCGGCCAGGTTGTGGCCGCGGGACCAGCCGGCGATCGGCTGCATGGCCGAGGTCACGTTGTCGGCCACTGCCTTGTCGATGCGCTGTTCACCCTCGTCCTGGCTGGAGGCATCGAACAGCACCTGGCCAGACGAGTTCACGACTTTCTGGACGAAGTGCGGCTTGTGGTAGACGCCCGAGGCGGCCAACGTGGCGTACGCCGAGGCCATGTCGATCACCCGGGACTGGTACTGACCCAGCACCACGCCGTTGTTCGGCGGACCGCCCTTGCCGTCCTCGGACAGCGTGTGCTCGACACCGGGGAAACTCTCGGCGACGCCCGCGTCGTGCGCGGCCTTGGCCACGTCCTCGGGGCCGTTCTCGAGCTTGAGCATCAGCCGGTAGTAGCTGGTGTTCAGCGAGCGTTTGAGCGCCTCGGCGATCGAGCAGGTTCCGCACCCCTCGCCTTCGACGTTGGTGATCTCGATGCCGTTGACCGTGATCGGCCCGCTGTCCACCTGGTAGCCCAGACCGATGCCCTGCTGCAGGGCCGCGACCAGCGCGAACACCTTGAACGACGAACCCGTCGGCAGACCGGCCTGGGCGAAGTCGAAGCCATTGGCGTCCGAGCCACCGTAGTAAGCCTTGACCGCCCCGTCACGCGGATCGACGGAGACCACCGCGGTCCGCATGTCGGGATCCTGCCCGTCCATGTACTTGGACACCGCGTTTTCCGCGGCCTGCTGGGCCTGCGGATCGATCGTGGTGGTGATCTGCAGACCTTCGGTGTTCAGCGCCTGCTCGCTGATGTTGAACAGATCCAGCAGTTCCTTGGTGACCTGGCGCTCGATCAGTCCGTTCGGGCCGGTGGTCTGGTTCTCCTGGCGGGCCTGGTCCGGTGGCACCGTCGGCGGGAACACCTGCTCGGCACGGTCCTGAGCCGACAGCGCGCCGATGTCCACCATGCCGTCGAGTACCCAGTTCCACCGTTCGGCCGCGCCCTCCGGATCCACGGCCGGGTCCAGCGTCGACGGCCTCTGGATCAATGCGGCCATCAATGCGCCCTCGGCGACGGTGAGCTGTTCGACAGGCTTGTCGAAGTACGCCTTGGCGGCCGCGGCGATGCCGTATGAACCGCGGCCGAAGTAGATCATGTTCAGATACGCCTGCATCACAGCGTCTTTGGACCATTCGCTGGCCATTTTGGTCGAGATGACCAGCTCCTTGGCCTTGCGGATCAAACCGCCGATGCCGGAGCGCTCGTCGCCGACCAATGCGTTCTTGACGTACTGCTGGGTGATGGTCGAACCGCCCTGCAGGTCACCGCCCACCAAGTTGTTCTTGATCGCGCGCAACAGGGCGGTGAAGGAAAAGCCGGGGTTGGAGTAGAAGTCACGGTCCTCGGCGGCCATCACCGCGTTGCGGACATGCTCGGGGATCTTGTCGATCCCGACATCGACCCGGTTGCCTTCGGGGGGAACGATCCGGGCGATCTCGCTGCCGTCGCTGGCCAAGATCGTCGACACCTGATTGGTGCGGATGTCACCGGGCTGCGGGACGTCGACGATCAGGTACGCCATACCGAACGTCACCAGAGGAAGCAGGATCATCGCCACCACGGCGGCGATCGACAGACGTCGGATCAGCTTCCAGTTGATGTGGAACTGCCCCGGCGGCTTGGGCCCCTGACCCGACGGACCCGAGGGGCCCGAGCCACGGCCGCCTCCCGGCGGCGGAGGTGGCGATTTGGGTGGCTGCGGTTTCGGCGCCGGGGTGCCGTCCATCGCAGCTCTGATGACATCGAGTGGAGCCGGCTTACCGTCGCGAACCGGAGGCAGCACCGTGGTGAGCCGATCGTCGGGCGGTGACGCCGGACGGCCGGGACGGCCCGCCTGCCCTTTTTCCCGTCCCACGGGACCGTTCTCGCGTCGCGGAGGTCCTGCCTCGCGCGCCGGGGGCCGGGGCTCCCGGACCGGGGGCGTGTCCCGGGCAGGCGGTTTCTCCCGAGCGGGCGGCCGGTTTTCGCGCGCGCCGAGACGGTCAGCCGCATTACGGATGTCGTTGGCTGACCGGCTATGGCGCCCTTCGTTATTCACTGGCCGTACGCGCCGACTTGCGCGCGCCTCGAGTGCCACGTGCCTTCGGCGGCTTCGGCGCGCCCAGGACATATGACTTGACCAGATGATTCCAACTGCAGGTGCGGCATACCTCCACCACATGGACTGCGAACTCGTCGTAACGAGTTGCCAACATCACCAGCTCCTCCGCGGTGCGGGCCGAGCCCGACACCGGGCCCAGATGATCACCGAAAACCCACGACACCAGCGTGAGCTGCTCCTTACGGCAGATCGGACACATCACCGAACTCTGCTTGCCGTGAAACTTTGCCGCGCGAAGCAAGTAGGGATTGGCATCACAGACCTCCGAGACGCCGGTGCGCCCCGAATAGACCTCAGCCAGCAGGGACCGACGCCGAAGCGCGTAATCCACCACCTGTCTCTGCAATCGCACGATGACCAGAGTACGTCGGCCCCCTGCACACCGAGGCGCGACCGCGTCACACCTCCTACGATCATCTTCCGTGGCAACCCGGCAACCCTCGAACACGCGGGCCAAAGACAGCGACCGCAACGACACCTGCAAGGTGCTCGACAACGCGCTGGGCGAAGGCCAGCTGTCCATGGAAGAACACCGCCAACGGGTGTCGGCGGCCACCAATGCCACGACGCTGGGCGATCTGGCCCGGCTGGTCGCCGATCTGCAGACCTCGAGCGCACCGGTGCAGCTGCCGACGCTGACCAAGCCCCGGCTGCCGCGCATCCGCAAGCCCGCCGGCTCCGGGTGGGGACTGCGGCTGGCTTCGGCCGCGGTGCTCGTCGTGCTCGGCATCGGCATCGGCTGGGGCCTGTACGGAAACACCCCCTCACCGTTGAGTTTCAACCCCGACCCGGGCGCCGTGCCCGACGGGATCGACCCGGTCGTGCTGACCCCGCCGACACAGCTGCAATCGCTCAACGGGGTCAAAGGACTGTTCGAGCAGATGCGCCAAAAGTTCGGCGCCACCATCGGTTTCGAGCTGCACATCGATCCCGATTCGGCCTTGCTGTACCGACCGGACCCGCAGGACAGCCGCAAGAAGGTCTACTACCGCTACACCGGCGGCTGGGGTGACCCGAGCACCGATCCGCGCACCGTCGACAAGAACGACCGTCTCGTCGACCTCGCCGCTTTCGACTACGAGAAGGTCCTCGGCATCATGCGGGGCGCACCCGACACCCTGAACACCAAACGTGCCGACGTGAAGAGCACGTGGCTGCGCATCACGCCGTCCGAAGACCCTTCGACACCCGAGGCGATCAACATCGCCGTCATCGTCAGCAGCGATTTCGGGGGCGGCCGCATCGACCTCTACCCCGACGGCGCCGTCAAGAGCATGTACCGCAACAACGGCTGAGCGAGCTCGAGCGTCACGCTGGCGTGGCGCTCGGGACCGGGAGCCACGCCAGCGTGACAATCGACTGCCGATCGGCATTCACTTGGCGCCAAATATATCGGCGCGATACAGTTGGCCGAGGTGTTGGTCCGTCGTAGCGATCAATTCCATCTGATCTGTCGAAAGGGGTGATCTCGATGCTGGAGCTTGCAATTCTCGGCCTCTTGCTCGAGGCACCGATGCACGGCTACGAGCTACGCAAGCGATTGACGGGTCTGTTGGGGGCGTTCAGGGCGTTCTCGTATGGATCGCTCTACCCGGCATTACGACGCATGCAGGCCGACGGCCTGATCGTCGAGGACGCCGCACCCTTGGGACCGACCAAGGTGCGCCGGGCTCGGCGGGTTTACCAGCTGACCGATGCCGGCAAGCAGCGGTTCAGCGAGTTGGTCGCCGACACGGGGCCACAGAATTTCTCCGACGACGGGTTCGGTGTCCACCTGGCCTTCTTCAATCGCACTCCGGCAGAGGCCAGGATGCGAATCCTGGAGGGGCGCCGCCGTCAGGTAGAGGAACGCCGGGAAGGCCTGCGTGAAGCCGTGGCGCGGGCCAGTAGTTCTTTCGACCGCTACACCCGTCAGCTGCACCAGCTGGGCCTGGAGTCCAGCGAACGAGAAGTCAAGTGGCTCAACGAGTTGATCGCGGCCGAACGTACCGCGCAGGGACGCTCGGAGAACGCATGAGCACAGCCCCGCACAAGGCCCCAGGCCGAGCACACAGAACGAGTAAGGAGATCGTCCATGTCTGAGCACGCAGGAGAAATCCGGGTCGCCATCGTCGGCGTCGGTAACTGCGCGTCATCCCTGGTCCAGGGCGTGCAGTACTACCACAACGCCGACGAGAACGCGTCCGTGCCGGGCCTGATGCACGTGAAGTTCGGCCCGTACCACGTGCGTGACGTGAAGTTCGTCGCCGCGTTCGACGTGGACGCCAAGAAGGTCGGATTCGACCTGTCCGAGGCGATCTTCGCCTCCGAGAACAACACCATCAAGATCGCCGACGTGCCGCCCACCAACGTGACGGTGCAGCGCGGCCCGACTCTCGACGGCATCGGCAAGTACTACGCCGACACCATCGAGGTCTCCGACTTCGAGCCCGTCGACGTGGTGCAGGCCCTCAAGGACGCCAAGGTCGACGTGCTGGTCTCCTACCTTCCCGTGGGCTCCGAAGAGGCCGACAAGTTCTACGCCCAGTGCGCCATCGACGCCGGCGTGGCCTTCGTCAACGCGCTTCCGGTGTTCATCGCCTCCGACCCGGTGTGGGCCAAGAAGTTCGCCGACGCCGGTGTCCCGATCGTCGGTGACGACATCAAGAGCCAGGTCGGCGCGACCATCACCCACCGCGTGATGGCCAAGCTGTTCGAAGACCGCGGTGTCACGCTGGACCGCACCTACCAGCTCAACGTCGGCGGCAACATGGACTTCCTGAACATGCTGGAGCGCTCGCGTCTGGAGTCCAAGAAGGTCTCCAAGACCCAGGCCGTCACCTCCAACCTGACCGGTTCGCTGGCCGGCAAGGTCGAGGACAAGAACGTCCACATCGGCCCGTCGGACCACGTCGCGTGGCTCGACGACCGCAAGTGGGCCTACGTCCGCCTGGAAGGCCGCGCCTTCGGTGACGTGCCGCTGAACCTGGAGTACAAGCTCGAGGTCTGGGACTCGCCGAACTCGGCCGGCGTCATCATCGACGCGGTGCGCGCCGCCAAGATCGCCAAGGACCGTGGCATCGGTGGTCCCATCGAGGCAGCATCGGCCTACCTGATGAAGAGCCCGCCCAAGCAGATCGCCGACGATGTCGCGCGCATCGAGCTGGAAAGCTTCATCGCGGACTAGTCGTTTTCACTCTGCGCCCAGGGCACGTGCTTCTCGCACGACTCCGCCCTGGGCGCAGAGTCGTTTCCGGGTTAGGGTCGGGGCGTGGTGAGCGACGACGCATTGATCGGTCTTGACGAGTTCGGGCTTCTCCACGAGAACGCCGAACAGGTTGGCGCAACCGCGATACCACCCGTGGAACGCATCGAGCAGGGGCCGGTCAGTGCCCTGAAGTTCGGCACCGCGGCACCCCGGGTGGTGTTCCTGCACGGCGGCGGTCAGAACGCACACACCTGGGACACCGTGATCCTCGGCCTCGGTGAGCCCGCACTGGCCGTCGACCTGCCCGGCCACGGCCGCTCGGCCTGGCGCGAAGACGGTGACTACGGCCCGAAACTCAATGCCGCCACCCTGATTCCGGTGCTCGAGGCCCACGCTCCCAGCCCACGGCTGGTGGTGGGCATGTCGCTGGGGGGCCTGACGGCGCTGCGGATCGCGGCAACCGAGCCACGGCTGGTCCCCGAGCTCGCGCTCGTCGACGTCACGCCGTCTGCACCCGAACGGCACAACGAGATGACCAAAGCCCAGATGGGCACCGTCGCCCTGGTGCAGGAGAACCGCACGTTCCCCAGCTTCCAGGCCATGCTCGACGTCACTGTCGCCGCCGCCCCACACCGGGACCGGAATTCTTTGCGGCGCGGCGTGTTCCACAACTCCAAACAGCTCGAGGACGGCAGCTGGACGTGGCGCTACGACACGTTCCGCACCGGCGACGGGTTTGACGGGCTCTGGGACGACGTCCCGGCGATCACCATGCCCACCACGCTGATCCGCGGCGCCAACTCGTTCTTCGTCAACGACGACGACGCCGCGACATTCGCCGGCTCCGCGCCTGGGTTCCAGCGCACGCACGTCGTCGCCGACTCCGGCCACTCCGTGCAGGGCGATCAGCCGGCCAAGCTCGTCGAGATCCTGCGCGGCCTCCTCGATAGCTAGCAGGTTGCCTGCTGTTAACCCGCTGCTAGTTCAGCTCCCGTAGGTTTCCGCCAGTCCGGCCGCTCAGCCCGCGGCCGATGTCTGGCGGAAGGATCTGCGCGGAATGCCGCTCGTACCGTTGAATCTGTTTGTCACCCACCGTGGAACGTCGTCGCGTCAGCACGTGACCTGCCGCTACCGATGTGGCGACGCGTGTTCGAAGCCGGCGCCCAACACCACCGACAACGAGTATTTCGGCGACATCGTCAAACAGATGTCACGCCGGTCGATGCTGCAGACCGCCGGTGTCACCGTGCTGGCCGTCGGGGCCGGAACCGCCCTGGCTGCCTGCGGTACCGACGCAAAGCCCGGACCGACACCCGCACCGGCCGCGCTACCCGTCGAAACGCCGCCCGGAATGAAGTTCGCCGCCGTCGCACCGAACACCGAAGACGCCGTGGTGATCCCGGACGGCTACCAGCAACGGGTCGTGATCGCGTGGGGCGACCCGGTACTGGCCGACGCCCCGATGTTCGACATCAACCGGCAGAGCGCCGACTCGCAGCGCAAGCAGTTCGGGTTCAACAACGACTTCGCCGCACTCCTGCCGATCGAAGGACAAGCCAACCGGTATCTGTTGGTGACCAACTTCGAGTACGTCACGCCGGAATTCATGTTCCCCGGCTACGACGCAGCAGCGCCCACCCGCGAGCAGTTCGACATCGAGATCGCCGCGGTCGGGATGGGTGTGGTCGAGGTGGAGCGCGGCACCGACGGCGCGCTGAAACCCGTGATGGGCCGTTACAACCGCCGGATCACCGCTGACACTCCGTTCGCGCTGACCGGGCCTGCCGCAGGCACCGACTTCGTCAAGACCGCCGCCGACTCCACGGGGCGGGCCGTCGCCGGCACCTTCGCCAACTGCGCCGGCGGCGTAACGCCCTGGGGCACAGTGCTTTCCGGCGAAGAGAATTTCCACGGGTACTTCGGCGCCGCCGAAGGGGCCCCAGCGCCTGAGCCGGCCGACACCGAGCGTTTCGACCGCTACGGCATCGAGCACGAACGCTCCGAGCTCAAGTGGGAAGACTTCGACCCGCGCTTCGACCTCACCAAGACCCCCAACGAGGTCAATCGCTTCGGCTACGTCGTCGAGCTCAACCCGTGGGACCCGGCGTCGACGCCCGTCAAGCACTCGGCGCTGGGCCGGCTCAAACACGAGGGCGCGAACGTGTACGTGACCGGCGACGGCAGCGTGGTGGTCTACACCGGAGACGACGAACGCTTCGACTACATGTACAAGTTCGTCTCCGCCAAGAAGATCGCCCCCGGCTGGAAGACCGGGGATCCCGCCGCGATGGCCCACAACCTGACCCTCCTCGACGAGGGCACGCTGTACGTGGCCAAACTGAGCAGCGACATCCCCGCCGCGCAGATCGACGGCACCGGCAAGCTCCCCGCCAAAGGCTCCTTCTCCGGAACCGGAACCTGGATCCCGCTGCTGAAATCCGGGCCTGACGGACAGGCCGAGTCGCTCGTCGAGGGCGTCACCGCTGCCGAGGCTGCGGTGTTCACCCGTATCGCCGCCGACAAGGCCGGCGCCACCAAGATGGACCGGCCCGAGGACTTCGAGGCCAACCCGCACACCGGCAAGGTCTACGTGGCACTGACCAACAACGACAAACGCGGCACCGAGGGCAAGGCCGGCGTCGACGCGGCCAACCCGCGCAACGAGAACAAGAGCGGCCAGGTCCTGGAGATCACCGACAATCACATCGGCACCGACTTCACCTGGGATCTGCTGTTGGTGTGCGGTGACCCCAAGGCGGCCGACACCTACTACGCCGGATTCGACAAAGAACAGGTCAGCCCGATCTCCTGCCCCGACAACCTTGCCTTCGACAGCCACGGCAACCTCTGGATCTCGACCGACGGCAACGCACTCGACTCCAACGACGGACTGTTCGCGGTGGCGCTCGACGGCCCGAACCGCGGTGAGACCAAGCAGTTCCTCACCGTGCCGGTCGGCGCCGAGACGTGCGGTCCGGTGGTGACCGACGATCTCGTCACGGTGTGTGTGCAGCACCCGGGCGAGGGCGACGACCACTCCCTCGACAAGCCCCTGTCGCACTGGCCCGGCGGTGCCGACACTCCCGCCCGGCCCGCCGTGGTCGCGGTGTGGAAGCCGGGCGGCCAGATCGGCACCGTCTGAGTACGCTCGGGAATTGTGAGCCATCCCATTCGCATTGGTGTGCAACTACAGCCGCAGCACTCCCCCAAGTACAGCCACATCCGCGACGCGGTGCGCCGCTGCGAGGACATCGGCGTCGACATCGCCTTCAACTGGGACCATTTCTTCCCGCTCTACGGCGACCCCGACGGCGCACACTACGAATGCTGGACGATGCTGGGCGCCTGGGCCGAGCAGACCTCGCGCATCGAGATCGGTGCACTGGTCAGCTGCAACTCCTACCGCAACCCCGAACTGCTGGCCGACATGGCCCGCACCGTTGACCACATCTCTGACGGTCGCCTCATCCTCGGCATCGGAAGCGGTTGGAAACACAAGGATTACCGCGAGTACGGGTATGAGTTCGGCACCGCGGGCAGCCGCCTGGACGATCTGGCCGAAGCACTGCCGCGCATCGAGGCCCGGCTGGCCAAGCTCAACCCGGAACCCATGCGCGAGATCCCGATCCTGATCGGCGGTCAGGGCGAGCGCAAGACGCTGCGCCTGGTGGCCGAGCACGCCCACATCTGGCATGCCTTCGTCGACCGCGACACCTACCCGGGCAAGGCAGCGGTCCTCGCCGAGCACTGCGCCACCACCGGCCGGGACCCGTCCACCGTGCAGCACTCGGCCGGGGTGCAGGAGACCGGCGGCATCGACGCAATGCTGGCCGACGCCGACGCGCTGGCCGACCTCGGCGTCAGCATCCTCACCGTCGGGGTCAACGGACCCGACTACGACCTGACCGCCGCCGAGGCCCTCTGCCGCTGGCGCGACGGACGCGACGCAAAGATCAGCGGATGAGCTGAGGGGACTCGTACCCCCTCTTGGTTCCGCCCGTGAGAAACTTGCGCATCGCCAACGCACGGGGGGTGTGCGTCCCAACTCAATGGGGGAGTAATCAAGGGTGCCGAAAAACTATGGGATCAAGGAGAAGGATCAGGTTGTCACCCACATCATCAATCTGGTGATGACGGGCAAGCTGCGATCCGGTGACCGTATCGACCGCAACGAGATCGTCCGTGACCTCGGGCTGAGCCGCGTCCCGATCCAGGAGGCCGTGGTCCAGCTCGAGCACGACGGAATCCTCTCGACGCGGTACCACCGCGGCGCATTCGTATCCCGGTTCGACGAGGCCACCGTGGCCGAACATCATGAGCTCTACGGCATCCTCAACGGGATCGCCTCGGCCCGCTGCGCCACCAGCCCCACCCCGCGTATCCTCGCCCACCTCGACGACACGTTGCGGCTGATGCGTTCAGCAAAGGACACCAAGTCCTTCCAAGAGGCCTGCTGGGTGTACCGCGACGCGATCAACGACGAGTACGCGGGGCCACGCCTGCACGCCACCATCCGCGCCGGAAAGAGTTTCGCCCCCGCCGAGTTCTGGATCAGCTATCCCAAGGCAAAGGCCGATTTTCTCGCCAGCTACGAGGCCGAGACCGCCGCGATCCACGCCCGCGATCCTGAGGGAGCCCGCAAGGCCTGCACCGACCGCGCCGAGAAAATGGCTCAGATCATGATCGGCGAGCTCACCCGGCGCGGAGTATTCGGCGACTTGCGGTCCCCTTGAGTGGAATCGCTCATCACCGGGCCTCCGCCAACTAGGTTGCATCAAATGGACGCCAGACGCTCGGCCGCGCTGCTGACCACGGTCCTGATCCTGCTCGGACTGCTGTGTGCGGCACCGGCAACCGCAGACGTCGATCAATGCGCACCCCCCGGGGTGGACAGCGCCAGCGCTCTGCCCACCAATCTGGCCGCCGCGGCCACCGGGCCCGGCGCCGACAAATACACCACCGCCACCACCGCCCCGGTGGACATGGTGCGCGCCGAAAACCTCGGTCTGGGCACCCCCGGCGTCCTGACCGTCGGCACGCTGTCGGACGCACCGCCCAGCATCTGCATCAATTCGGCCGGGCAGTTCACCGGCTTCGACAACGAGCTGCTGCGCGCCGTCGCCGACAAGCTCGGCCTGCGGGTCAACTTCGTCGGCACCGACTTCTCGGGCCTGCTGGCCCAGACCGCATCCCGGCGCTTCGACGTGGCCTCCTCGTCGATCACCACCACCGACGCCCGGCGTCGCACCGTCGGCTTCACCAACGGCTACGACTTCGGGTACTTCTCGCTCGTCGTGCCCACCGGTTCGCCCATCACCGGTTTCAGCCAGCTCGCACCCGGCCAGCGCATCGGGGTGGTGCAGGGCACCGTGCAAGAGGCATACGTCATCGACACACTGCACCTGCAGCCGGTGAAGTTCCCCGACTACAACACCGTCTACGCCAGCCTCAAGACCCGCCAGATCGACGCCTGGGTGGCGCCGTCGCAACAGGCCTCCGGCACGGTGCAGCCCGGCGACCCGGCCCAGATCATCGAAAACACCTTCAGCCTGGACAATTTCGTGGCGTGGGCGGTGGCCAAGGAGAACCGGCCGCTGATCGATGCGCTCAACTCCGGGCTGGACGCCGTCATCGCCGACGGCACCTGGGCCAAGCTGTATTCCGACTGGGTGCCGCGGGCCCTGCCGCCCGGCTGGAAGCCCGGCTCCAAGTCCGCCCCCGCACCCCAGCTGCCCGATTTCGCCGCGATCGCCGCGGCCAAGGAGAAACCGGCCGCCGGTGCCCCGGCCGCGCCCAAATCGACACTCGCGCAACTGAGGGACTCGTTCCTGGACTGGGATCTCTACCAGCAGGCGATCCCCGACCTGCTGCGCACCGGCCTGCCCAACACACTGATCCTGACCGTGTGCGCCAGTGTCATCGGGTTGGTACTCGGCATGGTCCTGGCGGTGGCCGGCATCTCGCGGTCACGGTGGCTGCGCTGGCCCGCCCGGGTCTACACCGACATCTTCCGGGGCCTGCCCGAAGTGGTGATCATCCTGTTGATCGGACTCGGCATCGGCCCGGTGGTCGGATCGCTCACCGGCAACAGCCCCTACCCGCTGGGCATCGCGGCGCTCGGGCTGATGGCGGCGGCCTACGTCGGGGAGATCTTCCGATCCGGCATCCAGAGCGTCGAGGCCGGGCAGCTGGAAGCCTCACGCGCCCTGGGCTTCAGCTATGCCTCCTCGATGCGCCTGGTCGTCGTACCGCAGGGCATACGACGCGTGCTGCCCGCGCTGATGAACCAGTTCATCTCACTGCTCAAGGCCTCATCGCTGGTGTACTTCCTGGGCCTGGTCGCCAGCCAGCGCGAGTTGTTCCAGGTGGGCCGAGACCTCAACGCGCAGACCGGAAATCTGTCACCACTGGTGGCGGCCGGCGTGTTCTACCTGTTGCTGACCATTCCGTTGACCCACCTGGTGAACTTCGTCGACAACCGGCTGCGGCGCGGCCGAGCACCCGTCGAAGAGGAACTTCCGCCGGCCGCCACCGCGCAGGAGATGATCTGATGTCGGCACCACAGCCAGTTGCGCTGGCCGCCAAGGACATCCACCTGTCGTTCGGGCCGAACGCGGTACTGCGCGGGGTGGACCTGGACGTGCCCGCCGGCACCACGACGGCCGTCATCGGGCCGTCCGGATCCGGAAAATCGACGCTGCTGCGCACCCTGAACCGCCTCTACGAACCCGACCGCGGCGACATCCTGCTCGACGGCCGCTCGGTGCTCACCGACAATCCGGACCAGCTGCGCCAACGCATCGGCATGGTGTTCCAGCAGTTCAACCTGTTCCCGCACAAGACCGTTCTCGACAACGTCACCCTCGGCCCGCGCAAGCTCAAGCGGCTCAGCGCCGAACACGCCCGTACCGTAGGTCTCGAACAGCTGGACCGGGTTGGCCTGCGGCACAAGGCCGATGCACGTCCGAGCACCCTGTCGGGCGGCCAGCAGCAGCGCGTCGCGATCGCTCGGGCGCTCGCCATGGGTCCACAGGTGATGTTCTTCGACGAGGCCACCTCGGCGCTGGACCCCGAGCTGGTCAAGGGCATCCTGGAGTTGATGGCCGAGCTGGGGGCCGAGGGCATGACGATCCTGGCGGTCACCCACGAGATGGGTTTCGCCCGCTCCACGGCCGACGCGGTGGTGTTCATGGACCATGGCAAGGTGGTCGAGTCGGGAACCCCCGACCAGATCTTCGACTCCGCCGAGACAGACCGGCTGCGTCGCTTCCTGTCGCAGGTCCTGTGAGCCCAACGGGAGGCCCCTGCGCCAAACCCAACAAGCTGCCGACCTGGCAGCTTCAGACAGGTTAGACTAGCGAATTATGGTGGAGTCCGATTCACAGGTCACTGAGCTGGCCGGAGAGCTGCAACGCGTTCTCTCCAAGGTGTTCTCGGTGCTGCGCCGCGGAGACACCAACAAGGGCACAGCCGGCGAGCTCACCCTGGCCCAGCTCTCGATCCTGCTCACCCTGCTCGACCAGGGCCCGATCCGGATGACCGAGCTGGCCGCCCGCGAGCGGGTGCGCACCCCCACCACCACCGTGGCAATCCGCAGGCTGGAGAAGCTGGGCCTGGTCAAGCGCTCCCGTGACCCTTCCGACCTGCGTGCCGTACTCGTGGAGGTCACCCCGCGCGGGCTGGTGCAGCACCGTGAATCGCTGGCGGCTCGCCGAGCGGATCTGGCGGCACGCCTGGCCAATCTCAGCCAGGAGGACCTCGACACGCTCGCGACCGCGCTGGCTCCCCTGGAACGCCTGGCCGTCCAGAACGAGCAGACCCCGGCCGCTCACGCCAAATCCGAGTAGCGGGCTATCCCAACCAGTCCAACACCGCCGCGGCGGTCCACGACTGCTGCATGCTGCCCAACGGCTCCCCGGTGAACGGCTCGTAGTACTCGGCGAAAGTCCCGTCGCTGGCCTGGCGCAACCCTTCCCGGCGCAGGGTCGAGGCTCGCTCGGCCCAACCGCGACGGGCAAAGCACCACGAGAACAGCCAGGTCATCACCGGCCATACCGGGCCGCGCCAGTACTCCCGCGACCGGAAGTCCCGCGACACCGGAGAGGTCGACGGGATGAGTGCGTACCGCAGGTCAGGGTGCCCGCAGAACCGCGGCCCTTCCAGCAGCCGAAGAAGTGCCCGTTCACGATCGTGTGGCAACCCGCCGCACAGCAGTGGCGAGAACTGTGCGACCGTCTCGGTGGCCACCCACTTGTTCGCGCGGACGTCGTAATCCTTTGCCGCACCGCTACGCTCGTCGGTGGTCTCGACGACACCCAACCGGAACCGCTCGGCCCACGAATACAGGTCGCGGACATCGGCGTGCGGACGCTTGTAGTCCTCCCCGATCTCGGCGAGCACCTGGCACGCCACCGAAAAGATCGCCGAGACGAACACGTCCTCGACCGCGAAGCTCATCACCTTCGGCAGCAGATCATCGTCGTAGCGAACGGATTTCATCTCTTCGAGGAGCCACAGATACCGGTCGTACTCGAGATCGCTGGGCCGCTGCGTGGCATCGGTGATGATCGCGTTGTCCTCGCGCTCATACTCGGGCACGTTGCCGGGAATCACGTTGGCGTAGGCGCTGTCCCAGCGTGGCGAATTGTCCATGCCGGACTCCCACCCGTGATACAGCGTGATGCGGCCGCGACCGTCCTGATCCCGGGTCTCGGCCAGCCAGCGATGCCAGCGCACCAGATCCGCCCACCGCCGATCCAGGAAGCTGGCTGCCACTGCCCGTGTCGACCGGCCCCGCGTCCGGGCGTGGTCGAGGATGCGCTGCACCGCGATCGCGTGCACGGGTGGCTGCGTGATACCGGAGGTGTGCCGGATCCGTGGCGCGTTGGCCGCCAGCGCCGACGTGGCCCACCGGGCGGGACCCGGAAAGTAGCCGTCAACACCGTTGGCGAACACGATGTGCGGGATCATGCCGTTGCGCCACTGCGCCGAGAGCAGGGTGTCGAGCTCCACCACGGCGCGCTCGACACTCAGCGGCGCCAGACCGATCGAGACGAATGCGGCGTCCCAGCTCCACATGTGCGGGTACAGCAACGGCGCGGCCGTGGTCATCACACCCAGGTCGTTGCCGCGCAGCAGGTAGGCGGCCCGTGCGGCGAGCTGGGTGGGAGCGAAGCTGGGATCCGGTGGCATCCCTACCATGATGCGACCTCGGGCTCCGGCCCGCAGGTCGGCCACAGGCCGTCGGGCATCACAGTAACGTTGCAATCGTGCCGTCTGCATTGATCACCGGAGCCGCTGGCGGCATCGGTTCGGCCATCGCCGCCGCCCTTGCTCCCACCCACACCGTGTTTCTGGCCGGGCGCCCGTCGGACCGCCTCGATGCGCTCGCCGACCGGCTCGGCGCACCGACCTGGCCGCTGGACCTCACCGACCCCGATTCGATCGAATCCGCCACCGAGGTGCTCAGCGAGCTCGACGTGCTGGTGCACAACGCCGGCGTGCTCTATCCCGGCCGGGTCTCGGAGTCCATCGCAGAGCAGTGGCGGGCATCCTTCGAGGTGAACGTAACCGGCGCGGTGGCGCTCACGCTGGCGCTGCTACCGGCGCTGCGGGCCGCTCGCGGGCATGTGGTGTTCATCAATTCCGGTGCCGGCCAAAAGGTTTCGCCTGGAATGGCGTCCTACTCGGCGAGCAAGTTCGCCCTACGGGCGTTCGCTGACTCGCTGCGCGCCGATGAACCGTCACTGCGGGTCACCTCGATCTTCCCCGGCCGCACCGACACCGAGATGCAGCGCGACCTGGTGGCCTACGAAAACGCGGTTACCGACGGCACCGGTGAGTACGACCCGGACAAGTTCCTCAAGCCCGAGACGGTCGCCGGGCTGGTGGCCACGGCCGTCACCACCCCGCCCGACGGGCATGTCCACGAAATCGTGGTCCGCCCCGGGTGATTTGTGCACCGCCCGTAACGGTGGGCGTTACCGGAAGTGCACAAATCGCTCAGACAACGAGGTTGACCAGCCGGCCGGGCACCACGATGACCTTCTTGGGCGTGGCGCCGTCGAGGAAGGCCTGCACCTTCTCGTCGGCCAGGGCCGCGGCCTCGAGCCCGGCCTTGTCCAGATCGGCGGCGACGGTGATCTTGCCGCGCACCTTGCCGTTGACCTGAACGGGGAACTCGATGGTGTCGTCCACCAGATACTGCTGATCGGCCACCGGGAACGGCCCGTGCGCCAGCGAGGTGCCGTGGCCCAAGCGCTTCCACAGCTCCTCGGCCAAGTGCGGCGCCAGCGGCGCGACCATGAGGACCAGCGGCTCGATCGCGGCGCGGGCCGACACCCCCTCCTTGGTCAGGTGGTTGGTGTACTCGATCAGCTTGGCTGCCGCGGTGTTGTTGCGAAGCGCCGCATAGTCTTCGGTGACCCCGGCGATCGTGCGGTGCAGGATCTTGAGCGTGTCGGTGTCGAGCGCCTCATGCTCGTTCACACTGGTGGCGCCGGTCGATTCATCGACCACCACACGCCACACCCGCTGCAGGAACCGGTGTGCACCGACGACATCTTTGGTGGCCCACGGGCGTGACGCCTCCAACGGACCCATCGACATCTCGTACACCCGCAGGGTGTCCGCACCGTACTCGTCGCAGATCTCGTCGGGCGAGACCGAGTTCTTCAGGCTCTTGCCGATCTTGCCGAACTCCTGGTTGACCTCGACCTCACCGTCCGGGCCCGGCCAGAAGAACTTCCCGTCGCGCTCGATCACTTCCGCTGCGGGCACGTAGCTGCCACGGGAATCGGTGTAGGCGAAGGCCTGGATATAGCCCTGGTTGACCAGGCGGCGGTACGGCTCACTCGAGCTGACATGGCCGAGGTCGAAGAGCACCTTGTGCCAGAAGCGTGAGTACAGCAGGTGCAGCACCGCGTGCTCGACGCCACCGACGTACAAGTCGACACCGCCCGGATCGCTCGGTCCATGCTCGGCCGGACGCGGGCCCATCCAGTACGCCTCGTTCTCCTTGGCGCACAGCTCTTCTGAATTGTGCGGGTCGGTATAACGCAGCTCGTACCAGGAGCTGCCGGCCCACTGCGGCATCACGTTGGTGTCGCGGGTGTAGGTCTGCAGCCCGTCACCGAGATCCAGCTCGACATGCACCCACTCGGTGGCCTTGCCCAGCGGCGGCGACGGTTCACTGTCGGCGTCGTCCGGATCGAAGGAGACCGGCGAGTAGTCCGGGACATCCGGAAGTTCTACGGGCAGAGCCGATTCCGGCAAAGCATGAGCGCGGCCCTCGGCGTCGTAGACGATCGGGAACGGTTCACCCCAGTACCGCTGCCGGGCGAACAGCCAGTCCCGCAGCTTGTATTCGATGCGAGCGCGGCCGCGTCCGTCGGCCTCCAGGTGTTCGATCACGGCCTGCTTGGCCTCGGCCACCGACATCCCGTTCAGGTAGTCGGAGTTGACCATGGTGCCGTCACCGTTGTAGGCGGCCTCGGTGATGTCGCCGCCGGCGACCACCTCGATGATGGGCAGACCGAACTCGGTGGCGAAATCCCAGTCCCGCTGGTCGCCGCCGGGCACGGCCATGATGGCGCCGGTGCCGTAGCCGGCCAGCACGTAGTCGGCGATGAACACCGGAACCCGTTGTCCGTTGACCGGATTGGTGGCATAGGCGCCGAGGAACACACCCGTCTTGGTCTTGTTCTCCTGGCGCTCCAGATCCGACTTGGCCGAGATCCCGGCCCGGTAGGCAGCGACGGCCTCCACCGGGGTCACCGCTGCGAAGGTCCACCGCGAATCGGTGCCCTCTGGCCAGGCGTCGGCCACCAGCGCGTCGACCAGATCGTGCTCGGGGGCCAACACCAGGTAGGTGGCGCCGAACAACGTGTCCGGGCGGGTGGTGAAGACCTCGACATCGCCTGCAGCGGTGCCGAATTCGACCGAGGCACCGGTCGAGCGGCCAATCCAGTTGCGCTGCATGGTCTTGACCTTGTCCGGCCAGTCCAGCACGTCCAGATCGTCGAGCAACCGGTCCGAGTAGGCGGTGATGCGCATCATCCACTGCCGCAGCCGCTTCCGGAACACCGGGAAGTTGCCGCGGTCACTGCGTCCGTCGGCGGTGACCTCTTCGTTCGCCAGCACGGTGCCCAGGCCCGGGCACCAGTTCACCACCGAGTCGGCGCGGTACACCAGCCGGTAGCCGTCCACCACATCGGCGCGCTCGGCCGCCGACAGCTCGGCCCACGCCCGGCCGTCGTCGAGCGTGCGGGCCCCGGACTCGAACTCGGCCAGCAACTCGCTGATCGGTCGGGCCTTCTTGGCATCGGTGTCGAACCAGGCGTTGTAGATCTGCAGGAAGATCCACTGCGTCCACTTGTAGAAGTCGACATCGGTGGTGGCGAAGCTGCGCCGAGAATCGTGGCCCAGACCCAGCCGGCCCAACTGCCTGCGGAAGTTGACGATGTTGGCTTCGGTGCGGGTGCGCGGGTGTGTCCCGGTCTGCACGGCGTACTGCTCGGCGGGCAGACCGAACGCGTCGAAGCCCAGCGCGTGCAGCACGTTGCGGCCGATCATCCGGTAGTACCGGGCGTAGACGTCGGTGGCGATGTAGCCCAGCGGGTGCCCGACATGCAGCCCGTCACCGGACGGGTACGGGAACATGTCCTGCACGAACATCTTGTCGGCCGGAACCGACGAGCCGTCCTGCGGCGCGAGCGAGCCCACCGGGTTGGCCACGTTGAACGTCCCGAGCTCGGCCCAGGTCTGCTGCCAGGACTGCTCGATCTGACCCGCCAGCTCCGCGGTGTAACGGTGTTGCGGGGTGTCCTCTGACGGCTCTGCTTGGGTCGTGGTGGCGGGTTCGATCACGCCGTTCAGGGTATAAGGCCGGGGTTTGAGCAGCTCACCGCCCGTCTCACGGCGCACAAGCCACAGCTTGGTATCGGTTGCGTCGCGGCACTGTCAGGGGTTGATTCCAGGTCGATTGAGATGCTGGTGCCAGGCGGCAGACCCTGGATACTCTCGGCCCCTAGTGACGAGATTGCCTGGTGAGGGCATGGTTTGTGGGAGGAACCGAGGATGATCGAGTTGGCCGGCCGGTGGCGGGTGGTGGCAGCGGGCACCGCCATCGGCGTCTCCGCGGTTGTGGGCTTCGCCGGTCAGACCGCCTCAGCCGAACCTCTACTGCCGGCTCCCGGCGTTCCCGGGCCGGTGACCGTGGCCCAGCCCGTCCCCGGTGCAACACCCGCGGTCCCGGCTGCAGCGCCGGCTGCCCCCGCAGTCCCCGGTGCGACAACCGCGGTCCCGGTGGCCGTGCCGGCCCCGGCGGCCCAGACCATCACCCCGGCCACCTCAGGCACCTTCGCGGAGTTCTTCAAGAGCAAGGGCGTCAAGATGGAGCCTCAGGTCAGCCACAATTTCAAGGCGCTGAGCATCGTCTTGCCGTTGCCGTCCGGGTGGACCAACGTGCCCGATCCGAACGTGCCCGACGCCTTCGCCGTGATCGCCGACCGTTCCAGCACCGACCTCTACACCCCCAACGCACAGGTCGTGGTCTACAAGCTCGTCGGCGACTTCGACCCGGTCGAAGCCATCAGCCACGGCTTCGTCGACACCCAGCAGTTGCAGAGCTGGCGCCCCACCGACATGGCCATGGGCTCCTTCAACGGATTCCCCTCGGCATTTATCGAAGGTAGCTACATGTCGGGCAGCCAGATGCTCAACACCTCGCGCAGGCACATCCTGGCCACCGCGGGTCCCGACCGTTACCTGGTGTCGTTGTCGGTGAATTCCTCAGCCGCCAACCAGGGTGTTTCCGCGGCTGCCGACGCCGCCGACGCGATCGTGTCGGGGTTCAAGGTCAGCGCCCCGGCCCCCGCCGCCGCGCCGCCGCCAGCTACCCCGGCCCCGGCCGCACCCGCGCCCGCACCGGGTTTGCCCCAGCTCCTGGGCCTGCAACGCTGAATCAGCGGCACCAAACCCGAGCTCGCAATACCGATCGGCGCCTCGTATTGTGTGGCGCATGCTGATCGCCGCGCTGCTGTGTTTGAGCGCCGCCGTCATCGTCGGCGTGTTCGGGCTGTGGTTGTTGACCAGACCTCGCACCGGTGATCCCGTGCGCTCGGTGCTGAGGGCAGTGGCCCCAACCCAACTGGCTGCCGCGGTGATGCTCGCCGCCGGTGGCGCCGCCGCCCTGGCCGCCGCACCCCACACCGGCTTGATGGTCGTCATGGTGTGCATCATCGGCGCTGTCGCCACCGTGGCGGCCGGCTGCTGGCAGAGCGCCAAGGCCGTGGCGGCAGCGGAGGCCGGCTCGGCTTCCGGTGCGGGCTGCGCCGGCTCGTGCGCCAGCTGCACGTTGTCGTGCAAGTGACGGACTGCGGGCAGCGCTAGTTGCGGCTCACGTCGATCGGATGTGTGGCCAGTAGCGACATCGGCAACGGCTGACGGCGCAGCACCCGACCCCACAGATCGATCCTCGGTTCGATCAGCACGTCCGACGGCAACGCCGAGAGCACCATCCAGTCGTCCCGTTCGATCTCGCCGTCCAGTTGTCCGATGGTCCAGCCGGAGTATCCGGCGAATATCCGCACGCCCTCGATGACCGGGGCCAGCGTGTCCGGATCCGCGTCGAGATCGACCATCACCACCCGGCCCTGCACGTGACGCAGCCCCGGAACGCCGTCGGCCTGCATGCCCACCCGCAGCGTCGCCAGGCACAACGCGGAGTCCCGCTTGACCGGGCCACCGATGAACATGGTCTTGGGTTTGGCGGTGAGCTTCGACCACTGCGGCAGCACGTTGTAGACGGCGGTTTCGCTGGGCCGGTTCAGCACGACACCGAGAGTCCCGCCGGCGTTGTGCTCGACGATGTAGATGACGCTGCGCCGGAACGTCGGCTCCAGCAGATCGGTGTTGGCCAGCAGCAGTGTGCCCGGCCGTACCCGGTGCGCCGCAGGTGCGATGAAATCCTCCGGATCTTCTGACTGCGCCACGCCCTACATCATGGCACCGCCATTGCCCACAGGGGGCGAACAAGCCCGGGCGCGGTCGGATTTCGGCACAGCTTTGTACTGTTGATCGGGTGATTCATGCTCGTGCTCCCCGTGCCCTGTGGCACTCACTGCGCGGCATGACCGAATTCCGCCGGCTGCTGGAGTTGCGTGCGGTCAGCCAGTTCGGCGATGGGCTGTTCCAGGCCGGGCTGGCCGGTGCGATCCTGTTCAATCCGGAACGCCAGGCCGAGCCGTGGCAGATCGCCGCGGCGTTCGCGGTGATGTTCCTGCCGTACTCGGTGCTGGGCCCGTTCGCCGGAGCCCTGCTGGACCGCTGGGACCGGCGCCTGGTGCTGATCGGGGCGAATCTGGGCCGGCTGATCGTGGTGCTGCTGGTGGGTACGTTGCTGGCCTTCGGAGCCGGCGACATCCCCATCCTGTGTTGCGCGCTGATCGTCAACGGGTTGACCCGGTTCGTCTCCTCGGGCCTGTCTGCCTCGCTGCCCGACGTGGTTCCGCACGACCGCGTGGTGACGATGAACTCGGTGGCCACCGCCGTCGGTGCGCTGGCAGCCTTTTTGGGCGCCGACTTCATGCTGGTGCCGCGCAAGCTGGTCGGCGCCGACGACACCGGCGCCTCGGTGGTGATGTTCATCGTGGCGCTTCCGGTGGCGCTCGCGCTGTGGTTGTCGGTGCGCTTCGGCCCCCATGTTCTCGGCCCGCACGAGAGCAAGCGAGCCATCCACGGCTCGGTGGTCTACGCGGTGGCCACCGGTTGGGTGCACGGCATCCGGACCGTCTGGGCCGTGCGCCCCGTGGCGGGAACGCTGGCCGGGCTGGCCGCCCACCGCATGGCCTTTGGGATCAACTCGCTTCTGGTGCTGGTGATCGTCCGGCACACCGACGATCCGGATGTGACCGGACTGGGCCTGGGTACCGCGGTGCTGTTCGTGGCCGCCGGCGGTGTCGGACAGTTCCTCGCCACGATCTTCGCCCCGGCGGTGATCGGCCGCTTCGGCCGCTACGCGACGGCCAACGGCGCATTGGGTTTCGCCGTGCTGACACAGCTGGTGGCGATCGGCCTGCACGTGCCGGTGATGCTGGCCTGTGGCTTCCTGCTCGGCGCCGCCGGGCAACTTGTGAAGCTGTGCGCGGATTCGGCGATGCAGCTCGATGTCGACGACGCGCTCCGCGGTCACGTGTTCACCGTGCAGGACGCGCTGTTCTGGATGTCGTTCGTCGCCGCGATCGCCGTGGCAGCCGCGGTGATTCCCGCTGACGGGCGATCGCCGGCACTGGTGGTCGCCGGTGCCGCGGCCTATCTCGTGGGCCTCGGCCTGCACGCGACGGTGGCATCCCGGAAACGGGTGTGACCCTCCGGTCTAGGCTGGCCGCCATGGTGAGCGCCGAGCCGATCGTGGCCGACTTGTCCGCCGAGAGCGATGAACTCGATGCCCTGGTGGCCGACCTGCCGCCCGAGCGCTGGGCCACGCCCACCCCGGCCGAAGGTTGGACCATTGCCCACCAGATCGCCCACCTGCTGTGGACGGATCGGGTGTCGGTCATCGCGATCACCGACCAGGCCGGCTTCGAGGCGGTCCTCGCCGAGGCGTGGAAGAACCCGACCGGATTCGTCGACGCGGCCGCCGAGGAACTCGCACTGACCCCGCCCGAGCAGCTGCTGGCCGAATGGCGGACCACCCGCGCGAGACTGCACACCGAGCTGGTGAACGTGGCCGAGGGCCGCAAGCTGCCCTGGTTCGGCCCGCCGATGAGCGCGACATCGATGGCCACGGCCCGCATGATGGAGACCTGGGCGCACGGGCTTGATGTGGCCGACGCTCTCGGCGTGCACCGGCCGGCGACCACGCGCCTGCGATCGATCGCTCACATCGGTGTTCGCACAAGGGATTTCGCGTTCACGGTGCATGAGCTGACGCCGCCGGCCGAGCCGTTCCGGGTCGAGCTTCGCGCGCCCGACGACACTCAGTGGGAGTGGGGTCCGCCCGATGCACAACAGCGGGTGACGGGTTCTGCCGAGGACTTCTGCATGCTGGTGACCCAGCGCCGGGCGCCCGCCGAACTGGACGTGAGAGCGGTGGGCGAGGACGCCGCCAAGTGGCTGACCATCGCACAGGCCTTCGCCGGACCGCCGGGGGCCGGGAGGGGCTGAGCGGTCGACTAGCGGGGATTCGATTCTGCGCCCAGGACGCGAAAGCTCAAGAGGCCCAGGCCGTCACGCAGAGTCAACACTCACGAAACGGCGTCGGCGCGGCCGTCCCCGTCCGTGTCGGCCAGCTTGAGGTCCCACCGCCCGTCACCGTCGGTGTCGACGTAGGCCAGACCCCCGGCCAACGCCCGATCGGCCCGCCCGTCCCCGTCCGCATCGAGCAGCCGGTCATCGACCGCGCCGTCGCCGTCGAAGTCGACCAGCGGCCCACCCGTCTGCTCGACGCCGTCCAACCCGAACCAGCGCACCTGCCCAGACCGGTCCACGCGCACCGCCCAGGTGCCCGAACCGTCGTCGGAGAAATAGCTTTCGGCCCGCCCGTCATCGTCGGCATCGAGCACGGCCCGCTCGGCGCTCCCGTCGCCGTCGAAATCGGCCATCACGTCGTCGATACGGCCGTCCCCGTCGAAATCCAGGCCGATGCCGTCCGGAGCGCCGTCGCCGTCCACGTCCACATCGGGAACCCCGGTGAAAATCGCCGCGGTGCCATCGGGTTCACCCAGGCAGTAGTCCATGACTGATCAGACGCACGATCAGCCCCTGTCGTTCCACCATTTCAACAATTCGTCGACGGCCTGCTCACGGGACAGCGGCCCGTGGTCGAGCCGGAGCTCCTTGAGGTACTTCCACGCCTCACCGACCTGCGGGCCCGCCGGGATGCCCAGGATCTCCATGATCTCGTTGCCGTCGAGATCCGGCCGGACCCGCTGCAGATCCTCCTTGGCCGCCAGCTCGGCGATCCGGTTCTCCAGATCGTCGTAATTGGCCTGCAGGCGCGCGGCGCGACGCTTGTTGCGGGTGGTGCAGTCGGCACGGACCAGCTTGTGCAGCCGGCCGAGCAGCGGGCCTGCGTCGGTGACATAGCGGCGTACCGCCGAGTCGGTCCACTTGCCGGTGCCCTTGTCGTCGGCGTAGCCGTGGAACCGCAGGTGGAGATACACCAGCTGCGACACGTCGTCGACCATCTGCTTGGAGTACTTGAGCGCCCGCATCCGCTTGCGGGTCATCTTCGCGCCGACCACCTCGTGGTGGTGGAAGCTCACCCCGCCGTCGGATTCGTGCTTGCGGGTGGCGGGCTTGCCGATGTCGTGCAGCAGCGCGGCCCAGCGCAACACCAGGTCCGGACCCTCGTCCTCGAGATCGACAGCCTGACGCAGCACCGTCAGCGAATGCCAATAGACGTCCTTGTGCTGGTGGTGTTCGTCGATGGCCATCCGCATCTCACCGACCTCGGGCAGCACCACATCGCCCAACCCGGTCTGAACCATCAGATCGACCCCGGCAACGGGATCCTTACCCAGCAGCATCTTGTCCAACTCGGCGGCGACCCGCTCGACGGTGATCCGCCCCAACTGCGGAGCCATCTCCAGCAGTGCCTCAAGAACCCGCGGCGCCACCTCGAACCCGAGCTGCGAGACAAACCTGACCGCACGCAGCATCCGCAGCGGATCATCGCCGAAAGACACCTGCGGCGCAGACGGAGTGTCGAGGAGCTTGGCCTGGATGGCCGCCAAACCGCCCAGGGGATCGATGAATTCGCCGATTCCGCCCGGCTGATCCGGGGTGATCCGGACCGCCATCGCGTTCACCGTGAAATCGCGGCGCACCAGATCGTCATCGAGGTTGTCGCCGAACTCGACGGTCGGATTCCGTGACACCTGGTCGTAGCTGTCGGCGCGGAACGTGGTGATCTCAAGCCGGTGCTCCACGCCGCCCATCCGCTTGCCCACACCGACGGTGCCGAACTCGATCCCGGTGTCCCACAGCGCGTCGGCCCACGGCCGCAGGAATTTCACCATCTGCTCGGGCCGGGCATCGGTGGTGAAGTCGAGATCACTGTGCGCGGTCAGCCGGCCCAGCAGGGCGTCACGCACACTGCCACCGACCAGATACAGCTCATGACCCGCCGCAGCGAACACCGCACCGAGCCCGTGCAGCACCTCGGCGCGCTCCTTCAACGAGACCAGGGCGCCCGCCAACAATTCGGCATCAGTAACAACAGCGTCGGACACGTTCGATGAGCCTAATGCTCGCAGTGTGGTCACAACCGGCGAGTGTGGCAGGAGGGCCACCCCGCGGCAGCTACTATCGCTTGGGTGTCGGACGGCGAACAGGCCAAACCACGACGGCGCCGCAGTCGGCGTCGTGGCCGTCGTCGTGCACAAAGGGCGGCGGGGCCGCCGGCCGGTGATCAGGGCAATGAAGCCGCCGCACCCAGCGAAGCGACGGCCGGCTCCACGACTCCCACCCCAACCCCTCGTGACCAGTCCAAGCAACACAAATCGCGACCGCGTCGACCCCCGGAGCGGCTGCGGACCGTACACGAGACCTCGGCCGGAGGTTTGGTCATCGACGGCATCGACGGCCCCAAGGACACGCAGGTGGCAGCATTGATCGGTCGGGTCGACCGGCGCGGACGGATGCTGTGGTCGCTGCCCAAGGGTCACATCGAACTCGGCGAGACGGCCGAGCAGACCGCGATCCGCGAAGTCGCCGAGGAAACCGGCATCCACGGTGACGTGCTGGCCGCGCTCGGCAGCATCGACTACTGGTTCGTCACCGAGGGCCGGCGAGTGCACAAGACCGTGCACCACTACCTGCTCCGCTTTCAGGGCGGAGAACTGTCCGACGACGACGTCGAGGTGACCGAGGTCGCCTGGGTCCCGCTGCGGGATCTGCCCTCTCGGCTGGCCTACGCCGACGAGCGCAAGCTCGCCGAAGTGGCCGGCGAACTCATCGACAAACTGCACACCGACGGTCCGGGCTCCCTGCCGCCGCTGCCCCGCAGCGCGCCTCGGCGCCGTCCGCAGACCCACTCACACGCCCGCAATCACCGCCGCGACGACCCTGCGCAACCCCAGCCCCGCCGGCGCACGAACGGATGCGGACAGGGACCGTGACCGCCGCCCCGGCGGTGCGCCGAGGGGTCTCCCTCCTCGCGCACACAGTGGTGCTTGTGGCGGTGGTGTTGCTGTTCTCGGTGTGGTCCACCGCGGCGCTGCCCGTGCTTCTGCCCCAAGCCGAAGCGAGCGAACCCGGCGAGCTGCCGTTCCTGCAGATCCGGATCGACCGCGTCACCCCGGACGTCGTCACCACCACCAGTGAGTCGACGCTGACCGTCAGCGGATCCGTGCTCAACGTCGGCGACCGCCCGGTACGCGACGTGGACATCCGGATGGAACACGCCAACGCCGTGACCTCGTCGAGCCAGCTGCGTACCGACCTCACCGGGGACGTCGCCCGGTTCGAGCCGGTGGCCGACTTCGTCACGCTGGCCCCGGAGCTGGAACGGGGCCAGTCGGTCGGATTCAACCTGACCTATCCCCTGCGCACCGACGGTTCCGGATCACTGCACATCACCGAACCCGGCGTCTACCCCGTGCTGATCAACGTCAACGGGACACCGGACTACGGTGCGCCGGCCAAACTGGACGACTCCCGCTTCCTGCTGCCCGTGCTCGGCGTGCCTCCCGACCGGCCCGCAGGCGAGACACCCGACTCGATGTCGGCGGCGGAGACACTCAGTTCGGTGGTGCCGCCGGACACATCGCAGCCGGTGCGCATGACCATGCTCTGGCCCCTGGCCGACCGCCCTCGGCTGGCCCCGGGGGCACCCGGCGGGACGACGCCCGTGCGTCTGGTCGACGACAGCCTGGCCGCCTCACTGGCTCCCGGCGGGCGGCTCGACACCTTGCTTTCGGCGGCTGATTTCGCCACCGGCCCGACCGTCGACTCCGGCGGCCAGATGCGCGCCACCCTGTGCCTTGCCGTCGACCCCGACCTGCTGGTCACAGTCAACGCGATGACCGGCGGCTACGTCGTCAACGACGGTCCCGACGCCGGGGCCGCCACCCCGACGCGCCCCGGCACCGGGCAGGAAGCCGCGATCGCCTGGCTGAACCGACTGCGTGCCCTGGCCACGCGGCTCTGCGTGGCACCCACCAACTACGCGCAAGCCGACCTGGCCGCCCTGCAGCGGGTCGGTGATCCGGGCCTGAGTGCGATCGCCACCAACGGCGCCGGCGACATCGTCGACCAGATTCTGGGCATCACCTCGGTCCGAGGAGCCAGCATCCTGGGCGACGGTCCGCTCACCCGGCCCGCCCTGGACCTGCTGGCGGCCCAGGGGCAGACGGTCAGCATCTCGGCCGCCCACATCACCGCTCAGGACTCCGAGACCGGGGCTCCCGAGACCGCCGACATCACTCCTCTGCGGTACCGGCCGGAAGTCGTGGCCGCCGGATTCGACCCGGCCGTCGGGGCCGCACTGGCCGGTGCGGGCACCGATCCGGTGGCACCGTCCTACCTGGACCCGTCACTGCAGATCCCGGTACGCCACGACTCGCAGACCGCACGGCGCCAGGACGCGCTGGGTGCGCTGCTGTGGCGCGGGCTCACCCCCACCGAGGAGCCGCGGACGCAGATCCTGATGCCACCGCTGGTGTGGTCGCTGGACGCCAACGACGCGCAGGCCATCCTGACCTCGGTGGCCACCACGATCCATGCCGGCCTGGCCGTGCCGCGCCCGCTGCCCGCGGTGATCGCCGAGAGCAGCGCCCTGCCGCCCGAACCCGTGGCCCCGCCGCCACCGGACACCCTGGGCGACCCGCGCGGCAACGTCGACCAGAACATCGACAGGGGTATCGCCGCGGTGGTCGGCCGGCTGTGGGGCCTGACCGCCGCGCTGACCACCGACGAGCGCACCGGCCTGACCGGCATGCAGTACACCGCGCCGCTACGGGAAGACACGCTGCGCGCGCTCAGCCAATCCGTACCGCCGGAGGCCCGCGAAGGGTTGGCCGAGCAGCGATTGCAAGCGGTCAGCCGCAGCGTGAACGACATGTTCAGGGCGGTGACGATCGTCAACCCGGGCGGGGCGTACACGCTGGCCACCGAACGCAGCCCGCTCCCGCTGGCCCTGCGCAACGACCTGCCGGTACCCGTACGGGTCCGGCTGCACGTGGACGCGCCGCCGGGCATGACCGTCACCGACATGGGCGAGATCGAGCTGCCACCCGGCTATCTGCCGCTACGGGTGCCGATCGAAGTTCACTTCACCCAGCGGGTGGCCGTCGATGTCAGCCTGCAGACCGCCGAGGGCGTCACCCTCGGTGAACCGGTGCGATTGTCGGTGCACTCCAACGCCTACGGCAAGGTGCTGTTCTTCATCACCCTGTCGGCCGGGGCGGTGCTGGTGGCACTCGCCGGGCGCCGGTTGTGGCACCGCTTCCGCGGTCAGCCCGACCGCGCCGACCTCATCCCCCCGGGCGAACACCCCGACCCGCTCGATGTCGCCATGGCGTTCAACGCCGAGCCCGGCACCGAAGACCGCGCCGAGCCCGCCGCCGCGCCGAGCTCTGAATCCAGTCCGGACCGACCCTGATGACCGTGCCCGACCACAACCCGACCCGACCCCCGAAAACACCGGCGCAGCCGGCCGGGCGCGCCGAGTTGTCCGATGCGGCGGTGGTGTCGCGCTCGTGGGGCATGGCATTCGCCACGCTGATCTCACGCATTACCGGATTCTTGCGGTTCGTGCTGCTCATGGCACTCCTCGGCGGGCCGCTGACCAGCTCGTTCTCCGTGGCCAACCAGCTGCCCAACATGGTGGCTGCACTCGTCTTGGAAGCCACCTTCACCGCGATCTTCGTGCCGGTATTGGTCCGCGCCGAACGCGACGATCCCGACGGCGGGCGGGCCTTCATCCGTCGGCTGGTGACCCTGGCCACGACGCTGCTGCTGGTCACCACGGTGCTCTCGGTGCTGTGCGCCCCGTTGCTGGTGAAGCTCATGCTGGGCAGCCACCCCGAGGTCGACACCCCGCTGACCACCTCATTCGCTTACCTGCTGCTGCCGCAGGTGTTGTTCTACGGCCTGACGTCGGTGTACGGCGCGATCCTCAACACCCGCAACATCTTCGGCCCGCCGGCCTGGGCGCCGGTCGTCAACAACGTCATCGCCATCCTGACGCTGGGCCTCTTCGTCCTGGTGCCCGGCGCGCTGTCGGAGAACCCGGTTCAGATGGGCACGGCCAAACTGCTGGTGCTCGGTATCGGCACCACCCTCGGCGTCGTGGCCCAGGCCATGGTGCTGTTTGTGGCCATCCGGACCGAGCGGGTCAGCCTGCGGCCGCTGTGGGGTATCGACGACCGGCTCAAGAAGTTCGGCGGCATGGCCGCGGCGATGGTGCTGTACGTGCTGATCAACCAGATCGGGTTCATCGTCGGCAACCGGATCGCGAGCAGCGCGGCCGCTTCCGGGCCGGCCATCTACAACTACACCTGGCTGGTCCTGATGTTGCCGTTCGGGATGATCGGCGTCACGGTGCTCACGGTGGTGATGCCGCGCCTGAGCCGCAACGCCGCGGCGAACGACATCCCTGCCGTCCTCGACGATTTCTCCCTGGCCACCCGGTTGACCATGGTGACGCTGATCCCGATCGTGGCGATGATGACCGTCGGCGGCCCGGCGATCGGCAGCGCCCTGTTCGCCTACGGCAGGTTCAGCGCCTCCGACGCCGGTTACCTCGGCATGGCGATCACCCTGTCCTCGTTCACCCTCATCCCCTACGCGCTGGTACTCCTGCAGCTGCGGGTGCTCTACGCGCGGGAGCGACCGTGGACTCCCATCGTGATCGTCGTGGTCATCGCCGTCGTCAAGATCATCGGTTCGATCGCCGCGCCGCACGTCACCGACGACCCCAGCATGGTGGCCGGGTACCTCGGCCTGGCCAACGGCTTGGGATACGTGGCCGGAGCGATCGCGGGCTACCTACTGCTGAAAGCCAACCTGCGGCCGGGCGGCGGACAATTGCTGCGTCCCGCGGTGATCCGCACGATCCTGGTGACGGTCGCGGCGTCATTGATCGCCAGCCTGGTGGCGCACACCGTCGACCAGCTGCTGGGGCTGGAGTCGCTGACCACGGCCGGCGGCGCCGCCGGATCGATGCTGCGCCTGATCACACTGGGGCTCATCATGGTCCCGATCATCGCCGGCGTGATGCTCGCAGCCCGCGTGCCCGAGGCTCACTCGGCGTTGGACATGATCCGACGCCGGCTCGGGCGAGGGCGTGTCGCGCCGAGTCCGGGGGCAGGACAGGTAGCCGCGCAAACAATCGCGCCGCCCGTCAGACCGCACCCCGCATCGCCAGTCACGTACCCTGATCAGAGGAATTCTTCTCCCAGCGGGTGGCCGCCAAGCCCGGCAGCCGCCGGAGGCGGGACTCCGGCAGGTGTTGCCGGGGCGGGGATGTGGAAAGGATCACCGGTGACCGACGAATCTACGGACGGCCCGGCAGCGAACACCGCCTCGAGTTCCGGGATGACAACCGAGACGACGAAGTTGCCGCGTTCGGCCGCCGACGAGTTCCAGCCGGACGTGGCCCCCGACGGCCCGGAAGACAGCACCCCACCAGACACGGGTGACACCTCCGATGACGCGGCCGGTGGCCACACCAACGGAGCGACGCGCCCGCTCACCGATTTCGGCGGTGACCCGACCCGTGAGCCGATCTCGTTCGCCCCGCCCAACGATGCCGGACTCGATTCGGCAGATGACGACGTGCACCTGATCCCGGGGGCCACCATCGCCGATGGCCGCTACCGGTTGCTGGTGTTCCACGGCGGTCCCCCGCACCTGCAGTTCTGGCAGGCGCTGGACACCGCGCTGGATCGCCAGGTGGCATTGACATTCGTCGACCCGGACTCGACCCTGCCGGATGCCAAGGTTCAGGAAATCCTTTCGCGCACCCTCAAACTCAGCCGTATCGACGTTCCCGGGATCGCTCGGGTGCTCGACGTGGCCCACAGCGGATCCGGCGGGCTGATCGTCTCGGAGTGGATTCGTGGCGGCTCGCTGGCCGAGGTGGCCGATACCTCGCCGTCCCCGATCGGTGGCGCCCGGGCCATCCAGTCGCTGGCCGCGGCGGCCGAGGCCGCCCATCGCGCCGGCGTCGCCCTGTCGATCGACCACCCGGGCCGGGTTCGCGTCAGCATCGAAGGCGATGTGGCACTGGCCTTCCCGGCCACCATGCCCGACGCCACCCCTGACGACGACATCCGCGGTATCGGAGCCGCGCTCTACGCACTGCTGGTCAACCGCTGGCCACTGCCGGAATCGGGCGCCCGCAGCGGGCTGGAACCGGCTGCACTGGACCAAGCCGGCCAACCGGTCGAGCCGCGCGCCATCGATCGCGAGATCCCGTTCCAGATCTCGGCGGCAGCCGCTCGCGCCGTCCAGCCCGGTGGTGGAATCCGCAGTGCACCAACGCTTTTGAATCTGCTGCAACAGGCCACCGCGATCGCCGACCGGACCGAGCTGCTGGGGTCGGTGGAAGAGACCCCCGCGCCGGCCGCCCCGGTCCGGGCACACGAGACGCCCGAGGAGCACGAGGCCGCCGAGGCGCGGCGCCGCAAGGGCCTGATCATCGGCATCAGCGTGGGCGCCGGCATCATCCTGGTCGCACTGCTGGTATTGGCTTCGGTGCTCAACAGCATCTTCGGCGATGTCGGGGGCGGGCTGAACCGCGATGAGCTCGGCCTCAACGCGCCATCGGCGAGCAGTGAGGAAACCACGGACGATTCCACCGCGGCCAGCGGCAGCACGGTGAAACCCGTTCGCGCCACGGTGTTCTCACCTGAGGGCGAAGCCGACTCACCATCCACGGCGGGGCAGGCCATCGACGGTGACTCCAGCACCGCGTGGTCCACCGACACCTACTCGGATCCGGCTCCGTTCCCCGGGTTCAAGAACGGTGTCGGCCTGATGCTGCAGTTGCCGCAGCCGACCGTGATCGGCTCGGTAACCCTCAACGTGACGAGCACCGGCACCTCGGTGCAGATCCGCTCGTCCCAGTCCGCCAACCCGTCGTCACTCTCGGACACCACCGAGCTGACCCCGTCGACCCCGCTGAAGCCCGGCTCCAACACCATCTCGGTGAACAAGGAATCGTCGACCTCCTACGTGCTGGTCTGGATCTCGACGCTGGGCACCGTGGACGGCAAGAGCCGTACCGACATCTCCGAGATCACCCTCAAAGCGGCGTCCTGACCCGCCATCCCCAGCCAATTCAGCTCCTTGACCAGGCGTTATATCGGGTCGGGCAAACAAGTGTCCAGGCCGCGGCCCGACAACGTTTAAGTTCAGCGTGTGGGAAGGTTCGGGGGAGCCGGCAAGCCGGCCACAGGGCAGCCGCGGGGGCACGACACCGCCACACGTTCTGACGCCGAGCTGCTCGCCGCCCACGTCGCCGGGGATCGCTACGCGTTCGAGGAGCTCGTCCACCGACACCACCGGCAGTTGCGCCGCCTGGCCTTTCTGACCAGCCGCCATCACGAAGACGCCGACGACGCGGTGCAAGAGGCCCTGCTGTCCGCTCACCGCACCGCCGCGTCGTTCCGCCACGACTCTGCGGTCAGCAGTTGGCTGTACCGGATCGTGGTCAACGCCTGCCTGGACCGGGTGCGCCGGTCGCGTACCCAGCCGGCAGCGTCGCAGTACGAGTCCAGCCACCTGCTGCACCTACACGACCCGGCCGGTGACCCGGCACCACGGGTGGCCACCGCGATCGTGGTGGAGCGGGCCCTCATGCAGCTGCCGGTCGAGCAGCGCGCCGCCGTGGTGGCCGTCGACATGCAGGGCTATTCGGTGGCCGAGACGGCGAAGTTGCTCGGGGTGGCCGAGGGCACCGTGAAGAGCCGCTGCGCCCGCGCCAGGCACAAGCTGGCGCGGCTGCTCCAGTATTTTGAATCCGATGAACGGCAGCACGCCCCGAGTGCCGTCGGACGGCCCGATTCCTGCTGACCTGCTGGCCGACCTGCAGGCCGGGCTGCTCGACGACGCCACCGCCGCGGATGTCCGTCGGCGCGTGCGCACCGACCCGGTGGCCGGCCCCCAAGCCAGGAGCAACCTCGCCGCCCTCGATCGGGTGCGCCGCGACCTGCGCGAGCTGGGGGCGGATTCACAGTCGGCTCCCCCGGTGCCCGCCGAGGTCAGCGCTCGACTGTCCGAAGTGCTGCGGGCTGAACCGGCACCGGCTCCACCGGCACGACGCTGGAAGTCACTAGCCGCTGTCGCCGGTGTTATCGCGGCGACAGCGGCCGCGGTGCTGGGCGTGGCCGTACTGCTGCACCCGGCGGATGAGGTGGCCTCGACACGGGTCAGCCTCGGCCAGATCACGGTGTCACCGCCGCGTTCCGGGGTCGGCCTGTCCGAAACCCAGATCCTGGGCCTGCTGTCGAAACCGCCCGACCTGGGACCGCTGACCGACGCGAAGCGCCGCACCGCCTGCCTCACTGCACTGGGGTACCCGACCGGAATCGCGATCCTGGGCGCCGAGCCGATCGAGGCCGCCGGTCAGCCCGGGGTGCTGGTGCTCGTACCCCCGAATCCGCCCGATCCGCCCGAATCCGTCGTCGCCGTGGTGCTGCCCGCGGACTGCGCCGCCGGCCACACCGGCCCCCTGGCCCAGACCGTGGTGAAACGCCCGGTGAAGCGCCCGTAGTCTGTCCTACGAACTCACCTGGGAACACATCCGGCCTAGGCTGACGTTGCAACCCGTGCCGAGTACGGCAGAAAGGCTTACATGTCCAACTCAGCGACGGTTCACGACGTCATCATCATCGGTTCCGGCCCCGCCGGATACACCGCAGCGATCTACGCGGCCCGCGCCCAGCTCAAGCCGCTGGTGTTCGAGGGCTCCCAGTTCGGTGGCGCATTGATGACCACCACCGAGGTGGAGAACTACCCGGGATTCCGCGAAGGCATCACCGGTCCCGAACTGATGGATGAGATGCGGGAACAGGCCCTGCGCTTCGGTGCCGACCTGCGCATGGAGGACGTCGACGCCGTCGACCTCACCGGTCCGGTGAAGTCCGTCACTGTCGGCGACGAGACACACCAGGCCCGGTCGGTGATCTTGGCGATGGGTGCCGCGGCGCGGCACCTGGGTGTCCCCGGCGAAGAGGCCTTGACCGGTATGGGCGTGAGCACCTGCGCCACCTGCGACGGATTCTTCTTCCGCGACGAGGACATCATCGTCGTCGGTGGCGGCGATTCTGCGATGGAAGAGGCGACGTTCCTCACTCGCTTCGCCCGATCGGTGACGCTGATCCACCGCCGCGACGAGTTCCGGGCCTCCAGGATCATGCTGGAGCGGGCCCGCGCCAACGAGAAGATCACCTTCCTCACCAACACCGAGATCACCCAGATCGAGGGCGATCCGAAGGTGACCGGAGTTCGGCTGCGTGACACCGTCACCGGCGAGGAGTCCAAGCTCGAGGTCACCGGCGTGTTCGTGGCCATCGGTCACGATCCACGTTCGGAACTGGTGCGCGGGCAGATCGATCTCGATGACGAAGGCTACGTGCAGGTCAAAGGCCGTACCACCGCAACCACACTCGACGGCGTGTTCGCCGCGGGCGACCTTGTCGACCACACCTACCGCCAGGCCATCACCGCTGCGGGCAGCGGCTGTTCGGCGGCGATCGACACCGAGCGCTGGCTCGCCGACAACGACTGACCCCCAATAGATTTCGACCCGACAGGAGAGTTCCATGAGTGCGGACAGCGCGACAGTAACCGTCACCGACGATTCGTTCTCCACCGATGTCCTGACCAGCAGCACGCCGGTACTGGTGGATTTCTGGGCCACCTGGTGCGGTCCGTGCAAGATGGTCGCCCCGGTGCTCGAGGAGATCGCCGGCGAGAAGGCCGGTGAGTTGCGGGTCGCCAAGATCGACGTCGACGCGAACCCTGCCACCGCCCGCGACTTTCAGGTGGTGTCGATCCCCACGCTGATCCTGTTCAAGGACGGCGAGCCGGTCAAGCGCATCGTCGGTGCCAAGGGCAAGGCCGCGCTGCTGCGGGAAATCGCCGACGCACTCTGACCTCACGCACACCCCGGATACGCCTGGCGTTTTCCGGTATGTGGCCGAAGTCTGAGACAATGCTGGCTAGCTAGTCCGGCAGACGGCCGGAGACCAGCATGGAGGGGCCGAATGTCGAGTCTGCGTCGCGGTGACCGTGGCGGAGCAGTCACCGAGATCCGGGCAGCGCTGGCGGCGTTGGGTCTGATCGACAATCCTGACGCCGACCTGAGCACCGGTAGACATGTTGCGCTCGACGCATTCGACGACGAGCTCGACCGCGCCGTTCGGGCATTTCAGCAGCACCGCGGCCTGTTGGTCGACGGAATCGTCGGGGAGGCCACCTATCGCGCCCTGCGCGAAGCCTCCTACCGGCTCGGTGCCCGCACGCTGACCCACCAGTTCGGCGCGCCCATGTACGGCGACGACGTGGCCACCCTGCAGGCCCGCTTGCAGGACCTCGGTTTCTATACCGGCATGGTGGACGGCCACTTTGGTCTGCAGACCCACAATGCGTTGTCCTCGTATCAGCGGGAGTACGGGCTGTACCCCGACGGTATCTGCGGGCCGGAAACGTTGCGCTCGCTGTACTTCCTGGGTTCACGGGTGACCGGCGGGTCGCCACATGCGATCCGCGAAGAGGAGCTGGTACGCCGCTCCGGGCCGCAGCTGTCGGGTAAACACGTCATCATCGATCCGGGCCGCGGCGGAGCAGACCACGGCATGATCATGCACGGGCCCGACGGACCGATCAGCGAAGCGGACATCTTGTGGGACTTGGCAAGTCGGCTGGAAGGCCGGATGACCGCGATCGGCATGGAGACGTTCATCTCACGGCCGGCCAACCGCAGCCCAATGGACCCCGAACGTGCCGCCACCGCGAACCGGGTTGGCGCCGACCTGATGATCAGCCTGCGGTGTGAGAGCCAACGCTCCCCTTCCGCCAACGGCGTGGCCTCGTTCCACTTCGGCAATTCACACGGTTCGGTATCGACCATCGGCCGCAACCTCGCCGACTTCATTCAACGAGAAGTTGTGGCCCGCACCGGGTTACGCGATTGCCGGTCTCATGGCCGGACTTGGGACCTGCTGCGTCTGACCCGGATGCCCACTGTCCAGGTCGACATCGGATACATCACCAATCCCCACGACCGTGGCCTGCTGCTGTCCACGCAGACCCGTGACGCAATCGCCGAAGGCATCCTGGCTGCCGTCAAACGCCTCTATCTCCTGGGCAAGAACGACCGTCCGACAGGAACTTTCACTTTTGCCGAGTTGTTGGCACATGAGCTTTCGGTGGAACAGGCGAGCCGCGGCGCGTGAGCGCCGGTTCAGCTTGAGCGCGTGAGCGCCGGGGACCCGGCAGTCGTTTCGTCATGTGACGTCCACCGTCGCTCGGCACGTGGTCCGTCCGGATCCAGTGGCGCGCAGTTGGTCGCCATCGCGCTGCAACTCAGTGAGCTACGTGCCACGCCTCGGGAAGTAGTCCGTCAGCTGTTCGGGTTCCTACTGTGGCGCAATGCCTTTGGCTCCGAACCCGGATGACGACATGCCGGCCCCGATCGGAATCTCGATCCGCGCGTTCTCCAGCAGGCGCTCAAGCGCCGCCTCGACTTCGGCCTTCCAGCCGAGTCCCTTGTCGAGTTCCAGACGTAGCCGTGGGAAGTACGGGTGCGGTGCGACCACCGTGAAGCCGACGTCTTCGAGAAAGTCGGATGTCAGCATGCACTCCTCGACGGAGCAGTCCCCCAGCACCGCCACCACCGGCGACAGCTCGGCGGGAAGCTTGCCGGCCTCGGACATCTCGGTCACGGCCGCGGTGTAGCCAAAGGCTTCCAATGCCCGAACTCCACGCCGCACCAGATCGTTGACCACTGCGGCGAGCAGACTCTGCGACAGCAACTCGCGATCGTCGGCGCACTCCACACCTACCGCGGTCAACAGAATCGCGTCAGCGCTGACCGGCGCGGTGGGAAACAGTCGGGCGCGTGGCACCGCCCCCGGTGGCGCATAGAAGGCGAAGCCCAGACAAGGATCGTCGACGATGTCGGGCGCAGTCCAGTCGCTCTCCGACGCCGGTACCCCCAAATTGGCCACACCGGCGCGAGTCGTCAGGTCGATCTCGACATCGGGGCCGGAGCCTCTCTGGTCTGCCGGCTCACCTTCCGGATGGTCCGCGCGAGCCGTGACGGCGAGCTGACCGCACGACCCCCACTCGAGCATCACCATCGAGAGCCAGGCTTCTTTCTCGAACTCGGGATCTGTCAGGTGG
The DNA here is from genome assembly GCF_001942625.1 of Mycobacterium syngnathidarum. Lineage (GTDB taxonomy): Bacteria > Actinomycetota > Actinomycetes > Mycobacteriales > Mycobacteriaceae > Mycobacterium > Mycobacterium syngnathidarum. Next base: position 248,236 of record NZ_MLCL01000093.1, read on the forward strand.
TCGTCACCCACCGTCGACGGGTCTACTTCCCAGAACACACATCGCCGCGCGTGCTTGGGCAGCTGCTCGAAGCCCTCGAGCCGAAGCGGCGTGATTCGTGCTGTCACTGAGGTCCCTGGCTTTCACACTTTGTGCGTGGCTGCCCTTCAAGAATAGGAGAGTCCACCAGAGTCAGCCCACTGCGCCCCGAAAATGTCATCGAGCCCCGCCTTCAAAGTGAAATGCTATGTCGCACAATTGCTTTGCGTTATGTGGTGCTCACGACTGCGGGCGTTGGTCACTGTTGTGTCACAGTGACGGAACAACCTGGTGTCCTTGGTCGTGGGTTTTCAGTGCTCTTCTGCGCTCATCAGTTCGACGATTCGCTGTAGATCGTCGACCGAGCCGAACTCGACCACGATCTTGCCTTTTCGTTTGCCGAGACTCACGGTCACCTTCGTGTCGAACGTCGACGAGAGCCGTTCAGCAACGTCCTGGAGGCCGGGCATCTGGATCGGCTTGCGCCGCGGCGCCGGTGGCGCGCTATTGCCCTCACGGTTGGCCAGTGTGACGGCCTCCTCGGTGGCCCGCACCGACATGCCTTCGGCGACGATCCGGGCGGCCAGCTCCTCCTGCTTCTCCGCTCCCCCTTCCAGAGAGAGCAGGGCCCGAGCGTGCCCCGCCGAAAGCACGCCGGCTGCCACTCGACGCTGGACGGCGATCGGCAGGCGCAGCAGGCGGATCATGTTGGAGATCAGGGGCCGGGAGCGTCCGATCCGGGCGGCCAGTTCATCGTGGGTGACTTCGAACTCGTCGAGTAGCTGTTGGTAGGCCGCCGCCTCTTCCAACGGGTTGAGCTGTACGCGGTGGATATTCTCCAGCAGCGCGTCACGCAGCATGCTGTCGTCGCCGGTCTCCCGGACGATCGCCGGGATGGCATCCAGCCCGGCCTGCTGGGCGGCCCGCCAGCGCCGCTCCCCCATGACCAACTGGTAGCGGGATTCACCGTTCTCCTCGACCGCGCGGACCACGATCGGTTGCATCAATCCGAACTCGCGGATGGAGTGCACCAACTCGTTCAGCGCCTCTTCGTCGAACACCTGGCGGGGCTGACGCGGATTCGGCTGGATCAGGCTGGGATCGATCTCGCGGTAGGTGGCACCGACATCGCCGGCAAGTACCGGGCCCTCCCCGTCAGGTTCGGGGGGTGTCGTGACCGAGACCGGTGTTCCCCCGTCACCCGGGGTCGCCGACGGGCCGAGCAGAACATCGGCCGCATTCGCGCCGATCCGCGGGCTCAGAGCATCGGTGCCGTCCTCAGCGGGACCGGTCGGAATGAGGGCTGCCAGTCCCCTGCCCAGGCCACTCCGCTTCCGTGCCGGCTGATTCATGGTCGTCTCCTGCTCATCGCTACCGTCCGCTGTTTGTCTGCTGCTGCTTGGTTACTGGCGTCTAATGCACGTGTTACTGCCCGCGGGGCGGGGCCCCGCGCTCTGCGATCTCACGGCTGGCGTCGAGATAGCTCAACGCACCGCGAGATCCCGGATCGTAATCAAGGATCGTCATCCCATAGCCCGGGGCTTCCGACACCTTGACGCTCCGCGGGATGACCGTGCGCAAGACCTTGTCCCCGAAGTGCTCCCGCACATCTTCGGCAACTTGATCCGCCAGCTTGGTCCGTCCGTCATACATCGTCAGTATCACGGTGGACACCGACAGCTCGGGGTTCAGATGTGCCTTCACCATCTCGATGTTGCGCAGCAGCTGACCCACCCCCTCCAGCGCGTAGTACTCGCACTGGATCGGGATCAGCACCTCGGGAGCGGCCACCAACGCATTGATGGTGAGCAACCCGAGCGACGGCGGGCAGTCGATGAACACGTAGTCGAAGTTGTGGTTGGCCAGAGCGGCCAGCGCTCCCCGCAACCGTCCTTCACGGGCCACCATGCTGACCAACTCGATCTCGGCGCCGGCCAGATCGATGGTCGCGGGAATGCAGAACAACCGGTCGCTGTGCGGACTCTGCTGCAGCGCCTCCTCCACCGGGATGTCGCCGAGCAGAACCTCGTATGAGGACGCCGTCCCGGGACGGTGCTCGATGCCGAGCGCGGTGCTGGCATTGCCCTGCGGATCGAGGTCGATCACCAACGTCCGCAACCCCTGTAGCGCGAGCGCGGCCGCGACGTTCACCGCGGTGGTTGTCTTGCCCACGCCGCCCTTCTGGTTGGCGATCGTGAATACGCGTTGGCGCGACGGCCGGGGCAGCTGCCCGTGCGAGGTATGCAGTACCCGCGTCGCCTGCTCTGCCTCTGCGGCAATCGGGGTGTCCATGCTGGCGTCCGCGGCCCACGCGGTCCCGTCCCCGTTGTTCCATGTTTCACGTGAAACCGTTTCACGTGAAACGGCGGGCGTAGCATCCGCGCCAGCGGTTGCCTGCCGATCAGAACCCATCCTCATCTCCTGCCCGATCTCCCCCGCGACCCGGAGGCTCTGCCCGTTGACCGGTTGCCCGGTCTTACCGCCACGCGCCGCACGGCGACGACGGTTACGGGCGGGTTCAAATAGTTCACGCCACATTTCACCACCCTGGCATCGACCGCACCCAGGGAAGCCATCACACGCCGATGCTCATCGATCTCAGCCTCGGCTCGCTCGCCCTTGAGGGCGAGCATCCGTCCGTCCACGCGAAGCAGCGGCATGCTCCACCGCGTCAACTTGTCCAACGAAGCGACCGCGCGCGAAGTCACCACATCCATCTCGCCGACGGATTTACGAACCTCAGCGTCTTCTGCCCGACCACGTACCACTGTCACCTCGAGGCCCAACTCTTCGACCGCCTCGCGCAAGAACTCGCTGCGACGCAGGAGGGGCTCGATCAACGTGACGTGGATGTCGGGGCGCGCCATTGCCAACGGGATACCCGGGAGGCCGGCGCCGCTACCGATATCGGCGACGCGCTCATCGGGAGCCAGGAGCTCTCCGAGAGCCGAGCTGTTGAGAATGTGTCGATCCCAGAGCCGATCCATTTCGCGCGGACCGATCAGACCCCACTCGACACCGGCACCGGCCAGAATTGCCGCGTACCTTTCGGCGGTCTCCAGGCGATCCCCGAAGACCCCCGCCGCGGCGTCCGGTGCCGCGGGGACCGGTCCATGTTTCACGTGAAACATCCTCCGCACTCCCTACGGCACCGTCGCCGCAAACGAACTACACCTTTGTAACTAAAACTCAGCCCAGCAGAACAACGACGCGGCGCGACGGCTCCACGCCCTCGCTCTCGCTGCGGACGCCATCGACTGCCGCGACCGCATCGTGAACGATCTTGCGCTCGAACGGTGTCATCGGGGCCAACTCTTCACGTTCGCCCGACTCGAGCACACGACGGGCCACCTTATCGCCCAGTGCCGCGAGCTCATCGCGACGGCGACGGCGCCACCGGGCGATGTCCAGCATCAGCCGGCTGCGTTCACCGGTCTTCTGGTGCACGGCCAGTCGGGTCAGTTCCTGAAGCGCATCGAGCACCTCGCCCTTGCGTCCGACCAGCTTGCTCAGATCGCCCCCGCCGTCGATGCTCACCACGGCGCGGTCCCCCTCGACGTCGAGATCGATGTCGCCATCGAAGTCCAGCAGATCGAGCAGCTCCTCGAGGTAGTCGCCGGCGATCTCGCCTTCGGCGACCAGTCGCTCCTCCAGGTCGTCCTCGCTCTTGGCCGCGGGCTGTGAGGCCTCCTCCAACTCGGCGTCGGGCTCGGTCGTCTGTGCGTCCGTCATATCGGTCTTCTCCCTACTTGTAGCCAGTGTGTGAACTGGTCACCGTTTCCGCTTCTTCGGGCGTGCACCGGGCTTGGGTGTGCGACTCACGCTCTGCCCTCCCGATCCACTGGCCGTATCGCTCTTGTTCTCCGTCTGCGTCGCGTCAGCAGCCGCCTCGGTACCGGTCGCCTCGCCGGTCTCCGCCGGTGTCCCAGCGTCGGCCTTACGGGCCCGATTGGGCTTCGCCCCGGGGGCCGGCGCGTTCGCAGATCGCCGTTCGAGCGCCTCGGCCTTCTTGGCTTCTTCTTCTTTCTCGATCATCCCGAACACGTAGTGCTGCTGGCCGTAAGTCCAGATGTTGTTGGCGAGCCAGTACATGATCACGGCCAGCGGCAGGAACGGCCCACCGACAACGACGCCGAGGGGGAACACGTAGAGCGCCAGCTTGTTCATCATCGCGGTCTGCGGGTTGGCGGCGGCCTCCACACTCTGACGCGCCACCGAGGCCCGGCTGTTGAAGTGGGTGGCGATGCCCGCCAGGATCATGATCGGCACACCGACCGCGATCACGGCCAATCGATTGAATTCGGTAAACGCCTCGAGGCCATGTTGCTGAATCATGGTCGCGCCGAGCGGGGCACCGAACAGGTTCGCATCCAGGAAGTGCCCGACGTCAGTCGCGCTGAACACATAGTTGCCCAGTGACGCGTTCTCTTCGACTGAGAGTCCTAGCTGACCGATTCCGCTCTGAGTGCGGTTGAACGACCGCAAAACGTGAAACAAGCCCAGGAAAACCGGCACCTGCGCCAGCATCGGCAGGCAGCCCAGGATCGGGTTGAACCCGTGCTCGCGTTGCAGCTTCTGCATTTCCAGCGCCATGCGCTGGCGGTCCTTGCCGTACTTCTTCTGCAGCGCCTTGATCTGCGGCTGCAATTCCTGCATCTGCCGCGTGGTGCGGATCTGCTTGACGAAGGGCTTATAGAGGATCGCGCGCAGGCTGAAGACCAGGAACATCACCGACAGTGCCCAGGCGAAGAAGTTCGACGGGCCCAGCAGGAAGGCGAACGCCTTGTACCAAACCCACATAATCGCCGACACCGGGTAGTAAATGATGTCCAGGCTGAACCAATTAAACACGCGACTTGCTCTCCCCTCGGTTCTCTGGGGTTTCCCAGACCAGGTTTTCTGCGGCTATCTCGCCGGACACGCTCTCATCAGACGTGCAGGATTCATGATCGTGCGGGCACCGGTCCGGGATGGGGTCCCATCCGCCCGGGTGCCACGGTCCGCATTTCAGCAGTCGGATCACCGTCAACCACGTACCGCGAACCAAGCCGTATTCGGTGAGGGCGTCGACCGCGTACTGGCTGCAGGTCGGCATGAATCGACACGACGGCAGTCGCAGCGGAGAGATGGTGTGACGGTAGAGCTGAATCAGGAAGATCGCGCCGCGGGCAGCACCGGCACCCGCTCTGCGGATCATGGCGACGTCCTGCGCCGCGCCTCAAGGCGCTCGAGAGCGCGATGCAACTGCTGTTCCAACCGCGACGACGGCACGTGGCTGCTGCCCGCGCGGGCTCGGATCACCACGAGGTCGGTGGCGTCCAGTTCGGGTATCACGGTGCGGGCCACATGACGCAGCCGCCGGGACACCTGGTGACGTTGCACGGCGTTCCCGACGGCTTTGGACACGATGAGACCGACCCGCGGGCCGGTAGCGTCCGTCCCTTCGTGTAGCGCGTGTACGACAACGTCTGGTTGAACCGCACGTACGCCACGACTGACGGTGGCACTGAACTCCGCGGACCGCCTCATCCGGTTTCGAGCCGGAAGCACCGCGCTAGATCCTGCCTGCGAGCCGCAGTATCACGCAGTGAGTGCGCGACGGCCCTTGCTACGACGGTTGGCGACGATGGCGCGGCCGGCGCGGGTGCGCATCCGCAGCCGGAACCCATGCACGCGCGCACGGCGGCGGTTGTTGGGCTGGTAGGTCCGCTTGCCCTTGGCCACGGCAATCTCTCCTTGTTCCGTTTGGTGCCCGCTCTCACCGACACCGAAATGTCGCCAAGAACACGGTCACCGTGCAAGCTCGGTTTAAGCTCGTCCGTCGTGCTTTACTAACCGGCGCGTTCTCCGGAACATCCCGGGCGCAGCCGTATCGCCACGTGCGGGCGACTGCTCGAGGGTACTGATGAGATTTCCCTCGGTCAAACCTGCGCCGAACCGCCAGAATCATCGGTATCCGATGTTGCAGAACTGTTGGCACATCGAGAGAAAACTGTTAGCTTCTGGCAATGCCGTTCTGAGCCTGGATCGGCCCCGGACAATAAGATGAGGGCGTCGCTCCGCCGCAAGCCTCACAGCATGTGACGAACCCGGCCCACGACGCTCTCACGCAGAGACAACAGAGCGACGACGACTGTCCTTTCTCCACAAGCTGTGGATAAATATGTGGACAGTTCGTCATCGTTCTTTTTGGTCGTCACCGGGTCGACCTCGATGCACCTCAAAGGGGGAAACGGTCGTTGACAGCGGACCCCGACCCACCATTCGTCGCCGTCTGGGACAGCGTCGTCGCCGAACTCAACGGTGACCGTGCCCCGGAATCGGGCCTCTCAGGTGACACCGCCGCACCCCAGCTGACCCCTCAGCAAAGGGCGTGGCTCAAGCTGGTGGAACCACTCGTGATCGCCGAGGGGTTTGCTCTGCTGTCGGTCCCCACCACGTTCGTCCAGAACGAGATCGAGCGTCACCTCCGCGAGCCCATCATCAACGCGCTCAGCCGCAAACTGGGCCAGCGAGTCGAGCTAGGCGTGCGCATCGCCACGCCCTCTGAGGAACCCCAGGATTCCGCGGCCGAGACACCGGCCGATTCCGACGAGACCGCTGACACCACGTCTCCCGAGCCGGCCGCCGACACCGACGAGATCGACGACGACCGCGCGGCCAAGGTCAGTGCCGAGGAAACCTGGCCGACCTACTTCAGCAGCCCGCAGCGTGACTCGACCGTCAGCGACGACAACGCGGTCAACCTCAACCGCCGCTATACCTTCGACACGTTCGTCATCGGGGCCTCGAACCGCTTCGCCCACGCCGCCACCCTTGCCATCGCCGAGGCACCCGCGCGGGCGTACAACCCGTTGTTCATCTGGGGCGAGTCCGGTCTCGGCAAGACGCATCTGCTGCACGCGGCCGGGAACTATGCGCAACGTCTCTTCCCCGGCATGCGCGTGAAGTACGTCTCCACAGAGGAATTCACGAACGACTTCATCAACTCATTGCGCGACGACCGTAAAGCGTCGTTCAAGCGGAGCTACCGCGACATCGACATCCTGCTGGTGGACGACATCCAGTTCATCGAAGGCAAGGAAGGTATCCAGGAGGAGTTCTTCCATACCTTCAACACCCTGCACAACGCCAACAAGCAGATCGTCATCTCCTCGGACCGCCCGCCCAAGCAGCTGGCCACCCTCGAGGACCGACTGCGGACCCGCTTCGAGTGGGGCCTGATCACCGATGTGCAGCCGCCGGAGCTCGAAACGCGCATCGCGATCCTGCGTAAGAAGGCGCAGATGGATCGCCTCGATGTACCCGGTGACGTACTCGAGCTGATCGCCAGCAGCATCGAGCGCAACATTCGCGAGCTCGAGGGTGCGCTGATCAGGGTCACCGCCTTCGCCTCGCTGAACAAGACCAGGATCGACAAGGCTCTGGCCGAGGTCGTGTTGCGCGATCTCATCGCCGACGCCACGACCATGCAGATCAGCACGGCGGCGATCATGGCCGCCACCGCCGAGTACTTCGAGACCACGGTGGAGGAATTGCGCGGCCCCGGCAAGACCCGGGCATTGGCGCAGTCCCGGCAGATCGCCATGTACCTGTGCCGTGAACTCACCGATCTGTCCCTGCCCAAGATCGGCCAAGCCTTCGGCCGTGATCACACCACCGTCATGTATGCGGAGAAGAAGATCCGTGGCGAGATGGCCGAGCGCCGCGAGGTTTTCGACCACGTGAAGGAACTCACCACGCGGATCCGCCAGCGCGCCAAGCGCTGAATCGCGCGCTGTCCCACAACGTCTGTCCCTGCCGTCGGGCCCGCGGGGTTCAACCCTGCCGTCGGCGGGGCCGTCGCCGTCTCACATCGTGGTCTCAACGGGGCCGTCCGGCGAAAAATCTTGTAACAACTTCTGCCTCTTTGCGCACCACAAGTCACAGCCCACCGCTGTGGATACCGCTGTGCACAACCTGCGGGCAAACCACGGGATGAATGACAAAATCATCCACACGCCCGTGTCTGTCCACACTCGAGCGCCCGTCCATCCACCGGACTCCACAGTGGACTCACATGTCGACACACCGGCGGTGCTGGGCAAACACCCCTTCATCCCCAGTTTTCACAGGCCCTAATACTGTTACTCAAATATCTTCTAAGAATTCCTTCTAGAAGAAGGGGCTTGGGGACACCGCATGGACCGTACGTCCGAGCGGGCCCCTCGAGGCACGAGCCGGTCCCGATGTCACCCCGATCGATTAGCTTTCAAGTTGGTGCGGAAAGCTCTACGGTGGTTCATCGACAGCGGTTTCCAGCTTTGTCATTCAGCGTCATGCTGCGTGGTGCGGTTTTCGGAAGACGCAGGTAGAGCTCGTTATGGGGATCATCGAAGGGGCGCATAGCACGTGGCGACGACGACGGCTGGGCTGACCGACTTGAAGTTCCGCGTGGTGCGTGAGGACTTCGCGGACGCGGTGGCCTGGGTGGCCCGCAATCTGCCGACCCGGCCCACCATCCCGGTGCTGGCCGGCGTCCTGCTGACCGGCACCGATGATGGCCTGACCATCTCCGGCTTCGACTACGAAGTATCCGCCGAGGTGCGGGTCAGCGCTGAAATTGCTTCTCCCGGAAGCGTTTTGGTGTCGGGTCGGTTGTTGTCGGACATCACCAAGGCCCTGCCCGCCAAGCCTGTCGAGCTCAGCGTCGAGGGCACCCGGGTGGCATTGACCTGTGGCAGCGCCCGGTTCTCGCTGCCCACCCTGGCGGTCGAGGACTACCCCGCGCTGCCGACCCTGCCCGAAGAGACCGGCGTGGTGTCATCGGATCTGTTCGCCGAGGCGATCGGCCAGGTGGCCGTGGCTGCCGGCCGCGACGACACCCTGCCCATGCTGACCGGTATCCGGGTCGAGATCTCCGGTGAATCAGTGGTTTTGGCCGCCACGGACCGCTTCCGGCTCGCGGTGCGTGAGCTGACCTGGGAAACGAGCGCCACCGATGTCGAAGCGGCCGTGCTGGTGCCGGCGAAGACGCTGGCCGAGGCGGCCAAGGCCGGCACCGACGGCAACCAGGTGCACCTGTCGTTGGGTTCGGGGGCCGCGGTCGGCAAGGACGGTCTGCTCGGTATCCGCAGTAACGGCAAGCGCAGCACCACACGTCTGCTCGATGCGGAGTTCCCGAAGTTCCGCCAGCTGCTGCCGTCCGAGCACACTGCGGTGGCCACCATCGGCGTCGCCGAGCTGACCGAGGCGATCAAGCGTGTGGCGCTGGTTGCCGATCGGGGCGCCCAGATCCGGATGGAGTTCGGTGATGACGTGCTGCGGCTGTCGGCGGGTGCCGATGACGTGGGCCGGGCCGAGGAAGATCTGCCGGTGGAGTTCGCCGGGGATCCGCTGACCATCGCGTTCAATCCCACCTACCTGACCGACGGGCTGAGCTCGTTGCATTCGGACCGCGTGACTTTCGGTTTCACCACGCCGAGTCGTCCGGCAGTGTTGCGCCCGACGGGCGAGGATGGTGGTACCGGTGGTGGGTCGGGTCCGTTCCCGGCCGCCAAAACCGATTACGTCTACCTGTTGATGCCGGTCCGCCTTCCCGGCTGATCGGCGCTGGCGAGAGAGGGCGCACATGCAACTGGGGTTGGTCGGCCTGGGCAAGATGGGCTTCAACATGCGCGAGCGCCTGCGCGCCGGGGGCCATGAGGTCGTGGGTTACGACCCGCGACCGGAAGTGAGCGACGTGGCCAGCCTGGCTGATCTGGCGGCTGCGCTCGAGGCACCACGGGTGGTGTGGGTAATGGTGCCGTCAGGCACGGTGACGCACCAGACCATCGGCGAGCTCGCCGACGTGCTGGCTCCCGGCGATCAGGTGATCGACGGCGGCAACTCGAGGTACACCGAAGATGGTCCGCATGCAAAGTTGTTGGGCGACAAGGGCATCAACTTCATCGACGCTGGAGTTTCGGGCGGAGTCTGGGGTTTGCACGAGGGCTACGGCTTGATGGTCGGTGGCAGTGACGCCGATGTCGCTCGAGCCATGCCGATCTTCGACACGTTGCGTCCCGCCGGTGACGCGGCCGACGGATTCGTCCACGCCGGCCCGGTTGGCGCGGGGCACTACGCCAAGATGGTGCACAACGGCATCGAATACGGGCTGATGCACGCCTATGCCGAGGGGTATGAGCTGTTGGCCGCCGAGGAACTCATCGCAGATCCGCAGGCGGTGATCCAGGCCTGGACCAACGGCACCGTGGTGCGGTCCTGGTTGCAGCAGCTGCTGGCCAAGGCGCTCAAGGAGGATCCGGGTTTCGCCGCGATCAGCGGGTACACCGAGGATTCCGGCGAAGGCCGCTGGACGGTGGAGGAGGCGATCAGCCACCGGGTGCCGATGCCGGTGATCGCCGCGTCGTTGTTCGCCCGGTTCGCCTCGAGACAAGAGGACTCCCCCACCATGAAAGCCGTGTCGGCGTTGCGCAACCAGTTCGGTGGCCACGCGGTGCACCGGATCAGCGAGTCCGGTTAGGCGCGATTTCCGATGTATGTCCGTCACCTGGGACTGACCGACTACCGGTCCTGGGCACATGTCGAGCTCGAGCTGGAGCCCGGCCGCACGGTCTTCGTCGGATCGAATGGATTCGGAAAGACGAATCTTGTTGAGGCACTGTGGTATTGCGCGACGCTGAGCTCCCATCGGGTGGCCTCGGACGCACCGCTGATCCGGGCCGGCGCACCCCGCGCCATCGTCTCGAGCATCGTGGTCAACGAGGGGCGGGAGCTGGCGGTCGATCTCGAGATCACCAGCGGCCGGGCCAACAAGGCCCGGCTGAACCGGTCACCGGTTCGCTCACCGCGCGAGATCCTCGGTGTTTTACGGGGAGTGTTGTTCAGCCCGGAGGATCTTGCGCTGGTGCGGGGCGATCCGGGTGAGCGCCGGCGTTATCTCGACGAGTTGGCCACCACCCGTCGTCCGGCTATCGCCGGTGTCCGGGCGGATTATGACAAGGTGGTGCGCCAGCGCACCGCGCTGTTGAAAACCGCTGCGGGAGCACGTTATCGGGGTGATCGCAGCGTGCTCGGCACCCTCGATGTGTGGGACGGGCACCTGGCCGCGCACGGTGCGGCGCTGATCGCCGCCCGCATCGCGCTCGTCGAGCAACTGCATCCCGAGGTGCAGAAGGCGTACCAATTGTTGGCGCCCTCGAGCCGGCCGGCGGCCATCCGGTACCGCAGCAGTGTGGAGGCGATCGAGAACGCCCCGGGTCCCGAGCCGGTGGAGTTCTACGAGGCCGCGCTGCTGGACGCATTGGCCCGCCGCCGCGACGCCGAGCTGGATCGCGGGGTTTGTCTGGTGGGCCCCCATCGCGACGATCTCGAGCTCTGGCTCGGCGATCAGCCTGCGAAAGGCTTTGCCAGCCATGGCGAATCGTGGTCGATGGCACTTTCGCTACGGCTGGGCGCCTACGAATTGCTCCGGTCCGACGGCGTCGATCCGGTCTTGTTGCTCGACGATGTCTTCGCCGAGCTCGACACCGCCCGCCGGCAGGCCCTGGCGGCGGTGGCCGGTGAAGCCGAGCAGGTTCTGGTCACCGCGGCGGTCAGCGAGGACATCCCGCAGGATTGGGTGGCCAACCGCATCGAGATCAAGATGACCGAGGGCGACCAGGGACGGATATCGGTGGTGTAGTCATGGCAGACGATTCCGGTCAGACCCCAGAGCCGGCGGTCTCCCCCGAAGACGCCGCGCGCATGCGCGGCATGGATCTGGTGCGGCGGACCCTCGAGGAGGCACGGGGCGCGGCGCGCAGCCAAGGCAAGGACGTCGGCCGCGGCCGCCGCGCCCCGGTACGGCGGACGGCAGGCAATACCGGGCGGCGCCGCAGCTGGTCGGGTCCGGGCCCCGACGTCCGCGATCCGCAACCGCTGGGCGCGGCGACCCAGGACCTGGCGAAGCTGCGGGGCTGGTCCTCGCGGGTCGCCGAGGGCTCGGTGTTCGGCCGGTGGCGGGCCGTAGTGGGCGACCAGATCGCCGACCATGCCAACCCGACCGCCCTGAACGAGGGAGTGCTGACCGTCTCGGCGGAATCCACCGCGTGGGCCACGCAGCTGCGGATGGTGCAGTCCCAGCTGCTGGCCAAGATCGCCGCCGCGGTCGGCGATGGTGTGGTGACCTCGTTGAAGATCGTCGGCCCGGTCGGCCCATCGTGGCGCAAGGGCCGATATCACGTCGCCGGCCGCGGGCCCCGCGACACTTACGGCTAGTGCTGCGCTCAGAACGCCGAGACGCTCGAAATGGAACTTCTGAAGCGTCGGGAGGCACCAAGGGGCGAGAAATTCCGCGCACGGCGCAGTTAGGTAGGTGAAAACGCCGCTACAGAGTCGGCCCGGTCCGTGTCGACCGGTAGACTGTGGCGAGATCTGCAGGGCGGTGACGCAACCGCCTCCCGCGAACCCCAAGGAGACGCGTCCGACGTGGCTGCCCAGAATCAGTACGGTGCCGACTCGATCAAAGTGCTGGAAGGCCTCGAAGCCGTTCGTAAACGCCCCGGCATGTATATCGGTTCCACCGGTGAACGTGGCCTGCACCACCTGGTGTGGGAGGTCGTCGACAACGCGGTAGACGAGGCGATGGCCGGCTTCGCGACGAAAGTGGATGTGCGCATCCTCGAGGACGGCGGAGTCCAGGTTTCCGACGACGGGCGCGGCATCCCGGTCGCCATGCACGCCACCGGCATCCCGACGATCGACGTGGTGATGACTGTTCTGCACGCCGGCGGCAAGTTCGAGGAGGGCGCCTACCAGGTGTCCGGCGGCCTGCACGGTGTCGGCGTCTCGGTGGTCAACGCGCTGTCCACCCGGCTGGAGGCCGACGTCCGCACCGACGGATACGAGTGGTTCCAGACTTACGACAACTCGGTCCCCGGAACCCTGCGCAAGGGTGAGAAGGCCAAGGACACCGGCACCACGATCCGGTTCTGGGCCGATCCGGACGTGTTCGAAACCACGGTGTACGACTTCGAGACCATCGCCCGGCGGCTGCAGGAGATGGCGTTCCTCAACAAGGGCCTGACCATCGAGCTCACCGATGAGCGGGTCACCCAGGAGGAGGTCGTCGACGAGGTGGTCGCCGACACCGCCGCAGCGCCCAAGACCGCGGAGGAATCGGCGGCCGAGGCCGCCGCACCTCACAAGGTGAAGCACCGGACCTTCCATTACCCCGGCGGCCTGGTCGACTTCGTCAAGCACATCAACCGCACCAAGACGGCGATCCAGCCCAGTGTCATCGACTTCGACGGCAAGGGTCCGGGCCACGAGGTCGAGATCGCGATGCAGTGGAATGCCGGTTACTCCGAGTCGGTGCACACCTTCGCCAACACCATCAACACCCATGAGGGTGGTACCCATGAAGAGGGTTTCCGTGCGGCGTTGACGAGTGTGGTGAACAGGTACGCCAAGGATAAGAAGCTGCTCAAGGACAAGGATCCCAACCTCACCGGTGACGACATCCGCGAGGGTTTGGCGGCGGTGATCTCGGTGAAGGTGGCGCAACCTCAGTTCGAGGGGCAGACCAAGACCAAGCTGGGCAACACCGAGGTCAAGTCGTTCGTGCAGAAGATCTGCAACGAGCAGCTCACCCACTGGTTCGAGGCCAATCCCGCCGAGGCGAAAACCGTGGTGAACAAAGCGGTTTCGTCAGCACAGGCGCGTATCGCGGCCCGCAAGGCCCGTGAGCTGGTGCGCCGCAAGAGTGCCACCGATATCGGCGGTCTGCCGGGCAAGCTGGCCGATTGCCGCTCGACAGACCCGACGAAGTCCGAACTGTATGTGGTGGAGGGTGACTCGGCCGGTGGCTCGGCCAAGAGCGGTCGCGACTCGATGTTCCAGGCGATCCTGCCGCTTCGCGGCAAGATCATCAACGTCGAAAAGGCCCGTATCGACCGGGTTTTGAAGAACACCGAAGTCCAGGCCATCATCACCGCGCTGGGCACCGGCATCCACGACGAGTTCGACATCTCCAAGCTGCGCTATCACAAGATCGTGTTGATGGCCGACGCCGACGTGGACGGTCAGCACATCTCCACGCTGCTGCTGACGCTGCTGTTCCGATTCATGAAACCGCTTGTCGAGCACGGCCACATCTTCTTGGCCCAGCCGCCGCTGTACAAGCTCAAGTGGCAGCGTCAGGAGCCGGAGTTCGCCTACTCCGACCGCGAGCGTGACGGTTTGTTGGAGGCCGGCCGGGCGGCCGGCAAGCGGATCAACGTCGATGACGGTATCCAGCGCTACAAGGGTCTGGGCGAGATGGATGCCAAGGAACTGTGGGAAACCACCATGGACCCGACAGTGCGGGTGTTGCGTCAAGTGACGCTTGACGATGCGGCCGCCGCCGACGAGTTGTTCTCCATCCTGATGGGCGAAGACGTCGAAGCGCGCCGCAGCTTTATCACCCGCAACGCCAAAGACGTTCGCTTCCTGGATGTTTAGCCGCCACGCGGCCAAGTCCTTTGACCTCATCAAGCCGAGCCGACGAGCGAGGAATCCATGACTGACACCACGTTGCCACCCGGCGACGGAGCCTCCGACCGCATCGAACCGGTCGACATTCAACACGAAATGCAGCGCAGCTACATCGATTACGCGATGAGCGTGATCGTGGGTCGTGCGTTGCCGGAGGTGCGCGACGGCCTCAAGCCCGTGCACCGCCGCGTGCTCTACGCGATGTACGACTCAGGCTTCCGTCCCGATCGCAGCCACGCCAAGTCGGCGCGCTCGGTGGCCGAGACGATGGGTAACTACCACCCGCACGGTGATGCGTCGATCTACGACACCCTGGTCCGGATGGCCCAGCCGTGGTCACTGCGCTACCCACTGGTCGACGGCCAGGGCAACTTCGGTTCGCCGGGTAACGATCCCGCGGCCGCGATGCGTTATTGCGTGACCGGCGACGCGCTGGTGCGCCTCCCCTTCGGTCACTCGGTACGAATTGCCGATATCGTGCCGAATGCTCGTCCGCAATCCGACAACGTCATCGAACTCAAGGTCCAGGACCGCCACGGCAACCCTGTTGTTGCCGATCGACTGTTCCATTCCGGTGAGCACCAGACCTACGCCGTCAAGACGGATGAGGGTTATACGGTCACGGGTACCGAGAACCACCCTCTCCTGTGTCTGGTCGATGTCGCGGGTGTTCCCACGCTTCTGTGGAAGTTGATCGAAGAAATCCGACCGGGCGACAGGGTCGCGATTCAGCGCACGCAGCCGGCTGAGTTCGGGCCCGCAGATTGGCACGAGACCCTGGAAGCATTACTACTGGGCGCCTTCATCAGCGAAGGTTTCGTGTCCGAGAACCGAGCGGGGTTCAACAATCTTGATCGCGATTTCTTCGACATGGTCGTGGAGGCGTATGACGCAGTTGTAGGCGGCCAGCGGTATGTATCGACGCGGACCATTTCGTCGGGATCGTGGCTGCACGAGCTCGATGTTCACAATCTGCACGCGTTGAAGGCTTCGCGCCTTGGCGATTTGGTCGGTCAACGGTCTGCCGACAAGGCCGTGCCGGAATGGATGTGGCGTGCCCCGGCAGCGGTCAAGCGCGTGTTCTTGCAGGCATTGTTCGAAGGTGATGGCTCATGTTCGTCGTTGCCGCGCAACGCTATTCAGGTTTCATACTCCACTCGGAGTGCGCAGCTGGCAGTCGACGTTCAGCAGATGTTGCTGGAGCTTGGTGTGGTTTCGCGCCGCTACCGACACGCGGTCGGCGAGTACAAGGTCGTCATCACCAACCGTGCTCAGGCGGAACTGTTCGCCGCGCAAGTCGGCTTCGGTGGCGCGAAGCAGACCAAGCTGAACCAGATTCTGTCGGCGCTCCCTGCCACGGCCAAAGGACTCGACGGTGACCATGTGCCGGGCTTGGCCGAATTCATCCGCACTCATGGTGGTGGCGGCTGGATGGACCGGGAATGGCTGCGCAAGCACAACATCGATCGGCTAGACCGGTGGCGCCGCAACGGCACTGAGATTCTCAGTCACATCGCGGATCAGGACGTTCGTGCGGTCGCTACGGACCTGACCGACGGACGGTTCTACTTCGCCCAGGTTGAGTCGGTGACCGACGCCGGGGTGCAGCCTGTGTACAGTCTGCGCGTCGACACCGACGACCATGCGTTCATCACCAACGGGTTCGTCAGTCACAACACCGAAGCCAGGCTGACCCCGCTGGCGATGGAGATGTTGCGTGAAATCGACGAGGAGACAGTCGATTTCATTCCGAACTACGACGGCCGTGTGCAAGAGCCGACAGTACTGCCGAGCCGGTTCCCCAACCTGCTCGCCAATGGCTCCGGCGGTATCGCCGTCGGTATGGCCACCAACATCCCGCCGCACAACCTGCGGGAGTTGGCCGAGGCGGTGTACTGGTGCCTGGAGAACCACGAGGCCGATGAGGAGGCCACCCTCGCCGCGGTGTGCGAACGGGTCAAGGGCCCGGACTTCCCCACCAGTGGCTTGATCGTCGGATCGCAGGGCATCCAGGACGCCTACACGACGGGTCGCGGTTCGATCCGGATGCGCGGTGTGGTGGAGATCGAAGAGGACAGCCGCGGCCGTACCGGCATCGTCATCACCGAGCTGCCCTACCAGGTCAACCACGACAACTTCATCACCTCGATCGCCGAGCAGGTGCGCGACGGCAAGCTGGGCGGTATCTCCAACATCGAGGACCAGTCCAGTGACCGCGTGGGCCTGAGAATCGTGGTGGAGCTCAAGCGCGACGCCGTCGCCAAGGTCGTGCTCAACAACCTCTACAAGCACACCCAGCTACAGACCTCGTTCGGCGCGAACATGCTGTCGATCGTCGACGGAGTGCCCCGCACGCTGCGCCTGGACCAGATGATCCGGTACTACGTCGCACACCAACTCGACGTCATCATCCGGCGGACCCGATACCGGCTGCGCAAGGCCAACGAGCGGGCCCATATCCTGCGCGGTCTGGTCAAGGCGCTCGACGCCCTCGACGAAGTGATCGCCCTGATCCGCGCCTCGCAAACGGTCGATATCGCCCGCGCCGGTTTGATCGAGCTGCTCGACATCGACGAGATCCAGGCCCAGGCCATCCTCGACATGCAGCTGCGCCGGTTGGCCGCCCTGGAACGTCAGAAGATCATCGACGATCTGGCCAAGATCGAGGCCGAGATCGCCGACCTCGAGGACATCCTGGCCAAACCGGAACGGCAGCGCGCGATCGTACGCGACGAGCTGGCCGAGATCGTCGAGAAGCACGGCGATGACCGGCGGACCCGGATCGTTCCCGCCGACGGCGACGTCAGCGACGAAGATCTGATCGCCCGCGAAGACGTCGTCGTCACCATCACCGAGACGGGGTACGCCAAGCGCACCAAGACCGACCTGTACCGCAGCCAGAAGCGTGGCGGTAAGGGCGTACAGGGTGCGGGGCTGAAGGCCGATGACATCGTCAACCACTTCTTCGTGTGCTCGACGCACGACTGGATCCTGTTCTTCACCACCCAGGGCCGCGTGTACCGGGCGAAGGCCTACGACCTGCCGGAAGCCTCGCGCACCGCGCGCGGCCAGCACGTGGCGAACCTGCTGGCCTTCCAGCCCGAGGAGCGCATCGCCCAGGTCATCCAGATCAAGGGCTACGAGGATGCGCCGTATCTGGTGCTGGCCACCCGCAACGGTCTGGTGAAGAAGTCCAAGCTGGTCGACTTCGATTCGAACCGCTCCGGCGGCATCGTGGCCATCAACCTGCGTGACGGCGACGAGCTGGTCGGTGCGGTGCTGTGCTCGTCCGACGACGACCTGCTGCTGGTCAGTGCCAACGGTCAGTCGATCCGGTTCTCGGCAACCGATGAGGCACTGCGGCCGATGGGCCGGGCCACCTCCGGTGTACAGGGCATGCGGTTCAACGAGGACGATCGGCTGCTGTCGCTCAACGTGGTCCAACCGGACACATATCTGCTGGTCGCGACGTCCGGCGGCTACGCCAAACGCACCGCCATCGAGGAGTACTCGGCCCAGGGCCGCGGCGGCAAGGGCATCCTGACGATCCAGTACGACCGCAAACGTGGCAGTCTGGTCGGAGCGCTGATTGTCGACGACGAGACGGAGCTTTACGCCATCACCTCCGGTGGCGGCGTGATCCGGACCGCTGCACGTCAGGTTCGCAAGGCTGGACGTCAGACCAAGGGTGTCCGCTTGATGAACCTGGGCGAGGGCGACACACTGATTGCGATTGCGCGCAACGCCGAGGAGGACTCGGACCCGGTTGGTGTTGAGTCCGACGAGGAATGACGCTGTCGCCGAGGCCCGACGCGGACCTCGGCCTGAGCTAAGGAGCTGTTAGGTGAGTTCACCGAACCCGCGGGCGGGCGACCGGTCCGGCAGTTCCAACGGCTCAGGTTCCGGGGCTGCAGGGGCCGAAGGGGCGTCGACCACCGGAAAGGCTGCCGGAGTTCAGGCCCGACCGGCCGGCGGGCAGATCACCGAGACCGGTGAAGCGCCGCCGTGGCAGCGCGGGACCGCCAGGACCACGCCGCCCCCGGCAACCGAGACGCGCGACGAGAGTGCCCGCACGCCGAACGCCCACTCCCCCGGTGTGGAAGCCCGGCTGCAGCGCTTCGTCGCCGGTTCGGAGAACCAGGAGACCGAGCAGCAACCACGCCCGGCCCGGCCGTCGTCTTCGGGCCAGGCGGGCCAGGCGGCCCAGGGCGCTGCATCTGCGCCGCGCAGCGAGCCCGTCCGGTCCGAGGCCTACGCCAGTGAGATTCCCGATCTGTCCGGGCCGGCCCCGCGCCCGGCACAGCGCAAAACGTCCTCCGACGCTGCGGCGGCCAGATCTTCGAGCAACAGCCCCACCACCCGGATCCAGGTGTCCAACCGCACCGCGCATCAGGGGCCGGTCCGGGCCAGCATGCAGATCCGCCGGGTCGATCCATGGACTGTGCTGAAGGTCTCACTGGTGCTGTCGGTGGTGCTGTTCTTCGTCTGGATGATCGCGGTGGCTTTCCTGTACCTGGTGCTCGGCGCCATGGGTGTGTGGAGCAAGCTCAACAGCAACGTCGGCGACCTCCTGACCAGCGCCAGCGGCGCCTCCGGGGGCGAATTGGTGTCCAGTGGAACGATATTCGGCGGGGCGGCGCTGATCGGTCTGGTGAACATCGTGGTGCTGTGTGCGATGGCCACGATCGGGGCGTTCATCTACAACCTGACCACCGACCTGGTCGGCGGAGTCGAGGTCACGCTGGCCGACCGGGATTGATTTGGGAGTCTGCGCCCGGGTGCGGTAATCTCTGCGCTCGGTCGATCCCAATTTTCGGGCCTATAGCTCAGGCGGTTAGAGCGCTTCGCTGATAACGAAGAGGTCGGAGGTTCGAGTCCTCCTAGGCCCACGACACCCGGTGTAACCGGTGATCATCGAGAGGTTGCGCCATGCGGTTCATACTTCTGGCCGGCATCGCAGCCGCCGCGGTGATCGTCTGGCGATCACGTCACGGTGAAGAAGTTTGGCACGACCTGGAAATTCCAGCATCGCCGCCAGATTCGGGGCCTTAGCTCAGTTGGTAGAGCGCTGCCTTTGCAAGGCAGATGTCAGGAGTTCGAATCTCCTAGGCTCCACAACTCAATTCAGTCCTAAAGCGGTTCCGGTCTTAGCTGACGGAACCGCTTTTCTTGTTGGCGGCCACATTTTGACCACAACTGCGAGTAACCGCACTGGTCAGCATGTTGTTTATGCGATACAGACTGCCTCGACGTCGAACGGGTAGAGGTGGCCGGACCGGTCCAGGGTGAGGCCCGCGGACTCGTGTCCAAGCATGTTCTGCGACCCCACAACAGTTGACAGCACCGATCACGCTCCCTCGATCCGCTGACCGCCGAGGACATCCACACACCGTTTCACCTGTGGTGAGCAGCCAGCCGCCAGATCCGATGGTCGCGGTCCTCCTATGGCGAGGCTGCGGTAACCTCCAGTCATCAAGATCTGGCCGCTTGGGGGATTGGCATGGCAAACGAATTGAACGTGAACACGAGCGACCTTCGCGCAGCCGCTGCCAGCGGGGATGTTGCGGCGGCGACGTTGACGGACGCAGCTGTGGGCACATCGGCCGGTTCGCGGTCGAGCAGTGTTGGCATCGCGGCCCTGGACACGGCGATCAGAACAGTTCGCGGCCGCCAGTCTGCGCGCATGTCTGGGCAAACCGCCGCCCTGCGGGAAGGTGGCCAGCGCTACGCCGAGACCGACGGTGGTAGCGCCGACAGTATTGCGGGGACTGTGCGAGCCTTGCTGCGGACGCGTCAGGCGGGTTGCCGACGCGGACTGAGATCGAGGAGTGGGATACCCGCGATCTGACTGATGCGGCAGTACGTTGGCGTGCGATGGCGGCAGAGTCCGACGAAGCCTTTGCCCAACACCGAGACAACATCATCAGGACAGAGTGGAACGGGGATGCCAAAGACGCTGCGGTCGATCGGGATCCGCGCGGCCAAACGCCAAGCATTGGAGGCGATCGCGGAGGCCGAGGCGAACGGGTTCAAAGTCGGTGAAGACCTCGCGGTGCGTGACACTCGCCCGATAGATGTCACAACGATGGCCGAGCGCACCAAGGCGGCCCGCGAGCACGCCGAGGATATCCGATGGTTCGCCGAGCGGCTGGTGCAGGCCGATGAGTTCGGCGGTAGGCAACTACAGGATAAGGCCTCCGAGTTGGAGGGGATTCGATTCGAGGGCGCCGAGCCGGACAGCCCGGTCCAGTTAGCGAGCAACGAGTTCAAGCAGAACCCGCCACTGTTTCCGGGGCCACCGTTGTCGGAGAGTCGTCGTGCCGCAGTGGAGTATGCGGAGAAGTGGGCCGAGGGCTTCAACCCTGACTACGAATCTCTCGGGGGCGGGGATTTGGATTGCACGAACTTCGCATCACAAGTGATGCGGGCCGGTGGGTTCGGTGATGTGGGCAACGGCATAGACGACTGGCGTCGCGGAGACAGTGACGATTGGTACTACCAGAACGACGGACTGGTGTTCCCGGGAAATACCTCATCGAAAACCTGGACGCTGGCGAAGGAGAATCATAATTTCGTCACCCAGCATTCCGGTCGAGGCGAAATCGTGGGAGTGGTTGCTACTCCGAGCCGCGAGGGTCTCGACCCGTTAGCTCCGTCCCGGGCCGGTCGCCTTCCTGGCGACCTGATCTACTACAAGGACGCCGACGGCGGGATTAACCACGTGGCGGTGTACACAGGTCAAACGATGATCAACGGGGTGCCCACCGACGTGATCAACCAGCACTCTGGCGGCGTCAAGACGCACGGCGACTGGATGCCAGATTCGGCGGAGTACACCCGTGCTCCTGCCCAGGTCGAGTTCGTTCATCTGAGATACCCAGGAGAATGACCCGAATGAGTGACTGGTTCAGCGCGCACCGCGGCGTTGCCGCGATCGTGGCCGTGCTCGCGGCAGCGGTGGTCGGCACTGTGGCGTGGGCATGCACCGTGCCGTCGAGCAGCGACGGCTTGTCGATGGGTGATTATGGCCCCGACAAACAACGTGAGTGGGCAGAGCGGCTGGTCACCGGGTTGAACACCCGCGAGGTGAACCAGGTTCCGCTTCTTCGTCCCAACGGTGTGCTATCGGCCGAACAACGGCAGACAGTGGAGGCGGTCATGCCCGCACCCGGCTGCGCATACCACCTGGTGTCGGTCGAGGATCGAGGAGAGCAAGGCAGGCAGCAAGTGCCTGGACTTTCGACCGAGAGCTCGACCTACCGCTTCGATATGACCGTTGAGGCGCGGTGCCCAGACAAGCAACCACTCAACCGGACGATCGGCGTCGTAGCCATCGCCGAAA
Source organism: Mycobacterium syngnathidarum (assembly GCF_001942625.1). Taxonomy (GTDB): domain Bacteria; phylum Actinomycetota; class Actinomycetes; order Mycobacteriales; family Mycobacteriaceae; genus Mycobacterium; species Mycobacterium syngnathidarum. The sequence goes on from NZ_MLCL01000093.1 coordinate 270,092, forward strand.
TGAGCTACTGGGAGCCCTTCTACTTCGTGCCATAGCCACGAGAGCCCGCGATGAACGGCTGCCGTCAGCGCTGTCATGTCACGCCCCGTCGCGGAACTCCTGTAGATAATCCGGCCACGACAGCCCACGGAGTGGTCGCGTATGACTCGTCCTGGTCGTGGTGTACGCCAATGGCTGACCTAGGGATAACGAATCTCCTAGGCTCCACAACTCAATTCGGTCCTGAAGCGGTTCCGGTCTTAGCTGACGGAACCGCTTTTCTGGCTCAGCGTTGACACCGGGCCTGACGAATGCCGCTGTGCCATGGGTATTTCCAGTAGGACATCGGAGAATGTCCCGACGACACCGGCGTCAATTGATACCGTCGGCCGACATGAAGTGTTTGCACAAGATATTTCCTGTCGCGGCGGCTCTCGTGCTCAGCACTGCCGCGTGCGGTACCGAGAGCAGCCAGCAGGGCCCGAGCAGCCCCCAGGCTCCTCCGGTGACCACGTCGTCGAGCCACGCGCCGGCAGCGCCGGCAGCTCCGCAGACGACCGGCGAAGCCACCACCACCGTGCCGATGATGCCCAACCCGAACGGTGACGGTTCGATGGTGCCGTGTGAGGGGACCATCTGCACCAACCCCAACCATGGTGCCGGTGACAATCCGGAGGAGAACGGTGGCGCGGTGATGCCCAATCCGAACGGGGACGGGTCGGATGTGCCGTGTGAGGGCACCATCTGTACCAACCCGAATCACGGTGCCGGCGATGACGACAGCGGCGGCGAAGGGTAGCCGTCGCCTCCCTGCGCGCCCTAGGTGTAACTCCCAGACAGGTTGTGAACGGCGTGGTGAGCGGAAGTAGGTGAGGACCTCCGGTATCGGTGTGGTTACCAAACACGCACATCCGATTACCGAGAGGTCCTCATGGTCCACGCTAATGCTTCGTTGACTCCTCGTGGGCGGTTGCGGCTTGCGCAGGCGGTTGTTGATCAGGGCTGGAGTTTGCGGCGCGCGGCTGAGCGGTTCCAATGTTCGGTGGCCACAGCCAAGAAATGGGCCGACCGTTATCGCGACGGTGGCGAAGCAGC
>NZ_MLCL01000025.1 GCF_001942625.1 Mycobacterium syngnathidarum
CCGGTGGCCTAACCCTTGTGGAGGGAGCCGTCGAAGGTGGGATCGGCGATTGGGACGAAGTCGTAACAAGGTAGCCGTACCGGAAGGTGCGGCTGGATCACCTCCTTTCTAAGGAGCACCACGAAAAACACTCCCAATTGGTGGGGGTGTAGCCGTGAGGAGCTGGAGCGCTGTAGTGGCGCCGGCTTGGTGCGCAACAAACGTGATGGAACTGCCAGACACACTATTGGGCTTTGAGACAACAGGCCCGTGCCCCTTTTCTTGGGGGGTGGCATCCGGTTGCGGGTGTCGGCGTGTTGTTGCCTCACTTTGGTGGTGGGGTGTGGTGTTTGATTTGTGGATAGTGGTTGCGAGCATCTAGCACGCAAAGAGATGAGGCTCTCGCCGCCTGTATGGGTGGTGTGGGCCAGTTGCTTTGTGTGTTGATGTGCAATTTCTTTTGAAACTCATTTTTTGGTTTTTGTGTTGTAAGTGTTTAAGGGCGCATGGTGGATGCCTTGGCACTGGGAGCCGATGAAGGACGTTGGAGGCTGCGATATGCCT
>NZ_MLCL01000056.1 GCF_001942625.1 Mycobacterium syngnathidarum
TGGAGAAGGTGTCGGCGGCGCTCAGCACCACCTCACCGCGACTGTTGGACAACCTGGAGAACGCCCTGGTGCCGCTGCGCACCCTGGCCCAGAAGCAATCCGATGTGCGGGGGCTGCTCTCGGCCGGTCTGCACACCGCGGGCACCGCATCGACTGCCATCGACAACCACATCGACCAGATGATCGGCATCGGTACGCACCTGACGCCCGTTGTCGGTGTCCTGGCACAGCATTCGGGCCAGTTCGTGCCGATCGCGTCGCGCATCAAGGTGCTGTCGGACGCGATTTTCGAGAACGGCTGGGATCCCGGCCGTCAGGTCCTGGGCCTGAACCTGATCCTGTCGTTCAGCCCGGCGTGGACCTATGTGCGCGACGACTGCCCGCGGTACGGAGAGCTAGCCGGACCCAGCTGCACCACCGCACCGGAGACCCGCCAGTGGATCGACATTCCCGAGGTCGTCAGTGCCGCGACGGTGACCGGAACCTCCGATGCGATGTTGCGGGTGCTGGCACGCGATATCCAGCATCTCGAGCGTGCGCTGG
>NZ_MLCL01000055.1 GCF_001942625.1 Mycobacterium syngnathidarum
GCATCTTGGCCCCGCGCCCCGGAGTCTCGGCCGGCGGTGCGGGCAGGTCCAGGTTCCCGGTGGGTTGGGCCAGGGTGGGGAACATCGCGGCGCCGTGGGGTTCGGTGAGGTAGGTGTGCCCGGTCGGGGAGGTGAAAACGACTGTGCCATCGGGGTATTGACGGTCCGTCCAGCCCTTGACGAAAGTTTTGACCAGGTGATGGGCCCGGCAGTACAGCTTGGTGTTCGACGGATGCGTCGGCCCGGTCGGCCAGGGCGCGGTGTGGTCGATGTCGCAGCGTTCGGCTGGGGCGTCACAGCCGGGGAACCGGCAGGTCAGATCACGCCACCGGATGAACTCCGACAGCGCCGCCGAGGGGCGATACCGCGGCTCACCCACACCGGCGGGATCCTCGGCCACCGCAGGCTCGGCGGATTCGGCCGCCTCGCCGGGCTCGGCTGGCACCGGCAAGGGTACGGGTTTGATCTTGGCGGTAGCCGCCACCTTGCGCACGCTCTCGGCGGGCACGATGCCGTACCCGGGCAGATACCC
>NZ_MLCL01000008.1 GCF_001942625.1 Mycobacterium syngnathidarum
CCGGTGGCCTAACCCTTGTGGAGGGAGCCGTCGAAGGTGGGATCGGCGATTGGGACGAAGTCGTAACAAGGTAGCCGTACCGGAAGGTGCGGCTGGATCACCTCCTTTCTAAGGAGCACCACGAAAAGGGTTGAGACATTGGGTCTTACCCGAGCCGTGAGGAGTCGGAGCGCTGTAGTGGCGCCGGCTTGGTGCGCAACAAACTTTTGGAACTGCCGAACACACTATTGGGCTTTGAGACAACAGGCCCGCAGTCCTGTCCCGTTGGGGGCGGGGGGTGTGTTGTTGCCCTGCTTTGGTGGTGGGGTGTGGTGTTTGATTTGTGGATAGTGGTTGCGAGCATCTAGCACGCATCGGGTGTGGCTGGGGCCTTCGGGTTTCGGTCGCGTTGGTGTGTGTTGATGTGCAATTTCTTTTGAAACTCATTTTTTGGTTTTTGTGTTGTAAGTGTTTAAGGGCGCATGGTGGATGCCTTGGCACTGGGAGCCGATGAAGGACGTTGGAGGCTGCGATATGCCT
>NZ_MLCL01000014.1 GCF_001942625.1 Mycobacterium syngnathidarum
ACGAAATCGTCGAGGCTCTCCAGGGGCGGCAGGAACAGGTACAGCAGCCCGTCGCGGATCTCGGCAACCATGGCTGTGGTGGGTACACCGTCCGCGGGCACGACGGCCGCGGATCCGGATCGCTGCGTATCGAATTCGGCTGCAGCGCTGAGCGGATCCGCCTCGGCCGGGTGTGGGGCCGGCTTCCAGGAGACGGCGGCCAGTGGGAGCCGCAGACCTGCCGGAGACCGTCCTTCCGTCAGCACGATCCGGCCGCGACGCAGTTGCCAGTCGGCGCTTTCCCAGCCGCTGCCGTCCTCCCCGCGGTGCAGGGGCAGCAGATGCGCGGCCGGCCGGGTCACCTGTTCGTCCAGGCCTGCCAGCAGCTCCGAACGCCGCTCTTCCGAATCTTCCTGCGGCGCTATGTCATCGGCCGTTGATACCGGATCTCCGGCCGGGCGCCGAACCGATGCGGCCAGTCGGGTCAG
>NZ_MLCL01000047.1 GCF_001942625.1 Mycobacterium syngnathidarum
GGCGCTTTGTTCACCGGGGTGTTGTTTGACGGGTACCAGTTCTCGGCACCTTCGGGTTCACCGCCCTTGGCATAGCCACCGCTGGTGCTGCGTACCCAACCCGCCAGCGCGCCGAGACCACGTTCCTTGGCCTCCTGTTGCTCGTTGAACGCGTACGTGACCGTGGTCGTGAAGGAACTTCCGGTGCGGATGCCCTTGTCCGGCGTGACAGTCATCTCGTGCTCGCCGCTGAATTCGGTGGCGGCCGGCCGGCCGTCCACGGAGGCCGTCACCGTTCCCAGATCCGAGAAGTCCAGGTTGAAGCTCGACAGGTTCTGGGTGGCGGCCGCGCGGATCACCATCGTGCCGTTCACATCGGTGGTCTCCGGATCGAAACGCAGCGTCAGGTCGTACTGGGTGACCCGGTAGCCGCCGTTGCCATCCTGCGGGAAGTAGCTGTCGATCCCGTTG
>NZ_MLCL01000044.1 GCF_001942625.1 Mycobacterium syngnathidarum
CTTTGGAGGGGCCGCAGCCGAAACGTCCGTCGGCGGGCAGGAGGTCAGCGGGGATGGTCAATTCAGCCACGGCTACCAGCCTAAACGGTGGCCCATTGAGACCTGCCTCACACAAAACAAAGCCCGCAGAGAACGTCACATGGGACGTTTCGTCCCAAACCTAGATTGGGCCTTCCCGCCCTGTTTACACTCGCCCAGAGCTTGTAGACTTTCAAGTAGCCCCAGAACGTAAAAGTTTGCAGGTCCGTTACTTAATCAAAGGAGATAGGCATGTCCCTCCGCGAGAAGTTGCGCGCGAAGAAGGAAGTGCGTGGCGACGCTAAGTACGTCCAGGTGCTGGAGACCCTGTCGCACGGATCGACGAACCGGAACTTCGATCCGTTTATCGACATCGACTGGGACTCGCCCGAGTACGCCGTCGTCCCCAATGACACCCGCTGGGTGCTCCC
>NZ_MLCL01000007.1 GCF_001942625.1 Mycobacterium syngnathidarum
GATTAGCGCTCCGGATCCGCGGGCTCTGGCGGCTTTCTATCAGCGGCTTCTCGGATGGACCGTTACCGCATCGGAGGGCCCCAGGCCCGGCGAATCAGTAGAGGCGGGGTGGGCTCAGCTGCGAGCCCCCGATGGTGCGGCTGGTTTGACGACGATCAACATTGAGTACGAGAAGCATTTCATTAGACCGACATGGCCGAGTAGCCCCGGTACACAACACATCACCGTTCATATGGATCTACCCACCACCGACATAGATGCCGCTGAACGGCACGCCATCGAAGCCGGCGCAGTGACAGCGCAATTCCAGCCGCAGGACGGCGTCCGGGTAATGATCGATCCGGCCGGTCACCCGTTCTGCCTCTTTCAAACTTGACGTCAATGTAACCGCGTGGTGCGTACACCAACCGTATGCATGAGTCGCTCAGTAGTTGTGGCAGTTGTCGAC
>NZ_MLCL01000092.1 GCF_001942625.1 Mycobacterium syngnathidarum
AGAACTGGAGATCAATCGCGCGACGATGGACATCTTCCACATTCAGATCCCCAAACCGAAGTACGTACTGCTACCGGACTTTCTCTGGCAGCAGATGTGGGCACCGGCCCGCGCATTTCAGAACTGGGTGGCCGCCGGGGTGTTCAGTTCCTCGGTGCGCGAGAAGGCCGGAATGCGCTGGACCCCTGGCGATGAGGTACTCCTGCGAGTGTTCGGAAAAGCAGTGCAGTTGGCATTCAGTCCATTGCCCGACGACATCCGCCTGCATCCACGCGCCGTGTCGGCGTACAAGCGCGCTCAGGGCCGCCTGCCTGCGGACGCGCCGTTGGTCGAGGCGCCCAAGATCACCGCTCCGCCCAGGGATAGGCGCGGGCTGCCCATGCATTACGTACCGCCATCGACCGAGGCGAGGTCCCTGACCTCCCGTGCTGG
>NZ_MLCL01000020.1 GCF_001942625.1 Mycobacterium syngnathidarum
CCACGCTCAAACTGCTCTGCCCCGTCGACAATCTCGCGACGTTCCGCCTGGTCGAGAACGGCGTGGAGAACCACGGCAGTGGACTGTTCGAGTTCGGGCCCATAGGCCCACATAAACCCTCCGGCTTCACCGGATTCGTTGATACACATCAGGAAAGAGACAGCGATTCATGACGAATTACGACAAGCTCTTCATCGGCGGCGTATGGACCGAGCCTGCCACTGACCAGGTGATCGAGGTCATCTCGCCCGCCACCGGACAGAAGGTAGGCCAGTGTCCGCTGGCGTCCCCCGCCGACGTCGAAGCCGCGGTAAGCGCCGCCCGCCGCGCCTTTGATGACGGCCCGTGGCCCAAGCTGACTCCGCACGAGCGCCAGGCGATATTGCAGCAGGCGGTTGCCGGGCTGGAGGCCCGCAAGGACGAGATCTGC
>NZ_MLCL01000001.1 GCF_001942625.1 Mycobacterium syngnathidarum
GAGGCCGAACGCGCCGGAACCTACCAGCACTGGCTGCATCACTACAATCACCACCGACCCCACACCGGCATCGGCGGAATGACACCAATCGAGCGCCTACGCGTTCACAACCTACCCGTGAAGAACACCTAAGCCCCCAGCCGGTCCGAGATCCGGGACCTGAAGCCGATTCCATGAATGGCCGCACCCGCATCCATCAGGTCTCATAGTCGTTTCGACATGCCTCACCAGCCACCATTCGCGTCCACTGAAGCATGCAAACTGTTGCATGACAACAGCTTTCATCTGGCCGCGAAAGGCCACGGGTACCCAACAAAAACTGAAGATCTGCTGTGAATTCTTTCTGCGTGCTGCTACCTTCGCAGCCCTGAGGGCAGGTGCTTTACCAAATTCGAAGCGAGGAAACCACGCAAATGTCTGAATATTGCACGGATGTGGTCGATGCGAGGGTGGCAAATCGAGCGGGTCGCAGGTGGCCGGTCATGCCATTCATGCTGGGCGGAGTCGCCATGGCCGGAACCGCTGCCATCTTGCTGGCTCAGCCCGGTTCCGACCAGACCGAGCTGCTTGCGCTGAACGAGCGCACCGCCGCGTCGTATTCCATTGCCTATACCCTGACGTCCGGAGAAGAGCCGCTGGCGGACGGCACGACCCAGCTCGTCGGAAGCAGCTGGCAGTCACCGTTGTTGTTCCCACAACTGGCAGAGAGCAACAGTGGAAAATCCGGTGACGCATCACTGTTCAGCGCCTCGGCAACGAGCATCCCGTCCGGGATGGGCTTGGTCGCGTTCGATTCGTCCGCGTTAGTGAACTCGGTGTTGAACATGGACGCCAGCCAAACCTTCGGGATGGTGGGCAAGGGTGGCTGGCTGATCGGCAACGGCCTCGACGGAACAGATGCCTACATCAATGCCGACGGCACCGTCGTTGCGGCCACGTCCGGCGGCAACGGCGGCCTGTTCGGTGGCAACGGCGGCAACGGCGGCAACGGCCTCGATGCCGGTTACTACGTCAAGAACGCAGAAACCGGCCAATGGCAGCAATACGAGCACGACCACGACCACGATGGGGCGACTTTCTTCGCCGCTTCCAACGGCGCCGATGGCGGCAACGCCAAGTTCGGAATCGGGGACGGCGGGGACGGAGGGTTCGGTGGAATCGGCCTCAGCAGCGATGAGGACCCCGACGCACACGTCGTCGGCGGCGCCGGCGGTGACGGCGGCAACAGCGGATTCCTGTCCGGTACCGCCGGAGACGGCGGTCATGGGGGATGGGCCGTGAGCGCGCTCGGCATGGTCAACGGCGGCGCCGGCGGGACAGGCGGCAACGCCGGTCTGTTCGGAAACGCCGGGTTCGGTGGGTTCGGCGGCAGTGCCGCAACGGGCGGTAGCACCGTCGTCGTCGATGGCGAAGAGGTGACCGTCCAAGCGGTCGGCGGCAGAGGAGGCGACGGGGGCAGCGCTGTCATCGGCAACGCCGGGGACGGCGGCCTCGGCGGCGTCGCAGACATCGTTCACAGCCATGACCACGACCACGACCACGTTTCCGCCGCTGATCATGACCACGACCACCACTCCAGTGGCGCGTCCGCGACCAGTGGCGACGGCGGCAACGGCGGAGGGACCGTTATCGGCAACGCGGGCAACGGCGGCCATGCGGGAGGGGCGTATCAGGGCGAGATCGACGACTCCGGCGTGCCCGGCGCCGTCGGCGTCGGACTGACCACCGGTGGCAAGGGTGGAGACGGCGGCGCTTCCTGGTACGGCGACGGCGGTTCCGGCGGCAACGGCAGTGGCGCGGCTTCCTACCACGGTGACGCCGTCGCCGGAAACGGCGGCAAGGGCGGGGACTCGCCGATTCACGGGGCCAGCGGAATCGGCGGAGACGGCGGAGATGCCGAGGCACCGGAGGGGCACGCCACCGGCGGGACCGGCGGTCCGGGAGGCCACGGTCTGATCACCAGCTTTGGCGGCGAAGGAGGTGCTGGCGGAACCGCCTTGGGCATCGACGGGCAGCACTCCACTCCCGGCGCACCGGGCGCGCACGGTCGCGATGGCGTGTTCCCGCACAGCCACGATCACGACCATGATCACGGCGGTGGCGACGACCACGACCACGACCACGACCACAGTCACTCCAGCGCAGCTGCCGGTTCCACCAGCGGGTCCGAAAGCAAGAAGGCCACCAGCACCACCAGCCGGCCCGAACGCAAGAAACCCGCCAGCAGCACCAGCAGCGGAGGCGGACCCAAGAAAGTAGCCGGAGCTACCAGCGCAAGCGCACCCAAGAAGGCTGGCAGCGCAAGCAGCAAGTCCGAACGCAAGAAGGCTGACAGCAGCTCCAAGGACTGATTCCAAAGCTGTTGTGAGGTACTAGTTTTTCCAGCGCGGGCGTCGGCCTCTCCCTGGTCGGCGCCCGCGTCGCACTTGTGCACCCGGAAACGAAATTACAGTCCCGCGTATCTAGCCGTGGAAGAGAGCAGTACGACAATCATGAATGAATCAGACGTCAAGGACGAGCGAACCGAGGTCTCGACGCAGCCCGAGCCCGCGACCGCACAACTCCCGAAACGAATCAACGTCGCTGTGGTGGCCTTGATCCTGGCTGCCGGAGCTTTGGCCTTGTCCGCATGGACCGTATTTCGACCGACGGCTTCCGAAGCAGCCGGACCGCCGGCAGCCGATGACGCAACGAGCACCGCAGCCAAGCAGAAGGCCTGTTCCGCCTTTTCAACGGTGCGTCGTGGAGTCTCACTCAACACCAATGCCAGCGCGCCGGGTGGCCCCAATGACGTCGCCGGAGGTTTGGCGGTTGCGGCCAACGCCCGCCTAGCCCTCTTCGGCGGTGGCGAGTACCTGATGTCCCAGATCGACACCGCCGTGCCTTCCGAACTTCGTGAGCCGGCAACCGAATTCGCGGAAACTCTGATGGATATCGGTGCGATCGCGATCTCAGGAGTTCCGACGACTGAACCAGCGCAGGCTGACCGGTTGCGCTCCGCGGAACGCCTCAGCTCGGTCATTGCCGAAAAGTGTGGTGGTCAGTAGACCAGCTGCGACAGAATCACATTGGATCTGCGGCGATCACGTAGTCGTGCCCATGGCGAATCCCGTCATGGGCCTCGGCAAACTGCAATGCCCGAGCCCGGATGTCTTCGACGTAGCTTCGCATGCTCGCGGAAACCTCGTCGGAGGCAAAGCGTTGCAGCCGAGCCAGACACATATCGAGTTGGCCGTTGACAAATCGGGCCCGATAGCGGATCGGGAACTGGCGCGCCTCCTGCATCCGGAAACCGGACTGTCCGAGCTTGCGCATGATCCAGTCCATTGGATACTCCCGGTAGGGGCGCTCACCGGCCAGCAGCAAGCATGCGTCGCGCACCCTGCCGATCTCCCAAATAATCCGTCCGCCGTCGGTTTCCGGCTCATGTGGCACATAAGGCTCGAGTCCGATGAGGTACAGCCGACCATTTTCCCTGACCAGGGGGCGCAAGCGTTCGAACACGCGGTCTTGCCAGTACGGTGCGAAACCTTCGACCGCGCCGACCAGATAGTCGACCAGTACCGTGTCGAATCCCTCTCCGGTCAACAGACTGTCATTTACCCAGTTCCCGACCAGCAACCGGTCCTGTTGCCGCGGAGGTGAATGCAAGGCGCCGCGAATGTTGTCCGCCATACTGTGCGACGCAGTCACCGCGGTCCAGCGTTCGGTGGGCAGCGTCAGGATCCACTCCAGAGACTTCACCCCGGTACCGGCATCGAGCACACTTCCCCACGGGCGCTCACCGTGTAGTTCTTCGATGTAGCGGAAAAGTGAGGAAACTTCGATCGCGTTGGTCACAGCTGCACTCCAGTGGTCTACTTCAGATGGTCCAGCAGCGCACCGTCGGAGCCGAAATATTCGGTTCGCCAACGGTCGAGCAGTTCGTTGTGGTCGATGTGGTCAGGGTGGAAATCCATGACGTAGTACTGCCGTATCTGAGGCGCGATCCCGTCGAACAACGGCCGACCCGGCAACGCGACAACACTACCCAACGCCCGCTTCGGGTGTCGCCACGCCCATCGATCGGAGCCGATCGAAAGCGCAAGTACCACAGCTCTGCTCAAGAACAGGAACAGCACAGTGGTCATCGCGGCACGACGCATCCGCTCGGTGCCTCCGACGTACCGATACACATCGAAGGCAACCGCTTTATGCTCCATCTCCTCTATCGCATGCCAGTTCAGCATGGCGCGTACCTCCGGGTCGGTCAGCTGCTGCTGCACCCACGGCGTGCTCAAAACCTGGCCGCCGAGCACCGCGGTCAAATGCTCCACCGCCGCCGTACAAGCCAAGGCAAATCTGGCCAGCACATCCGGCAGTCGATCACGCTGGCGCTCAAAGCGTTTCACCAACTTGACGCCGAGCCTGTCGATGCCACCGGTGGCCCAGTAGCCCATCCTGATGAGCTCGGCGTTCAGCGCGCGATGCTGCAAACCATGCGTCGTCTCCTGACCGATGAATCCGGCGACTTGTTTGTCCAGCTGAGGATCGTCGATCCGTTCCCGATAGCGGCGCACCGAATGGATGAAGAACTCTTCCCCCGAAGGGAAGAAGCCGGACAGCAGCGCCACCAGATGACTCATCGCGATGTCATCGGCGACAAAGTGGCGGCGCGAAGGTTGTGCCTGGTCGAACTTGAACGCGATCCGCCGCACCGACACCGAACTGGCTGGTCGCCGCCCGCCCGGCGGCCCGTTGTGCATGTGTACCCCTCGCAGCTACAGCCCGAGCTTCAACGAGGCGCCCGCATCGACGAAGAGTTGTTGACCGGTGACATATCGCGACTCGTCCGATGCCAGGTACACCACGGCGTGGGAGATGTCGGCGGGTTCGATGTAGGGAATCGGCATCGCCTGCATGAACGGAAAGGTGACTTCGGCGTCCCCACGAGTCGGCTGGGGCAAATCCGGCCGGAACGTCTGATACATCGACGGGTTCTGCAACATGTCCGTGTCAACATTGGTCGGATGCACGGCGTTGATTCGGATCTGCTGCGGTCCCAATGTGAGAGCCAATGACCGGGTGTAGTCCCGAATCATCTTCTTCGCCAGGCCGTACCCATCGCCACCCGGACCCTGCAGGCCGCCCTGGCCATTGACACCGCCTGCTTGCGGCACCAGGCCGGCAACCGAACCGGTGACGACGATCGCCCCGAACGCATTCAGATGCGCAAGCGCGACGTGGACGGTGTTGACCACTCCTATGAAATCCACGTCGAATGCATCTACGAAACCTTGGACCGGAACATCGTTGCCCAGCGGGCAGATTCCGGCGTTGGCGACGACGATGTGCAGTCCGCCGAGTTCGGCGACGGCATCATCGACGACTTTCTTCAAACCGATCCGGTCGCGGACGTCGACTTGTGCGGCCACGACGCGGCGGCCGGCCTTCTCGACCAGCCTTGCCGTCTCATCGAGATCCTCCCGAGTGGCCAATGGGTACCGGTTGCTGGCGATGTCTTCGCCGATGTCGATCACGATGATGTCTGCGCCCTCGTCGGCCATGTGGATCGCGTGGCTGCGCCCCTGGCCTCGAGCTCCACCGGTCACGATTGCGACCTTGCCAGTCAGTCGGCCCATGATCCTCCTCGACAAGCGCTAATTGAAAATGGTTTTCGACAAGCTGCGGTTAGCACTGTAGCGTGAAGACGGCTAGTTGAAAATGATTATCAACAAGGCCCCTGGCGCAATCCACGTGGAAGGCCCCGATGCCCAACCGGCTGTACACCCGCGAGCCATTCACCGTCGCCCTCTGTGCGCAGTGCTCGGCAGAGCCGCACTTCTTGTTGCAGCAACTCGGTAGCGTCATCCGCCAATGCCCGCATGGCATTCTGGTCACCACCCAGTGCCTGCTCGGCAGATTCACCTGTACGACAGCAGGTTCCGATCGCGGTGCGGTTCTCGCACTGCAACCCTGCTCGGAACACCGCGCGCCCACTGGAGCCGTGATCTGGATCGGTCCCGTCAATACCGAGGCGGACGCACAAGATGCCTGCGACTGGATCGCAGCCGGCCGATGGAACCGTGAAAACCTGCCCGGACGGCTACGCGCCGACCTGAACCTGGCCAGGATCAGTTCTCGGAACTGAGCCCTGGTCCAGTTCATACCGGATGAGGCGCGCGCTGTTGGCCACCACAGCGACCGATGAGGCGTTGTGTAGGACCGCGGCGAGAACCGGCGACAGTGCACCGCCGGCACCGATAATCAAGCCGATTGCGTTCACGGCGATGGACATTGCGTAGTTCTGCTGGATCACATCGACCGCGCGCCCGCCCAACGCCCGCACGTCGAGCAGTCGGCGCAGATCGTCACTGGCGAGTGCGACATCAGCGGTCTCAACTGCCACATCGGTGCCGCCGAGCCCCATCGCGATACCGATGTCGGCCGCCGCGAGCGCGGGTGCGTCGTTGACTCCGTCACCGATGACGGCCACGGTATTGCCCTCGGCATGCAGTTCAAGTACGACTGCCAGCTTGTCCTCTGGCATGACCTCGGCCCGCCACTCCGTGATGCCGAGTTCGTCGGCGACGGCCGCAGCGGCGTCCGGATGGTCACCGGTCAACATCACCATGCGCCGCACCCCGGCCGCCCTGAGCGCACTGAGCACCCCGGCGGCTTCCGGTCTGATCTCGTCACGCAGGCTGATCAAACCGACCAGCTTGCCGTCCACCGCGAGCAGCAGCGGCGTCTCAGCGCGCTTGCGCAGCTTGTCCACCCACTCCGAGGCCCGCTTGGTCACCCGCACCTTCTCCTGACGGAGCAGCGACGGACTGCCGAGCAGAAGAGTTCGACCGTCAGCTCGGGTCCGCATCCCCAACCCGACGAGCACCTCGCACTCCTCGTGCGGCGGTATCTCGATATGACGCTCCTGAGTCGAACGGATCACCGCTTCGGCCAGTGGGTGGCGAGAATGGATCTCCGAGCTGGCGGCGTAGGCCAGGACCTGTTCCGGCTCCCAATCCTTGGGGAACGCAACAATATTGGTGACGACTGGACGGCCAACAGTGAGGGTACCGGTCTTGTCGAATACGACCGCGTCTACGCGACCGGCCTGTTCCAGGTGGGATCCGCCTTTGATCAGGATGCCGCGCCGGGCACCGTTGCCGATCGCCGCGCTGATCGCGGTCGGGGTGGACAATCCCACCGCACACGGGCAGGCGACCAGCAACATGGTCATCGCCCGACGCACATCCCTGGTCACGACCAACGTTGCCGCCGACAACAGGAACGAGGCGGGTACGAACCGTCGCGAGAAATTCTCGCCGATCGTCTGTATGGGGGCGCGGTCCTGCTGCGCCTCTTCCACCCGGCTGATGATCCGCCCGATCGTCGTGTGGCTCCCGACCGCCTCGGCCGTGACCACCAATCTTCCGCGCACCACGACCGAGCCGGCGTAGACCTTGCTACCGAGGCCGGCAGCCACCGGAAGATTCTCACCGGTGATCGCCGATTGGTCGATGATCGCCTCTCCATCGCTGACCACACCGTCAACGGCGATGGCTACCTGCTCGTGGACCACGACCTGGTCGCCGACCCGCACGGTGTCGACAGCGACCTCGACCTCGGTTCCGTCTGCCAGCTTCAGCCACACCGTGTCCTGGGTACCTTGCAGCAGATTCGCGATCGCCCGTCGGGTGCGCCGCAAAGTCAGGTCCTGCAGGTACTCACCGATGTTGAGCAGCCACAGCACGGTCAGGGCGACCACGTTCTCGCGGAGTACCAGGCTGGCCACCGTGGCTGCCGACACGAGCACGTCGGTGCCGGCAGAGCGGTTTCCGGCCAGCGTCCGCAGTGCACCGCGCAAGAAGGGGTAGCCGGTGACGATCGTCGCCCCGGTGGCGAAGGTCCGACTGGTAGGTCCGAGCAGCGGGGGCCGGGCAAAGGCGTACCGCCGAATCCCGAGCAGTGCCAATGCGATTGCGCCGACGACCATCCGGACGACGTCGGCGTTGTGAATATCGGCAGAACGGGGGGTACGGATGGGAACAAGGTGACGGGCCACGTCGGCGGCTGCGGTGATGGCAGCCAACACCGCTGCGCGGTCACAGCGCTTGGGCGAATACCAGACCACGACCGATGCGGTACGCGGATAGGCATGCACCGCTCGAACACCAGGCACCTGGTCGACGGCGTCCTCAATGGCTACCGCACGCACGGCGTCACCGCGAAACCACGGCGCCTGCACGCGCATTCGGCCCGCGGCGTCGGAGACTACCGATCCGGTTTCCACGAGGCTCAGTGATCGTGGTTGTGTCCGCCGTCGGCGACCGCCGGAGGCTGCACTTCCTCGCCGATCCGTTCCCGTGCCTCGGCCATCACATCGGCGACCTTCAAACGGGCACTCTCGGCACCTTCCTCGGCTTTACGCGCCCCCCGAAGCGCCCAGGATGTCGTCGTCACCGCGGCTTCCCGTACCGGAGCCTTTGCGACCGCTTTGCGTAGCCCCTCGTAGGCCGCCACCCCGACAGCGCCGGTGATGACCGTCGTCGCCGCCTTTGCCAACACGCCATGCCACACCATCCAGCCATGTTATCCCCTGTTTCCACCACTAGCGCGGGTAACAAATTTTCCGGCGGACGGTCGGTGCACAGCCGGACGCGCAGGGATAGCTGGCATCATGGCGGCGTGGCCACGAGCGAAGCGGTAACCCGGTGGCGGCCGACCTCGATGCAGATGCTGGTCGTCGGCATCATTGCGCTGGCGCTGGCCGGCGACGCGATGCACTCCTTCGTTCTGGGCATGCCAGACGTCGGCACTGCCGCCACGGTGTTCTGCGGAGTGTTCGTGCAAGCGCTGCCTTTTCTGGCCCTCGGGGTGGTGATCAGCGGACTGCTCGCGGTATTCGTCACCCCGGCCCGGCTGGCCCGCTGGCTGCCCAGGCGCACCAGCACCGCGATCCTGGCGGCCGGTGTCGGAGGTGCGGCACTACCCGGCTGTGAATGCGGCTCGGTTCCAGTGGCGCGCAGGTTGTTTGGTGAGGGGGCCGGAAGCGACACCGTGGGTGCGGCCGCGTTGACCTTCATGCTCGCTGCCCCGGCGATCAACCCCGTTGTGCTCGTCGCGACGGCGGTCGCCTTCCCCGGCCACCCGCAGATGGTGGCCGCACGGTGTGCCGCGTCGCTGCTCACCGCGCTCATCATGGGTGCGGCATGGGCCCGATTCGGCAGGCCGGAGTGGATCACCCGGCGATTGCCGGACCCGACGCACTCCGAGGGCTCACGATGGGCTGTGTTCACCGAGGCGGCTCGGCACGACTTCCTGTCCGCGAGCTCCTATCTGGTGATCGGTGCGACCGCCGCGGCTGCCCTACGCGTGCTCGTGCCCAGCTGGGTGTACGACCATCTGGCCGGCCAACTCGTGCTCGGGGTGATCACCATGGCCGTCCTCGCCGTCGTGTTGTCGCTGTGCTCGGAGGCCGATGCGTTCGTCGCAGCCAGCCTGAGCATGCTTCCGCTGCTGCCCCGACTGGTGTTCCTGGTCGTCGGTCCCGCCGTCGATCTCAAACTCTTCGCGATGCAGGCCGGAATGTTCGGCCGGGCGTTCGCGATCCGTTTCTCCCCCGCCACGTTTGTGGTCGCCACCCTCGCGGCCACCGGTGTCGGATTGCTCGTCCTGGGGCCACAGTGAGCCGGGAGACCGAGAACGCGTTGCTGCTCCTGATCGGGATCAGCACCGCGATCATCGCCATCACCGGAACATTCACCCGCTACGTCAAACCGACACTACTGCCCTATCTGATCGCCACCGCGGTGCTGCTCGTCGTGCTCGCTTTGGCGGCGATCGTGCGGGATATCCGCCGAGGTGGCGACCACGACCATCACGCCGATGCGCATGACCACAAACACCGGGCCGGGATCGGATGGCTGCTGCTGATTCCCATCGCGTTGCTGGGCTTTGTCGTGCCACCCGCCATCCGGCCCGATGCCGCCTCGGTCACCCCGGTATCCACCGACGTGCTGCGGCGGCCATTTCCGCCGCTACCCGATGGCCGGGCACCCGAGGTCTCACTGCCCGATGTGCTGGTCCGCGTCGCCCAGGACAGCGCCGGGACCCTCGACAACCGGACGATCACCCTCACCGGGTTCACGATGCGCGACGGTGACCGCACGGATCTGGCGCGGGTGTTGATCGTCTGTTGCGCCGCCGACGCTCAACTCGCCCGCATCCACCTTTCCGGGCCGGCCGCCGCCCAGCTGGCCGGCTATCCGGACAACACGTGGATCAAGGTGGAGGGCACGATCCCTGCGGGGCAGAGTGATTCGAGCCGCAGCACCATCCCGACGATGACGGCCCTGAGTGTCGTGCGCACCGAAGCCCCCGAACGTCCCTACGCCTAGCCTCGCAGCCTCGACAGTGTCTGAGACTCAAGGACGACTTTTGCTCTCTGGCATCTGGCCGTCGGTGGGTGCGGCGGGATGCCGGTGTCTGGCGAGCAATCCGTGGCCGGGGCTGAAGAGGTAGGCCAGGGTGAAGGTAGCGCCGTTGGCGAGCACGACCATGGGTCCGGATGCGGTGTCCAGGTAATAGCTCGCATAGAGGCCGATCAGCGCGCACGCGGCGGCGAGAGTGGGTGCGATGAGCAGCATGCGGCCGAATCGGTCGGTGAGCAGGTATGCGGTGGCGCCGGGGGTGATGAGCAGGGCGACGACCAGGACGACGCCGACGGCTTGCAGCGCGACGACGGCGGTCAGGGCGAGCAATCCGAGCAGTGCGGCGCTGAGTATCCGCGGGTTGAGGCCGATGGCGTGGGCATGGTTGGGATCGAAGGCGTAGAGGGTGAAGTCGCGGCGCTTGTAGAGCAGGATCGCCAAGACGAAGGCGCCGAGGATGGCGACTTGGGTCAGGTCGGATCGCGAGACGCCGAGCAGGTTGCCGAAGATGATGTGATTGAGATCGACTTGGCTTGGCGTGATCGAAATCATCACCAGACCAAGGGCGAACAGCGTGGTGAAGACAACGCCGATTGCGGCGTCTTCCTTCGTGCGACTGGTATCGCGGACGATCCCGATGAGGGCGACTGCGGCGAAACCAAAAATGATGGCGCCCAACGCAAATGGGGCACCCACGATGTAGGCCAACACGACCCCGGGCAGCACGGCGTGCGAGACCGCATCTCCCATGAGCGACCAGCCGATCAGCACCAGCCAGCACGACAGGGTGGCACACACCACCGACGCGATCAGGGTCGTGGCCGTGGCGCGGACCATGAATTCCAGTCGCAGGGGCTCGAGCAGGAATTCGACGATGTTCATCGTTTTCCCGAAGTGTCGTTGAGCATGTCCAGACCGAAGGCGCGCGCCAAGTTCTGCGGTTGCAGCACGATGTCGGGTTGGTCGTGGGCGAGCACGGTGCGCATCAACAGAACCGCTTCGTCGGCGAGTTCGGGCAGGGCGTGCAGGTCGTGAGTGGAGACCAGGATCGTCGCGCCGCCGCCGGCGAGGTCACGCAGCAACCCGCTGATGGTGGCTTCACTGCGTTTGTCGACACCGGCGAACGGTTCGTCGAGCAGCAGCAGGTCAGCACCTTGGGCGATGCACCGTGCCAGAAAGGCGCGTTTGCGTTGTCCCCCAGAAAGTTGTCCGATCTGACGGTGCTGGTAATCGACGAGCTCGACCCGCGCCAGCGCGTCGTCAACGGTGTGGTGGTCGGCAGCCCGGGCGCGCCGAGTTGGTCCCATCTGTCCGTAGCGACCGGTGAGCACGACATCCCGGACCGACAGGGGGAACGCCCAGTCGATGGCCTCGCTCTGCGGCATATAACCAACGCGCCCTGCTTTGCGGGCTCGTGCGGGGCCGGCGCCGTGGATGTGCACGGTCCCGCTGTCAGGCCGCACCAATCCCATGATGGCCTTGAACAAGGTCGACTTCCCGGAGCCGTTCATACCGACCAGCCCGCACACCCGGCCCGGCTCGAGGGCGAGCGTCGCGTCGCGGAGGGCGAGCACCGGTCCGTAGTGCACGGTGACCGATTCGACCTGCAGTGCGGGAACGGTCACGAGACGCGGTCGGCCGTCAGCGCCGTTGCGATGGTGCTGGCATCGTGGCGGATCAAATCCAGGTAGGTCGGCACCGGTCCATCGGCTTCAGACAGCGAGTCGACGAACAGCATCCCGCCGAAACGGGTTCCGGTAGCTTCTACGACGCGCTGCATCGGCGCGTCGGAGACGGTGGACTCGCAGAACACCGCCGGCACCTTGTTGGTGTTGACGAACTCGATGGCCGAGGCGATCTGCTGCGGCGTGGCTTGCTGTTCGGCGTTGACCGCCCAGATGTACTTCTCGGTCAGTCCGGCATCGCGAGCCAGGTAGGAGAAGGCTCCTTCGCACGTCACCAGTGCTCGCTGGGTGGCTGGCAACGCGTCGAGCCGAGCGACGAGCTCATCGTGGACCTCTTGCAGTTGGGTGCGGTAGGCAGCGGCGTTGTCGCGGTAGTCCTGCGCGTGTGCGGGGTCGAGTTCGGCGAAAGCCTCGGCCATGTTGTCGGCATAGATCTGCACGTTCATCGGTGACATCCATGCGTGCGGGTTCGGCATGCCGGCGTAGGCGTCTTCGGCGATGTCCAGGGGCGCCACCCCGTCGCTGACCACCACGTGCGGAACGTCGATGCCGTCGACGAACTGGGCGAACCATGCTTCCAAGTTCAAGCCGTTGTCGAGGATGAGATCGGCGCCGGTGGCCTTCTTGATGTCGCCGGGGGTGGGTTCGTAGCCGTGAATCTCCGCCCCCGGTTTGGTGATCGATTCCACCGTCAGATGCTCGCCCGCGACGTTGGTGGCTATATCGGCCAGCACGGTGAACGTCGTCAACACCGTTGGCCGGTCGTCATCGCCAGCGCCGCCCTCGGAGACACAGCCCACCACCACCGCCGCGACACCAACGATCGTCACGGCCTTGGCCACCAACCACCGACCTCGCCCCATCTGCCACCTCTCAACCCAATGGCAACGTTCACGTTGTCATTTTTCGGTAGCCCGAAACCTTAGTATCGGGATCCCGAATCTGCAATATGTTCATTTTGGACGGCGCTGGTTACCAACAACTGGAAGTTGACAGTCGGGGACACGACCGCCAAGTCGATCAATAAGTTAGAGTTACCAAATCATTTGTTTCGGTCTACCTTAATATTGCGGAGGTACTGGCGTGCACGACGGATACGGGGGATGGGAGGACGCGGTGGCCGTGCTGGGCGCATTGGCCGACGGTGACAAGACGGTCGCCGCGGCAATCGTGCGCACCAGCCGTCACCCGGCAGCATTGGCCGAGAAGCTGGCCCACTTGCTATCGGTGGCCATCCGCCTCCCAGACGTGGACACGGGCCGATTCGTCGCCGTCGCGCGAACATGTCCACCCCCACCCTCAATACCGGTGTTTGTCAACAAATTTCACAACAGAAAGGACAGTCCTGCGGCCATGCTCACCGAACCCATGAAAGCGATGCTCGCGACCCAGCTGCCGATCGTGGCCTCGGTCACCGACTCCGGAACCCCCAATGTCGGGCCGAAACGATCGCTGCGCGTCTACGGCGACGGATCGCTCATCTTCAACGAGAACACAGGCGGGCAGACCCTGACCAACATCCGTAACGGGTCCAAGATTGCCGTCGCGGTCATCGACCGCGACGCTCTGGACGGTTTCCGGTTCCTGGGCACCCCCACGCTGCACGACTCGGGCCCCGCGTTCGACAACGCCGTTGCATTCGCCACCGACCGCGGCATGAAGTCACCCCACTACGCAGTCGTCGTCACCATCGACACCATCTACACCCTCAAACCGGGCCCCACTGCCGGAAACCGGGTTACCTCATTTTGATTCGCGGAGGTGATCGTAGAGCCTCACGAATCACACATCCCTACGCTTACCGATGCCTGAGGGCGCAGTCACCACACTTCGATCCGCCGGGCACCCGGTAATACAGGCAACAACTGCGTCGCCGAAAAGTGAGGCCGCTCAGGGCCCCCGTCCCGGCCAGTTCAGCTGTCGCCAATAGGGATTCGGTGACCTCGACGACATCGTCACGCAATCCGGGCCGAGCCCTGGCCAGATCGGCCGCAGCCGCGACCAGCGCAGCCGCAGCGTTGCCGTAGAGAAGGCGAGGCGCCATCTTGACCCGCAGGCCCGCTGCCAGGGGTTCAAGGTGGTCGGTGACCACAGCGCGATACAACTGCCCGGCCAGCGGACGATCGGGATCCACCGGATTTCCCAGCGGTTCCGGAAGTCGCAGATCTGTCCCGGTGTCGCGACGTTGCAGCGCAGTCAGATCCGGGATGACACCGTGTCCCAGCGCGGTCGCCAGTACGGGTGACCACAACCGCGATGCATGGCTGAACTGCACGAGGGAGGCACCGATGCGCAGATCGGACGTCCGGTTTCGGTCGGTAGTGGCAACGACCAGGTCGGCGCAACCCTCGTCATAGCAGCGCTGCATCGGAATCCAGTCCGCCGAATCCCCGCCGACTGTGATCGCGAAAAACCCTCCGTATGAGGTGATCTCGGCAAGTTGGCTCTCGATGTTCACAGCCGGGCCACCGCTCTGGGTGCGACGGTGACGCGTGGCCTGCCGGTATCGGCATCGATCCGGGCCTCGACGCCATACACGTCGCCGAGCAGATCGACGGTGAGAACCTGCCCGGGCTCGCCCACCGTGACCAGCCGGCCCTTGTCGAGGACACAGATCCGATCGCAATACGCCGCGGCGAGGTTCAGGTCATGCAAAGCAGCGACCACCGTGGCGCCGGTATCCCTCAGCAACTGCAGAGCCTCGTGCTGGTGCCGCAGGTCCAGGTGGTTGGTCGGTTCGTCGAGCACGATCACACTGGTGCGTTGCGCCAGGGCACGGGCGATGAGCACCCGTTGCTTCTGTCCTCCCGACAGTCGGCAGTAATCGGCGCCGCTCAGCTCGGCGATGTCCAGTGCGGCCAGCGCCGCGTCGATGATCTCGACGTCCTCGGAGTTGTCGGCCTCGAACGATCGTTTGTACGGCGTGCGACCCATCGCCACCATGTCGAACACGGTGAGCTCGAAATCGCCGGTGGCTTCCTGCAACACCGCTGCGACCCGACGGGCGGCCCGCTTTCCCGGCAGCGTCCAGATGTCGGCGTCGCCGACCAGGACGCGTCCGGCACTGGGCCGCTGAGCCCGGTACAGCGTGCGCAGCAGGGTGGTTTTGCCCGCTCCGTTGGGGCCGACCACGGCCAGCATCTCCCCCGAACCGACCGACAACGAGACATCGGTGACCAAGGACTTGGCGCGCACGGACACCGAGACCGACTCGAACGAAACTGGCGTCATGCCTGTGCCTTCCGCCGCATCAACCATAGGAAGAACGGTCCGCCGACGAGCGCGGTGAGAATCCCGACCGGCAGTTCCTCGGGTGCGGCCACGGTACGGGCCACGATGTCGCAGAGTACGAGAAACGCCGCGCCCAGCAACACGGCGGCGGGCAACGCCCTGCGGTGATCGGCGCCGACCACCAGACGCACCACGTGCGGCATGATCAGCCCGACAAAGCCGATGGTGCCGCTGACCGCGACCATCGCCCCCACCATCAGGGCCACGACGACGAACATCGCCGCCCGGAACCGGTGCACGTCCAGCCCGAGCGACGCGGCCGCCTCTTCACCGGTGTAGAGCAGGTTCAGCGGTCTGCTGGCCGCCAAAAGTACCAGAACACCGACGAATACGGCCAGCGCAGGAATCCAGACCATGCGCCAGGTGGTTCCGCCCAGGCCTCCGAGCATCCACCGGACGGCCGACTGCGCCTTGTGTGGATCATCGGAGGTGACGATCACCAGGCTGGCCAATGCCGACAGCACCTCGGCCACCGCGACGCCGGCCAAGATGAGCCGCACCGTGGTCATCCGCCCGCCCGAACGGGCCAAGAAGTACACCACGACGAGGGCGAGGAACCCTCCGACGAAAGCCGCCAGCGGCAAGGTGACCACCTGGAGCGCGCCCGCGCCGAGAACCAGTATCGCGACCGCCCCGACCGATGCTCCCGAGGAGACGCCCAGCAGCATGGGGTCGGCGAGCGGGTTGCGCACCACTGCCTGCAGGGCCATGCCGCAGGCCGCCAGGCCCGCACCGACCACCGCTCCCAGCACCACCCGGGGCAGCCGGGCGTCGATCACGATCGACTCGCGCACCGCGGGCCAGCTCTGTTCGGCCAGTACCGGGTGGATTGCGTGCACCACGATGGCCCAGACCTGCTGCGGCGGGAGCGACACCGACCCGGCCGCGACGCCGGCGGTCATCGACGCCAACAGCAGTGCCACGAGCGATGCGATTACCAGGCGGTAGCGGGTCACCAGAACCGATCCGGATGCAGCTGCCTGGCCAGGGCGTCCACCGCCTGGCCGACCCGCACCCCGACCACGACCGAGGACAACGGAAGGACCGCGAACCGCTGCTGCCGCACTGCCGGAACATGCTGCAGCAGAGGATGTTCGGTCAGGAATCGCTTTTTGTCCGCGACGGGTTGATCGCCGTAGTCGTAGATCAAGATGGCTTCGGGTGTGCGTTCGGCGAACTGCTCGAACGACACGTCGCCCCACACCCTGGGGACATCGGCGAACAGGTTGACTCCACCAGCCGCCTCGATCATCAGGTTGCCGATGCCCTTGCCGCCAGAGGTGAACACCGTCGCCTCACCGCTGTCATAGACGGCCACCCGAACCGGTCGGACTCCGCGCACCTTGTCGCCGGACAGCGCGAGCTCGCGGTGCAGCTTCTCGATCTGCCGCTCGGCGCGGTCCTGGACACCGAAGATCGTTCCGACGTCGCGAATTTCGTCATCCACGGTCGTCAGGCTGACCGGGTGGTCCAGGCAGTCCTCGATGTTGAGCCGGGTGGGAATCCCGGCATCGGCCAGCCGTTGCCTGCCGCGCCCCTCCTTTTCGTCGAAGGCGCTTTCCCACCCGCCGTAGACGAAATCGGGTTCCACGGCCAGCAGGGATTCATAGGACGGGTACTCCTCGGCCAGCACCGGCACGCTGTCGTACGCAGCCTGATACTCGGGCAGGATGCGGTCATCGAGATAGGACGTACCGACCATGGAGTTTTCCAGGCCGAGCGCCAGTAGCGTCTCGATCGCATGCTGGTTGAGGGCCACCGCCCTGGCCGGCGGACGGTCATAGGTCGTCGTCATACCGCAGTTGTCGACGGTCACCGGATATCCGGCCGCTGCCGCATCGGTTTCGGGTGCGGGGGTCGAGGCGCATCCCGATACCAGTAGCACCGACGCCAGACCGGCGAACAACCAACGAACAGCCATGTGCGCACCCATCCTCTCCAGGGAGATCCGCCCCAGTACGTGCGAGGTGGCGACTGCGGTGCGTATCTGGCTCTCGAGGATCAGCTGATGCCGACCCATCGATCACAGTGGCGGGACCGCGCCGGATTCACACCGGCTTCCACGATCCGCAGTCGCTCTATCACCGTCGATGGTAAATCAAGCCGGGCCGACCACCGGCAACAGCGCCATCTCCCTGGCGTTCTTGATCGCGGTGGCGACCTGGCGCTGCTGCTGCGGGGTCAGCCCGGTGACCCGGCGGGACCTGATCTTGCCCCGCTCGCTGATGAAGGTGCGAAGCAGCTGGACATCCTTGTAGTCGACTTCGGTGATGCCCAGGGCGGTCAGCTGATTACGCCGAGGCTTCTTCAATTCCGTTGCCGGCGGACGTTTCCGCGCGTTCTTCCGGGTCTTGGTCGCCATCACCAACTCGACTTCCGCACGCCGGGAAGCTCTCCCCGGTGGGCAAGTTCGCGCACCCGCACCCGCGACAGGCCGAACTTGCGCAGATGCCCGCGTGGCCGGCCGTCGACCGAATCTCGATTCCGCAGCCGCACCGGGCTCGAATCGCGCGGCAGCCGCTGCAGCGCCGAGACCGCCGCGGCCTTCTGCTCACGCGTGCTGGCCGGGTTGCGGATGGCCTCTTTGAGCTCGGCCCGCCGTTCGGCATAGCGCGCCACCAGCTCACGGCGCCGATCGTTCTTGACGATCTTGGATTTCTTCGCCATCAGCGCTCCTCGCGGAAGTCGACGTGCTTGCGGATCACCGGGTCGTACTTGCGCAGGACGATGCGGTCGGGATCGTTGCGGCGGTTCTTGCGGGTGACGTAGGTGTAGCCGGTCCCGGCCGTCGACTTCAGTTTCACGATCGGGCGAACATCGGTACTGGCCATCAGATCTTCTCCCCTGCGCTACGGAGCCGTGCCACCACGGCTTCGATGCCGTCGCGGTCGATCACCTTGATTCCCTTGGCGCTCACCCGAAGTCGGATCCGGCGCCCTTCCGACGGCAGGTAGTACGTCTTGTTCTGGATGTTCGGATTCCAGCGCCTGCGATTTCGCTTGTGCGAATGCGACACCGTGTTGCCGAACCCGGGCGAGCGCCCGGTGACCTGGCAATGGGCCGACATTGAATCTCCTCACTCGTGGGGTAGCCTGGCTTAAGCGTAATGATAATCATTTTCAATAGCTAGTTGGGAGGCCAGGTGCGCACCCCTGTTGTGCTGGTCGCCGGTCAGGGCGACGTCGAAGGTGTGGCCGATCAGTTGAGCCGCTGTCCGGGGACCGTGCTGGTCCGTCATACCTACGACGGGCAGGTGGTGCTGAGGGACGTCACCGATCAGAACGGCTCGTCGGAGATGGCCCTCGAGCTGGCGCACGGCTGCGTGACCTGCACAGTGCGCGACGACCTGCTGATCCTGCTGCGGCGGCTGCACCGGCGCAGCGATGTCACCCGCATCGTCGTGGCCCTGATGGGCTGGCTCGAACCCGAACCGGTGTGCTGGGCCATCGAGAACATCCACGTGCAGGTGGGGCCGGGCTACATCGATGGGCCCGCCGCCCGCGACGTCAGCATCGCGGCGGTCACCACCTGCATCGACACCCAGGACTGGCTGCGGCAAGCGGTTGGCGACGACGAGCTGGGCGACGGCCGCACTGTCGCCCAGGTGGTGGTCGGCCAGGCCGAGTTCGCCGATGCGCTGGTGCTGACCGAGCCCGAGGCCACCACCCTGTCCGTGCTGCGCCGGCTCGCGCCCCGAGCCCGCATCACCGTCGGCACCCAACGCGTCGAGACGGCGCTGGCACACCTGGACCCCGGGACCCGGCGTGGCCGCGTCGGCTCACCGCACGATCCGCTGCTCGACGGCCAACCACCGCTGGATCAAGACGGTGAGGTCGGCATCGTCGAGTTCACCGCGCGACGGCCGTTTCATCCGCTGCGCCTGCACGCTGCCATCGATCCACTGCTCGAGGGCGTCGTGCGCACCCGCGGCCGAGCCTGGCTGGCCAACCGCCCGGCCGAGGTCATGTGGATCGAGTCCGCAGGCGGCGGACTGCATTTCAGCAGCGCCGGGAAATGGCTGGCAGCAATGGATTCCACCGAGCGGGCCTACACCGACCCCGAACGGCTGGCGATGGCCGCGATCGACTGGCACAACGCGTACGGCGACCGCCATGTGTCACTGACCGTCCTGGTCTGCGGCGCCCGCCCGGACGAGATCAGCGACGCGCTCCACGGCGCGCTGCTCACCGACGACGAACTCACCCGGCCCGGCGAGTGGGCGCACTACCCCGACCCGTTCGGCGACTGGCACGAAGACCCATGCGATGACCAGGCCGGCGCCGACGAAGCCGCGACGCGCGGCCACCACGAAGGAGGACAACCGTGAAACCGAACATCCACCCCGACTATCACCCAGTGGTGTTCCAGGACGCCGCCACCGGCAGCCAGTTCCTGACCCGGTCCACAGCCACCAGTGAGCGCACCATCGAATGGGCCACGCCGGAAGGACCCCAGACCTACCCGCTGATCGTCGTCGACGTCACCAGCGACTCACACCCGTTCTGGACCGGCACTGCCCGCCATCTCGACGCAGCCGGGCAGGTGGAGAAGTTCCGGCGCCGCTACGGACACATCTAAGTCCTAGGGTGGGCCCATGCGGCCCAAGCCCGGCAGGCCCGACCTGGCCTCCTATGCGCGGTTCTTCGACGTGCCGTCGAGCACAGCACAATCCCCGGTCACCCTCACCTGGGCGGGGGTCAGCACGCTGCTGGTGGACGACGGCTCGTCGGCGATCTTGACCGACGGTTTCTTCTCGCGGCCCGCACTGCCCAGCGTCGTGCTGCGCAAGCTGAAGCCGTCACTGCCCCGCATCGACGGCAGCCTGGCCCGCCTCGGCATCGACAAGCTCGAGGCGGTGCTGCCGGTTCACACCCACTTCGACCACGCCATGGACTCGGCCGTGGTGGCCGAGCGGACCGGCGCCCGGTTGGTGGGCGGCACCTCGACGGCCCAGGTGGGAGTGGGCGGCGGCCTCGCCCCCGAACGGATCGTCACGGTCACTCCTGGCGAAGCCCTCACCCTCGGCGCCTTCGACGTGACGCTGTTCGAGTCCGAACACTGCCCGCCGGATCGTTTTCCCGGCACGATCACCACCCCCGTCGTACCGCCGGTCAAAGCTTCGGCGTACAAGTGCGGCGAAGCCTGGTCGACGCTGGTGCACCATCGGCCCAGCGACCGCACCCTGCTGATCGTCGGCAGCGCCGGCGCGGTGCCGGGCGCGTTGGCCGGGCAGCGCGCCGAGGTGGTCTACCTGGGTGTCGGCCAACTCGGGCTGCAGTCCGAACGGTATTTCGAAAACTACTGGGCCGAAACCGTCCGCACCGTCGGTGCGCGCCGCGTGGTGCTGATCCATTGGGACGACTTCTTCCGGCCGCTGCACAAACCGTTGCGGGCCTTGCCTTTTGCCGGTGACGACCTGGACGTGTCGATGCGCGTGCTGACCAGGCTGGCCGAACGCGACGGGGTCAGCCTGCATCTGCCCACACTGTGGGAACGTGCCGATCCGTGGATCAGCTGAGCCGCTGAACCGCTTGCGGCAGCCACACCGCGCCGAGAGTGACGCAGATGTCGCAGGCACCGCGACGGAGCGACCCCTGCGTCACGCTCGGTGTGAAATCGAATGTTCGACCGGCCGAAAGGATCCACGCCGTTGATACTGGCCCTGGTGCTGCTGGCCGTGGTCCTGGTGTTCGCGCTGGCGCGCCCCGAGGGCTGGCCCGAGGCCGTTGTCGCGATCCCGGCCGCCGGCCTGTTGATCGCATGCGACGTGATCTCACCGGACGACGCCCTGGCCGAGGCGGGTCGCCTGCTGCCGGTGGTCGGATTCCTGGCGGCCGTGCTGGTTCTGGCCCACCTGTGCGACGACGAGGGCCTGTTCCACGCTGCGGGCACGCTGATGGCCCGGGCCAGCCGGGGAGATTCTCAGCGGCTGCTGGTCCGGGTCTTCCTGATCGGGGCGACGACGACGGCTGTGCTGAGCCTGGACGCGACCGTGGTGTTGTTGACGCCGGTGCTGCTGGCCACCGCCCGCACCCTGTCGGTGCCGCCGCGGCCACATGCCTATGCCAGCGCACATCTGGCCAACTCCGCGTCCTTGCTGTTTCCGGTGTCGAACCTGACGAATCTGTTGGCATTCGCCGTGGCGGGATTGTCCTTCACTCAGTTCAGCGCGGTGATGGCGCTGCCCTGGCTGGCCGTCATCTCTGTCGAATTCGTCATCCTGCGTTGGCTTTTCCGCCACGAGTTGAAACCCCCGGCCGCCGACGTTACTCCCCCGCCACCTGAGGTGCCGGTGTTCGTGATCGTGGTGCTGGGTTTGACCCTGGCAGGTTTCGTCGTCATCTCGGTGTTCGATGTGTCGCCCGCCTGGGCGGCGCTGGCCGGTGCGGTGGTGCTCGGCGTGCGCAGTCTGGCCCAGCGGCGCAGCACCATCGGCGGGATCGTACGCGCGGTCAACGTGCCGTTCCTGGCGTTTGTGCTGTGCCTTGGCGTGGTGGTGGACGCGGTGGTCCAAAACGGTCTCGGCGAGGCCATGCGGGGCGTGCTTCCGGTCGGTGATTCACTACCCGCACTGTTGGGTCTGGCGGCCGTCGCGGCCGTGCTGGCCAATCTGGTCAACAATCTTCCGGCCGCGCTGGTGCTACTACCGCTGGTGGCCGGAGCCGGACCGGGCGCGGTGCTGGCCGTGCTGATCGGGGTCAATGTCGGCCCCAACCTGACCTACATCGGCTCGTTGTCAAACCTGCTGTGGCGCAATGTGGTCCATCGCGAGGGGCTGCCTGCTCGGTTCACCGAGTTCAGTCGGGTAGGGCTGGCGACCGTGCCGTTCACCCTGGTGGCCGGTGTGGTGGCGCTGTGGGTCAGCCTGCGTGTCCTCGGAGGTTAGCCGCAGCGGGCCTGAGCCCGGAGTTGAGTCTGCGGTCCGGGCGGGCCTCACTCACATGTGTGCGCCGTTGGCGCAGACCGAACGGCAAATCAGGAAGTGCGGCGCTGACGGGCAATCTCAGCCAGTACCACGCCGGCGGCCACCGAGGCGTTCAACGACTCCGTAGGCCCGGCCATCGGGATCGACACCACCGCATCGCAGTTCTCCCGCACCAGCCGCGACAGGCCCTTGCCCTCCGAGCCGACCACCACGACCATCGGGCCGCTGCCCTCGAGCTCGTCGAGTGTGGTGTCACCACCGGCATCCAAGCCGACCACCTGCAGGCCGGCGTCGGCCCAACTCTTCAGCGCGCGAGTCAGATTCGTCGCCCGAGCCACGGGTGTGCGGGCCGCGGCCCCGGCGCTGGTGCGCCACGCCACCGCGGTCACCGAAGCCGAGCGCCGCTGCGGGATCAACACACCGTGCCCGCCGAAGGCAGCCACCGAACGCACGATGGCACCCAGGTTGCGCGGATCGGAGATGTTGTCCAGCGCCACCATCAGCGCCGGCTCCCCGGAATCCCGGGCGGCCTTCAACAAGTCGTCGGGATGGGCGTAGTTGTACGGCGGCACCTGCAGCGCCATGCCCTGGTGCAACCCGTTGTTGCTCATCCGATCCAGATCGTGGCGCTGCACCTCGAGGATCGAGATGCCGCGGTCGGCGGCGATCTGCACGGATTCGGTCAACCGCTCATCGGCTTCGGTGCCCAGCGCCACATACAGGGCGGTGGCCGGAACCTTGGCCCGCAGACACTCCACGACCGGATTGCGCCCCAGCACCAATTCGGTGTCGTCGGTCTTGCGATGCCGGCCCTGCGCCTGACGCGCCGCCTTGGCGGCCTTCTTGGCGGCCGGATGATGCGGACGCTGGTCCGCGCGCGGTGTGGCCCCGCGGCCTTCCAGCCCGCGGCGACGCACGCCACCGGACCCAACCGTCGGCCCCTTCTTGGTCCCCGGCTTGCGCACCGCGCCGCGCCGCTGCGAATTCCCGGCCATCTACGCTCCGTTCCCGTCCACCAGTGCCCATTGCGGGCCGTCGGCAGTGTCGGTGACCTCGATGCCGGCCGCCTTGAGCCGGTCCCGGATGGCGTCGGCCGCCGCCCAGTCCCGGTTGGCCCGGGCCTCGGCCCGGCCGGCCAGCGCCCACTGCACCAATTCATCCACGGCAGCCAGTGCGGCCGACGTCTCGTCGCGGGACTCCCAACGCTCATCGAGCGGATCGCAGCCCAGGATGCCCATCATCGCCCTGATCGAGGTGGCCTGCGCCATCGCCCCCGCGTGATCACCGGCGTCCAGTGCGCGGTTGCCCTCGGCGCGGGCAGCGTGCACCTCGGCCAGCGCCATCGGCACCGCGAGGTCGTCGTCGAGTGCGGCCGCGAATTTCGGCGTCCAGTCACCGACGGCGACGGCACCGACGCGGTTGCGCACCCGGTGCAGGAAATCTTCGATACCGCTGTAGGCCTTCACCGCGTCCTGCAGCGCCGTCTCGGAGAATTCCAGCATGGACCGATAGTGCGCGCTGCCCAGGTAGTAGCGCAGCTCGGCTGCCCGAACCCGTTGCAGCACAGCGGGAATCGACAGCACATTGCCCAGCGACTTGCTCATCTTCTCGCCGCCCATGGTGACCCAGCCGTTGTGCAGCCAGTACCGGGCGAAGCCGTCGCCCGCGGCCTGTGCCTGGGCGATCTCGTTCTCGTGGTGCGGGAAGACCAGATCCATACCCCCGGCGTGGATGTCGAACTCCGCGCCCAGGTACGCCTCGCACATCGCCACGCACTCGGTGTGCCAACCGGGCCGGCCCCGGCCCCAGGGTGTCGGCCACGACGGTTCACCCGGCTTGGCGCCCTTCCACAGCGTGAAATCGCGCTGATCGCGCTTGCCTGTCGCCACCCCCTCGCCCTGGTGCACGTCATCGATACGGTGCCCGGACAGCGCACCGTAATCGGGCAGGCTGAGCACATCGAAGTAGACGTCGCCACCCTGGGCGTACGCGTGGCCCTTCTCGATCAGCCGGTCGATGAGCTCGACCATCTGGGTGATGTGGCCGGTGGCCCGCGGCTCAGCCGACGGCGGAAGCACACCCAGTGCGTCGTAGGCGGCGCTGAACGCCCGCTCATACGTCGCGGCCCACTCCCACCACGGTCGGCCGGCGTCAGCCGCCTTGTTGAGGATCTTGTCGTCGATATCGGTGACGTTGCGGATGAACGCAACGTCGTACCCATTGGCGGTCAGCCAGCGGCGCAACACGTCGAACGCGACTCCACTACGGACATGACCGATATGCGGCAAGCCCTGGACGGTCGCACCGCACAGGTAGATCGAAGCGTGCCCCGGCCGCAGCGGTACGAAGTCTCGTACGGCACCCGCCATGGTGTCGTACAGCCGCAAATCAGTCACTTCGGCTGTCCGTTCGCTCCGCTCACGACGGCCCAGCTTACCGGCCTATTCGGCAGGAACCACCAATGCGCTGGCCACCGCGGCCAATCCCTCGCCCCGGCCGGTCAGCCCGAGCCCGTCGGTGGTGGTGGCCGACACCGATACCGGCGCCCCGACCAGCTCGGTCAGCAGCCGCTGGGCCTCCTCGCGGCGCGGCCCGATCTTGGGCCGGTTTCCGATCACCTGCACGGTGGCATTGCCGATCTCGAAGCCTGCCGCCTGCACCAGTTCGCGGACGTGCCGCAACATGCCGGCGCCGGTCACCCCGCGCCATTCCGGCCGGTCGGTACCGAAGACCGCGCCGAGGTCACCGAGGCCGGCCGCACTGAGCAGCGCGTCGCACAATGCGTGCGCGGCGACGTCGCCGTCGGAGTGTCCGGCGCAGCCGTCGGCACCGTCGAAGAGCAGACCCAACAACCAGCAGGGGCGCCCCTGCTCGATGGGATGGACGTCGGTACCGAGACCGACCCTGGGAATCCTCACGCCCCACGCACCATGACAGCCTCGGCGAGCAACAGGTCCAGGGGTGTGGTGATCTTGAAAGCCAGCGGGTCGCCCTCGACGATCTGCACCGGCGTACCGATCTGTTCGACCAGCGAGGCGTCATCGGTGACCGCTCCGGCGCCGGCCCGCCGGTAGGCACGGCGCAACACGTCGGTGTGGAAGCCCTGAGGAGTCTGTACGGCCCGCAGGCCGGCCCGCTCCGGCGTCCCCAGCACCGCACCGTTGGCGTCGACCGCCTTGATGGTGTCGGCCAACGGGAGGCCGGGAACGACGGCGGCGTGCCCGTCGCCCAGTGCGGCAACCACCCGGGCGATCAGCGAAGGCGGAGTCAATGCCCGGGCAGCATCGTGCACGAGGATGAAATCGGGGTCGCCGGCGGCGGCGAGAGCCAGCGCCACCGACTCTGTCCGGTCGGCTCCCCCGGCCACGATCTGCGCGCGTTCCCCGAACACCAAGATGGCCTCGTCGGTGAGCGCGGGCGGCACCGCGACCACGACCGTGTCGATCACCCCTGAAGCCAGCAACCCGTCCAGGGCATGCTCCAACAGGGGCTTGCCCCCCAAACTGACGAACGCTTTGGGTCTGCCCGCGCCTAGCCGCTCACCAGAGCCGGCGGCCGGGACGACCGCGACAGTTGTTGCCACCACGCGTCAGGACGCGGCGGCCAGAACCTCGTCGAGAATGGTCTCGGCCTTGGCGTCATCGGTGTTCTCGGCCAGCGCGAGCTCGCCGACCAAAATCTGCCGGGCCTTGGCCAGCATTCGCTTCTCACCCGCGGACAGGCCGCGTTCCTGATCCCGACGCCACAGATCGCGGACCACCTCGGCAACCTTGTTCACGTCACCGGAGGCCAGCTTCTCGAGATTGGCCTTGTAGCGGCGCGACCAGTTGGTCGGCTCTTCGGTGTGCGGCGCGCGCAACACCTGGAAAACCTTGTCGAGGCCTTCCTGGCCCACGACGTCGCGGACTCCGACGTACTCGGCGTTCTCTGCGGGCACTCGAACGGTCAGATCCCCCTGGGCGACCTTCAGTACGAGATATTCCTTCTGCTCGCCTTTGATGGTCCGGGTTTCGATCGCCTCGATCAACGCAGCACCGTGGTGTGGATAGACGACGGTGTCTCCGACCTTAAAAATCATCTGATTCGAGCCCCTTTCGCTAGTCCATCGTAACACGGGCCCAGATCACATGCGCACCAACTGCGCAGGTCAGGGGCACTGCAGGTGAAGAACAGGGGTTGACACGGTGACGAAAGCGTGCAACTGCAGTGCCGTCCGGAGGCGCGAAAGGGGTGCCGCCGCAAAGCGGTTGCGAGGCTGAACCACCCGGCGCGGTACGCCGTTTCGACCCCGCTGCCACGCCCTCACATTCCACCCGCCGAGGCCACCTACTACTGTGCATAGTCGAAGTACGCCGACCCAGCTCAGGAGGCTTGAGTGAACCGCTTCGCAATGCGTGCCTCGGCCGGTCTGGCCGCATGTGGCCTGACCGCAGCCGTTCTCACCGGTTGCAGTGCCGGGCAGGTCTCCCAGACGGCGACCCAGGAACCCGCCGTCAACGGCGTCAACGCCCAGGCCGGCTCCATCGCCCTGCGCAACGTGCACCTGCGCGCTCCGCAGCAAAAGGACTACGTCGAGCCCGGCTCCGAGGCCGAGCTGCTGTTCGTCGCAGCCAACGATTCCACCGAGGCGCCCAACAAGCTCGTCTCCATCAAGACCACCGTCGGCGACGTGGCACTGACCGGGGACCAGACCATCCCGGCGGGCGGCGTGCTCGTGGTGGGCGAGCCCGACGGCCAGACCAAACCGCTGGAGAAGACCGAGGCGGCCGAGGCTGTCACCGCGAAGGTGACCTTGACCAAGCCGGTCACCAACGGGCTGCTCTACGACTTCACGTTCAAGTTCGAGAACGGCGAAACGACAGTGGCCGTGCCGATTTCGGCAGGCGAGGCGCCCCGGCGCAACAAGGCGGGCGAAGAGCCCGGCGAGGGCGCCGCCGCCGGTGGCCATCACTGATCTGAAAGATCTCTGACCCTCCGGACCCCCACCGGCGCGTGCGAACCGCCGATGTCGGAGGTACCCGTTAGTGTCACGGCGTGGCCGCTTCGAAAGTACGTTCGCAATACCGCTGCTCGGAATGTCAGCACGCCACCCCCAAATGGGTAGGCCGCTGCGCCAACTGCGGCACCTGGGGAACGGTCGACGAAGTAGCCACCCTGTCGTCGGTGGGCGGGTCGGTCCGCCGCTCGGTGGCCCCGACCTCACCCGCGCAGCCGATCACCTCGATCGACCCCGGCGTCACCCGGCATCATGCGACCGGGGTCAGTGAACTGGACCGGGTCCTCGGCGGTGGCCTCGTGGCCGGTTCGGTCACGCTGCTGGCCGGCGAACCCGGGGTTGGCAAGTCGACGCTTCTCCTGGAGGTGGCCAACCGCTGGGCGCACACCGGCCGCCGCGCGCTGTACCTGTCCGGTGAGGAGTCCGCGGGCCAGATCAGGCTGCGTGCCGAACGCACCGGCTGCACGCACGACAACGTCTATCTGGCAGGCGAATCCGATCTACAGATCGCTCTCGGCCACATCGACGAGGTCAAGCCCAGTCTGGTCATCGTCGATTCGGTGCAAACCATGTCGACCACCGAGGCCGACGGCGTGACCGGCGGGGTCACCCAGGTTCGTGCGGTGACGACGGCGCTGACCGGGCACGCCAAGACCGCTGTCGGTGACCCGGCAGTAGCCATGATCCTGGTGGGCCATGTGACCAAGGACGGCGCCATCGCGGGCCCGCGTTCGCTGGAGCATCTTGTCGACGTGGTGCTGCACTTCGAAGGTGATCACGCGTCGAGCCTGCGCATGGTGCGCGGGGTCAAGAACCGGTTCGGCGCCGCCGACGAGGTCGGCTGTTTCCAGATGCACGACAACGGAATCGAGTGCGTCAGCGATCCCTCCGGACTCTTCCTGGATCAGCGCCCGGCCGCGGTACCGGGCACCGCCATCACGGTCACCCTCGACGGCAAGCGCCCGATGATCGGCGAGGTGCAGGCACTCGTCGCCCCGCCCGTGGGGCCACCGCGGCGGGTCGTCAGCGGGATCGATTCGGCCCGCGCTGCCATGATCGGCGCGGTGCTGCAGACCCGCTGCGGCCTGCCGATCGGCAACAACGACATCTACCTGTCCACCGTCGGCGGTATGCGGCTGACCGACCCGTCCTCGGACCTGGCCGTGGCGGTGGCCGTGGCATCGGCCTATCTCGACGTCGCGTTGCCGATGAATGCGGTGGCGATCGGCGAGGTTGGGCTGGTCGGCGATCTGCGCCGGGTCACCGGCATGGACCGCAGGCTGGCAGAGGCCGCCCGGCTGGGGTTCAACATTGCCGTGGTGCCGCCCGGGGTCACCAGCGTGCCCGCGGGGCTGCGCGTCATCACCGTCGATCACATCGGGGCGGCATTACGGGCACTCAAAGACATCGCGATTGCCAGCAATCAATCCGATCACGGACAATAGCGGCCGACCCGAGGAGAACAGATGGCCGTGAACTCCGGCGCCAGGACCAGCCGCACCGTCGTGCATCTGGCTCGGCCGACGCTACGAGAAACCCTCGGCCGGCTGGCACCCGGAACCCCGTTACGCGACGGCCTGGAGCGCATCCTGCGCGGCAAGACGGGCGCACTGATCGTGCTGGGCTACGACGACAGCGTGGAAGCCATCTGTGACGGCGGATTCGCCCTGGACGTGCGCTACGCCCCGACCCGGTTGCGCGAGCTGTCCAAGATGGACGGCGCGGTGGTGCTGTCCAGCGACGGCAGCCGGATCGTGCGGGCCAACGTCCAACTGGTGCCGGATCCGTCGATCCCCACCGACGAGTCCGGCACCCGCCACCGCTCGGCCGAGCGCACCGCCATCCAGACCGGTTACCCGGTGATCTCGGTCAGCCACTCGATGAGCATCGTGACGGTCTACGTGGCCGGGGAACGCCACGTGGTGCCCGATTCGGCGACCATCCTGTCGCGCGCGAACCAGACCATCGCCACGCTGGAGCGCTACAAGGGCCGGCTCGACGAGGTGAGCAAGCAGCTGTCCACCGCCGAGATCGAAGATTTCGTGACCCTGCGTGACGTCATGACCGTGGTGCAGCGCCTGGAGATGGTGCGGCGCATCAGCCTTGAGATCGATGCCGACGTCGTGGAACTGGGCACCGACGGGCGCCAGCTCAAGTTGCAACTCGACGAACTCGTCGGCGACAACGAGGCCGCGCGCGAGCTGATCGTGCGGGATTACCACGCCCTGCCGGACCCGCCGACCGCCGCACAGGTCCACGCCACCCTCGATGAGCTGGATGCCCTGACCGACAGTGAACTTCTCGACTTCACCACGCTGGCAAGGGTTTTCGGATACCCATCGACGGCCGAGGCGCAGGATTCGGCGATGAGCTCACGCGGTTACCGCGCGATGGCGGGGATACCGCGCCTGCAGTTCGCCCATGTCGATCTGCTGGTCCGCTCGTTCGGGTCCCTGCAGGGACTGCTGGCCGCCAGCGCCGACGATCTGCAATCCGTCGACGGCATCGGGTCGATGTGGGCCCGACATATTCGGGAAGGCCTGTCACTACTGGCCGAGTCGACTATCGCCGACCGGCTGGCCTGAGCCTCAGTTGCCCGGTCCCGGCAGCGGGCCCGGCGGCACGCCCTCGGCGGGTGGGACCGGCTGCTGTGCGTTGGCCTGGGCCAGGATGAATGGCACCGGCGCCGATCTCAGATTGCCCAACTGAACCATCAGGTTGTAGGTACCCGGCCCGATCGGCTGGCGGGGCATCGGGCACTGCGGCGCCGAGCCCATGCCGGTCCAGGTCACCTCGGTGGTGACCTGCTCACCGGGGTTGAAGGTCTTCACCAGGGTCTCGTTGGACGGTGCGCAGTCCAGATTCGACCACAGCCGGTTGTTGTCCAGCGAGTACACGTAGGCGGCCAGCACCGCCGCCCCCACATCGCGCTTGCAGGCCACCAGGCCGATGTTGGTCACCACCATGGTGAACTTCGGCTGATCGCCCACGACATACTCGGGCTGGCTGGTGATGCCCTTGACCGCGAGGGTGGAATCCGGGCAGTCGTCACCCTCTCTGAGCAACGGCGGCGGCGTGACGGCCGCCGTCGGCGTGGCCGTCGGCGGCGGCGCATGCTGAACTGGCGGCACCACCGGGGTCTTGACCTCGGGGTTCTCGCCGGGCAGCGGCGTCGGCGCGGCGGCCTCGGCGGTGGGCTCGTCAGCAGATGTGGTCTCGGCTCCGGACCCGCTGGTCATGATGACCGCGACGATCGCGGCGATGATCCCCACGACCACCACCGCGATTCCGATGGCCAGCGCGCGGCGCCGCCAGTAAATCTGCGAGGGCAGTGGCCCATGAGGTTCGAGATCCAACACGGCTTTCACGGTAAGCCCAGGTCATGCGCAGTTGACCGAGGCGCCCCGGCGTGTCGGCCTGGTGCCGAAATTCTCAGGCTTCGCCGATGTTGCCGAGGTGGCTACGAAGCTCGACGTGACCGTCGGACAGGTGGTAGGTGGCACCCACGATGGCCTGCGTGCCGGCGGCCAGCCCATTGGAGATCGCGGCCGACCGCATCTGCAGCTGATTGACCGTCTCCTTGACGTGGAAGGCCTCGAACTCGTCGACGCGGGTCAACCCGGAATGGCGACCCATCAGGATCGACGGAGTCACCCGCTCCACGATGTCCCGCACGTAGCCGCCGGGCACCTGCCCCTCCTCGAGGGCGTTGATGGCGGCCTTGACCGCACCGCAGCTGTCATGGCCCAGGACCACGATCAGCGGCACGTTCAGAACCGACACCGCGTACTCGATCGAGCCCAGCACCGCGTTGTCGATGACGTGGCCCGCGGTACGCACCACGAACATGTCGCCGAGGCCCTGGTCGAACAGCAACTCCGCGGCGACACGGCTGTCGCCGCATCCGAACACCACTGCGGTGGGCTTCTGGCCGTTCGCCAGGCTGGCGCGGCGCGCGATGTCCTGGCTGGGATGCTGCGGTTCGCCCGCTACGAAGCGAGCGTTACCGTCCTTGAGTGCCTTCCACGCGGATACCGGATTCGAATTGGGCATGTAAGCCATTCTGCATGAGTCGCCGATGAGCATCGACGCAGGCGAGCTTGTGAGCTGGTACGAGCAGGCCCAACGGGACCTGCCGTGGCGGCGGCCGGGGGTGAGTGCGTGGCAGATCCTGGTGAGTGAATTCATGCTGCAGCAAACGCCGGTGTCCCGGGTCGAGCCGATCTGGCTGGCCTGGATCGACCGGTGGCCGACCCCCTCTGCCACGGCTGCCGCGGGGTCGGCAGAGGTGCTGCGCGCCTGGGGCAAGCTGGGTTACCCCCGCCGGGCCAAACGCCTGCACGAATGTGCGGTGGTGATCGCCTCCGAGTACGACGACGAGGTACCCAGGGACGTCGACACGCTGCTGACGCTGCCCGGCGTGGGTGCCTACACGGCCCGGGCGGTGGCCTGTTTCGCATATTCGGCCGCCGTTCCGGTGGTCGACACCAATGTGCGCCGGGTCGTCACCAGGGTCCTGCACGGGCAGGCCGACGCCCCCGCCCGGGCCCGCGACCTCGATGACGTGGCCGCGCTGCTGCCCGACGACGCCACCGCGCCGACGTTCTCTGCCGCATTGATGGAGCTGGGCGCGGTGGTGTGCACGGCCCGCGCGCCGGTATGCCGCAGTTGCCCATTGAGCCGATGCCGCTGGCGCAGTGCGGGTTACCCGGCCGCAACGACAGTGAAGCGGGTCCAGCGGTACGCCGGAACCGATCGCCAGGTCCGCGGCAGGCTCTTGGACGTGCTGCGCGGCAGCAGCTCTCCGGTCAGCCGTGCGCAGCTGGACGTGGCCTGGCTCACCGATACCGCGCAACGGGATCGGGCACTGGACTCACTATTGGTCGACGGACTGGTCGAGCAAACAAACGACGGCCGGTTCGCACTGGCCGGTGAAGGCGAAATTACATGAGATCGGCATGAACTCCCGTCGCAGAGCGCCATATAGACGCCCTGCCACATAGAACGGAGTCATGTCAAGCAAACTTTTAGCAACCTTGGGGTGTACGGCGGCGGCCGTAGGGCTGGGTCACCGGAGTGCACGGGCTGGCCGATTCCAACATCGACGCGAGTGGGTATCGGATCGATCCGTCGCAACACACCACGGTCTACGTCAATGTGGCCTGCCAGCCCGACGGCTGACCCGTCAGGCTGTGACGGCCTCTTCGTCTGCACCACAGGCGAATTGACGTCGATAATCCGAGGGCGTGACACCGATGACGCGGCGAAAGTGGTGACGCAGCAGCGTTGCGGTGCCGAATCCGGCCTGCCCGGCGATCCGGTCGATGTCGAGGTCGGACTCCTCAAGCAGCCTGCGTGCGTACAACACCCGCTGATCGGTGATCCACTGCATCGGCGTGGTGCCGGTCTCTTCGACGAACCGGCGGGCGAACGTGCGGGTGGACATCGCCGATCGCCTGGCCAGCGAGGTCACCGTATGCGGCTTGTCGAGATTGGTCATGATCCAATCCAGGTGCGGGGCAAAGCCTTCCGAACATCGGACCGGGATCGGCTGGTCGATGAACTGGCGTTGCCCGCCGTCGCGCTGCGGGGGGACCACCATGCGCCGGGCGATCTTGTTGGTCGCCTCGCTGCCGAGTTCCCGGCGCACCAGGTGCAGGCACGCATCGATACCCGCTGCAGTGCCGGCACTGGTGATCAGGTTGCCGTCGTCGACGAACAGGACGTTGCGGTCCACCTTGGCGGTCGGATATTTGCGGGCCAGCGCGTCGGCGTGCATCCAATGCGTGGTGCACGGCCGACCGTCCAACAGACCGGCGGCGCCGGCGAGGAACGCGCCCGAGCACACGGTCAGGATGATCGAGCCCGCGTCGGCGGCGGCCCGTACGGCCTCCAATGCCTCGGGCAGGTAGTCGGACGTCCCGATCGCCGGGATCGCCACCAAGTCGACGCCCTGCAGAGCGTCGAGGCCGTGCTCAGGCGTCAGCGTCGCCCCCACGGACGTCCGCACCGGCTTGCCCGGTTCGGGGCCGCACACTTTGAAGTCGAAGTTCGGCACCCCCTCGGTGGACCGGTCGATCCCGAAAACCTCACAGATGACCCCGAACTCGAAAACGGCCAGGCCGTCGAGAACCAGCGTGGAGACGCTTCTCAGCATGGCAGCATTTTATCGTAAGGTGTCAGCGCTGCCACTGTTGGCTGCATATTTACCTGACAACAATTACTGCCATGACTGTTGCACTCGCTCTGATCATCCTGATCTCGCCATTCGCGGTCGCCGCGGCGGTGGGCTGGGCGGCACGGCGCAGCAATGTCCTGCGGTTCCGCCTCGATCTGTTCGACATCCACCAACCCGACTACGAGACATACCGCGCGGGCCAGGATCTCGACGCGATCCGCAGCCGGTTCGAGCACCAGCCGGCCTGGCCCAGGCCGGGCGTCTTAGGCGAGCGCCGCTAGAAAGCTGGTCACCGCTTCGCGATACACCCCGGGCGCATCGTCGTGGATCAGATGGCCCGCGCCCCGGACATACAAATACCTTGCGTCCCGCCCGATCTCGGCCATCCGCCGCATCTGCCCGGGCGGTGCGACCGAATTGCCCGCCTCCATCAGCAGGGTCGGCACCCGCACGTCCTGCCACTGCTGCCAATAGTCGCGCGTCCCCCACTGGGCAGCGATGTCCAGCCACCACTGCGGATACCCGTGCAACCGCCAACCCGTCTCCGTCCGGTCGAACGCCTCCAGGAAGTACTGGCCCGCGACCGGACCGAACTCGTCGTAAACCTCTTGTGCCGAACCGAATTCAACCGGAAGCGCATGTACCCACGGCTCCCACGGCCCGGTGGTTCGGCCCCGGAAATCAGGGGCCATGTCCTCCACCACCACGGCTCGCGCCAGTTCCGGGCGGGCTGCCGCCAGACACCAGGAATGCAACGCTCCCATGGAATGGCCGACCAGTATCGCCGGCCTCCCGAGCCCGGCCACGGCATCACCGAGATCTGCCACGAACCGTTCGGTGCTGATCGGATAGGGGTCGACCACCTCGCGGCCACGGTGCCACGGCGCATCATAGGTGTAGACCTCACCCAGGTTCGTCAGCCACGGCAATTGACGTGACCAGGTGCTGCCACGGCCCATCAGACCGTGCACCAGGACGATGGGCTCGCCGCGGCCTCCTCGATGGGTGAGTAGATCTGTGACCATCCCGTTATCTTGCCGGGCCGCCGCGGTAGCCTTGACACCATGCCCGTCGTGAAGATCAACGCCATCGAGGTCCCGCCCAACGCCGGCCCGGAGCTGGAGAAGCGGTTCGCGAACCGTGCACATGCCGTCGACAGTCAGCCAGGTTTCCTCGGCTTCCAGTTGCTGCGCCCCGTCAAGGGCGAAGACCGCTACTTCGTGGTCACCCAGTGGGAATCCGAAGAGGCCTTCCAGGCCTGGGCTTCGGGCCCGGCAGTCGAGGCACACAAGGGCCAGCAGGCAAAGCCTGTGGCGACCGGCGCATCGCTGCTGGAGTTCGAGGTTGTGTTGGACGTTGCAGGGCCGGCTGCCCAGGCGTAGCCGCGGCCGGACGCTGCGCCGCACGGTTGGCCTGACGGCCATCACGGCGGTCGCCGCGGCCCTGGCTTGTGGCTGTTCGCCCAATGTCGCGCCCGCGGCAGAAGTGTCCTACGGCGCGCACATCGACACCATCACCCCTCCGGGTCTGCGGGCCAAGCAGACCATGGACATGCTCAACTCCGACTGGCCGATCGGTCCGATCGGCGTGCGTACCCTGGCCGCACCCGAGAAGGTCGATCTGGTCGGCACCAAGATGGACTCCATCTGGTGGGATCGCCCGTTCAAGGTCACCTCGGTGGACATCGGCGCCGCGCAGGCCACGTTGCACGTACTCACGTCCTACAACGTGGCCCAGGACATCGAACTGAGGACCAACGACGCGGGTCTGGTCGACCGTTTCGACGTCACGCTGGTGCCGCCGAAGATCGAAACCTGGTCCGATATCGACACCGAGCTGACCAAATCGGGCGCGCGCTACTCCTACCGG
Organism: Mycobacterium syngnathidarum; assembly: GCF_001942625.1. Lineage (GTDB taxonomy): Bacteria > Actinomycetota > Actinomycetes > Mycobacteriales > Mycobacteriaceae > Mycobacterium > Mycobacterium syngnathidarum. Next base: position 35,357 of record NZ_MLCL01000001.1, read on the forward strand.
GTGTCCAAGGTGAACAACGGTAAGTGCGAGCAGGTCGCAGGCACCAACACCGAGCTGTCGCTGCCCCTGGCTTCGATCTTCAAACTCTATGTGCTGCTTGCAGTTTCGGATGCGGTCAAGGCCGGGACCCTGCGTTGGGACGATCACCTCACAATCACCAAGGAGGGCAAGAAGCTCGGTTCGGCCGGCCTGGACAAGCTTCCCCCCGGTGCCGAGATCACTGTGCGGACCGCAGCCCAGCAGATGATCTCGGCCAGCGACAACATGGCCACCGACCTGCTCATCGGACGGGTGGGCCCATCGGCCGTGGAACGCGCGCTGGTGACCGCCGGCCACCACGACCCGGCCAGCATGACCCCGTTCCCGACCATGCACGAGGTTTTCTCCGTCGGCTGGGGTAAGCCCAACCTTCGCGACGAGTGGAACAGCGCGTCCCCCGCCGGGCGGGTGGCACTGCTGCAACAGACCAATTCCCGTCCCTACGAACCAGATCCATACCGCACGCACACCCCGGCCTCCAACGACGGGCTGGAGTGGTTCGCCAGCGCCGCCGACATCTGCCGGGTGCACGCCGCCCTGCAGGCCTCTGCCGTCGGCCCTGCCGCGCCCGTGAAGGACATCCTGTCGGCGCTGCCCGGCATCGACCCGGATCCGGCGAAATGGAAATACATCGGCGCCAAGGGCGGAAACCTACCCGGCGACCTGACCTTCAGCTGGTACGCGGTGGACTACACCGGACAGCCGTGGGTGTTCAGTTTCCAGCTGAACTGGCCGAAGTTCCGCAGCCCTACCGCCGCGGGCTGGCTGCTGCAAATCGCCAAGCGGGCATTCGCGATGGCACCGGTGGCGCACTAGGACCGGGCTAGCTGCCGCTTCGCAGCGTCCAGGCCTGGCCGCGGAAATGCATGACGGCACGGCTCATCGGTGCGACATCGATGCGCCAGAAAGACTTCGGCGGTGCGTCCAACGCCACCAGGATCGCGGCCCGGACCACCGCCGGATGTGTCACCGCGACCAGTCGGCCACGCACCGGCGCCAGGCTGTCCAGCCAACGGTGCACCCGGTTGATGAGACCGACCACCGTTTCACCGCCGTGCGGTGCCCGGGCCGGATCAGTCAGCCAGACCGCCAGGTCGGCCGGCGGCAGGCCGCCGAGCACACTGCCGCGCCAGCCGCCGAAATCCAGATCGGCCAGTTGCGGCTCGACCGCCGCCGAGAGCCCCAGCAGTTCGGCGGTCTGGCGGGCCCGCTTCTCGGGCCCGCAATACGCGGCGTCGATGACACCGAGTTCAACGGCCGCATCAGCCTGACGATGCCCCAGCGCATTCAGCGGCTCGTCGGTGGGAAACCGGCCGGCTGCCGTGGCGTCGGTCATGGCATGAGACACCAACGTCAGCCGGACGACCTCACTCACGCCGAGACTTGTTCCCGCTTGCCGTCCAGCAGCCGCGACAGCGTCGCCGCACACACAAGTCCGATCGTCGCCCAGATGATCACCTGGGTACCCAGCCCGTAGAGCCGGAACTCGTAGAGATCGACCGCTGGGAAACCCGGGAACACGATGTTGCCCGCATCATCGCGCAACGGGCCGGGCGTCTCGTTGATCGTGGGCAGGATCAACATGAGCACGGCCACAGCGACGATGTACGCGGCGGCACCGACGAGGGTCGCATTCCATGCACCGAGCTTCGGAGCCAGCTGATGGCCGAGGTAGGCCGCGGCAACCATCAGCAGCGCCGACAAACCGACCATCAGCAGGTACAGCAGAGCCCGCTGGGTGATCGTCTCGTCGAGACTGGTGGCCGGTGGATTCGGCGGATATTTCAGGGACGGCACTACCCACAGCGAAATCAACATGCCGCCGGCGATGAGCACAGACAGCACGCGCGCCGACAGATTGTTGAGCCGACCGTATGCCACGCAGAACACGACGGCGAAGAGCGCGCCCAAGGCCACGCTGAAAGCCAGCACACCGAATCCCATGCCGATCGTGGACTGGACTCCGCGGGTGAACAGTTCGCCACCCTCCTCGCCATGACTGTGGCCGCCGTGAGCGTGCGCGAGCGCCTCATGCGCCGCCGATGTCCCGTCCTCGAAGTCGATTGCGCGCCCGACGATGGGCTCGATGAAGATCTTCGACCAGATGAACGCCAAAACACCGGCGATCGCCCCGGCGAGTACGCCTCGCCAGATCACATGTTTTTCCATTGTTCTGTTGTCCCCTGTGTCAGATCAGTGGCAGGGGAAACCGAGCAGGTGCCGGGCGTCGTGGACGAACTCGTGGATGTACATGTTGTCGCCGAATACCGAGGTGGCCCCCTGGTCGACACCAACGAAATACAGCAAGACCAGCGCAAGGAAAGCGGTCAGGGATAGCCAGGCCACGGCGCTGGCGGCCGAAAGGTCGATCGCGCCCACCCGGCTCTTACCCACCTCAGGAGCAGTCATCAGAAATTCCTTCCCGGGATATCGCGTCCCAGTCCGTGGCGTGACAGGTCAGGGTCTGACTGTTAAACAGTGGCGCGGCCGTCCTGGAGTCTCACCAGATTCCTTTGCCTGTCGATTACAGCAGCATCCTAACTACCGCGCAGGAATTCTCCCTACGGCAGGTGTGAAACCGGTATGAAAAATGCCCCCGCCATTTCTGCGCGGGGGCATTCCTCTTGAACCTTATTCCGCAGTGGCGCCGGCCTTGGCCAGGTCCGGACCGTCGGAGCCGGCCGCCTTCGGCGCGCCCGAGAACGTGAACTTCGCGTCCTCGCCGGCACCTTCGCCGTCCCAGCCCTCGACGTCGACCGTGACCAACTGGCCGGGCCCGAGTTCCTCGAACAGGATCTTCTCGGACAGTTGATCCTCGATCTCGCGCTGGATGGTGCGGCGCAGCGGCCGGGCACCGAGCACGGGGTCGAAGCCTCGCTTGGCCAGCAGGGCCTTGGCCTTGTCGGTCAGCTCCATGGCCATGTCCTTGGTCTTGAGCTGGTTGCCGACCCGGCTGATCATCAGGTCGACCATCTGGATGATCTCGTCCTGCGTCAGCTGGTGGAACACGATGATGTCATCGATGCGGTTGAGGAACTCCGGCCGGAAGTGCTTCTTGAGCTCGTCGTTGACCTTCTGCTTCATCCGCTCGTAGTTGTTCTCCCCGCCGCCCTGGGAGAAGCCCAGTCCGACAGCCTTGCTGATGTCGGAGGTACCCAGGTTGGAGGTGAAGATCAACACCGTGTTCTTGAAGTCGACCGTGCGACCCTGACCGTCGGTGAGACGACCGTCTTCCAGGACCTGCAACAGGCTGTTGTAGATCTCCTGGTGGGCCTTTTCGATCTCGTCGAACAGCACGACCGAGAACGGCTTGCGGCGCACCTTCTCGGTGAGCTGGCCGCCCTCTTCGTATCCGACGTAACCCGGAGGGGCACCGAACAGCCGCGACGCGGTGAAGCGGTCGTGGAACTCGCCCATGTCGATCTGGATGAGCGCGTCGTCGTCGCCGAACAGGAAGTTGGCCAGCGCCTTGGAGAGCTCGGTCTTACCGACACCGGACGGGCCGGCGAAGATGAACGAGCCGGACGGGCGCTTCGGGTCCTTCAGGCCGGCCCGGGTGCGGCGAATCGCCTTGGAGACAGCCTTGACGGCGTCCTCCTGGCCGATGATCCGCTTGTGCAGCTCGTCCTCCATGCGCAGCAGACGCGTGGTCTCGGCCTCGGTCAGCTTGAACACCGGGATGCCGGTCCAGTTGCCGAGCACCTCGGCGATCTGCTCGTCGTCGACTTCGGCGACGACGTCGAGATCACCGGAACGCCACTGCTTCTCCCGCTCGGCGCGCTGGGCGACCAACTGCTTCTCGCGGTCACGCAGGCTGGCGGCCTTTTCGAAGTCCTGCGCGTCGATCGCGGACTCCTTCTCCCGGCGCGCATCGGCGATCTTCTCGTCGAACTCGCGCAGGTCTGGCGGGGCGGTCATCCGGCGGATGCGCATCCGGGCGCCGGCCTCGTCGATCAGGTCGATCGCCTTGTCGGGCAGGAACCGGTCGTTGATGTACCGGTCGGCCAGGGTCGCGGCGGCCACCAGGGCACCGTCGGTGATCGAGACGCGGTGGTGCGCCTCGTAGCGGTCGCGCAGCCCCTTGAGGATCTCGATGGTGTGCTCGACCGTCGGCTCACCGACCTGCACCGGCTGGAACCGGCGCTCCAGCGCGGCGTCCTTCTCGATGTACTTGCGGTACTCGTCGAGGGTGGTCGCGCCGATGGTCTGCAGCTCGCCACGGGCCAGCTTCGGCTTCAGGATCGAGGCCGCGTCGATGGCACCTTCGGCGGCACCGGCGCCGACGAGGGTGTGCAGCTCGTCGATGAACAAGATGATGTCGCCACGGGTGTTGATCTCCTTGAGCACCTTCTTCAGTCGCTCCTCGAAGTCACCGCGGTAGCGGCTGCCTGCCACCAAAGACCCCAGGTCCAGGGTGTAGAGCTGCTTGTCCTTCAGGGTCTCGGGAACCTCGCCGTGCACGATGGCCTGCGCCAGGCCCTCGACGACGGCGGTCTTGCCGACGCCCGGCTCACCGATCAGCACCGGGTTGTTCTTGGTGCGGCGGCTCAGCACCTGCATGACCCGCTCGATTTCCTTCTCACGGCCGATGACCGGATCGAGCTTGCCCTCCATGGCGGCGGCGGTGAGGTTACGGCCGAACTGGTCGAGGACCAGAGAGGTCGACGGGTTGCCCGACTCGCCCCCACGGCCACCGGTGCCGGCCTCGGCGGCTTCCTTGCCCTGGTAACCGCTCAGCAGCTGGATGACCTGCTGGCGCACGCGCGTCAGCTCGGCGCCGAGCTTGACCAGCACCTGCGCGGCGACGCCTTCACCTTCGCGGATCAGACCGAGCAGGATGTGCTCGGTGCCGATGTAGTTGTGGCCGAGCTGCAGCGCCTCGCGCAAGGACAGCTCCAGCACCTTCTTGGCGCGCGGCGTGAACGGGATGTGCCCGGACGGGGCCTGCTGACCCTGGCCGATGATCTCCTCGACCTGGCTGCGCACGCCTTCCAGCGAGATGCCCAACGACTCCAGCGACTTGGCGGCGACGCCTTCGCCCTCGTGAATCAGACCCAACAGGATGTGCTCGGTCCCGATGTAGTTGTGGTTGAGCATCCGGGCTTCTTCTTGCGCCAGGACGACGACCCTGCGGGCACGGTCGGTAAATCTCTCAAACATCGGTGGTTACCTGCTCTCCATCGCTAGCGGTACCCGCGTACGGCTGCGTTCTGTCGGTTTTCTCATAGCCCGCACGTAGTACCTACCGTCCACTCTAATGGGCGGCCGTCCCGGGCGCGGAGGTTGGCGGTCCGTTCCGCAGGGGCGGTACCCGGTACGAGCTGTCCACATCTAGTGCTGCAGATGAGCAACGCCGCCGGTCGGCGAATCGTTTCCGAATTCCGGGCCCAACGGGTTCGCCACTAGCGAAAAACTCCGGACCGGGAAATCTCACCGGTCCGGAGCTGGCAACTGTCGGTCAAGTTGCGGTCGTTTATGTTGCGGCGTGGAAGGCGTCGATGACGTCCGCGGGGATCCGCCCGCGGGTGGACACGTTGTGCCCGTTGCGGCGGGCCCATTCGCGGATGGCGGCACTCTGCTCACGATCGATCGCGCCGCGGCCACGGGCCGGGCCCGCTGCGCGTCCGCGCCGGCGTCCGCCGACTCGGCGTCCGGCCTCCACCCACTGCTTCAGATCGTTACGGAGCTTGGTGGCATTCTTAGACGAAAGGTCGATCTCATACGTGACGCCGTCGAGGCCGAATTCGACCGTCTCATCGGCGGTGGCCTCACCGTCGAAATCGTCGACCAACGTGACGGTCACTTTTTTCGCCATTACCCCGCACCGAACCCTTCTGCATACGCATTGATGACTACGCCTGAGTATCCTGCACCCGCGCCCTAATGTGCCACAGAAACGCACATATTTCCAACAGCGAGACGATCGCAGCGGATCGGTACTCTGCCTCAGTTAGTCTGCCGGCGAACAATCGGGAACAAAACCGTCTCCCGAATAGACAGGCCCGTCAGCGCCATCAACAAGCGATCGATACCCATTCCGGTGCCCGTTGTGGGTGGCATCGCATACTCCAATGCGGCGAGAAAATCGTCGTCGAGAACCATTGCCTCGTCGTCACCGGCGGCCGCGGCGCGGGCCTGGGCTTCGAACCGTTGCCGCTGGATCACCGGGTCGACGAGTTCGGAATAGCCGGTGGCCAGTTCGAAACGCCGCACGTAGAGATCCCATTTCTCGGTCACCCCGGGGATGCTGCGGTGAGCCCGGGTCAGCGGCGATGTCTCCACCGGGAAGTCGCGTACGAACGTAGGGGCCCACAGCTTCTCCCCTACGGTGTGTTCCCAGAGTTCCTCGACCAATTTTCCGTGCCCGTAGCCACGGTCACGTGGAATCTCAAGCTCGAGCCCGTCGGCAATACGCCACAAGTACTCAACAGATGTGTCGGGTGTGATCTCCGCACCCAGCGCTTCCGACAGTGAGGGATACATTTCCAATGTGTCCCATTGCCCGTCGAGATCGTAGATAGTGCCATCAGGCAATGGCACCTGACGGGTGCCGATGGCCTCGTCGGCAACCTCTTGAATAAGTTCCCGCGTGACTACCGCAGAATCGTTGTAGTCACCGTAGGCCTGATATGTCTCCAACATCGAGAATTCCGGCGAGTGGGTGGAATCGACACCTTCGTTGCGAAAGTTCCGATTCAACTCGAAAACCCGGTCAAAACCGCCGACGATACAGCGTTTCAGGAACAGTTCCGGCGCAATCCTCAAGTAGAGATCGACATCGAGCGCATTGGAGTGGGTGATGAACGGCCGGGCCGCCGCCCCGCCGGCCAACGTCTGCAGCATCGGCGTCTCGACCTCGAGGAAGCCCCGCCGTTCCAACGCCGAACGCACCGCCCGTACCACCGCGACTCGCTGCCGCGCGATGTTGCGCGCGTCCGGGCGCACGATGAGATCGACATAGCGCTGGCGCACGCGGGCCTCTTCGCTCATCTCCTTGTGAGCAACCGGGAGGGGCCGCAACGCCTTGGCGGCCATCTGCCAGGAGTCGGCGAGCACCGAGAGCTCGCCGCGCTTGGAGCTGATCACCTCGCCGTGCACGAACACGATGTCGCCCAGATCGACGTCGGCCTTCCACGCATCCAGCGACTCCTGCCCCACCTGGGCCAGGCTGATCATCGCCTGCAGCTGCGTGCCGTCACCCTCCTGCAGCGTCGCGAAGCACAACTTGCCGGAATTCCGGGCGAACACCACCCGACCGGAGACACCGACGACCTGGCCGGTCTGGGTGTCAGCTGCCAGTTCCGGATATGCGGTTCGCAGTTCGGCCAACGTATGCGTACGCGGCACGGTCACCGGGTAGGGCTCGCGGCCCTCTGCCAGCAGCCGCTCCCGCTTGGCCTGACGAATCCGGAACTGTTCGGGAAGGTCGGCCTGGGACTGGGACGCGTCGTCGCGATCGGCTGGGCTCACAAAATGCCAGCTTAAATGAACACATGACCGCGCAACTTCACGCCGACCGTCTGGCCGCCCTCGACGACGAGCCGCTGGACTGGCGGTTCAAGGGCCTTCCCGCGTCCTGGTGGGGACGGACTGCGGCCCAGGTCAGCTCACTGCGTCCGGCATTCTTCGACGACGGGCCGTCCGGTCCGGTTTGCGTCCTTCGGGAATCCGCGCTTGTGCACAACCTCACAACCATGTCGAAGTGGTGCGCGGACCGCGCGGTCGAACTGGCACCGCACGGCAAGACCCATATGGCCCCGCAGCTGTTGGCCCGCCAATTCCGGGTGGGCGCGACTGCCGTCACCGCGGCCACCGTCAGTCAGGTCCGGGTCTACCGGGCATTCGGCGTGGATCGGGTCCTGCTGGCCAACGAGGTCGTCGACCTCGCCGGACTGGCCTGGCTGGCCGCCGAAATCGACGCCGACCCGGACTTCCACGTGGTCTGCTGGGTGGATTCGGTGGCCGGGGTGGAACTCATGACCACCGGTCTGGCCGGGGCACAACGACGGCTCGACGTGTGCGTCGAGGTCGGGATGCCGGACGGGCGCACGGGATGCCGCACGGACGCCGAGGTCGATGACGTGGCCCGGGCCGCGGCGGCCAGCCCCCGCCTGCGGTTGGTGGGCGTCGCCGGCTATGAGGCCTCGGTCAGCCAGGACGTCAGCGCCGACGCTGTCGCCCGGGTGCGGGCGTATCTGCGCGGCCTGCGCGCCACGACGGGGCGACTGGCCGGGTTGTTCGAGACCGACACCGTGATCGTCACGGCCGGGGGCAGCACCTATCCCGACGCGGTCGCCGACGAGCTTGCCGGTGACTGGCCCGCCCGGATGACGGTGCGGACGATCCTGCGCAGCGGGTGCTATCTGACGCATGACCACGGGCTGTACGCGCGTACCTCACCACTGCCGCTACGGCCTGCGCTGCAGGTGTGGGCGCAGGTGGTGTCGCGACCCGAACCGGAGTTGGCCCTGGTGACGATGGGCCGTCGAGACGTATCCTTCGACACCGGGCTCCCGCTGCCGCTGAGCCTGCCCGGTGCTCGCGTGGTCGAACTCAACGACCAGCACGCATATCTGCAATTGGCCGCCGCCGATGACGCGCCGGTCGGATCGTGGCTGCCGTTCGGCATCTCGCACCCGTGCACCACATTCGACAAATGGCCGCTGATCCCGGTGCTCGATGACGAGAATCGGGTCACCGCACTGGTACGGACATTCTTCTGATCACCTGGCCGGCTTGAGCCTTCCCCGCTGGCTGTCGCGGTTGCGTTCGAACACCAGGCGCAGTCCGTCGAGGGTGAGATGGCGGTCGTAGTGCTCGACGGTCCGCAGATCCGGCAGCACCAGCGGGGCGGTGTAGCCGGTCGCCACCACCGCGACATCGCTGCCGGAGAACCCGTCGACGTCCTCGCGGATCCGGTTGACCAGCCCGTCGACCAGCCCGGCGAACCCGAACACCGCACCGGCCTGCATGCATTCGACGGTGTTCTTGCCGATCACCGAACGCGGGCGGGTCAGCTCGACGCGGCGCAGTGCGGCCGAGCGGGCGGCCGCGGCGTCCGAGGACACCTGCACGCCGGGTGCGATGGCCCCGCCGAGGAACTCGCCCTTGGCCGACACCACGTCGACACAGATCGACGAGCCGAAGTCGACGATGATCGCGGCGGTGCCGTACTTGTGGTAGGCGGCAAGGCAATTCACGATGCGGTCGGCGCCGACTTCCTTCGGGTTGTCCACCAACAGCGGTATGCCGGTCCGGACCCCGGGCTCGATCAGTACATGCGGCACCGCGGGCCAGTACTGCTCGAGCATCAACCGCACCTCGTGCAGCACCGAGGGCACCGTGGACAAACCGGCGGCCCCGGTGAGCCGCTCGGAGTCATCACCGATCAGGCCGTCGATGGTGAGCGCCAGCTCGTCGGCGGTCACCTCGGCTTCGGTCCGGATCCGCCACTGCTGCACCACCTTCGCGTGATCTCCCGAACCGGAGAGCAGCCCGACGATGGTGTGGGTGTTGCGGACATCGATGGCGAGCAGCATCAGCGCGGCGACATCAGTTCGGATGCGTCCTCGGGGACGTAGGCGGGGTCGTGACTGTGCTCACCGAGGTCGATCTGCTTGTTGTCGGAATCGACGAACACGATCCGGGGCCGGTACTCGCGGGCCTCGGCGTCTTCCATGACTCCGTAGGCGATCAAGATGACCAGATCGCCTGGGTGAATGAGATGTGCTGCGGCGCCGTTGATCCCGATCACCCCGGTGCCACGCTCGCCGGTGATGGCGTATGTCACCAGCCGGGCACCGTTGTCGATGTCGACGATCGTCACCTGCTCACCTTCGAGCAGGTCGGCGGCCTCCATCAGATCGGCGTCGATGGTCACCGAGCCCACATAGTGCAGGTCGGCCTGTGTGACCGTGGCGCGGTGAATCTTGGATTTCAGCATGGTGCGCTGCATCAGTTCCTCCAGGGCAGTTCGTGATTGTCGCCGTCGCCGACGCGGGGGTGCCCGTCGATTCCGGCGGACGCTCCGATGTCTACGGAAATGTTGTCCAGCAGTCGGGTTCGGCCCAGCCGGGCGGCCACCAGCAGCCGGGCCTGACCTTCACTCGGGGCCGCCCCCAGCATCGGGTCGCGTACTTCCAGGTAGTCGACGTCGATGGCGGGTACCTCGTCAAGCACGGCGCGGGCCGCGTCGACGGCGGCCGGCGCCCCGCCGGCGGCGGCGTACCTACCGGCCAGCAGGGCTGCCGACAATGCTCCGGCCTGCTCACGCTCGTCGGCGTCGAGGTAACGGTTGCGCGACGACATCGCCAGACCGTCGGATTCGCGGACGATGGGCACTCCGACGATCTGCACGTCGATGTTGAGATCGGCGACCATCTGCCTGATCAGGGCCAGCTGCTGATAGTCCTTCTCACCGAAGAACGCCCGGTCCGGCCGGACGATCTGCAGCAGCTTGAGCACGACTGTCAGCACACCCGCGAAATGGCCGGGACGGGAGGCCCCTTCCAGCTCACCCCCGGCCGGGCCCGGTTGCACGCTGGTCCGCGGCCCGTCCGGGTACATTGCCGAACCGGTTGGCGTGAAGGCTATCTCGACGCCTTCGGCGCGCAGCGCGGCCAGATCCTCATCGAGGGTTCGCGGGTAGGCGTCGAGGTCCTCCCCCGCACCGAACTGCAGCGGGTTGACGAATATCGACACCACCACGACCGCGCCGGGAACGCGCTTGGCCGCGCGGATCAGCGTCAGGTGACCTTCGTGCAGCGCACCCATGGTGGGCACGAGCGTGACGCGGCGGCCGCTGGTACGCAGGGCCCGGGTGACCGCTGCGACGTCGGCCGGTGCCGAGTAGACGTTCAGTTCGCCGGCGACGAACTTGGGAAGGTTGCTTGTCGTCATCCTTGACTCGTTTCGGGGCTGGTTTCCGGACCTGTGTCTGAGAGCACGTCAAAGACGTCCATGGCCGCGTGGGCACGTTGGGCGGTACGCAGTGAGTCGGCCCGATATGCCTGGGCCAGTTGAGAATCCAATGCCTGCAGGGAGTTCAGATGCGCCGCCACCGCGGCCGCGTCACCGCGTGCCACCGGTCCGGTCAACGCGGCCTGGCCGCGCTGCAGCGCGTTCTCCAGCGCGGCCCGGGCCAGCGGACCCACCACCCGTTCGGGCAGACCGCCGGGTGCATCGCCGACGAGTTCCTGGCCGAGCAGTTCCTGGCCGCGCAAGGACGCCCGCAGCGTGTCGACGGCATCGAGCACCAGCGTGACCAGGTGGTTGCTGGCATGGGCCAGCGCCGCATGATACCGCGTCCGCGCATGCTCGGGCACCCGGAACGGCTCGCCGCCGATTTCCAGCACGAGTGACTGCCCGATCGCGTAACCGACTTCGTCGGCCGCGGTGACGCCGAAGCACGCATCGGGTAACCGGGTGATGTCCTCGTCTGAGCCGGTGAACGTCATCGCAGGATGGATGGCCAGCGGAATACAGCCCAGCTCGGTCAACGGCGCCAGCACCGCCACCCCGTTGGCCCCGGAAGTGTGCACCACGATCGTGCCCGGCCGCACCACACCGGTGGCCGCCAACCCCGACACCAACGACGGCAACTCGGCGTCCGGAACCGTCAGCAACAGCAGCTCGGCCCGCTGGGCCACGTCGGGGACCGGCAGGATCGTCGTCTCGGGCAGCCGGCGTGCGGCCCGCAGCCGCGACTCCCCGGAGATCGCGCTGCACGCCACCACCACATGCTCGACGCGTTCCAGGGCATAGCCCAGCGCAGTGCCCACCCGGCCGGCCGAGATGATGCCGACGCTGAGCCTGGCCGGGCGTAATCCCTCAGGAGGGGACCACCCATTTGCAGGGGGTTGCTCCATCGCAGGAGACCTCACAGGTTGAATAGGTTTCAGTCGTTCCAGTCCCGCGTTGCGGGTACCGGACGGTCGTCACGAGACTAGCTCACTCCTCGCGACGCCTGCGACGCCCGCCTTCAGTCCGGGTGGACTGGAACCGTGCCAGCAGCTCGCTCACCGACTGCCCGTCGGCGTGATGCCCGTTTTGCGGCTCGGACTCCGCATCGCTGCGGTGCCGTGACGCCCGCCGGGGCGGCTCAGGCGGTTGTGATGATTCGGTGGCCAGCGCCGGAGAGGCCGGAGGCGACGCCGACGCGCCCGGATCAACGACCTCAGCTGCCGCGGAGTGACGGCCCCGGGGCGGCTCGGGGGCCTGACCTGCCGACATCGCCGGAGCCGGCGTGGGTTCAGGTGCCGGTTCGCTCGCCGGCGCGGCGGGTGCCGCCGGTGGTGTCTCCGGGGCGCGGCGCCTGCCGACGTACTCGGTCGCGGCGCCGTTCTGCGGCGGCGCAGGCGCAGACCAGTTGCTGCCGGGAGCGCCGGCGGGAATCCACTGGCCCTCGGCGGGGGCCGGTTGCCAACCCGGTGCCGCGGGCTCGGCGGCCGGCGGGCTCGGGGGCTCGGGTTCGGTGGCTTCGATGGTGGGTGAGGGCTGCATCGGCGGCATGGCCGGCGGCGGTGGGGGCGGCGCCCAGGTGGACGGCGGCTCGGGTGACCTGCTCGCAGCCGGTTGCTCGGGCCGGGGTTGCGGTTCCGGGCGAGGCACGGGTTGTGGTTGCGGTTCCGGACGAGGCTCAGGCCGCGGCGCCGGCTCCGGCCGGGACATGGGTTGCGGCTCGGGCCGCGGAGCAGGCTCGGGCCGCGGGGCAGGCTTGGGCTCCGGCTGGCGCGGGCCGTCCTGCTGCTGGCGTGCGGGCTCCTGCTGGCGCCGTCGCCGACGCGGCGGTTCACCGGCGGGCATCGGCCGCGACGGCAGGCGATGCGCTCCACCCGAGGTGGCCCAGTCGTTCTCGGGCGGGTGCGGCTCGGCCGGTACGTCGATGATCGGGCTTTCCTCGGTCCGCGATGACCGGATGTCGGTGACCTCGACGGGCGGCACATCCAGCCGGCTGGCGGTCACCCGGCCCGCGGTACGCACCGCACTCTTGTCGGTCTCGATGGCGGGGCGGTGCACCAGGTCGGTGTCGAACAAGATCTCCAGGTTCGCCCGCAGTGCAGCCAGCTCGGAGCGCAGTGCGGCCACCTCGTCGGCGGCCTGGGCACGCAACTCGGAGGCCAGCTCGCGGCGCAGCTGGGTCTCGACGGTCAGCTCGTACTCCCGCCGCGCCGAGATCTCGCGATCCAGCTGTAGGTCGTAGACGAACTTCAGATCCCGGGCCTTGGCCTGGTCCAGGTCACTCTGGCGCCGGTAGATGACGGAAACGAAGGCGGCCACCACGGCAGCCCACAGAGCCAGGATGACGGCGAGCTTCAGCAACTCGACGCGATCGGTGAACACCAATGCGGAGCTGGCCAGAATGGCAAGCACCAGCAATACCGTTAAGAGCAGCCAGCCCGGCCTTCGGCCGCCGCGCCGTGGCCGACCACCGCGGGGCAGAACGGTCATGGGCCGACTGTACCTGGCACAGCTCATCTAGCCTGGCGACCGCCGCGGCGATTCGGCCAACTACCGCAGCTAATCCGTCACTCAGGCGCTGTGTCCCCGTTGTCGGGCGGTTCCTCGGGCGACTTGCAGCAATGCTGCAGCCACACCGCCGCAGCCGCCAGCGCCAGGGCGCTGAGCGCGGCCACGATTGCGCCGGGGGTGTCCTCACCGGCCACGCGCAGTTCGCCGCGCCGGGGCAGCAGGTACACCAGTACCCCGATCCACCAGCCGGCCACGATGGCGCCGACCCAGGCCGAGGCCTTGGCGATCACGACCGACCGGGCCACCGTGAGCGGGTGCAACCGGCCCGCACCGACCCCGATCTGCCCGTCGGTGATCTTGGCGCGCACGTAGAACGCCCAGCCCGCCTCGGCGAGCGCGACCGCGAGCAGTGAGAGCCCGGTCCAGAGCGTCAGCGGCGGGAACCACCGGTAGAGCACCCCGATCAGCACATAGCCGATGACAGCGACGACCACGACGGTGCCGGCCAGGTCGCGCTTGCGGGTTGGGCCCATCAGTCCGCCGCCGGTTGGGTGCCGAAATCGAGGGTCGCGTCGGTGCGCCGCACGCCGGCCCGTTCGACCGGGTCGATCTCTTCCAGCAGGTGCGCCACCCGCCGGGTTCTGCCGACCACTGTCAACGTCGCATCGGGGTCCACCGCCAGCCACGGGATCAGGACGAACGCGCGCAGGTGAGCCAGCGGGTGCGGCAAGGTCAGGTCCTCGTCACGCGAAAGCACCTCGACGCCGCCGTCATGGCAGGTGACCAGGTCGACGTCGAGGGTGCGCGGGCCCCATTTCCGCTCGCGGACGCGTTCTGCCTCCTGCTCGAGTCGCTGGCCGCGGCGCAACCAGCCGTGACAGTCGAGGCCCGGGTCGTCGGCGATCAGCACCGCATTCAGGAAAGGTGCCTGCTCGACCCCGCCCCAGGCATCGGTCTCGAACACCGGCGACACCGCGCGCACCGCGGCCCCGAGGCCGTCGACCACCGACTGCAGCCGCGCCAACCGGTCGCCGATGTTGGACCCGATCGACAAGACGGTGGACGTCATGGCGCACCACCGCTGTCGCTGTTTCGCTCCGCACGCCCGCGGCGCGATCGCCTGGCCACCACCGCCACATCGTCGAAGGTCAGCGGAATCGGAGCGCTGGGCTTGTGTACGACGACCTCGACGGCGTGCAGGCGTTCATCGACCATGATGGCGTCGGCGATCTCTGCCGAGACCGTCTCGATCAAATTGCGCGGCGGGCCCGCGACGATCTGCGCGGCACGCGCTGCCAGCGCGCCGTAATCGAGCGTGTCGGCCAGATCGTCGGTGGCCGCCGCCCGGCGCAGGTCCAACCACGCCGTGATGTCGACGACGAACTCCTGGCCGTCGCGGCGCTCATGGTCGAACACACCGTGGTTGCCACGAACTCGCAAGCCGCGCAACTCAATTCGATCAGCCAATCCGACCTCCAGATTCCCAGGCTTCCAGCACGGCGAGTGCGTCGACGGAGGCCAGCACATCGTGCACCCGAACTCCCCAGGCTCCGTGTTGGGCGGCCAGCATCGAGATCGCGGCGGTTGCGGTCTCCCGGCCGTCCGGGGGCCGCGGCGTGCCGTCCGCGCCGGCCAGCAGCGCACCGAGAAATCGCTTGCGTGAGGCACCCACCAACACCGGGATCCCGGTGGCGACGAACTCGGGCAGCGCATGCAGCAGGGCCCAATTGTCCTGGGCGGTCTTGGCAAATCCCAGACCCGGGTCGATGATCAGCCGCGATGCTTCGACACCCGCGGCGACCGCGGCGTCGACGGCACCGAGCAGTTCGTCCCGCACCTCGGCCACCACGTCGCCGTAACTCGGCGCACGGTGGGGATGCTCTGCGCTGACCGATCGCCAGTGCATCAGAATCCACGGCACTTTGGCGTCGGCGAGCAAGGGCGCCATGTTCGGATCGGCCAGACCACCGGACACGTCGTTGACGATCTGCGCCCCGCTGTCCAGGGCCACCTTCGCCACATCGGCGTGCATGGTGTCGATGCTGACCGTGATGCCTTGGGAGGCAAGCGCTTCGATCACCGGAGCGACGCGGGCCGCCTCCACCGCGGGGTCGATGCGCACCGCCCCGGGGCGCGTCGATTCGCCGCCCACGTCGACGATCGCGGCCCCCGCTGCGGCGAGCGCCAACCCGTGGTCGATGGCGCGTTCGCGGTCGACGAACCTGCCACCGTCGGAGAAGGAGTCGTCGGTGACGTTCACAACTCCCATGACCTGCACCAGGGTGGGGTTCACTTCCGCAGGATAAGTTCCAGCGCCTCGGCCCGGGATGCCTTGTCGGTCTTGAACTGCCCGCGCACCGCGGAGGTGGTGGTGACCGCCCCGGGTTTACGGACTCCGCGCATGGCCATGCAGAGGTGCTCGGCCTCGATCACCACGATGGCCCCGCGGGGATCGAGCTTGCGCATGAGCGCATCGGCGATCTGGGCGGTCAGACGTTCCTGCACCTGCGGGCGCTTCGAGTACAGGTCCACCAGGCGGGCGATCTTCGACAGACCCGTCACCCGGCCGTCGACCCCTGGGATGTATCCGACATGGGCCACCCCGTGGAACGACACCAGGTGATGCTCACAGGTGGAGTACATCGGGATTTCTTTGACCAGCACGAGCTCGTCGTGCTCTTCGTCGAAGGTGGTGTTGAGCACCGCGTCCGGATCGGTGTACAGACCGGCCATCAGCTCCTTGTACGCACGCGCTACGCGGGCCGGGGTGTCGAGCAGCCCCTGGCGTTCAGGGTCCTCACCGATGGCGATGAGCAGCTCACGCACTGCCGCCTCGGCCCGCGGCTGGTCGAAAACCCGCGCGGCCGTATCGGTGTTGTTGTGATGCTCGCGCAGCGACTGCGACATCAAAGCCTCCGTTCTTCCGATCAGCCGTGGGCCGGGGGGTTGGACCGGTCGGCGTTCTCACTACCGCCGTCCTTACCTGCCTCGCCGCTCGGATTCGGCTGGCCGGGATGTGGATAAGGCTGATACGGGTACGGCTGGGGCTGCTGCCATCCCGACGGATGCGGCGGCGGGTACCAGTAGCCCTGCTGTTGCTGGGGCGGGGGCTGGTATCCCGGCTGCGACGGCGCGGGCGGCCAGCCCGGGGCGTGCCAACCTGCCGGTGCGCCGTAGTCGGGCTGGGTCGTGCCGTTCTGGTTCGAACCGTTCGGGGGCGCGCCGTTGGTCCCGGCACCGTTGGTCTCCTTGGCTGCGCGCTCGGCTTCGGCACTGGCAGCGGCGATGGCGGCCTTGAACGCGGGCTCCGGTACCGGCGGCGGCCACGGCTCGCCACGCTCGATGGCGATCTCGCCCGGTGTCTTGATCGGCGGCTTGTCCGACGGCACCCGGCCGCCGAAGTCGTCGAACATGGTCAGCCGGGGACGCTTCTTCACGTCACCGAAGATGGCCTCCAGCTCGGCCCGGTGCAGCGTCTCCTTCTCCAGGAGCTCGCCGGCCAACGTGTCCAGCACGTCGCGGTATTCGGTGAGGATCTCCCACGCCTCGGTGTGCGCGGCCTCGATGAGCTTGCGCACCTCGTCGTCGATGTCTCGGGCCACCTCGTGACCGAAGTCGGCCTGGGTGCCCATGGTGCGGCCCAGGAACGGGTCGCCGTGTTCGGTGCCGTAGCGCACGGCGCCCAGCTTGGAGCTCATGCCGTACTCGGTGACCATGGCGCGGGCGATCTTGGTGGCCTGCTCGATGTCGGACACCGCACCCGTGGTGGGCTCGCGGAAGACCAGTTCCTCGGCGGCGCGGCCACCCATGGCGAAGACCAGCCGGGCGATCATCTCCGAGCGGGTCATCAGGCCCTTGTCGTCCTCGGGCACCGCGACGGCATGCCCGCCCGTACGGCCGCGGGCCAGGATCGTCACCTTGTAGATCGGCTCGATGTCGGGCATCGCCCACGCGGCCAGGGTGTGCCCGCCCTCGTGGTAGGCGGTGATCTTCTTTTCCTGCTCGCTGATGATGCGGCCCTTGCGGCGCGGGCCACCCACAACCCGGTCGACGGCCTCTTCCAGCGCCGCGCTGGTGACCACGGTGCCGTTCTCGCGGGCGGTGAGCAGCGCGGCCTCGTTGATGACGTTGGCCAGGTCGGCGCCGGACATGCCGACGGTGCGCTTGGCCAGCCCGTCCAGGTCGGCGTCGGGGGCGATCGGCTTGCCCGCCGAGTGCACCTTGAGCACCGCACGACGGCCGGCCAGGTCGGGGTTGGACACCGGGATCTGGCGGTCGAACCGGCCCGGGCGCAGCAGCGCCGGGTCGAGGATGTCGGGCCGGTTGGTGGCGGCGATGAGGATGACGCCCTGGCGGTCGCCGAAGCCGTCCATCTCGACGAGCAGCTGGTTCAGCGTCTGCTCACGCTCGTCGTGGCCGCCGCCCATGCCTGCGCCGCGCTGGCGGCCGACGGCGTCGATCTCGTCGACGAAGATGATGCACGGGCTGTTGGCCTTGGCCTGCTCGAACATGTCGCGGACGCGGGAGGCGCCGACACCGACGAACATCTCGACGAAGTCCGAGCCGGAAATCGTGAAGAACGGCACCCCGGCCTCGCCGGCGACGGCGCGGGCCAGCAGGGTCTTACCGGTTCCGGGCGGGCCGTACAGCAGCACGCCCTTGGGGATCTTGGCGCCCAGGGCCTGATACCGGCTGGGGTTCTGCAGGAAGTCTTTGATCTCGTAGAGCTCTTCGACCGCCTCGTCGACACCGGCGACGTCGGCGAACGTGGTCTTGGGCATGTCCTTGCCCAGCTGCTTGGCCTTGGACTTGCCGAAGCCGAAGCCCATCCGGCCGCCGCCCTGCATCCGGGAGAACATCACGAACAGCGCCACCAGCAACAGCAGCGGCAGCATGTAGATCAACATCGAACCGAGGAAGCTGCCCTGGTTGACGGTGGTGCCGAACTTGATGTTCTTGGCGTCCAACTGATCGGCCAGCTTGAGGGCATAACCGGTCGGGAACTTCGTGATGACCTTGTCGGAGTTCTCGGTCTCTTCCTTGCCGCTCTTCAGATCGAGACGCAGCTGCTGTTCGCGGTCGTCGATCTGGGCGCTGTTGACGTTGTCGGCGCTGATCTGCGCCACCGCCACCGAGGTGTCGACGGGTTTGTAGCCACGGGTGTCGTCGCTGAAATAGAAAAACGACCAGCCCAGCAACAGCACGACCGCGATCACGGTCAGCGTACGGATCACATTTTTGCGGTTCATCGATCACTCGGCCGAGTTCGGCCCGGTCCTTCCAACGTGCGCAGTTGAGACATTCAAGGCTACCGCTAGACCAACGTCCAGCAGTTCCCGACGGTATCTAGCCGACGGCGGACCGCTGTGCTTGGGTGAGATCGTGCTCACACCAACCGAACGGTTAGTCGATACCAACGGCGTGACATTGAAGGTGACCGAGGCGGGTGAACGCGGAAATCCGGTGGTGGTGCTGGCCCACGGTTTTCCCGAGCTGGCCTATTCGTGGCGCCACCAGATTCCGGCCCTGGCGGCGGCCGGTTACCACGTACTCGCCCCTGACCAGCGCGGATACGGTGGTTCGTCGAGACCGCCGGATATCGAGGCCTACACCATCGTGGAGTTGACCGCCGACATCGCGGGGTTGCTCGACGATGTCGGCGCCGACAAGGCAGTGCTCGTCGGCCACGACTGGGGCTCCCCCGTCGTCACCAACTTCCCGTTGTTCTTCCCCGAGCGGGTCCGCGCGGTGGCAGCCTTGAGCGTGGCACCGATCCCGCGGGCACCCGCACCGCCCACGCAGATCTGGCGCAGGATCTTCGGTGACAACTACTTCTACATCCTGCACTTCCAGGAGCCCGGGGTGGCCGACGAGGAACTCGGCGCCGACGTGCGGGAGTCGCTGCGTCGCTCGCTCGGGATGCAGGGTATCGGCGAACCGCTCGACACCCTGGCCGACCGGCCCTTGCCCCCGCTGCCGGACTGGATCAGCGCCGACGAGTTCGAGCACTACGTGCGGGCATTCACCGAGACCGGGTTCACCGGGCCGCTGAACTGGTATCGCAACTTCGACCGGAACTGGGAGCTGACCGAGAGCACTCCCGCGCCGACGATCACCGTGCCCACCCTGTTCCTGGCCGGCACCGCAGACCCGGTGCTGGGCTTCACCCCGCGCGACCGGGTGCGCGACGTGGTCACCGGCGACTACCGCGAAATCCTGATCGAGGGCGCCGGGCACTGGTTGCAGCAGGAGCGGCGCGACGAGGTGAATGCGGCACTGCTCGAATTCCTGGGAGGGCTCAAGTGAATCCATTGAACTTCGGCGTTTTCATCACGCCGTTCCATCCGGTCGGCCAATCACCCACCACCGCACTGCAATACGACATGGATCGGGTGGAGGCGCTGGACCGGCTGGGTTATGACGAGGCCTGGTTCGGCGAACATCATTCGGGCGGTTACGAACTCATCGCCTGCCCGGAGGTGTTCATCGCCGCCGCGGCCGAACGGACCAGACACATCCGGCTGGGCACCGGTGTGGTGTCGCTGCCGTATCACCACCCGCTCATGGTGGCCGACCGGTGGGTGCTGCTCGACCACCTCACCCGCGGTCGGGTGATGTTCGGTACCGGACCGGGCGCGCTGCCCTCGGATGCCTACATGATGGGCATCGACCCGGTGGACCAGCGGCCGATGATGCAGGAGTCCCTCGAGGCGATCCTGGCCCTGTTCCGCGCCGCCCCCGACGAGCGGATCGACCGCAAGACCGACTGGTTCACCCTGCGCGACGCCGCACTGCACATCCGCCCCTACACCTGGCCGTATCCCGAGATCTCGACCGCGGCAATGGTTTCCCCGTCCGGACCGCGCTTGGCCGGGGCGTTGGGCACCTCGTTGCTGTCGCTGTCGATGTCGGTGCCCGGCGGCTACGCGGCGATCGAGACCACCTGGGACACCGTCCGTGATCAGGCCGCCAAATCCGGCCGGGAAGAACCGGACCGGAAGAACTGGCGAGTGCTGGGCGTCATCCACCTCGCCGACACACGCGAACAGGCGATCGAGGACTGCACCTACGGCCTGCAGGATTTCGCCAACTACTTCGGCGCCGCCGGATTCGTGCCGCTGTCGGAGAAGACCGAGGACACCGGCTCCGCATACGAATTCGTGGAAAACTATGCCTCCAAGGGCAATTGCTGCATCGGCACCACGGCCGACGCGATCGCATATATTCAGGATCTGCTGGACCGCTCCGGCGGATTCGGCACCCTGCTACTCCTGGGCCACGACTGGGCGTCACCGGCCGCCACCTTCCATTCCTATGAACTGTTCGCCCGCGAGGTGATCCCGCATTTCAAGGGGCAACTCACTGCGGCTCGGGCCTCACACGAATGGGCCAAAGGCATGCGGGATCAACTGCTGGGCCGGGCCGGTCAGGCGATCGTCAACGCCATCACCGAAGCCACCACCGAAGACTCCACCGAGGGAAAGGGCTGATGCGCGCCGCGGTCCTGCGCGAGGGACGCATGATCGTCCGCGACGACGTGCCCGAACCGGTGCCCGGTCCGGGGCAGGTTCTGGTGGAGGTGAAAGCCTGCGGGATCTGCGGGTCCGACCTCCATTTCGCCAGCCACGGTGCGGACATGCTGGCGGCCGGCGCCGATATGGAGGGCGTGCCCGACATGGACATCGACCTGGCTGGTGACGTCTACATGGGCCACGAGTTCAGCGCCGAGATCCTCGACGCCGGACCGGGAACCGAAGCCCCCGCCGCCGGGACCCTGGTGACCTCGGTCCCGGTGCTGATCTCGGCCGACGGGATCGCACCGATCGTGTACAGCAACACCGCGGTCGGCGGCTACGCCGAGAAGATGCTGCTCTCGGCACCGTTGCTGCTGCCGGTGCCCAACGGGCTGAGCGCCGAGCACGCCGCGCTCACCGAACCGATGGCCGTCGGCCTGCACGCGGTCAACGCGTCGCGCATCGAACCGGGCGAGGCTGCACTCGTCGTGGGCTGCGGACCCGTCGGCATCGCCATCATCGCCGCCCTGAAACTACGTGGCGTGGAAACCATTGTGGCGTCGGACTTCTCGGCCACCCGGCGCGAACTGGCCGCGACCATGGGCGCCCACACCACACTGGAT
The DNA here is from genome assembly GCF_001942625.1 of Mycobacterium syngnathidarum. Taxonomy (GTDB): domain Bacteria; phylum Actinomycetota; class Actinomycetes; order Mycobacteriales; family Mycobacteriaceae; genus Mycobacterium; species Mycobacterium syngnathidarum. The sequence goes on from NZ_MLCL01000001.1 coordinate 57,003, forward strand.
CCGGCCGTGGATTCTCCGTTCCATCAGTGCCAACCCGCGGTGGTGTTCGAGGCGGTCGGCGCCCCCGGGATCATCGACGACGTGCTGCGCCGTGCACCCGCGGGCGTCCGGTTGGTGGTGGCCGGGGTGTGCATGCAACCCGACACCGTGCACCCGTTCTATGCGATCACCAAACAGATCAACATCCAGTTCGTCTTCGGCTACGACCCGGGCGAATTCGCGAACTCGCTGCGTGCGATCGCCGAGGGCGACATCGACGTGGCACCGATGATCACCGGGACCGTGGGCCTGGCCGGCGTGGCCTCCGCGTTCGACGAACTCGCCTCGCCGGATCGGCACTGCAAAGTCCTGGTGACACCGTGATGTCCCGGTAGGGTGCGGTCATGCCGATCGCTGGGAATGCGAAATTGCGGGTCCTCGGCGTTGCCGCGGCGGGATTGATCGCCGTCAGCGCCAGCGCGTGCGACACCACCTCCGGTCCCGCCGGGAGCGCGCCCGACGGCGCCCGCGAGGTGACCGTGGTCGGATCCGGCCAGGTCCAGGGCGTGCCGGACACCTTGACCGCCGATGTGGCCATGGAGTTCACCGCCCCGGACGTCTCGGGTGCGCTCAATCAGTCCAGCCAACGGCAGCAGGCCGTGATCGACGCGGTGGTCGGATCGGGTGTCGACCGCAAAGACATCAGCACCACGCAGGTCAGCGTGCAGCCGCAGTTCACCGACAACACCATCTCGGGCTACCGGGCCAGCAATGCCATCAAGGTCAAGATCCGCGACACCGCCAAGGCTTCGCAAACCCTGGCGTTGATCGCGAGCACCGGAGGCGACGCCACCCGCATCAACTCGGTCGACTACTCGATCGAAGACGACTCGGACCTGGTGCGCGACGCCCGCACCCGCGCTTTCGACGATGCCAAGAACCGCGCCGAGCAGTACGCCGGGTTGTCCGGGCTGCACCTGGGCAAGGTGATCTCGATTTCCGAGCAGTCCGGCGGCTCGACCCCACCCTCGCCTACACCGATGCCGCGGGCGACGATGCAGGCCGTCCCGTTGGAGCCCGGTCAGCAGACCGTGGACTTCTCGGTCACGGTGGTCTGGGAGCTGACCTAACCGCAGCGGGGTTCCCATTGACTTTGAAACCACGCACACCGCTACCCGCAAAAATCCGGCCTCAGCTCAAAGTCAACGACGAGACCGCGGCCGGCCTCAGCCAGCCGGCGCGATGTCGACGGGAATGCCGTTGAGCACCGCGGTGCCCGACAGCGGATCCAGATGCGTGCCGTCGTTGAGTTGGTTGACGTTGGTGCCGGGGCGGCGGGCCGCCAGCCGCTGCCCGGTGCCCTCGCGGTCATGACCCCAGCCGTGGGGTAGCGAGACCACGCCGCGTCGCATGCCGTCGTTCACCTCGATCGGGGCCAGCAGTTCGCCGCCGGGTCCCTTGACCACCGCGATGTCGGTGAGCCCCAGATCGGCGGCATCGTCGGGATGGATCTGCAGCGTGCACTGGTTGGAGCCGCCCGACAACGCCGGCAGGTTGTGCATCCAGCTGTTGTTGGACCGCAGGTGGCGCCGCCCGATCAGCAAGAACCCGCCGGCCGCGCGGTCGAGTGCGTCGCGCAGTCGTGCCACATCGGCGACGATCGGTTCCGGCGCGAGTTCGATTCGCCCGCTTGGGGTTCGCAGGATCTCGGGGATCCTCGGCTGCAGCGGTCCGAGGTCGATGCCGTGCGGGTTGGCCTTCAACCGCTCCATGGTGAGTCCGTCGGGCTTCGCGCCGAAGGCGTCGCCGTAGGGGCCCAGCCGCAGCATCAGGTCCAGGCGGCGTTCATAGCCGGGGCCGTCATACAGCATGGCGGTGAGCTCGTCGGCGTTCCGTCCCGCCACCGGCGAATCGGGGTTGGCGATCTCCTTGGCCAAGGTCGTCGCGATCACCTGGGCGTCGACGAGCGCGGGGTCACCGGCGGCCCCGACACCGTAGAGAATCAGCGCGAGCCGGGACAGGATCTCGGGCTCGTCGGGCCGTCCGTCCAGCGGCAGGGCCGGCGACGAGTACCGCGCGTTGTTGCGCACCGCGAGGTTGTTGAGTGCGACGTCGAAGTGAGCGCTGCGCGACGGCGGAGGCGGCGGCAGGATGACGTCGGCGTGCCGGGTGGTCTCGTTGAGGTACGGGTCGACAGAAAGCATGAAGTCGACGCGGTCGAGCGCCTTGTCCAGCCGGTCGCCGTCGGGTGCGGACAGCACCGGGTTGCCGGCGATGGTGATCATCGCCTTGATCTGTCCTGCACCGGCGGTGTCGATCTCCTCGGCGAGGGCGGCGGCCGGCAGCTCGGAGAGCACTTCGGGATAGCCCGAGACTCGGCTGGTCCACCGCCCGGTCTTGAAGCCGCGTCCAGGTTTCGGCGGGCGCGGTGCGGGTGCGGCGGCTCCGAGTGCGAACATCGCCCCGCCGGGGCGATCGAGGTTGCCGGTGAGCACGTTGATCACATCGACCAGCCAGCTGCCGACGGTCCCGAACTCAACCGTCGACGTTCCGATCCGGCCGTAGACGGCGGCGGTGGGGGCCGCAGCGAGTTCGCGGGCCAGTTCCCGGATCTCGTCGGCATCCACGCCGCATGCCGCCTCTACCGCTTCGGGTGAGAACTCGTCGGCCAGGGTGCGGACCTCCTCGACACCGGTGACGTGCTCGCCGAGCCGCCCGAGGTCGACCAGTTCCTCCTCGAACAGCACGTGCACCAGCGCGAACAGCAGTGCCGCGTCGGTGCCGGGCCGCGGTGCGAGGTGCCGGTCGGCGAGTTTGGCCGTCTGGGTGCGGGCCGGGTCGATGACGACGAGCTGGCCGCCGCGTTTACGCAACGCGCGCAGCTTGCCTCCGAAGTCGGCGGCGGTGGCCAGGCTGCCGTTGGACACCATCGGATTGGCGCCGATGACCACCAGGTAGTCGGTGCGGTCGAGGTCGGGCACGGTGAATGCGACCGGGCTGCCGAACATCAGGCCCAGCGCGACGTGCTTGGGCATCTGGTCCAGCGTGCTGGCGCTGAACACCTGACGGGTGCCCAGGCCCTTGACGATCAGCGGCGCGTACAGGCTGCCGGCGATGGTGTGGGCATTCGGGTTGCCGAGATACACCCCGACCGAGGCGCCGCCGTGCTCGGCGATCACCGCGCCGAGGCGCTCGGTGACGACGGCGTAGGCCTCGTCCCAGGTGGCCTCGCGCAGCACGCCGTCTCGCCGGATCAGGGGCTGTGACAGCCGGTCGGGATCGTTGTCGAGTTCGCCGAAGCTGGCCCCTTTGGGGCAGATGAATCCCGCGCTGAACACGTCGTCGTGGTCGCCGCGCGCGCCGGTCACCCGACCGTCGGAGATCGTGAGCGTCAGGCCGCAGGTGGCCTCGCAGAAGGGGCAGATCCGAAGGGCCGTGCAGGTATCAGCCATGCCTCAAGATTCTGCGCCGGACACCCGCCTTTTGTAAGCCTCCGGCTCACGGCATTTCGTACACCTTCGGTTCGAGGGTGCCGATGTAGGGCAGGTCGCGGTAGCGCTCGGCGAAGTCCAGACCGTAGCCGACGACGAACTCGTTGGGAATGTCGAAACCGACGTAGGCGACGTCGAGTTCGGTCTTGACGGCCTCGGGCTTGCGCAGCAGCGTGCAGACCCGCAGCGAACGCGGGTGGCGGGTGGCCAGGTTGCGCAGCAACCAGGACAGGGTGAGCCCCGAGTCGATGATGTCCTCGACGATCAGCACGTCGCGGTCGTTGATGTCGCGGTCGAGGTCTTTGAGGATGCGCACCACACCCGAGGACGAGGTGGACGAGCCGTACGAGCTGACCGCCATGAACTCCAGCTGCGTGGGCAGCGGGATCGTGCGCGCGAGATCGGTGACGAACATGACCGCACCCTTGAGCACGGTCACCAACAGCAGGTCGTCGTTACCCAGATTGTCTCGATACTCTTCGGCGATCATCTCGGCGAGTTCGACGGTGCGGGTCCGGATCTGCTCCTCGGACAACAGCACCGATTTGATGTCTCCCGCGTACAGCTCGGCAGAGTCGACAGCCACACCGAACAGCGTGCCATGCGAGGCGGCCGCATTCCAACGCGGATCGCTAGACCGGTTCGGTGTGCATCGTCAGCACTCCGCCGCGCCGTACCGCGAACAACCGCTGTTTGCGCAGCCCGGACGCGACGGCCACACCGCCCTGCCCGCGCCAAGCCGTCACCAGCCGATCCACCCCGCGGATCTGGATGTCGGTCAGATCACACGCGCCGCCGGCCAGCAACCAGGCCCGGACCACCCGGCGCCGCAACGCATCGGGCAACGGAGCCAACCGAGCGGTGTCCAGACAACCGGCCTCGGTACGCGCCCCGGCCAACGCTTCGGCGGCCATCGCGTCGAGCGTGTCGACATCCTCGCGCAGCGCCGTCGCGGTGCGAGCCAGCGCCTCGGCTACCCCGCCGCCGAGCACGTCCTCCAAAACCGGCAGCACTTCCTGCCGCAGCCGAACCCGGGTGAACCGGCGGTCGGCATTGTGTGGGTCCTGCCACGGGTGGAGGCCGAGTTCGTCGCAGACCGCGTGTGTCAGCGCGCGACGCACACCCAGCAAAGGCCGGTGCCACGGCGGGTCGTGAGGACGCATCCCCGCGATCGAGCGGGCGCCCGATCCGCGGCCGAGTCCCAGCAGCACCGTCTCGGCCTGGTCGTCGAGCGTATGGCCGAGCAGTACCGGCGCGCCGTCGCGGGCCGAATCGAGTGCCTCGTAGCGGGCCCGACGTGCCGCCGCCTCCGGACCACCGGCGCGACCCACCTCAACCGAAAGAACCTGCGCCCCAACGCATCCCATTTCCAGAGCCTGCCGGCGCGCCGCATCGGCGACGGTATCCGATCCGGCTTGCAGCCGATGGTCGACGATCAGTGCGGTGGTGGGCCGCAGCGCCGCCGCGACCGCGGTAAGCGCCACCGAGTCCGGGCCACCCGAGAGCGCCACACACCAGCTCTCACCGTCGATTCGCTCCCCCGCGACCGCCACGGCTTGCCGCAGCGCGGCTACAGCACCCGTTCGATCCATCGTTGCGGTTCGTCGATCTCGTCGGGTTGCGGCAGGGTGTCGGGGCTCGTCCAGATCGTGTTGAACCGGGCCATCCCGACCCTCGACACCACATGGTCGACGAACGCCTTGCCTCGGGTGTACTGGCTGATCTTGGCGTCGAAGCCCAGTAGCGCGCGGACCACGCGCTGCAGTGGTGGTTGCTTGCGCTGCCTGCGTTCATCGAAGCGACGCCGGATGGTCGAGACCGTGGGAACCACCGCCGGACCGACGGCATCCATCACATGATCGGCATGCCCTTCCAGCAGGGTGCCCAGCACCAACAGCTGATCGAGCGCGCGGCGCTGCGGCTCGGCCTGAACTGCGCGCATCAGCCCAAGCACACCGGACGAGTTCGGGTCGGGCGTGGACCCGTTGCGCTGGTTGCGGACGAACTCGGCGAGCCGGCCCACCATCTCGTTGACATCGTCGCCGGCGTCCTGCGTGAGCACGGCCAGCGCCTGCGACATGTGGTCGGTCAGCCAGGGGTTGGCCCGGAACTGCACCCGGTGGGTGACCTCGTGCAGGCACACCCAGAGCCGGAAATCGGCTGGGGTGACCCGCAACTGGCGTTCCACCGCGATCACGTTCGGATACACCAGCAACAGCTCGCCGCCGTCGGGACCGAACGGATCGTACTGGCCGAGAATGCCCGAGGAGATGAAGGCCAGCACCGCGCCGGTTTGCGCGCCGGTCACCTTGCCGGTGATGAATCCCGGCTTCTGCGTATCACTTTCGTCGCCAGGGTGGGCGCCGGTGGTCATCACCCGCATCGATCGGGTGGCCGCGCGGATCCAGGCCGGCCGGTCCACCACCCGGGCGTCGGGCACCACGGCGCCCTCGATCAGGCCCGTCACCTCCCGAACGGGCAGCTCGGCAGCCTTGGAACTCTCCGACAGCTGCTCGATCACCTGGTCGCGGGTGTAGTCGGTGGACAGCGGGGCCGGCCTGGCCAGCTTCATCCCGACCGTCGCGGCGAAATCCCAGTCGACGGCGCGTCCCGCGGTGACGGCGACCCGCTCGCTCACGTGCCACATCCGCACGACCGCAGCACCGCGGCCAGCGCATCGATCGCGGTGCGCCCGGTCGGCCCGGCGTCGTTGGAGATCAGCGCAAATGTCAGTACCCGCCCGCTGTCGTCGGTGACGATCCCGGCCAGTGCATTGGTGCCGGTCAGCGATCCGGTCTTGGCCCGCAGCCAGCCCGCGGCGTCACGCCCGGAATCGGTGTCGAGGTACCGGTTGGACAACGTGCCGCTGCCGCCGGCGATGGGCAGCAGGTCCACCAGCGGACGGACGGCCGGTTCGGTGTTGCCCGCCGCGATGTTGACCACATCGTCGAGGATCCGCGCGGTCAACCGGTCTTCGGTCGACAGGCCGCTGGAATCGACCAGCCTGGCGGCCGACACGTCGATGCCGATGCCCTTCAGTTGGCTCAGCACCGCGTCGACTCCGCCGTCGAAGCTCTGCGACCGGTTCAGTTGGGCGGCAACCTCACGGGCGATCGACTCGGCCATCACGTTGTCGGACTCGTTCATCATCTGGCGCAACCGCTCGATCAGCGGCGCGGACTGCACCGCGGCGATCTGCCTGGCGCCCGGGACCGCGCTGGCCAGCACCGTCACCGACGCGGGATCCACCTTGAGCGCGGTGGCCAGGGCGCGGCCCGCATCGAGGGCCGGCGTGGTCGACCGCCTGGATTCCACCGTCGTCGGCTGGATCCGCCCGCCGTCGAGCATCACCGGTTCCATCGGTGCGATGTCACCGCCTTCGATGTCGGCCGGATCCCAGCCCGGCGCCATCGCCGGACCGCTGTAGGCGCTGGTGTCGACCCGGACCGCGGTGACGGTCATGCCGGTGTTGCGCACCTGCTCGGCCAGGTCACTGATCCGGGCCGCACCCTTGTACCAGGTGTCGGTGTCCTCAGGCGCCGCCGAGAGCGTGGTGTCGCCGCCGCCCTTGAGCACCACCAGACCGGGCTGCGAATCCACGGCCAGGACCGTGGTGGCCAACCGGGCATTGCGGTCGAGCGTGAGCAGAGCGGCCGCGGTGGTCAGCACCTTGTTGACCGAGGCCGGCTGCATCGGCACCCCGGAATTCTGTTCCCACAGTTCGGCGCCGGTTTCGGCGTCGGTGATCCGGCCGGTCACCTCGCCGAGGTCTGGATTGGCCAGGGCCGGCGCCAACGCGGACGCCAGGCCACTCACGGTCGGTGTCGGCGCGGACATGTCCACCGGGACAACCCCCGGGCTGGCGGTCGCCGGCGGGGGTGCGGGCGGGGCCGCCTCGGCGTCGCTGGACCGGTGCCCGGTGAACACGGCGGCAACCGCGACGACAGCGGCGACCAGCACCAGGACCACGACGCCAACCGCCACATGGGTGGACTGCCGCCACCGTGTGGGCCGCATATTTCTCCTGCTCTGCCGGTGGTGGGGACGAGCCACCCGTTTAGGCCAGACTAACGCTCCATTAGGGTTGACCCGCGTCGTCGCCCGACGACCCAAGACCGACCGCACATGCGAAGGAGCCACGACGGTGAAGTTCGACGTCGTCATCGAGATCCCGAAGGGTTCGCGCAACAAGTACGAGGTTGACCACGAGACCGGCCGGGTCAAGCTCGACCGCTACCTCTACACCCCGATGGGCTACCCCGCCGATTACGGCTTCTTCGAGGACACCCTCGGCGAAGACGGCGACCCGCTGGATGCGCTGGTCCTGCTGCCCGAGTCGGTGTTCCCCGGTTGCACCGTCGAGGCCCGCCCGGTCGCCATGTTCAAGATGACCGACGAGGCCGGCGGCGACGACAAGTTGCTGTGTGTGCCTGCCGGTGATCCGCGCTGGGACCACATCCAGGACCTCGGTGACGTGTCGCAGTTCGAGCTCGACGCGATCAAGCACTTCTTCGTGCACTACAAGGACCTGGAGCCGGGCAAGTTCGTCAAGACCGCCGACTGGGTGGGTCGCGAAGAGGCCGAGGCCGAGTTGCAGCGTTCGGTCGAGCGGTTCAAGGCCGAAGGCCACTAGATCCCCGAGAGTTAGCCTCGCCGTAACACGGGGTAACTCCCCTGTGCTCTGCGCCTCTCATGCTGAGCAGGTGTTGATGCATCAGGGCATGGGACTTGAGGCGTACAACGCATTGCCCACGCGCCGTGCGGTGCACGCTGTGTACGAATGCTGCTACAGCGTGGTGCTGGCGACCGATCTGGCCGGCGGGCGCCCGTTCGCCGACCACAACTCGCTGTTCCGGCAGGCCGACGCCCTGCTGTTCAGCCTCGGTGAGGATTCCATCGACCGCGCGCTGCAGGCCTATCCGCATATCGGCAGGCGTCCGCGCAGCCCGAAGTCGGTCTGCGAGCAGTGCTCGGTCTGGGATGACGATCCCACCGTGATGACACAGCTCAACACCGAGGTGCAGCACTACACCCAGCGCTTCGGGTTCGGCTTCGTGATGTTCGTCGAGGACTGCTGCGCACAAAGAGCCCTGGCCGGGATCACCGACCGGTTGCACAACGACCGTGAGACCGAACGCAAGGTGGTCCGCAACGAGTTGGCCCGGATCAACCGGGCCCGGCTCGAACGCATGCTCGGCCCCGAGGGCGGCTACTACAACTGGTGAGTCAGTGGCTCACCGCGATCGAGCCTGCCGATGTTGGCGGCGATCTCCTCGGCCCGGCCGCCGAACGTGTCGGTGGTGACGCCCGACGAATGCGGCGTCATCAACACGTTGGCCAGTTCACCGAACGGCAGCTCACTCGGCACCCCCTGCCCGCCCGGGCCGGGGTAGCGGTACCAGACATCGATGGCGGCAGCCCTGATCGAGCCCTCCAGCAGCGCATCGTAGAGCGCGCGCTCGGCCACCAGGGGCCCGCGCCCGACGTTGATCAGCACACCATCGGCACCCAGTGCCCGAAGCTGCTCGGCGCCGATCATGCCTTCGGTCTGTGCGGTGAGCGGCGCCGACACCACGACCACATCGGACTCCGTCATGAGCCGGTTCAGCGCGGCCGTGTCGCCCGCCCAGGACAGGCCGTTCGCCACGGCGTCGACCCGCCCCGATCCGGTCACCGCGGCCCCGGTCGAGCCGAGGCTCCGGAACAATTCCCAGACGCGTCGGCCGATGTGGCCGAACCCGACCAGACCGACGCGGGCCGCACCGATGGCAGGCAACTGCGGCAGGTCGGAGTCGTAGACCGAGCTGGCCCATATCCCTCGGCGCAGTGCCCTGTCCTGCGCCAGGAAGTCGCGGCGCAGCAACACCGCAGCCGCGAGCACATACTCCGCGATGGACCGTTCATGGTGGAAGGTGTTGGCCACCAATGTCTCTGGCTGCAACGCGGAGAAGTCGATCTTGTCGGTGCCGGCCCCCGCGACGTGCACGAGGCGCAGTTTCTCGGCCGCGGCCGCCATCTCGGCGGTGAACCGGCCGCCCACGAACACGTCGGCGTCCCGCAGGTCATCGATGCTGCCGTTCCAGATCACCTCGGCCCCCGGCGGCAGCGCGGCTTCGAAGCGCTCGCGGTGAGCCAGCAGGTTGGGTTCCACGACGACGATCAACATGTCAATCCCGCTGCAGCGCAGGTCGCTTGCTGTCGAACTTCCAACCGGGGATCAGGTACTGCATGGCCACCGCGTCGTCCCGGGCGCCCAGCCCCTTGGCCAGGTACAGCTCGTGCGCCGCGGCGACCCGCTCTTCATCGAGCTCGACACCCAGCCCCGGCGCTTCAGGCACATCGAGATAGCCGTCGACAATTCGGTAGGGCGCCTTGGTGATCCGCTGGCCGTCCTGCCAGATCCAATGGGTATCGATGGCCGTGATGTCACCCGGCGCGGCCGCCGCCACATGGGTGAACAAGGCCAGGGAAACGTCGAAGTGGTTGTTGGAGTGCGACCCCCACGTCAAACCCCAGGCATCGCAGAGCTGAGCGACCCGGACCGAGCCGCTCATGGTCCAGAAGTGCGGATCGGCCAGGGGGATGTCGACGGCGCCAGCCCGGATCGCATGCCCCATCTCCCGCCAGTCGGTGGCGATCATGTTGGTCGCTGTCGGGAGTCCGGTGGCCCGTTTGAACTCCGCCATCACCTCACGCCCGGAGAACGTGCCTTCGGGTCCGACCGGATCCTCGGCATAGGCCAGCACGTCGGTGAGCTGACGGCAGGTGTCGATGGCGTCGGCCAGCAGCCAGCCACCGTTGGGGTCCAACGTTATCCGTGCATCGGGGAACCGTTCGGCCAGCGCGGTGACCGCCTTGGCCTCGTCGGCCACGGGCAACACGCCGCCCTTGAGTTTGAAGTCGCGGAAGCCGTAGCGGGCGCGGGCAGCTTCGGCGAGCCGGACCACACCCTCGGGCGAAAGCGCCTCGTCGTGGCGGATGCGCTGCCATTCATCGGCGCCGTCCGGCTCATCGGCCGCGGACTGGTACTCCAGGTCGGTACGGTTGCGATCGCCCACGAAGAACAGATAGCCCAATGCCTGAACGCGCTTGCGCTGCTGGCCGTCGCCCAGCAGCGCAGCGACCGGCACGCCCAGGTGCTTGCCCAGCAGGTCCAGCAGCGCCGACTCCACGGCGGTGACGGCGTGCACCATGACCCGCAGATCGAAGGTCTGGGCGCCCCGGCCTGCGCTGTCGCGGCCGGCGAACTCGCGGCGGATGCTCGCCAGGATGGCGTGATACCCGCCCAGGGACCGGCCGACCACCAGCGGCCTGGCATCGTCGAGGGTCCGCCGGATCGCCTCACCGCCCGGCACCTCCCCGACCCCGGTGTTGCCGTCGGAATCCCTGAGTATCAACAGGTTTCTGGTGAAGAACGGTCCGTGCGCGCCGCTGAGGTTCAGCAGCATGCTGTCATGACCGGCGATCGGTATCACGGTCAGTTCGGTCACCACAGGCGTCGAGCTCTGCGTACTCATCGGTGCTCCAATCTCGTTGACAAAGTCACGCGAACCATTTGTCCCCGTTCGCAACCGGGCGGACCACCCGCGATACCTTGTCGCACACCAGCCGCAGGGCGTCGACGATCTCGCGTTCCCGCTCCGCCGTCAGACGCGACAGCGGGACTGACGCACTGATCGCGTCTTGCGCCGGATGCCGGTAGCGCAGCGTGACCGCGAAACACTTGATGCCCTGCGTGTTTTCCTCGTCGTCGGTGGCATAGCCCCGAACCCGGACCTCGTCGAGAGCCGCATCGAGAGCGGTCCGGTCGGTGAACGTGCGGGGGGTCAGCGGTGTCAGCGGGTCCGGGATGTGCGAATCGAGTTCGGCGCCGAACCGCTCGGCGAGCAGAGCCTTGCCGAGTGCGGTGGCATAGGCCGGCAGGCGGCGTCCCACCTTGTTGTGGGTGCGCACGTACTGGCGGGACTCCCGGGTGGCCAGGTAGACGACGTCGTGGCCGTCGAGCCGGGCGAGGTGGAACGTCTCGTCGAGCTGACCGCGCAGGTCTTCGAGGAAGGGCGCGATCATCGGCAGGTACGGGTCGGCGTCGAGGTAGCTGGTTCCCACCAGCAGCGCCCGCATGCCGATGCTGTACTGCGTACCCACATCGTCGGACCGCACCCAGCCCTGGGCCACCAGAGTCCGCAGCAGGGCATGGGCCGAGCTGCGCGGCATCTCAAGTGCGGCGCAGATTTCCCGGATGCGAGTGGGCTCGTCAGGGCGCGCCGCCAGGAACTCCAGCAGCTCGACCGTGCGCACGGCCGATTTGACCTTGCGTACCGAAACACTGTCATCGCCGGTCAATTCACCCTCCTATCAACTGACGGACGATCAACACCACGGCCCCGATGGTGGATATCGCGATGGCCGTCCACCGCTGACGCTGCCGATCCAAGTGCCGGTTGGCCCACCGCGACAGCGCATAGCCGACGATGCACGCCGGGACCAGCATCGCGAACACCACGACGGTGTGGTGGTCGACGGAACCGGTGAGCGCGAGCACCACGAGCGACAGGGCCGAGCCGACGAGAAAGAACCCGCTCATCGTGCCGCGCAACCGGGCACCGGTGTTGTTCTGCCACACCAGCGCCATCGGCGGCCCACCGATGGAGGTCGCGGTGCCGAGCAGGCCCGAGGTGGCGCCGGCCAGCACCAGATTGCGCCGGTGCGGCGCGGGGATCCAGCCCATACTCGTCAGCGCCACGCCGCCCAGAACCACCGCCGCCAGCGCATACGCCAACACCTGCTTGGGCATCACCATCAGTAGCAGTGCCCCGGCCACGGTGCCGGGAAGCCGTCCCGCCAAGGCCCATCCGGTTCCGGCGAGATCGACATCCTCACGCTCGCGGATCACCACCATGAGCGTCACGATGGTGGCGAGCATGATGAGCGTGCCCGGGATCAACCCGGGATCCACGATCGCCACGATCGGCGCCGCCAGCATGCCCATGCCGAATCCGATGGAGGCCTGCATGCAGGACGCCAGCACGATGGCGGCGGCGACGATCCCGTAGCCGGCGATGCTCACGCCGACACCGGCATCGCCGGCTCCAACGGGTGGTGGCACTCGGAGATATGGCCGTCGACGTCCGCGGTTGGCGTCGGCACCTGCATCGCGCAGATCTCGGTGGCTTTCCAGCATCGCGTGCGGAACCGGCAGCCCGACGGGGGATTCAGTGGCGACGGCACCTCACCCTTGAGCAGGATCCGGTCTTTGCGCTGGGCCGCATCGAGTTTCGGTGCGGCCGACATCAGTGCCGCGGTGTAGGGATGCCGCGGGTTCCGGTAGACGTCCTCGGTGCGGCCGCTCTCGATCATTCGGCCCAGGTACATCACCGTGACGCGATCGGCGACGTGGCGGACCACCGACAGGTCGTGCGAGATGAAGATGTAGGAGATGCCCAATTCCTGTTGCAGGTCGTTGAGCAGGTTGAGTACCTGAGCTTGGACCGAGAGGTCGAGTGCCGAGACCGGTTCGTCGCAGATGATGACATCGGGGTTGAGCGCCAGGGCCCGGGCGATGCCGATGCGTTGCCGTTGTCCACCGGAGAACTCCTGCGGGTACTTGCCCGCGGCTTTGGGGCCCAGGCCGACCATGTCGAGCAGACCACGCACCCGCATCTCCCGGTCCTTGCGGTTGGGGTGCAGGGTTTTGTGCGTGTGCCAGGGCTCGGCGATGATGTCGCCCGCGGTCATGCGGGAGTTCAGCGACGCGTAGGGGTCCTGGAACACCATCTGGACGCGGCGCCGGAACTTCAGCAGCTCGGCACCACGCAGCCGGAACGGGTCGATACCGTCGAAGGTCACGCTGCCCGAATCCGGGCGCTCGAGCATCATCAGGGTCCGCGCCAAGGTGGACTTGCCGCAACCGGATTCACCGACCAGGCCGAGCGTTTCACCGCGGCCGAGGTCGAGGTTGATGCCGTCGAGGGCGGCCAGCTGGTTCTTGCCCACGCGGAACGACTTGCGCAGATCACGGACGGTGAGCAGGTTTTCAGACATCTGTTACATCTCCTCGCGAGCGGGCGTCGACCTCGTCGGCGAAGTGGCAGGCGCTGCGCCGTACGTCGCCCTCGAGCACGGGCCTGGTGGTGACGCAAAGGTCGCGGGCCAACGGGCAACGGTCCTGGTAAACGCAGCCGGCCGGGATCGAGTGCAGGTCGGGCGGGGCACCGCCGATGGACTTGAGCGTCTCGCCGCGGACCGCGCTCACCGGGACGGAGTCGAGCAGTCCCTTGGTGTAGGGGTGCCTGGGATTGGCGAAAACCTCTGCCACCGGGCCGGTTTCGACAACCTGGCCGGCGTACATCACCGCGACCTGATCCGCTTCCTCGGCCACCAGCGCCAGATCGTGGGTGATCAGCACGACGGCCATGTCGAACTCGGTACGCAGGCTCTTGAGCAGCGCCATGATCTGCGCCTGCACGGTGACATCGAGTGCGGTGGTCGGTTCGTCGGCGATCAGCACCCGCGGGTTCAGAGCGACGGCCATCGCGATCAGCAGCCGCTGCCGCATCCCGCCGGAGAACTGGTGTGGATAGGACTTCATCCGCTCCTCCGGCTGCGGAATCCCCACGCGCGCCATCAGTTCCACCGCTTTTCGCTTGGCGTCCTTGGCGTTCATGCCGTGGTGGATGCGGAACGGCTCGGCCAACTGGGTGCCGACGGTGTAGAGCGGGTTGAGTGCGGTCAAGGCGTCCTGGAACACGATGGCCAGCTCGGGTCCGGCCAGCTTGCGCCGGGTCTTGCGGTCGGCGGCGAGGATGTCCACGTCGGCCAAGGTCGCGGTACCTTCGACCACCTCGGCGACCGGTTCGAGTAACCCGACCAGCGCGGTGGCGGTCATCGATTTACCGCAACCGGATTCACCCAGCAGGGCCAGGGTCTGGCCGCGGCGCGCCGCGAAGCTGACGTGGTCGACGGCGCGCACCGTTCCGGTGATGGTGCGGATGTCGACGGTGAGCCCGTCCACCACCAGCGCGGGTTCGGTGTCGAAGTGCTCGGAGATGGTCGGCTGTTCGGCGACACTGTTGCTCAACTGGGAAGTCATCCGAGGGCCTTTCCGGATTTGGTGAAGCGCGACAGGCGTTTCTGCGGGACGGTGAGCCGCCAGCGCTGTCCGGGGTCGGTGGCGATCCGGGCCCAGGCGGCCAGGATGGTGGCCGAGACCGTGGTGATGACGATGGCCAGCCCCGGGAAGAACGAGAGCCACCACGCGGTGTGCAGGTAGGTGCGGCCCTGCGAAACCATCAGGCCCCAGCTGACATCCGGCGGCTGGATGCCGATACCCAGGAAGCTGAGCGAGGATTCGGCCAGCATGACGTAGCAGAAGTCCAGTGTGGCCACGGTGAGCAGGGTGGGCAGCACGATCGGCACCACGTGCCGGACGATGATGGACCGTCCACTGGCCCCGAACGTGCGGGCGGCATCCACGAACACCCGGCTGGACAGTTCGGCCGACTCGGCGCGGGCGGTGCGCAGGTACACCGGAATGCGGGTGATGGCCAGCACCGCAACGATATTGGCCGCACTCGGGGAGAACACGTAGAGCACCACCACGGCCAGCAGCAACGAGGGGAAGCTCATGATGACGTCGGCCACCCGCATCGCCAGCGTTTCCCGCCAGCCGCGGTAGTAGCCGGCCCACATCCCGATCAGCGATCCGGCGACCGCCGAGATCACCACGGCGGGGACGGCCACCGACAGCGTGGTGCGGCACGCGACGATCAAACGGGCGAGCATGCTGCGGCCCAGGGGGTCGGTGCCGAGAACGTTCGCCCAGCCGTGCGCAAGCGTGAACGGCGCCTGGTTCGAATTGTCGAGGTCGATCTGGGTGGCGAGGTTGCCGACCAGCATCGGCCCGAACACCGCGGTAAGGATCACCAGGCCCAGCACCACGACAGCGGCGGCGGCGACCCGGTCGTTGACCAGCAGCCGGAACCACACCGAGCGTCTGCGGGTCGGTTCAGCCTCCGGTTCGCCAACGATAGCGGTGGTGGGCTTGACTGGTACCAGGTCGATTTGAGTGCTCACGATGTGTACCCCTAGACCTTTGCCGGTTCCCGTACGCGTGCATCCAGCAGCGCGTAGCAGGCGTCGATGATGATGTTCAGCACGAAGATGCTCACCGCGGTGAGCAGGACGGCCGCCTGCAGGACGGCGAAGTCACGCTGCAGGATGGCGTCGATCATGAGCTTGCCGATGCCGGGCCAGCCGAAGATGGCCTCCACCACCACCGCACCGTTGATCAGACCGACCGCGAGATCGCCTGCCACCGTCAGCGCGGGTGCTGCCGCGTTGCGCAGCGCGTGGTGGCTGACCACTCGCAGATCGCCGGCGCCCTTGCTGCGGGCCAGCCTGATGTAAGGCGCCGAAAGTGCCGAGACCATGGCGCCTCGGACCACCTGGGTGAGTACGCCCAGCGGCCGGATCATCAGGGTGGCGATCGGCAGGATCCAGGACAGCATGCCATCGTCGGTGCCCGAGGTGGGCAGCCATCCCATCAGCACGGAGAACAGCCACACCCCGGTGATGGCGAACCAGAAATCGGGAATGCTGGCGGCGGTCATCGACAGGAGACTGGAGAACCGGTCGGCCAGCGAGTTGGGCCGGTAGGCCGCCCAGCATCCCACGATGACGGCGCCGATGATCGCCAGCAGCATGGTGGTGAAGGCCAGTTGCAGTGTCGCCGGGAAGGCCCGCAGGGCCATTGCCGATGCGGATTCACCTGTGCGCAGCGAGGTTCCGAAATCGAGGTGGATCACGCCCTTGAAGTAGTCGAGCAACTGGACGGCGAGCGGCCGGTCGAATCCGTGCTGATGGGCAAACGCCTCACGCTGGTCGGCGGTGGCGGACTCGGGCAGGTACAGGTTGGTCGGGTCGCCGGTGAGCCGGGCCAGCAGGAATACACCAAGCAGCACGATGATCAACGGGATGGCGCTGGTGTACATCCGGCGACGGAGGAAGGGGAACATCGGGCTCAGCTCCTGTCGGTGCGGTCGGTCGCAGCGGGCGTCATCTCCGAAAGCCGCATTTCGTCGCCGGTGGCGGAATTGGGCGTGTAGTCCACGCGCGGGGACTTGCCGAGAATGCCCTTCATGTGGGCGATGTAGGCGAACTGCATGATCTGTTGCGGTTCCTCGGCGAACAGTGTGGCGAACGCGTCCTGGCGGGCCTGGCCGGTGAGTGCTTCCGCGGCGCGGATCTTGGCGTCGAATTGCGGTGTGCCGTAGGCACTCTGTGGCCCTTCGGACAGCATGTACTGGTCCATGGTGAACGCGGCGTCACCGGCCTGGTTGCCATGCATGATCATCAGGAGATAAGGACCGGTATCCGCCGGGAAGGGCCTCAGCTGGTACTGCAACTGGCCGGCGGTGTCCATCATCTCGATCTTGACGTTGAGACCGATCTCGGCGAATTCACTCTGCAGCACCTCGATGGTCTCCGAAATCTTCGGGAACTGCGCGGTGCGGCCGATCAGCCGGATCTGGCGGTCCACCGGCACTCCGTCCGCCTTGGCCTCGGCGATCAGCTCCTTGGCCTTGTCGAGGTCGTGCGGCCACAACGGGAGGTGGTCGTTGTACCCGACGACACCGGACGGGATGAGCTGCGACGCCGGCTCCCCGAGCCCGCGGAACAGTGCTTTGACGATGCCGGTCCGGTTGACCGAGTAGTTGATGGCCTGCCGGACCCGGATGTCGTTGAGCGGCGCCTCTCCCGCCTGCATGCGCAGTGCGGTGGTCTCGTTGTTCTGGAACGGAACTCCCCGATCGCCGGCGCCGTCCTCGGGCCCGAGCGAGGTGGCGATGTCGGCCTCGTCGTTGGTGATCATGGCGGCGCGCACGCTGCCCTCGCTGCGCCACTGGTATTCGGCGCGGGCGAACGCCGGCTTGGCGCCCCAGTAGCGATCGTTGCGCTTGAGCAGCAGCTTCTGGCCGTACTCCCAGTCTTCGATCGCGTACGGGCCGGTGCCGATGGGCTCGCGCACCTTCTCGCTGAGGCTGGTTCCCGACGGCACAATCTCCACGAACGAGATACGTAGCGGCAGAATCGGATCCGGTTTCGGGGTGCCGATCACCACGGTGTTCTCGTCTGACGCCCTGACGTCCAGCCTGTCATCGCCGAACACGTAGCCGTCGACGTTGCACTGCAGATCGGAGTTCACCGCCCGGTCGATCGAATAGGCAGCGTCCCTGGCAGTGAACGGCGCACCGTCAGAGAAGGCGACCCCTTTGCGGATGTCGAAAGTCCATTGGTCGGGCGCGGTTTGGCGCCAAGCGGTGGCCAGCAGCGGTTGCAGGTCGCCGGTGTCGGGATCACGCTCGATGAGCGGTTCGGTGATGTTGGACCGCACCACGATGCCGGTGGACGTCAGCGAGCTCTCGCACGGCTCCAGAGTCGGCGGCTCCTGGGGGATGACGATCCGTAGGGTGTCGGGGTCGTAGCCGCCGTGCGCAGTGTTGGCGACGGTGCACCCTGCGGTGAGCGTGCAGGCGGCCAGAGCGACTGCCGAAGCGGCGATGGCTCGCCTCATGAATCCTCCAGGGTGTGATGTCCACGTATGTGGATGCCGGTTGTGACCGCAGACACACGCTAAGAACGGCCCGAGATGCTCGTCAACCCACTGAAATCGGCGGAAACGGTTCGCATCGGGGGTGCGCGCCCCATGGCGGGAACGGTGAAAAGGGAGACTGAGCTGCGAATTTGGCGAGTAGGGCAAGCCATCGATACGCCTGCAGCAATGCCGCAGAGACAATTATGCAGCTTGCGTATCAACCCATGCTATTTCCGTGTTGGACGGGTATTTGCAGGCAGGCTTACCGTAGCTGCATCCCGACCGAGGAGTACGTGTGCCCGATTCCGATTCCAGCCGCCGCGTCCTGCAGGTGGGTCCGCTCAAGCCGTCGCTCGCGGAAACGCTGCGGACCAGCTATGACGCCTTCGCGTTGCCCGACGGCCCCGAACGCGCGGCGTTCCTCGCCGAGCACGGCGCCACGATTGCCGCGGTGGTGACCTCGGGACGCACCGGTGTCGACGCCGAGCTGATGTCGGCGCTGCCCAATCTCGGCGCGGTGGTCAACTTCGGGGTCGGCTACGACACCACCGACGTCGAAGCTGCTGCCGCCCGAAACGTCATGGTCAGCAACACCCCGGATGTACTCAGTGACTGCGTGGCCGACACCGCCGTCGGATTGTTGATCGACACCATGCGGCAGTTCTCGGCCGCCGATCGTTACCTACGGGCCGGCCGCTGGATCAGCGACGGCAACTACCCACTGACCCATAAGGTTTCGGGAGCGCGCGTCGGCATCATCGGGCTGGGCCGGATCGGCCAGGCGATCGCCACCCGGCTCGTCGCATTCGGCTGCCCCATCAGCTACCACAATCGGCGTGAGGTCGCGGGTAGTCCGTACACCTACGTCACGTCGGCCGTCGAGCTCGCCCGGCAGGTCGATGCCCTGATCGTCGCCGCGGCCGGCGGCAGCGGGACGCGGCACCTCGTCGACCGGGATGTGTTGGACGCGCTCGGTCCCGACGGCTACCTGGTGAACATCGCCCGCGGCAGCGTCGTGGACGAACAAGCCCTTGTCGATGCGCTGACCGGAGGCAGGCTGGCCGGTGCCGGACTCGACGTGTTCACCGACGAACCGAATGCGCCCGAGGCACTGCTGTCGTTGGACAACGTGGTGCTGTTGCCGCACGTCGGGAGTGGAACCGTCGAGACTCGTGCCGCGATGGAGGCCCTCACCCTGGCCAACCTGGACAGGTTCCTGGAGACGGGCGACCTCGTCACTCCGGTGCCCATGCCGACTCCGGCCGGGTCAGGTCAAAGGGCCTAGCGGACGTTACAGCCGGTGCTCATGTTGTGACAGTGCGCGCCGGAACCGCATGAGCCGCAATGGCACCCGCAGGCGATCTTGGCCTGTGGTCTCACCACTGGTTGCGGCGGATAGTAGATGTCCCGGTCTCGGTCCCTGTTCGGGCGGTCGCGTCGTGGCATGGTGAGGACCTCCTCGAGGTCGGCGTCATATGCACATCAGGCTATGCCCGGATGGACCGTTCAACCGACGAAATCCTCGATGAGATCGTCGGTGGTCCACTCCCGTGGCGGCAGCACGTCGCGCAGTAGTCGCAGCAACGCAGGATTAGTACTGTCCCCACGCCAGACCGCATCCAATTCGACCGGCCGTTCCCGGAATGCGCCGATCGACCGGAACACCACTCCCTCGGGATGCATGGTGGCCGTCGATGCGGGCACCAGGGCGATGCCGATCCCGGAGCGCACCAGTACCAGCATGGTGTGCACCTGGGTGACGTACTGGACGTAGCGCGGTGTGGCGCCGGCGATGGTGAACGTGCTGATCAACAGTTCGTTGAAGTAGCGGGCCTGCACCGGGGAATACATCACCATGTCCTGGCCGTCGAGATCGTTGAGCGTGAGCTGACGGCGCACCTCGACCAGCGGATGCGCGGCCGGCAATGCGGCGATGAGCTGTTCATGCAGCAGCGGCCGGGATACCAGGCCGGGACGTTTGAGCGGTGGCCGCGCCATACCGAGATCCAGTTCGCCCGTCATGAGCGCTTCGATCTGGGCGGCCGTCACCATCTCCCGCAACTCGAGTGTTACGTCGGGCATCTGTTGCCGTGCAGCATCGAACAGCCTGGGCAACACCGGGTGCGCCGACGCCGCGGTGAATCCAATCACCACGGTCCCGAGATCGCCTGCGGGAACACGTTTTACATTGAGTGCCGCCCCCTCGGCCAACTGCAGGATACGGCGGGCATCGGGCAGGAATGCCACGCCCGCGGGCGTCAGCGTGACCGACCGGGTGGTGCGGTCGATCAGACTCACCCCGAGTTCGCTCTCCAACTGCTGAATCTGGCGGCTCAGGGGCGGTTGGGTCATGTGCAGCCGTTCGGCGGCCCGGCCGAAGTGCAGTTCCTCGGCGACGGCGATGAAGCACGACAGCCTCGACAGCGAGAACACCGGTGCAGCCTATCGGCCAATGTCGTGATAAATGCCCGAACCGCATGAATATGCCCGACAGATTACTTAGCTGCGCATTTAATTGCATGACCATCCTGTGACCACCCCGAGGACGCCGCCAAGATTTGCCCGCCTAGCGAGCGACAATTCAGCGACAACCCGGAAAACGTTGCCCGCCTGTTTGTTCAGGACTATTATAGAATATATGTTCGAATTGCTTGATCGGCCGGCGCTCGGTGTATTCACCGACGCCGCGCTGATCGACACCCTCGAACACCACACCCGCGCCGAAGCCATCGAAGCCGCCGCACGCCTGTCCGTCATCGCCGAGGTCGTGGCCCGGCACTGCGACGACGAAGACGACGCCTCCGCCTACCGCGCTATCGACGGCTGGGAAACCGCGGCCGCCGCCATCAGCGCCGCCTGCAACCTCAGCCGCGGCGCCGCCTCCGCCCAGATGCGCATCGCCCAAGCCTTGCGCGAACGCCTCCCCAAAGTCGCCGCCGTCTTCGCCCGCGGCGACATCTCGGCAAAAATCATCTCTACCATCACCTGGCGCACCCAACTCATCAACGACGACGAAGCGCTGCAACTCGTCGACGCCGCCCTGGCCGGCGCCGCAACGACGTATGGTGCCCTGACCGCCACCAAAACCGAACAAGCCATCGATGTCTGGGTGGAGAAGTTCGACCCCGCCGCCGTGCGCAGAACCCGCACCGCCGCCCGCGATCGCGACATCCACTTCGGCGACCCCGACGACCCCAACGGCACCGTCTCGATCTGGGGACGACTGCTGGCCACCGACGCCGCCCTGCTCAAAAACCTGCTAACCCACATGGCCCGAGGCGTCTGCGACGACGATCCCCGCACCGTGGGACAGCGCCGCTCCGACGCGCTGGGCGCCATCGGTGCCGGAGCCAACTACCTCACTTGCCAATGCGGCAACCCGGACTGCCAAGCCGCCGGAGTCGACCCCCGCTCCCGCGCCGTCGTCATCCACCTCCTCGCACAAACCCTGCCCGAGCCGGCCGCTGAAACCACAACCGACACCGAGGACGACAACGGTCTCGAGGACCGCGACAGTAGCGAAAACAGAAACGACGCTGCCGACCACTCACTCGGGCATGAAGTCGACGACAACACCGAGCCTGAAACCGCCGTGGAACCACCCAAGGCGACACCCACAAACCCGATGCAACCACCCCGGGACCCGCGCATCCACGGTGCACCTCCCCTCGGCGACTACCGCAAAGACCGCACACCCGCCGTAACCGGACCTCCCGCAGTCATCCTCGGCGGCGGAATCGTGCCCGCACCCCTGCTCGCCGAGCTCATAGCCACCGGCGCCGCCGTCAAACCCATCTCCGGGTCCGACGACCTCACCACCGAAACCCGCTACCGACCCTCAGCAAAACTGGCCGCCTTCATCCAAATGCGCGACCTCGTATGTATGTTCCCCGGCTGCGGGGTCTCCGCCACCAACTGCGACCTCGACCACTCCACCCCGTGGCCGGCCGGAGCCACCCACCCCGGCAACCTCGGCCCGAAATGCCGAACCCACCACCTGCTCAAAACTTTTCACACTGGCGAAAACGGCTGGACCGACATCCAACACCCCGACGGCAGCCACACCTGGACCTCACCCACCGGCCACACCTACCACACCACACCCTTCAGCCAAATCCTGTTCCCCGACTGGGCCACCCACAGTCCAGCCCCACCCACAGCATCCACACCAACCACAACCACCACCGACCGGCACCTCAAAATGCCGCTCCGCCAACAAACCCGCCAACAAACCCGCACCCAACGCATCAATACCGAACGCAGACTCAACACCGAACTCGACAAGCCTCCGCCCTTTTAGGCGGGCTCGTGTCCGATTCCGGCAGCCCGGACCTGTTGCCGCCAATACGACGGCGGCGATGAGCAGAGTGGGAACGTCACCTCACAGATGCCCCAAGTGATGGCCGTCCCCGAACGACTGCACAGCCATGATCGCCGCGTGCACGACGCTGGAGACCACGAGGGCGATCTGGAGTAGGCGGTAGCTGCGTGAAGGTTCCAATGGCGCGCTCCCGGATGGTTGGATCTCCAGGATCGCACTACCAGCGCGGGCTGACGGCCTCGAATGACGGATCGACCGTGCGCATGTAACCGGTGTCGTCGCGGTCGGTGATCCCGCAGCGCACGTACTGCTCGTGCAGCGCAGCCAACGCGTCGTCGTCGATCTGCACGCCGAGTCCGGGGCCGGTCGGCACCGGCACCGATCCGGCGCGGAACTCGAGAGCGCCGGGTCGCACCACGTCTTCGGTCTTCCACGGCCAGTGGGTGTCACAGGCGTAGGTGAGATTCGGCGTGGCGCCGGCCAGATGCACCATCGCGGCCAGGCTGATGCCCAGATGCGAATTGGAGTGCATGGACAACCCCAGCCCGAAGGTGTCGCAGATGCCGGCCAGCAGCCGGGAGCGCTGCAGCCCGCCCCAGTAGTGGTGATCGGAAAGCACCACGCGCACCGAGCCTTTCGCCACGGCAGGCGCGAGCTGTTCGAACGCCACCACGCACATGTTGGTGGCCAACGGCATCGACGCCTGTGCAGCCACGTCGGCCATACCGTCCAACCCCGGAGTCGGATCCTCCAGGTACTCGACCACCCCGGACAGTCGCGCTGCCACCTTCAACGACGTCTCGGGAGTCCAAGCGGCATTCGGATCCAGCCGCAGCGGATGGTCGGGGAACGCGGCCCGCAGTGCCTCGATCGCGGCGGCCTCTTCCTCCGGCCGGAACACTCCGCCCTTGAGCTTGATAGCGGTGAAACCGTAT
Source organism: Mycobacterium syngnathidarum (assembly GCF_001942625.1). Lineage (GTDB taxonomy): Bacteria > Actinomycetota > Actinomycetes > Mycobacteriales > Mycobacteriaceae > Mycobacterium > Mycobacterium syngnathidarum. The sequence goes on from NZ_MLCL01000001.1 coordinate 80,322, forward strand.
TCGTCCACGATGCGGCGAGCCTGGGCCACGATGCCGTCCGGGTCGAGCGCCTCGCCCCAGCCGTCGGGCCCAGCACCGGGGTGACCGGCCCACTTGTAGAACAGATAGGCGCTGAACGGCACCGCATCACGCACCGCACCGCCGAGCAGATCCGACACCGGCCGGCCGGTGGCCTGGCCCGCGACGTCGAGGCACGCCACCTCGAACGGCGAGAACACCTGGTCGACCGCACTGGCGGTGGTGATCATGCCGGCGGTCCCGACCGCTGCGGTGTCACCTTGCAGTACCCGGGCAATGGCCGCACGGATAGCGTTGAGCGCAAACACATCCTGCCCGACTATCGCATCGGCGGCGGCGCGGAGGCGCTCCAGGTGCCGGGTGTCGGCGTACGTCTCGCCGAGTCCGGTCAGGCCCGCATCGGTGTCCAGTTGAATGATCGCCCGCAGCGCGAACGGCTGGTGCACGCCGACGGTGTTGAGCAACGGCGGGTCGGCGAACGCAACGGGAGTGATGCGCGCGCCGGCGATGCGGACCGCCGGCATCAGTGCACCAGGGCGTCGGCCAGCACCGCGCGACCGGCCGCCAGGATGCGTTGCAGCTCAGCGATATCGTCGGGCGTGGCATCGACCAACGGGGGGCGTACCGGCCCGGCGGGGATCCCCTCCATGCTGACCCCGGCCTTGATCAACGAGACCGCGTAGCCGGGAACGGTGTCCCGCAGGCGCACCAGCGGATGGAAGAACTCGCGCGTCAGGGCCGCGATCAACGGCTCGTTGCCGGTCTCCAGAGCTTGATAGAAGGCGAGTGCGACGTCGGGCGCGAATGCGAAAGTGGCCGACGAGTACAGCGTGACGCCGATTGCGCGGTAAGCCTGCTGCGACACCTCGGCGGTGGGCAGCCCGTTGAAGAACTGGAACGGCTTGCCGAGCGGCTCCAGTGCATCGGTGACAGCGCGCACGATACGCGACACTTGATCGAGATCGCCTGTGCCGTCCTTGAATCCGACGACGTTGGGCAGCTGGGCGACCTCGACGGCCGACACCTCGGTGTAGCGGGCGTTGTTGCGGTTGTAGACCACGACGGGAAGGTCGGTGACCGTGCTGACCTCACGGGTGTAGGCCACGAGTCCGGCCTGTGGCATCTCGACCAGGTACGGCGGCAGCAGCAACAGTCCGTCGGCGCCTGCTTCGGCGGCCACCTGGGCGAAGGCCTTGGCCGCTGCGATCGAGCCGCCCGCTCCGGCGTACACCGGGACCCGGCCGCCGACGGTCTCGACGGCGGTACGCACCACGGTGCGCATTTCCTCGGGGTCGAGAGCATGGAATTCTCCAGTGCCGCAGCCGATGAACACGCCACCGGGTCCGGCGTCGACGCCCTTGGCTACGTGCTGCGCGAGCAGGTCCACATCGACCTCACCGGCAACGGTGAGTGGGGTTACCGGGAAGAACAGGACACCGTCAAGCATGTGTACTCCTTGATTGGATCAGGTCAGTCTTGGGTGAGATTGCCGTCGATACGGCGCCACAGGCCGTCCGGGTTTCCGTCGGCAATGGCACTGGGCAGCAGGGATTTCGGGGCGTCCTGATAGCACACCGGCCGCAGGAATCGCTCGATGGCACGCGCCCCCACCGAGGTGGTGCGCGAATCCGAAGTGGAGGGGAACGGCCCGCCGTGCACCATGGCATGGCCGACCTCGACGCCGGTGGGCCAGCCGTTGAACAGGATTCGTCCCGCCTTGAGCTCGAGGACGTCCAGCAGTTCACCTGCCTGACCGTGGTCGGACTCGTCGGCGTGGATGGTGGCGGTCAGCTGGCCCTCCAGGCTGTCGGCGAGCCGCAGCATCTCGGCGGCGTCCGAGCACCTGACGACAACGCCGGAGGCGCCGAACACCTCGGACCGCAACGCCGCCGAGCCCAGGAAGGTGGGAGCGTCCGTGGCGAACAGTGCGGCACGGCACGGTGCCGCCGGGGCGTCGGCCTCCGAGCCGCGGGCGATCAGCGCCGCCTCGGCCTCCAGCGCCGCAACTCCACCGCGGAAGTTGTCGGCGATGCCCGTGGTCAGCATCACGGTCGGGGTACTGGCCGTGACCGCTTCGCGTGCCGCGGCGACGAAGGTTTCCAGCTCGGGCCCATCGACCCCGATGACCAGACCGGGGTTGGTGCAGAACTGTCCGGAGCCCAGCGTCAGCGATCCGACGAAGGCCCGGGCCAACTCGGCACCGCGGTCAGCCAGTGCACCGCCGAGTAGGAACACCGGGTTGACGGCACTCATCTCGGCATACACCGGGATCGGCTCGGGACGAGCTGAAGCGGCTGCGACCAATGCCATGCCGCCTGCACGGGAACCGGTGAATCCGACCGCCTTGATCCGGGGATCGGTGACCAGTGCGGTGCCCAGTTCCGGGCCGAAGCCGTACAGCAGGGAGAAGATCCCGGCCGGCAGCCCGGACGACGCGACGGCCTCGGTGATGGCACGCCCGACGAGTTCGGAGGTGCCGGGGTGGGCATCGTGGGCCTTGACCACGACGGGACAACCGGCAGCCAGCGCGGATGCGGTATCGCCGCCGGCCACCGAGAAGGCCAGCGGGAAGTTACTGGCACCGAACACCGCGACGGGGCCGAGTGGCACGCTGCGCTGACGGATGTCCGGACGTGGCAGTGGGGTGCGGTCCGGCTGCGCGGGGTCGATCCGGGCCTGGTTCCAGCCGCCCTCGCGCAGTACTGCGGCGAACAACCGCAGTTGGCCGGCGGTACGCCCGACCTCGCCGGTCAGCCGCGGCCGGGGCAGGCCGGTCTCGAGATGTGCCCGGTCCACCAGGGCGTCACCGAGCGACTCGAGGTTGGTCGCGATCGCCTCCAGGAACTGTGCCCGTGTCTCGATCGGGGCCGACCGGTACGGCGAGAAGGCGTCGGCGGCGGCGGCGCAAGCGTCCTCGACATGGGAGCGGTCGCCGTATGCATACGCGGGTTCGATGGGGCTGCCGGTTTGCGGGTCGATGCCCCGAATCTCGTTGCCGGCGCCGCGTACCGGTGCGCCCGCGATCAACATCTGCCCGGTCAGGTCTGTTGTCTGCACCGTGGTTGCCATACTGGCACCGTACGGTGATCGATAAATACATGTCCAAGTCAAGTTTGCGGCACACTGATGCACTATCAGTATCAGTTGGGCCGACATGGATCTCCAATACAGGGCGCCCCCAGCGATCGCGGTTTACACCGTTATCATTTGTCGACGTCTCCATAGGCGCACGAATCACGTCGGAGGTGACGATGACTAGCCAACCGGACCCGGCAAGCTGCTCGGCGGAAGAGAGCCGTGTCGGTGACATCGGCCTGGTGACAGTGACCGGAACGGTCGACATGCTCACCGCACCGAAACTCGAAGAGGCAATCAACTCGGCCGTCAAGAGCTCGCCGGCGGCCGTGGTTGTCGACTTGAGCGCGGTGGAGTTCCTGGCGTCAGCCGGAATGGGTGTGCTGGTGGCGGCACGGGAACAGCTGGGCGACGCGGCGCGGTTCGCGGTGGTCGCCGACGGACCGGCGACCAGCCGGCCGCTCAAGCTGGTGGGGATCACCGAAGTCGTCGAGTTGTTTGCGACACTCGACGAGGCATTGGCCGCACTGAAGACATAACACCGGCGACGACGGGGTAGCCAACGGGTCGACATGACGAACGCAGGCCAGTCAGCTCACTTCACGAAGCATGTCACCGCTGCCCCCGAAGAGGCGGCGCAGATGCGCCGTGAGTTCACCAGTTGGCTGAGCACGCACCTCACCCTCGACTCGACCAAGGCCAGCGATGTCGTGCTGGCCGTGAACGAAGCATTGGCAAACGCCGCGGAGTTCGCCTACGTGGATGCCCCGGCGCCCGGGGTGATGCACCTGAGCGCCGATTACGACAGCGACGCAGCGGTACTGACGGTCACCGTCACCGATGAGGGCGCGTGGCGGATCGCCCAGACCGACCACAAGAACCCGGCCCGTGGCCGTGGGATCCCGCTGATGCGGGCACTCACGGACCGGGCCGTCATCGACTCGAACCACGCGGGCACCGAAGTCCGCCTGCAGTGGGACCACATCGATCAGAACTGCGGGAGCCGCACCACCTGAACGAAGAACTCGTCGATCTGACGGACCGCACTCATGAACTGGTCGAGGTCAACGGGTTTGGTGACGTAGGCATTGGCATGCAGCTTGTAGCTGCGCAGGATGTCCTCTTCGGCCGACGAGGTGGTCAGCACCACGATCGGAATGTGGCACAGGTCATCGTCCGACTTGATCTTCTCCAGCAGCTGCCTGCCGTCGTACTTCGGCAGGTTGAGGTCGAGCAGGATCAGGTCCGGCCGCGGCGCACCTTCGAAGGCGCCGCGCCGGTACAGAAAGTCCAGGCCTTCCTCACCGTCCCGGGCCACGTGCAGGTTGTTCTTGATCTTGTTGTGTTCGAACGCTTCCCGAGTGATGAGCTCGTCACCGGGATCGTCCTCGACCAACAGGATGTCAATCGCTCGGCTCTCCGATGATGTCATTCAGACGTTCCTTCCAACTGCGCTTCTGGGACACCGTTGGGCACGGTGGTGGGTGTTGTGGGCAAGGTGAACATGAATTTGGTGCCGCTGGTATAGGTCGTGTCGATCCAGATCGAACCGCCGTGGTGTTCGACGATCTTCTTGCACAACGCCAAGCCGATACCCGTTCCGCTGAAGGCATCGCGACCGTGCAAACGCTGGAATATGACAAAAACCTTGTCCACGAACTCCTCGCTGATCCCGATGCCGTTGTCCGAGACGCTGAATACCCAGTTGTCGGCCAGTTCATCCGTACCGTCCCGGCAGTCGATCACGATGCGGGGCGCCACACCGTCCCGGCGGAACTTCACGGCATTGCCGATCAGGTTCTGCCACACCATCGCCATCAGCGTGGGATCTCCGTCGATGGAAGGCAACGGCTCACCGGGCCGCTGGATCTCGGCACCCGATTCGGCGATCGCGGTGGACAGGTTGTTCAGCGCGACGTCGAGTGCACCATTGAGGTCCACCTCGGTGTGAGTGGCGTTGAGCCGCCCCACCCGGGAGAAGGTCAGCAGGTCGTTGATCAGTACCTGCATGCGCTTGGCGCCGTCGACCGCGAAGCCGATGTACTCGATACCGCGCTCGTCGAGTTTGTCGCCGTAGCGTCTCTCCAGCAGCTGGCAGAACGAGGCGACCTTCCGTAGCGGCTCCTGAAGGTCGTGCGATGCCACATAGGCGAATTGCTCGAGTTCGGCGTTGGAGCGACGTAGCTCCTCGGCCTGCTGATCGAGAGCCGCCTCGGCCGACCGGGACGCCTCGAGTTCCTCGACGACGCGTTGGCGCATGTCCTCGACATCGGTGGCAATCGCCCGAATATCTTTGGGCCCCTTCGGAACGATTCGTTCGGCGAAGTTACCCTCTGTGATCCTGCGGCACGATGCCGCGAGCGTGGCCAGCGGGCGGGTGACGGCACTACGCACCAGAACCGTCATCAACACCGCCATGGCGAAGAAGGCCACGACCATCGCCATCACCACGCCGTCGCGCCACCTCCGAACGTCGGCCAGTGCGTCGACAACACCCTGCCTGGCCTGGCTGAGATGGGCATTCTGTACGTCGAAAAGCTCACGCAGACGGTTGAACTCGTCTTTGTCGCGATCCGCGGTTCCGGCGTCGAGGATCGCCGGCCGACGCACCGCGACGCTGTCGACGAGAGGTTCGACGTAGGTGGATCGCCATGCCGCGGCGGCGTTCTCGATCGCGTCAAGGTCGGACAACAGACCGGCGTGGCCGGCCAGATAGCTGCGGAGCTCTTCGGCCGCAGCCGCTTCGGCACGCCGGCCGGCACGATAGGGCTCGAGGAACCGGGGGTCTGCGGCGATCGCATAGCCGCGAACGGCCGTCTCTTGGTCGCGTAGCGCCCCTTGCAGCTGATAGGCGGCCACCCGGGCCGGTTGCACGTCGTCGATCAGCTCACGGGTTACCGCGTCAGTCCGGCCCACCAGGGCGATGCCGGCGATCGCGCCGGTCAGCACGATCACGCACATCACCGACACCAGCAGGTTCTGCCAGCCTTGGACCGTGAGCTTCATACCGCGGACCGCTCCACCCTGATCAGCGCGATGTCGTCGCTCAGACCACCGTGCGGACGCGCTCGGGATTCCACGTCGTCGATGAGTGCGGCGACGAAGTCGCGCCCCGGCAGGGCCGCAACGGAGTTGGCCAGCTCGAGCAGGCCCTCTTCGCCGAGGCGCTCGCCACCGTGCCCCGAATACCCCTCGAACAAGCCATCGGTGAGCAGGAGCAACCCGTGTCCTTCGGGCAACTCCAGTCTGTTGACCGGCCACTCGGTGGCCCCCAGGCCGAGCGCGGCGCCCGCGGTGGGCTCGATCCAGCGCACCGCATTGTCACCGTGTACCAGCAGACCCGGATGCCCGGCGCGGACCACGTCGAACTGCCCGCTGTCGGGGTCGAGCGCCACGCTGAGCAGGGTCGCGAAGATTCCCGGTCCATGGCGTTCGGTGGTCAGGATGCGGTCCAGCTGACGCATCCGCTCGTTTCCCCGCAGACCGGCGAATGTCAGTGCACGCCAACCGATCCGCAGCGCCACTCCGAGCGCGGCCTCGTCGGGACCGTGACCCGCGACATCGCCCATCATCACGTGCACGGTCCGATCGGGTGTCTGCACGATGTCGTAGAAATCCCCGCCGAGCAGCGCTTCCCGCCTACTCGGCAGCGACTTGGTGACGATCTCGACACCCGGATCGTCCAACAGCAGTGGGGACGGCAGCAGACCGCGCTCCAGTCGCGCGTTCTCCCGTTCACGCAGCTTGCTGGCATGCAGGTCCACCGCCGTCAGCTCGGCGCGTTTGCGCTCGATGGAATAGACCACCGCACGCCGCAGCATCTCCGGCTCGACCCGCCCCTTGACGAGGTAGTCCTGTGCGCCCGAAGCGACCGCGGAAACGCCGAAATGCTCGTCGTTCAAACCGGTGAGCACGATCACCGGAACAGCGGGATCCAGCAGGCCCAACCGGTGCAGCGCATCAATGCCTTGGGCGTCGGGAAGATTCAGGTCGAGCAGGACGCAGTCGGGGTGATCGTCGATCAACGCGCGCTCGGCAGCCGCCATGGACTGCACCCACACCAGGTCGATATCGGCAGTGTCGGCTACGTCGGCGATCTGTTCTTCGACCAGCAGCGCGTCACCGCGGTCGTCCTCGACCAGCAACAAAGACAAGCGTCGCCCCAACGCCGGGCCGGCGAGGGTGGCAGAGGGATACGGTTGCTCCGCGCGCATGGGATCACGTCCTTCACTCAACTGAAGCCACCCCGGTCGCGCTGACCCTCTGCTTTAGTGACGACGTCCTTGAGACTACCTATGCGTACGCGTCAATACTCCCGCGACCGATCAATCCAGCACTGGTCCAGAAAGCCAACGGACTACCGGGCGTCACGCACCCGGGTCTTGTACAGACTCGCGACGGTGGTGACGGCCAGGGTCACGACGATCACGCCGAGGCTGGCCAGCGTCGGGATCTCCGGAACGTGCACCGGTTCGCCACCGTTGATGAACGGCAACTCGTTCTCGTGCAACGCGTGCAGCACCAACTTCACGCCGATGAAGGCCAGGATGAACGCCAGCCCCTGCGACAGGTAGACGAGCCGCTTGAGCAGGTCTCCCAGCAGGAAGTAGAGCTGACGCAGACCCATCAGCGCGAACACGTTGGCGGTGAACACCAGGTACGGCTCCTGGGTCAGCCCGTAGATCGCGGGGATCGAGTCCAGCGCAAACAGCAGGTCGGTGGTGCCCAGAGCCACGATCACCAGGAACATCGGCGTCATCAGCCGCGTGCCGTTCTCGTGAATCCACAGCTTGAGGCCATCCCATTTGTCGGTGGTGCGCAGGTGCTTGCGGGCGAAGCGCACCACCCCGTTGTCGCCGTCGTCGTCGTGGTCGGTATCGCGAACCAGGTTGATCGCGGTGTAGACCAGGAAGGCGCCGAAGATGTAGAAGACCCAGGAGAACTGGTTGATGGCCACCGCACCCAGTGCGATGAAGATGCCGCGGAAGATCAGCGCCAGGATGATGCCGACCAGCAGGGCCTGCTGCTGGTAAACCCTGGGCACCTTGAAGCTGGCCATGATGATCAAGAAGATGAACAGGTTGTCCACCGAGAGTGAATATTCGGTGAGCCAGCCGGCAAAGAACTCCAGCCCGAACTGGCTGCCGTGGAACATCCACACGAACACGCCGAACGCGACGGCCAGGCCGATGTAGACCGATAGTGCGGTCGCGGTCTCGCGGGTGCTGGGTTCGTGCGGGCGCCGCCCGATCACGACGACGTCGAACAGCAGAACGGCAATCGTCACCGCCAGGGTGATGATCCATTCCAGCTGGCTTACCTGCATCGAGATTCCTCCGGTCGTCACAACGCCGGAGGTCTCTTCCACCGGAAACACGCACCGGCCCGCGACACCGATCGATCGATTGACGACCGACGTGATGACGACATCGCAGCGAAGGAATACTCCCCTCCGCCGACCAGTCTGCCTGACCGGCCCCGCGAATCGAAATCGAACCGGCACGCCGCTCGGACCACCGAGCCGTCCCGGCGGGGGCTTAGTAGTTTGTACTCGTGACAGCTCCCGCCAGTCCGCACGAGATCCCCCCGCAGTACGCGTTATCCCCACTGGCACCCGAGCCGCGCACCCTCGTCGACATCCTGAACGACACCGCCAGGCGTTTCCCCGACGCCCCCGCCCTCGACGACGGCACCGTCCAGCTCACCTACTCCGAGCTGATCGCCGACGTCTCCGACAGCGTGGCGTGGCTGGCCGCCCGCGGTATCGGCCGCGGGGACAAGCTCGGAATCCGGATGCCCTCGGGCAGTTATGCGCTGTACGTGGCGATCCTGTCGGTCCTGGCCTGCGGGGCAGCCTACGTCCCGGTTGACGCCGACGACCCCGACGAGCGCGCCGAGCTGGTTTTCGGCGAAGCCAATGTGGTCGGAGTGATCACCGAGCAAGGACTCATCCGCGGGCCGGGTTCGTCGCGGGGCTGGCGCGCCGCCGCCCCGCTCGGGCGCGACGACGCGTGGATCATCTTCACCTCGGGTTCGACCGGCACCCCGAAAGGGGTGGCCGTCACCCATCGCAGCGCCGCGGCATTCGTCGATGCTGAAGCACGAATGTTCTTGCAGGACAACCCGATTGGACCAGGCGACCGAGTCCTGGCCGGGCTTTCGGTGGCCTTCGACGCGTCGTGCGAGGAGATGTGGCTGGCCTGGCGGCACGGCGCCTGCCTGGTGCCCGCCCCACGGTCACTGGTACGCAGCGGCATGGACCTGGGCCCCTGGCTGGTGAGCCGAGACATCACCGTCGTGTCCACCGTGCCCACGCTGGCCGCGCTCTGGCCGGCCGAGGCGCTCGAAGCGGTGCGGCTGCTGATCTTCGGGGGCGAGGCGTGCCCGCCTGAACTGGCGGCGCGCCTGGCCGTGGATGGCCGCGAGGTGTGGAACACCTACGGCCCCACCGAGGCGACGGTCGTGGCCTGCGCCGCACAGCTGGACGGGGACGGCCCGGTCAGCATCGGCCTGCCGCTGGCCGGCTGGGACCTGGCGGTAGTGGACAAAGACGGCCAGCCGGTCTCCCTGGGCGAAGTCGGCGAGCTCGTGATCGGCGGGGTGGGCCTGGCCCGCTACCTCGATCCGGAAAAGGACGCCGAGAAGTACGCCCCGATGCCGACGCTGGGCTGGAACCGCGCCTATCGCAGCGGTGACCTGGTGCGTCTGGAGGCGGACGGCCTGTATTTCCAGGGCCGGGCCGACGATCAGGTCAAAGTCGGCGGGCGCCGTATCGAGCTCGGCGAGGTGGACAACGCGCTCGTACACCTGCCCGGCGTGAGCGGCGGCGCCGCCGCGGTACGCAAGACAGCCAGCGGCACCCCGCTGCTGGTCGGCTACATCGCAAGCACGGATCCCGGCTTCGATCTGGCTGCGGCACGGGCCGCGTTGTCGGAGTCGCTGCCGGCCGCGCTGGTACCCCGGCTGGTGCTGCTCGACGAGCTCCCGACCCGCACGTCGGGCAAGGTGGACCGCAATGCACTGCCGTGGCCCCCGCCCGGAGACTCCGATCAGGACGCACCACAACTCGACGGCACCATGGGCTGGCTCGCCGGATTGTGGCGCGACGTACTCGGCACACCGGTCGACGGGCCGGAGGCCGATTTCATCGCGCTGGGCGGCGGTTCGCTGTCCGCTGCACAACTGGTGGCCGCGCTGCGCCGGCGCTACCCGCTGGTGACCGTCGCCGACCTTTACGATCATCCCCGCCTCGGCTCGCTGGCCGGCTACCTCGACGAACTCAAGCCACCGCCGCAGATCCAATCCCGCGAGGTCAAACCGACACCGCTGCTCACCCAGGCCGCACAGGTCGCGTTGTCGCTGCCGTTGGCCACCCTGACCGGCATGCAGTGGGTGGTCTGGCTGGCCCTGCTGAACAACGTCGCCGCCCAGACGGGGATCGTTTCCTGGGCCCATCCGCTCAGTTGGTGGTGGGTGCTGGCCGGGTTCCTGCTGTTCGTCACGCCACTGGGCCGCATGGGCATCGCGGTGTTGTTCGCCCGGATGCTGCTGACCGGGCTGGAACCCGGCACCTACCGCCGCGGCGGCCTAGTCCATCTGCGGGTCTGGATCGCCGAGCGGTTGGCCGCCGCCAGCGGCGCCGAGAACCTGGCCGGGGCGCCGTGGATGGTCTACTACGCCCGCGCCCTGGGCAACAGCGTCGGCAAGGGCGTCGACATGCATTCGGCTCCGCCGGTCACCGGCATGCTCAAGATCGGCCACCGTGCCTCCGTCGAACCCGAGGTGGATCTGACCGGGCACTGGATCGACGGCGACCTGTTCCATGTCGGGCCGGTGACCATCGGCAACGACGCCACGATCGGCGCCCGCACCACCCTGCTCCCCGGCGCAAGCGTCGGCAAGAACGCCGACGTCGCACCTGGCTCGGCCGTGACCGGCAAGGTCAAGAACGGTCAGTACTGGAAGGGCTCTCCCGCCGTGAAGTCCGGCAAGGCCCGCCACCCGTGGCCCGACCACCGCCCGCCCCGCGCCCCGCTGTGGGTCGCCGTCTACGGCGTGTCCTCGCTGTTGCTGGCCGGGCTGCCGCTGGTGGCACTGGCCGCCGGCCTCGCGGTGATCGTCTGGGGCGTGCACGGCAGCGCCACCCCGGCCGACGCGTTGTTGCCCGCGCTCGCGTGGACTCCGGCCGCTGCCGCGGTGGCGCTGCTGACCTACGCCGCGCTGACCGTGATCGGCGTGCGCGTCCTGTCCGTGCGCCTGTCGGAGGGCTACCACCCGGTCCGCAGCCGGGTGGGTTGGCAATTGTGGACCACCGAACGCCTGATGGACGCCGCCCGCAACTACCTGTTCCCGATCTATGCCAGCTTGCTCACCCCATGGTGGCTGCGGCTTCTCGGAGCGAAAGTCGGTAAAGACACCGAGATCTCGACAGCGCTGTTCACCCCGAAGTTCACCGAGGTCCAGGACGGCGCGTTCCTGGCCGACGACACCATGGTGGCGTCCTACGAACTGGGCGGCGGCTGGATCCACGTCGCCAAGGCCACCATCGGCAAGCGTGCCTTCCTCGGCAACTCCGGCATCACCCAGCCCGGCCGCAAGGTTCCCAACGACGGCCTGGTGGCCGTGCTGTCGGCCACGCCGCACAAGGCCAAGGCCGGCTCGTCGTGGCTGGGCAGCCCACCGGTTCGGTTGCGCCGCAACGCCACCGCCGCCGACGCGTTGCGTACCTTCCATCCGTCGCTGCGGCTCAAGATCATGCGCTCGGCGGTCGAGACCTGCCGGTTGATCCCGGTGATCGTCACCTTCGCGATCGGCATCGCGGTATTGGGGGCACTGCAGGCCGTGACGATCCGGTTCGGCTTCCTGTGGGCCGTGCTGTCCGGAGGCGTGGTGCTGCTGATCGCCGGACTGGTGGCCGGCACCATCGCGGTGATCGCGAAGTGGTTGGTGGTCGGCAGGATTCGTGCGGTGGAACACCCGCTGTGGTCGTCGTTCGTCTGGCGCAACGAAGTGTCGGACACCTTCGTCGAAACCGTCGCCGCCCCGTGGTTCGCCCGGGCCGCCAGCGGCACACCGGTGATGAACCTGTGGCTGCGCGGGCTGGGCGCTTCGATCGGCCGCGGCGTGTGGTGCGAAACCTACTGGCTGCCCGAAGCCGATCTGGTGACACTGGGCGCCGCCGCCACCGTCAACCGCGGCTGTGTCGTACAGACGCACCTGTTCCACGACCGCATCATGCGGTTGGACAGCGTTGTGCTCGAAGAAGGTTCGACGCTGGGCCCGCACTGCGTGGCGCTGCCCGCGGCCCGGCTGGGCACCGGCGCCACCGTCGGCCCCGGCTCGCTGGTGATGCGCGGCGACGAAGTACCGCCGTCGACACGCTGGCAGGGCAACCCGATCGCGCCGTGGAACATGCTCGGCAAGAAGCGCGCGTCCGAGAAGTCCCCCGAAAAGTCCGCCAGCGCCACCAAGAAGACAGAAGACCCTGCCGCGTGACGCGATCGAAGAAAGCCGCAAAGAAGTTGGTCTCCCCACCCGCCATCGACCCGTACCTGCCGCGCAACGGCAACTTCGGGTATCGGGTGTCGCGCTACGAACTCGACCTCGAGTACAAGGTGGCGATCAACCGGCTGGCCGGGACAGCCACGATCACCGCGGTGACCTTGGCGGCGCTGCGCAACTTCACCCTCGACTTGTCCGACGCCCTGACGGTGTCGCGGGTCTCGGTGAACGGCCGCCGTCCGGCCCAGTACCGATGTTCGGGTGGAAAGCTGTCGGTCACCCTGCCCTCGGCATTGCCGGCCGGCGCCGCGATGACCATCGTCGTCCGCTACAGCGGAACCCCGCGTCCGATCGAATCCTATTGGGGAGATGTCGGTTTCGAAGAACTGACCAATGGGGCGCTGGTGGCCGGTCAGCCCAACGGAGCGGCCTCGTGGTTCCCGTGCGACGACCATCCCAGCTCCAAGGCCAGCTACCGGATCCAGATCAGCACCGACAGCCCGTACTACGCGCTGGCCAACGGTGAGTTGATCTCTCGCAAAGCCCGCGCCGGACACACCGTGTGGACCTACGAGCAGTCCGAGCCGACGTCGAGCTATCTGATCACCCTGCAGATCGGCCAGTACGAGAGTCAGCGGCTGACCAAGACACCGGTAGCGATGCACGCGGTGTTGCCCGCCCGGTTGCGACGCAATTTCGACCATGACTTCGAGCACCAGCCGCAGATGATGAAGCTGTTCATCAAGTTGTTCGGACCGTATCCGTTGGCCACCGGCTACACCGTGGTGGTCACCGATGACGATCTCGAGATACCGCTGGAGGCCCAAGGCATCTCGATCTTCGGGGCCAACCACTGCGACGGGCATCGCAGCGCCGAACGGCTCATCGCTCACGAATTGGCCCACCAATGGTTCGGCAACTCGGTGACCGCGCGGCGCTGGCGCGACATCTGGCTGCACGAGGGATTCGCCTGCTATGCCGAATGGCTGTGGTCCGAACACAGCGGCGGCCGCAGCGCCGCGGAGTGGGCAGAGCACTACCACACGCGCCTGCGCGACAAGCCCCAGTATCTTCTGCTGTCCGATCCGGGACCGCAGGACATGTTCGACGACCGGGTGTACAAGCGCGGCGCCCTGACCCTGCACGCGTTACGCAATCGGATCGGTGACAGGAGTTTCTTTGCGCTACTGAGGGATTGGACGGCCCGCTACCGTCACAGCACGGCCTTCACCGGCGATTTCACCGGACTGGCCGCCGGCTACACCGAGGAACCGCTGCAACCGCTGTGGCAGGCCTGGCTGTATTCCAAAGAGTTGCCGGAGCTGTGACCGACGCCGGCGGCGGCGCCCCCGCGACAGGACCCATCACGCGCAGCAGCGTCGCCCGCGTCGGCCTGGCGACCGCGATCAGCGCGCTGTGCGGCTATGCCGTGCTGTACCTGGCCGCCCGCGACCTCGAACCCGCCGGGTTCTCGGTGTTCAGCGTGTTCTGGGGGGCATTCGGCCTGGTGACCGGGGCCGCCAACGGTCTGCTGCAAGAGGCCACCCGTGAGGTGCGGTCGTCTCGACACGTCGACCTCACCGGCCGGCCCACCACGCACCCGATGCGGATCGCGGGGCTCGTCGGCGTCGCCGCCGCCGTGGTGATCGCGGCCACCTCGCCGCTGTGGAGCGCGCACGTGTTCGCCGAGTCCCGCGCCTTGAGCGTGATCCTGCTCAGCGTGGGCCTGGCCGGATTCTGTCTGCACGCCACGCTGCTCGGCATGCTCGCCGGCGTGAATCGGTGGACCGAGTACGGGGCACTGATGGTCACCGATGCCGGTATCCGGGTGGCTGTCGCCGCCGCGACGTTCGTCATCGGCTGGGGTCTGGCCGGGTTCCTGTGGGCCACCGTGGCCGGTGCGGTGGCCTGGCTGATCATGCTGATCGCCGCACCGGCTGCGCGCATGGCTGCCGGACTGCTGAGCGCGGGCAGTCCCTCGACGTTCCTGCGGGGGGCTGCCCACTCGATCGCCGCGGCCGGGGCCAGCGCCGTTCTGGTGATGGGTTTCCCGGTGCTGCTCAAGGCCACCTCGGGCGATCTGGGCGCGGCCGGCGGTGTGGTGATCCTGGCCGTGACGCTGACCCGTGCCCCGCTGCTGGTTCCGCTCACCGCGATGCAGGGCAATCTGATCGCGCATTTCGTCGATCAGCGCGACAGACGGTTGCGGGCACTGCTGGCGCCGGCCGCCGCAGTGGCCGGGCTGGGCGCCGTCGGCGTAGCCGCGGCCGGGTGGCTCGGCCCCTGGCTGCTGCGGGTGGGGTTCGGCGAGGAGTACCGGGCCGGTGGCGCCCTGCTGGCCTGGCTGACCGCTGCGGCCGTCGCCATTGCGATGCTCACGCTGACCGGCGCTGCGACTGTCGCAGCGGCCCAGCACCGGGCCTACGCGCTGGGCTGGATCATCGCGACGGTGGCCGCGGTGGCGCTGCTGTTGCTGCCGATGGGTTTGGAGGAGCGCACCATCATCGCACTGCTGTGCGGACCGCTGGTGGGAATCGCAGTTCACCTGGTGGCTCTGGCCAAACTGGCCCTGCGATGACCGTGTAGTTTAGTGCCCATCGACATGCGCTTTCAGGACGTTTGGATCATCGTCCCCGCCTTCAACGAGGCGAGCATCATCGGCGACGTCATCTCCGACGTGCGCTCGGTTTTTCCGAACGTGATCTGCGTCGACGACGGCAGCCGCGACGCTACCGCCGAGCTGGCGTTGCAGGCCGGCGCACGCGTCGTCCCGCACCCGGTGAATCTCGGTCAAGGTGCGGCGATCCAGACCGGCGTCGAGTATGCGCGTAGCCGCCCCGGGGCCCGCGTCTTCGCCACCTTCGATGCCGACGGTCAGCATCAGGTCAAGGACGTGGTGCGGATGATCGACCGCCTCGACGCCGACGGCGCCGATCTTGTGGTGGGCACCAGGTTCGCCAGCCGCGACGCACACGCGGTGACGCACACCCCGCCGCTGAAGCGGATCATCCTGCGCGCCGCGGCGTTTCTGAGCCCGCAGAGCCGGGCTCTCGGACTCACCGACGCGCACAACGGCCTGCGGGTGTTCAACAAGACGGTGGCCGACCAGCTGGACCTCACCATGAACGGCATGAGCCACGCCGGTGAGTTCATCGACCTGGCGTACGAAAGCCGTTGGCGTGTGGTCGAGGAGCCGGTCGAGATCCTCTACACCGACTATTCGAAGTCAAAAGGGCAACCGCTGCTCAACGGGGTGAACATCGTCTTCGACGGGTTGTTACGCAGGAGGCTGTCCCGATGAACTGGATTCAGGCGCTGCTGATCATCTCGGTGCTGGTGCTGCTGGCCTACCTGCTGGGGTCACGCCGCAGTGCACGGTCCAAGGCATGGGTCAAGGTCGGCTTCGTGTTGTTCGTGGCGGCAGGCATCTATGCGATCCTGCGTCCCGACGACACCACCGTGGTGGCCAATTGGCTTGGGGTGGATCGCGGTACGGACCTGATGGAGTATGTGCTCATCATCGCGTTCGTGTTCGTGACCCTGTCGACTTACTTGCGCCTCAAGGACATTGAGCTGCGCTACGCCCGGCTGGCCCGAGCCGTAGCACTGCAGAACGTGCGGGTCCCCGGTCAGGACAATCCGGTCGAGGGGACCACCTAACGGCTGAGCAGCCCCGCCAGCATGGCGATCCGGGCGTCCTCGAGTTCTGGCAGGGGCAGCACGCGTCGCACCATCGCCGCGCCGTCAAACGTGTTGATCACGATGGTCAGCAGCACGGCGAACACATCCTCGGGAATCTGGTCCGCCCCCGGCGCGCTCTTGGCCGTTTCGTAGATGTTGTCGATGTATTCGGCGAGCACAGTCTGCAATGGACCCCGCAGCTTCTCGTCGGTGCGGGCCGCCATCATCAGCTCGTGCCACACGGTGTTGGTTTCACTGCCCGCGATGTCACGCAGGATCGTCAGCACCGCCGGTAGCGGTGGCTGCTCGGCAGGGATCTCCGCGACCAGCTTGCTGCCCAACTCCAGCTGACGGCGTGCCACCTCGTGGGCTGTGGCAGCCATGAAGTCGCTCATCGTCGGGAAATGCCGGAACAGCGCGCCGTCGGAAACCCTTGCCCGTTTGGCGATCACTGCCGCCGAGGCCTTGGCGTAGCCGACCTCGATGATGGTGTCGATCGCGGCATCGAGTAAGCGTGCGACGGTTTCCGCGCGGCGCTGCTGTTGAGTCCTGGCCATCTCAGACCGGCGTGTGGGCCAGCTTCTCAGCACCGGCCCGCAGGTAGCGCCCCGATTTCACCGATTCACCGTAGCCGTCACGGAATTGGCCGTTGCGGAAGACCACTGAACCGTTGACGGCGGTGGCGACCACGGCCTCGTCGCTGCGGTTCACCATGCGGCTCAGCCCGCCGTAGAACGGCACCGACTCTTCGTGGTAGGCCTCCACGGTGTCGTTGAGGCCGGCCGGGTCGATCACAACGAAGTCGGCCCGATCGCCTTGCCGCAGGGTTCCGGCGGAAACGCCGAACCAATCGGCCACCTCGCCGGTGAGACGGTGCACGGCGTGCTCGGTGGTCATGAACGGCCGGCCCGTCAGCTGCGCGTCGCGCACCCGCTTGAGCAGCTTCACCGGGTAGTTGTAGAACGCCATGTTGCGCAAGTGCGCACCGGCATCCGAGAAGCCCATGTGCACTGAAGGATCCTTGGCCAGCCGGTCGAGGTACCTGGGCCGGTTGTTGGCAACGATGGTCGTCCATCGCACATTTCTCTCGCCGTTGTCGACGAGCACGTCGAGGAAGGCGTCGAGCGGGTGGATACCGCGCTCGTCGGCGATCTGCCCGAAGCTCTTGCCGATCAACGTCTTGTCGGGACATTCGACGATCGTGGCGTCGTGGAAGTCACGGTGCCACAGCGTCGGTCCGAGAACGCGCCGGTCGAAGGACTTACGGAACCGGCGGCGGTACTCTGGGTCGGCGAGCAGCTTGTTGCGCTCGAACTGGTCTTTGAGGTGCAGGGCTGCGGTGCCCGCACCGAATTCCTCGAACACCGGCAGATCGATTCCGTCCGAATACAATTCGAACGGCACCGGCAGGTGCTGGAAGCGCACCTTGGCGCCCAGGATCCGGTTGAGCAACCGGACACCCGGCCCCAGCACGTGCACCGCGCCGGGCGCAGACTTGGCGTCGGCCGAGACCAGCAGACTCATCCGAACGCCCTTGCGCCGGCCGAACAGGCCACTGCTCTCCAGGAAGAAGTTCAGTGCCTCATAGGCTTTGGCGGTGCTGGGCGCACTCTGCAGCATCCGGCCGCGCTTGCGCAGCACCTTGATCAGACGTCGGCGCTCACGCCAGGTCGCGAACGTCGACGGCAGGGCACGGGACCGGAAGCGGTCCCCGTCGAGTTTGTCGATCGCCGCGTCCATCCCGGACAGGCCGAGCATCCCGGCATCGAGGGCCTCATCGAGCTTGGCCGCCATGGTTTCCAGCTCGGCGTCGGTCGGGGTGACCCCGCGTGTGGTGGCCCGGTCCAAGCCCAGCACCGAAGCCCGCAAGTCCGAATGCCCCAGCAGCGAGGCGACATTCGGCCCCAACGGCAGGTCGTCGATGACCTTCACATACTCGGCCGGACCCGACCAGGTCTTGTGTTGTTCCAGGGCGCCCAGCACGAACTGACGCGGAACCGCCTCGACGCGACTGAACAGATCGGCTGCGTCCTCGGTGTCGGAGTAGACCGTCGACAACGAGCACATGCCGAGCAGCACGGTGGTCACGCCGTGACGCACCGATTCCCGCAGACCCGGATCCAGCAATACCTCGGCGTCGTAGTGCGTGTGCACGTCGACGAAACCCGGCAGCACCCACTTGCCGCCGGCGTCGATGACATCCGGGCAGTCGGTCTCGTCAAGCGGGGTGGGGGATACCGCGACCACCACCCCGTCGCGAATCCCCAGGGTACGGACCTGCGGCGGGGCGCCGGTGCCGTCGAACCACAAGCCGTTGCGAACGATGACGTCGTAGGACATGACGCAACGCTAGAGCAGAAAGTGAGTACTCACAATCTTTTAGTGCGAATTACCCCGGAAGAATTCGACCGTCTGGGGAATGCCCGCGGCCAGGTCCACCTGTGGCCGCCAACCCAGCACGTCTCGGGCCCGGCTGATGTCGAGCTGGGAACGACGCAGGTCACCCAGCCGCGCGGGGTGCATCTCCGGCTCATCGGCCGCACCGACGGCCAGCGCGATTGCGGTGTGCATTTCGCGGGTCGAGGTCTCCACTCCGGTGCCGACGTTGAATCGCTGGCCCCCGCCGGCTGTCCCGGACGCCTTCACGAAGGCGTCGACCACGTCATCGACGTACACGTAGTCACGGGTGTCGGTGCCGTCACCGAAGATCTTGGTGGGCCGCCCGGCCAGCAGCGCCTGGGCGAAGATCGCCACCACACCGGCCTCGCCGTGCGGATCCTGGCGCGGCCCGTAGACGTTCGCCGGTGCGATGTGCGAGCAATCCAGGTTGTACAGATTGCGGAACATGTTGAAGTAGACCTCGCCGGCCACCTTGCTCGCCGCATACGGCGACGCCGGATTCGTCGGGACGTCCTCACTCGTCGGGTAGGTCGGCGGGGTGCCGTACACCGAACCGCCCGAAGATGTGTGCACCACCTTGCGGACACCGGCCTGACGAGCCGCCTCGGCCAACCGGACCACGCCCACCACGTTCACCGTGGAGTCCAGCTGCGGATCATCGACCGAACGCTTCACCGAGATCTGGGCGGCCAGGTGGAAGATCACCTCCGGCTGGGTGTCCTTGAACAGGCCCAGCAGATCCGCGTCGACGATGTCGGCCTTGACGAACTCGAAGTCCTTGCTGTTCTCGGCGCTACTGAGGTTCTCTGCCCGTCCCGAGCTCAGGTCGTCGAGCCCGACAACGCTGTGCCCGTCTGCCAGCAGCCGATCGACCAGCGTCGATCCGATGAAACCTGCCGCTCCTGTCACCAGTGTTCGCACTGCCTCACCATACCGACGGCGGGTTGCCCGCCGCTGGGTCCGTACAGTCGGCAAGAGTGAACAAGATCGCCCGCATTGCCGCCGCGCTCATCGCGCTGCACCTGGCGATCCGGGCGATACTCGCATTCGGCGGCTATTTCTACTGGGACGATCTGATCCTGATCGGCCGGGCCGGAACGCAGAATCTGCTGTCGCCGTCCTTCCTGTTCGACGACCACGACGGTCACGTCATGCCCGCGGCGTTCTTGGTATCTGGCGCGGTGACCCGACTTGCCCCGTTCTCCTGGGTGCTGGCTGCCGTGAGCCTGGTGGTGATGCAGCTACTGGCCTCGCTTGCCTTGCTGCGGGCCTTGTGGGTGATCCTCGGCTGGCGCCCGGTCTTGTTGATCCCGCTGACCTTCGCGTTGTTCACCCCCCTGGCTCTACCCGGGTTCGCCTGGTGGGCGGCGGGGCTGAACACACTGCCGATGCAAGCAGCCCTGGCTTGGGTGGTTGGTGAGGCCGTGTTGCTGGTGCGGACCGGGTCATCGCGGCACGCGGTTGTTGGTGTGCTCGTCTTTCTGGGCGGGCTGCTGTTCTTCGAGAAGGCCGCGGTGATCCCGTTCGTGGCGTTCGCGGTGGTGACTCTCCTGGGGTACGTGACGGGGACTTTTTCCGTGCGCGACGTGTGGCGACGGGGTCTTCATCTGTGGGTGGGGTCTCTGGCGCTGTTGGTGGCCTGGATCGGCGTGTACCTGCTGGTCGTGGATCAGAAGCGGTGGAGCTTCGACGTGTCGATGACCTGGGACCTGCTGAGCCGCTCGTTCACTCACGGCATCGTGCCGGGCATCGTCGGCGGTCCGTGGTCCTGGCAGCGCTGGGCGCCGGCCTCACCGTGGGCCACGCCTCCCATCTCCGTGATGGTGCTGGGCTGGGTGGTGCTTGCTGTCGCCGTGGCGGTGGTGCTGGTGCGCAAGACTCGCATCTGGCCGGTGCTGGTCGTGGCGTTGGGCTACGCGGTGGCCTGCCAGATCCCCATCTACCTGATGCGCTCGTCGCGGTTCACCGCATTGGAGTTGGCACAGACGCTGCGCTATCTACCGGACCTGGTGGTGGTGCTGGCGCTACTGGCGGCGGTCGGGTTCTGTGCACCCAACCGAAGTTCGCGTTTTTCCGCATCCCCCACGCGGTCGGTTGTATGTGTCAGCGCAGCAGCGCTTTTCGTGGCAAGCAGCCTGTACTCGACCTTCACCTTCCTCAAGGTGTGGCAAGACAATCCCGTGCCGGCCTATCTGAACAACGCCCGCGCGTCACTGGCGTCTACGTCTGCAGCCGCTCCCCTGCTGGATCAAGAGGTCGACCCGCTGATCCTGCAACGCGTGGCCGCCCCGGAGAACCTGGCCAGCCATATGTTCGCGCTGGCGTCACCGCGCCCCGAGTTCGCCTCGGCGACAACCGATCTGCGCATGTTCGACCGGTCCGGGAAATTGGTCGACGCCAAGGTGACTTGGGTGCGCACCATCGTCGAGGGTCCCGCACCCCAATGCGGATTCCTGGTGCAGCCCGACGAACCCTCCGTGATGCCACTGGACGGGCCACTCCTGCCGGCCGACTGGACCGCAGAGATCAACTACCTGGCCAACAGCGACGGTTCGTTGACCATGGCCCTGGCCGAAGGCCCCGAGGTGAAAGTGCCGGTACGGCCCGGCCTCAACCGCGTCTTCGTCCGACTGCCCGGAGCCGGGCAGTCGATCTCCGTGCAGGCCAACACCGCCGCACTGTCGGTGTGCATTTCCCCCGGGCCTGTGGGATTCCTGGCACCGAGGTAGTTCAAGTGCTGAGATACTGAGCGTTGACTATCGGGATCCTGCCGAGGGGGACGTTCTGTGAGCGCGCTGGATGGCTTCTATTCGACGTGGAACAAAGCGCGGGAAACCTTCGGAGTCGGCACACCTACCGACGGCAGCCAACATGACGGCAGCTCCCAGTTGCTGAAGATGAAGGGCATGGTCGAATCGGCCGCCCAGCATGATGGCTGGCAAGGCAAGGGCGCCGAGGCTTACGCCGCAGCCAACCAACAACATGCCGCGGTGTACGGCAAGCTTGCTGAACTCGACAAGAAGATGTCTGCCGAGATCACGAACGCGGCCAACATCGTCACCAACGGACGCACGCAACTCGACAACACGAAGTCCTGGGTGGATAGCGCGGTCAACTCCCTGCCCAGCTCACTCAGCGCCCAAGCCCGCGAGAAAAGCCTGATCCCGATAGCCAAAGAAGGCATCACGCAGGTCAACAACACCGTCAGCACCGCCAATGGGGACATGCTCAAGATCGGCCTGCGCGTCAGTGGGATAAAGAACGAGTACGAGGGTCTGACAAATCAAAAGTTCGCGCGGGACGGGGAGGACAACTCACCGCAGGACAAGCCCGAGGATGAGAAGAAACCCAATGACAAGCCGGGCGAGCCAGGGTCTGGACCGGGAGAGCCCGGCGGACCGGAGTTTGTTATCGGCCCCCCTACGAAACCCGATATCAGTTGGGACGAGGACTTCGAGTACAACTCCGCAGAGCCCGGTCTACATGATTACCTGAAGCGGGCCGAATGGGAGGCAAAGCTCGCAGGCGGCAGATTGCTGCGTGGGGACCTCGATGACGCAACCCAAATGTACCGGCATTATTGGGATAACGACGGTAAGCCAATCGAATTCGACTACGAGGAGGCCTACCGCGAGGATCCGGGCATCCGCGCCAACGTCGACGATCAGATCAGCCGAGCGCAGCGCGGAGCCGAGGAGTTGATCCGGGCAGGCAACACATCGTTCTCGATGACCGGCGATCCGAATCCGACGACGAACTACCCCACCACAGAAAACTGGCAAAAAGCCGTTGGTGGATACCAACAGTGGAGCAGCGCGGACGTCAAGGTTGACGGCAACAAAGTCACGATGACAGTCACGGTGCACGCCGAAGACCACTACAACTTCAATCGAGGCCAGGCGGACATCGGCACCGGAGCATCTGACAACGAAAACGGTAGGTTCACCGAACTGGGATGGGCCAAGCCATTCGACTCCCACGGGGAAGTCACCCGAACCATCACCTGGGAATTGGGCAGTGCGCCAAGCGCTGATCAGGGAGGCCAGCCACAGTTTAATCCCGGCCGTGAGGACCGTGTGGACGGCAGAGGCAGTCCAGGCGGCGTACGGCCGCCCGACAACAATCGCAACACCGGAGGAGTGACACTGCCGTGACGAATTCTGTTGGGATGAGAAGGATAAGCGCTGTGGCCCTGCCGCTGACATTGGCCGCCGTCTTCGCGCTTTCAGCATGTGCCGCCAGTTCAAACAATGGGCAACAGATGGAGAGAACCGTGACCGCTCCCGCCGCCAAGACCACGTCCAATCCAGTCCGACATGAGCTGGAGCCGCTGACCAAACGGTTCCCCGCGCTCGGGTCGCCTGTCGCCGCATCGTGGGTCAGCGGAGACATGGGCGATCCCGAAGTACCTGGGCCGTCCCTATACTGGATCGACAGCATCGTCGAGCTGACTCCGTCCGTCGCCGAGGATCTGAAGACGAGGTACCGTCCGATTCCGACTACCAACCGGCCCGGGGTCTGGGAGTCGTTGCACGATTCGCTGCCGCAAGGCGGCTTCCTTGCCAGTGATCAACTCGATGCGGCATTCACCAGCTCCAAGATCAAATCCAAGGCATTCCTGGCTGAGGACGCACCGATCATCGTCATCACCGCCACCGGGGAGTAGGCCCGAACCTCATGCCAAGCTGGCAGGCATGACTGACGACGTACGTGAACAAGGTCTACGGGTCCTGCAAGAGATGGTGCCGCACCTGCCGTCGAATGTTGTCGAACCCGACGGAAGATTCGGCGACGAGCTGATGGCCATCGGCGTCGACAATGTCTTCGGCCGGTTGTGGAGCCGTGACGGGCTGAGCCGACGTGATCGCAGCCTGGTGACCATGGGCATTCTGATCGCCCTGCGGGCCACCGATGAGTTCGAGTCGCACGTCAGGATCGGCCTCCGAAACGGCCTCACCGAGGACGAGATCGCCGAGGTGATCTACCACGCCAGCGGGTATGCGGGATTCCCTGCCGCGAACACCGCCCGCAACGTGGCGCGTGAAGCGCTGAGCAAGGACTAGCTAGAAGACGCGGCTGCCCTTCGCCGAGAGCTCGAAGCCGTGGTCACCGATCACGCACACTGTGCTCACTTCGGTGACCGCGCACGTC
This sequence comes from Mycobacterium syngnathidarum, assembly GCF_001942625.1. Taxonomy (GTDB): domain Bacteria; phylum Actinomycetota; class Actinomycetes; order Mycobacteriales; family Mycobacteriaceae; genus Mycobacterium; species Mycobacterium syngnathidarum. The sequence goes on from NZ_MLCL01000001.1 coordinate 104,148, forward strand.
CCAGTATCGGGGTGGTCGAGCTTGCTGCCGGCGGAAAGCAACTTGTAATCGGCGGGGTCGACCGTGCGGTCCCGCGGCTCTTTGTAGTCCGTGTACTTCTCCATGGCCGCGAGATCGACGGTGGAAAAGGTCGCCGGATCGAGGTCCATGGCCGCGAATACGTTGACCGAGTTGCTTGAAGTACCGGGCAGCTCACCCCAGCAAAAGGCTTGCTTCATGGGCGGATTGGCACGGCCGGTATAGGTGATCCGGCATCGGTACCCGCCCGGAGTGACGAACTGCGCGCCGTTCGTCGTCGGGTAGTTGTAGTACGTGTTGTAGTCGTGGACATCGACGGCGGTGTAGCCGCTCAGATCCGGGATGTGCCCCGGGTCGGCCGCCGCCGCCGGGGATGTCAGCGAAACCGCTGCCACGAGGGCCGCGCCCACCACGATCCGCGCCATAGCGGTGAGCCTAACGGCCCGGCGGGAACGCCGAACGCAGGATTTTCACGTCCCCATGGAAGGCGCCGTCGGCGAGCACTTGGTCCACGGTGATCGCTCCGACTGCGAGTGCGACGACGCCATCGGGCGAGGCGGTCAGGACCGTGCCGGGCCGCTCCATTGGGACATACGCGCTCGGGCCGTCTTCATCGATGCGCAAGGTCATGAGGAAGCCGTCGGTCTCGATCCCGAGCTCGACGGCCGGTGCGGCCGTGACACCGCGAAGCAGCGCAGGCAGAGCGAGCGTGAGCCAGCGAGGCCGGAACGCGTCGTCGCCGCGCCCCGACTCCAGCAGTGGAACGCCCCACCGTCCCAGAGCTTCCATCGGCTCACGGAGGGCTGCCCCCCAAGGCGTGAGTCCGTAAACGACCCCGGTGTCGTCAAGGCGCCGTTCGACGACACCGTTCGCCTCCATGGTGCGAAGCCGGTCCGCCAGGAGGTTGGTGGCAATCCCGGCGAGCGAGGTCTTCAACTCGCCGTAGCGCATCGGCCCAGGAAGGAGTTCTCGCACGATCAGGAGCGTCCAACGGTCGCCCACAACGTCGAGCGACCGAGCGAGAGCACAGAACTGCCCGTAGGAACGGGGATTCTTGCCGCGTTGATTGATATTTTCAACCATACTTGATTTTATCAACTTACCTCGTGAATGCCGAACAAGGAGAGCGATCCGCATGGAATTGAGCATCGATTGGTTGGCAGTGGTCGTCGCAACCGCAGTCGGAATGGCGATAGCGTTCGTCTGGTACAGCGACTGGGGCCTGGCCGGCAGCGCCTGGCGGAAATTGACCGGGGTGACCAAGGCTGACTCGGAGCGAGTCGGCAAGCGCCCCTTCGCAATTCTGCTGGCGTCACTGGTCGTCACGGCGCTCGCGCTCGCCGTCACCTGCTCGATCACGTTCGCATTCTTCGGCAGTGATTCGCTCTGGCTCGCGGTGGCCGTCGGAGTTGCGGCCTGGCTCGGGTTGTCGCTGTCCACGCTGGCACAGCACAACGCGTTCGAGTTGAAGCCGGCTCAGCTCACCGTGATCAACAGCGCGTATCAGCTGGTGCTGTTCGTCGGCATGACTCTTGCCGTCGGCCTGCTGGCGTAGCGGGCACAGACGTACGCCAAAAAAGAGAGCCACCTAGGAGAATCGAACTCCTGACCTATTCATTACGAGTGAATTGCTCTACCGACTGAGCTAAGGTGGCACGCTCGGCGAACCGGGCGGCACGAGTCTACGACAGCCGTGCCCGAGCCTCCAAAGTCACCCTCGCAGCGCCTGCCCGACGGTGGCCACCATGGCGTCGACCGCGAACTTCGGTTTGACGTTGATGGCCAGCGCTTCACGGCATTCCAGCACTGCCTCGATGCAGCGCAACAGCCGGTCCGGCGGCACGTGGTCGGCCATGGCCTGCACTTTCTCGGCCATGTCCGGGTGATTCGCGGTCACCGACGACGCTCCGGATGACACCAAAAGCGCATCACGGAAATAGGTGGCCAGGTCGATCAGCGCCCGGTCCAGCGCGTCACGTGAGGCCCGGGTCTGACGGGACTTCTGCCGCCGCTCCAGCTCTTTGAGCGCGCCGGCGGTCCCGCGGGTGGTGGCCGCGGTGCCTTTCCCGGTGCCACCGGCCCCCAGCGCGGTCTTGAGTTCCTCGGTCTCGGTCTCGTTGCGTCCGGCGGTCAAGGCCAGCGCTTCGGCCTCGGCGACCGCGACCATCTCCTCGGCGGCCGCAAAGGCCCGCGCTGGTGTCGCGGCATCCCGGGCCAGCCCCAACGCGCGTTTACGGCGCTCCCGGGCCTCAGGGTCGGTGGCCAGTCGTCGGGCCCGGCCCACATGGCCGCCGCTGACGGACGCTGCCCAGCGGGCCTCGTCGGCGGGCAGCCCGTCGCCGGAAATCAGCACGTCGGCGATCGCATCCACCGACGGCGTGGTCAACGCGATGTGCCGGCAGCGCGAGCGCAGGGTGATGGCGATGTCCTCGGGATCCACCGACGGCGCGCACAGCAGGAACACCGTCGAGGCCGGCGGTTCCTCCACCACCTTGAGCAGGGCATTCGCGGCGCCTTCGGTGAGCCGGTCGGCGTCCTCGATCACCACCACCTGCCAACGCCCGGTCCCGGGCCGCCGAGACGCGATCTGAACGATCTCGCGCATCTCCTTGACCGCGATCGACAGGCCCTCGGGCACGATGCGGCGTACATCGGCATGGGTACCGGCCATCGTCGTCGTACACGCGCGGCATTCACCGCACCCCGGTGTCCCCCCTGACGTGCACTGCAGGGCCGCCGCGAAACACAGCGCCGCCACCGAACGCCCGGAGCCCGGCGGACCGGTGACCAGCCAGGCATGCGTCATGGTCCCGACGGTGGTACCACTGTGTGGCGAATCACCCCGGGCCGCCAATGCGGCCGCCACCAGCTCCTGTTCCACCGCATGCTGACCCACCAGCCGCGAAAACACCCCGCTCATCGTCCCCAACAGTAGTGGTCAAGCCGACACAACCACGTCACAGCAGGCGCTGAACGTCCCCGCGGCCCGATACGGTGAACGGGTGACCACGGAGCCCATCCCCATCGCGCGAATCGGTGCATTCGCGCGATGGGTGGCGCGCACCCCGTGGCCGGTGTTCACGCTGGGCATGCTGCAGGCCGACATCATCGGCGCGTTGTTCGTGCTGGGCTTCCTGCGCTTCGGCCTGCCGCCCGAGGACCGCATCCAGCTCCAGGACCTGCCGGTGTTCAACCTGGCGATCTTCCTGGGCTACCTGTTCATCTCGTTCACCATCGGCGCCTACCTGGCGCTGCGGCTGCTCATCCCGGTGATCCGCTGGCAGCGCCGCGACACCCTGCTGTCCAAGTCGGACCCGGCCATCACCGAGTTGGCCCGCGTGCGCGCGCTGAAGATGCCCTTCTACCGCACCCTGATCAGCGTCACCAACTGGTTCCTCGGCTCGATCGTGTTCATCGTGGCCAGCTGGCCGGTGGCCAGTAAGTCCGCGCCCGTTGTCCTGGTCGCCACCGCACTGGGCGCGACCGCCACCGCGATCATCGGCTACCTGCAGTCCGAGCGGGTGCTGCGGCCGGTCGCGGTGGCCGCACTGCGCGGCGGGGTGCCGGAGAACTTCCGCGCCCCCGGGGTGATCCTGCGCCAGGTGCTCACCTGGGTGCTGTCGACGGGTGTTCCGGTCCTGGCCATCGTGCTGGCCCTGGTGGCCAGCAAGTTTTCGATCCTCACCGCATCGGCGGACCGGCTGATCACGCCGCTGCTGCTGCTCGCCATCGCCGCATTGGTGATCGGATTGTCCAGCACGGTGCTGGTCGCGATGTCGATCGCCGACCCGCTGCGCCAGCTGCGCTGGGCGCTGGGCGAGGTGCAGCGCGGCAACTACAACGCCCACATGCAGATCTACGACGCCAGCGAGCTCGGTCTGTTGCAGGCCGGCTTCAACGACATGGTGCGCGAGCTGGCCGAGCGGCAACGCCTTCGTGACCTGTTCGGCCGCTACGTCGGCGAGGACGTGGCCCGTCGCGCCTTGGAGCGCGGCACCGAGCTGGGCGGACAGGAACGCGACGTGGCGGTGCTGTTCGTGGACCTGGTCGGTTCGACACACCTGGCATCGACGATCCCGGCCGGCGACGTGGTGAACCTGCTCAACGAGTTCTTCCGCGTCATCGTCGACACCGTCAACCGTCACGGCGGGTTCGTCAACAAGTTCCAGGGCGACGCGGCGCTGGCCATCTTCGGTGCCCCCATCGAGCATCCCGACGCCTCCGGTGGCGCGCTGGCCGCGTCCCGCGAGCTGCACGATGAGCTGCTCAGCGTGCTGGGCAGCGATATCGAGTTCGGTATCGGTGTCTCAGCCGGGCGTGCGATCGCCGGGCACATCGGCGCTCAGGCCCGCTTCGAATACACCGTGATCGGTGACCCGGTGAACGAGGCCGCCCGCCTGACCGAGCTGGCCAAACTCGAGGAAGGCCATGTGCTGGCCTCCGCCATCGCGGTGAGCGGCGCACTCGACGCCGAGGCGCTGAGCTGGGACGTCGGCGAGATCGTCGAACTACGCGGACGCACCGTGCCCACTCAGTTGGCCCGCCCGATGAACCTGGTGCTGCCGCGTGATCTGGAACGCGAAACCGAAAGCGACGTCTCCAGCTAGCGGGCTCACGCCTTCTTGGCGGCAGCCTTCTTCGCCGGGGCCTTCTTGGCTGCGGTCTTTTTGGCGGCAGCCTTTTTCGCAGGTGCCTTCTTGGCGGCCTTCTTCGCCGGCCCGCGGGCCCGGCGATCGGCCAGCAGTTCCGAAGCCCGCTCGTCGGTGATCGACTGCACGTCGTCGCCCTTACGCAGGCTGGCGTTGGTCTCACCGTCGGTGACGTACGGGCCGAATCGACCGTCCTTGATCACCATCGGCTTGCCCGAGGCCGGGTCGGTGCCCAGCTCACGCAGCGGCGGGGCCGCAGCGGCCTGGCGCCCACGGCGTTTCGGCTCGGCGTAGATCTTCAGCGCCTCATCGAGGGTGATGGTGAACATCTGTTCCTCGGTGGCCAGTGAGCGAGAGTCGGTGCCGCGCTTGAGATATGGGCCGTAGCGCCCGTTCTGTGCGGTGATCTCCTCGTTGTTCGACGGGTCCACCCCCACCACCCGGGGCAACGACAGCAGCTTGAGCGCGTCGTCGAGCGTCACCGTCTCCAGATCCATTGTGCGCAAAAGCGATCCGGTGCGCGGCTTGGGCCCGGTCGGCTTCTTGCCCTTCTTGGCCGGAGTCCCCGCTGTGCCGTCGTCGGGGCCCTCCTCAGGCGCCGGGAGGATCTCGGTGACGTAGGGGCCGAATCGCCCGTCCTTGGCGACGATTTCGTGTCCGGTTGCCGGGTCGACACCGAGCACCCGTCCCTCTTGCGGTGTGGCGAAAGCCTTTTCAGCCAGCTCAAGGGTCAGCTCATCGGGTGTCAGAGCATCCTTGAGGTTGGCGCGCTGCGGCTTCAAGGCGCCGTCCGGAGCTTCAGGATCAATGATCATGCGCTCCAGGTACGGCCCGTTGCGGCCCACCCGAACCACGATCGCGCGACCCTCGTCATCGTCGAAAAGCTTGATGGAGTTGACTTCTCGTGCGTCGATGCCTTCGAGGTTGCCACCCACGAGATGCTTGAGCCCACCGGAACGGGCGATCGAGCCCTCGACACCGTGCTCACCACCGAAGTAGAAGTTCGACAGCCAGTTGGTGCGCTGCTCCTGACCCGTGGCGATCTCGTCGAGTTCGTCCTCCATGGCCGCGGTGAAGTCGTAGTCGACCAGCCGGCCGAAATGCTGCTCCAGCAGGCCGACGACGGCGAAGGCAACCCAGGACGGCACCAGTGCGCTGCCCTTCTTGGCCACATAGCCGCGGTCCTGGATGGTCTTGATGATCGAGCTGTACGTCGAGGGGCGGCCGATACCCAGCTCTTCGAGGGCCTTGATCAGCGAGGCCTCGGTGTAGCGGGCCGGCGGGCTGGTCTGGTGGCCGTCGGCGGTCAGGTCGGCGGCGTCGACGCGCTGCCCCTGGGTCAGGTTCGGCAGCCGGCTCTCGGCATCGTCGGACTCACCGCCGGCCAGCTCGTCGATGCTCTCGACGTAGGCCTTGAGGAAGCCGGGGAAGGTGATCGTGCGGCCGGACGCGTTGAACACAACCTGCTCGCCACCGGCAGCGGCTCCGGCGATCCGCAACGAGAGCGTCGTGCCGCGGGCGTCGGCCATCTGTGAGGCCACGGTGCGCTGCCAGATCAGCTCGTAGAGCCGGAACTCGTCGGTGTCGAGCTGGGCATGCAGCTGGCCCGGGGTCTGGAACACGTCACCAGAGGGGCGAATCGCCTCGTGCGCCTCCTGGGCGTTCTTGACCTTGCGGGTGTACTGCCGCGGCGACGGATGCACGTACTCGTCGCCGTAGAGCTGCCGCGCCTGGTTACGCGCGGCGTTGATCGCCGACTCCGACAGCGTCGTCGAGTCGGTACGCATGTAGGTGATGTAGCCGTTCTCGTACAGCCGCTGCGCGATGCTCATGGTGCGCTCCGAGGAGAACCGCAGCTTGCGAGCGGCCTCCTGCTGCAGCGTCGACGTCATGAAGGGCGCGTAGGGGCGGCGCGTGTACGGCTTCTGCTCGACGGAGCTGACGGCCAACTGGGCGCCGCGCAGCCCGGCAGCCAGCGCTCCGGCACTGGCCTCGTCGAGCACCAGCACCTCGTCGGGCTTCTTCAGCTGCCCCAGCGAGTCGAAATCACGACCGGCGGCGACCCGGCGGCCGTCGACGGTGTTGAGCTTGGCGGTGAACCGCGGCGGAGTGGCCTGCGGATCGGACACCGATGCGTCCAGCTCGGCGCTGACATCCCAGTAGCCGGCGCTGCGGAACGCCATGCGCTCCCGCTCGCGCTGCACGATGATGCGCGTGGCCACCGACTGCACCCGGCCCGCCGACAGCTTCGGTGCCACCTTCTTCCACAGCACCGGCGACACCTCGTAGCCGTAGAGCCTGTCGAGGATGCGGCGGGTTTCCTGCGCGTCGACCAGAGCGATGTCCAGGTCACGCGGGTTTTCTGCGGCGGCCCGGATGGCCGGCTCGGTGATCTCGTGGAACACCATCCGCCGCACCGGCACCTTCGGCTTCAGGGTCTCCAGCAGATGCCAGGCGATCGCCTCACCCTCGCGGTCACCGTCCGTCGCGAGATAGAGCTCGTCGACACCTTTGAGCAGGTCTTTGAGTTCGGTGACGGTGCTCTTCTTGTCAGGGCTGACGATGTAGAGCGGTTCGAAGTTGTCGTCGACGTTGACCCCGAGGCGCGCCCACGGCTCGGATTTGTACTTCGCGGGCACGTCAGCGGCATTGCGCGGCAGGTCACGAATGTGCCCGCGGGAAGATTCCACCACATAATCGGAGCCCAGGTAGCCGGCAATCTTGCGCGCTTTCGTCGGCGACTCCACAATCACGAGTCGCCGGACATTGCCCTTGCTACCGCTGCCGCTATCGCCAGCCAACTGTGCCTACGCTCCACTTCTTTAGTCGCCGCGCCAAGCCCGGCAACTGACAATTTCGCATTACGCGCGAGCCTACGCAAACCGGCTCTCCGCGTGTGCATCATTAAATACGAGGCCAGTGCGCCACCGCCGCGGCATCCCCAGGCGGCTCCCCGACGTTCTCCACCAGGCGCGATAGGCGTCGGCGCCCACTGATCCGCAGCGCGGGATGCGAGCCTCTGGTCCCGATCAATGTCGGCGCAATCCCCACCCGCATCATCGCCTCGGCCAGCGCCGCGTGGGTGTCAGGCGCGTGCGGGTCCAATCCGAGCAGATAGCGGTCGTCCGCCTCGAACGTGCCGGCGGCCAGCGTCCAGGCCCGCAGCTCGCGGGAACCGGGTAGCCAGTCGGCCGGGACTGTTTTGACCGCGCCCCTGGTCCACGCCCGTGCGATCAGCATCAACTGCGGATCCAGTGCGGTTCGCACCAGCGGGTTGTCCTCGTCGGTCCGGGAGATTTCTGGTACCAGCCCGGCATCGCTGATCATCTCGGCCAGGCCGTGGGCGCGCCAGAGCTCGTCGACGACTACCGAAATCCGGGCCGCTTGCCGGCCGCCGACGCTCGCCAGCACCACCTGCCCCGGGCCGGCGAGAACCCCGGTCAGGTCGGCCACCGCGGGCGGCACCGACTCAGCCGAGAAGAAGGACAGCTGGCTCACAAATCGACACTAGGCCAGCTCGAGCCGCAAAAACGAGAACACCCCCGCGGTGTCCGATGTGGACTCACGCGGGGGTGTCCCGTTGGGTTTGCTTGGCTCAGATGGCCCGTACACCCGTGGCCTGCGGCCCCTTGGGGCTCTGGCCGACCTCGAACTCAACCTTCTGGTTCTCCTCCAGGGTGCGGAATCCGCTGCCCTGAATTTCCGTGTAGTGGACAAACACGTCGGCAGAGCCGTCCTCCGGAGCAATGAAGCCGAAGCCCTTCTCCGCGTTGAACCACTTCACAGTTCCCTGTGGCATCTTTTGTTCTTTCCTTCTCTTTCAACCGGGTGCGGTCCACCGACTTCCGATGTACCGGGCCCGTTCCGACCGCCATCCTTCGTGGAGTCGCCCGGAACTGACCCGACCTACAACCCTCGCAGGAACCGCGATCGCAACGACGATCCTGCGAGTGCGAGTACAAACACAGAAGCTGCGACCGTGATCAGTCAACCATGTTCGGGTCGACTGCGACAGTCTTGGCGTGCGGCGCGTGGTGAACAATTCGTTTATAAATCCGGGCCGACGTCGGCGGGGTAGATCGCAGGAGGACAAACAGTGCTGGATCAGGGGTCAGATTTCGGCCGTGAGCTGCTCGCTTGCGCTGTCGAGGGCACCCCGGCCGGCGAAGATCCGCTACGCCATGTTGCGGATATCCCTCCGCGACACGGCAAACCGCAACAGTGGCCACAATGGGCCCATCCGGAGGTCGTTCAGGCGTTGACCGACCGCGGAATCACCGCACCGTGGTCACATCAACTGGCCGCCGCCGAGCTGGCCCACGACGGACGCCACGTGGTCGTCTCCACCGGAACCGCCTCGGGCAAGTCTCTGGCCTACCAACTACCCATCCTGTCGGCGTTGGCCGAGGACCGGCAGGCCCGGGTGCTCTACCTGTCGCCGACGAAAGCGCTTGGCCACGACCAGTTGCGCACGGCACAGAATCTGACCGAGACCGTGGCCGCGCTGCGCGATGTGGCACCCGCACCGTACGACGGTGACAGCGCCACCGAGGTGCGCCGGTTCGCCAGGGAGCGCTCCCGCTGGATCTTCTCCAACCCCGACATGATCCATCTGTCGCTGCTGCGCAACCATGCCCGCTGGGCGGTGTTCCTGCGCCACCTGCGGTACATCGTGGTCGACGAATGCCATTACTACCGCGGCATTTTCGGTTCCAACGTGGCGATGGTGCTGCGCCGGCTGCTGCGGCTGTGTGCAAGATATTCGGCCGACGGCGCTGACCCGTCCACGCCGACGGTGATCTTCGCCAGTGCCACCACGGCATCGCCGGCCGAGACCGCGGCCGAGTTGATCGGGCAGACCGTGGCCGAGGTGACCGAAGACGGCTCCCCGCAGGGGGCGCGGACCATCGCGCTGTGGGAGCCGGCGCTGCTGGAGGATCTCACCGGGGAGAACGGGGCGCCGGTGCGCCGTTCGGCCGGTTCCGAAGCGGCCCGGGTGATGGCCGACCTGATGACCGAGGGCGCACGCACTTTGACGTTCGTCCGGTCCCGGCGCGGCGCAGAACTGACCGCGCTGGGGACCCGAGCCCGGCTGGAGGACACCGCACCCGAAATCGCCCACCAGGTGGCCTCCTACCGAGCCGGCTATCTTGCCGAGGACCGCCGCGAGCTGGAACACGCCCTGACCGACGGACAGCTGCGCGGGCTGGCCACCACCAATGCGCTCGAACTCGGCATCGACATCGCCGGGCTGGATGCGGTGGTGCTGGCCGGGTTTCCCGGCACCGTCACCTCGTTCTGGCAGCAGGCGGGCCGGTCTGGCCGGCGCGGGCAGGGTGCGCTGATCGTGTTGATCGCCCGGGACGATCCGCTGGACACCTACCTGGTGCACCACCCGGCGGCGTTGTTGGACAAGCCGATCGAGCGGGTGGTGATCGACCCGACGAATCCGCACGTGCTCGGCCCGCAATTGCTTTGTGCCGCAGCAGAGCTGCCGCTCACCGAGGCCGAGGTGCGGCTGTGGGACGCCGAGTCGGTGGCCGCCACCCTCGTCGACGACGGATTGTTGCGCAAACGTCCGGGCGGCTACTTCCCCGCCCCCGGGGTGGATCCGCATCCCGCGGTCGACATCCGCGGCTCCAGCGGCGGCCAGATCGCGATCCTGGAAGTCGACACCGGACGGATGCTGGGAAGCACCGGCGCCGGCCGGGCGGCAGCCTCGCTGCACCCCGGTGCGGTGTACCTGCACCAGGGCGAGACATATCTGGTCGACTCGTTGTCGTTCGAGGACGGTGTCGCGTTCGTGTACGCCGCGGACCCCGGCTACAGCACATTCGCCAGGGAGCTCACCGACATATCGGTCACCGGTCCCGGCGAGCGCGCCACGTTCGGTCCGGTCACCGTCGGCCTGGTTCCGGTGACGGTCACCAACACCGTGGTCGGCTACCTGCGCCGCCGCCTCGACGGTGAGGTGATCGATTTCGTGGAACTGGACATGCCGCCGAGCACCCTGGACACCATGGCCGTGATGTGCACGATCACTCCGGAAGCCTTACAGGACAGCGGTATTGACCCACTTTCGGTGCCGGGGAGCCTGCATGCCGCCGAACACGCGTCGATCGGGCTGTTGCCGCTGGTGGCCAGCTGCGACCGCGGCGACATCGGCGGGGTGTCTACGGCCGTCGGCCCGGTGGACGGTTTACCGTCGATCTTCGTCTACGACGGATATCCGGGTGGTGCCGGCTTCGCCGACCGCGGATTCCGCAATCTCAGTACCTGGTGGGGCGCGACAGCCGATGCGATCGAGGCGTGCGACTGCCCACAGGGCTGCCCCTCGTGTGTGCAGTCACCGAAGTGCGGCAACGGCAATGATCCATTGGACAAATCGGGCGCGGTGAAGGTGCTCCGCCTGGTGCTCGGCGCGCTGAGTACGTCCTCAGCGTCCATCCCCCGACCGCGTTGACGACCGACCCCTCGACGGCCGACTCCGCGGATCGACAACCACGTGGCTGCATTCGGCCACGCCGAACACACAGACGTTGCGACGAACGGTCGGACAACGCGATCCGTTCCCAATCCCGGAGGCCGGGCGCAGTGGCAAATTACGTGAACTCACCCATGTTTGCAACCCGACGGCCGCAGGGTTCGCCCACCCGCGACCGCGATCCGCAGTTTGCGGTACGGATTCCGTCGTCGTCAGCTCGTCGTCGGCTGCGCAGTCGGGTGTGCAGGTAGGTGGGCACTCCGCCGGTAAAATGCCGCACATGAACCACGACTGGCTGCTCGTGGAGACACTGGGGAGCGAGCCTGTGGTCGTCGCACGAGGTCTTCAGACAAAGAACCTCGTCCCGATCAGTGTGTTTCTGCGCCGAAATCCGCACCTGATGGCAATACAGAGCGCCATCAGGGAAACCGTGCAGGCCGGCCAGGGCCTCAGCACCATCACACCCAAGAATGACCGCGTAATCCGCACCGAGGTGGTGCGGATGTCCGACGGACACATCCACGGCGTGCACATCTGGATCGGGCCGCGCGACGCCGAACCGCCGCAACGCCCCGTTCCGGGCCCGCTGGTCTGGGATCTGACCGCAGGCGTGGCCACCGATACCCCTGAATCGCTGCTCAACAGCGGCATGAATCCGGAAACCGAAGCCACCCACGACCGGACGTTCGCCGACGACCTACCGGCGAAGTACCTCAACGGCACCGAGGCCAGGGTCCTGGCGATGACGATCAAGCCCGTCGTCGGCCACACCTTGTGCACCACCTGGGACGTCACCGACCACCACGGAGAACCCATCACCGTCGGATTCGTGGCCCGCGTCCTGCTGGAACCACAGGAAGACGGCTCCGAGAAACTGCTCTCCCGGGCGATGAACTGGCGCAGTGAACGGGAAGCGCCCGTCGAACAGCCCGACAGCCTGGCCCAGCGCATTCTCAACGGGCTGGCGCAACCCGGCGTACACCGGGCCCTGGTCGATCTGGCCAACTGGAAATTGTTGAAGTGGCTCGACGAGCCCGCACCGTTCTTCGACTGGCGTAACCGCGACGGCGGGCAGGCCCGCGTCCACCCGGCCGACGCCCGCCACATGGCCCGGATGACCACGGAGTTCTCGGGCGGTACCACCACCGCCGTGTTGCGGATGCGTGCCGAGGGTGGCGACTGGCGACCCGTACACATGACGATCAACCGGGTCGAGCTCGACGAGAACGTCTTCGCGGGGCTGATATCGATGCGGCTGCCCACCGACGACGAGGTTGCCGCGGCGGCCCTCGACCCCATCGACTAGATCGCGGCGTCCACCGGCCCAGCCCGGGCCGATGCTCGGGCCGGCCCGGCTCCCCAGCGCCCGAGGCGCACCGGGATCGTCACCTCGAGCACCACATCCAGCCCCTCGATCCGGCAGCTCGCGACGACCGACCGCATTCGAGCCGCGATTTCGGTGGCCTGCCGGCACGCCGCATCCGGGCCGGAAACCACAGCACCTGCAGCACCCAGGGCGGCCAGGTCCGCCGCGGCCTGAGCCCGGTGCCGGGCCGTCACCGCGGCGCCCAGGTATGCAGCGCCCGTGGCGAACGCGATCAGCATCGCGATCATGGCCGCGGCCAGCACGGTGGCCGATCCTCGCTCACCCGACGCCGGGCTCGCGAACCGCTGCCGCCTCGGCGGACAGCGTGAGCCTCGGCAACATCGTGCCTGCGCTGACCCGGGCCACCACCAAATCGCCGTCCCGGCCGACATGCACCACCGCACCCGATGGTGCGACCCGGCGAGCCGCGGCGGTGGCCGCCTCGCCCTCCCCACGTGCGGCCAGCCGGGCCGCTTCACGTGCCGCGTCGATACAGCGAATCTGCGTGCCCACCGCGCTGAGGCCGCCGACACACAACACCAGGACCGCCACCAGCGATGCGAGCGCAATCGCAGCCTCGACCGTGACCGCACCCCGGTCATCTAGACGTTGGTGTTCAACGCCCGGCTGATGATGTTGGTCAGCGCCGTGACGATCGAGTCCCCGGTGACCACGGTGTACAGGATCGCACCGAACGCCGCGGCGGCGATGGTGCCGATCGCGTACTCGACGGTACTCATCCCTGATTCGTCGAGCATCAGCAGTGCCGCCCTGGCGTTCGCACGCTGAATCATGTTTCCTGCCATGATCTTTCCTTCCTTTGCGGTGTGTGTTCACAACAGTCCTGAGCCCAGTACGTCGCCGGCCAGACCGACGACCACAGGTATGACACCCAGACACAGAAATGCCGGCAGGTAGCACAGCCCGAGCGGGCCGGCGACCAGAACCGAGGCACGTTCTGCCACCGCATCGGCGGACGTGGCGGCCTCGTGTCGCGTCTGGGCGGCCAGCTCCGCCACACCGTCGGCCAAGGCGCTGCCGGAAGCGGCGGACCGGCGGGCCAGACGCAACAGCGCCTCGGCGTTCTTATCCTGGGGCACAACAGCATTCCCGTCTTGACCGCCGGCCCACGCTCGTGCCGGATCGGCCCCGAGCGCCAGCAGTTCAGCCGCCCGGCGCAACAACGGCGCCAGCGACTGCGGAGCCGACGCGGTGACCGCCGCAGCTGCCGTGGACACAGCCAGGCCCGCGGACAGACACGCAGCGAACAGATCGAACGTCGAGGCGGCCGCGAGCGGCCCGTCTGCCGGTACCCGCTGGAGGTCAGAGCGCCGACGTGGCGTTGGCGCAGCACGGTTGCGCACCCGGACGGGATCGGATCCGACCAACAGAGCAGCGGCGAGAAACAATGCTGCCCAACTCATCTCAGCGCCCGTTCGGTGATCCGGTCCGACCACATCAAACCGGCGCAGGCCAGCAGGACTCCAACCACCAAAAGCGTGCCGCCGACATCCGTGCCGAAGAGGAACGCCAGGGGCCGCGCACCGATCAGCTGGCCCAGCGCCATCCCGGCGACCGGCAGTCCGGCGAGCACCGCCGCCGTTGCCCGTGGCCCGGCCATCGCCGCGTCGACGTGTGCGGAAAAGCGTTCGCGCTCGACGATGTCGCGCTGGGCCGTGCGCATCAGGGTGGCGATCGAGAGTCCGTGCGCGTGCGCCAAGCGCCAGCAGGCAGCGAGCCGTTCCCAGTGCACCGGAAGTTGTGAGGATTGCGCGACGTCGTCCAAACCGGCAGCGACGTCGGCTCCCAGACGGGCCCGGGCCGCCACCGCGCCCATGCCCTGACGCACCGGGCCGGAAACTTCACCGGCGGCGGTCGCGAAAGCTGTGACCGGGTGCACTCCGGTACGCAACTCACCGACCAACACGTCGAGGGCGGCCTGTAGTGCCGCGGATTCCCGCTGCCGTAGCCGCCGGGCGACACGGCGCCGGCGGCTTATCGCCACGGTGCCCGCCACGACCACCCCCGCCAGCGCGACCGGCAGCGGCATCAACCAGGCCAGAACGACACCAACGAGCACCACCGCCGGTGCCGCCCGCGCCCGCCGCCGGACCGGTGAATCCACCCGCCGCAGTGCTGCGGTCCGCCTGGGTGTGGCCGGCCAGAGCACAAGTGCGGCTGCCAATGCCAGGGCGCTCACGGTCACGATGCCCCGCGCCGGTCGACGAGCGCATTGAGAGCGTCTGCGCCACAACCAAATCCGGTATCGGCATGCCAGGCCGTCACGACCTCCAGATCCCCGCGGTCGTCCCGGCGCAGCACGGCGATCTCAGCGAGCCTGCGCCGCCCGGCGCCGTCACGGCCCACGTGCAACAGGACCTGCACGGCCGCGGCCAGTTGGCTGACCAGCGCGGCGCGGTCCAAGCCGCCGAGCGCGCCGAGGGCCTCCAGCCGGGCTGGCACCTCCGCCGGGCTGTTGGCGTGCACGGTACCGGCCCCGCCGTCGTGCCCGGTGTTCAGCGCCGCCAGCAGGTCCACCACCTCGGCCCCACGAACCTCACCGACGACGATCCGGTCCGGACGCATCCGCAATGCCTGACGCACCAGATCGCGCACAGTCACCTCGCCGACGCCTTCGACGTTGGCACCCCGAGCCACGAGCTTGACCAGATGTGGGTGCGGCGGCGCCAGTTCGGCGGCGTCCTCGACGCACACGATGCGTTCATGTCCCGGGACCGCGCCCAGCGCCGCAGCCAGCAGGGTGGTTTTCCCGCACCCTGTGCCGCCTGAGATCAGGAACGCCAGCCGAGCCCGGATGATCGCGTGCACGAGGTCGGCAGCTGGCGGTGGAATGGCCCCGGACCGCGTGAGGGTATCGAGATTCTGGGTGGCCGGACGCAAGACCCGCAGGGACAGGCAGGTACCCGCGGCCGCGACCGGCGGCAGCACGGCGTGCAATCGGACGGCGCACGGTCCGACGCCGGTGAGCTGACCATCCACCCACGGCTGCGCCTCGTCCAGCCGGCGTCCGGCCAGCAGCGCCAACCGCTGGGCCAGCCGGCGGACCGCGCCTTCATCGGGGAAACACACTGTGCTGCGGTGTAACCCACTGGCGTCGTCCACCCACACCGCGTCAGGGGCGGTCACCAGAACGTCAGTAGTGGTCGGCGCACACAGCAGCGGCTCGAGGAGGCCCGCTCCGGTCAGTTCGGTCTCCAGCAGCCGCAGATTGCTCAGCACCTCGGTGTCGCCGAGCAGGCCGCCGGACTCGGCGCGGATCGCCGCGGCCACCACACCGGGACTCAGGGCACCGTGGGTGGACGCCGATATCTCGGCCACGAGACGTTCCCGTACCCGGTCGATCAGCGATGCGCTCATGCGGCCCCCGCGTCCTGCGCAGGATGGGCCGCCAGCACCGAAAGCACCCGCCGCGCCGCCGAACCCAGTGGTGACCGGGACCGCACCCGCAACCCGCCGCGCTCCAACACCTCGGCGATGCCGGCCTGCGGTCGCATCGCGGCGAGCAGCGGCAGGTCGACGATGCGGGCCACCTCGGTTGCCCGCAGACCACCGGGTGACGGGCCTCGCACCACGACACCGGCATTCGGGTTGCAGGCCAGCACCCATGGCCGTGCGGCCGCCGCCGCGGTACATGACCGCACATCGGCGGGTGTCACCAAGACCACCAGATCGGCTGCATCCAAAGCGGTTTCGGCTGCCGGGGTACTGCGACGCGGGACATCGCACACGACCGTGACACCCCCGCGGCACCCGGCGTCGATGACGGCACCCAGCGGCCCCGCTTCGATATCGGTGCCCGAACGCCCGCTGGAGAGCACGCTGACCCCGTCCCGACGGGGCAGCGCGTCGCGCAGCGCCGGGTAACCCAGCCGGCCGCCCTGCAGCGCCAAGTCCGGCCAGCGCAAGCCGGGCAGGTCCTCACTGCCCGCGACCAGGTCGATCCCGCCGCTCCACGGATCCGCCTCGACCAACAGCGCGGTCGGTGCCGATTGCGCCAGCGCCACCGCGAACACCGATGCGCCCGCTCCCCCACGGGCACCGACCACCGCCACTACCGGACCACGGCCGGCGTCGTCGTGCCAGGCGGCTTCGGACAGGGCCGCCACCAGATCGGCGTCCTGGGCGGGAAGAGTCACGACATGTTGCGCGCCGACGGAGATCGCGGCCTGCCAATCGCGGGGTCGCGGGTCCTGGTGACCGACCAGGATGACCCGGGGGCGCCGGGGTAGCGCCCGGGCGGCGCAGCGCTGTGCGGCCGCGGCATCGAGCAGCACCGCCGACGCCGCGATCCACGCTTTCCGCCCAGCGGAGTCGTCGACGATGACGAGGCCGGCCCCGGCCGCGGCAGCCACCCGCGACACGTCTTCACGCAGCAGTGGATCACCGATCAGCGCCAGCACCGTGCCGGTCGCGGTGGAGTTCGGGGCCATGTCTTCACCCTGCGGGCAACCGCTGGGCCCCCGCCATCACCAATTCGCAGATTGTGGATGAACCGCGCGCTGTGGATGAACGGCGGTCCGCGAACGTACCGCACAGATCGAGTGAAAATACGGTTCCGCAACCAACGAGGTCGGGCCGCCGAGGATTCTTCCCCCAGAAAAGGGACGACCCCCGCCAGGGGGGGAGGAGGCGGAGGTCGTCGTGTATCAGCCCCGGGGGGTCGGGCTGATACACCCTCGGCATAAGCCGAGTAATGCTCACTATACACACGGAACTGCCAAAACATGCAAGAGACACCTGTGCGGGCTACCAAGCGGGAGGCCGGGAGCGATGTCCGGACGAATGTGTCTTGAACTGCCATTTTGGGTTGGCAGTCGGATATGGCGATGCACCTGCCTCTATGCTGGCGCTTGTGACCGCATCCGATCAGGCTGCCGGGGAGTTGAGCGCACAGCAATCCGGGCCGCAGGACGGTCGGCCAGTGCGCACCGCGGCCTTCTTCGACCTCGACAAAACCGTCATCGCCAAGTCCAGCACCCTCGCTTTCAGCAAACCCTTCTTCGACCAGGGATTGCTGAACCGGCGCACCGTCCTCAAGTCGACCTATGCCCAGTTCTTGTTCTTGATGTCAGGTGCCGACCACGACCAGATGGACCGGATGCGCAGCTATATCACCAACATGTGCACCGGCTGGGATGTCGAACAGGTCAAGTCGATCGTCGGCGAGACCTTGCACGACATCGTCGACCCGCTCGTGTTCGCCGAGGCGGCCGAGCTGATCGCCGACCACAAGCTGTGCGGCCGCGACGTCGTGGTGGTGTCGGCCTCGGGCGAGGAGATCGTGGCGCCGATCGCCAGAGCGCTGGGAGCCACCCACGCCATGGCCACCCGGATGGTGGTCGAACAGGGCCGCTACACCGGCGAGATCGCCTTCTACTGCTACGGCGAGGGCAAGGTCGCCGCGATCCGCGCCCTGGCCGCACGTGAGGGCTACGCCCTGGACCACTGCTACGCCTATTCGGACTCGATCACCGACATTCCGATGCTCGAATCCGTGGGGCACCCCACCGCGGTCAACCCTGATCGCGGACTCCGCAAGGAAGCCGCCTCCCGCGGCTGGCCCGTGTTGACCTTCACCAGGCCGGTGTCGCTGCGGGACCGGATTCCCGCGCCCTCCGGGGCCGCGGTGGCCACCACCGCAGCCGTCGGAATCAGCGCGTTGGCGGCGGGTGCACTGACGTATTCACTCCTGCGCCGCTTTACTTCCTGACCTACCGCACGTAGTAGCTGACACCGCGGCGTAACGATCAGAAGTCGGGGCATATTTCACCCTTGCTGTGACCGTGGTCACGTAGTACAAAGGAACCACGGAAGCTTGGATGAGGCCAAGGCTTAGCCGGAAGAGAAGGCTAAATCTCCCGAACCAGGCTCCCCAGCACGGGTCCCGGCACCCACGCGGAGCACATGCCGCGGAATAGGCAAAAGTGTTGCGGGCCTGCGTGATTGCGAAGAGCGGACGGCCACGACGGCCCTTTGGGTGGGGTTGCAGCCGAAGCGCATCGCAAGGACGCCGAGGCCACCCACGCAACCCACATTGGCACGCTTGGTAACCGGTATCCGTGCTAGCGGGCGACGAGCCGAACACGTTTCGGACCGTCGCCCGCTTTCGTTTGCTGAAAGCGTTTCGACCGGGAACCTCAACCTGCTGCGGACTGGGCGATCTGCAGCGCTTCCCGCGCGCCGCCCTTGAGTCCTTCACTGCTGAGCAGCAGCCATGCGGTGAGCCCGTCGGGCGTGCCCGAGGCGAATCCCCGTGCCGCAGCCCGGTACTCCCCCGACTTGCGCATCCAATGCACCTCGGGAACCCCGAGGCCGTGCGGGTCCAGGCCGCTGGCGATCGTCACGAGACGCGAGACCGCGCGGGCGACGACGCCGTCGGCAGTGCCGAACGGAGCCAGGCTGAGTAGTTCGCCGTGCCCGACGGCGGCCAGTACCGGGGCCGGAACCTTGGAGCCCCCGGCCAAGATCTCGGTCAGCAGCTCGAGGCGGCGACCGACGTCGGGATCGGTGCGTGGCCGGCCCAGGTGCTCATCGTCGGTGAGATCGGCAGCGGCCAGAGCGTGCAGCCGGGCCAATGCCTGCATCGGGGCTCGCTGCCATACCCCGACCAGCGCGGTGGCGCCGCCGTCGAGCGCCTCGGCCACCCGGATGGCACCGGCGGTCACCGGATCCGGTTCACCGTCGGCAGACCACTGCACGGCGCCGCCGTCGAGCACCGCCGAGGCCCGTGCCGCACGCAGGGCGGCTTCGGCCGCGGTCTGCGGCCAGCCCCGCAGATTGAACTTGTGTCGATGCGCCCGGCCCAGGGCTTCACGCGCCTCGTCGCTGGCCGCGGAAACACCGGGCAGATCGACCAGCGGTGCGAGTGGATCGGTCGTCATACCCCAGAACGCTAGCCGACCGCTGAACGTCTTCTCGCCGACCGTTGGGCGCATCTGGACCGCCGCCCGACAACCTCTTGTGAGCTCCCAACGCCGCTGCAACCTTTGGTGACTAGGCTCACACCCATGTCAAACGCGCCATCGACGCCTACCGAAGTTCCGTCAGCCTATCCGCCGCCTGCCGATTTCGCGGCCAACGCCAACGCGACGGGCGAGTTGTACGCCGAGGCCGAGAAAGACCGGCTGGCGTTCTGGTCCGCCCAGGCCGACCGCCTGAGCTGGCAGGCCCCGTTCACCGAGGTACTCGACTGGTCGGAGGCACCGTTCGCGAAGTGGTTCGTGGGCGGCAAGCTCAACGTCGCCTACAACTGCGTCGACCGCCACGTCGAGGCCGGCAACGGCGACCGGGTCGCGATTCACTGGGAGGGCGAGCCCGTCGGCGACGCCCGCGACATCACCTATGCCCAGCTCAAAGACGAGGTCTCCCAAGCCGCCAACGCGCTGAGCGCACTCGGCCTGACCGCCGGCGATCGGGTCGCCATCTACATGCCCATGGTGCCCGAGGCCATCGTGGCGATGCTGGCCTGCGCCCGTTTGGGCGCCATGCACAGTGTTGTTTTTGCGGGGTTCTCGGCCAGCGCACTCAAGGCCCGCGTGGAGGATGCCCAGGCCAAGCTCGTCATCACCACCGACGGCCAGTACCGCCGCGGCAAGGCCGCCTCCCTCAAGGACGCCGTCGACGAGGCCGTCTCCGATCAGCCCTCGGTCGAGCATGTGATGGTGGTCCGGCGCACCGGAATCGACGTGAACTGGACCGACGGCCGCGACCTGTGGTGGCACGAGACCGTCGACAAGGCGTCGACCGAGCACACCCCGCAGGCGTTCGACTCCGAGCAGCCGCTGTTCCTCCTGTACACCTCGGGCACCACCGGAAAGCCCAAGGGCATCGTGCACACCTCGGGCGGCTACCTCACTCAGTCGGCCTACACGCACTACAACGTCTTCGACCTCAAGCCCGAGACCGACGTGTACTGGTGCACCGCCGACATCGGCTGGGTGACCGGGCACACCTACATCGTCTACGGCCCGCTGGCCAACGGCGCCACCCAGGTGGTCTACGAAGGCACCCCCACCTCGCCGACCGAACATCGACACTTCGATATCATCGAAAAGTACGGTGTCACAATCTATTACACGGCGCCCACGCTGATCCGCACCTTCATGAAGCTGGGCCGGCAGATCCCCGCCGAGCACAACCTGTCCAGCCTGCGGCTGTTGGGCTCGGTCGGCGAGCCGATCAACCCCGAGGCCTGGCGCTGGTACCGGGAAGCCATCGGCGCGGGCAAGACTCCGATCGTGGACACCTGGTGGCAGACCGAGACCGGGGCCATCATGATTTCCCCGCTGCCCGGTGTCACCGCGGCCAAGCCGGGCTCGGCGATGACCCCGCTGCCCGGCATCTCGGCCAAGATCGTCGACGACGACGGCAACGAGCTGGTGCCCGGTGCCGATGAGGCCGAGCACGTCACCGGTTACCTGGTGCTGGACCAGCCGTGGCCGTCGATGCTGCGCGGCATCTGGGGCGACCCGCAGCGGTTCAAGGACACTTACTGGTCGCGCTTCGCCGAGCAGGGCTGGTACTTCGCCGGTGACGGCGCCCGCTACGACTCGGACGGCAACATCTGGGTGCTGGGTCGCATCGACGACGTCATGAACATCTCCGGACACCGCATTTCCACCGCCGAGGTGGAGTCCGCCCTGGTCGGGCACTCCGGGGTGGCCGAGGCGGCCGTGGTCGGCGCCAGCGACGACACCACGGGTCAGGCCATCTGCGCATTCGTCATCCTCAAGGCCAGCGCGCACGGCGGTGCCGCCACCATGATCGACGAACTGCGCGCCCAGGTGGCCACCGAGATCTCCCCGATCGCCAAGCCGCGCGAGATCCACGTGGTGCCCGAGCTGCCCAAGACCCGCAGCGGCAAGATCATGCGCCGGTTGCTGCGCGACGTGGCCGAGGGCCGCGAGCTCGGTGACACCTCAACCCTGGTCGACCCCAGCGTGTTCGAGGCGATCCGCGCCAGCAAGTAGTTCCGCCGTGCAGACGCAAACGTGCCCCTTTTCTTCGGAAGAGGGGCAGGTTTGTGTCTGCTCGGGCTAGGAAATCGGGACGAAACCCGTTCCCGGTCGGTTCTTGGCGGTGATGTCGGCCAACTGCGTGTTGAACGACATCGTCACGGCCGGGGTGTGCAGCGGCACGAACTTGACCACACAGGTCGGCAGTTCCTCGGTGTACGCGCCGTGGATCATGCCGACCAGCCGGTTGTTCACGGTGACCGGCGCCCCGGAGTCGCCGGGCTGACCGCAGACCTGGTTGACGATGGTGCCGGGGTCTTGTCCGGGCCCCCAGGTGACGCCGCACGAATAGCCTGTGGTGCGCCCCAGCTTGCAGGCGATCTCGCCGAATGCCGGGTCCGGGCCGAGCCCGTCGATCTGAAACCCGTTGACGTTGTTGGTCGGAGTCACCTTGGCCGGGTCGAACTGGATCACGGCGTAGTCGAGGTTGTCGTTGCCGGCCACCATCTTGCCCAGCACCCCGGCACCGTTGGCGCCTTCAGCCGACACCGTGGCACCTGGCCCGCCGCAGTGCGCCGAGGTGAATCCGATCAGGCGGCCGGCATTGTCGTGCCCGATCGTGGTGAGCGTGCAGAACGCATCGCCGTTGACCACGATGCCTGACCCGCCGCCGAGTACCACCGGTGGATCGGCATGCGCCGGAGCCGGAGTCAGCATCGCCGCCAGGGCGATGACCGGTGCGCCGATGAGCCACTGCCAGCGGTGTCTGCTCGTCAAGTGTCCTCCAATCGACGCGCCCGACCCGCGCAACTCAAGAATGCGGTCAGTCTACTAAGACGCGGATGTCGGCCGGGATCGTTAACGGGTTCGCCGCATGGCAACATGAACGCCATGAGCACAGGCGACCGCAGGGACGGCGTTCCGACGACGGTGACCTCGATTCCGCTCGTCGACCCGCATGCCCCCAAGCCGGACCCCTCGATCGGCGACCTGGTCAAGGACGCCACCGCGCAGGTCTCCACGCTGCTGCGGGCCGAGGTGGAGCTGGCCAAGGCCGAGATCACCCGGGATGTGAAGAAGGGCTTGACCGGCAGCGTGTTCTTCATCGCCGCGCTGGTGGTCCTGTTCTACTCGACCTTCTTTTTCTTCTTCTTCCTGGCCGAGCTGCTCGACACCTGGCTCTGGCGGTGGGTGGCCTTCCTGATCGTGTTCGGCCTCATGGTGCTGACCACGGGGGCGCTGGCGTTGTTCGGCTTCCTGAAGGTGCGACGCATCAAGGGTCCGCAGCAGACCATCGAATCGGTCAAGGAGACCCGCGAGGCGCTGACACCCGGCCACGACAAGGGCGCCATGCCTGCGGTCCCGGTCCGGCCGGCCACCGATCCGTCAGGCTGGTAATGCCCCCACCCGCCCCGTCGATCACCAGGATCGAGGGGCCATGGCGGCATCTGCAGGTGCATGCCAACGGCATCCGCTTCCATGTCGTGGAGGGCGAGAGCTCGCAGCCCGACCATGGGACCGAGGGCGAGAGCTCGCAGCCCGACCATGGGACCGAGGGCGAGAGCTCGCAGCCCGACCCGGCGGATCGGCCGCTGGTCATCCTGCTGCACGGGTTCGGCTCGTTCTGGTGGTCGTGGCGTCACCAACTCACCGCGCTGACCGGTGCCCGGGTCGTGGCAGTCGACCTGCGCGGCTATGGCGACAGCGACAAACCACCGCGAGGTTATGACGGCTGGACCCTGGCCGGGGACACCGCCGGACTGGTGCGCGCGTTGGGCCACAAGACCGCGACGCTGGTCGGTCATGCCGACGGCGGCCTGGTGTGTTGGGCGACTGCGGTCCTGCACCCTCGTGTGGTCAACGCGATCGCCCTAGTCAGCTCACCGCACCCGGTGGCGCTGCGGACCGCCACCTTGAGCCGCCGTGACCAGGGTCGAGCCTTGTTGCCGTCGATGTTGCGCTACCAGTTGCCCGTCTGGCCCGAGCACGCGCTGACCCGCCACGACGGCGCCGAGTTGGAACGCCTGGTCCGGAGCCGGGCGGGGGCCGAATGGCAGGGCACTCACGACTTCTCCGAAACCATGAGCCATCTGCGTCAGGCCATCCAGATTCCCGGAGCCGCGCACTGCGCCCTCGAATACCAGCGGTGGGCGGTGCGCAGCCAGCTACGCAGTGAGGGCCTGCGGTTCATGCGTTCGATGAAGCGTCCGATCAGCGTGCCGGTGTTACACATGCGTGGCGACGCCGACCCTTATGTGCTCACCGATCCGGTGCACCGGACCCAACGCTATGTGCCGCACGGCCGCTACGTATCGATCACGGGTGCAGGGCATTTCGGCCACGAAGAACAGCCCGGAGCGGTCAATGAGCAGCTGAACCGGTTCTTGGCCCAGCTGAATGCCTAGCTGATCAGGAGTTGATGCAGGTTCCGGTCGCCACCCGCTGGGTGTTGCCGACCTTGGCCAACTGGTGCTCGACTTCCTTGGCGGTCAGCACGAACCCGGTATCGGCGTCGTCGACTGCCGCGCCGAACACCACGCCGAGCACCTTGCCGGCCCGGTTGATCATCGGCCCACCGGAATTGCCTTGCCGCACCGTGCCCCTCACCGTGTAAACCTCGCGGGTGACGGTGGCGGTCCGGTAGATGTCAGGCCCGTTGAGCTCGATGATCTCGCGCACGCGCGCCGGGGTGGCAAGGAAGTCACCGCCGCCCGGGTAGCCCATCACCACCGCGTCGGTGCCCTTCGGCGCCGGTTGTTCGGCAAACTGCAGAGGGGTGATCGGCAGGTCCGGCACGTCGAGGATCGAGATGTCGGCGTTGGGGTCGTACGACACCACGCCCGCGTCGTAGGTCTGGCCGTCGGCTTCGATGGTCACGCTGTCTGCACCGGCCACCACGTGGGCATTGGACATCACGCGGTTGGGCGCGATCACGAACCCGCTGCCCTCCAACACCTTCTGGCAGCTCGGCGCGACGCCACGGATCTTGACCACGCTCGCGCGGCTCGTCGTCACCACGGGATCGATGGCCAGCGAGGCATCCGGGGCGTCGACGTTGACGATCGGGGTGCGACCGAAGGGTTCGAGCACATCGGGCAGCCCCGAGGTGTCCAGCAGGGTCGACAACCGGTTGGGCACCGAGCGCATCCAGTCCGGCGCCACCTTGTCGACTTCGGTCAATACACGCGAATTCTTTACTGCGGCAGCAAGGTTCGGCTGATCAGCGGAGGTCAGCAGGCTGCCCAACAGCCAGGACGCGACCAGCACGGCGACCAGCATCAGGCTGACTCCGACCACCGAGTCCAGCGCGCGGAACAGCGGGTTGCGGATGGTGCCGCGGACGGCACGGCCCAGCACCACACCGGCGATCTCACCGATCACCACGAGCGCGAGGATCAGGAACAGCGTCGCGAACAGCTTGGTGCGGTCACCACTGATGTGCGGGATGACGTGCGGCGCCAACAGCACGCCCGCGACAGCGCCGAGCACCACACCGATGAACGACAGCAGGGAGCCGAGCGCGCCCGAGCGCCAGCCTGAGATGGCTGCGACGAAGCCGATGCCGAGGATTGCGAAATCGAGCCAGACCGAGGGTGTCATCTATATCCACTTCAACATGGGGCTTCACCGTAACCGTTGTCATGCCCGACGAGGGCCATTGCGTCATCGAGTCCGCGGACGTCCTCGGTGTTCCACGGCTTGGCCCAGCCCGCGACGTCGAGGATCGCCGAGATGACCTGGCCGGTGAAACCCCACACCAGCATCTCGTTGAGCAAGAAGGCCGGGCCGGCGAATCGGCTGGTGTTGGCCTCCCGGTAGACCATGAGGCGGTTCTCCGGGTTGATGAAGGCCCGCACCGGAACTCGCGCCACGACGGCGGTCTCGGATTCGTTGACGACGGCCACCGGGCCCGGGTCCGGCGAATACGCCAGCACGGGGACGACGTGGAACCCCGAGGGCGGGATGAACATCTTCTCCATGGTGGCCAGCGGGTACAGCCGGCTGGTGTCGATACCGGTCTCCTCCCACGCCTCGCGGAAGGCCGTGCCGACCGGCCCTTCGTCACCGGGATCGGCGGCGCCGCCGGGGAACGCGGCCTGGCCGGCATGGTGGCGCAGGGACGAGGCGCGGACCGTCACCAGCAGGTCGGTCTCCTCGGGCGGGGTCGGGGGTGCACCGTCGGTCGGACCCGAGAACAACACGAGGACTGCGGCGTCGCGCCGGGCACCCGCGAGGGCGGCCTGATTGTTGGCTTCGACGATGCCGGCCAGCACCTCGGGGGGTACCCGCCGACGGTAAGCGTCCGGTACCCGGTCTAGGTTGTCGACCAGTGGCTTGAGCCAGGCCGGGGCGGCATCCGGGAACAGCCCGTCGCGCGTCGATCTCACCCCGGATGCTCCTATCGGCTAGAGCGGATCTTCTCGTCGACCGCCGCCGCGATCTCGTCGGCGCTGACGAACGAGCGGGGCAGGGTCCCGGCCACGCTACCGTCCGCGCGCAGGACCACCGTCGCAGGCATGACGTTGGGCACCTTGAGCGCGGCCGCGACCAGCCGCCGGCCGTCCTGCAGCGTCGGCAGCCGCACTCCGAGTTCGGCCAGCCGCACGAGCGCCGCCGTCTCGTTCTCGTCCTGATGCACGGTCACCACCAGCACATCGTCACCGACCCGGCGTTGGTACTCGGCCATCGCCGGCAGCTCGTCGGCGCACGGCCCACACCAGTATGCCCAGAGGTTGAGCACGACGGTCCGGCCGGCGAGTGCGGATGCCACGTCGACGGGTTTTCCGTCGCCCGCGCAGTCCAGGGTGATGCCACGCAACGCCGCGGGACCTTCTCCTTTCCCGGGCGCGGGGCACGGCGGCAGATCGGCCCGGGCCCGGGGGCCGGCCAAGGCCTCGGGGGTGTCGGCGTCGCGGTGGTCGCGCGATGTGGACTGCCCCGCCTCGGCCTGCGGTGCCGGCTCGTCGCGCAGCTCCATCCAGAATGCGGTGCCCAGCGCCACCAGGATCACCAGGACCACCACGGTCCAGCGCGCGGAAACGCTCACCTTCACAGGCCGGCCAGCGCCAGCAGATGCTCGGTCTCGGGGCCTTTGACCAGGGCGGCAGCGGTCTCCGGGTCGGTGGGTCCGAGCCCGAACGACGGGCAGTCCTTGGCCAACACACACACCCCGCAGGCGGGCTTGCGGGCATGGCAGACGCGGCGGCCGTGGAAGATCACCCGGTGGCTGAGCAGGGTCCACTCTTTGCGTTCGATCAGCTCGCCGACGGCGAACTCGACCTTGACCGGATCCTCCTCGGCCGTCCACCGCCAGCGCCGCACCAGCCGCCCGAAGTGCGTGTCGACGGTGATTCCCGGGATGTCGAAGGCATTGCCGAGGATGACATTGGCGGTCTTGCGCCCCACCCCGGGAAGCGTGACCAGGTCATCGAGGGTGGCGGGCACCTCGCCGTCGAACCGGGCGACCAGTTCCTGGCCCAGCCGGATCAGCGAGTTGGTCTTGTTCCGGTAGAACCCGGTCGGCCGGATCAGCTCCTCCATCTCGGTGCGATCGGCCTGCGCGTAGTCCAGCGCGGTGCGGTATTTGAGAAACAGCGCGGGCGTGGTCAGGTTCACCCGCTTGTCGGTGCTCTGCGCCGACAGGATGGTCGCCACCGTGAGCTCCAGCGGGTTGGTGAAGTCGAGTTCGCAGTACACGTGCGGAAAAGCCCGGGCCAGTTCACGATTCATCCGTCGAGCCCGACGGACCAGGCCCAGGTGGGTTTCGGAGTCCCACTTCTTGGACCGGCGCGTCTTCCCTGTCGGGGCGGCAGCCTCAGTCACGACAATCAGCGTACTGACCTCGACAGACAATCTCCTGCGCGGACCGGTGATGATTCGTGACCCCACTGAGACCTACGCCGTGTTAACTACTGCGTTGTGTCGTGGTTGCTGGTAGCACTCATCCCGGGGTTGCTCATGCTGGCGGCGGTTGGGCTCGAGCGACTCGAATCGGGTTTGGCCCGAGAGCCCGCCCCGGCCGCCCTCCCGCCGAGGGTCAAGCCGGTGACGATCGACCTCGATACTGAGCGTTTGCCGACGCGCTACTACGAACCGCAGGCCATAAATACCGGGTTTCCTGCGTCTCGACCTGTCAATCGTGTGTAGCGTGAGCTAGTCGCGAAACCGCGTACCTCTAGACTGAGCAGGAAGTATCAGTAAGAGGACAACACCACCCAATAGCTTAAGGGGCAACGTGGACGAGATCCTGGCCAGGGCCGGAATCTTCCAGGGCGTCGAACCGACCGCCGTTTCGGCGCTGACGAAGCAGTTGCAGCCCGTCGACTTCCCGCGCGGGCATACGGTCTTCGCCGAAGGCGAGCCCGGCGACCGCCTGTACATCATCATTTCCGGCAAGGTGAAGATCGGCCGCCGTTCGCCTGACGGCCGGGAGAACCTGCTGACCATCATGGGTCCGTCGGACATGTTCGGCGAGCTGTCGATCTTCGACCCGGGGCCCCGCACCTCGAGCGCCACCACCATCACCGAGGTGCGCGCGGTGTCGATGGACCGTGACGCGTTGCGCGCGTGGATCGCCGACCGTCCGGAGATCGCCGAACAGCTGCTGCGCGTGCTCGCTCGCCGTCTGCGTCGCACCAACAACAACCTGGCCGACCTGATCTTCACCGACGTTCCAGGCCGGGTTGCCAAGCAGCTGCTGCAGCTGGCCCAGCGGTTCGGAACCCAGGAGGGCGGGGCGCTGCGGGTCACGCACGATCTGACGCAGGAAGAGATCGCCCAGCTCGTCGGCGCGTCCCGCGAGACCGTCAACAAGGCGCTGGCCGATTTCGCCCACCGCGGCTGGATCCGGCTGGAGGGCAAGAGCGTGTTGATCAGCGACTCGGAGCGTCTGGCGCGCCGCGCACGATAGCGCCCGCCAACTACGCCGAAACGGCATTCCGACAGCGGTTGTTCGAGTAACCAGCTGTCGGAATGCCGTTTCGGCGTTTTCGGGTCAGGCCCGCAGGTAGTCCAGTTGAGCTTGAACGCTCTTTTCGGCGGCATCCCAGAGTTTCTGGTCGACGTCGGTATAGACATGCTCGACCACCTGCCGCGCCCCGGCGTCGTCCCCTAGTTCGGCCAGCGCCGCCCGCACCTGATCCAACCGCTCCTCGCGGTGGGCCAGATACATCGCGGTCACTGCGCGCAGATCGGGAAGGTCCGGTCCGTGCCCGGGAAGCACCACACGGGGGCCGAGGCCTTGCAGCCGGCGCAGCGATTCCAGATAGTCACGCAGGCTGCCGTCCTCGGTGTCGATGACGGTGGTACCGCGGCCCAGCACGGTGTCTGCGGTCAGTACCGCATCGTCGACCACGAACGACAACGAATCGACGGTGTGCCCTGGAGTGGCCATCACCTTGATCCGTAAGCCGGCGGCATCGATCACCTCGCCGTCGGTCAACGGGCCGCCGAGGCCGCGCAGGAATCCGCTGCCGACCGACCGCACCACCGCGCCGGTGGCATCGACCAGCTTGTCGATTCCGCCGGTGTGGTCCTCGTGCTTGTGGCTGATCAAGACCAACGCCACGGTGCCCAGGTCGGCGATGCGGGCGATGTGCGCCTCGTCATCGGGTCCGGGGTCCACGACGACGATCTCGTCGCTGTTCGGGGCGCGCAGGATCCAGGTGTTGGTGCCCTCGAGCGTCATCAGCCCCGGGTTGTCGCACAGGAGCACCGAGGCCGAAACCGTGTCGGTTTCGACGACGGGCCGCAGCAGCCCGTACGCCGGGTGCTGCAGGCTCGCCCCAGAGGTCACGAAACCTCGACGATGATCTCGACTTCGACCGGCGCGTTGCGCGGCAGCTCCGACACGCCCACGGCCGAACGGGCGTGCGCACCCGCGTCACCGAAGATCTCACCGAACAATTCCGAGGCGCCGTTGATGACGCCGGGTTGCCCGCTGAATCCGGAGGCCGACGCCACGAACCCGACCACCTTGACCACCCTGACCACGGAGTCGATGCCCACCAACGCGTGCACTGCGGCCAGCGCGTTGAGACCGCAGATCCGGGCGAGTTCCTTGCCCTGCTCCGGGCTGATCTCGGCGCCGACCTTGCCCGCGGCCTGCAACTCGCCGCCCTGGATCGGCAGTTGACCAGCGGTATAAACCAAGTTGCCGGTCCGGACCGCGGGCACGTAGGCCGCCAGCGGCGCGACCACGTCGGGCAATTCGATGCCGAGTTCGGTCAGCCGTGCGCCTACGGTCATTTCGGCCGCTTCAGGTACGCGACGTGCTGCTCGCCGGTCGGCCCGGGAAGCACGGAGACCAGCTCCCAGCCGTCCTGTCCCCACTGGTCGAGAATCTGTTTGGTGGCGTGGGTCAACAACGGCACCGTGGCGTATTCCCACCGGGTTGGTTCACTCATGGCCCGAGCCTATCGGTCGAACACTCAGGCTTGGTTAGCATGCACTGGTGGCAACCACTGAGAGCGGCGCCAAACACGTCGGCTGGCCGTCGCGGCTGACCAAAGCCCGGCTGCACTTCGTTTCCGGAAAGGGCGGCACCGGCAAGTCCACCGTCGCCGCAGCACTGGCCCTGGCCCTGGCCGCCGGGGGCCGCAAGGTGCTGCTGGTCGAAGTGGAGGAACGCCAGGGCATCGCCCAGCTGTTCGACGTGCCGCCACTGCCGTACGAAGAAGTCAAGGTCGCCACCGCCGACGGTGGCGGTCAGGTCAACGCGCTCGCGATCGACATCGAGGCCGCGTTCCTGGAATACCTCGACATGTTCTACAACCTCGGCATCGCCGGTCGGGCCATGCGCCGCATCGGCGCCATCGAGTTCGCCACCACCATCGCACCCGGTCTGCGTGACGTGTTGCTCACCGGCAAGATCAAAGAGATCGTGACCCGCGAGAAAAAGGACGCCAAGGGCAAGCGTGGTGTCTACGACGCCGTGGTGGTGGATTCTCCTCCCACGGGCCGTATTCCGCGTTTTCTGGATGTCACCAAGGCGGTCTCCGACCTGGCCAAGGGCGGGCCGGTGCACTCGCAGGCCGATGGCGTGGTCAAGCTGCTGCATTCCGAGCAGACCGCCATCCACCTGGTGACGCTGCTGGAAGCCCTGCCGATCCAGGAGACGCTGGAGGCGATCGACGAGCTCACCGAGATGGGGCTGCCGATCGGAAGCGTCATCGTCAACCGCAACATCCCGGCGTACCTGCCCGCCGAGGATCTGTCCAAGGCCGCCGAGGGCGACATCGACGCCGACACCGTCCGCGCGGGCCTGGCCAAGGTTGGAATCACGTTGACGGACAACGATTTCGCCGGTTTACTCACCGAGTCGATCCAGCACGCCACCCGAATCGCGGCCCGCGCCGAAAGCGCCGAACTGCTCGACGCCATCGACATCCCCCGCCTCGAGTTGCCGGCGTTGACCGACGGTGTCGATCTGGGCAGCCTGTATGAACTTGCCGAAGCACTCGAAGCGCAAGGGGTGCGTTAGCGATGAGCGCTTGCGCGAAGAGGAGACAATCATGAGCGCCAAACCGCCCGCCCTCGACATGGAAGCGATCCTGTCCGACACCGCCAACCGCGTCGTAGTCTGCTGCGGCGCAGGCGGAGTCGGCAAGACCACCACCGCGGCTGCGATGGCACTGCGGGCCGCCGAATACGGCCGCACCGTCGTGGTGCTCACCATCGACCCGGCCAAACGACTGGCCCAGGCGCTGGGCATCAAAGATCTGGGCAACACCCCGCAGCGGGTTCCCTTGGCCCCCGAGGTCACCGGTGAACTGCACGCGATGATGCTGGACATGCGCCGCACGTTCGACGAGATGGTGCTGCAGTACTCCGGGGAAGACCGCGCCGACGCCATCCTGGAGAACCAGTTCTACCAAACAGTGGCCACCTCGTTGGCGGGCACGCAGGAGTACATGGCCATGGAGAAACTCGGCCAGCTGCTGGCCGAGGACAAGTGGGATCTGGTGGTGGTGGACACCCCGCCGTCGCGCAACGCCCTGGACTTCCTCGACGCGCCAAAGCGGTTGGGAAGCTTTATGGACAGCCGGCTGTGGCGGATGCTGCTGGCGCCGGGCCGCGGCATCGGACGGTTGGTCACCGGCGCCGTCGGGTTGGCGATGAAGGCCCTGTCCACCGTGTTGGGATCGCAAATGCTTTCCGACGCAGCAGGTTTCGTGCAGTCACTGGATGCCACCTTCGGCGGGTTCCGCGAGAAGGCCGACCGGACGTACGAATTGCTCAAGCGGCGCGGCACCCAGTTCGTGGTGGTCTCGGCGGCCGAGCCCGATGCCTTGCGTGAGGCTTCGTTCTTCGTCGACCGGCTGTCGAACGAGCACATGCCGCTGGCCGGGCTGATCCTGAACCGCACCCATCCCACGCTGTGCGATCTGCACGCCGAGAAGGCCGAGGAGGCCGCCGATGAGCTGGCGGCCGAGGACCCGGATTCGCTGACCGCTGCGGTGCTGCGCGTCCATGCTGACCGGGCACAAACCGCCAAGCGCGAGGTACGGCTGCTGTCCCGATTCACGGGCGCCAACCCGCATGTGGCGATCGTCGGCGTGCCGTCGCTGCCGTTCGACGTATCCGACCTGGAAGCGTTGCGCGCGATCGCCGATCAGATCACCGGCGTCGGGGAGCCTGTCTAGCCAGGCCGGATGATGAGCGCAGGCTCAGACGGCGCTGCGATGGTGCTTGCGCTGGGCGGCGAAGAACTCAGCCCAGGAGATGACTTCCGGATGCTGCTTGAGCAGCGCACGACGCTGACGTTCGGTCATTCCGCCCCACACCCCGAACTCCACGCGATTGTCGAGAGCGTCGGCGCCGCATTCGAGGATCACCGGGCAGTGCCTGCAGATCACGGCGGCCTTGCGTTGCGCAGCGCCGCGGACGAACAGCTCGTCCGGATCCGTCTGACGGCATCGCGCCTGGGAAACCCAGGCGATCCGGGCTTCGCCCTCGCCTCGGTGGACCAAGTTGGTGGCTGGGGCGGAAGCGTTCATCTTGTCTGCGACAGTTCGTGTACCTGACACCAGCGATCCCTTCGTTCCAGCCATCTCCCCAGATGGCGGGCGTTGAAACCTTCCGGTGTAGAACGCCGTTGCGATCTACGCCACATTGCGCCAGCGGGTGTTACCTGGATCGCACTGTGTGTCCAAGCTAGGTGGTCAGAGGGTATTAACGCAACAGTTTGCGATCCACTTTTTTGGGACGGCCGTGCCGTCTGGCCGTCTTATTGACGCAATGCGGTATTTCTGCAGGCAAGCGGGTTGTGCCGGTGAGCCCCGCTCGCAGGAAGCGGGCAAGAACGAGATAGCTACTCTGTACCCATGCCGGAGCAGCCGACTCGACCGCCCGCGCAGCCACCCCAAGCGGTCACCATCATCAAACTCGCCTGGTGCTGCCTGCTGGCCAGCGTGTTGGTGGCCACCTTCATGTTCCCGGTCGTGGGTGGATTCGGGTTGATGTCCAACCGGGCCTCCGACGTGGTGGCCAACGGCTCGGCCGCCCTGGTGGAGGGCGAGGTTCCACAGGTCTCGACCATGGTCGACGCCAAGGGCAACACCATCGCCTGGCTGTATTCGCAGCGCCGCTTCGAGGTGCCCAGCGATCAGATCGCCAACACCATGAAGCTCGCTCTCGTCTCGATCGAGGACAAGCGGTTCGCCGAACACAACGGCGTGGACTGGCAGGGCACCCTCACCGGGTTGACCGGCTACATGCGCGGCGACACGGACACCCGCGGCGGTTCGACGATCGAGCAGCAGTATGTGAAGAACTACCAGCTGCTGGTGGTCGCACAGACCGATGCCGAGCGCCGCGCCGCGATCGAGACCACACCGGCCCGCAAGCTGCGTGAGATCCGGATGGCGCTCACGCTGGACAAGACATTCACCAAGCCTGAGATCCTGACCCGTTATCTGAACCTGGTGTCGTTCGGCAACGGCGCGTTCGGCGTTCAGGACGCCGCCCAGACATATTTCGGCATCAACGCCTCGGAGCTGAACTGGCAGCAGTCCGCCCTTCTGGCCGGCATGGTGCAGTCGACCAGCGCGCTCAATCCCTACACCAACCCCGACGGTGCGCTGGCGCGGCGGAACCTGGTGCTGGACACCATGATCGACAACATCCCGCAGGAGGCCGAGGCGCTGCGGGCCGCCAAACAACAGCCGCTGGGCGTCCTGCCGCAGCCCAACGAGCTGCCCCGAGGCTGCATCGCCGCCGGCGACCGGGCGTTCTTCTGCGATTACGCGCTGGAGTACCTGGCCCGCGCTGGACTGTCCAAGGATCAAGTGGCCAAGGGCGGTTATCTGATCAAGACCACACTGGATCCGGACGTGCAGGGCTCGGTGAAGTCGGCGATCGACAGCATCGCCCGTCCGGACGCACCCGGGATCGCCAGTGTGATGAGCGTGATCAAACCAGGTAAGGAATCTCATCCTGTCCTGGCCATGGGCAGCAACCGCACCTACGGCCTGAACACCGACGCCGGTGAAACCATGCAGCCGCAGCCGTTCTCCCTCGTCGGTGACGGCGCCGGGTCGATCTTCAAGATCTTCACCACGGCCGCGGCCATGGACATGGGCATGGGCATCAACACCCAGCTGCCGGTGCCTGGGTTCTTCCAGGCCAAGGGGCTGGGCAGCAGCGACACCCCGGGATGCCCGAAGGAGACCTGGTGTGTGAAGAACGCCGGTGGCTACCGGGGGTCGATGAGCGTGACCGACGCGTTGGCCACCTCGCCCAATACCGCGTTCGCCAAGCTGATTTCGCAGATCGGTGTGCAGCGGTCGGTGGACATGGCGGTCAAGCTGGGGCTGCGGTCCTACGCGTTGCCCGGCACCGCCCGCGACTATGACCCGGACAGCAACGAGAGCCTGGCCGACTTCATCAAGCGCCAGAACATCGGCTCCTTCACCCTGGGCCCCATCGAGGTCAACGCGCTGGAGTTGTCGAATGTGGCGGCCACGCTGGCCTCGGGCGGCACCTGGTGCCCACCCAACCCGATCGCACAGGTACTCGACCGGAACGGCAACGAGGTGTCGGTGACCACCGAGACCTGCGATCAGGCAGTGCCCGAAGGCCTGGCCAACACCCTGGCCAATGCGATGAGCAAGGACGACCAGGCCGGCGGTACCGCCTCCGGATCGGCCGGTTCGGTGGGCTGGGATCTGCCGATGTCGGGTAAGACCGGCACCACCGAGGCGCACCGTTCGTCGGGTTTCCTGGGCTTCACCAACCAGTACGCCGCGGCCAACTACATCTATGACGATTCGAGCAGCCCCGGTGAGCTGTGCTCGTTCCCCCTGCGCCAATGCGGAGACGGCGACCTGTTCGGCGGCAACGAACCGGCGCGCACCTGGTTCACCGCGCTGAAGCCGATCGCCAACAACTTCGGTCCGGTCGTGTTGCCCCCGACCGATCCGCGTTACGTCGACGGCGGCCCCGGCTCGGTGGTGCCGACTGTCAACGGACTCGATGAGCAAGCCGCGCGCCTGCGACTCAAGGAGTCCGGATTCCAGGTGGCCGACGGCGCCGCCTCGGTCAACAGCAGCTCGCGTGCCGGCACCGTGGTAGGCACCACGCCCAGCGGCCAGACGATTCCGGGCTCGATCATCACGATCCAGGTGAGCAACGGGATCCCGCCGGCCCCGCCGCCGCCCCCCGTCGCGTTCCCGATGCCGGGTGGGCCACCGCCCGAGATCGGCCAGACTGTGGTCGAGATCCCGGGCCTCCCGCCGATCACCGTCCCGGTGCTCGGGCCTCCACCACCCCCGTGAGAACCGGTTCGCAGTAGGCTTGCCTGCATGTCAGTGAACAAGGCAGCTGCCGTCACCGCCGGTTCGTTGGTTGCCGGGATCGGCTACGCGTCCCTGATCGAGCGCAATGCGTTCGTGCTGCGGGAGGCGACGATGCCGGTGCTCGCCCCGGGTTCCTCACCCCTGCGGGTGCTGCACCTGTCCGATCTGCACATGCGCCCCAACCAGCGCCGCAAGCAGGCCTGGCTACGGGATCTGGCACGCCTCGAGCCAGATCTGGTGGTCAACACCGGCGACAATCTGGCTCATCCGAAGGCCGTGCCCGCCGTCGTGCAGTCCCTGAGTGACCTGCTCTCGGCACCCGGCCTGTTCGTGTTCGGCAGCAACGACTATTTCGCGCCGCGGCTGAAGAACCCGCTGAACTACATCACCAACCCGCAGCACCGGACACACGGTGAGCCGCTGCCCTGGCAGGACCTGCGCGCGGCATTCACCGAGCGCGGCTGGCTGGACATGACCCACATCCGTCGCGACGTCGAGGTGGCCGGGCTTCACATCGCCGTGGCCGGCGTCGACGATCCGCATCTCAAGCGCGATCGCTACGACACTGTCGCCGGGCGGGCCAACGGCGCGGCGAATCTGACGCTGGGACTCACCCACTCCCCCGAACCCCGGGTGCTGGACCGTTTCGCCGCCGACGGCTATCAGCTGGTGTTGGCCGGGCACACCCACGGCGGGCAGTTGTGCCTGCCGTTCTACGGGGCCATCGTGACCAACTGCGAGCTGGACCGGTCCCGCGCCAAGGGCGCCTCGAAGTGGGGTTCGCACATGCAGCTGCATGTGTCGGCCGGTATCGGCACGTCGCCGTTCGCGCCCGTGCGGTTCTGCTGCCGCCCGGAAGCCACCCTGCTCACGCTCGTCGCGGCACCGACCGGTGGCGGGCACGTCGGGACGAGGGCCGGACAATCCAGCCCGGCCGTCTCGGCCCGGTGAGCCGGCCGGCCAGTACTGCCGGCACTGCCGCGCATCCCCGGCCGCGCCGGTGGGTCGACAATGCGGTGCGGCTGATCGAGGCCGATTCCAAACGCAGCGCCGACACGCATTTGTTGCGCTATCCGCTGCCGACGGCCTGGTGCAGCGACATCGACGTGCAGCTGTATCTCAAAGACGAGTCCACCCACATCACCGGCAGCCTCAAACACCGGCTGGCCCGTTCGCTGTTCCTGTACGGCTTGTGCAACGGCTGGATCGGTGAGGGCACCACGATCATCGAGGCGTCGTCGGGCTCGACAGCGGTGTCCGAGGCCTACTTCGCGGCGCTGCTGGGTCTGCCGTTCATCGCGGTGATGCCGGCCTCGACCAGCGGTTCGAAGATCGCGCTGATCGAAGCCCAGGGTGGCCGTTGCCATTTCGTCGCCGAGTCGTCGCAGGTGTACGCCGAGGCGCACCGGTTGGCCGAGGAGACCGGCGGGCACTATCTGGACCAGTTCACCAACGCCGAGCGGGCCACCGACTGGCGTGGCAACAACAACATCGCCGAGTCGATCTATGAACAGATGCGACTGGAACCGCATCCGGTGCCGGAGTGGATCGTGGTGGGGGCGGGCACCGGGGGTACCAGCGCGACGATCGGCCGCTACATCCGCTACCGCAGGCATGCCACTCAGCTGTGCGTCGTCGACCCGGAGAATTCGGCGTTCTTCCCGGGCTACGAGCAGGGTCGCGATGACGTCGTCACCGCCGCGTCCTCACGTATCGAGGGCATCGGCAGGCCGCGGGTGGAGCCGTCGTTCCTGCCCGGTGTGGTCGATCGCATGATCGCCGTGCCCGACTGCGGGTCGGTGGCCGCCGCCCATCACGCGAGCCGGGTGCTGGGCCGTCGGGTCGGGCCGTCGACCGGAACCAATCTGTGGGGCGCGTTCCAGTTACTGGCCGAGATGATCGCGCACGGCCGCAGCGGGTCGGTGGTGACCCTGCTGGCCGACAGCGGTGACCGCTACGCAGACACCTACTTCGATACCGACTGGCTCAACGCCCAGGGGCTGGACACCTCGGCATCCGCGGAGGTGCTCTCGGAGTTCGAGTGCTCGGGCAGCTGGTCCTGATCCGCTTCGGCATCTGTCTCGGCCGTCAGGAACAGCCACAACGCCGCGAGGGCGAAGAAGCCCAAGTAGACGGAGGCGCCCAGTACGGTCATGCGTCGTATAACGCCACCGACGCACCGATTGCTTCCCGCGGTGGCGTTTTCGGCGCGCCAAACCAGTGCGCCGTTTTGCACACCTGGGCTGTGGTTCGCGACTGCGCACGACCCTGCGGTAGAAAGCGGTACAGGTCTAAGCCGCCGCTGGCGCAGAGGTGGCCGTTTGGCTTTCGAGGTACCCGGTGCGATAGGCTGTCGAAGCTTCACGCGGGGTGTGGCGCAGCTTGGTAGCGCGCTTCGTTCGGGACGAAGAGGTCGTGGGTTCGAATCCCGCCACCCCGACAGTGCAAGCAAGGCCCAGACCAGAGAAATCCGGTTTGGGCCTTGTCTCTTATCGGGGTAGCCCCGCCGTCACTCATGTGGATGGGCTTTCTTCCCATGGCCCTTGCCGTTTCCCTTGCCGTTGCCGTTCCCTTTGCCGGGGCCCTCGGCCCATTCGTCCTCGGGCACGGTCGGCGGTGAGAAGGTCGGGACACTGGTGGCCGGCGCCGTGGGCTCGACCGAGGTGATCACCGGGGTGACGGGGGTGTGCTGCGGCGGCGGATCGGAGATCAACAGCAATGCGGCCAAGACGACACCGGCCAGCAGGCCTCCGGTCAGCAGTGCCATCCGGGCGCGGGACCGCCGGGGCTCTGGTGGCGGGGGCAGCATCAGGGTCGCCGGTCGTGTCGGCGGCGGTGGCGGCACGGCCGGCACTGGCTGCGCCGCCTGCAACGCGGCCCGTATCTGGGCGGCGGTGGCGAAGCGGTACGCCGGGTCCCGCGCCATCGCGCGTTCGATCACGTGGATCAGCACCGGATCGACATCGGGTCGCAGCACGCTGATCGGTGTCAGCGGTTCGTCGAGTACTGCCCGCATGGTGGCCACCGGGTTGTCGCGCTCGAAGGGAAGCCGCCTGGTCAGTGCCTCGTATCCCAGGACACCGAGGGCGTACAGATCGTCTGACGGCGACGCCGGCCGGCCGGTGATCCGTTGTGGGCTCAGATAATTCGCGGTGCCGAAGACCATCCCGACGCGAGTGTGGGCGGCGCCGTCGGTCTTGGCGATGCCGAAGTCGGCGAGTTTGGCGGCGCCGGACGTGGTGATCAGGACATTGCCGGGCTTGATGTCGCGGTGCAGGATGCCTGCGCCGTGCGCGGCCGACAATGCACTGAGCAGGTCGTTCAGCACCCAGCGCACGCGCTCGGCCGAGAGCGGTCCGGCAGCGATCTCCTCGGCGAGGGTGGGGCCGGGCAGTCGCTCCATGACGATGTAGGGCGTGCCGCGGTCTTCGCCGCTGTCGTGGATCGCGACGATGTTCGGGTGGTTCAGTGACGCGGCGGCCCGCGCCTCGTTCTCGAAGCGCCGACGGGTCACCTCGTCGGCGGCCAGCGCCGGATTGAGCAACTTGACCGCGACCGGACGCGACAGCCGGGTGTCCCAGCCATCGTGCACCTCGGCCATGCCGCCGCGGCCGAGCACGCCGCGTAGCTCGTAGCGGCCGCCGAGCGCCGCCGTCATAGGTCCCCTCTCCGGAATGGGCTTGCAACCTAGTATCCCGCAGTGCCGTGCTGAGGCATGCTGTCACCATGCCCCGGTTCACGTTGGAAACCGCCGACGCCGATTTCTTCACGACTGCCCCGCACATCTTCACCTATCACAAGCGCTTCGCCGCACCGCCGGAGAAGGTGTGGGAGTCGCTGGTATCCGACGAGTCCCTGGCCGCGTGGGGTCCGTCGGTCACCAAGGTGAACTGGGTGACCCCGAGGCCGTTCGGCGTCGGCAGCTCCCGTGAGGTGACGCTGGCGCCCGGCCTGGTCCGGGTGCATGAGACCTTTTTCCGCTGGGAGGAGGGCCGTCGTTATTCGTTCGCCGTTGATCACGCGAACATTCCGTCGCTGCGCCGGTTCGCCGAGGACTACCTGGTGGAGCCCGCCGGTGACGGGCAGACGCAGTTCACCTGGATCGTGGCGATCGAGCCGAAGCCGCTGTTCGCGATCCCGTTCAAGGGCCTGGCGCCGGTGGTCAGGGCAGCGTTCGGGCGGCTCGCATCCGACGGCCAACGCTATTTTGCCCGAGTGTGATCGAGCTCCCAACCAAGCAGTTGATAGCGTCGGCCGATGGCCGCGCTGAGCTGGATCGCCGAACTGTTGCAGTACAAACGTGACGGCGATGACTTCTGCATTCGGGAACCGCGCAGAGGCGCGACTGGGCGGCTGTTCGGCGGCCTGATCGCGGCGCAGTCGCTGGCGGTGGCCGGCGCCACCGTGGACGACGGCAAGCTGCCGCAGTCGCTGCACGCGTACTTCGTCCGGGGCGGCAGCTACGACGCCGACGTCGAGTTCCACGTCGACCGCACCCGCGACGGCCGCGCGTTCGCCACCCGCCACGTCACCGCCAGCCAGGACGGCAAGGTCATCCTGGAGATGATGGCGTCATTCCATCAGCCCGAGCCCGGCCTGGACTGGTCCCCCGACGCCCCGCCGGTCCTGGAGTTCGACGCCGCCGCCCCCAAGCACGACATCATGGATTTCGGTGACAAGTTCGACCTGCGCACCATGCCCTCCGATGACTCCGAGTTCGCGATCTCACCGTTCTGGATCCGCACGCAGGCCGAGATCGAGGACGACCCGCTGATCCGGGCCTGCACCCTGACGTTCCTGTCCGATCTCGGGCCGGTTCCCTCGGCGCTTCCGCCCACGGTGGCGCTGCGGTCCGATCTCGGTTTCGCCGCCAGCCTGGACCACTCGATCTGGTTCCACCGGCCGTTCTCACCCCATGGCTGGCACCGCTACGAATTGCAGTCGGCGAACCACAACGATTCCCGCGGCCTGGCGCGTGGCTCGCTCTACGACGCCGCGGGCACGTTGATCGCCAGCGTCACCCAGGAAGCGCTCTGGCGAATCTAGTCCGCCGCGTTTGCAACTCCGCCATCGCGGGCAGCCGGTGGCATGAGATTCTCCGATATTGCGTCCTTGCCGGTCGAGCTCGGTGCCGCGGTTCGGCACCGGCGCCTGTTCCACCCGAGTGGCGTGCTGGCGCGAGGCAGTCTCGAGCGCACCGCCCCCGCCGGCTGGGGCCTGCCGCTCTACTCCTGCGACATCGTCGGGAGATTGTCGAAAGGAATCGGGACGCCGGATTCAGTGCCGGACATCGCCGGCCTGGCCTGGCGGATGCCACCGCAACTGTCCGGTACGCCATGGGATGTGCTGTTGGCCTCGACCCTGGCCGGGAACCGGTTTGTGTTGTGGCCGGCCAATTCCTGGACAGGGATCACGTTCTCGAGCGTGATGCCACTGCGATTCGAGGGCCAATTGTGGTGGCTGCGGGCCCGCCTCACCACCGAGTTCGACGGCGCCGGGCTTTCGCTGGACAGTGTGAACCGGCAACTGGAGCGTGGCGGGCTGCAGTTCGACATCGAACAGTCCCCCGCCACCGGCGAATTCGAACCTCTGGCTCGACTGTCGCTTCGCCAGAGGCTGCCGCACGGTCGCGACGTGTCCTTCGACCCCGCGCTGCACGAGGCTGACGGGGTACAGCTGGCACCTCATTGGCTGGCCGACGTCCGCCGCGCCGCCTATCACAGCAGCCGCGTCGGGCGCGATGCCGAGTGACCCGGCCGGTGTGTAGCGCTCAATCGGGCGGTTCCTGGGTGGTGCTCTCGGTGGCGTCGACGTCCGGGGTGTCTTCCGGCACGTTCTTGACCCGATCATGCTTGTCGGTGCCGTCACCGCTGTTCTTGCGGTGCTCTTCGTCGTAGATCCCCTTACCGGTTGGCATACGCCTGAGATACCCGCCGCCGACCGCCTCAAACTCCCCGGAGTCCGTCAGAGGCGCGCTTTTACCGCGGCCGACAACCGCGCGCCGTCGGCCTTGCCCGCCGCAATGGCCGTGGCGGCCTTCATCACCTGGCCCATCTGACGCATGCCCGGGCGCTCCCCGAGCTGTTCGGCGACCTGTGCGATGGCAGTGTCGGCGACATCGGCGAGTTCGGCGTCGGTCAGCGGGGTGGGCAGGTACTCGTCGATGACACGGGCTTCCGCGTGCTCGTTGGCCGCAAGCTCGCCTCGACCGTTCTGGGTGTAGATCTCGGCCGCGTCGCCGCGCTTCTTCGATTCGCGAGCCAGTACCGCGATCACCTCGGCGTCGGACAGCTCTCGGGCCTGCTTACCCGAGACCTCCTCGGCCTGGATCGCGGCCAACAGCATCCGCAGCGTCGCGGTACGCAACTTGTCCTGCGACTTCATCGCGCCGGTCAGATCCGCGCGCAGCTTGTCCTTGAGCTCGGCCATAGCGTCAACCTACGCCGTGATCAGCCCTCGCCCGCCACGAATTTCGCGTCGACCGACATCGCGACCTCGATATCGGCGGGTGCGAAGTCGAGTTCGGGGGCGCCGCCGCCCCGGGTTGCCATCGCATGCAGGGCCCGCGGGGACGACGCATCCTCGGGTGGGCGGGCCAGCATGCCGGCATCGCCGATCGCCACCGGCCGGACCTGTCCGAGGCCCAGTGCATCGGAGTAGCGCTGGGCGCGGATCACGGCGTCGGCCACGGCCGCCGTGTGGACCTCGACGACGAGTTCGTCTCGGTGTTTGGCCGTGAGTGCCCACTCGATCCGTGACAACGAAAACCCACCGGTCTCGGTGACATGGCCGCCGACCCACTGCGACAGCGCGGTGAAATCG
Source organism: Mycobacterium syngnathidarum (assembly GCF_001942625.1). Classification (GTDB taxonomy): domain Bacteria; phylum Actinomycetota; class Actinomycetes; order Mycobacteriales; family Mycobacteriaceae; genus Mycobacterium; species Mycobacterium syngnathidarum. The sequence goes on from NZ_MLCL01000001.1 coordinate 146,258, forward strand.
CTGAATCTGACCTCGATGTCGACGCTGGCGTGGTGCACCAGCGGCAGCTGCTTGCCCTCGTTGTTCCAGGGCCGGTTGGCCCAGGTGCGCACCTGGCCGGTCGACCATCTGGTGACCGGGCCGGCGTCGGGGTCGTGCAGCGGGGTGATCGAGGATTTCACCGTGTCCAGGTCGCGGACCACCCGCTCGTACACCGGCTCGATGGCCGGCCCTTCGTAGCCGAGGGTGGCGTGGACCGTGGCACGCTCGGGGGGCCGGTAGGCGGAGAACGATCCACGCACGATGATCTCGGTCGGCATGTCCTCACCGTAGTTGCTGACCGGCGACGTGGGAGGACAGGATGGAGCGCATGACGAGCGGTCGGCCACACCTTGCGCACTTTTCGGCAGGGAGCGTCATCCCGCTACGTCCGTTGAGCCTGACCGACATCTTCAACGGCGCGGTCGCCTATATCCGCACCAACCCAAAGGCCACGCTGGGGCTGGCGACCGTGGTCGTGCTCGCTTCGCAGATCGTCACGCTCGCATTGCAAGTCGGGCCACTGTCGGCGCTCGGCGAATTCGACTCCACGTTGCAGGGTGAGTCCCCGTCGGCCGGAAGCATCGCGGTGTTCGCCGCCGCTGCGTTCAGCGGCATCGTGGTGACGACGCTGGCCTCATTGCTGCTCAGCGGCATGCTCACGGTGGTGATCGGCCGTTCGGTGTTCGGTGCGAGCATCACCGTGGGTGAGGCCTGGCGCCGGCTGCGCGGCCGGTTACCCACACTGATCGGGCTGACCGCGTTGCAGGCCCTGGCGTTGGGCGTCGTCATCACCGGCGTCGTCATCGCGATCGCCGGGGCGGGCACCCTCGTCGGTGGCCTCGCCGCGTTCGCGGTGGGCGCGGTGTCGCTGCCACTGGCGTTGCTCGGCGTGCTCTATGTGTCGACGGTTCTGCTGTTCGCCCCAGCGGTGATCGTGTTGGAGCATCTCGGTATCGTCGCGGCGATCAAGCGCTCGTTCACGTTGGTGAACAAGGATTTCTGGCGAGTGTTCGGCATCTGGGTGCTGGCCACGATCGTGGCCGCGGTGATCGGGTGGGGAGTCGGCGCGCCGTTCAACGTGGCGGGGCAGATCGTCACGATGGTCGCCGATGGCCCAACGCTGCCGGCCCTGATCCTGAGTGCCGTCGGCGCCGCGATCGGTCAGATCGTCACCGCACCGTTCAGCGCGGGCGTGGTGGTGCTGCTGTACACCGACCGCCGGTTCCGGGCCGAGGCGTTCGATCTGATGCTGCAGACGGGCGCGGATGCACCGGTCGAGACCGCCGATCAACTGTGGCTACCGCGGTACATCTGAGGTGACGAGCATCGACATCGACCGTGACGCCGCGCACGACGCCGCGCAGAACGAATTGGCCAAGCCGATCTACCCTCGGGCTTCACCGACCGATCAGATCGGTGAGTGGCTCAACGACTTGCTGTACCGGATCACGGCCGCCGGCTCCACGATTCCCGGTGGCTGGTTCACCATCTCAGTATTGGTGATCCTGGCCGTGGTGGCCGTGGTGGCCGCGGTGCGGATCGCTCGGCGCACGATGCATACCTCCCGCACCGCGGATCCCGCATTGTTCGGCGACCAGGAACTCAGCGCTGCACAGCATCGTGCGATCGCTGAACGACATGCCGCACAAGGTGATTGGTCCGCCGCGATTCGGCACCGGGTCCGTGCGCTGGCCCGCCACCTTGAGGAGACCGGAGTACTCAACGCGGTTCCGGGTCGCACCGCCACCGAACTCGCCCGCGACGCCGCGACCGCGCTACCTGCTCTGTCGTCCGAACTGCACAGCGCGGCAACCACTTTCAACGACGTCACGTACGGTGAGCAGCCGGGAACCGAATCGGCCTATCGGGCGATCGCGACCCTTGACGAGGTCGTACCCGCATGAGGGGGCACTTCCGCACCGTGCGCTGGGTGCTGCTGGCCTTGGCCGTGGTCGTCGCGGTGGCCGTTGCGACGGTGTACCTGACCGCACCGCGCCCGGGCGGGGCGATGGATCCCGAGTCCACCTCACCGGAGGGGACGCACGCGTTGGTCAGCCTGTTGCGCGACCAGGGTGTCGACGTGATCGTCGCCGACGACGTCGACGAGGTGCAGCGTGCCGCCCGGCCCGACACCCTGCTGGTGGTGGTGCAGACGATGTTTTTGGCCAGCGACAAGACCGTCAGCAGGTTGACTCATCTGCCCGGTGACCTGCTGCTCGTGGCGCCCATCGGACTCACTCGGGAGAAACTGGCCCCGCGACTGCGGGCAGGCACGCCATCGCAATTCGGCGGCGGCGAGCCGGATTGTGAACTGCCCGAGGCAAACCGGGCCGGCAGGACGCAGCTGGGCACCACCGATACCTACGAAGCGGCCGGCGATACCCCGGTGACCCTCTGCTACGGCGGCGCGCTGGCCCGCTACCACGATGGGTCCCGGACCGTCACGGTGGTCGGCACGGGTGATTTCATGACGAACTCGCGCCTGCTCAAAGAGGGCAATGCCGCTCTGGCGATGAATCTGGCCGGCGCCGCGCCGCGGGTGGTCTGGTACGCACCCCAGCATTTCGAGTCCAGCTCAAGCAGTGACGGCACGCTGTCGGATCTGGTTCCGCCGCAGGTCAGGTGGATCGTCCTGCAGCTGTGTCTGGTGGTGGCGTTGCTGGCGGTGGCGCAGTCCCGGCGCCTCGGTCCGCTGGTCGCCGAATCCCTGCCGGTCGTGGTCCGCGCCTCGGAGACTGTCGAGGGCCGTGGGCGGCTGTACCGCTCACGGCGGGCACGTGGCCGGGCCGCCGACGCGCTGCGCACCGCGACGCTGGGCCGACTGCTGCCGAGGCTCGGCTTGAACACGGCGGCGCCGCCGCACGCCGTCGCAGCTGCCGTCGCCGCGCGCTGCGGCACGCCCGCCGGCTCAGCCGGCTCCGGTACGTCTGCCGGCTCGGCCGGCCACATCCTGTTCGGCCCGCCACCGGCGACCGATGCCGAACTCGTCCATCTCGCAAACCAACTCGACGACATCGAAAGGCAGGTCGCCCACTCGTGACTCAGCCCACCTCCGAGAATGCCCGTGAAGCCCTGCTGGCCCTGCGCAACGAGATCGCCAAGGTGGTGGTCGGCCAGGACGCGGTGATCAGCGGCCTGGTGGTGGCGTTGCTGTGCCGCGGGCACGTGTTGTTGGAGGGGGTGCCCGGTGTGGCCAAGACCCTGCTGGTGCGCACGTTGGCCGCGGCCCTGCAGCTGGAGTTCAAGCGGGTGCAGTTCACCCCGGACCTGATGCCCGGCGACGTCACGGGGTCGCTGGTGTACGACGCGCGGACCGCGGAGTTCGAATTCCGCTCCGGGCCGGTGTTCACCAACCTGCTGCTGGCCGACGAGATCAACCGGACGCCACCGAAAACCCAAGCGGCGCTTCTGGAGGCCATGGAGGAACGTCAGGTCAGCGTCGACGGCGCCCCGCGGCCGCTGCCCGACCCGTTCATCGTGGCGGCCACCCAGAACCCGATCGAGTACGAGGGCACCTACCAGTTGCCCGAGGCGCAGCTCGACCGCTTCCTGCTCAAACTCACGGTGCCGCTGCCGCCGCGGGATCAGGAGATCGCGATCCTGGGCCGGCACGCGCACGGCTTCGATCCGCGTGACCTGTCGGCCGTTCAGCCGGTGGCCGGCGCCGCCGAACTGGCGGCCGGTCGCGATGCGGTACGCCAGGTGCTGGCCGGCGACGAGGTGCTGGGCTACATCGTCGACATCGTCGGGGCCACCCGGCATTCCCCGTCGCTGCAGCTCGGTGTGTCACCGCGCGGCGCGACCGCGCTGCTGGGCACATCACGGTCGTGGGCGTGGCTGTCCGGACGCAACTACGTCACCCCCGATGACGTCAAGGCCATGGCGCGGTCCACGCTGCGCCACCGGGTGGCGCTGCGCCCGGAGGCCGAGTTGGAGGGCGCTACCGCCGACGGGGTGCTGGACGGCATCCTGGCCGCCGTTCCGGTGCCGCGCTGATGGTTCTCACCGGCCGCGCTGGTCTGGTGGCACTGATCTGTGTGCTGCCGATCGGGTTGGCCCCCTGGCCGGCAACGGCTTTCGCGGCGCTGGCGGCACTGTTGGCCGCAGCCGTGGCTGCCGATGTGGCGCTGGCCGGCCGGATCGGGGGATTGCAGCTGGCCCGTGGCGGTGATTCGACCGCACGCCTGGGGCAGACCGTCGATGCCGTGCTCACCGTGCACAACACCGGACGGCGGACACTGCGCGGCGCGATTCGCGACGGCTGGCCGCCCAGCGCGACGGCGCAGCCCCGCGCGCATCAGGTGGACATCGGTGCCGGGCAGCAGCTTTCCCTGTCCACCCGGCTGCGCCCGGCCCGCCGCGGCGACCAACGCAGCGAGCTGGTCACGGTGCGTTCGGTCGGCCCGCTGGGCCTGGCCGGCCGTCAACGTTCGCAGCCGCTGCCCGCGCAGATACGTATCCTGCCGCCGTTCCTGTCGCGTAAGCATCTGCCGTCGCGGCTGGCCAGGCTGCGGCAGCTGGACGGGGCGATCCCGGTGCTGATCCGTGGCCAGGGCACTGAATTCGATTCGCTGCGTGAGTATGTCGTCGGCGACGACGTCCGATCGATTGACTGGAGGGCTACCGCGCGGCGTGCCGACGTGGTGGTACGCACCTGGCGCCCGGAACGCGACCGGCGCGTGGTGATCGTGCTCGACACCGGCCGTACCTCGGCCGGCCGGGTCGGGGTGGACCCGACGGCACTGGATCCGGGCGGGTGGCCGCGACTGGACTGGTCGATGGACGCGGCGCTGCTGTTGGCGGCGCTGGCCTCGCGGGCGGGGGACCATGTCGATTTCCTGGCCATCGACCGGGCGGCCCGCGCCGGGGTCTGGGGCGCGTCACGCACCGAGCTGCTGGCCTCGCTCGTCGCGGCGATGGCACCGTTGCAGCCGGCGCTGGTGGAATCCGATGCCACCGCGATGGTTTCGACGTTGTTGCGACGGGTGCGGGGCCGGGCGCTGGTGGTGCTGCTGACCGATCTCAATGCCTCGGCTCTCGATGAGGGGTTGATGACGGTGCTGCCACAACTGTCGGCGCGTCATCAGGTGCTGCTGGCCGCGGTCGCCGATCCGCGGGTGGATCAGTTGGCGGCCGGCCGTTCCGACGCCGCGCAGGTGTATGACGCCGCCGCTGCCGAGCGGGCCCGCAATGACCGCAGGGCGATCGCGTCGCGGCTTCGCGGACACGGCGTCGACGTGGTCGATGCCCGTCCCGAGGATCTGGCGCCGGCCCTGGCCGACCACTATCTGGCGATGAAAGCGGCCGGCAAGCTCTAGGCTTGCCGGGACGCCCTCATCGCTCGATTTCTCACCGTCCGGCGCGTACCGCACGCCGGGATATCGCCTCCATGGTATCTGCCAGGGTGAAGATCGAAACTCCCAGCAGCACAATGTCCTTGATCAGAAACTGCCCGGTCATGGACAACAGCGGGAAGCCTCCGGCCGACCCTTCGCCCACGCCCGGCGTGGTGAGTACGAACGACAACGTAGTCACGAAGAGCACAATCGCCAGCGCGCTCCCCAGCAGGGAAATCCTCGGATACCACGGTTTGACGATCAGCAGGATGGCGGTGGCAATCTCCACGACACCGAGGATGGATGAGAATGTCTGAACACTGAACACGTTGTAGAGCCAACCCATGAAGGGACTGTTGGCGACCAGCGGTTGGATGTTGAGTGCTTCGTACGAACAGAATTTGAAGATTCCGATCCAGCCGATGACGATGGCCAGTCCGTAGCGGGCGACGATGTGTGCGGTCGCCCTGACGATCGGGACGTTGTTCTGGCACAAGGTGGTCAAGGCGTCGGTTTTGGCGGTCATTTCAGATTCCTTTCGGGGGAAGGGGTATGGCTCAGAGGAAGGTGAAGATGCGGTCGGCACCAAGGCGCGATATCGCATTGGAGTACGTCTTCGCCGGGTCCGGGTAGCCCAGCGCCAGCAGTACCGTGGTGGTGTATCCGGATTCGCGGATCTTGAATGCGGTGTCCACGCTGGCCGGATCGAACCCTTCCATCGGCGTCGCGTCGAAGCCGAGTTCGGCGGCCGCCATCATCGTCATACCCAGCGCCAGGTAGGCCTGTTTCTCCATCCAGTGGCTCAGATCCTTGTAGCCGTAGGTGCGTAGGTTGAGGAAGTCGCGGGTCATCGATTCCCACTGCGCCTGCTTTGCCGGGTCGGCGAATCGGCCGTCGGCCTTCTCTTTGGCGAACACTTCCTCCAGGTGGCCGTCGGAGGTGTCGGCCTTGGTGGTGAAGACGATGACGTGCGAAGCGCTGGTGATCTTCTCGCCGTTGTCCTTGAATCGCTCACCGAGATTGTTCGCGAGCAACTCCTTGGCCTCGGACGTGGCCAGTACCAGGTACCGGCTGGCCTGGATGTTCACCGATGACGGCGTAGAGCGCAGGAACTTCAGCAGCTGTTGCAGTGATTCGTCGGGGATGGTCCTGCTGTTGTCGAAGTACCGCGTGAGGTGCTTGCCCATCAGGTTGTCGAGGTTCATGTTTATTCGCTTTCTGCGCACAGGGTTTGGGAGTCAGGCGGCGGCTGTCGGGATGTCGATGACGGTCTGGTTGACGTTGTTGATGTAGTTGGTCAGCAGGGTCTGCACGGTCACGGCCACGATTGCCAGAATCTGGGAGTCGCTGTACCCGGCACCTCGCACGGCGGTCAGGTCGATGTCGGCAACCCGACCGCGGGTCTCGATCAGCCGCTGTGCGAACCGGGCGACGGCGGCACGGTTGGGATCGACCGAGCCGCCGGAGCGAGCCAGAGCGATGTCGTCGCTCGACAGTCCGCCGAGTTCGGCGGACATGTACGAGTGCACGGCCAGGCAGTACTCGCAGCCGTTGGCCTCGGACACGGCCAGCGCGATGGTGTGCCGGGTCTTGGCGTCCAGAACCCGCCCCAGAGCACCCTGCAGCGTGGTGACGATCTCCAGGACCGCGGGATTCGACGCCAGCATCTCGAACATGTTCGGGACGAAGCCGAACTGCTTGCCGACCCTGTCCAGGGTGCTCTGCGCGGCAGCGGTGATGTCTTCGGGGGCGGGAGTGGTCAGGCGTGTCATGGCAGATCAACCTCCAATGGATGTATTTTTTGGGCTGCGCAGCCCACTTCCGAAGTGAACAGCATGCAATAGTGGGCTGTCAAGCCCATTTTTGATATGATCGTGCCCATGAGAGCGGAAACCGCAGCGCAGGAGCCGAAAAAACTCACCAGCAAGGGGCTGGCGACCCGGGCGCGCATCCTCGAGAACGCTGCGGAACTCATCCACGCCAACGGGGTCGCTGCGACCAACAACGAACAACTTCGCCGCATCTCGGGCATCAGCGGCTCACAGCTCAATCACTATTTCCCGACCAAGGAGAGCCTCGTCCTGGCTGTGATCGAATGGCAGGCCGAGCGGGTGATGAATTTCTACGGCAGTGAACAGTTCGCCGGCTTCGACAACATCGACGCACTTCGCGCCTGGGTGGACTATTACGTCGGCCATGAAGGCGCCTATCGGGACGGCTGCACGCTGGGATCCCTCGCAAGCCAAATCATCAAGTCGGACTTGGACGTTCACGATGAGTTGTCCCGCGCGTTCGATCGGTGGCGCGACATCTTCCGTGATGGACTGCAACGCATGCGGGACCTCGGTCGCATCAACGCGGACGCGGACCCCACGCAGCTGGCGGATCTCCTACTGGCCGCGTTCCAGGGCGGAATGCTGCTCACTCAGGCCCGGCGAGACGTCACCCCACTGAAGAACGCCTTGACCGCGGCCATCGACCACGTGGAGTCGTTCGCGAACTAACGGGCTACGCCACGGGGAGCACGTCGGGGGCGTCGTCGAGGTCGCCGGTCTCGCCGGCCCGCACGGCCTTGCGTCCGAAATGGATCACGTAGCCCAGGAAGGCCAGTTCGGCGAGGATGCCGATGCCGATCCGCATCCAGGTCGGCAGCGGCGACGGCGTCACCAATGCCTCGATCAGACCGGACACCAGCAGCACCACGGCCAGTCCGATCGCGGCCGCGACCACTGCCCGGCCCTGTTCGGCCAGCACCTGCCCGCGTGGCCGGTCGCCGGGGGCGATCACCGTCCAGCCGAGCCGCATCCCCACCGCGCCGGCCAGGAACACCGCGGTCAGCTCGAGCAGACCGTGCGGGGTGATCAGGCCGAGGAACAGATCGCCCTTGCCCGCGCTGAACATCAGCCCTGCGTTCACCCCGAGGTTGGCCGCGTTCTGGAACAACACGTAGGGAATGGGTAGTCCGAGCAGGATCGCGAAGGCGATGCACTGCGCAGCCACCCAGGAGTTGTTCACCCAGACCTGCAAGGCAAACGACGCGGCCGGGTGCTCGCTGTAATACGACTCGAAGTCGTGGTTGACCAATTCGTCGATCTCGCTGGGGGTTCCGATGGCGGAATGCACGGCGGGGTTGCCCGATATCCACAACGCCACCGCCACGGCGACGATGAAGAAGGCCACCGCCGAGCCGAGCCACCAGCGCCAGGAACGGTAGGCCACCACGGGGAAGGACACCGTCCAGAAGCGGACGAATTCCCGCCACAGCGGGGCGTGCGCACCGGTCACCGCGGCGCGAGCCCGGGCCACCAGCCCCGACAGGCGCCCGACCAGGACCGAATCCTGGGAGGCCGATCGCACCATGGACAGATGGGTGGAGACCCTTTGATAGAGGTCGACGAGCTCGTCGACCTCGGCGCCGGTCAACCGTCGGCGCCGTTTCACCAACTGCTCCAACCGGTCCCAGGTGGGGCGATGGGCCACGACGAACGCATCGACATCCACCTGGCAAAGCGTAGTGGGTAGCGTGTGTCGGTATGGTTTGGCAACCCGCGCCGGTGGTCACCGGGGACGCCGTCGTCCTCGATGTGGCGATCGCCCAGTTGCCGGTACGCACGCTGGCCGCCCTGATCGACATCGTGGTGATCGCCGTCGGGTACGTGGTCGGGGTGCTGTTGTGGTCGATCACCCTGACCCAGTTCGACGACGCGCTGTCGGCGGCGATCCTGATCATCTTCACGGTGCTGACCCTGGTGGGCTATCCGGTGGTGATGGAGACCGCCACCCGGGGCCGGTCGCTGGGCAAGATGGCGTTGGGCCTGCGGGTGGTGGCCGACGACGGCGGGCCGGAACGATTTCGCCAGGCCCTGTTTCGCGGGCTGGCCGGATTCGTCGAGATCTGGATGCTCACCGGTGGCCCCGCGGTGATCTGCAGCCTGTTGTCGGCCAAGGGCAAGCGGCTCGGCGACATCTTCGCCGGCACCGTGGTGATCAGTGAGCGCGGACCCAAGCTGAAACCGCCGCCGGTCATGCCGCCGGCGCTGGCGTGGTGGGCCGCGTCGCTGGAGTTGTCTGGCCTCGGCCCGGACCGGGCCGAGCTGGCCAGGCAATTCCTGTCGCGGTCGGCGCAGCTCGATCCGCGGATACGCCAGGAGATGGGGCAGCGGATCTTCGGTGAGGTCGTCTCGTGCATCTCACCCCCACCTCCGCCCGGCGCGCCGGCCGAATATGTGTTGGCCGCGGTGTTGGCCGAACGGCACCGTCGCGCGTTGGCCCGGCTGATGCCACACGCCGCCACTGTGGCGTATCCGGCGCCCCACCCGAGCTACTCACCACCACCTCCGAGCAGTGGGTTCACTCCACCCAGCTAGCGTGTGGGACATCACTGTCTCATTTTGGCCCGTCCGTGCTACATTTTGATCCATGACCAGTTCGGCATCGACGCACAGCGGGCCGCGTGAGCGCACCCGCAAGGCGATCCTCGATGCCGCGATGACGGTCCTGGCCGACAATGCAACGGCCTCGCTCAGCGATATCGCGACCGCCGCCGATGTCGGCCGCAGCACCGTGCACCGGTACTACCCGGAGCGCACCGACCTGTTGCGCGCCCTGGCCCGGCACGTCCACGAGCTCAGCAATGCCGAAATCGACCGCGCGGACCCGATGCACGGTCCCGTCGATGCGGCACTGCGCCGGGTGGTGGAAAGCCAGCTCGACCTCGGCCCGATCGTGCTGTTCGTCTACAGCGAGCCGACGATCCTGGCCGACCCCGAGCTGGCTGCCTACCTGGACACCGGCGATGAGGCGATAGTCGAGGTGCTCAACCGAGCCTCGGTCGACAGGCCCGAATACCCCCCAGGATGGGCCCGGCGGGTGTTCTGGGCGCTGCTGCTGGCCGGCTATGAAGCTGCCAAGCAGGACGGCACCCCCCGCCACCAAATCGTCGACGCCATCATGACCAGCCTGACCGCGGGCACCATCCAACTCCCGCGCGGCTGATCCCTCTCTCGCCTGGAGAACCCCAAATGTCTACCTGCCTCGACGGCGGCCCGGCTGTGACGCCGACCCCGAAACGTGCCTGGATGGCGCTCGCGGTCTTGATGCTGCCGGTGCTGCTGATCGCGATCGACAACACCGTGCTGGCGTTCGCGCTGCCGGCGATCGCCGAAGATTTCCGTCCCGCGGCATCCACCCAGCTGTGGATCGTCGACGTCTACTCGCTGGTGCTGGCCGCGCTGCTGGTCGCCATGGGCGGCCTCGGTGACCGGTTCGGACGGCGCCGCCTGCTGCTCATCGGCGCCAGCGGTTTCGCCGTCGTATCGGCCGCCGCGGCTTTCGCTCCCAGCGCGGCCTACCTCGTCGCGGCCCGCGCGGCGCTCGGCGTCTTCGGCGCGATGCTGATGCCCTCGACACTGTCGCTGATCCGCAACATCTTCACCGAGGCGTCGTCACGCCGGCTCGCGATCGCGATCTGGGCCTCGTGCTTCACGGCAGGCTCGACGCTGGGGCCGATCGTCGGCGGCGCACTGCTGCAGCATTTCCATTGGGGCTCAGTGTTCCTCGTGGCGGTGCCGATTCTGTTGCCGCTGCTCGTGTTGGGGCCGCGGCTGGTGCCGGAATCTCGTGACCCGAATCCGGGCCCGCTGGACCTGCTGAGCGTCACGCTCTCGTTCGCCGCGATGCTGCCGTTCGTATGGGCGATCAAGACCGCGGCCCACGACGGGTTCTCGGGCGGCGTCGTGGCGGCGTTCGTGATCGGCATCGTCTCCGGCGTGCTCTTCGTGCGCCGGCAGAACCGCAGTGCCACGCCGATGCTCGACATGGGGCTGTTCTCGTATGCTCCGTTCAGCGCCTCGATCCTGGCGAACTTCCTGTCGATCGTCGGCTTGATCGGGTTCATCTTCTTCATCTCGCAGCATCTGCAGTTGGTGCTCGGCCTGTCGCCGCTGGCGGCGGGTCTGGTGACGCTGCCCGGTGCGGTGGTGTCGATGATCGCCGGTCTGGCGGTGGTCAAGGCCGCCAGGCGGTTTGCCCCGGACAAGCTGATGATCTTCGGCCTGGTGTTCGTCGCGGCCGGATTCGTCTTGATCCTGGCTTTCCGTCACGATTTGTCGGTGGCCGCGGTGATCGCATCGTTCGTGGTGCTCGAGCTCGGTGTCGGCGTCTCGCAGACGGTGTCCAACGACACCATCGTCGCTTCGGTGCCCGCGGCGAAAGCCGGTGCAGCGTCGGCGGTTTCGGAGACCGCGTATGAGTTGGGCGCAGTGGTGGGTACCGCCACGCTGGGTACGATCTTCACGGCGTTCTACCGCAACAACATCCGGGTGCCCGTCGGGTTGACTCCCACGCAGGCCGCCGACGCCGGAGAGAGCATCGGCGGTGCCACCTCGGTGGCCGCGGATCTTCCCGCGGAAATCGGGCAGCACCTGCTGGATTCGGCCCGCACGGCGTTCGACTCCGGCATCGCCCCGACCGCGGTCATCGCGGCGACACTGGCGCTGACGGCGGCCGCGATCGTGGCGGCGGCGTTCCGCAGGCAGGCTCACCGGAGTTGACGCCCGGCGGCCAGTTATGACGCGTGATCGGCAAAATTGCGTGTGAAAACTGGCCATACGGCTTGCGCGGGTTGACCAGCGTTCAACGGTGAACCAGCCCGCCGAGCAACAGCACAGCGCTGATGAACCCCGAAGCGGTGCGCACGTGGTTCCAGGCGGTCCAGTTGGTGAAGTAGGTCTGCCATTCGGCGGCCGCGTCGGCCAGATCGATCTGGTCGAGGTGGTTGTTGAGCGGCACGTTGAACAACATCGTGACGAGTACGCCGAGGACGCCGAAGATCGCGCCGGCTAACAAGAGCCAACTGCCCGGCCGGCCGATCTGGGCGACCGCGGTCACCCCGACGATCAGCGACAGCAGCGCCGAACCGAGCAGGAATAGCAGGAAGGGCGCGTTGGCATTCGCTTCGGCGTTCATGCCGCGCATGGCGGTGACGGCGTCAACCGGACCGGCGCGGTCGAGGCCGCGCATCACGAAGGTGGAGAACGCGTAGACGACTCCACCGGCGGCGGCGCTGCCGATGGCTGCTGCGGCGGCGAGGACGACGACTGGGTTGATGGTCATGGCTTGAGTCAACGACGCTGGGGCGAGACGTTCCATGGTCGAGACTCCCGATCTCATACGTGAGCGTCTCGCCCGGTCACCCCTGCCAGGATGGGCTGATGACGTTCGACGAGTTGGTGACCGAGGCCGACGCGGCCTGCGTGGACGGCTGGGACTTCTCGTGGCTGGACGGCCGAGCCACCGAAGCCCGGCCGTCCTGGGGTTATCAGCGGTTGATGAGCGATCGGTTGGCGACGGTGTCCTCGGCGCTGGACATCCAGACCGGTGGCGGTGAGGTGCTCGCCGGAGCCGCGGTGTTTCCACCGACCATGGCGGCCACCGAGTCCTGGCCGCCCAACCTCGCGCGTGCGACACGGCTGCTGGGGTCACGCGGTGTCGTCGTGGTCGCCGACCCCGACGAGCCTCCGCTGCCCTTTGCCGATGCGGCGTTCGAACTGGTCCTCAGTCGGCACCCGGCCACCGTGTGGTGGGGCGAGATCGCCCGAGTGCTATCCCCCGGCGGCACCTACCTGGCCCAACATGTGGGTCCGGCAAGCGTTTTCGAGCTCACCGAGTTCTTTCTCGGCCCGCAGCCGCAGGCGCGGCGGGCTCGCGACCCCGATGTCGAGTGCGCCGCCGCCCGTGATGCCGGCCTCGACATCGTCGACCTGCGTGCCGAGCGGCTGCGGATGGAGTTCTTCGACATCGGCGCCGTGGTGTATTTCCTGCGCAAGGTGATCTGGATCGTGCCCGGGTTCACCGTCGCGGCCTATCGAGACCAACTCGCCGCGTTGCATCGCCAGATCCAGGCCGACGGCGTGTTCGTCGCGCACTCATCGCGGCACCTGATCGAGGCCCGCAAACCGGGCTGAGCGTTACCCTACGGTCGTGGACGCCCTCGTCGGACTGCTCGACGGCGTACGCGCGCGCGGCGCGTTCGTGTTGCGGCTGCGCATGGATCCACCGTGGTCGCTCGCCATCCGCGACGAGGCACCGCTGGCGCTGATCTGCCAAACCCGTGGTGAAGCCGTCATCGTCGCCGAGCGCAGCGGCACCTTCCGGTTGGGCGAGGGCGACGTAGCACTCACGCGCGGTACCGAAAACTATGTGTTCGCAGACGATCCGGCCACTCCCCCGAGCATCGTCATCAATCCCGGTCAGCGCTGCACCACCCGGTCCGGTGAAGACCTGCATTTCGAGATGTCGCTGGGCCTGCGCAGCTGGGGCAACAGCGCGATCGGATCATCGGAGTCGATCGTCTGCGCCTACGAGGGCCGCAGCGAGGTCAGCGCGCGCCTACTCGATGCCTTGCCCGCCGTGCTGGTGCTGCGCGCCGCCGAGTGGGACACGCCCCTGATCGATGTGCTGTCGATCGAGGCCGGTCGCGACGGCGCCGGGCAGGAGGCCTACCTCGATCGCCTACTCGACCTGCTGCTGATGGGCGTGCTGCGGACATGGTTCGACCGGGACGGCAATGCGCCCGCGTGGTGGCAGGCCGAGCGGGATCCGGTGGTCGGCCCCGCGCTCAAGTTGATCTACAACAATCCGTCCCACCCGTGGACGGTTTCGAATCTGGCGGCAGCAGTGGGCTGTTCGCGCGCGGTGTTCGCGCGGCGGTTCACCGAGCAGGTCGGCGAGCCGCCGATCGCGTTTCTCACCGGGTGGCGCCTGGCGCTGGCGGCCGACCTGTTGCGCGACAGCGGGGCAACGATCGCCGCCGTGGCCCGGCAGGTCGGCTACTCCACACCGTTTGCGTTGAGCAGCGCGTTCAAACGCTCATATGGGATCAGCCCGAATGAGCATCGGGCGGTTTGATCGCGAAAGTGACGCTGCGGTCGCGATTGGCAACGCACAACGACCGCAGCGCCGCTCTAGCGGTGGGCAGACTATCGACAAGCGATAGATTCCGATATATCGTTGACGCATCGGAAACGCGGACAGCGCACCTCTACGACAACGAAGGAATCACCCCGATGACCAACCCATTCAATTCACCAAGCGGCTTCGGTTTCGTACCTCTCGGACGCGAAGAAGCCCGCACGATGTTCCGCCAGGCCCGCGCCGCGCGCCGCGACCTGCGCGAGCAGATGCGCGCACAGGCAGAAGCGGTCCGCGAGCAGAGCATCGACCCCAATTGCCAGACCGGCTTCAACTTCGATCCGCGCGGCGCGCGAGGATTCGGCTTCGGTTTCGGACCGGGACCGCTCGGCGGCCCCATGGGCGGACCGTTCGGCGGCCATCGTGGCCGCGGCGGACGACGCGGGCGACGCGGCGACGTCCGTGCCGCCATCCTGACCCTGCTGGCCGAACGGCCCATGCACGGCTACGAGATGACGCAGGAAATCGCGAGCCGCAGCAACAACCTGTGGAAGCCCAGCCCCGGCTCGGTGTATCCGACGCTGCAATTGCTGGTCGACGAGGGCCTGATCGTCCCGACCGAATCCGAGGGCAGCAAAAAGACGTTCGAGCTGACCGAAGAGGGTCGGCAGGCCGCAGAACAGATCCAGACCCCGCCGTGGGCGCAGATCACCGATGACGCCGATCCCGCCGCGGTCAACCTGCACACCGCCGTCAGCCAGTTGATGGCTGCGGTCGGCCAGTCCGCCTTCGCCGCCGGCGAGGACCAGCAGCAACGCATCCTCGACGTGGTCAACAACGCCCGCCGCGAGATCTACCAGATCCTCGGCGAGGATTAGCAGCCCGTAGGCTGCCCTCGTGAGCAGCCTCGTCACAACCCTCGCGCCGGCCGTCGTTGCAGTGTTGACCGCGGCCGGCGCGGTGATCGGACTCGAATTCCGTGACGCCGACGCCTACGAGCGTCGGCGCGGCATCTGGCAGTGGCTTCTGGTCCTGCTCGCCGCCGCCGCGACGCTGGGCGCCATCGGCTCGGCGTCCGGTGTCGGCAGCTGGGTGGAAGCCACCGTGATGACGGTGGTCGGCGTGGCCGCCGTGGTGCTCGCCCATGTGATGTGGCGCCGACGCGTCCCCGACGCCGAGCCCCGGATCCAGGCCATCGCGACTGCCGCGGCCGCCTGCTCGGTCTTGGTGATCGTCGGGATGACCGCGCTGACCTACACCGGCAACAAGGGCTGCCGTCAGGTCGACCCGCTGGTCCAGGCCAGCCTCGACAGCTGGGGCGCACTCATGCCGACCATGCAGGGCAACCAGGGACCGACAGTGGGCGATTTCGCCGACTGGGCCAAGATCATCCGCGAGCAGGCCGATCAGGTGACCGACGGCGAGGTCGCTCAGCACGCGCACCGAATGGGTGAGCTGGCCGGGCAGATCGCCGAATCCGTCCGCAACAACGACAAGGCCCAGCACGTGTTGCTCGGCAAGCAGTACGAAGACGAACTTCGGCCCATCCTCAAGAAGTGCGAGATCTCAGTGGGTCGCTAGACGTCGACCCAGTTCAACGTGCGCTCAACGGCTTTGCGCCAACCCGCGTAACCGGACTGTCGCGCCTCGTCATCCCACTGCGGGCTCCAGCGTTGCCCTTCCTGCCAGTTGGCCCGTAGGTCGTCGGCGTTCTCCCAGAACCCGACCGCCAAACCGGCGGCATAGGCCGCACCCAGGGCGGTGGTCTCGGCGACGACGGGTTTGACCACATCGACCCCGAGCACGTCGGCCTGGATCTGCATGCACAGCGCATTGGCGGTGATGCCGCCGTCGACCTTCAGAACCTCAAGGTGCACACCGGAATCGGCGTCCATGGCGTCGACCACATCGCGGCTCTGGTAACAGATCGCCTCCAGTGTCGCCCGCGCCAGGTGCGCGTTGGTGTTGTAGCGCGACAGCCCGACGATCGCGCCTCGGGCATCCGAACGCCAGTACGGCGCGAACAGGCCGGAGAACGCCGGGACGAAGTAGACGCCACCGTTGTCGGTCACCTGCCGGGCCAGCGCCTCGCTCTGCGCCGCACCGCTGATGATGCCCAGCTGATCGCGCAGCCACTGCACCGCCGACCCGGTCACCGCAATCGAACCCTCAAGCGCATAAACGGGTTTCGCGTCGCCGAACTGGTAGCAGACCGTGGTCAGCAGCCCGTTGTCCGAGCGCACGATCTTCTCGCCGGTATTGAGAAGCAGAAAATTTCCTGTGCCGTACGTGTTCTTGGCCTCACCTGGCTCCAGACACACCTGACCGACCATGGCGGCCTGTTGATCACCGAGCACCCCCGTCACCGGCACCTGTCCGGCCAGCGGCCCATCGTCGCGGGTGATCCCGAAGGACTCCGGATACGACGACGGTTTGATCTCGGGAAGCATCTGCCGCGGAATCGAGAAGAAGGACAGCAGTTCGTCGTCCCAGTCCAGGGTCTCCAGGTTCATCAACATGGTGCGACTGGCGTTGGTGACGTCGGTGACGTGGCTACCGCCGCGATAGCCGCCGGTGAGGTTCCACGTCACCCAGGAATCGGCGGTGCCGAAGATCGCGTCGCCGTTCTCCGCGTCGCGCCGCACCCCGTCGACGTTCTCCAAGATCCACTGGATCTTGCCGGCCGAGAAATAGGTCGCCGGGGGCAGCCCGGCCTTGCGCCGGATCACGTCGCCCCGCCCGTCACGGTCGAGAGCGGCCGCGATCCGGTCGGTGCGGGTGTCCTGCCAGACGATGGCGTTGTGGTACGGCCGGCCGGTGTGTTTGTTCCACACCAGCGTGGTCTCGCGCTGGTTGGTGATGCCGAGCGCGGCCAGATCCCCGGCCACCAGGTTCGTCCTGTTCAGCGCGGTCATGATCACCGAGGCGGTGCGTTCCCAGATCTCGACCGGATTGTGTTCCACCCAGCCGGCCCTCGGCATGATCTGCTGATGTTCGAGCTGGTGGCGACCCACCTCGGCGCCGTCGTGGTCGAAGATCATGCACCGAGTGCTGGTGGTGCCCTGGTCGATTGCAGCTACGAAGTCGGCCACTGTTCCCCTTTCCCGGGTCGCTGTCGCTCCTGCCCGCCGAAACGTCCATCATGGCTTACATGGCCACCGACTCCACCGATATCGATCGCATGCCCCGTGGCGGGCCGGACGCCTCGTGCCTTGACCGGCTGTTGGAGACCGACCGGCTGGAGTATCTCGACCGCGACGATGTCGATGATTCGACCAAACGACAGGTGATCGGCGCCCTGGACTGGACCGGCCGGTTCTTCAAGAACCATCAGCGGTTCGCGGCGATCGCGCTCGATCTGGTGGCCGATGTGCCCGATCCGCGGATCCTGGAGTTGGGAGCCGGGCACGGCGGAGTGTCGCGCCAACTGCTGGCCGACCATCCGTCCGCGCATGTCACCGTCACCGACCTCGACCCGGAATCGGTGGCCCGGATCGCTGCGGGCGACCTCGGCAGCCATCCCCGGGCCGAGGTCCGCCAGATGGACGCCACCGCGATCGACGCCGCCGACGGCAGTTACGACCTGGTGTTGTTCGCCTTGTCCTTCCATCACCTGCCCCCGGCGCAGGCCGCGCAGGTGTTCGCCGAGGGCACGCGGGTCGCCGACACCCTGCTGATCATCGACCTACCGCGACCGCCGGCGCCACTGCACCTGCTGCGCCTGGCCACGATGTTGCCCGCGGCCCTGGTGCTTCCGTTCGCCCACGACGGCGTCATCAGCTCGCTGCGCAGCTACAGCCCGTCGGCATTGCGTGCCCTGGCCCGCCACGCCGATCCGTCGATCGAAGTCACCCTGCGCAACGGGCTGAGCCTGCCGCAGATCGTGATCGCCAGGCGCGCAAGGTGAATCGGGTCAGGCGCGCTTTTTGACCTGCGGCGCCACCGAGAACAGGTCGGCCACGCTGGAAGCCAGCTCCAGGAAGGCCTGGCGGGTCGGGCCACTGAGGAAACCGAGGTCCACCTCGGCACCTTCGGCCAGGTGATCGTCGAACGGGATCACGTGCAGGGCGCGCACCCTTGGCAGGAAATGGCTCGACAACTGCCCCATGTCGAGACCGAGCGCACCCGGTCGTGAGGCGCTGACCACCACCACCGCCTTGGGCACCAGGTGTGAATAGCCATTGCGCTCAAGCCAATCCAATGTGGCGAGGGCACTGCGTGCCGAATCGATGGCAGGCGAGGCCACGATCACGATGGCGTCCGCGGCGTCGAGCACTCCCGCCATCGCCGAGTGCACCAGCCCGGTGCCGCAGTCGGTCAGAATGATGTTGTAGAAGCGCTGCAACACGCTCAGCACTCCGCGATAGTCGTACTCCGAGAAGGCTTCCGAGGTGGCCGGGTCGCGCTCGGACGCCAAAATCTCCAACCGGCTCGTGCTTTGCGAGGTGTGGCGCCGAATGTCGGAGTATCGCGAGATTCCGTCGTCGAGAAGCACGTCCCGCACCGTGGACTCGCATTCATTGGGTCCGCGCTGGGCGAGGGTGCCGAAATCGGGGTTGGCGTCCACGGCGATCACCCGATCGCCGCGGGTCGCCGCCAGGGTGGCCCCCAGCCCGACCGTGGTGGTGGTCTTGCCCACCCCACCCTTCTGGGACAGCAGGGCGATGTTGAACGGCCCGCCGACCACCGGCTGGTTGACCCGGTCGATGAGTGACTTCCGGCTGGCTTCCTGCTCGGATACTCCCGGGTTGATGCCGGTGGCCCGGTACACGGCCTTACGCCAACCCGACTTCGGGGTGGGTGCCGCACGGATCAGGCCGAGGTCGCCATTGCTCACCACCACCGAGGGTCGTTGGCCGGCGGCGCTTTCCGGCGTGATGGATGTGAACGGGGTCTGCTCCGGCGGGCCGAGCGTGAGCCGCTCGTCATCGCGGTCGTTCATGGCTACTTCCCTCCGTCAGCTCGATGCCGTCATGCCGAGTACCTGTTTGAGCGCCGCCTGCATATCGGGCAATTCGATCC
Source organism: Mycobacterium syngnathidarum (assembly GCF_001942625.1). Taxonomy (GTDB): domain Bacteria; phylum Actinomycetota; class Actinomycetes; order Mycobacteriales; family Mycobacteriaceae; genus Mycobacterium; species Mycobacterium syngnathidarum. The sequence goes on from NZ_MLCL01000001.1 coordinate 165,547, forward strand.
GCATCAACTGCGCCTCGTCCAGCTCCGACAGGTTCGTACCGTGGACCTCGCTGAGCCGGTATTCGCGTTCCTCTTCGGCCGCCTCGATCACGTTGCGCACGAAGCGGCCGTTGCCGGCCAGATCGATCCCGGGGCGCAGCTGCCCCGATTGGTCGAGGGCCTCGCTCTGGCACAGCGCGACACACGAACTGACCAGCTCGTCGTAGGCGGCCTCCGAAAGTTCCGAGTCCCTGGTGCGGGCGACCAGCTTTCCGATGTCTCCGAGTTCATGAGGACCGTACGAGCCGAACCGGATTCGCTTGGTGAACCGTGACGCCAGACCGTCGTTGGAAGCCAGGAAGCGATCGATCTCGGCGTCATAACCGGCGATGATCACGACCAGGCGGTCACGGTCGTTCTCCATCCGGGCCAGCAGGGTGTCGACCGCTTCCCGGCCGAAGGCGTCGCCGCCGGACAGCCCGGTCTGGATCAATGTGTAGGCCTCGTCGATGAACAGCACCCCGTCCATCGCCGAGTCGATCAGCGCGGTCGTCTTGATCGCGGTGCTGCCGAGATGCTGGCCGACGAAGTCGTGCCGTTTGGCCTCCACGATGTTCGGCGTGCGCAGCAATCCCAGCCCGCAGTACGTCTGCGCCACCACCCGGGCGATCGTGGTCTTGCCGGTTCCGGGCGGTCCGGTGAATGCCAGGTGCAGGCTGCGCGCTGCGGAACTGAGACCCTTGTCACCACGGACCTTTGCCAGCATCGCCGCCGATTTCAGTTTGGCGACTTGAAGTTTGACCTCCGACAAGCCGATCTGCCGGTCCAGTTCCTCTTGCGCTGCCCGCAGGTATTCGTTGCCACGCTCTGACAGGTCCTCGGCCATCAGGTCTTCCGCGGACGGCACGCTGGCCGGGTCCCAGCGCTCGGAGCGCGAGTCGACGATCTCTTTCGACGTGATCACCAGGCGGTACTTCGGATCGGCCAGGGCCGCTGCGTTCGCCTCGAATCCGGGATCCTCGCTGTAGATCCGTTCGAAGATCACCCGGGCGTCCTGCTCTTCGCCCATCTCCCGCAGGGTCAGCCCTTTGCAGAACTCCGCTGCCCGTCGCGCTCCGGGGACCGGACCTTCGATTGCCCGGTCGAGCCGGCGGATGCCCTCCCCGAACAGGCCCATCTGCGCGCAGGCCGATCCGACCATCAGATCGGCGCCTGCGCCGATGTAGCTGTCGGTGAACGATCCCGACTTGCTCAGCGCGCTGAGGACGTCCGGCCAGCGCTGGGTGGTGAAGTGCAGTACGCCGCGAATGTAGGCCCGGATCTCACCGGTGTCGCCGTCGTGCGCCGTCGTGACCTGTTCCAGCTTGTCGAGCACCTGCTCAGCCTCGTCGAAATCTTTGGCGCCAATCATGCTGGCCGCGTAGGCAAGCCACATCTCGGTCTTGGTACTCAACGGATAGTCGAGGTACAGCCCGGTCTGGAAGCGCCCGCTCAGCGCTCGTTGCGGTAGGCCGAGTCGGCGCTGCTCGCGGAACAACGAGAGTGTGCTGGTTCGGTACAGGTGGTAGACGACCTCGGGGCTGGTGTCGCCGGTGGCTGCGCGGCCGAGCCACGCGTCGCACATATCCGGGTCGTATTCTGTGGCCCGCCGGAACGCCAGCGCGGCGTACGGCAGGTCGCGCTCAGTCTCCAGCCCGTCGATGGGAATGCCGAGCGACAGCACTCCGGCATCGAAAACCCGCTGCGCATCGGTGGATCCACTCATCGGAGGTGACACATCTCCTCACTACACGGTCAGCCGCGATTCGCCCGCGAGTGTACTAAGTTGAGCAGAATGGCACAGCCGGTGCAGTCAGCTGGCGGAACGATTTCGGTGCGCACCACCGAACGCGGTCTGCCCGTCGCGCTCCGCCTCGACCCCGTCGAGTTGCAGAAGCCGCCTGCGCAGTTGGCCGACGAGATCGTGGCACTGTGCCGGTTGTCGGCGGCCCGCGCTCAGGTCGAGCGCAGGCGTGAGCTGGTCGAAAAGGGTTACAGCGCTTCGGTGATCGATCCGCTGAAGCTGGCGACCGAAGACGAGTTGGCCCGCGCAGAGGACGAGGTACTCGGCGACGAGGACGGTCTTCCGACGACCTGGGGCAGGTCGGTATGAGCGGTCTTGCCGACTCGCTGATCGGCCGCATCCGCAAGCAGCGTGATCTCGTGCAGGCCATGGATGAGCACTGCCAATCGATTTCGGCGCGCGTCACCAGTCGTGACGGCAACGTCAGTGCCGAGGTCGACGGCTTGGGTGCGATGACCGGGCTGTGGCTCGGACCCGCTGCGCACAAGTTGGGTGCCGACGCACTGGCCAAACTGATCGTCGAAACCGCCGGTGCCGCCGCGCAGGTGGCCACTTCCCGCCAGCAGTTTCTGTCCCAGGAGTTCGCGCAGCGGATGCAGGAGCTCCAGCAGGCGCCGCTGACACGTTGGGATGGCAGCACTTTCGAACCGGGGGGTTAGCGGCTCGTTGCCACCACGATAGCCGGCCGAAGTTCGCTCATTCGAGACCACGCCGGGTTCCCCCCTGCCAGCCCACCATGGACGGCACTAATTGACGTTCGCTGCCGATATTCGAAACCGGTTACGGCACATGGCGTTTCTCAAGGTCGATCGGATACGAGTGCGGATCCGTTGCCGGCACACCACATTCCACTCGCGCCCCATCGCCGACCGCGCGGGCAAACAGGGCCGCCTCCGCCACTGTGACCAACGGGCCGGGCCTGGCCTGCGCGGTACCACTGCCAGGCACCCAACGCTCCCGCCGGAATCACCGCGACCAGCAATTCTCTCAGTTCTTCTAATTACCAAAACGAACGATTCACGCACCGTTATTCGGCCCGAAATACAAATAGCTGCAAGCGGTTCGCGCCGCTATAGTTTATTGGTCTCGTGCCCACACAGCTCCGCTTCCAGCTGGAAAGGTATTAGCACGATGAGCGACATTTTCGCCGCCCAACCTTCGGGCATGGCCGCCTTTTCCGCTGCCAACGAAGCGGCCGGAGCCGCGATCACCACCGCCGGTTCGGCCGACTCCGCGGCCATGCTGATGTCAGCGGCGGCTGCGCTCGGTCCCATCGGAGCGGTCTATCTGGCGGCATTCGGACCAGCTCAGGCTCATAATCTGGCCGGCACGCTGCTGGTGGGCGGGATACATGCCGCTACCGGCGTCGCCACCGAAGGCGCCCGGTCCGCCGTCCTGTCGAACGACAACGCCTAGGCCCGACGCCATATGCCCACAGTGTTGCCTCCCCAGCCGGTAACCCCGGTTGGCCAGCTAGCTCAACACGTTCCCGGCTACGACGCCACACCGGTTATCGCTGCTCAAGAACTGAACCTGCAAGACTTTCTGAATTTGCCAGTGCGGCAGATTCTCGAGCGCCTGGGTTTGCCGCCAATTGCAGATCAAAAGCCGGCAGAAGAACCGCCACCCGAAGGCCAGCCCGAACAGCAGCCGCCCGCCAATCCCATGGACCCGAGCGCACTGATCAGCCCCGTCACCGACGCACTCAGCACGTTGGGCAGCGGCATGTTCGAAGGGGTCGATCCGACGACGGTGCTACCGGCCATCTCCAAGATGCTCCAGTCGACCGGTGGCTCCATGTCGAAGTCGGTCAGTTCAGTGGGCGATGCCTGGCAGGGGGCGTCCGGCACGGCCGCTGCAGCCAAGACCACGTCCGCGATCACCGATGGGGCCGAGGTCAGCGCCCAATCCGATGCCCTCGGCAGCAGCCTGACCGCGGCCGCCGCCAACGTCGGCCAGGCCAGGGTCAGGCTCATCGAGATCATCACCGAATTCGCCGCGACGATCGCGGCCATCGGGCCCATGATCATCTTTCCGTGGGGCTGGGCAGCGGCAATCGCCGCGGCCAACAAGGCAATTGCCACCACGGCCGAGGTGATGACCGAACTGCAGGCTTCGTTGGCGACACAGGCCGCCCAGGTCACCGCGGCCGGTGCGCCGGTCGGCATCACCGCCGCACCTGAGGGTGCCTCGTCACTGGCCGGGCTGGCCTCGCTGATGCCGATGGCGATGAAAGGTGCCGAGGCAGGCGTTCAGGCGGGGACCGGCGCAGCGTCGGCGGCCAGTCAGGCCGCCGCGAATCCCGCGATCGACCCGATGGAACCGGACGCTGCCGAAGCCGCCGACGCCGAGGGCGGCCCCGCGATCGGGGGAGCAGGAATGGGCGTCGGCGGTGCCGGCGGAGGGATCGGCGGCGCAGCAGTGCCTCGCTCGCTACCGATGTCATCCATGCTGCAAGCGGAAAGTACCAGTGCCCCAGCGCAATCAGCTGCACCGCGGATGAGTGGTGCAGGGCCGGGCATGATGGGAGGCGCACCCATGGGGGCGATGGGCGCCGGCCAGGGCGCGAATGCCTCATCGAGCAACAACCACACATCGGCATCGTTCCTGCACACCACCGACCAAGGCAGCGAGATCGTCGGCGATCTCGGCACTGCGGCGCCCCCGGTCCTCGGGGAGGCCGACCCGTATCAGACCCCGGACGTCGAACTCCGGATCTAGCCAGCCCGTTAGGAGAACCGTCATGGCCGACAACCCCGGTATGTCCATTCAGCCCGCCGAGGTCCAGGAGATCAGCAATCAGCTCGACGAGCTCGCCAACCGCGTCCAGCGGGTGATGACCGACGAGGCACCCAACCTCACCGTGACACCGTCGGCCCGCGACGAGGTCTCGCAACGAATTGCCCAGACCCTCAACGAGGTCCACGCTTCGTTCGGTACCTCCGCCGATCAGGGAATGACCGAGATTCACGAAGTGGCAGCCACGCTGCGCGGCCACTCGTCCAACATCGCCGCTTCCGAGGACTTCGCCGGCTGATCATCCACACGACCATCTGATTTCTGTCGACGAGGGGAGGTTTCCGGGCGTGGGGTTCACCGACGTTGCGTGGGAGTCGCGCAGCACCGAGCAGCTTGCTCGCGACCTCACCGAGGGACCCGGCCCGGCGTCGGTCGGCGGAGCCGGTGCGGCCTGGATCCGCGTGGCCAACGAATTGGCAAACATCTCCGTCGATTTCGACAAACTGGTGGCACGCCTGCGGACTGCCTGGGACAGCCAGGCCTCCGACGCTGCGGCACGGCGCCTGGAGGAGTTCGGTCGGTGGCTACAGGCAATCAGCCTCAGCGCCGCGGGCAACGGTCAACGCGCCGAGGAAGCCGCAGTCGCCAACACCGTGGCGGTTCTGGCGATGCCCAGTGTGTCAGAGGCCGTCGAGGCGAAGACCGCCCAGGACATGATGGCCTCGCTGGCCGCGTACAACGGGGCCGTGCTGACCGGGTCGTTCGCCGAGTTCGACGCGGCCGCCACCGCTGACCAGGCCAACGCGGCGGCCGTCATGCAACAGTACGAGGAGGCGGCTGCTCCCCTGGCCCAGCCGTGGGAACAACCCCTACCCCCGCAGGTGTCAAAAGGCAATGCGCTCAAGGCCGAACAGGGTGGCGAAGGCGGCGCCGGCGGGGGCGGTGGATCCGCCGGGGGTGCTGCAGCGGTGCCTCCACCACCCCTTGCCCCGATGTTGGCCCCCGGCATCAAGTCCAGCGCTGATCCAAAGGCTCTGCAGAAGACCGGATTCGCCGGGTCAGGTGGAGCCGCGGGAGCGGGCGGGATGCATGGGGCGCCCTATGCGCCGATGGGTGCCATGGGGCGCGGTGATCAGCAACGCGAGTACGAATCGGTGCAACCCGCGGCGACCTTGGACGGTGCGGGCGAGCCGGGGGCGGGAGTTTCCGACGCCGGACAATCCTGGCTTCCAGCCGCGCAGCAGAACGACGCACCGTTCATGGTGTCGAATGTCAGTTGGGGTCCTGACACCGCGGTGTTCGACGAGTTCACCGCCCCCGAGGCACCCGCAGGCGAGGGCTTCGCCGATGAACCGGAGCGCACGCTCGAAGCGGTGGACAACGGTTGGGTCACTCCCCCGGTGATCGGTGTCGACCGGGGGCTCAACATATGACGGCCTCGCTCGCTCCGCAGTTCGCCGTCACCGATGACGAACTGCACGTTCTGGCAGCGCGTCTCGGTGTCCAGGCCCTGCCGGTGGTGCTGAACCTGCGGTCACGCCACCCCACACAGACGGCACGGGCCGAGGCCATGGGCGAGGCCTCCCGGAGCCTGACCGAGCGCGGCCTGCTGTCGGCCGGCGAAGTCGGAACGGAACTCGCCGCAGTGGTGCAGTCACTGCAACGGCCCGACCGCGAGCTCGCAATGCGCCTGGTGACCCCCGATGGCCTGGCTCGCGTCGCGGTGGTTCGGTATGGAGCGCAATGCGTCTCGGCTTGTCGAGTCCGTGACGAGATCACCCTGGACCTGATCGACGACGGCGCGAGCCTGTCCAGTGCCGGTAGTTCATTGCTCCGGCGGCTCCCGGCATCCACTCCCGCCGATTTCTCTCCGGTCGGTGCCCCGCTCACCGAGGCCGCCCAGGCCCTGTCGGACACGCATGATTGCACCGCGTTGTCCGACCAGGTCCGGGCGCTGGGAGCCGACACGCGCTCCGCGATGACGTTGGGAGCGGCGCTCGCGTCGCGCTTGGCGTTCGCCGAGATCGTCTACCAAGCGCTTGACGACGACCTCGACCGGATCTCGCGCACGCCCGGGGCGGTCGGGATTTTCTACACCAAGCGTGGACGGATCGTGGCCGCACCGAGCGCCTCGCCCACTGGCCAGTTGTGGACCACCCTGAAGCCGGGGTCGGACCACACGATCAAGCAGGCCATCGGCCAGCTTGTCGAGCTGTCCGGCTACAGATGGGGGGACTGCTAGATCCGCTCCGTGTTCACCAGCGAGTTCTCAACAGACCTCCGGCAATTCGTGCCGGGTATGACAAAGAGAGGTAAAGCATGACGCTCCATCTGACGCCTGCGGAAGCTCAGAGCAAGATCGAAAACATCGACAAACAGATGATGGATGTCCGGCGGCTGGCTTCCCAGATCCTCGACCAGACCGAGGCCATGACGGCCAGCTCGTGGACGGGCGGCAAAGCCGCCAAGTTCCGCGGAATCATGACCCAGCACCACGAGGACTTCAACTACGTCATCAACAACCTGCAGCAGATCGTCGACAAGGGCAAGTCTGACATCAACGCGCTTGTCACCCACGACGCCGACTAGCAGCTGCCCGGACACAGGAAAGGTTTGATCAATGGATACAGACAGCATTCGGTACCAGTACGGAGCCAACTACGCATCCCTGGACGACATCCAGGGAGCGACCAACAACGCGCACGCGATGCGGGAGGAAGTCAGCCAGGTATTCGCCGCGCTGCAGGGCGTGTATGAGGGCGACGCAGCAGCAACCCTGCATCAGAAGCAGACTCAGATCCTGCAGCAGATGGATGCGATCCTCAACGAGATCACCCAGACCCGGTCCGGTGGCAATCAGTCGCAGGAAGACGCGGCGGCACTCGACAGGCACCTGGCCGGCGGCTTTTAGCGCGGCACTCCGTCAGCGGGCTCGGTTGGCGGCATCTCGCCACCGAGCCCGCTTGCACATCCCGTTCGCGGCAGCGAGAGTGAAAGGGGCTCAACGTGATCACCGATGAGGTGGCCCCGCTGCGCCATGGCGTCGAACCGTGGTTCATGAGCGGTCTCGAGTTCCGTTGCGTATGGGAGGCACTCGGCCTCGACCGCTTGCCGTCCCCGCTGTCCTACCGCCATCGCGGACGCACGTACATGTCGGAGGTCGAAGCCGACCGCGCAGCGGCGCTGACACGGCTACGCGAGAGCCTGAACCCGAATCGTGTTCGCATTCTTGAGGCTTTGCGCTACCCGGCTTATATTCTGCAGGGATTCGGCCAGATCGAGTCCGGCGCGGGGCAGCAGATCTATCGTCTGCTCGGATTGATCGGCACGACCGGCTATTGCGCGGTGATCACGCAGGACCCCAGCGAGCAACTCATCTTCGGTGAAGACGTCCAGATCATCGGATGCGTGAACATCGATTTTCCGCAGGTGGTCCTCGAAGCGCTGCCGGCGTACCACCCTGGGACCCATCCTCGTAAGGAGGAGCTGCTCGAGGACCAGACACCGACCTCGGCGCTTCGAGACGCGAAGATCACCGGATCGATTCTGCTCAGCGGATCCGCCGAGTTCACCAGGGATTACCAGCTGCGCGAGGCCACCCACCTGACGCTGATCAACATCGCCGACGACGGTGCTTATGTGGTCAACGAGGGCACCAACTCATTCCAGATCATTCCGGCGACCGTGCCCAATCTGATGCAGGTCTTCAAGAAGATCGAGAAGCGACAGTCAGAGGCCTTGGCAGAGAAGCTGTCTGCCGAGAGAGCGGACCGGGAATTCGATGCCCTACCTTGACACCGTTTCCGTGTACGTGCCCGAGGGCACGGACAGCGCTGGCCGCCCCATGCATCTCGCGACCGCGGCAGCGGAGATGCAGTCGGTTCACGAAATGGTGGAGGCCGCCGGGCGTCAGATCGACGGTGCCGCGCTGTCCGCGGCAGCCGAAAGCTTGGCGGCCTCATTCCATTGCGGCACCCTGTATCAGGGCGAACACTTCTGGCCGATACAGAACTCGATCCAACAGTCCGTGCTGGGCAGGACGTCCGCGGGTTCCGCGACGGAGATCCGGCAGTTCTGTTCCGGCGGCCTGTACGGCTTGATGCTTGCCGACGCGGTGCTGCAGGCAGGTTGGGCCGGCGACTACGCGATGGTGACCGGTGGCGACAGCATCTTCTACTTCGACCGGCATGAGTATGCCGCCAGCCCGGCGACCGAGGGTTCGTTGCTGGGCGACAGCGGCTTCTGCGCGCTTCTCAACCGCAATCATGGTTTCGCCCGAATCGTTTCCGTCGCGGCCCGGTCACACAATCCATCTGAAGGAATGATGCACGGGAGAGCTGACGGCGCCATCGATGATCCGACGTTCCCGACGTTGGCGGATTGGATCGACCGGTGGGAGAACTATGACCGGCGCGGGCCGGGCACGGTGAGGGACAACGCAATAGCCAGCTTTCGGGTCGCCGTCGGAACCGTGACGGAGTGCTATCAACGCGCAGGCCTGAAGCCCGATGACGTCGATTGGTTCGCCCCGTCCTTCATCGAGCCGAGCTACGTCACGGACATGCTTGCCAAACAGACTCACCTGCAACCCGCGCCAGGCCTCTACGACTTCGCAGGACAGTTCGGGCATCTGACCGTCTCAGATTTCGGCGTCAACCTCGCCTATCTGATGAACAACAAGATCGCCAAGGTGGGCGACCTGGTGCTGCTGTACGCCGCCGGTAACTTCGTCAACTCGGCAGCGGTCCTCCTTCGCGTCGAGAAAGAGGTGACCGTGCCATTCAACCTCACTGCGTGACATCGGGATCCGCATAACCGACCAGTACGGAGGAGCATCATGACCAACCCTTGGGCCGGACTCAACGCCGACACCGCGAACAAGAAACTCTACCTCGACCCGGCCGTGATCTCGACGCTCAACCGGGCGTTCGAGCCATACGAGGAAAGCCTCCAAACTCTCCAGGGGCACGCCCTCGACGAAACCACTGGTTATTTCGGGACACCGGCCAACCCACTCGCGAGTCTCGTCGAGAAACTCTTCGATGGTCGCGGCAAGCAGTTGACGGATTACGTGACCGACCAGTTGACGCAGTCGACAGCATTCATCGAGACCGCCCGGCACGCGGCGGAAGCGATGCGCTCCAACCAGAACGACTAGTTACCGCACGAACGAACGGGTTGAGGACATCATGAGCGGCTTCGGAAATTATCTCGGTGCAACGATGGGCACGAGCACCAACGAAGAGGGCCGCAGTGGTGCCGTCTATGACAACGCGTTCGTCGAGAATTCCAATTACCCCAAGCGCGCTGCCCTGATCGGCGATGACGGCGGCTTCGTCCAAGTGTCGAAGGGTCTGAGGGAAGAAAACAAGTTCGCCGAATATCAGCCCAGGAGCGAGCTTCTCGGCGACCTCGACCAGGTGTTATCCGACAACAGCACGTATCGTGAGGTCCAAGACGAACTCACGGGTCCTCAGAAGCTGAACTGGGAGGACAAAGAATTCGTCATGATGCAGGGGGAGAAGAATTCGCTCAACCCCGAGCAGATCAGCAATCTGGCCGCGAACTGGAAGACCAGTGGGGACAGCTTGAAGAAGGATTCCGAGGATTTCAAGGAGACAGTCCGCAATGAAATAGCCGGAAAATGGTCGGGTGAGAGTGCCGCGGCGGCCGAAGCGGCATCCCACCAGGTCACGGCGAGTTCGATCAATGATTTCAAGCCAGCTTCAGACGCCATAGCCAACCGGCTGACGGTGTTGAAGGAGGCGTTCGAACAAATCAAGAGAGATTTCCCGGACGATCACCCAAACGACCAGTTGCTGGACGACGGCAAGTTCAACAAGAGTGAACTCAACTCGGCCATCGATAGTTTCAATGCCAGGTACCACATCGATGGTAGTGGTTACCTGCGGAACAACGATGACGGTTACGTGACCGCGGCCGATGCCCTCAAAGAACTCGAAGAAATCAACAACTCCATCGATGCCTACCAACAAGCCGTCCAGCTGTTTAAAAACGTGTACAACCCGGCTGTGGAAGCGGCAACGCAGAACTTTCCCCAACTTCCGGCACTGCCGCCGATAACGTACGGAGATCCGACGGCCCCCGGTGGCCCGGGCGGTCCGGGCAGCCCCGGTGGTCCGGGCAGCCCCAACATACCAAGCCCCGGCGGCCCCGGAGGCCCCAGCGGCATCAAGCCTTTCGACAAATCGGCTCTCGACAAACTGAACGCCACCAAACCGACAGACCTCGACAAGCTCAAACCCATCGACCAAAAGCCGATCGACCAAAAGGATCTCACCACTGATCCGACCAAGGACGCTCTCGACAGTCTGACCGATCCCGCCAAGTCGGCAATGGATACCGCGACCAACGCCGCCAAGGACGCGATCGGCCAGGCGATGGATGCCGCCAAGAACGCCACCCAGAACCCGCTGGGGCAAGGGATGGGAGGCCCGCCCGAGGGTGTCCTCGGCCTGGGGCCCCAAGGGCTCGGCGGCGCCGGCGCCGGGGCCGGCAAGGGCGCAGGAGGTGCCGGGGGCGGAGTTCCGTTGCGCGGCATGCCGAGTGGCCTGCCGAGCAGCGCGCCCGCAACCGCCGCGGCGAAGATGCCCGCTGGGGCGGCCGGGGCCGGTGCCGGTCTCGGTGCGGGCGCGGGCAGCCCCGGAGCAGGTGCCCCGGCAGCGGGTCAGCGCGCCGGCGATCAGAACGGGAAGGGCCACCAGGTCAACAAGGCCTTGCGACGGAAGAAGAACGGCAAGGACGTCATCGGTGGCGCTGACGCGTCGGTTCCGGTGGTCGGCGCCGACGAGGAAGCCGAGCAGCAGGAGAGATCACCGGCCGACCAGGCTGAGCCCCGGCGCCGTATTCCACAGCGCGGTAACACCTGGCAGCCCGACTCGGCTGTCCAACCCGGACCGGTGCGTCCGGCCCCTGGGCAGCAGTTCACGCCGGGTCGCTCAGAGTGAGGCGTCAGGGCTTGTCTTGTTGTTCCAGGGCGTCAGCGGTGGTGTGGAGGCCGTCGGCGTAGTAGTCGAGCAGGTCGGTCTTCGCGGTGATCGACCCATCGACCCAATCCAACTGCGCTTTATAGCCTTTCGCCCCGTCGGCGAACTGCTTGCCGATCTTGTCGTGCCCCCAGGCTTCGCCTTCTCCGGCGAGCATCTGCATCAGCGCTGAATGCACTGCTTTCATGTCGTTGCTGACGTAGGCGAGGTACCGCGCAGTCCCTCGTAGGTCAGCGGGCGTGATGCCGAGCGGTACGGTCATCGCGCACTCCTCACGGTGGGGAAGTCGTCGGGTTCGTCGTGGCCCTGCGGGCCCGCCACCCGGGTCGACAGCAGATCTCTGATGTCGGGAGCACCCTCGACGATGTCGGACAGCGAAGGCATCTGCTCACGCCGCTGGGCCAGTGGGGCTAGTAATTCCGCCACCTGCTGTTCGATGTCGCGGGCGGCATCCTGGGCCGCGTCGGTGATGTGTCGTCCGAGATCGGCCAGATCGTGGTCGTCCAAATAGGTTTCGCTGACCGCCGTGTGGATGACGACGCCGTCGCAGTCCACGGTTACCGTGACAGTGCCATCAGCACGAGTGGCCGCCGAGGACAGAGCTGACCGCTGCGCCTCGACCACGGCGAGATCGGCGAACTGTTCCTGAACGAGTGCCAGCGCATCGATGAGTTCATGCCGTGCCGCATCGTTGTCCATGTCTAGTCCCCGTCTCCCCCGCTACTCGCCGCCGAAGCACCGCCCCCGTCTGCTGTCGCAGCCTTGGTGCTGTGTGCCGCGGCTCGGCCCCGCACTCCGCCGGTGACGGCGGTGGGCACCGATCCGAGGACGGAAACCGGGTCGATCTCGCCGCCGGTGGCCAGTGCTCCGGTCACCTTCTTGGACATGCCGGCGACGTATCCGACGGCCGCACCCTTGACGGCCGAAACGCCCAGTGCGCGCTGGCCATAAATGCTGACCGTGCCCTGGGCGGCACCGCCGACGGAGTTGGCCACGGCGACGGTTCCCAGCCGGTTCCAGTCGTACCCGTTCTGATGACCTTTGGATTGCTGGATGTTCTGGATGAACAGTTCCTGCCCGAGGGCTTCGGCCGCCTCGACTCCGGATTTCTTGATGATCCGGTGCACGGTTGTCTTCGTCATCGCCTTGCCGAGGTCGGTCATGACGTCCTTCATCAGCACCATCACCATGCGCTGGATCGCCGCGGACGTGCTCACTTCGATGAGCGGGATCTGGGCCGCCGATGCGCCGAAGGTCACCGAGGTTTGAGCCAGTGCCCAGGTGATCTCGAACGCCGCGATGGCCAGCGATGTCAGAATCTGCAACTTCGTGTATTCGATGTTCTTGCCGGTACTCTCGGCGAGCTCACCGAGCGCCGCCATGGCATCGGCGAGTTTGTCGACGGTGGCGTCACCGTCGAACAGCAACGCGAACTGCTGGTCGGCGGTACCTGCGGTGACGCCCTGCAGGACGGCACTGGTGCTGGCCCGCATCCGATTCAGTTCGGGGATGAGATCTCTCAACTGTTCGGCGCGGTCACCCCATTCACCGCCGATGCGGAACATGGCGTCTTCGTCGCCCTTCGGCCATTGCGATCCGACCAGGTACGACACCCATTGCAGGGGGCCGGGGATCTGCAGGGTCACCCGATCCCCCATCGGTGAAACATTCTATGCAGCATCGCAATTCACGCTATTGCGCGCTACCGCAGACCGCCATGCCAGACGGCCTTGTTCGCCGAGAGTTCAGCTGCTATTGAGCCAACAGTCCCGCCAGGCTCAGCTGGTTGGCCGCGGTATAGACCTGTGCGTCGTCACGATCGCCGAATACTGCCGCGACGTCGTCGACCGTGGCGGTGCGCTCGGTGGCGACCTCCAACAGGGCCCGGCAGCGATCCACCGTGCCAGGCCCGGTCTGGGTTGCCATTGCGGTGACCGTGGCGTCGGGACTCCAGATGTCTGGCACGGTCAGATCGAGTTCGCCGGAAGTGTCGGTGCCGCCGCGATACCACTGACCGTTGGCCCACCAGTAGCAGAAACTCAGCAGCCCATTCCGATTTCGGGTGTTCAGCACCGAGTCGTTGACCCATGCGGGCGCTCCCCCGTAGAGATCGGGCAGTGGGCCACCGCCGTTGTAGGCAGCCTCGAGCAACTCGGAATTCCATTTCCCGCCGGAGAGCACGGCGCGGTCGCCAGGAAGCAGAAACAGAGTCGACCCGCTGCGGGCATCGCTCTCGAACCAGGCGTAGCCGGGGTAGATCCGTGGACCCCAACCCGATCCGACGCCGGCATAGGCGGCCGAGAGCACCGCCCAGCGGGCCAACAGGTCGGAAAGCGGCGGGATCTGGTCGGTGACCACAGCAGTGCGGCCGGCGGCCTGGTCCGCGGCCGCCGCGTCAGCAGCCCGAGCGGCGTCGCGTCCCTGGGCGTCGGGCCCGGCGGTGTAGCCGGCCAACCACACCGGCACCTGCCTGCGCGGATAGGTGTCGAGATCGTTGCGGTAATGCTCGGCCGCCACGATCTGGTCGTCCGGGAACGGCTCGTCACCGTAGTCGTAGTCGACGGTTGCCTGGCCGGTGTTGGTTACGTTCAACAGCAGCCGCCACCACGGCCCGGCACCCATGCGGGCCGAGACCTCTCGGTGTTGGCGCACCAGGTCGGCGATCGACTGCGGCACCGGGACCAGGCCGGTACGGTCCTGGGCCCAGAATTGCAGTTGGGCTATCTGGGAGGTGACGGTGAAGGCGAACACCGCGGAGAACTCGTCCCACCCTTCCGGGCCGAGCTGAGCCAGCTGCTGCACGATCGCGTCGATGAGCCGGGAAGCCTCCTCGGCGGCCGCGGCATCCGCGCTGCTCGGCGCGTCGACCGGTGCGGGCGGCTCATCGACGATGGTGAAGTCGGCTACCGCCGACGGGTCCTCCGCGGCCGCGAGCCGGAACTGCTTCTCGAACTCTGCCATGAAGGCCGCTTCGTCGGAGACCTCACCGTTCGATTGCGCTGCACCGTTGGGGGCCGCGACACCACTGGGCCGGGGCGCGGGCTCCTGAGCGCTGAACTCGTCGCGCGCCTGCTGAGGCGGAACCGACGACGACACCTCTTCGATGCGGCCGGAGTCGCCCACCAGGAAGATCGACCGACCGACCGGGATGTCCAGGAACGCCATCGGATCACTGTCGTCGACCTCGACCGGTGCGTACACGCTCCAGCCCCTGTCGAAGCGATCGGCCGCCAGGCCGGCGGTCGGGTAGTCGAGTCCACGCGACCTGATCCAGTCTGCGACCAACGAGATTGCCTGTGCCGCCTCCATCGCGTCTACCTTCCCGTGTTCTTCTGCTCGGCTTCGATCACATCGGCGAGCGCAGCGCGCTCGGCCTGGTGTTTGGCCAGTAGGGCTGCGCTGAATGCCGTCCACTCGGCATCCTGTTCCGGAGTCATCTGCGCACCGTTGACCTCGGATTCGATGTCGGGATGAGCTTCGTGGAACTGCGTGAACAGCGCACTCATCTCCCGGCTGTGCCTGCGGTTGAGCTCGATTCTTCGTGGGTCCATGCCTACTCCCCACCCTCCTGACATAGCGCCAGCTGGTCGAACACTACGAGGGCGACCCGATCGGGATCGTCGACCGGATGCACCCGCAGGGTGTGATGCGGGTTCGGGGTGTCATCCACGATCACAACGGTTTTGATGCCTGCGGGCAGGTTCGCCGGCCAGTCGATCTCGTCGGTGGGCTCGTCGACGAGGACGTGCGCGCGCTTACCGCGCAGCCCGGACTGGTCGTAGCGCAGCGGTGTGCGCTTCTGGCTGGTCATGTGCTGTCCTCTTCCTGATCCTGATCCGGTCTGCCGTCATCGGGCCCCCGCATGGGCGGCAGATCGGGCGGGTTCTCCGGATCGATACCGAGATCTGCGTTCACACTGCCACGGCTGCGGGTGGAGCTGGCAATGATGGCCTCATAGATCTCATCGCCGACACGTCCCTTGGCGCGGTTTCGTTCCACGAGGTCCTCGAACGTCGGATTCTGTTCGTTCTCGTTCAGCCAGTCGGCGGTCGCGCGGTCTGCCATCAGGGACCGAGTCCAGCTGCGGATCGTCGCTCGCATCCCGTACATGGTCCTGGCCCGTTCCTCGACGCTCACTCCGTCGCGCAGAAGTTGGTCCCGCAGTTCCCGCATCCGCAGCTCGTAGTTGGTGTAGACGGTGCGGGTCTCCTCGTTGGTCAAGGTTCCCGCCGAATAGTGACTGTGGGTGGCGGCGTCGATGATGGCGTTGTACACGTCGTCACCGGCAAGGCCCTTGCGTTCGTACCGGGAGACGAGGTCTTCGAAGCTGGGGTTGCTCTCGTTGGCCGACATCCAGTCCGCGGCGGAGCGGTTCTCCATCAGTTCGCGCGTCCAGGACCGCAACGAGCTTCGCAGGCCGGACAGCGTCCTGGCCCGCTCCTCGGCGCTGAGGCCGTCGCGGATCATCTGCTCGTTGAGTGCGCGCAGGCCGAGTTCGAATTGCGAGTACACCGCGCCGGTCTCGATGTCGGACAGGCTGCCCGGTTCGAGCCGGCTGTGGGTGGCGCTGTCGATGATGGCCTCGAAGGCGGCGTCACCGACGAGCCCGCTCTCCTCGCGACGGTCGACCAGGTCGGCGAACGTCGGGTTGGTCGTGTTGGCCGACAACCACTCGGCCGCAACGCGGTTTTCCATCAACTCATATGCCCGAGCCCGCAAGGCGTTTCGAAGCTCAGTCAACTGCCTGGCACGGTCTTCGGCGCTGACACCTTCGCGGGTGAGTTGTTCGTTGAGCTCGCGCATCCGGAGTTCGCCATCGCTGAACAACGTGATGGCCTCGGATGTCGACAGCGTGCCCGGCTGATGGTCGGGCAGACCGAGGCGGCCGAGCGGATCCACGACGTCCGTGGAAGTGCCCAACCGCAGCGGGACGTCGTCAGCCGGATATCCCGTGTCGTGGTCGACCTCGACGTGGCCCGCCGGGCCGGGCAGATACTTCACGTAGTAGAGCGAGGTGTCGTCGAGCAGTTGGCGGCCGAGTGTCGGTTCGGCGATGGTGGCCAGCAGCGCGAGCTCGATCGGCTCGGGCAACCGCGGGTGATCGACTTCGAGTCGTGTCACGATCTCGTCGAGCACCGCCTGAGCCTCGGGACTGACCTCGTCACGCAGTTGGCGCACGGCTTCTTTGACACCGTCGAGTGACTCTTGCAAGAGATCCGGGTCGGGATTCCAGGTGAACCCCCTACGCGCCCATGCATTGCTGCCCTGCTCGTCGGACATCAACTCGATGCGGTCGACACCTGATCGCACGTAGTACTGCTCGAGTTCCGACACGAGCGCTTTCGAGAAACCTTTTCCGCGGTAGTCGGTGTTCGTGATTTCCACGAGGATGTTCTCGACCACGAGGTTGCCGTCGCCGTCGCGATAGAAGTGCCGCGTGATGAGGCCGATTTCGGTGTCGCCGCTGCGGATCGTGCCATGAAGATCGAAACCCCGGCCGTCGAAGTTCGGTGCGGCTTCGAACTCGACCTGGTATGGCCCATACCTTCCGGACAGGTCCATCGCGAGCCGGCGGGCCGGTCCCAGGTCGGTGCTGTCCACTGCCTCGCCGAGCGGGTCGGCACAGCGCGTGTCCACACGTCGCGTGGCGGGATCCTCAGCTCGGTAGTCCTGTTGTGCCATCGCATCGGCAGCCCCGAGATACTTGACCCCGCTCCAGTGCGTCCCGGTCAGCAGGTCGCGCCCGAGGTGCGGTTCCTCGACCGTGGCCAATGCCGCGATGTCGATCGGCTCGGGAAGATCCGCCCGCCGAGGATCCAGCCGCCGCACAATCTCATCGAGGACCGCTCTCCCCTCGGCGCTGACCTCGGCGCGCAGCCGCACGGCAGACTGCTTGACGTCCTCGACAGATGCCCGCAACTTCTCCGGGTCAGGGTTCCAGGTGAAGCCCTGGCGCGCCCAGGCGTAGCCGCCGTCTTGTTCGGTGCGCAGCTCGATGCGGTCGACGCCCGATGCTACGTAATAACTTTCCAGCTGGGCTCGTACGGCTTTCGAAAAGCCCCGGCCACGAAAGTCCTGGTCAGGAATCTCGATCACGTTCTGATGCACAACCAGATTTCCCGCGCTGTCTCGGACGTAGGTCTGCTGTATGAACCCGACTTCGTCATCGCCGTTGAGGATCAGGCCGCCGACGATGACCTCGCCACTGCGGTCGTCGGCGATCGCCCGGAACATCTCGACCCGGTATGGGCCGTAAACGCCGGACAGATCCGCGGCCAGTTGCCGCACCTGTGCGGTGTCGAGGTTGTCGACGACCTGCCCCAATGGTTGTGCATAGCGGGCATCGACACGACGGGTGGTCGTGTCCTGGTCGCGGTAATTCTGTTGTCTTGCCCCGAAATCGGAGCCACCCGGAGGGCCCTTGACATCGCCGACGGCATCGGCAGCCTGAAGCGAGATCTGCAGCGGCACATCATCGCTGAGCCGGTCCACCGGGTCGCCGTTGTGGTCGAGGTAGCCGACGGCGACGCGGTCCACCGCGGCCTCGCCCCAGTACGGTGGCCACGGCGAGTATTCCCTGGTCTTCGGGTCGTAGAGCTGCACCCGCGTGCCATCGGTCACCGCGAGGTAGGCGTGCCCGCCCTGACGGCTGCCGTCAGCTGCCCAGCGGGACACCACGATTGCCGACGACCGAGCCGGCCGGCCCAGCAGCTCGGTCTCGATGTCGTCGTAGGTGGCGAACTGGGAGCGGGACTGCGCCGCCTGGAACAGTGCCCAGGCCGGTACCCCGGTGCGCGAGGGCGCGATGCGAATGTCGAAGGGTCTGCGGTAGATCGTCGACAACTCGCCGGCCACGCCGTAGGCGCAGTTGTCGTCGGCCGGGCGCGAAGCGGAGTCGCGCCCGAACAAGTTCTGTAGCCACCCCTTCAGACCGCTGCGGGCCGGAGCAACCGACTCCGGGTCCAGGTATTTGACGTAGTGCACGGCGTTGGTGTGTTTCCCAGCGGCGCCGTCCAGCAGTCGTTGGCCCAGATCCGGTTCCTCGCGAGTGGCGAGGTTCGCCAGATCGATGGGCTCCGGCAGCCGTGGATTGCCCGGATCTAGCTGTTGCACAACCCGATCGAGAATATCCTTGGCTTCCTCGCTGACGGACTCACGCAGCTTGCCGGCCGACATCTTCACCCGGTCGAGCGATTCCTGCAGCTGACGCGGCCTGGGGTCCCAGGCGTAACCTCGCCTGGCGAAGGCGAAGCTGCCCTTGTCGTGGGTGGTCAGCTCGATCCGGTCGAAGCCGGAGCGCACATACAGACGTTCCAGCTCGTAGGTCACGGCCTTGGAGAACCCTTGGCCGCGCATCTGCTTGTCATCGATGTGCAGGCCGGTGTGGGCTGCGACGAGGGTGCCGTCAGGGTCCCGTGAGAACTCCCGGATGATGGTGCCGATCTTCGTGTCACCGTCGAAGATGTCGCCGGTCAGCTGGACCGAGTTGGTCAGGTTCTCGGCGGTGAACTCAATGCGGTACGGGCCGTATCGCCCGGACAGGTCCCGGGCGAGCTGGCGAACCCGGGCCCGGTCGGTGGCGTTGTCGACCACGTCACCGAGCGGTTCGGCGTAGCGGGCGTCCACGAGCCGGGTGGCCGGATCCTGCGCACGGTACTCCGCCTGGCCCTGGAGGAAGTCTGAATCACTCTGCGGGCCTTGCACATTGCCGACGGCATCGGCTGCGTCGAGCTGCAGTGGGACGTCGACGGTCATCGGGCCGACCGGATCGCCGTTGGTGCGCAGATAGCCGACGGCGGTTTGCGTCACCGCATGCCGGCCCCAGTGCGGAGGCCACGGCGAGTACTTACGGGTGTGCGGGTCGTACAGCTGCACCCGACCGTCGACCTTGACGGCCAGGTAGGCGTGACCGCCCTGCCGCCCACCGGCCCACTGCGAGGTCAGCACCGCGGCCCGCAGCGACGGATCTCCCAGCAGGGCCGCTTCGACCTCGTCGTACGTCGCGAACCGGGCATCGGATCCGATCGCCTGAAACAGCGCCCGGGCCGGCACGCCGCGGCGTGACGGCCCGACGTCGAGACCGAACTTGCGGCCTTCGAACAGCGAGGACAACTCTTCGGTGACCGTGACGGCGCAGTTGGGCGGCCGGCGCCACAGTGCATTCCAGAATCGCCGGCCCCCAACCCGATCCCCGGCGGGTTCGACCGTCCGCAGCACCGGCGCGTGCCGACTCCGGCCCAGCTCGGTGCGGTGCTGTTCAGTGGTAACGGCGTCGGTACGCCCGGCGGCGACACGACCCAGGTTTGTCGTCGCCTCCGTGTTCAGGAAATAGGTGTGGTGGGTGCCGCCGGTCGGCACGCGGTTCATGGAAGACGGCGGTTCGGCGGTGACCCGCACGGCGCCAAAGGAATCCATGGCGGGGTCGGTGCCGATACCGATCCCGAGGATGCGGCCGTTGGAGCCGGCGGTGCGCCCACCCAACGCGGTGATCACGTCGCGCGACGAGGAGGCGACGAAAACGTTGTCGGCGCCGATCCCGAACTCACCCGCGGTACGCACCGGGCCGGTCCCGGGCGAGCCGACCAGGGACACGCTGCGGACCTGCCCGGCGAATCTCCCGTTCTGACCGGCGTATCCGGTGGTGGTCGATCCGTAGGAGTAGCCGAAAACATGATTGCCGGTGAAGTGGCTGCCATCGCCGGCGAGGGTGTCCCGGGCGGTGTTGAATGCCCGGATGTCGCTGTAGAGGATGTCACCGCCGGTGCGGGCCATGCCGTGCCCCGCGGCGCGTAGGACGCTCCAACCGCTCGGGGCGTCGTAGCCGATCCAGGCGATCGAGGCCGCCGACAATCCCGGATTCTGCTGCTGCACGGCCTGCAGGTGATTCAGTGCGGTCGTGGTGTTGAAGCCGAGCAGCGCGTCCGTCGTGGTGCCGACCCCCGGCACGTGCCAGGACACCGAGTCGGCGGTGTACGGGTCGGCGCCGTAGCTGAGCACGGCGCGGCCGTCGCCGCCGAATTCTGTTGCGTCGAAAGCCAACAGCAACGGTCCGGCCACCCCGGCCTGTGCGGCGTCCACGGCAGCCTTACGCAGTGCGAGGTCGAGTTTGTCCATCCGGCGGAGGAACTTGCGCTCGGCGCTGCTCAGCCGTTCTCCGCGATCCGCCTTGGACTGGAGCGCGTCTGCCTGTTGGCGCATCTGCTGCAGGACAAGGCGGTTCGCGCGGTCACGGTCGGCCGCGTTGATGCCCTCGGCATTGCCGATGTGCTGCGGATAGGTCTCGATGACGGCGCTGCGTTGCTCGTCGGTCAGCCCGGACCACCAGCGGGCGTTGTTGGCCGCACGTGCCGAAGCCTCCTCTGCCGGCCCCCGCGGATTACGCAGTTCGTCGGGGCGCACCGGCGGTATGCGATGCGACAACGCGTCGTCTGCCACCTGCCGAACCAGGTCGTGACGAGCGGGTTCCGTTGCGGTACCGGCTTCTTGCCGGACCGCGTCGGCCTCTTGCTGGTTTGCCGGCTCCCCGAGCATGGTGTCGGTCCGGCCCGGATGATCGGTGGCGATCCAGTCCACGCCCAGATCTCGCGCGAATTGCACGTCGGCTTCGTTGTTGACCGTCCAGCAGTAGGTGGCCAGCCCTCGTGCGGCCGCTGCCCCGACAAGTTCGGGGTTGTTGCGCAGCATGTCGATCGACGGACCGATCGCGGTGGCGCCGACGATGCCGGCCAGATACCGGGCCGACGGGCCCAACAGAACGGTGGGGACGTACGGGGCGGCCATTCGGACCCGTACCAGCGCATCAGGGTAGAACGAGATGACCGCCGCCTTGACCAACTGGTCCGGCCCCGGATTCGTCAGCCCGTGCCGTTCCAGCGCGGCGACGACCTCGCGTTCGATCTTCAAGCCCTGCTGGGCAGGATGTTTGGTCTCGATGAACAATGTCACCGGACGGTCGGCGTCCTGGGCGAGCTGAATGAACTCATCGAGGGTCAGGATGCCGTGACCGTTGTAGTCGAGCGCCTGCAGCTCGGCCAGCGTCATGTCGCCGACCCGGCCGGTGCCGCTCGACGTCCGGTCCACGGTCTTGTCGTGGATCAGTACCAGCTCACCATCCTTGGTGAGCCGGACATCGCACTCGAGGGCATCCGCGCCCTGTCGCAACGCTTCGACGTACGCGGCCCGGGTCTGCTCCGGGAAGTCGTGGGAGGCGCCCCGGTGCGCGACCACCTGGGTCGCGGGACGCTCGGCGGGAGTCCGCGAGTCGGCCTGGGTGACAACGTGATTGCCGGTGAACAGTCCGGGCTCTCCCAAAGACTGCCGGGTCGCGCGGAAGGCTGCCAGTTCCTGGTGCAATGCCCCGGTGTCCGCGCCGATCCACGCGATGGCCGCCGAATCCTGCTGCCGGGTGCCTTGCAGCCCGTCGAGGGCACGGGCCGTCACGGTGCCCAGCTGGTCGATCGACCCTCGCGTGGTCTGCCACGTCACGTGCGAGGCGTGATACGGGTCGGCACCGAAGCTGATCACAGCGTGACCGCCGCCGTTGAATGCCGAGGTGTCCAAGGCGAGCACCAGTGGTGCATCGAGACCGGCGCGGGCAGCGTCGGCATCGGCCTTGCGCACCGCGAGGTCGAGCCGGTCGATGCGCTCCAGGAAGGCACGTTCTTCGCGGGTGGTCGGGCCGAACTGGTCGAGCTTGGTTCGGATGTGGTCAGCTCGTTCCCGATAATGCTGTAGTGCAGCACGATTCGCGGTGTCGCGCTCGGCGGCCGTTCTGCCGTCGATGTTTCCGTGGTCCACACCGTCGGGCATCCCCTGCACGGTGCCGATGGCAGAGGCGGCGAATTGGTTGTACCACCGCCCGCGTTTCAACGGGACACCGTTCTCGTCCAGATAACCGACGGCGGTCTGAGTTACCGCGTCCTGCCCCCAGTGCGGTGGCCAACCCGAATACTGGCGCGTGTGCGGGTCGTAGAGACGCACACGGCCGTCGACGTTGACCGCCAGGTACGCGTGGCCGACCGGCTGTCCGCCACTCCAGCGCGACGCCATCACCGCCATCGTGCCCGACGGCCTGCCCAGCAACTCCTGCTCGATCTCGGCGTACGTCGCGAAATTCGCGCTGGACCCGAACGCCTTGAACATCGCCCGCGCCGGCGTTCCGCGCCGTGAGGACACGTCGAGCTGGACCTTCCGGCCGGTGCGGGCCCGCACTTCTTCGGCCAGAACCTGGGCGCAATCGTTGCCCTGGGTCCAGCGGGGAACGCGGTTTCGGTTGTGGGTGTCGGTCGGGTGAAAGACACCGGGATCGTCGTCGAGCCGCATGACCGGCCGGGCGGCCGCGGGTTCGACAGTGCGGGAAGCGTTTCCGTCGGCGACGGTCCGGTGTGGTTCGAGGTGGACCCGCTCGGGGTGTCCGGCGGCGATACGGCCGATGTTGGTCAGTGCTTCGGTACGGACCGCATGGGTCGGAGTGACCAGCCACTGCCGCGTGCCCGGGCCATCGGTCTCCAGGAAGTCGAAATAGGCGTTGTGAGTGGTCAGGGTGTCCTTGCGGTCCATCGATGCCGGGAACTCGGCGCTGATCCGCTGCCCACCGAACGTATCCATCGCCGGATCGGTACCCAGGCCGATCCCCAGCCGGCCCCGCGAATCCGAGGTCCGACCGCCGAGTCCGGTGACGAAGTCCCGCGACGACGAGGCAACGAATACGTTGCGGGTGTCGATTCCGAAGTCACTGGCCTGCTGAAGCGGACCCGCTCCCGGTGAGCCGATCAGCGTGACAGTGCTGATGTGCGGAGCCAACCGGCCGTTCACCCCCGCGTAGGCCGTGGTGGTCGACCCGTACGAGTGCCCGAACACATGGTTGCCGGTGAACCGGCTACCGTCGCCGGTCAAAGCGTCGTGCACCGCGTTGAAGGTGCTGATGTCGGTGTACAGCATCTCGCCACCGGCGCGGGCGAGGCCCGGACGCGCCACTCGCGCCGATGCCGAATCGTTCGGCGCGTCGTATCCCAGCCAGGCAATGGACGCTGCTGCCAGCGAAGGGTTTTCGGCGCGCGTCGACTGCAGGATGTTCAACGCGCAGTGCATGATGTAGTCGAGTTTGTCCAGCTGCGAACCCAGACCCG
Source organism: Mycobacterium syngnathidarum (assembly GCF_001942625.1). Classification (GTDB taxonomy): domain Bacteria; phylum Actinomycetota; class Actinomycetes; order Mycobacteriales; family Mycobacteriaceae; genus Mycobacterium; species Mycobacterium syngnathidarum. Next base: position 189,243 of record NZ_MLCL01000001.1, read on the forward strand.
GCACGTACCACGACACCGAATCGGCCGTGTACGGATCCACTCCAAAGCTCACCAGCGCACGGCCGTCACCGCCGAAGGCCCCCGGATCCAGTGCCAACAGCAGCGGATGTCCCACCCCGGCCTGCTGGGCCGCCACTTCCGCTCGCTGCATGGTGGTTTCGAGTCGGTTGACCCGCCGCACGAAGTCGAGCTCCTGCTTGGTGAGTTTCTCACCGGCATCGAATCTGGCCTGCACCGCCGCGGCCCGAGCGGCATAATGCCGCATCATCTCCCGGTTTGCGGTGTCACGAACAGCGGCGGGGATGCCTTCGGCGTTGCCGATCTGCTGCGGATACGCGCGGACCAACGCGTGTTGTTGTTCCTCCGACAATCCCGACCACCAGCCGGCATTGTTGCGAGCCTTGACCACCGCCTGCGGTTCCGACCCGAGCGGATGCCTCAGATCGTCGACGGACAGCGGTGGAATCCGTTGCCCCAGGGCCTGATCCGCCAGCGAGCGCGTCGCAGTCGACACCGGCTCACCCGGATGCCATCGTGGATTCCAGCGCCGAGGCTCGCCTCGGTCGATCTGGGTATCGCCGTCCAGTCGCAGCGCCCTTCCGGCGGCTGGATCCACCGTGCGCCCGTCGACAACCCGGCGGGGGCCGTCTTCGTGGTCCACCCTGTCGGTGCGGCCGGCGGCAATCCGCCCGGAGTTGGCCAGAGATTCAGAACGTACCTGTGTTCCGTCGCCCCGATCCACGAGGTGGTGGTAGTTCTTGTGAGTTCCGAACGTACCGGCGGTGTTCATCGAGCCCGGGAACTCGGCGGCCACCCGGACCGCCCCGAATTCATCCATGGCCGGATCCATGCCCAGGCCACGTCCGGCGAAGCGGCCGTTCTGCTCGGCTCGCCGCCCACCGAACCCGGTGACCGGATCCAGTGACGACGACGCGACGAACACATTGCCGTCGTCCAGCCCGAATTGGCCGGCGTGGTGCAACGGTCCGGCGCCCGGAGAGCCCAGCAGCGTCACGGTGCGGATGTCAGCCTTGAGCCGGCCGCCACGGCCCGCGTAGCTCACGGTCGTCGAACCGTAGGAGTGGCCGAAGACGTGGTTGCCGGTGAACGTGCTGCCGTCACCGGCCAGGGTGTTGCGGCCGACGTTGAACGCCCGGATGTCGTCGTAGAGGATCTCGGCACCCTGGCGCGCCAACTTCGGGCTCAGCACCCGGCCGCTGGCCATGCCGTTCGGTGCGTCATAGCCGATCCAGGCGATCGAGGTGGCCGCCAGCGTCGGGTTCTCGTGCATCGTGGACTGAACGTGGTTCAGCGCATTGTGCATATTCCCTTCGAGCTTGTCGACCGTGGTCGCGAAGCCGGGAACCAGCCACGACACCGAGTCCGCCTGATAGGGATCGGCACCGAAACTCACCACCGCGCGGCCGTCGCCACCGAACTCGAACGGGTCGAGCGAAAGCACCGTCGGGCCGCCGATTCCGGCCTGCGCTGCATTCTGGGCGGCGGCCTGCAAGGCGGCGTCCAGCCGATTCACGCGTAGCAGATTGGCGAGGTCTTTCTTTCCCGGTCGCACACCACGGTCGATCATCGACTGCACGTGCTCCTGGAAACGCTTGATGGCAAGACGATTCGCGACGTCACGGGCCACCGGCGGGATGCCTTCGGCGTTGCCGATCCGCGACGGATACGACTCGATCAATGCTTGGCGTTGATCTTCCGTCAGCCCCGACCACCACAGCGCATTCGCTTCGGCCCGCGCCGTGGCATTCCCGCCCCTGCCCAGGGGATTGACCAGGCCGTCGACAGCGACCGGCGGAATCCGCTGTGCCAAAGCCGCATCCGCGACCGCCCGGGTCGCCGCGTGCTGTGGCTGGTGACCGCTCGGGTCCGCGGACCAGTTGGGTTCGGTGACGGCCTGGTCCGGATCGACTTCGATGTCGGCATCCCGCCACCGCGGATTCCACCAGTGGCGCCCCTGGGTGTTGTTCCGTCCGGCCGCGGGTTCAACTGTCTCCCTGCGGGTTCCGAATATTCGCCCGGGCCGCTCCTGCATGGTGCGCGGGTTCTCGAGGTCGAGCCGACCGGTGTGCCCAGAAGCGATACGGCCCAGGTTCGCCAGCGATTCGGATGGGATTGCGTTCGCAGGAGTGACCAGCCACTGCCGGGTACCCGGTCCGTCGGTCTCCTGGAAGTCGAAGTACGCGTTGTGGGTCGCGGTGGTGTCCTTGCGGTCCATTGACGCCGGGAACTCCGCACGCACCCGTTGCGCGCCGAAGGTGTCCATCGCCGGATCGGTACCCAGACCCCTGCCCAGGCGGCCCATCGAGTCCGAGGTCCGCCCCCCGAGTCCGGTCACGAAATCGCGCGACGACGAGGCGACGAACACATTGCCGTCATCGAGTCCGAAATCACCGGCATGCTGCAGCGGACCCGCACCAGGCGAACCGATCAGCGTGATGGTGCTGACGTGCTCGGCCAGTCGGCCGTCGCGTCCCGCGAAACTGGTGGTCGTCGACCCGTACGAATGCCCGAAAATGTGGTTGCCGCGGAACCGGCTGCCGTCCCCGGCGAATGCGTTCCGCGCCGCGTTGAACGCACTGATGTCGGCGTGCAGGATGTCGCCGCCGGCCTCCGCCAGGGTCGAACGACCGACCCGCACAGTCCCCGAGTCGTTGGGTGCGTCATAGCCCAGCCAGGCGATCGAGGCCGCGGACAAGGTGGGGTTCTCGGCGCGCGTGGACTGCAGGATGTTCAACGCGCAGTGCATGAGGTAGTCGAGCTTGTTGATCTGAGCCCCCATGCCGGGCACGTACCACGACACCGAGTCCGCGACATACGGGTCGGCGCCGAAGCTCACCAGCACGCGCCCGTCGCCGCCGAATGCCGGCGGGTCGAACGCGAGGATCAGCGGTTCCCCCACGCCGGCCTGCGCAGCGGCCGCATCGGCCCGCTGCAGTGCACTGTCCAGGCGATTCACCCGCAGCAGGAAATCGAGTTGCGTATCGGTGGGCCGGGCGCCGGCATCGATCTGGGCCTGGATACCGGCGGCCCGGTCCAGATAGCGTTGCACCACACGGCGATTGGCGGTATCGCGATCGACCGCCGGAATACCTTCGGCATTGCCGATCTGATAAGGGTACGCCTCCAGCAGCGCGGCGCGCTGCTGGTCGTCCAATCCCGACCACCACGACGCATTGTCGCGGGCCCGGTCCGCCGCCTGGGGCTCGTCTCCCAGCGGAGTGACCAGGTCGTCGATACCCACCGGCGGGATCCGTTGTGCCAGCGCCTGGTCCGCCGCCACCTGCGCCGCCGACGGCTCGACCTCGGCCGGATGCCAGCGCGGATTCCACAGCCGCCGATCAGGAGACTGGTCGGTCTCGGTGTCGCCGTCCAGCCGCAGCGGCCGTCCGGCCGCCGGTTCCACCGTGCGCCCGTCGACCGCGCGGCGAGGCTCCTCGCGGTGAACTCTTTCGGAGTGCCCACCCGCGATCCGGCCGAAGTTGGCCAACGATTCGGTACGCACCCGCGGATCGGCGTCGCCGTCCATGTACCGGTAATAGTGTCTATGCGTTCCGACGCTGCCACCGTCGTTCATCGACGCCGGGAATTGCGCGGTAATCCGGACCGCCCCAAAGGTATCCATCGCCGGATCCACGCCGAGACCGCGGCCCAGGAACCGGCCGTTCTCGCCGCGCTCGCGTCCGCCCAATCCGGCGACCGGGTCCAGTGAGGAGGATGCGACGAACACGTTGTTTGCGCCGATACCCCACTCACTGGCCTGCTGCATCGGGCCCGCCCCCGGCGAACCCAGCAGGGTGACCGTGCGGATGTCGTTGGCCAGCCGCTGGTCCCGACCCGCGTAACTCGCGGTGGTCGAGCCGTACGAGTGCGCGAAGATGTGGTTGTCACGGAAATGGCTGCCGTCGCCGGCGACGGTGTCGCGCGACGCGTTGAACGCCCTGATGTCGCTGTACAGGATCTCGGCTCCCCGGCGAGCGAGCGCGGAGCCGGCAACTCGGGGGGTGGCCATATCGTTCGGTGCGTCATAGCCGATCCAGGTGATCGACGTCGCCGACAGCGTCGGGTTCTCCTCACGCGTCGACTGCAGGTGGTTCAGCGCAGCGCGCATGTTCCCTTCGAGCTTGTCGATCGTCGTGCCCAATCCCGGCACCAACCACGACACCGAATCCGCCTGATACGGGTCCGCACCGAAGCTCACCACCGCCCGGCCGTCGCCGCCGAAAGCCGGCGGATCGAAGGCCAGGACCAGCGGCGCATCAAGACCAGCGTCTGCCGCTTCGCGGCCCATCTGCTGCAACGAGGCATTCAACCGGTTCATCCGTAGCAGGAACTTCTGCTCCGACTTGCTCAGCTTCTCACCGCGATCGAGCTTGCTCCGCACATGATCCCGGGCGCGCTGCAAGGCAGTCCGGTTCGCGACGTCGCGGGCAGCCGGCGGAATACCCTCGGAATTTCCGATCTGGGCGGGGTACGTCTCGATCAACGCCTGGCGCTGATCCTCCGACAATCCGGACCACCAGTGCACGTTGGCCTCGGCCCGGGTTCGGGCAGCCTCGGCCTCACCCAGCGGGTTGGCCATATCGCGGGCACTGACGGGTGGATCCCGCTGCGCCAGAGCCTCATCCGCGATCTCCCGGGTGCTCTGGACCGTGGCCGGCGCCGGATCCACGGCCGGGACGTCGGTCTCGTTCGGCAAGTCGAGTTGTGCGCTGTCGGTTCCCCGATTGGCCCCGAAGGCGTCCGCCCACGGATCGACGCCGAGACTGACGTCGACGATCGGTGTTCGCCCGGCCAGAGCGGTGGGCAGGTCCCGAGCTGTGGCGGCGACGTAGACGTTGTCGGCCCCGATTCCGAACTCGCCGGCACGGCGCACCGGGCCTGCCCCTGACGAGTCGGTGAGGGTGATGGCGCGAATATCGTTGGCCAGCCGCCCATCTCGCCCGGCATAGCCGACCGCTGTCGTCCCGTAGGCGCGGGCGAAGATGTGGTTGTCGGTGAAGTGGCTACCGTCGCCGGCCCAGGTGTCGCGCGCCGCGTTGAACGACCGGATGTCGCTGTAGAGGACCGCACCGCCGTCGCGGGCGGACTGGTGTCCGGCTGCCCGCCAGCCGCTCCAGCCGCTGGGTGCGTCGTAGCCCAGCCACGCGATCGACGCTGCCGAGGATCCCGGATTCGCCTGCTGGGTAGTCTGCAGGTGGTTGAGCGCGTCGTTCATACCGGCGCCGATCGAGTCGATCGTGGTGCCTTGCCCGGGCACGTGCCACGACACCGAATCAGCTTGATACGGATCAGCGCCGAAGCTGACGATCGCCCGACCGTCACCACCGAAGGCCGAGGCATCGAAGGCCAGCACCATCGGCGGGCCGACTCCGGCGTCCTGGGCGCGGGCTTGTGCGTCGGCGAGTGCGCTGTCGATCCGGTCCAGCCGGGCCAGCATGCGGCTCTGGCTGCGGCTCAGCCGGTGACCGCTGTCCCGCCAGGAGTGCAACTGCCGGCGTTCGGCGTCGAGTTGGCGAGTGTTCGCCTCGTGGCGGGCGGTCGGCGGAATGCCCTCAGCATTACCGATGTGCTGCGGGTACGTGTCGATCAGGGCACGCTGCTCATCACCGTTCAACCCGGCCCACCAGGTGGCGTTCGCGCGGGCCCGTGCGTCGGCCGACTCCATCAACCCCAACGGGTTCCGCAGGTCACCGGCATCTACCGGAGGCACGCGCTTGGCCAGCGCCGCGTCAGCGATCTGACTCTGCGGTGTGACGTCGCGCCACTGGTCGCCCGACGGCTGTTCAGCAGTGCCCTGCACGTCGCCCACTGCGATCGCGGCGTCGAGATCATCGGGCAGCCGCCCGAGCTTGTCGACCGGAACACCTTCTGAATCAAGGAAACCGACGGCGGTCGTCGACACCGCGCTCTGCCCCCAGTACGGTGGCCAGCCCGTGCGCTCACCGCGGTGGAGCAGATAGACGTCCTTGCCGTCGAAGATCGCCACATAGGCATGCCCGCCCTGGCGCTGCCCGTCGCCGGCCCACGCCGAGGTGATGACCGCGGCCGAGCCGGGCGCCATGCTCCTAAGCCTGGCCTCGATCTGGCGGTAGGTGGCGAAATCGGCCCGGGACCCGATGGCCTGGTACAGAGCCTGCGCGGGCATTCCGGTGGACGTCGGCTCCCCGGCCACCTGGTATGGCTTGCGGAAGTGCCGAGACAGATCATCGGCCGCGTCGAGCAGGCAGTTTTGGCCGCCCTGCGGCGGACCGCCGGTGTCGGTGACCTCCGGCGTCACATTCGCCGGCGTGACGTCGGCGGCAGTGTCCTGCAGACGCGCGGCCGGCACCCCAGCAACCTGCGACTCCGATGCGGTGGACCGCGCTGCCGGAGCCTGCGGCTTGGGATCGACGGGTTTCGAATCAGGTTTTACTGCAGTCGGTTTGGCGTTCTGCTCAGGGGTTGCCGGCGTGGTGGTGACCGACGTCTGCGAGGTGGGCGCCGATGGCACGGTGCTGGTCGGCGACGGTTGGGCAGGGGCTCCGAGGGCCGGGGCCTGCTGCCCGGGCGCGTCCGGCACGGAGGTCTGCTGCGCCGGATCAGCAGGTGTCTGTGCGACGACGTCTGCGACCTGGGCGCCTTCGACATCCTGAGTGACGTCGGTCTGCCCGTCGCCGACCTGTCCCGGATCGACCGACACCGGCTCGGGGGCCACTGCAGCCTGCGGCACGTCGGTCGTCGCAACATTCGCCGCCGGACCGGCGACGTCCTGGTCCGGGCTGAGCGTGGCGGTGTGCGCGGGCTGATCCGTGGGCCCGTCAGCGGTATCGTCGGCGTCCTGCTGAGGCTCCGCCGAAGGCTGCTCGTCGGGTTCGGTCGTCGTGTCCGGTTCGGCGTCAACCTGGTTGGGCGCCTCGTCATCGACTGTCTCGTCGGAGTCCTGGCCTGTCGACTTGTCGGCCGCGCCGTGCTGTTCCCCGTTGCGGGATGCGGACTTGGAATCCGATTGCGGTGCAGTGTTATTCGTCTGCCCGGCGCCGGCGCGCCCCGGACTCGACTTGGCAGGGACGGCCGCCTGCCCCGAAGGACCGTTCTGTGGGGTTCGGTTGGTGTCGGTCTCACCGTGGTCGTCGCTGTCCTGCCGGCCGCTGTCGAGTTCGCCATCCGGTTCGTTGCCCCGCAGGCCGACGTTCGGGGGCTCGGGCCCCACCGGACCGGCCGGATTCGTCTGGTTGTTCTGCTGAGGTGTGTGGCCACCGCCGATGCCTTTCAGACCACCGATGCTGGTGCTGGTGGAACTGGCGAGGATCGCTATCGTGTCGAATTCGCCCCCGACGGACCAGGTGCCGGCCACGTTCCCCGATACCCCGGCGGAGAACATGGTGGTTCCACCCTTGAGCGCCGCGGTGAACCGGTTGCGAGCGGGCCCGAGACCGTGCGCGACCGGGACGGCGGTGATACCGCCGGCGCCACCACCGACGGTCGAGGCAATCGCGGTCTGCTTGAACCGGTCCCACCGAAACTCGGCGTGTCCGTTGTTCTTCTGGATGCCCTGGACGATCCCCTCTTGCAGCAGCCCCTGCCCCAGCTCCTCCAAGGATTCCCACCCGCCTGCCACCAGGAGCCGCTTCATCATCGTCTTGGTCAGCAGTTCGGCCATCTTCGCGCCGAGACGCCGGATCGCCCACATGACGAGCGCACGTATCCACGCGATGGTCGTTGTCTCGATGACGGGGATCGCGGCCGTCGACGCGCCGTAAGTGGGACCCGCCATGGCCAGGCTGTAGGAAATCTCAGCGGCGGCAAGCGCCAGTCCGACAATGATCGACAACTTGCTGTACTCGATCTCGGAGCTGAAATTGGTGGCGCCCTCACCCATTCCCGAGATGCCCTCGGCGAGTTTGTCCACCGTGTAATCACCGTCGAAGAGCATGGCGAACTGTCGATCCGCGGCGTCGGCGGTGTCGCCGGTCAGCACCGACATCGTTTCTCCGCGGACCCGGTTCAAGTCCGGGATGAGCTCCTGCAGCGCTTCGGCCGCAGCTTGATAGTGCTCGCCGATCCGGCGCGTGCGGGTTTCGCTGCCTTGCGGCCACTCACCGCCCGCGAGATACGACACCCATTGGAGCTCGGGTGGGATCTGAATGTCCATAAGGGAATCGGTGTGGCGACCGGCCTACACGGCGCACCACCTCATGGCGTTGACCGCTACGGCTGATCTTGCTGTTCGAAGGAGTCCGCTGAGCCCTTCAAACCGTCCGAGTAGTAATCGAGCAGATCGGTCTTGACTGCCACGGAGCCGTCGACCCAATCCTTTTGCGCCAGATATCCTTGGCCGCCTTTCGCGAAGCCGTCACCCATCTTGTCGTCGCCCCAGGCGGCACCTTCGGCAGCCAGATTCGCTTGCAGGGTGGACAGAACGTTCTTCATCCTGACACTGACATCGTTCAGGTTCCTCGAGGTTGCGCGCAGGTCAGAAGGTCCGACACCGAGCTCGTCAGCCATCGATTCAGCTCCTCACGGTGGGGAATGCGGATTCGTCCCGGTCGTCGTCGTCCGGCTCGCTCGGCTGGACGCCTGCATCGTCGGCGCCGAACACAGCTCTGGTCAGGTCGCGCAGATCGGGCGCACCGTCGGCGATGTCGGACAGCCCCGGCATCATCCGGCGCCGTTCTTCGATCGGCATCATCAGGGCAGCCGCCCGCTGCGCGACGAGTTGCGCCGCGGACTGCGCTGCCGCGGTGACGTGGCCACCGAGTTCTTCGAGTTCGTACTCTTCGAGATACGACTCGTCGATGACGGTCTCGATGACGTGGCCGCGGGCGTCGACCGTCACCTCGACCAAGCCATCGGCTTCCTCAGCACTCGCGGTGAGCTGCGCCTGCTCGCGCTGCACCGCAGCAATATCGGCCATCTGCTCGGAGACCAAGGCCAGCACCTCGGTCATCTGATGCCGGAGGGCATCGTTGCTCATTCCGGTCAGTGTTCCAGAATCGCAAAGACGCCGCCACGCCCTTTCCCGAATTCGATTACGGCTTACCGTATTTGAGGGCGCGGACAATTAGGTTTGCGAAATTGCCATCGCCGCAATGCCACTCGCACCGCAATTTGCCACTACCGCGTAGATAACCGGGGCCAACTCGACAGTCCACGTCACCCACCGATAGCTCCCACACCCGTAGCCGGCCCGGATCTTATTTGCCTCGGTCGCCGACGGCGGTGGTCAGCGGTACTGGGGCGCACCGCGCAGCCGAGGAAACTTTTCCGCCACGGCGGCTGCCAGTTCCAGGTACGCCTGTAGCGTTGCCGGGTCCAGCAGGTCGAAGTCCACGTCGGCGCCCTCGGCCAGGTGTGGATCGAACGGGATCATGTGCACCGAGCGGCACCTGGCTTCGAAGTGCTCGTAGACCTTGTCCAGCTTGAGCTTTGCCGATCCGGGTCGCGAGGCGCTGAGCACTACGTGCGCTTCGCGGACCAGCGCGGAGTGACCGTGTTGCATGAGCCAGTCCAGCGTCGCCGAGGCACTGCGCGCGGCATCGATCGCCGGCGAGCTGACCAGCACGATCGCGTGCGCGAGATCGAGCACACCGGCCATCGCGGAATGCATGATTCCGGTACCGCAGTCGGTCAGGATGATGTTGTAGTAGCGACGCAGGATGCTGATGGTGCGGCGGTAGTCCGATTCGCCGAACACCTCCGACACTGCCGGTTCCTGCTCGCTGGCCAGCACCTCCAGTCGGCTGCCCGCCATCCGGGTGTGGCTACGGACGTCGGAATAGCGCTGAATATCAGTATCCGACAAGAGATCTCGTACCGTGGATTGGCTCGACGCGTCCCTGACCCGCTCGGCCAGAGTGCCGCGGTCCGGATTGGCGTCCACCGCGATCACCCGGTCATGACGCATCATCGACAGCGCCGAGCCCAGCCCCAGCGTGGTGGTGGTCTTGCCGACACCGCCCTTGATCGACAGCACCGCGATCCGGAAGTCCCCGGCGATCGGCTGCCGGATCTGGGCCAGCAGGTCTTCGCGCTCTCGCTCTTTGCGCGATTCGCCGGGATTCAAGCGGCCGGCGCTCGCCAGATGCACAGCTCGGCGCCACCCGGAGTGGGGCGCGCTGCGGGCGCGGTTGATGATTCCGGCGTCATCGAGTGAGGGTGGCACCGGCGAATACTGCGGCGGCGGCTGGGCCATGCCCGCCGGCGGTGGCGGCAGCGGTGGCATGAAACCCGGCGGCGGAAACGGCAGCGGAGGTAGCGGCGGAGGGGGAGGTGGCGGTGGTGGCGGCGCAGGCAGCTGCGGGCCTGCCTCCGGCGGCGCGGCATGCCTTGGCGGCAGTGGCGGAATCGGGATCAAACCGGTCGGCGGCTCAGGCTCAGGCTCAGGTTCAGGTGCAGCTGCCGGCTCGGGGTTACGCTGCGGTTGCGGCTCATCGAGCTCGAATCGTTCGGCGAACTCCCTGGACCCGATCGTGCTGTGCATCTGCCACGGTGGCGGGGCGAGCCGGCGCGCCGGTGCAGCGGGAGCCGGCTCAGGAGGCGGAGACACCACGAACGCATCGGTGGTGTCGTCGGCGGGCGAGGTGGCAGTATGATTCTGCCGAGCAGTACGTTGCGCCGCAATCTGTTCCAGCAGCGCGGCAGCCCGTGCCTCCACCTCGTCCAATTCGCCAGGAGCCAAGTCGTCGAGCGATGTGGGCTCGCCGATCGGTCGGTTCTCGTCCGGCATTTTCCCCCTAACTCACTTGGTCCGCCGCCGGGCAGCAGACACCGCCACCGCCGCCACCATCAACGCAAGACACGCCGCGGTGACGGTGAAGACGATCCTGCGCGCCCGCACATTACCCGCATCAGGTTGCGGCGGGCCGCTGATCGGTGAAGCGGCGGTGACGTCGCGCTCGGCGGGCTCGGGCGGGAGCTGATAGGTCAGTGCGGCGACGGGGTCCACGACTCCATAACCCGTGGCCTGGTTGGGTCCATTCCCCGGCGTGCGGGCTGTCCGCTCGACCAGATCCATCACCTCACCGGCGGTCAGGCCGGGGTAGCGCGAGCGGATCAACGCCACCACACCAGAGACGAACGGTGCCGCGAAGCTCGTGCCGTTCAACGGTGCCAGGCCCTGCTGGCCCAACTGGGCGTTGCTCAGGCCGGGCCCGCCGGCATCCAGCGAGGTGACCCGCTCGCCGGGGGCGGCCACCGCCAACCACGGCCCATGCAGGCTGAAGTCGGCCGGGGTGGCCGACGTGGTCACGGCGCCGACGGCCAGCACATAGTCGGAGAACCAGGCCGGACTGGCAATGGTGCTGACACTGTGCCATCCGGTGTGCAACGGCTGGTTCGGATCGTTCATGTTGTTCTGCGAGTTGCACATGCTCTGGGAGTTGAAATTTCCGGCCGCAGCCACCACCACCACATTGCGTTCATAGGCGTAGCGCACGGCCACGCCGAGCTCCCGATCATCCATGCCGGCCGCGACCGGAGCGCAGGCCACCTCCGACAGGTTGATCACCGTGGCACCGAGGTCCACCGCCCGGACGATCGCAAGTGCCAGCGTGTGCGTGTTCCCGTAGCCCACCGATGTCGCGTTGGGGTCGTCGTTCTGGGTGCTGCTGGTGCCCGCGACACTGTAGGCACCACTGTTCTGCCGGATCGACAGGATCGCCGCCTCGGGCGCGACCCCGGCGAAGCTGTCGCCCTCGGCCGGCGCCGCCCCGATGATGCCGGCAACCAGGGTGCCGTGGGCATCGCAATCGACGAGTCCGTCGCTGTTCGACACATAGTCGCCACCCGCTTCCAGCGCGGGAAGGCGCGGATGACGGTTGACGCCGGTGTCGATCACCGCCACCTTCTGCCCGGCGCCGCGCGAAAAGCGCCAGGCCTTGCGGTACTCGAGCATGGCTTCCGCGCTGGTCTGCTTGGTGAAGTCGGTGCCGGGGAGTACGCCGGTGGGGACGCCGCAGATCGACTTCTGTTCGGTGGGCTCTGCCGGTGCGACGGGGCCGCTCGGCGGCGGTCCGGGTTCGACGACCGGGGGTGTGACCGCACCGGCCGGTGGCGCACCGAAGCCCGACAGCACCACCGTGAGCACGACGGTCGCCACCGCCGCGCACCGCCGGGCGCTCATTAGCCGCCCAGCCGTTCGTACAGTCCGAGCGGCCACAGTGCCAGCGGGATCACCGCGGCCACGGCCACATATTCGAGATAGGGCGCAACGGTTCGGATTCGGCGAACGTACGGGGCCGCGACACCGCCAACGGCCAGCGCCGCGAGCAGGCAGACACCGGTCAGTTGCAACGGCCACGCCCCGGCCTGGGCTTGCACGCAGACCACCAGCGCGAGCGCACAGCCGGGCACGGCAAGCGCCGCCCGCTCCGGCCAGGTCTCCGCTCTCCGGCTGAGCAAGGCCGGCACCGCAGCGCAGACCACGGCGAAAGCGAATGCCGCCCAACCCGTGTCGACCCGCATCAGCACGGTGGAGCCGATCAGCGCGGTGGTTGCCGCACCGGCCAGCAGGCCGGAGCGGGTCAACACCGCTGAATGCACCCGATCCCACACCTGTTCCGCGCTGGGCATCGGAGTGCCCGTCGGCGGGGTCTGCCCCGCCGACGTCGCGAACGGGTCCTCGGTGTGCGATGTGGCGGCCGACGGCACCGGGTATCGGCCCAGCCGTGCCGTGAGCACCGGCACCGCCAGGCACCCGAACACCGCGATCACTGCGGTCAGGGTGGCCACCACTGTCACCGGTGCGCCCAACGCCCGGGCAGCGAACGCCGCGACACCGAAACTCAGCAACACGGCCGCGGCGATGTAGGTCCAGTGCCCGGCAGAAATCAGCCGGTAACAGAACACCTTGAGCCCCAACAATATTGCGCAACCAACAGCCAGCCCGACCGCACCCCGCGGGGCGGCCACCACCCAGACTGCCGCGGTGCCGATCGCGATCACCGACGGCCCCACCGCTGCAGCGATGTCGGGGCGGCCCAGCACCCGGCGCACGAGCGCCGCGCCGGCCACCAGAGCCACCAGCATCAGCGCAGCGGCCACCATGATCACCGTCCGGTGGGCCGCCAGGGTGGGCGCCAGCAGCAGCCCGACCCATACCGCCGAGCACAACCACAGCCCGGCGAACGCCGTCATCCGCGCGGCGGTGGCGTCCCATGCCGCATACGAAGCGCGATTCAGCCGAGCCGCGGCGTCCACAACATCGTCGTACAGTGCGGGCGGGGACAGTGCCTGCCGAGCCGAAAGTCGCAACAGTTCGCCGTTTTTCACCCCGGCCTGGCGCAAGCTCCGGTCGGGCTCGAGCGCACCTGCGCCGGCCTGGCCTTCACGACTGAGCACCCAGAACGTCCGCCGCTCGTCGCGATCGGCCAAGTCGTCACTGCGTTCTTCGTCCCGCGACTTGATCAACCGGGCCAGCTCAGGAAGAAAAGCCGCCACCGAAACGTCGGCAGGCAGCGCGACGTCGAGCTGGGTCCGCCCGCCGACCACGGACACCCGGATCGCCTCGGGTGCCGCGGACACCACGTGCACCGCGCGAAGCTCCTCGATCCCGGTCACAGGTCGGGCATCCTCGACAGCTGCACCACGCCGCTACGGTTGGTCCGGGAGACCAGCATGCCGCGGCCGGGAGGCATCGGGCCGGCCTTGTACCCGCCGAACAGTCCGCCCTCGTCTCTACTTCCGCTCATCACCAAACCGTTGCAGGACAGGTCTTTCAGACGTCCGACGATCGGATCCATCATCGCCCGCCCGGCGCCGCCACTGCGGCGCGTGACCACGACGCGCAGCCCGATGTCGCGGGCCTGCGGCAGGTATTCGACCAGCGGTCCCAGCGGATGGCTCAGCGAGCCACCTGGGATCAGGTCGTAATCGTCGATCATCACGAACAGGTCCGGGCCCGACCACCAGGACCGTTCCTTGAGCTGCTGCTGGGTGATGTCGTCGGGCGGCAGCCGATCCTTGAGCGCACCGGCCAGCGCCGTCATCAGGTCCGTGCACGACTGCGGCGCCGTGGCATAGCCGCCGAGGTACTCGTCGGGGACGACACCCAGCATCGAGCGACGGAAGTCGACCAGAATGATCTTGGCCTCGACCGGAGTGGCGTTCTCCATCACGCCGGCGGCGATGTTGCGCAGCAGGCCGGTCTTTCCGCATTCGGTATCGGCGAACGCCACCAGGTGTGGTTGCGCATCGAAATCCAGCACCACCGGGGCGAGTTCTTCCTCGTTGATGCCGATCGCGATGCGGGCCTTGCCGAGTTGTCCGGCCTCGCGGGCGACCCGTACGACATCCTCGCGATTCACGTCGTGCGGCAGCATCCGCACCCTCGGCGCCTCGCGGTCCTGATAGTGGGCACGCACCGCCTCGACGGCCTCGGCCACCCCGGCAGGCAGATCCTCCACCCCGGAACTGGAGTCCAGCCGCGGCAGCCCGATCAGGATGTGCAGACGCTCGGAGTTGATACCGCGCCCGGGACGTCCGATCGGAACAAGTTCGGCCGAGCGGCGGGCCACCTCGCTGTCGATCGGATCGCCGAGGCGCAGCTCGACACGGGTGCCGAGCATGTCTTTGACCGCAGGCCGGATCTCCATCCAGCGCGAGGCGGTGATCGCCAGGTGTACGCCGTAGGACAAGCCCTGGATGGCCAGTGACTGGATCACCGGGTCGAGCTGCTCGAAATCGCTCCTGATGGACGCCCACCCGTCGATGACCAGCACCACGTCGCCGAATTTGTCCTGGCTCACCTCGCCTTTGGCCTTGCGCTGGCGGAAGTCGCGCATGGATTCGATGCCGAGTTCGCGGAACAGCTGCTCACGGCTGCGCAACACCCCGGCCACCTCGGCCACGGTGCGGCGGATGGCGTCGGCGTCCATCCGGCCCGCCACTCCACCGACATGGGGCAACTTCGCCAGGCTGGTCAGCGTGCCGCCGCCGAAGTCCAGGCAGTAGAACTGAAGCTGCTCGGGAGTGTGGGTGGCGGCCGCGGACATGATGAGCGTGCGCAGCGTGGTGGACTTGCCCGACTGCGGACCGCCGACCACCGCGACGTTGCCCTGCGCGCCGGACAAGTCGACCATGAGCACGTCGCGACGCTGATCGTAGGGCCGGTCCACGACACCCATGGGCATCCACAGCCGACCGTTGAGATTCTGCGGTGCCGACCAATCCGATTCGGGCAGGAGCTCGTTGACCGCGGGGCTGTCATCCAGCGGCGGCAGCCACACCTCGTGGGCGGGCCTGCCGTGGCCGCGCAACCGGCTGACCACCATGTCGAGCAGCGTGGTCTTCACAGGTCCAGACGGGCCGGCGACAATCCCGTTCGGCTCGGCCTCGGGCATCTCGTGCGGCAGCGGCACCCGCTCGGGGACCGGATCCTTCTTGACCGGTGTGGCGGTGAACAACTTGGGCGCCAGCGCCCCCAACTGGGTCACCCGCCCGGTGCGTGCCGAGATCCGTGGTTTGACGTAGTCACCGGAGACATAGCAGGCATTGAACCGGATCGGTTCGGAGGCATCGCATTTCAGAAAGGCCGAACCCGGCACACTGGGCAGGTGATAGGCGTCGGGCACGCCCAGGACGCTGCGCGACTCACCCGCGGAGAACGTCTTGAGGCCGATCCGGTAGGACAGGTGCGAGTCGAGGCCACGCAGCTTGCCCTCCTCCAACCGCTGCGAGGCCAACAGCAGGTGCATGTGCAGCGAGCGGCCCAACCGGCCGATCATCACGAACAGCTCGGCGAAGTCCGGTTTCTGCGAAAGCAATTCGGAGAACTCGTCGACCACGACGAACAGCGCGGGCAGCGGCTCGAGGTCGGCCCCGGCTGCGCGGGCCCGTTCGTATTCGGTGACGTTCGGGAAGTTTCCGGAGGCGCGCAGCAACTCCTGGCGGCGGTTCATCTCACCGGCCAGCGCGTCGCGCATGCGGTCCACCATGGTCAGCTCGTCTTCGAGGTTGGTGATGATGGCCGCGATGTGGGCGATCCCGTCGAGGCCGAGGAACGTCGCCCCGCCCTTGAAGTCGACCAGTACCAGGTTGAGCTGCTCAGGTGAGTGCGACGTGATCATGGACAACACCAGGGTGCGCAGGAACTCCGACTTGCCCGAGCCGGTGGCCCCGATGCACAGCCCGTGCGGGCCCATGCCGCCTTCGGCAGCCTCCTTGATGTCGAGTTCGATGGGCTGACCGTTGGGAGTGATGCCGATCGGCACCCGCAGCCGCTCGCGCGGAGACCGCTGCCGCCACACCTGTTCAGGCACGATGCCGGCCGCATCGGGAATCTTCAACAGCGCCATCAGTCCTGGATCGACTGCCCGCGAATCGGCTTCCAGGCTGACGATGTGCGCGGCGTTCGCCGGACGGTAGCGGCCGATCCGCCGAGCGGTGGTCTCGGCCTCGGGGATCGTGATCGTGTCCGGGGTGGCGAACCGCTCCACCCCCACCGCGGTACGGGCGGCCACGTCGTCACCGTCGAGGACCAGCTGCAGGCTGCGCCGAGCCGAGGCCCCGGCGCGCAGGCCGTTGAGGTCCAGCAGCGTCACACTGTCCAGGCCCGCATCGGTGATGAGCTGCTCATCTCCGGTGACGAATCCGTCGTCCAGTACGACGACAAGTTGCTTGAGGCCCTGCGTCGGCTGCGCGTTGCGGGTGAACCGGCCGCGCTCGGCCAGCTCCGCAGACATCGCGGTCTCCATCAACTCCAGGGTGGGGAACAGCAGCCGCATCGACCCCATGCCGTCGCGGGTCGAGGCATGCTGTGCGTGTGGCAGCCATTTGACCCAGCTCCAGTTCTCACCGTCGGGATTGGCCGTGACGACTGCCACCTGGACATGGTCGGGACCGTGAAAGGTACACAGTTCCAACACCATCGAGCGCACCAGCTGCTGAGCCAGCTTGCGCTCCCCTTCGAAGGTGATGGTGGGAAACGCCCGCAGGGACACCGCCGTCGGCAACGCATGTACCACCGAATGGGTCTTGACGAACCGGCGCAGCGCCACCGTGGACACCGGCTCCAGGTCCTCGGGCGGGCCGGTCTCGGGCGCCATCAACCGCGTCGCCAGCCGGTGGGTCCCGATACCGACCCGGATGTGGCAGTAGTCGGCGTCGCTGGGCCGCCGCTCCCACATGCGCCGGGTGCCCACGACGTCGCCGAGTGCCCGCGGATCGGGATGGCTCCATTCCAGCGCCGTGCGTTGTTCGGCACCCGTGGTGTCGGCTTCCTCGCGAAGGTTCGCCAGATAGCTGAAGTAGTCCTTGCGTTCTTCGTTGAGCTCGGCGGCGGCTTTGCCATTGCGGTTTCCGCCGCCCATGAACATGCCGACCATCGACATGATCATCATCATCGGAAAGAGCAGGAACATCGGGTTTCTGGCCATGTCCCGGCCGCCGACCGTGACCATCAGCGCGATCATGCCGATCACCGCGACCACCATCACGAACGGCATCAGGCGCATCATCAGATTGCCCGGGATGGCCCGCGGCACCTCGGGCGGTGGAGCCAGGTTGACCTCGCCGCCGGGCATCCGCGGCGGCGCCACCCGTAGGCGGCGGACAAACCCCTGGGTACTCAACCTTCCCTCCCCGAAGCTGCTGGCACCGGATGCTGGGTATTGTTCGTGTCGAGCAATCCCATTGCGCAGGAGGCCGACTGGATTGTGACCCTACTTGAGTCAGAGCTCGAACCCGAAGCTGAACCCGAACTCAGCCGACTGACCCTGGTCGTCGGCGAATTGAACATCGACGTCGGGTTGCCCGCACACGTCAGCATCGCCCAGTACATTCCCGATGTCATCGATATCGCGAATGAACAGATCACCACGCAGGACGCGATCGTCGAGTTCGACGCAGCCGACGGGCGATGGACACTGGCCCCGCTCGGCGGAACTCCGATCGCCCCGCACCTGTCCCTCGCCGAAGCAGGGGTCTGCGACGGCGACCTGTTGATGATCTGCTCGGTCGGCCAGCCGGTCAGCCCCCTGCTGTTCGACGACGTCGACGACACCCGCGGCGCAGATGAGGGCCCCGGCACCGTCCGGAGTTGGCTGACCGGCAACGCGCATGCACTGGCCGGTTTCGGTGTCACCGCAGCCGCCGCCGTCACGCTCGCCGGTGTGTTGCCCCGTTGGGCCGCCCAGCCGGCGGTGCCCGCGGCGGTGCTGGCCCTCGGTGCGATGGGGCTGCTGCTGGCCTGCCTGGTGGCGCACCGACCGGCGGCGGCAGCGGCTACGGGCTGGATCACCGCGGTGTCGACACCGCTGTTGTTCACGGGCTCGCTGTACCTGGTGCCCGGCGGTTCCGGTGTGACATCGCTGCCGATGGCCTTCGCCCTGACTGCGTTCGGCGCGCTGCTGGTGCTCCTCATCTCGGGCAGCGGATCGGCGGTGTACACCGCGATCATCGCGACGTGCGTTTTCGGCGGCGTCAGTTCGACGGCAATGTTGCTGTGGCAGCCGCCTATTCGGACGGTCGGGGCTTTGCTCGCGACCGCGGCCGTTATCGTCGTCTATCTCGCCCCCCGGGTGACCATCGGGCTGTCGAAACTCCCGATACCCCGGGTGCCGACGGCAGGTGAACCGCTCGACGACATCGAGACCCAGGGTGGCCCCACGGTCGAGGGCGTCAACGCGATCGGCAAGCAGATCATCCCCACCGAGGAGAATCTGATCAGCCGGGTGCGGCGGGCCAATCAGCACCTCACCGGGATTCTTGTCGCGGCGGCCCTGGCAGCCCCGGTCGGCTGTTACCTGGCGGTGGACGTCACCAACGGGTTCTATTGGCAAGGAACAGTTTTCGCGCTCATGGTGGCGACGGTGCTGTGCCTGCGCGGTCGTGGCCACCACGACCTGGTGCAGTCGGCCACACTCATCGGCAGCGGGCTGATCATCGCGGTGGCCGTGATCCTCAAGACCGCGCTGTACGTCGAGGGGTGGCAGGTCCGCGCCGTGGTGGTGCTGCTCGCCCTGATGGTGCTGGTCCTGGCCTGCGGGCTGGTGGCACCGCTGCGCGAGTTCTCCCCGGTGGCACGGCGGCAGGTCGAGATACTCGAATACATCGCCGTGGGTTCGCTGTTCCCGCTGTGCTTCTGGATCATCCGGGTGTACGCGTTTTTCCGGGAGATGCGCCTGTGACTAAGGCTTGCCCGTCGACACCTTGCTGCTGTCCGGGTCGGCAGCCATGCCGTCGTGGGCGACCAGGGCCGCTTCCTGGGACAGCTCCGGTCCGGCCGGCAACAGCGACAGCACCGGCCACGGCGCCCACTGCGGGGCGTTGGCCGGGCCGTCGGGCACCTTGACCCCGCTGACCCCGAGCACGTCGGCCGTCGGCAGATCCTTGATGTGGTAACGCACTCCGGTGTCGGACACGTAAAACAGCTGCCCCGTCGAGCGGCTGTCCGGATCACCGCCGGTGGCCTGCACGTATTCCCCGGCACCGGGCGTCAGGTACACCGAATCGGCACCTGACCCGCTGCCGTCGGCGCTGGCCAGCCGGACCATCTGCGCGCCCTCGGCGGTCGGCAACCGGTGTCCGACCAACAGTCGCACGTTCGCGCGGGCGTCGGTGTTGGACCGCTGCCAGCCCATACACACCACTCGATCAGGGTCGGGCGGCACGATCCTCGGTGATTTCAGCGGGTAATGGTCGACCGCCAGCCGATGCACGGTCGGCACTTCCGCCAGCGTCGCCGGGGGGATCTCGGCAGCCTGCCCGGTGGCCACCTCGCCGGATGCGCCGTAGCGGATCACGTCGGCGGCGGCCTGCGACACCGGCTGCAGACCTTCGCGCAGCACAACATAGAGCTGTTCGCCGCGCGAGTCCACGGACTTGACGATGGCGCCCACCGGGTGGTCGGGCCCGAGCGGTCCCGGCTCCCCCGAGCCCTGGACGGCCACCGGCGTGATCGGGGCGACCAGCGGGAAGGTGTTGAGCACGGACAACGACATCGGCCGGGTGGCCGCGCCCTGCAGGTGAAGCCCGTTGACCAGCACCGGATCTGACACATCGATCGGCGCCCGCACACCGCGGTAGATCAGGTAGGTGGTGCCGCCGGATTCGGTGAGGATCGCCTCGGCCGGGTCGGCCGGGCGGATGCCGCCGTCGAGCACCGGGTCGTTGGCCAGCACCGTGGTCTGCAGGCTGGGCATGCCGGTGGTTTCGGTGACGGCCGGCATCAACAGGTTGTCGCAGACCGTCCACGAGGACATCGCCAGGTCGTCACCGCGGTCGATGCTGGCCGGCGCGCCGACGATGCCGACCATGGGCCCGCGCGGCACGACGTCGAGGAATTTGTCGTCGACCTGCTTGGGGCTGTCGTTCCTACCGATGATCAGCCGCGCCGAAGCCAGATTCAGCACCGGGTGGATCTGGTCACCGATCCGTACGAACGGCGCACCGCTGGACTTGCTCAGCACGATCTGCGCGTCGCCGATATTGGGTGCGGGCTTGAAGAACGCCATCACCGCCGACGCCCCGGTGATCAGGACAGCGATCACCACCCCCACGATCAGGGCACGCATCTGACCGCGCATCGGATCGTGGATCATCCGCGAGTCGCCCCGGATGAGCGCGTGCTCAAGGCGGCGGATCAGGAAACGGTAGCCGTTCACCTGTGCGCGAGTGGTAACTTGCGCTGGCATGCGTAGTGTTTAGCACGTCCGCACCACCTCGACACGACGTCCGAGCGCCTATTTGAAAAGCGATGCGTCCATTGACTTTCGCAGCAAAGCTGACCACCGCCGGCGATACCGGGCCGCAGCGGCTCGTCCCGTTGGTCGACCTGGTCGCCCTGCAAATTGTCGTCGCCGTCGGCATCGTCGTCGCCCAGCTACTGCACCGGCCCGGCTGGCAGGGTGCGGCGGCGGGCTTGGTGGTGGGGTTGCTGCTGGTAGCTCCGGTCGTCTCGGGCACGACTGCGCCGCGGTCGCTCGCACTACGCGCGAGGTTTGTCCGCAACAGGCGACGTCGCACGGGTAAGGGCGGGCCGAGCTCGCTGCCCGCCGAGCCGTTCGACGTACCGACCCCCGACGGTCTGCAGGTCGGATTCCGTTGGAACGGGACAACTTTGCTGTCCTTGCTGAAGATCGACGAAAACCCCAGGGCGCTGACCGTTTTGGAGCCAGGGGTCACGGTGTCGGGTGAGATGGTTCCCGTCCAGGCCCTGCTGGACTGCCTGCGACAGTTCGACATCACGCTCGAGTCCATCGACATCATCAGTCAGGGCGCCCGCTCGGCCGGCCACACCGACGTCGCCGCCGTCTACGACTCAGTGCTGGGACCGTTGCCCGCGATCGCCCAGCGCACGGTGTGGATTGCCGTGCGGTTCAATCCGTCACGCTGCGCCGAGGCGGTCCGCCGCCGCGGCGGGGACCGCGACGGCATCCTGCGCGCGGCCACCACCGCCACCCGCCGCGTCGCCAACCGGCTCGCCGAGGCGGGCCTTCAGCCTCAGTTCCTGTCTGCGAGCGGCATCGCGGCGGCCACCAATGAGCTCAGCGACGGCGTCAATCTCGGCACCGTCGAAGAAACCTGGGAGGACTGCCGCGAAGGCCACTTCCGGTTGTCCAGCTTCGCCGTGGAGCCGGACATGCTGACCACGGCGGGCCTCGGACTGCTGTGGACGGTGCCCAGCTACTCCACCACGGTGTGCCTGTCGCTGCGCGAGGACCCGAATCACGGCAGCCAAGAAGATGTGGTCCAGGTTCGCGGTCTGGTCCGCTTCGACAGCGATGTGCGCGTCCCCACCCAGCTGCGCGGTCTCATTCCGCTTCACGGTCAGCAGTTTTCCGCGCTCGCTGCGACACTTCCGATCCCGACGGTCCCCGGGAGCGGCCATATCGAGCACTGGGCGTCGGGCCTTCGCGGCGATGCGTTGAGTGATCTGGCGCTGCCCGCCTCGGGCTGCGGCCAGGTGATCGGCGCCGACGAGCAGGGACGGGCCGTCGCCCTCCCGGTGTTCGGCCCCCAGATCCGCCGGGTGGAGATCGTGGGCACGCTGCATCTGGCCCAGCAGGTGGTGCTGCGCGCACTGGCCCTGGGCGCCCGGGTGCTCGTGCACAGCCGCCGTCCGGCGTTCTGGCGCGACATGGTCGAGGTGGTCGGGCGCCATGACCTGCTCTGGGTTGCCGACTTCAACCGGCGCGCGATCCAGGCCGGCGCGGAGCGCAATTACACCGTCGAGATGTTCGACGGGGTTCCCGAGCAATCCGTCCGGATCGGGGTGACCAGCATGGTGCTCGCCCCACCGAACAGCCGGCCATCGGAGCAGGCCGACGTGGTCCTGGACCTGATCTCACTGGAACACGACACCGTCAAGGTGAGCACCCAGGCCGGCTCGGCGGTGGTCACGATGGTCGCCACCGACGATGAGATGCGTTATCTGCGAGCATCCGCGAACAGCACTGACTGACGTGAAGGAGTGATCGTGGCCAATCCGCTTCACCGCAACCTGTCGATCGCGGTGGTCGTGCTGGGGCTGGTGGCCTATGGCGTGAGTTTCGGCCCGGCCGCCGATGGCGGCGGCAATGACTGGCACGTCAGGTTCGCCGTGCTGGCCGGTTTGGCCGCGGCAATCGGCCTGCTACCCAAGCAGTCTGCCCGCCTCTGGCTCCCCGCCCTTCTGGCCGGTGCGGGTTTCCTCGATGCCCTGTCGAGTGCCCTGGCCTCCTCCCCAGAAGCCTCTGGATGGGTTCTGACCACGATCGCGGTGCTCAACGGACTGCAGACCGCGGCGGCCGTCGCGGCGCTGTGGCTGGCACCGGAAGCGCCGGCTGCGGCCACCGTCGCCGGCGGCTACGAGGCCTACCTCGACTATTACAACCAGGCGGTGCAGCAGTACTACCAGCAGAGCGCGGTGACCCAACCCGATTCGTCGCAACGCTCCGCATACGGTCAGGCTTATGCCCAGGCCTACGCACAATCCCAAGCCACCCACCAAGCACCCCAGTACGGCGATTACGCCGATCTGCTTTCGCCGCAACAGGATTACGGCCGTTCCACCGACTCCCCGCCCGCTCATTCCGACGGCTTGGCGGCCCCGCCCGGGCGGGCGGGCGCCGGCCCGGCCACTACCCGCGCGGCCGAGTCAGGCGATGTAGCAGCCACGCCGCAGGCACCGTGGCCACCAACGTCACGATGAACAACACGGTGGCCGAACCGGTGTAGACGTTCCAGCCCAATACGAACTCCATGACCAGGTCCATGGCGACCACATGCAGCAGGAAGATCTCATAGGAGATCTCCCCCAGCCACACCATTAGTCGACTGCCCATGAGCCGGGCGTAGAGGCCGTCCCCACCCAAAGCCAGCGGGGCCACCACCAGAGTCGCGATGACCGCATAGAACAGGGTCTTCGCCAGGTCCGCGGACAGGTCGAGGACCGGCGAAGTGACCAGGCCCGCGATCGGCGTGGAGACCACCAGATAGCAGGCCAGCGCCAGCGGTAGCGCCGCCAGCGCATAGACCCGCATCCCCATCGCCCCCAGCACTGCCAGCGTCATCCCTCCGACGAACCAGATCAGGTAGTGCGGTAGCCAGGTGCCGCCGCCCACCGGCATCCATTCGGCGGTGTGCAGCAGCACCAGCCACAACGGGCTCACCACGGCCAGGGCCGCCAGACCGGCCAGCAACGGTATGGGCCGAAAACGCCTGCGGCACAACACCACCAACAGCAGATATGCCAGCAGCGGCAGCACAGCGTAGAAGGCGACCTCCACCGCCAGGCTCCACATTTGGCTCAGCCCTTGGTGCAGGTAGTCCGTGAAGTAGTTGTCGCTGTAGATCTGGGTGAGGGTGAGGTTGCGGAGCAGGCCGGTCCACGTGTGCCCGGGATTGGGTTGCACTGGCCGCAGCTCATAGATGCCGTAGACGATCAGGACGGTGACGACATAGGCGGGCGTGATGCGGCGGAACCGGTTTCGCGCATAGCGCGAGGTGCTCGGCGCGTCGACTCCTGTGGCAGCGGCCCGCACCCACGGGCGAAACAGCAGCAGCCCGGAGAGCACGAAGAAGATCGCCACCCCCACTTCGAGGCGGGCGCTCATCAGACCCAGATAGCCCTGGGAAAGCAGGCCGGTGCCATAGGCGGCGTGCGTCCCCATCACGGTCATCGCGGCCACGGCGCGCACCCCGGTCAGCGAGGCGACGCGATCAGGGTGGGCAATCTGCTCGAGCCCACCCTGATCGTCGTCGTCCCGTGAGGTCATTTGGCCATTCTGCTGCGCGCACGACCGCTGGCGTTGTTGCATCGCGGTGTGGGTGAAGAGGTCAAGAACACCGAGTTCAGCCGCGCGCACCGGCAGGAGTACCGGCGCAAGGTCCAGCTGTGTCTGGACGTGTTCGAAACCATGCTGGCGCAGTCGGGTTTCGAGTTCGAGCGTCCGCTCACCGGCATGGAGATCGAATGCAACCTCGTCGACGACGAGTACCAGCCCGCCATGGCCAACCAGGAAGTGCTCGCCTCCATTGCCGACCCGGCCTATCAGACCGAATTAGGCGCCTACAACATCGAATTCAACGTTCCGCCGCGGCCGCTGCCCGGCCGCGCCGCGCTGGACCTCGAGGAGGAGGTGCGGCGCAGCCTCAACGCCGCCGAGATCAAGGCCAGCGAGGACGGCGCGCACATCGTGATGGTGGGCATCCTGCCGACGCTGATGCCCGAGCATCTTTCCGACGGCTGGATGAGCCAGTCGACCCGATATCAGGCGCTCAACGACTCGATCTTCACCGCGCGCGGCGAGGACATGCCCATCGACATCTCCGGGCCGGAACGGCTGAGCCTGCAGTCGGCGTCCATCGCGCCCGAGTCGGCCTGTACCAGCATGCAGCTGCACCTGCAGGTCTCCCCCGCCGACTTCGCCCGCAACTGGAACGCCGCCCAGGTGCTGGCCGGCCCGCAGCTCGCGGTCGGGGCGAATTCGCCGTATTTCTTCGGGCATCAGCTGTGGGCCGAGACCCGCATCGAACTGTTCACACAGTCCACCGACACTCGTCCCGACGAACTCAAGGCCCAGGGCGTGCGGCCGCGGGTCTGGTTCGGGGAGCGCTGGATCACCTCGATCTTCGACCTGTTCGAAGAAAACGTGCGGTACTTCCCGTCCCTGCTGCCCGAGCTGTCCGACGAGGATCCGGTCGCCGAGCTCGCGGCGGGCCGGGCACCCCAGCTGGCCGAGCTGAGGCTGCACAACGGGACCATCTACCGGTGGAACCGTCCGGTGTACGACGTGGTGGACGGCGTGCCCCACCTGCGGGTGGAGAACCGCGTGCTGCCGGCCGGGCCGACCGTGGTGGACATGCTGGCGAATGCGGCGTTCTACTACGGTCTGCTGCGAACGCTGTCCGAAGAAGACCGGCCGCTGTGGACCAAGATGAGCTTCGCGGCGGCCCACCACAATTTCGTGGAGGGCGCTCAGCACGGCCTGGACGCCCGGCTGTATTGGCCCGGCCTGGGCGAGGTGACCCCCGATGAGTTGGTGCTGCGCAAGCTGCTCCCGATGGCGCACGACGGGTTGCGCCGCTGGGGGGTGGCCGCTGAGGTGTGCGATCGCTACCTCGGGGTGATCGAAGGTCGCGCCAAGACCGGCCGGACGGGGGCGACGTGGCAGGTGGCAACGGTGCACAAGCTGCAGTCACAAGGTTTGGCCCGGCCCAAGGCGCTGGCGGAGATGCTGCGGCTGTACATCCAGCGGATGCACAGCAATGAGCCCGTCCATACCTGGGATTGAGGCGCGTACGTTGGAACCATGACATCTGGACAGGTCTTGGACTGGGATGGCGCATACAAGGGGGAAGCAGGTTTCGAGGGCCAACCGCCGTGGAATATCGGTGAGCCACAGCCCGAGCTCGCCGCGCTGCACCAGGCCGGGAAGTTCGAGAGCGATGTGCTCGACGCGGGCTGCGGCCATGCCGAGTTGTCGCTGGCGCTGGCCGCCGACGGCCTCACCGTCGTGGGGCTGGATCTGAGCCCGACGGCGATCGCCGCAGCCAACAACGCCGCGCAGGTGCGCGGCCTGTCGACAGCCAGCTTCGCCCAGGCCGACATCACGTCGTTCACCGGTTATGACGGCCGGTTCAACACCGTGATCGATTCGACCCTGTTCCACTCCCTGCCGGTCGAAGGCCGCGACGGGTACCTGCGCTCCATCCACCGCGCGTCGGCCCCGGGTGCGCACTACTACGTGCTGGTGTTCGCCAAGGGCGCGTTCCCGGCGGAGTTGGAGACCAAGCCCAACGAAGTCGACGAGGACGAGCTGCGCGCAGCGGTGTCGAAGTACTGGGAGATCGACGAGATCCGACCCGCGTTCATCCACGCCAATGCTGTCGCGATGCCGGCCGATGTTCCGTTCGAATTGCCCGAACACGACTTCGACGAGAAGGGCCGCATCAAGTTCCCGGCCTTCTTGCTGACCGCGCACAAGGCGGGGTAACGGCGGGCCCGGCGATCCTGCCCAGCTACCGCCGAACCCGCCGCATTCCTGCGGCTTTCACTGTGTAGGTGTCAAACAACGTCGAGAAGTTCGCTATGCGGCGGTCGGCATGGCGGTGAGGGTGCGGCGTGCGTGTGAGCGCAGGTGTGATGGTTCGGGGCCTGCCGGGTCGTGTGGTGGGATAAACCAGGGATGGCGGTCAGGTCCGAGGTAGATCTGCCAGCCGCTGTGGTGAATCAATGTGTGGTGGTGGCGGCAGAGTAGGACACCGTTGTCGAGGCTGGTGATTCCTCCTGTGCCCCACGGGTTTATGTGGTGGGCGTCGCACCAGGACACGGGTCTGCCGCAGCCGGGGAAGGCGCACCCGTGGTCCCGTACGGCCAAGGCCTTGCGGATGCGGGGCGGGAACAGTCGCTCAGCGCGGCCCACGTCCAGGGGCGCCTGGTTCTCGTCGATGAGGACCGACTCGGCCGTGCAGTCGCACGCGATCAGGTCCGCGGTCGCGGTGCTGATCGGCCCGGTGAAGCCGAGCCTGTCCACGCGCCGCTGACCGAACACCCCCGCCTCCGCAGGCGTCGTCGGGTGGGCGGGCCGGATGAGCGTGACGTGCGGGAGCACTCCGCCGGAGCTGGGGCGGCCCGAGTGGGACAGGTAATCACGGACCAGTTGCCCGAACGCGTCGGCACGCCGCCGGGTGGTCGAGCGGGGGTCGGGCGATCCATCCGGCAGTGGGACGGGCCGGCACAGCGGGTCCAATGCGGCGAACAGTTCTTCACCGGTGAGCGCATCGAGGTCAAGGGTGGCGCTGATGCGGCCGTCGTCGTTCTGGTTCAGGGTCATCTCGTTGAGTTCGGTGTTCTCGGCGACCGGCACCACCGCCTCCTGCGCTGGTTGGGCCGACGCCCGGCTGATCGCAATCTCGCGAGCCTTCGCGTTCACTGCCGACGGCGTGTTCTGGATCATCAGGGCCCGCACCACCTGGGCCCTGTCCTCGTCGGATAGCTCGACACGGTCGTGGATGTGTTTGACGCCCTTCCCGACCGCATCTGCGAAGTCGATGCCCAACGCCCCGAGACGTTGCTGCCGAGTCACCGCGGGCAAGGTGTGCGCGACGCGTCCGACTCGTGCTGCCCGATACGCCGCCGCAGGGGCCACACCCAGCCCAGTCAACAGGTCCGCCCCGGTGCGTAGATGTTGGCGGGCTGGGATCCCGGCGCGTTCAGCCGCTGCGACTGCCTGGGCGATCACAAAATCGAACAGGTTGCCGGCGATGACCGCAGCCGCGAGGACCGCCAGCAGCGGCTGGTCATCAACCACCCGCCGGGGACTATCGAGTAGATGAAACAACCGGCGATCAGCGTCCTCGTCGGGAGTCGGTGACGGGGTGAGGTCATCGATGAGCACATCAATGACGGTGTCCAGATAGGTGGCGTCCATGACAGATACCCAAGCTTTCAACAAAACGGTGGCACGCGGGCGTGCGGTGCGGTCGACAAATATCGACTCCGGCAGGTCCTGGCGTCCCAGGAACGTGTCGAGCCAGTGGCGCGGGCGAAGCTTCAGTTGCCCTTCCGGGGGAGAACTTCTATTCGAACTTGTGTTCGATCCTACGCCCCGTGATGACCTACCGCAAGGGGTCACATCCGGAGGACACCGGGGACGACACCACCCGAAAGTCGTTCTACGAGTTGCGTAACCGCCGTCGACTACGGCACGTCCCGCAACACCTCCGCGAACTGCTCCAGGTCCTCGGCCGTCGTGTCGACGTGGGGTGAAACCCGCAGCACCGGCTTGGCCATCTCGAACGGCGCCCGCGCGAGTTCACATGCGGTGGTGACGATTCCGCGTTCGACGATCAACCAGGCGCGCACCCCGGCCGGATCGGCGCCATCGGTGGGTTCCAGCGTGGTGATCGCGGTGGGCTCGTCGACGGGTTCCACCACCCGCCATCCGGGGACGCCGGCCAACACCTGCCGCGCTGCGCGGCCCACCTCGGCGAGCCGCTCCCGGACGACTTCCGGTCCGGCGGCAAGGTGTTCACCCAGCGCGACCGAGTATCCGATGCGGGTCGCGGCGTTGTGCTCACCGTGCTCGAAACTCTGCAGCACCGTCACCGGCACATCCCAGTCGGCCGGCGGCACCCGCCGTTGCAGTTGCGCCACCAATCCGGGCTGTACCGCAAGGAACCCCACGCCGCGTGGCCCAGCCAGCCATTTGCGCGACGACGAGTAGAGCGCGTCGGCGCCGACGTTACAGTCCAGATGCCCGAAGGCCTGCGCGGCGTCGACCACGATCGGCACGCCCGCCTCGCGGCACGCCGCGACCATCTCGGCCAATGGCTGAGCCACTCCACGATGGCTGGCCAGCGCGGTCAGGTGCACCAGCGCCGGATGATTCGACACCAGGGCACGCAACGCCTCCTCGACCACGACCCGGCCATCCCCGTCAACCGGCAACGCGCGCACCTGAAAACCGTTGGCAGCCATGATCGCCAAGTTCGGCCCGTACTCGCCGGACGGGCAGGCCAGGGTGCGCTCCCCCGCCCAACTGCCGAGCAACAGATCCAGGGAATGGTTGGAGCCCGAGGTGTAAACCACGTTGTCGGCGTCGAGCCCAGTGAGTGCGGCCACGGCCGCCCGGCCTGCCGCGAGCACCGGCGCTGCCGCCTCGGCAGCCACGTAGCCGCCGACTTCGGCCTCATGGCGGGCATGTGCGGCGACGGCATCGATGACCGCGTTGCTCTGCCGCGAGCAGGCACCGCTGTCGAGGTGTAGCCCGGCCACCTTCGGGCGGGCGTCGGCCCACTGCTGCGCGAGGCTCATTTCACCGCCAGCGACAAGCCAAAGTCACCGGATTCGTCGGTCCACCAATGTGTTTGCCGCAGAACGGCCTTCGCCAGTTCATCGGCCACCCCATCGGGCCGGAACTTGCAGGAGACCTCGGTCAGCATCTCCTCGCCGGCGCCGAAATCGACGTCGAGATCCAGCGCCGCCACCCGCACCCGCTGCGGCGACTCTGCCCGCAGCCACATCTCGATTCGCTCTTCGTCGGCATTCCACTTCGCCACATGTTCGAAGGCGTCGAGATCGAAATCAGCGCCGAGCTCGCGGTTCACCACCGAGAGCACGTTGCGGTTGAACGCTGCTGTCACACCGGCACTGTCGTCGTAGGCACGGACCAGCCGGTCGGCGTCTTTGACCAGATCGGTGCCCAAAAGCACGCTGTCACCGGGCCGCAGGGTCTCGGCCAGCGAGGCCAAGAACTCCGCGCGTGGACCGGGTGTCAGATTGCCGATCGTCGAACCGAGGAAGGCCACCAGGCGGCGCCCCACCGAAGGGATCTTGCCCAGGTGCTCCTCGAAATCACCACACACCGCGTCGATCTCGATGCCCGGATACTCCTGGCCGATCGCCGCGCCGGCAGCCCGCAGCACCCCGGCATCGACGTCGAACGGGATGAACCGGCGCAACTGCGCACCGTCGCGCATGGCGTCAAGCAGCATCCTGGTCTTCTCCGAGGTGCCGCTGCCAAGCTCGACGAGCGTGTCGGCACCGGCGGCCGCGACGATCTCTGACGAGCGATCGCGCAGGATCTGCGCCTCGGTGCGCGTGGGGTAGTACTCGGGCAGGCGGGTGATCTGGTCGAACAGATCACTGCCCACCGAATCATAGAACCACTTGGGCGGCAGCATCTTCGGCGATTGCGCCAGCCCTTCGCGCACATCGCGGCGCAGCGCGGTGGCAGCCGAATCGGCGGCCAGATAATTGGACAGGGTGAGCGTCATACCGAACCTTTCAGTGGGGTGAGCTCGACGCGCGAGTCTGAGACGTCTACCAGATGGCGGTCGGGAATGTCGGTCCAGCCGGGATCGTCGTCGTAGGGCTCACTGGCGAGCACGACGCCGTCCGGCAGCCGCAGCATCGACAAGGTGTCACCCCAGGTGGTGGCCAGCATACGAGAACCGTTGGCGGCCAGGATGTTCAGCCGGGCATTGGCATCCAACGCGCCGACCTCGGCGATCGTAGACCCTAGTGCGTCCAGGCCTCGGGAGAAGATCAGCGCGGCCAGCACGGCGCTGTCCACGGTGGATTCGGCAACCCCGGTCAACGGCAACACTGCCCGATTCACGATCCCGTTGTGCGAGAGCAACCACTGTCCGTCGGTGAACGGCGCCGAGGCCGACGGCTCGATGGGCATGCCGATGGTTGCCGAACGCACCGCGGCGACCACGCACCCACTGCGCAGCGCGGCTGCGACCGACGCGAACGAGGCATCACCCCACAACGGCTTGTCGCTGCGCCACCGACGCGGTACACCGTCGTCGAAAAAACCTGCGCCCCAACCATCGGCGTTCATCAACCCATGCTTCTGCCGACGCGGCGCATACGACTGCACCAGCAGCCCCTGCGACGGATCCAGCACCAGGGCGGCCACCGATCGCGGCGCACCGAGCCACCCGATATGCCGGCACATCAGACGTCCCAGGCCAGACGGACACCGGCGAAGATCTGCCGCCGGATCGGATGGTCCCAATTGCGGAAGCTGGGCCGCAGGATGTCGGCGGACACCGCCCACGAGCCGCCGCGCAACACCCGGTAGTCACCGTCGAAGAAGGGCTCGGTGTAGCGGTCGTACACCATCGGGGTGAAGCCGGGCCACGGCCGCAGCGGCGAGGTGGTCCACTCCCAGACATCGCCCAGCATCTGCTCAACGCCGTAGGCCGAGGCTCCGGCCGGATACGCCCCTGCCGGGGCGGGCCGACGGGCCTCGCCGCCAAGGTTGGCCAGTGCTTCGGTGGGTTCCGATGCACCCCAGGGGAATCGGCGCCGGGCACCGGCCGCCGGATCCCAAGCGCAGGCCTTCTCCCACTCGACCTCGGTGGGCAAACGGGCGCCGGCCCAGGCGGCGTAGGCCTCGGCTTCGAAGAACGTGACGTGCTGCACCGGTTCATCACCCGGGATGGACTCGATGTGACCGAACCTGCTGCGGGTGCCCTCCGGCCCCCAAAATTGGGGCGCCACCAGACCGGCCTCCTGCCGATGCGCCCAACCGCGTTGCGACCACCAACAAGACTGCTGATAGCCGCCGTCGTCGATGAACTCGCGCCATTCGGCGTTGGTGACCGGTACCCGGCCGATGCGGAACGCAGCCACGTCCACCTCATGGGCAGGACGTTCGTTGTCCAGCGAGTGTGGTTCGGTGAGTTCGTCCACACCGAGCACGAACGGGCCGCCCGGGATCAGCACCGAGGTACCGGCCACACCGGGGCGACCGGTGGGCAACGCACTGCCGGTGTCCAGCAGTGGCGGCCCGGACCGCAGATTGAGCGCCTGCAGCATGGTTTCGTCGTGCTGATTCTCGTGGCTGACGATCAGCCCGAAGTTGAAGCCGGAGTCGTCGGTGTCAAGGGAATCGAGGGCGTCGAGCGCGCGCGACCGCACCGTGGCGCAGTAGGTGCGGGCGTCGGCCGGCGGCAGCAGGGGAAGCTCGACGCGGCTGGCGCGGGAATGTACGAAGGCGTCGTAGAGCCGGTCCACCTCGGGATCGAGCATGCCGGGGAGGTCTGGATTACCACCCCGTAGCAGCCACAGTTCCTCCTGCTGACCAATATGGGCGAGATCCCAGACCAGCGGGCTCATCAACGGGCTGTACTGGCGGTGCAATTCGGCGTCGTCGAAGTCGACCAGACGCAGGGTACGTTCCCGCGCCCGGGTGAGCTGCAGTGCCAGCGCCTCGCGGTTGATCAAAGCTCGCCCTTCACCAGTTGGCTCATCGCAGAAGCGATTCCATGACCTACTACCTGGTCGGCGAAGCCGTCGGCCGGGCAGCGTCCCTCCTGGACCGAACGCGTCAGCTGCTCCATCGATTCCGCCAATGCCACCGGGGCCCGTTCCGCCGCGGCCGCCACACATGTGATCGCCGCCTCCTGTAGCCGCCGATCGGTGAGTCCGATCCGGGCGGCCCGGTCCCATGCGGTGGCCACCGGTGCCGTGGCCTCGGTGGCGATCGCGGCAGCCTCAGGATCATCCAGGAGCGTGGTCAGTGTGAATACCACTGCGGGCCACAGGGCGTCGGGCACGCTGTCGAGGTAGCGGATCTCCAGCCAGCGCCGCGGCCGCACGGGTGGGAACAGCGTCGTGAGGTGGTATTCGAGGTCGGCTTCGGTGGGGCGGCGGCCGCCCAGTACCGCACGCCCGTCGGCCCAGTCGGCGAACGGGACCCAGTTGGTCACGGGCACCGCGTCCGGGGTGTTGACGAGCATCACCGGTGCCCGCAGCGCATAGCGCGCCCAGTCACTGGCCGGATCATCTCCGTCGGCCCCCAGAATCGGGCCGCAGCGGGCGGAATCCAGCTGACCCCAAACCCGTTGCCGCGACGACTTCCAACCGGTGAATCGTGCGCCCAGCATCGGCGAATTCGCGGTGATGGCAATCATCGTCGGCCCCAGGGCGTGTGCCAGCCGGACCCGCCGGGACCAGTCGTCGCGTGGGCCGGCGTCGAGGTTGACCTGAACCGAGGCGGTCGACGTCATCATCGCCGCACCGGGCCCGGCAGAACCGCTGGCCGCGAAGAACGTTTCCATGGCCTGGTAGCGCAGGCCCGGATTGACCCGCTCGGTGGGCCGCACCGGATCGGCGCCCAACAGCACCAGGCCCAGGCCGCGTCGCTCGAACTCCGCGCGCAACACGGCTCGATCGGCCAGCAGTGCGGTGATCGCAGCCGACGATCCCTCGGCCGGTGGGCCAGAGAGCTCGACCGCGCCGCCGGGCTCGACGGTGATCCGGCTGCCGCCGGGCAGCGCGGGCACCGAGGCGATGATGTCGGAGATTTCATCCCAGCCCGGACGCCGCAGCGGGTCCGCGAGGTCGAAACAATGCGCCTCGATCTCCAGGCCCACCTGCCCCACCGGCCCGTCATCCAAACAGCGGGCTTCGATGAACGCCGCGGCATCCTCGGCGCTGGTGAACTCGACCGGAGCCAACCGGGCCGCATCGGTCCTGACGGGTACTGCCACAGCAACCACCCCTCCCGGTCCTCACCGGATCAAACGGCTCGGTTCTGTTCCATCATCCAGATCGGACCGACATGTTCTACTGGCCCAGCGTGTTCTGCATGGCACCTGCCAGGACATTGACGGCTGGGCCCGCGTTGCCGGACTGGCACACCTTGGCTTGCAGCAGCACGTTTTCGCGTTTGCGGGTGGTGTTGAAACAGCGCCGGTCCGTGCCGGCCTCCTGCTTCACCCAGTCCGCGTCGGTGGCGCTCGCCGGGCCGCCGGTGAAGGTCCACACCTGGGTCACGAAGTTGTCGAGGTGCATCGCGGTGGTCTGCCCCGAGCAGCCGTTGGTGCGGTCCACCACGCGGTGGAAGGCACGGTCGGCGGCCTCGGCCGTCGCGAAGACGCCGATCGCCTGCTTGACGTAATGGCTCTGGTCGTTGGCGGCGGTCTGGGTGGTGGCTCCGTTGAACGACGCGAGATCCGGGTCGTTGAACACCTCGGGGAGGCCGATGTCGGCCCAGTTGTTGCACACCGGGTTCTCCACCGAAAAACCTTGGAACGGCGAGGTGAACTGGGACTCCCACGTCATCGGGGCACCGATGATGTTGCCCACCGAGCCTTTGGGCATGACGGCATAGGACACGACACCGGGATCTGAGGGACGCGCACCAGCAGGTGCAGCCAATGCCAGCGCGAGACCGGCCAGCCCGAAACCGACAGTCAGGGCACGCATGGCCTCGATCATGCCAGTTAGTGAACCGTCCGCGTGCAATAGGTTCGCGCCGGCGACGGGTACGGCCAGGCGTAGTGCCCGGTTTCGGCAGGGCAGGCCGACCCGTCCCGCACGTCCAGCCGTTGGGTCACCTGAACCATGACGCCCGGGCCCCGGACGCTGCGCGCGGTGCAGTCGGCACGTTCGACCATGCCCGCGGGCATGCCGAGTTCGTAACAGTGGTTGGCGACCAGATTCGGGACCAGGCACAAGCGCGTGGTCGACGGATCGGCGAGTTGGGCGGGCAGGTGCTGATATTCGGTGCTCGGACACGCGCCGTTGGCGTCGGCGATGGCCCCGACGGTGTAGCTGGGGTCGACGTCGCAGGAGACCTCGCCGGCCCGCGTGACTTGCGGGGCATCGGGTCTGGCGGCCGGGATGCTCACGCAATCGCCGACCGCGAAGACCATGGCCGCACCGCGCTCGGGTTCGGTGCCCGCGCTACACCCGGCGGCCAGCACCGGCGCTGCGAGCAGCGCGGCGACCAGAAGCCGATTGCGGGTCATGGATAGCGAGAATCTCACGATTCGGCCGACCCCACCCAACGCTTGGGCGAAAACCAAGGCGCCCCGGCCACCAAGGGGAAGTGGCCGGGGCGTCCGTTGGGCTGCAGAGTGGTCTAGTTGGGGGCGGCTGTCTGGCAATCCGCGCAGACTCCCCAGAACACGACTTCGGCTTCGTCAACTGCGAAACCGGCCAGGTCAGAGGGTTCCAGACACGGGGTCTCCCCGACCGCGCAATCGACGTCGGCAACTGCACCGCACACCCGGCAGACCAGGTGATGGTGATTGTCGCCGGCGCGGGTCTCATAGCGCGCAGAGGAACCGGCAGGTTCGATACGACGGACCAGACCGGCGTTCACGCAGGCCCGCAGGACGTCGTAAACCGCCTGGGTGGACACCGAGCCGAGGTTCTCACGCGCCAGACCGGCCACATCGTCTGCAGTCGAATGCGGATGGTCGGCCAGAGCCTGCAGAACCGCGACCCGCGGTGCAGTCACGCGCAACCCAGCGGCCCGCAACAGGGCCTTGGGGTCGTGGACATGCACCGTGGTCACGGCTCCAGTATGCGCGCTCTTTGGAGTCAGTCCAAAAGAGCGGGCTGTGATTATGGTCGCGCAGGCGGTGCCGGTGTCGCCGGGGTCTCAGACCGCTCTGAACCACTGCCCGGGCCACCTGGGCCGAACGAGCCGGGGCCGGGACCCCACGGCGGCATCATGCCGTGCGGCGGTCCCATCCGACCCGGCCCGCCGTCGGGGCCGCCGCGATGGAACATCATCATGCCGCCGCGGTCGTGGCCTCCGCGATGGTGATGACCGTAACCGTCGCCGGAATGCGCACCGAGGAAGAACCCGGTGCCGAAGACCACGGCGACGATGAAGACGGTGCCGGCCGCGATGCCGACCCAGGCCAGCGCCTGCATGAGACGGCTCGGCTTGTTCTCGGTGGGCGCGACGGCGGCGGGCGCCGGCTCGGTCGTGGCGACAGGCTGCGTCACAGGTTCACGGGGTGTTTCAGTCATGACACGAGCATGCGAGCACTGTTGAGGTGCCGATCAAGAATTGGCTGTGAATCCGCTTTGAAAGCGCTGCGGGCGCTTCCTTGGCCAGGCCGCCGTTTGACGCTCGGTTGACGCCGTTTTCTGCCCAGGGGCTGCTCGCGTACGCGAACCACAGCCATGCGGTAGAAAGCGGCGCGCAGAATCTACTACTGGACGACTCACGACCCATGAAAGCTGGCCATTGAGCATTCTCAACAGCACTCCCCAGTGGACCAATGGCGACCTCAGGCGGCTGGGCGACGCGCTGGCGGCCGGTGGCACGACCACCGAAGTGCACGATCGGTACAACGCCGTGATGCTCTGGCACAACGATCTGGCGGCCGAGGTGGCCACCACGTTGTACATCACCAACTGGCAAGCCTGCCCGCCCGACCGATTCGACATCACCGCTCGACCCAAGACCGTCGACACACTGGTGCAGAAGCTGCAGCGGGAACCGAGATTGACGCTCGACCAGGTCCAAGATCTCGCCGGCGTACGTATTGACGCTGATATCACCCTTGATGTGCAGACAGCGCTTGCAGAAGAAATCGCCGCACACTTCGGCGAACGCTCCCGGGTGCGGGATCTACGCGACAATCCCCACAGCGGCTACCGCGCCGTCCACGTCTGGCTGCGATTGCCAGGCGGCCGCGTAGAGGTTCAGATTCGCACGGTTGGCCAGAGCGCCTGGGCCAACACCTACGAGCGGATCGGCGATCTCCTCGGCCGGGGTATCCGTTACAACGAAATGCCTGAGGATCAAGACGCCCGCGAAATAGTTGAGTTGATGCACCAGCTGGCCGACACCCTGGCACGCAACGAGCGGTCCAAGATCAAACTTGTGAAGACTCAAGCGGAGATGAGGATTGCACGGGAATCGCTACAACGGATGCCCGTGGCGAAGAAGGTGACAAGGCAATATCTGGAGACAGTCGCCCTTCTTGAGGAGCTAGAGCAACGGGCTCAGGATATGCGGGACGGACAAGACGCTGCACAGGCCGAGTATCTGGGCACGCTCACTGAGGTGCGACGTATGCTCGACAGATATTAGGAGTTGAGGGACATATGCCTGGATTCGTAGTCGAGTTCAACCGGCGCACCCGCGAACGGCGTGTGCGTGAGTTTGACGACCCTGGTGACGCGATGCGGATGCGCCTTCAATTGGAGTCTGAACGCGTTGATGGGGATATCGAAATCGCCGCTCTGACCAGCAAGTCTTTGGAGACTCTGCAGCGCACGCATTCACGGTACTTCACCGGTAAAGAACTCACCGCAATCTAGATTTCCTGCGGGGCACCCAGGCGCTGCCCGGCGGTCGACGGCGTTTTCTTCCTAGGGGTTGCGCGCACACGCGAACCACAGCCCTACGGTGGAAAGCGGCGCAGAGGCGTGATGGGATCGGCGCTCAGAAGCTACTGCTCCCACGGCTTGAACGGGTTCACCGCGTACTGGATCACCCGGTACGGGGTGCCGCCACGGGCCATGGTGTTCCACTGGCTGATGAAGACCCGGACTTGATCCAGCGTCGAGCCCGGTGAGATGTAACCGCCGTAGGGCTGGGCCAGCTGGTTGACCTCCGGCGGCGGCAGCGCGTCGGCCGGGTCCGGCCAGGCACTGGCGAACACCACCGTGGTCACCGGCGCGGCGCCCAGACCGGTGGGGTCGTAGGAGACCCGCACCTCCATGTTTCCGGTGGTGGCGTTGAAGTACGACAGCACGGGCTTACCGTCGATCTGCCGGATGCTCATCTCACCCACCCGGTCGGCGAACAAGGCCGTCGGGGCCTTTCCCCAACCACCCGACGACGACCAGCCCTGCCAGGTGGCCCGGTCGGTGAAGGTCTTCGGGCCGGCCCGGTACAGGAACGGCGAGCTGCTGCGGTCGAAATTGTTGGCCAGGATGTACACCCACCCGCTCGGCGAATCCGGCGCCGGCACCGGGTCGTAGTAGCCGGTGATCTGCGATTGAGCGCCGCCCTGATACTCGGCCTCCCGCACCGAACCCGGCACCGTCGGCCAAAGAGGCCGGGCCGCATCGGCTTTCACCAACCGAGAGCTCTGCGGCCGCAGATCTTTGGTGGTGGTCACCAACATGTAGTTCTCGCGGTTGATGGAGATCACGCCGGCAGGCAACTGCGACGAACCAGGTGGCGTCGCGTCGGCCAGCAGCGGCTTGTCCACCCCGGTCACGCCCCGGTAGCGCACACCGCCAGCGCCCTCGATGGAGTCGGCGTCGACGTGCAATGCGACCGGCGAGTGCCAGCCCCCGAAGCCCACAGCCTGGCCCGCGAAGCTGTCACCGCAGACCTGGAGCACCCGGCTGGGGAACTCCATGAACTCGCACAGGTCGGTGGCGCCGATGCCGTAATCGCGGGTGGGCGTACCGGTTCCGGCGCTGGGGCCGATGCGCAGCACCTGGCCGGGAGCCAGCGGGGGCACCACCGGATCGCCGAAGCCCGGGTTGGCGCCCGCCACCGGTAACGCCGAAACGGCATTCCAGCAGAGAAAGATCGAGACAACGCCTGCTGGAATGCGGTTTCGGCGCAAGGGGGTGTTTAGAGCTCGGCGGCCAGCAGCTCGGCGATTTGGATCGTGTTCAGCGCGGCCCCTTTTCGCAGGTTGTCGCCGGACACGAACAGGGCGAGACCACGCCCGTCGGGCACACCGGGATCCTGGCGGATCCGGCCGACCAGAGACTCGTCGACACCGGCCGCGGCCAGCGGAGTCGGCACGTCGACCAGCTTCACACCGGGCGCGCCCGCGAGCAGATCCTGGGCACGCTCGACCGAAATCGGTTGAGCGAACTCGGCATTGATCGACAACGAGTGACCGGTGAACACCGGAACACGCACGCAGGTGCCGCTCACGAACAGTTCGGGGATGCCCAGGATCTTGCGGCTCTCGTTGCGCAGCTTCTGGTCTTCGTCGGTCTCACCGGAGCCGTCGTCGACCAGTGAGCCGGCCAACGGGATCACGTTGAAGGCAATGGGAGCAACGTATTTCACCGGCTCCGGAAAGGTGAGTGCGGAGCCGTCGTGCACCAGCTGTTCGGCACCGTCGACCACCGCGCGCGTCTGCGAGGCGAGCTCCTCGACACCGGCCAGGCCACTGCCCGACACGGCTTGGTAGCTCGACACGATCAGGCGGGTCAGCCCGGCTTCCTCGTGCAGAGGCTTGAGCACCGGCATCGCAGCCATGGTGGTGCAGTTCGGGTTGGCGATGATGCCTTTCGGGCGAATTCTGCCGTCGCGCTTGAAGTTCACCTCACTGACGACGAGAGGCACGTCAGGGTCCTTGCGCCAAGCCGACGAGTTGTCGACGACGACGGCGCCGGCCGCGGCGAACCGCGGGGCCTGCACGCGCGACATCGTCGCACCGGCGGAGAACAACGCGATGTCCAGACCGGACGGATCGGCCGTCTCGCTGTTCTCGACCTCGATCTCCTCGCCGCGGAACGTCAGCTTCTTGCCCTCGGAGCGGGCCGAGGCGAAGAACCGGACCGAGCTGGCGGGGAAGTCGCGCTCTTCCAGCAGGGTGCGCATGACCTGGCCGACCTGCCCGGTGGCACCCACAACGCCGATGTTCACCATCTCAGCGCCCCGTTCCGCCGTAGACCACGGCCTCGTCTTCGCCACCGAGGTCGAATGCCTCGTGCAGCGCCGCGACGGCGGTGTCCAACTCGGTGTCCTTGACCAGCACCGAGATGCGGATCTCCGACGTCGAGATCAGGTCGATGTTGACACCCGCCTCGGCCAGCGACTCGCAGAACTTCGCGGTGACGCCCGGGTGGCTGCGCATGCCCGCGCCGACCAGCGACACCTTGCCGATGTGGTCGTCGTAGAGCACCTGGCTGAACCCGATCTCGTCCTTCAGCCCGGTCAGCTTCTCCACGGCCGTCGGGCCGTTGTCCATCGGGCAGGTGAAGGTGATGTCGGTCTTGCCGTCCTCCACCTTCGAGATGTTCTGCAGCACCATGTCGATGTTCACATCGGCCTCGGCGACCGCGCGGAACACCCGGGCGGCATAGCCGGGGACGTCCGGGACACCGACGACGGTGACCTTGGCCTCCCCGCGGTCGTGGGCTACTCCGGTCAGCAGGGCGTCTTCCATGGGGATGTCCTCGATCGATCCTTTGACGATGGTGCCGGGCTTGTCCGTGTACGACGAACGAACGTGAATCGGCACGTTGTAGCGGCGGGCGTATTCGACGCAGCGCAACATCAACACCTTGGCGCCGCATGCGGCCATCTCGAGCATCTCCTCGAAGGAGACGGTGTCGAGGTGGCGGGCGTTGGGCACGATGCGCGGGTCGGCGGTGAAAATGCCGTCGACGTCGGTGTAGATCTCGCAGACGTCGGCCTTCAGCGCGGCCGCCAAGGCGACGGCGGTGGTGTCCGAGCCGCCGCGGCCCATGGTGGTGACGTCCTTGCTGTCCTGGCTGACGCCCTGGAATCCGGCGACCAGCACGATGACGCCCTCGTCCAGCGCGTCGCGCAGGCGCCCGGGGGTGACGTCGATGATCTTGGCGTTGCCGTGGATGCCGGTGGTGACGATGCCGGCCTGTGACCCGGTGAACGAGCGGGCCTGCGCACCGAGCGACTCGATGGCCATCGCGACCAGGGCGTTGGAGATGCGCTCACCGGCGGTCAGCAGCATGTCCATCTCGCGCGCGGGCGGGGCCGGGGAGACCTGACGGGCCAGGTCGAGCAGGTCGTCGGTGGTGTCGCCCATCGCCGAGACCACGACGACGACGTCGTTGCCTGCCTTCTTCGTCTCGACGATGCGCTCGGCCACGCGACGGATCCGATCGGCATCCGATACCGAGGATCCGCCGTACTTCTGTACGACGAGCGCCACAATCTAACCCTTCAGAACGCTGGAATGAGTCGAACCAAGGATAAGGGAGACGCGCACGGGATTTTCCCCGCCGGTAGCTTGGCGGGCGTGCCTGACACGCCGAAAGGCAGGCTGGCCAGCACCAGCGTGCCCATTCATCCGGACCTCGCAGCCCGCTGGAGCCCCCGGGCGTTCGATCCCGATGCCGTCATTACCGCTGACCAGCTCACCGCAGTTCTAGAAGCGGCGCGCTGGGCGGCCAGCTGGGGCCACCGCCAACCGGTCCGGTTCATCGTCGGGATCAGAGGCGACGAGACATTCACCACACTGGGCGGTCTGCTCAAACGCGGCAACAGTTATGCCCATGCGGCCTCCGCGCTGATCCTGGTGTGCGCCGACCAGGGAGAAGACGAGCGCACGGCCTTGTACGCGGCGGTCGACGCCGGCGCGGCGATCGCGCAATTGACCGTCGAGGCGGTGTCACGCGGGCTGATCGCCCATCCGATGGCCGGCTTCGACGTCGACGGCGCCCGGTCGGCGTTCGGCATCCCGGACGGGGTGCGGGCCCTGGCCGTCATCGCGGTCGGCACGCTCGGCGACTACTCGGCGGCCGATCCGGCCGTTGTCGAGCGCGACAGCCGGGCCCGGGAACGGATGCCGCTTGAGGAGATCGCATTCGTCGGGCGTTGGGGATTTCCCATTGCCTCACCCAATTCGGATTAGCTGCGGAAACATAAATTCCGGAATTGCCGCCAGCCGCCTTTCGGATGGCTTCGCGAAAGCCGCCTTGGTGGTAAACCCACTAGGGAACCTTCTAGGCCTGAGGGAGAGGATCACATGTCACGACAGGCCATCCGCAAGGCCGTCATCCCCGCTGCCGGTATCGGTTCACGTCTGTTACCGCTGACGAAGGCCATCCCCAAGGAGATGCTGCCGGTCGGCGACAAGCCGGTCATCGAACATACTGTGCGTGAACTGGTCAGTTCCGGCATCACTGACATCACGATCGTGGTATCCGGCGGGAAAACTCTGATAGAGGAGCACTTTCGACCGAATGAGCAGCTGATCGCGCAGCTGCGCAAAGATGGGAAAGATGCCTACGCCGACGCGGTCGAGGAGGTCGGCGAGCTGTCCGCCCGCGGCCACATCACCTATCTTCATCAGCACGGCCCCTACGGCAACGGCACCCCGGTCCTCAATGCATCCCGATCGTTCGGCGACGAGCCAATTCTGGTGCTGTGGCCCGACGACGTCTTCGTCGCCGAGGTTCCGCGCGCCCAGCAATTGATCCGGGCATACGAGCAGACGTCGTCCCCGGTGCTGGCGTTGATGCCGATGGCTCCCGAGCAGTCGTACCGCTACGGCGTACCCATCGTGAAAGAGGACCTTGACGACGGGCTCCTACGGATCACCGGAATCGTCGAAAAGCCCCGACCCTCGGAGGCTCCATCCTCCTATGCCGCCATCGGCGGTTACGTCATCACCCCCGGCGTCATCGATGAGCTGCGCGAACAGACCAAACGCTGGTACGAGGGCACCCAGGCCGGTGAGATCTACCTGACCGACGCCATCAACGCATATGCCAAAGACCATGCCGTTTACGGCCAGGTAATCCAAGGACATTGGTGTGACACCGGAAATCCGTCCGACTACCTGGTCGCGCAGTTCGCTTTCGCGCTGGCACATCCTGAGTACGGCCCGGTACTGCGAGATCTCGCATCCCAGCTGGAGGGCCCGCTGCTGCACACAATTGCGCAGGAGATAGATAGTCCTAACTCAGGTGGTACGACGCCTTCTCCATAGGACGGCCCCGACCAACCCGATGAGCGCCGCAACCGCCACCGCGGCGCCGACGAGGGTATTCCGCGAACTGGACTGTGCCGACGATCCGTCGGCACCGGCGGCACCGGCGGCGTTTTGAGTGGCTCGGATCGCGAGATTCACCGGCTCACCGCCCACACCGGCCGCGAGCACATCTCCGGTGAGCTTGGAGAAATCGCCGCCGACGCCCTCGAGGTAGCTGAACACGGGGTCGACCAGTGTCCACGGGCCAGTAGTGGTCACGAGGAGAACAGCACGGTCGCGGGGCCGATCGGCGAACGCCTGGATCGATCCGAGGCCGCCCTTGATGCTTGCGCGAAGCACAGTCGGAAGCTCGAAGTCGATCGCCGTCCCGTCACCACCGATGGGTGGTTTGAGCGAAGTCTCTTTCAGCGCTGCGGAATTGGCCAAGATCACTGCTCCGGTGTTGGCACCAGCGGCAGTATTGAGATCGACTACCTCTGGTGTCACAGGCGTACCGGCGAAGCGCGCGATCGACACCACCATCCGCGCGGCGGTGGCGAGTTGATTGGGGGCGCTCCCGTCCATCGCCACCATGAATTTGGGACTGAACTCCGACGGTATGGCGCCGAAACCGTCGAGCGGGGGGCCGCCGCGGTGCACGCTCAATGTCGATTGCGGATTCACTTCGAAGGTCAGCGGAACGAGGAGCCCGCAGGCCTCATGCGGCGTGTAGGTGAGGGCCATATCGAGGGTGATGTACTGGCCAATCTTCTTGCTGTCCAGATCGAATGTCGCGTCGAGGCGGCCAGTGTTGTCGAGTGCCGCTCGATAGACCACCACACCACCGGAGTGAATCACCACCGCTGCCGCGTCATCTCTGGCCACCGGCGCATAGTCTGCGAGCAGATGCACCTGGACACCATCGACACGATCGGCCCCGAACGATGCACGTTCGACGCCGACCGACATGGTGGCACTGCGGATGACGTCGGTGCTGCCGGTCATGCTCAACTCGTCGAACGTCAACGTGTCACCGCGCGGGCCAGGATCCGACGAGCCTGCCTGGTCGACTCGGACCGTTTCTACCTGCGCCAGCGACTGAAGCTTGTTGACAAGGAGTGACAGCTGAGTCGACAGCTGACCACCTTGACCGGAGACGCGAAGGAATGCATCGGGTGCGCCGGGGTTTTCGACCTGCAGGCCGGGTTTGTCACTGTGTTCGACGAGAACCGCCCGCGTCAGTTCGCCCGCCGGCGGCGGTACCGATCCGCGAGGTTGGGTGACGACTGTAATGACCGTCGGCTGATTGCTGTACAAACGCGCCAGTGTGGATACCAGCGTCAACACCGCTTGCTGCTCATCGGTGTCGGCATCGACTGGGGTATAGATCGTCGCCCGCTGAAGCACCGGTGGAAAGAAGTCCGCGACGGTCGTCGCCGGTGCTTCTGAGCCCGTGAACATGATCGACAGATCACTGACGACTAGCTGCTGACGAGGCCAGCAATATGAACTGGTGTACATCTGTGGGTCGAACCGTGGCCGCAGAGCGAAGGTCAGCCCGATCGGCGAACCGCGCCGTGCCGCTGAAATATCCACATCCAGCGGTGTTGTGGGCCGACTGGATGCTCCGGGTGGCAGATCGATCGCTGCGAGCAGCTTGCCACCGTCGTCGCTGATGTCGAGGGTGCCAGCATCGAAATTCACGGGCGCCTTGATGGTGCCGCGCAGCCGAACCGCATTCAATCCAGCCGGTACCGGCACTGTCAGTTTTTCTGGGTTCTCTGGAGCGACGTAGATTTCGGATTTCGTTCCAAGCTCAGGACCGGGCAGAGTCAGGCTCGGCTGGTCTGGTGGCGGCGGGGGAACGGGGTCCGCATATGCAGGAGCGATGGCAGGTCCGACGGATACCGCCGAGACGATCACGAGCGTCGCCGACAATGCCGCCGACAATAGGGCACGTGCCAGGAACCGATGCGTATTCGCTGATGGAACGGACCTC
Source organism: Mycobacterium syngnathidarum (assembly GCF_001942625.1). Taxonomy (GTDB): domain Bacteria; phylum Actinomycetota; class Actinomycetes; order Mycobacteriales; family Mycobacteriaceae; genus Mycobacterium; species Mycobacterium syngnathidarum. The sequence goes on from NZ_MLCL01000001.1 coordinate 233,590, forward strand.
ACCGGGTGCACGCTGTTCGACCTGCTTTCGGATATCCAAGCCTTTGAGCCCAACCGAAATCGGACTATACCGGCGGGAATAGCCGACCGTCGGACCTTCGAATGTTGCAATTCTTCTGTTGCCTTGGCTAATCCATCGGAGGACTGGAAAAGTCGATCACATGGCATACGGTGCCCACTATGCGACGACCGGCCTGACAACGGCCCTCCTACTCGCCGTCCTCACCGGGATATCCATATCCGGGTGCGCCCCCAAGCAAACCTTCGATGACGGTAGGCCCGCGAGCAACGAGATCACCGTGTCCGCCTCCGACGATTTCTGCCAACTGTCAAGGACATCCGCGGATACCGGCACGACCGCCTTCGTCGTCACCAACAATGGCACCCTGGTCACCGAGTTCTACGTGTACGCCGCAGGCGACCGCGTTGTAGGCGCGGTGGAAAACATCGCTCCCGGCTTGCAGCGCAAGCTGATCGTGCAACTCGCTGCGCCTGGCAAGTACTACACGGCGTGTAGACCTGCAATGGTCGGCGACGGGATCCGGGCCAACTTCAAGGTAACCGGAAACGCCGTCCCATCCACCCAGAGCAAGTTCGATGCCGCCGCAGAGGACTACAGGAATTACGTCACCACGCAGACCAGCGAACTGGTCACTGCCACCGAAGCATTCGTCGGCACGATCAAGAAGGGGGATGTCGAGGGCGCCCAGCCTCTGTACGCAAAGGCGCGCGCGTACTACGAGCGCATCGAGCCGGTCTCGGCATCGTTCCCCAACGATCTGGGCCGGCGCATCGACCTACGCGAAGCAGATTTGCGCCCGGGTGAGAAATGGACAGGCTTCCATCACCTGGAGAAAAACCTCTGGATGAGCAAGCCGCCGCCGGACACCAATGCGATCGCCGATCTGTTGGTGGCCGACGTCAAGGAACTCGACGCGGCCTTCAAGGACCCGAAGTGGACGATCGACCCAGCCGAGCTCATCAGTGGAGCGCAACGCGTACTCGACGAAATGGCCGCGAATGCGATCACTGGCCAGGAGGATATTTTCAGCCACACCGACCTGTGGGACTTCCAGGCCAATCTCGATGGGTCCCGCATCGCAGTCGGCTCAGTCCGCCCGATCGTCGATGAACGTCGTCCCGGATTTGGCGTGCAGATAGACCAGGCGTTCGCCACCGCCCAAGGCCTGCTGGACAGTCACCACTGGAAAGACGGTTTCGTCTACTACGACTCGGTAACCGAACCCGAGCGCCAAGAACTCTCACAGGCTATCCGAGCATTGAGCGCCGTGGTCACGCAAGTGCGGGACGTGGTGGCGCAACCATGACAACCGCTATCAGCGCAGCGTGAAAGCCTCGTCATAGCAAGCGAACACGGCGTCCTTGGCGAAGGTTGCATCGAATTGCCCACGGGCACCGTCAGATATCTCGCGGTTGCGGCTGGGATCAGTCAAATCACCCATCGCCTCGACGAACTGGACGGGCTGATCGGCGATCAACACCCCGTGCTCGCGACCAACAGCGAATCCATCGGCTCCCACACTCGTCGAGACCACAGGGAGCCCCCGTCCCAGTGCCTCGATTACTTTCAGCTTGATCCCCGAACCGAATCGCAGATGGTTGATCAACCCGGCCGCCGAAGTCAACACCCCGGTGAGATCGTCGACATAGCCCTCCAAAGTCACCGAAGTGCCGAACCGCCCCGCCAACTCGGCAAGTTCCCTGCCGCATTCCCGACCGATGATGCGCAAACGGGCCTTCGGCATCCGCTTCAGCACCAGCGGCCACACGTCGGCCAGGAACGACCGCACGCCGTCCTCGTTGTGCGGCAACGACAACAATCCGATGAAGACGAAGTCGGGAGCTCCGTCGTATTGACGCTGCCGGAACGGCGGCGGTTGGACCAGAGGAGGTACCGCGATCACGTCTGCGGATCCACGGTCGGCAACCCGGGCGGTCAGCCTGACCGCCTCCCCTGCATTCACCAGGAGATTCCTCCGGAATCTCAATGCCGCACGGTTTTCGCTGCGCCGGACGAGCGCCGCCTCCATACGCAGGAGCGCCCGCTGCGGAAGCCTGGCATCAGCCAAGGGCCTCAATAGGCTGGGCACGTGTTCGGCGAAATTGCCGAGCGGGCGCATCGTCACATCAGGAAAACGCGCCGCCGCGTCGAGCATGGCCGCATAACGCTCAGAGAATAGATCGTCGAGGTAGCAAAGCTGTCGGTCGGCGTGGGCCTGGTCCGCGTATTGCGCCATCCGAATGGTGTCGTAAATCTCCAGATCCGGGTCGATTTCCTCCAGCACCGCGCGCACCGCACGGCTGACTTCGGGCGAGTGCAACAAGGATTCCTGGAGGGACGCGCGCCCAGTCGGAACGCGGCTGGCCACCGCGGCCAATGTTGCTTTACGGGCCGGTTTGGGCAGCGGATGCAACGTGACGGGAAACTCCGGCTGCGGCCGGCCACCGACAAGCAGGTAATGGACGTGTTGCGGGCCAAACCGATCGCGGAAGTACTCAAGAAATCCGGCCAGCACCACCTTCTTGCCCGCGTCCGTGGGATATGGATCAACCGCGCTCACGAACGTCACGGACACTGCACACCTGCCTCGATTTCTTCAGTCGCCCGTTCAATCTCTGGCCGCAATTGCATCACAATTGAACCTACGATCGCTTGCTGACGCCGCGGTTTTTCTCTGAGCTCAGCCCCGCTGACATACACTGACCCGCGCGCGGGCATTGACCGAACTCTCGTATCAATACCACTACAGCAAAGTCGACAGGAGCGATTCGGTGGTGAGACACAATTCTTCACCGAACCGCATCTCAGTAGCGGACATGCGCGGACACGCGCCGGGGCCGGGGAAGATGCGGGCTACATGACGCCGATCGATCCCGCTGACCCACCGATCGAAACTCCAGGCCGAGCGGTCCAAGATCCGCCGCCGCACAAGTCGGCAAACCTCGGCAAGCAGACACTCTGGAACTACACCGTCTTTGCGATAAGCAAGAGTTCGACGCTCTTGATGACCGTCGTGGTCGCGCGTCTGCTCACCCCAGCCGAATTCGGCATCTTCGCCTTGGCGTTGTTGCTGGTCAACTTGTTCGATTACGTCAAAGACCTCGGCGTTGCAGAGTCATTGATTCAAAGTCACCGACCTTGGAATCGCATCGCCCCAACGGGATTGACCCTGTCCATCGGGTTCGGAGTCATCGCCGGAGCGGTGCTGGCATCCACGGCCGGCATCGCGGCCAAGCTGCTGCATCACCCCGACCTTGCGCCGCTGATCCGGGTCCTGGCAATCGCGTTGATGATCTCGGCCTTCAGTGTCGTGCCGTTGTCCTGGTTGCGCCGTGACCTGAACTTCCGGCGCCGACTGTTGCCTGAATTCGTCGGCGCAGTGGTCAAGACCGCACTCACGATATGGCTTGCCGCCACCGGCCACGGGGTGTGGAGCCTGGTCTACGGCCAACTTGCCGGGGTGCTGATCACCGCGATCATGTACTGGTGGGCCGCCCCTACATTCATGTGGCCGCGCTTTCAACTGGACGAAGCCAAAGCACTGCTGCGGTTCGGCATCCCGGTCACCGGGGTAACGCTGCTCGCGTACGCCATCTACAACGTGGACTACCTGGCCGTCGGAACCCGGCTCGGCACCACTGAACTCGGCCTGTACACCCTGGCATACCGGGTTCCCGAGCTCGTCGTACTCAATCTGTGTAGCGTCATCAGCGACGTCCTGTTCAGTTCGATGTCGCGGCTGCAGCACGACCGCGCGGCCATGTCCCTGCAGTACCAGAAGGCCTTGGGCATCGTTCTGGCGTTGACCGTGCCGGCCGGTGTCGGCTTGGCAGTTGTCGCCGGGCCCTTGCTGCACACCCTGTACGGCACCCAGTACGACGACGCCAAGAACATCTTGGTGGTGCTGGCCTTGTACACCGCCATCTATTCGGCTTCGTTCCACGCGGGCGATGTGTTCAAAGCGACGGGCCGGCCTGGTCTGCTCACCGCGATCAATGCGGCCAAACTCGCACTACTGGTCGCCCCCATCTGGTGGGCTGCAGGGCACAGCGCGACGCTGGTTGCGGTAGCCCTTCTCAGTGTGGAGCTGATTCATTTCGTCATTCGGATGACCGTGGTCCGCCGGGTCATCCCGATCCGGTGGCAACAGATCCTCTCGGTGGTCGGGCGGCCGGTCGTGGCAGCAATCCCCATGGCCGCCATCCTGTTTGGTATCGGCTTGGTGGTTGCTCACTGGCCGGCACCGGTCCAACTCATACTGTTGATCCCGTTGGGCATGGTGATCTATGCGGCGGCGCTGTGCGTCACTGCGCCGCAGTTGGCGAGGCCGGTCGCCGGTCGGTTGGCGGGAAGGTTGCGAAGATGAGTAGCCCAAGGCGCCTATGGCTGAACCCAGTCGTCGCGACTTGCGCGGTCCTCGGACTCGTCGTGGGTGCGCTCGCCGGATTCCTCTTCCCGGTGTCGACGACCTATCGGGCGACCGCGCAGGTGGCCCTGGTTCCGGGCCCCAACCTGACCACAGCGGACGCGTCGGCCTACTGGGAAGTACTCACCCAAGGACAAGTTTCGCGCACCGCGGCCGCCGTCTTCGCTGATCCACGGTGGGCAGCCAGCGCCGCACAGGCTGCCGAAGTCGACGAATCGAGCGTTGTCTTGACGGCCGGCGCGGTGCCCGACACCACCATGGTGTCGATCACGGCTGACGCACCGTCGGCGCACGCGGCAGAGGCCGCCGTGGCAGATCTTCTCGCCAAAGCCACGCCTGAAGTCGCGGCAGTCTCCGCTCCGTTCCAGGTCCGTGTGGTCTCACCGCCCGACGGTGCGTACGCGATGTCGACGCCACGGAGCCAGCTGATCCTGGCTGGTGCGCTGGGCGGACTGATGTTCGGCGCCGTGGTCGGAATAGGCGTCACCTGGCTGCGCTCACGCCGAAACGACGCCTCGCACCGAAACAACGAATAACCGTGTCCGAGGTGGCCCGCTCCAGCAGGTGGATCGTCGGCGTCCTCGTCGTCATGGTGGTCGTCGAAATTGCCAACCTGTCGGAGGTAGCCAGCGCTTATACCTCGGCGCCACTGCTCAAAGCCGGTGTCGGCGTTGCCACCATCGCCTTGATGTTGACGCTGCGCGACCCTGCCGCACGTGCCCGGTTGAACCGCTGGACAGTGGCCGGCGCTGCCCTGATCGGTGTCTACGTCGCAGGACAGGCGATCGCCATGGCCGGCTCCGTCGACCTCGCCGCCTCGTCGGGCGTCATGTATCGCTCCTCGGTCGACCTGGTGTACCTGTTCATCATCCTGATGTTCACCCAGATCACGGGGCGGCCATGGGCGGTCGCCGCGGCTGTGGCCGCCACCTTGGCAGTCCTCTCACTGTTGACTCTGGCCAGCTATCTGACGGGTGGAGTCCAGACTTTCGGCGGGCTGGCACAGATTTCCGCCGCCCAGGGCGAGTTGATCACCACTCAGCGGTACAGCGGACCCTACAACGACTCCAATTTCTGGGGTCGGGTACTCGTAATGGGCCTGCCGATGGCCTGGGCCCTGGCTTATCGAGCACGGCGCGCCGCGCAGCAACGGCAGGCTCTGCTCTGGCTGCTGGCCGGCGTGGCCATATTGATCGGCGCCTACCTGACTCAGTCCCGAGGGACACAGCTGTCGGCCGGGCTCGCCGCGGTGGTGTGGTTCATCGCGTCCGGACAACCGAAAAAGCTGGCGCTGGTCCCGCCGGTCGCGCTGGTGATGCTCGCGGTCCCCGGCATCGGTGACCGGATGGTGGCGCTGGTGAATGACGTACTCGGCGGGTCGGGTGGCCAACGCAGCTATGACATCGACCCTTCGGTTCTGGGCCGCGAGGCTTCCCAGGAGATGGCGTGGCAGATGTTCCAACATCGGCCCGCCTTCGGGTTCGGTCCCGGGGCGTTCGGCGCCGAGGTGCCGTACTTCACCGACCGGGTGAAGACGGCCGTCAACGAAGGACTGGTCGCCCCACACAATCTTTACGCCCAACTCCTTGCCGAGACTGGGATCACCGGGTTGCTGACCTGGGGGATCATGGTCGGCGGCGTCCTGACGATCGTGGCGCTGCGAATTGCCGCTGATCCCAAGTCGGTTGATCGCGCACTCGCCGCCGCTACGCTCACCGGCATCATCACCTGGTCGGCAGCGAGCGTATTTCTGCACCTGGCCTATTTCCGCTCGTTCGCGATCGTGCTCGCCTTGGCCTGCGCCCTCGGACCTCCAGAAGCAGTACGCCCGGAGGTGATCCGCAGCATGGTGCGGATCACTGCGCTGTGGGTCGTGGCTGTCGTGGCCGGCGTCGCAGTCGCCACGGTCAGCATGTTGGCGGCAAGCACCCCTGCGGTGCGCGCCAGCCAGAAGGTCATCATGATGCCGGTCGGTCCGCTCGATGGCTGGGCCTCGTACGCGATGAATGTCCGCGCCCGAGAAGCGTTCCTGCCAACCATGGTCGAAGTCATGTACAACACCGACGCACCCGCGGAGATCGACTCCGACTCGATCCGCGGTATCGCTACGTTCAGGGTCACCGCGTCTGACGCCGAAAGTGCCCAAAGGCGTCTGGCCAACGCATTAGCGGTGTCTCGCACGCGAATTAATGACAACATTGGGCCAATGCAGTACACGGTCGAGACCATCACCGGTGTGGAACTGGAACGCACCTCCGTGCGGTCCAAGTCGGCACTGCTGTACGCGGCCGCTTGGGGCCTGCTCACCATGGTGGCGACCCGTTTGCTGGCAGGCCGCCTCGCGAACCGATTCTGGCCGCCACGTCAGCCTGCCTCACCAGACCCCGTCGGAGCCGCAGCATGACGGACAATCGCACAGTCCTGGTTGAGTTCTCACCCTCTGGGGGACTGTTCCAGTTCGCCGCTCAACTCGGCAGCGCGTTGACGAAGCACGGTGGCGAAGTTGAATTGTGGACCGGACCGGACCCCGAAATCGCTTCTGCAGAGGCAGGATTCACCGTCCGGCCAGTGTTTCCCACCTGGCACCCCAATGACAACCCCGACAGCGGCTACGCCGGGTATCTGCTGCGCCGCGGCCGACGCGCCGGCCAGTTGGTACTGGCTTGGCTGGTGCTGGCATATCAACTGCGTCGTCGACCGCCGCGCGCGGTACTGTTCTCTCAATGGCGCTTCACCTTCGAGCCCTGGTTCGTCGTTGCCATTTGTAAGCTGTTGCCGCACACAGTGTTCGGCATCATAGCCCATGAACCGCTGCCCCGATCCGACGCCAGGGACACCAGCAAACCCAAGGAAGGTCGGCTCCTGCAGGCCTCGTTCGCGGCGGCGTGGCGAGAGATGGACGTCGTCTTCGTGCTGGGACCGCAAACCCGTCAGATCGTGCTCGACCACTGGCAGCCCAACTGCGACGTCGTGGTGATTCCACACGGCGACTCGGGCGCCATGCATCGCGGTCGACCACCAGCACCGGTCACCCAAACCGAACCGGTCGCCCTGTTCTTCGGCACCTGGACCACCTACAAAGGCATCGATGTCCTGATCGACGCCTTCGCAATTGTCAAAGCCGAGATGCCAACAGCCCACCTGATCGTCGCGGGTGCTGTCAGTGCCGATGTGGATGCCACGGAACTTCTGGCGCAGGCCGCCGCCAACGGAGTGGACGCCCGGCCCGGCTACCTTGAGATGGACGAGGTCCCGGGCCTTATCGAATCCGCCCGAGTCGTGGTCACCCCGTATATCCGCGCCAGTGCCAGCGGTGTGGCACACCTGGCCTACACATTCGGCCGTCCGGTCATCGGCACCACGGTCGGCGATCTACCCGCCGCCATCGAAGACGGCATCACCGGGCTGCTGGTCCCGCCGAACGACGCCGCGAAGCTGGCCGACGCGATGCTTCGACTGCTACAGGACCCAGAGCTGGCCGCAAGACTGGGGGAGGCTGGGCGAACCGCGGTGCAGCGCTCCTGGAGCGTTGCAGCAGCCTCGATCAGCGATGCAGTGACCGCCGCTACCAATCGGGTCAGCCCGGAGCAGTGAGCTATGGCGACCCGACGAGCCCTCTGGCAGATCGCCATCACCGCCGTCGTCGTGCCCGTCGCGATCATCGCGGTCACGAGGAGCGCCACAGATAGCCCGCAGTCGGTAGAGCCATCCCAAACATCTCGACTCCCCCTGATATCTACCGCTCCCCAACTGCCTGCCCTACCCCAACCGTTCGCCGAGAACAGCCCTTTCCGGACACCGATCCCAGCGGACGCCGAAGTCGACCCGAACAGCGCTGCGATGATCGGCGCCGTGGGCTGGGACAACAGCGCCTACGTATCGACTATCGAATTCGGACTCCCGATCTACACCGCGGACGCGGACACCCCCCGCCATTCAGTGTCGTGCGTCATCACCACATGGGGCCGCTGCCCTTTCAGGGGACAGCAGGTACCGATTCCCGACGACGCGCGGCCGCAGTACGGCTCCGACGCCGCGATGGTGGTCATTGACCCCGAAAACCGGAAGATATACGAGTTCTGGGGCGCCAAGCATGATTACGGTTCTTGGACAACCCAATGGGCCGCAGTCAACGACCTCGACGGCTCTGGTTGGGGTGGGTCGAGCACGGGTTCAGGTGCATCCCGACTAGCCGGTGTCGTCCGGGTGGCGGAGATAGCGCAAGGCTCGATTCCGCACGCATTGGCGATGGAGAGCAACAACGTGTGTGCCAATGTGTTTCGGCCACCGGCTCTCAAGACCGACGGCCGATCGACGAGACCCGACTGCATCCCCGAAGGTGCACGTATACAACTGGACCCGAGCCTGGACATCGACTCCTTGGGACTCGCACCGGCCGAGCGCTACCTGGCAGAAGCGTTACAGCGCTTCGGCGGATACATCACGGATGTCAGCGGGTCACCATTGAGCATCAGTGTCGAACGGGACAACACGGCGCCCCCCGGAACCGTCGGGCAAACGTACAGCGATGCCGGAGTCCGATGGGACTATGACGGGATGACGGACATCCCTTGGAAGAAATTGAGGGTTCTCAAATGAAACCGATTCGGGTGCTCACCCTGATCGACGGGTTTCGGATGGGTGGTGCCGAAACGCTATTGGCCCCGTTGGCCGTAGCTATGCGCGGCACCGACGTCGACATGGAGTTCGTCGGCCTCGACAGTGCATCGGTCAACTCCGACAAAACCATGAGCATTCTGGCCGAAGCAGGCGTACACCCACGATCGCTCGGAATCACTCGACTGCTGGACCCCACCGGCATCCCCCGTCTGGCCGGAGAGATCCGTAGCGGCGGATACGACCTGGTGCACACGCATCTGGAGATGTCAGCCAGCTTCGCGGTGCCCGCGGCGAAGCTCACCGGCCGGCCGGTGGTTTGCACGTTTCACCATGTGACCGAACGGTGGCCCGGCCTCGAATACTGGCGCGAGCATGTCGCTACCAAGGCCGCCACGCTCGGCGACCGCGTGCTGTTCGTCTCCGAAGCCAGCCGAGTGTCGTGGGCGCAGGTGCATCGCAACGGCCGGGTCGCGCCCAACTGGGATGTGCTGCACAACGGAATCGACGTCAGCAACTTCCACCCTGGCGAGCCAGATCCGACAGTGCGTGGCGAACTCGGCGGGGGCCCTGGACCATTGGTCGTCCTACCGGCTGCCTTCCGTGACTTCAAGGGCATCCCCGTAGCGATCGAGGCCTGGCCACTGGTGTTGCAGAAACACCCTGATGCCATCCTGTCCCTGGTCGGAGGCGGCGACGAGGAGGCTGAATACCGCAGGCTGGTCAGCGAATCGCGCTTGACCAACTCGGTGATCTTCGCCGGGGTTCGCTCCGACATGCCGCAGGTATACCGGGCCGCCGACGTGGTACTCCTCCCCTCGATCTACGGTGAGAACCTGCCCACGGTGTTGATCGAGGCATCGGCGTCGGGCAAGGCCATCGCCGCGTCCCGGATCGGCGGTATCCCCGACATCATCCTCGATGGTTCGACCGGGCTGCTGTTCGAACCCAACAACCCCACCGCATTGGCCGAAGCCGTCACCCGACTGCTGAACGAACCACGGCTACGGGCTGCGCTGGGACCGCCTGCCATCGAGCGTGCCCACAGCGAGTTCTCGGCAAGAACCTGGGCCCACCGACTCCAAGACCTCTACACAGAACTGATCGAGCGTAAACGGTGAGCGGCAAGCAGATCGACTATCTGGTGTCCAGGTTCCCGGTTACCTCGGAAACCTTTATCGTCAGGGAACTGGATGCCCTGTCGAGAACAACAGGTTTGGACATCGGGCTGCGCTCGTTGTTCCCGTCACCAGATCCGCAGGTCCACGAGGTTGCCCGGCCGTGGGTGGCCAAGCTGGTGCGTCCCGGCGCCGGGGCGAGTGCGGTCGCACTACTGTGGGCACTGTTTCGGCACCCGCTGGTTACTCTGTCGATCTTGGTCGACGTGGTCCGCGGATACGCCGCCAGGCCTGGTCTACTGGTCCGTGCGCTGGCCACGGTTCCGATCGCCGCCGCTCACGCCCGCGATCTACACCCCTCAGGCCGCACCCGGCACATCCACGCGAATTACGCTACGTACCCCGCGTTGGCTGCGTGGATCTGCTCACGACTGGCGGGCACCAGTTACAGCGTGACCATTCACGCGCATGATCTGTACGTGGACCAGTCGATGCTGGGCCCTAAACTCGACGGCGCCGATTTCGTCGTAACAGTATCGGAGTACAACCGCCGACTGCTCGAGAGCTACACCATGACGCCGGTGCACGTGATCCACTGCGGAATCGATACCAACGTATATCCGTTCCAGCCCAGGCGAATTCCCGACAACGGGCCCATCCGCGGACTGTGTGTGGCCTCGCTCCAGGAGTACAAGGGACACGAGGTGTTACTTCGGGCATTGGCCCTCGGCGGCCCCGGCGTCGACCGGATCGAGCTGGACCTGATCGGCAACGGGCCGCTGCGTGATGAATTACAGGATCTGGCGGTGGAACTCGGGCTGGGTTCGCGGATCCGGTTTCATGGGGGACAGTCTGAAACAGTGGTCAAGCAGGCCCTGGCCGAGGCCGATCTGTTCGTGTTGCCGAGCGTCATCGCCGCCGACGGTCAGATGGAGGGTCTTCCGGTCGCCCTGATGGAGTCGCTGGCGAGCGGGATACCGACCGTGTCAACGGATCTGTCGGGGATCCCCGAATTGGTGATTCCCGGGCGGACAGGCCTTTTGGCTATTCCGGCGGACGCACAGAGCCTGCGTGACACATTGGAACAACTGATATCTGCGGGCCCCGCACTGGATGACTACGCCCAAGCGGGACGCGAACTGGTCGAGCGGGAGTTCGACATCACGGCGACGACCGCAGCGATGTGTGCCCTGTTCACGACGATCTGAGAGCCGGCCATTACAGCTGGTCGGCGAACTCCCGTCGCGTAGCCTCCAGCAGGTACTCGCGGATGAAGTTCTGCAAACCGCGATGCAGCACTGCATGGTCGCCGGCAGGTGCCTGCGTCAGCTTCGGACCTGAGTTAGGACACCTCTTCCAGGTTTTCGTGCTGGAATCTCTGTGACCTGCAGCTTTGATTTCTGCAGGTCGGGTTCTGGCTTACTAAGCGGGTAGGGTCCGGTGGGTGTTCGTGCGCAAAGTGCGCACCGCCTCGGGCGCGGTGGCAGTGCAGGTGATGCGCAAAGACGGGCGCCGCGACGTCGT
>NZ_MLCL01000009.1 GCF_001942625.1 Mycobacterium syngnathidarum
GGGTATCTGCCCGGGTACGGCATCGTGCCCGCCGAGAGCGTGCGCAAGGTGGCGGCTACCGCCAAGATCAAACCCGTACCCTTGCCGGTGCCAGCCGAGCCCGGCGAGGCGGCCGAATCCGCCGAGCGTGCGGTGGCCGAGGATCCCGCCGGTGTGGGTGAGCCGCGGTATCGCCCCTCGGCGGCACTGTCGGAGTTCATCCGGTGGCGTGATCTGACCTGCCGGTTCCCCGGCTGCGACGCCCCAGCCGAACGCTGCGACATCGACCACACCGCGCCCTGGCCCGCCGGGCCGACGCATCCGTCCAACACCAAGCTGTACTGCCGGGCCCATCACCTGGTCAAAACTTTCGTCAAGGGCTGGACGGACCGTCAATACCCCGATGGCACAGTCGTTTTCACCTCACCGACCGG
>NZ_MLCL01000030.1 GCF_001942625.1 Mycobacterium syngnathidarum
CCTACGGCGTTCTTTGCTGTGTCTATGAATTATGTTGTGTTTCAACGGTTTTCATGTTCTCGGCCCTTCGGTTGGGCTGCGCCCAACGGATTGGTGTGAACTGAATTATGTTGTAAATCAAGCTTTTTCATTATCACCCCTTCCCGCTTCAGCTGCGCCTTCGCTAATTGTTATCGAATCTTCTTTATTATCAATGTATTTCACGATTATAGCACCCGTTCGGCTACGCCGCACTACCCACTTAGCTAACTCACCATTGGTTATCAATATGTTTGCTAGAACTGTCTCACACATGAGATACCCAGAACCACAGAAACCCGCACACCAACATGCACACAAACCCACAACCACAGAACCGGGCTACACCCCCGAGCCGTCAGTCAGTCCATCCGGGACGCGAACCG
>NZ_MLCL01000066.1 GCF_001942625.1 Mycobacterium syngnathidarum
TCCGAGCGCGCATCCTTCGCCGAGAGCTTCGTGCAGCTCGGCCTCATCCCGGGCGATGGCGGCACCTGGTTCCTCCCTCGCGCCATCGGCTACGCCCGCGCCGCCGAACTGACGTTCACCGGCGAACCCTGAGTTAGGACATTTGGCTTAGTAAGCCACTTTGATGCCGAGGCCGGCCAAGATCTCACGTTGGGGTTCTGGGATTTCTGGTGGGAAGGCCTGGCTGGCATCGTTGATGACGATGGTCGCTGAGC
>NZ_MLCL01000064.1 GCF_001942625.1 Mycobacterium syngnathidarum
ACAACCTCGTGTCGTGCGCCGGGCTGGTCCCGGTGATGGCCCTGGCCGAGCAAGCTGGCCTGACACGGTTGTTGGACAACACAATTCACATCAGGTCGTCTCGGGTCAAGTCCGGGGCGGCTAACCCCAATGCCGCGCAGTTAGGGATGTGACTGGTGTGGCAATTGTGACACGCCGGGTGAGATACGGATAGGACAGCGGAACTCCCGGTATCGATGGATTGTCCGACCAAAGACACCATCTCACCTGGGAGT
>NZ_MLCL01000006.1 GCF_001942625.1 Mycobacterium syngnathidarum
GTCAAAAGAGCCATCTCCAAGCACCGCGCCAAAGGTGCCATCGACCGCACCAACCACACCACCGCCATCACCATCGAAATCCTCGACGGTTGACAACCGACCGACACCCCTAACTGCGCGGCATTGCGGCTAACCCTCGATCCACCGATGAATCGCCTGTTCGGAGGGTGTTGATGTAAGGAAAGTGCCCTTTGAGCTGGGATGATTGGAGTTACCACACTTCGATCAGCCCACGTTCAGAAAGGCGCTTCC
>NZ_MLCL01000023.1 GCF_001942625.1 Mycobacterium syngnathidarum
GCACCGCGGCGGCCTTCTCCTCCGGGCTGTAACGACGCGCCGTGGGCTTCCCGGCACACTGTTCCTTCGGCATACCTGCATCCTCGTTTCCAAGGTCAGGAGCCTCCGGGATTTCCAGGGCGATTCAACCTGTCGTTTCCCTCCCCATGGGTTGTGGTCCACGAAGGTTACGCCAGCCTCTATGGCTCGGTCTTGGGTTGCGCGGGCATATCGGGGCACTGTTCTCGGAGCGCGGCGGTGGCCTCGTAAGTCTCTACCGACGATTCGATAAATGCGTTACCCTCGGCTGCCGAGGGAGCTACTTGCGGATCTCGGCTAGCTGAGTCGCGTTGCAGTTGAGATCCCAGCTCGGCGGCTTCTGCCCATTTGGTCAGCTCGTCTTTCAGACTGATAGTTGAAACGGATTGCGCCGCAGAGCGAATCTTATCTCCCATGCTTGCCTCGCGTTCTGCCGCCGCGAGCAAAGCATCCCGGCCGCCGGGCCCCGTTGACAACTCGTTGTTTACCGACGATGTCATCGCCAGCCACTCGCGTCCGAGTTGTTCAACCACGGTGCATTCTTCGGCGGGCGGCGCGGCAGAATCGTCACGTTGCTGAAACGCCCATACCCCACCCGCTGCAGCGCCGGCAATCGCAACCACGGCAGAGACTGTCCACAGCCAACGGTTTCCTGGCACACCCATATTCTGTTCTAGCTTCCTCTCATGTTTGTCGAATCACCTGGGAACTCGTGATTGCCACCGTAGGGGTTGGGGATGTATAGGTGCAGGCTGGGATTGGTGGCCCAAACTCGGCCAATATCGCGAGGTTCGATCGGTGCCCAGACTCCCGCGCCCCAGAACGGGCGCATCAACCCGGCACCGTCGTTCTGTGGGATTAGTACATACTTGTGCTCAGCTTCGAATTGGTATCCGACCCATGTGGCCGGATACCAGTTGCCGTCGCGTTGAACCCACTGCGCATGACCCGCGGCTCCGTCGAATCCCTCACCTACGACCCGGAAAGTGTATGCCTCTTGCAGGTTCCAGCCTGGAGTCGCTCCCCATCCGTTAGGGGGTGGCTCGACCACATTCTTGAATCCTGAGGGAGGCCCGATCACAGGCGACGGAAAGTCTCTATGCCATGGCTTAACCTGAGGTGGACCCGGTGGTAGTCCGTTCCCCTGGTACGGGTGGTCATAGTCGATTTCCCACCGTCCACCGCCTTCGATCGAGTCCTTCGGCTGGCGCGGTACACCGAACGGAGAGAGATTGTCCCATCCGTCCTGGCCCGGAGTCTCCGGTAGATCACCTAACCTCGGTGGTCCAAGCTTGTAATCAACCGCCTGTACAAGATGGTTCTTGCTGTCGCCGTCGAACCTGATCTCTTCCAGCTCAACTGCCTTGGCGTGAAGGCGTTTGCCCACCAACGCGGCGGTACTAACGAGTTGTTCGGCGCTCCAGCGGATATCTTCGGCGTGCTCGGCGAGAGCCCTGTTCCGCCCGACGATCGTGGTGATGTCGTACTTGCGGGCATCGGTGACCTTCAAATTCTCAGCCACGCTGAATCCGTTGTTCTCGGCGGTGGTGATTGCCTCCGCGGCCTTGTCGATGGCGGCGTTGATGTCGTGATCGCCGTTGTCGGCGAGGTCGGCAGCCTCGCGCAGCACACCGCCCTGACGGCCGACCACCGCGACGTCCGCCGTCACCCGATCCAGGGCCGCGTCCTTCGCGTCACCATCCCAGGTGGTGCCGCCCGGCGATGCGATGTTCTGAAGGTGCTCCTCAAAGGTGTTCTCACTCCTGGTGGCAGCCTGCCGCCATGTTGCCGCAGCCTCGGTGAGGTGCGACGTGCTCCAGTTCTCAATCTGTGAACGCGTGGGCAACCCACCCGACGAACCGGACGCTGGACTCACACCGTCGCCGAAATCGCGCCAGCGCCACTGCTGTCGGTGTCGTCATACCGTCCGCCGCCCACCGACAAATCGCCAGCCTGCCCCACCACGCGTCGAGCCTGACGTTCTCGCACCACATTCAAGGCAGCGTTGACCGCACCCACTCCAGCTGCACTCGGATCATCACCACCAAAGCACCCATCGACTGCTCCCGCTACCAATCCAGCGGCAAGCGCATCGCTGGCACCGGCAGCCGCCCGCAAACCACCTGCGTTCACTTCCAGCCCGTTTGCCATATCAATCCCCCAAACTGGCTAATTCGCCCCATATAGCCTATCACCGCGCGAGCCGTCCACTGTCTGGCCGACGTCGACACATCGCGACCCCGATTCCGATGCGTCGAACGATCACTCTGGCGCGCATCCCAATGGCGACCGAAACACACGCGGCCTGCCCGCCAGCGACGAACCCCATGCCGATCCGAAGCGTCAGGGGATAAGTTGAGGGCACACTACAAACTAGTTAGCCGGCGCTGGTATGCCCATACCATCATCGGGGCGGTATCACCATCACCGGACCCGCCGACCGGCTCGTCGTCACCGACAGTGTCGGACATCCGCTACACGGTGGATCGCTGGCCCGCCCACCTACCGCGCCCCCACCCGATGGCCCACCCTGCCCCGGACCCACCGGCGAACGCGCCGACTGGTGGTGGCCACCCACCCTTCCAATCACAACCAACCCTCAATTAGTTTGCTGCGAACCTCGTCGAACGAGACACCGTGGTCTGTTGCGAACTCGCGCCGCGTGGTGAGCACCCGCTCGCTACGTTCTGCCAATCACGACACCGGAGCCGCATCACGATGCCTTCGGCGCCGAGTAGTTCGGCTTGCCCAGACCGAGCACGTGTTGGGCGATCATGTTGCGGAACACCTCGAGCGTGCCGCCGTAGATGCCGACCAAGGGCGCGAACCGGTACACGTACTCACTGCGGTCATCGGCTCCCCCGTCGGCCCCGACCGGCAGTGCGGCGACCGACCCCGCGATATCCATCAGATCCGGGGAGATGTCACGCATGGTCTGCGCCAGCGCCACCCGGCCGAAGATGCTGGGTGACGACAGCGATGCCTCCAGACGAGCCACGCTACGGCCCAGTCGATACGCGACCGACCCGTCCTCGACGGCACCGGACTTGCCCACCAGCGCAGCCACATTGTCTGCCGCCTCCGCCATGAAGCCGGCCTGGTGCATCATGATCGCAACATCGGCCAGGCCGTCATCGGCCGCCGCGACCGCCCCGTGCTCGGCGTCGAGCGGTTCCCGCACCACCGTCCAGCCGCCGTTGACATCGCCGAGCCGGTACTTGTCGTCGACCCGCACGTCGGAGTAATAGACGATATTGGTGCGGTCGCCGTCGACGGTGCGAATACCCTGGATCTCGATCCCGTCGGAGTCAAGCGGCACCAGGAACATGGTGAGGCTCTTGTGTTTCGGCGCTTCTGGATCGGTGTTGGTGATCAGGAAGACGTACTTGCAATTGTGCGCGCCGGTGGTGAACATCTTGGATCCGTTGATCACCCAGTGGTCGCCGTCGCGCACCGCGCGCGTCTTGCAGGTGGCGACGTCGGAACCGCCCTCGGGTTCGGTGTAGCCCAGGCACAACCGCACGGTGCCGTCGAACACCCCGCGCAGCACATCGTCACGGATCTCCGGAGAGGCGAACTTCGCGACCGAGCGGGCCACCATCGAGGTGGTCCCCCACGTCACCCACGGCACCTCGGCGCGACGCTTCTCCAGCTCCCAGATCCGCCGGCGCACCCGAGAGAACCCGCCGTCGGCCTCGGACTTCCACTCCTTCTCCAGGTAACCGGCCGCACCCAGAGCCAGGTGGACACCCTCGTCGAAGTTGTCACCGGTCTCGCGGTCGCGCCGGATGACGTCCTCCGTCACGACGCTCGACAGAAACTCGCGCACCTCGGTGCGGAAGGCCTCGTCTTCGGCGGACAGTTCGACTGTTGAAAAATCCATATCTAAACCCTGCTTTCGCGAGCGGCCACAATCTGAGCGATGCGCACCGCGGTGGCACCCGGATCTCCACCGGCAAGTGCCCAGCCACGGGCCCGCACCAGGTAGGCGGTAGCGGCCGCCTCCGCCGACACCCCCAGCCCGCCTTGGACGTGTACCGCCATGGTGGCGGCCTTGGCGGCCTCCTCCGCCATGAAGACAAACGCCGAGGGGGCCAGTTCCGGCCGCTCGTCGGGCTCGTTGTCGAGGAACCACGCGGCCCGACGCACCAGGCCCCGCCCGCTCTGGACGGTGATCGCGATGTTGGCCAACGGATGGGAGATGCCTTGCAGCGTGCCGATCGGCACACCGAGGGTGTACCGCGACTTGGCGAACTCGGCGGCGATCGTCATGGTCTCCTCGACCAGCCCCACCAGCGCCGCAGCCGTCAGCAGACGCCATTCATCCAGTGCCCGTTGATATTCCGCCACTGCGTCGGCACCGCTGGCCAGCACCACCCGGGAGTCCGCGGCGGCCGGATCCACCCACGCCATCGGCAGCTTTCCGATGTTGTCGACACGGGCCGGACGACTGGAGAATCCCAGCTGCACGATGCTCTCACCGTCGCGGACGACGATGTGATCGGCGATCGACGCAGTCGGAATGAGCCGCGGACCACTCGGTGCGACCTGCGCAGGATCAAGCCCGACGATCTGGGTCCCCTGCACGATCTCCGGCGAATCCAACGCCCCGAGCCGCGTGAGCAACCGCGCCCCCACGACGTGGTCGATCCACGGCACGGGTGCCAGCGAGCGCCCCAGTTCCTCGGCCACCAAGGTCAGGTCCACCAGGGTTGCCCCGTCACCGCCGGCAGATTCCGGAAGTGCCATCGTCGTGGCGCCCATGGCGCACAACCGTTCCCACAAACTCTTGTCGAAGCCCGACGGCTCGGCCGCACGCACCGCCTCGATGTCGGAGTGCGTCTTGAAGAACTGCCGGTATGCGGTCTGCAGGTCGACGTGATCCTCGGTCAGGCTGTAATCCAGCCTCCGCAGCTCATAGCGGTCCATCAGCTCTCCCGATTCTGGCCGAGGAAAAACTCCGCGGCATTGTTGTAGAGGTAGTTGTCCAGCACGTCAGCCGGCAGGTCGAGTGCGAGCGCCTCGGGCACGACGCGCTGCATGCGCAACACCGGGAAATCCGAGGCGAAGATGACCTTGCCCTTTCCCCGGGTCCGCATGAAATGCAGCAGGGATTCCGGCAGCCGCTTGGGCGACCAGGCCGATGTCATCAACCGCAGGTTCTGGTATTTGATCAGCATCCGAATCGCGATGTCCCACCACGGATCCGCACCGTGGATCATGCACAGTTTCAATTCCGGGAACCGGACACACACCCGGTCGAGATAGATGGGGTTCTGTACCTCACCGGGAATCGGCGGACCGGGCAGGCCGGTGTTGACGCACAACGGCAGTTCCAGCTCGGCGCACTTGGTGTAGAGCGGGTAGTACACCGCGTCGCTCGGCGGATACTGGCCGTCGCCCCAGAAGCTCGGGCCGACAACGGTATAGGCCACCGGCAGGTCAGCGGCGACGGCGGTGAGCTCGCGTAACGACGGGATTGGGCGCAGTAGGTTCACCCCGCCCATCGCGAGGGCGAACCGTTCCGGCTGCGCCTCGACGAACTTCCGCGCCGTGACAGATGGCTTGGCCAGTGAGTCCATCAGGATGGCCTTCTGCACTCCATGGGTGTCCATCTCGTCGAGCATCTCCGACAGGTCGATCGGGTCGTACATCGACTTCGGGCCCTTGAAGTAGTCGTCGCGCACCTTTTTCATGAAGGTGGGCTGGTTCTCGGTCTCGCCGAAGTGCACGTTGGCCAGACAGTCAATCACTCGATGTTCGCTGCGTGTCATACCTTTGTCTCCGCCTGTTGCGTGGCCAGGCTCTTGGCCCAGCGGTAGTCGGCCTTGCCGTTTCCCAGTCTGCGGATCTCCTCGACGAACAGCACGTCCTTGGGGAGTTTGAATCGGGCCAACCGGGTCGCGCAGTGCTCCCGCAGCGCCGGCACGTCGACGGTGTCGCGGATCGACACGAGTGCGACAACCTCTTCACCCCATCGCTCACTGGGCCGGCCGACAGCCAGTGCATCGACCACGTGCGGGTGTGCCCGTAGGACTTCCTCGATCTCTTCGACGAACACCTTTTCCCCACCGGTGTTGACCACCAGCGAATCCCGGCCCAACAGGCGCAGGGTGCCGTCGGCGTCGAGTGAGGCGCGGTCACCCGAGACCACCACCCGTTCGCCGACCACCTCGGGGAAGGTCTTCGTCGTCGCTGCCTCATCGTTGAAGTAGCCGAGGGGAATACGGCCATTGCGCGCCACCCAGCCCACCTCGGTGTCGCCGGGCTCCAGGAAACGGGAGTAGTCGTCGGCCAGTACCAGTCCGCCGGCCCGCAGCTGGAAAGTCTCGGCGGTCGGGGTTTCGCGCTGGGTGTGGCCGAACCCCATATTGCCGGTCTCCGAGGAGCCGAATCCGTTGATGATGGTGATCTGCGGTATGTGTTCCAGCAGTGCGCGTTGATGTTTCGGGTTGGTGGCCGCACCGCCGGTGCCGATCGCGAACATGGACGACAGATCGTAGGAGCGCCGGCCCAACTCCTCGACGATCGGTCCGGCGTAGGCGTCGCCGACCATCGTCATCAGCCCGATCTTCTCCCGCTGTGCGGTTTCCAGCACCGTACGCGGGTCGAAGCGAGGCTTGGTGTCGTGCAGCACCACGGTCTGGCCGGAGAGCAAGCCGGAGAACGCAGTCCACATCCCGGCGGCGTGCATCAACGGCGACACCGCGAACCACGGCGGGCCGGCGTTGGCCACCTTGTCGTGGATCTCGCTCACCTGATCGTGGTCGGCCCCGTTCATCGACGACACGTAGATGTCGCCCTGGCGCCACATCACGCCCTTGGGACGGCCGGTCGTGCCGCCCGTGCAGACCATCAGCAAGTCATCAGCCGACGGAGCGATGCCGTGGTCGGTATCCCCCTGCGCCAGCGCGTCTTCCAGTGTCACCGAACCCGGCAGCTCGGCACCGTCGCCGTCGTCCACGGAGATCAACAACTCGGCAACACCGTCACCGAGCACGGAAGCAAACTTGGCCCCCAGCGAGCGGTGGTAGATCACCGCGCGAGGTTTCAGGTAGGCCAGCAGGTCGGCCACCTCGCCCGGCGAGTAGTAGTAGTTGACATTCACCGGGACCGTGCGCGCCTTGAGGCAGCCGATCACCATCTCGGGGTACAGCTCGTTGTGCATGACCAGCGCGACCACGTCTTGACCGCATTCCCAGCGGTTCAGGTCCCGCCGTTCGCGGTACGCACCCAATCCGCGCGAGGCCAGGAAGTTGGCCAGCCGGCGGGTGAGCTCCGCTCCCTGCGCGAAGGTGGTGCGGCGAGCGCCGCACACCGTCATCTCCCGGTCGGGCACCGCCTCGGCGATCGCGTCGACGACGGCACCGATCGTCCATTCGGCCATGGCGGCGGCTAGACCGACACCAGACCCGCGACACCGGGCGCAGTCCGGGTCGGGTCGCCGAGCAGTTCAAGAGCGTTGTCGCGCATGACCTTCCGAGTGTCCTCGAGGCTGAACTCCGGGAACTGCGGAATGTCGGCGGTGAAGGTGGTGGGATCGGCAAGGCCCTCGCCGTGCGGCCAGTCCGAGCCGAACAGGATCTTGTCGACGCCGATGGTGTCGGCGAGCAACTTCACGTCGTCCTCGTAATACGGCGCGATCCAGACGTTGTTGCGCAGCTGCTCGACCGGATCCTCCTTGAAGTGGTATGGCGCATTGTTGGCCGCCTTCTTCAGCCGCTTGATCAGCCGGTAGACGAAGTAGGAACCGTTCTCGATGCTGCACACCTTGAGCTTGGGATGCCGGGTGAACACCTGGTGCACGATCATCGAGGCCATGGTGTCGTGGATCGCGCGGTCATCCATGATGACCATGTCGAGCGGATCACGCCTGCCGAAGCCCTTGAATACGCCACTGCCGCCCCACAAGGCCGGGACCGCCATGTATCCGGAGTCCGACAGATGGAAGACCACGGCGACACCCGCCTCGGCCAGCCGCGCCCAGACCGGATCGTGCGACGGGTCACCCAGGGACCGCGGCCGGACCGCACCCGGAACCGGGGCGGGCCGCACACACACAAGCTTGGCGCCGCGGCCGATCACGAACTCGACTTCCTCGACCGCCTGCACCGGATCCGCCAGCGAGATGATCGGTGCGGACACGAAACGTCCGTCGGGCCGGTCGAATCCCCAGTCTTCGTCGAGCCACAGGTTGAAGGCATGCACCGAGGCCATGGTGGCCTCGATGTCGTGCTTGAGCCCCTCCTCCACACCGCACGCGAAAGTCGGCAGCATGAACACGGTTTCGAGGCGCTGCCGGTCCAGCACCTTGAGCCGGGCATCGCGGTTCTGGTACTCGGGGTGGTCGGAGAGCCGGTCGACCTTCATCAGGGACGCCGGGTCGACGCCCTCGGGGATCTCGCCACGGAACAGCAGATCCAGGCATCCTGGCTCGATGATCGGGTCGAAGGTCGGGTTGGGGATGAAGTGGTTGACGGTCCCGCCGAACACCGCGAGGGTCCGTTTGCCATCCTGCACCATCTGGACGCCACGGCTTCGGAATTCCTTGGGCAGGTGCCGGGTGAAGGCATCGATCGGCTCGTAGTAATGGTTGTCGACGTCGACGGCGAGGTATGGAAGCCGTTCGGGAGCTTCGGTCATGTCATCAACCTTCTTTCAGGGGCGGGAAATTCGGGGGCCGTTTTTCGAAGAACGCGGTGATGCCCTCGACAAGGTCGGGCCGAACCATGGACTCGTGCATGAGCTTCTCGGCTCGGTCGCTGACGTCGACGACGTTGTCATGGGCGTCGCCGTAGAGCTGACGCTTGATCACCGCCATCGATGCCGGAGAGCAGTTGCGGGCCAGATCCTCGGCGTACTCCAGGGCGCGGTTCAGTAGATCCTCGGGCGCGACAACCTCTTTCACCAATCCGAGCTGGGCGGCCTCCTCGGCGAAGAATGTCCGGCCGGACAACAACAGGTCCGCCGAGACGCCCCAGCCGGCCAGTCTCGGCAGGATCCAGGTGATGCCGTATTCGCCGATCAATCCCCGGCGCGGGAAGGCGGTGGCGAATTTCGCTCGGGCCGCGGCGAATCGGACGTCGCACATCAGGGCATGGGTGAGGCCGATGCCGACACACGCCCCGTTGATGGCGGCGACCACCGGCTTGCGCAGCTCGGTGAGGAAATGCGGGTGGCGCTCGCCGACGATCTTGCTGACGTCGGTGTCTTCGTTGATGCTGGCGCCCAGATCCTGCATGGCGCCCATGTAGGCGCCGGCGCAGAATCCGCGCCCGGTCCCGGTCAGCACGATCGCCCGCACCGCGGGATCGGTTTCGGCGCGGTCGAAACTCGCGTAGACGCCGGCGGAGATGTCCGCACCCCAGGAGTTGAGCCGGTCCGGTCGATTGAGCGTGATGACAGCCACGCCCGCGTCCGTCGTCTCGTAGAGAACCGCCTCGGTCCCCACACTGTCAGCGACCGTCACGCGCCGATACCTCCCCGATGCCACACCAGCCGTTCAGACATACATACTGTATACCTATCGGTAGTGCATTCCGCAAGCCCGGCGTTACCGCCACGACCTGCACAAAGACGGTTCAGGCGTCGATCAATCCGAGCTTCCGATAAGCGGTTTCGATCTGGGTCTTCGCCGCTTCCGGCAGGAACGCCTGAGGCGGACGGGAATGCGGGTAATCGCCGATGGGCATTCCCAGCACCAAGGCGGCGTGCTTGAAGGCGCCGGCCCAGTGGGTGAAGTAGTCGGCCCGGCCCGGATAGCAGGTGAACCAGGAACCCATGTCGAGGCCGAATTGGTCCAATCCCGACTCCCGACCGAAGTCCATCGCCTCGATGAGCCGGTCGGCGTACACCAGATCCCAGTACTCGGTGAAGATGCGGCGTTGCGGGGTTTCATACAGGTACCCGGCCGTGCCCAGCTGCGCCGGGCACACGATGCCCTCCCGAAGCCAGCCTGCCCGGTACACGGTGGTGTCGCATTCCCAGACCGCCAGGTACGGAGCCAGCTCATGCAGCCGGCGGCTCGCGGCAGGCCGGAAGGCGCCTTCCTTGGTGGCGCACACCGCCGGGATCGCCTCGGCGATCCGGGCGCTTTCGTCCGGTGTGAGCACGTAGCCGGAGGACGGCGAGTTGAACATCCCGAGGGCGATGTCCGTGCGATCGGCCACATATTGGAAGAAGCGCAGCGCACCCTCTCCGGCGTGTGTCTCCATCATCGGTGTCTGGATGTAGACGATGTCGGCGCCGGCCTGCTGCGCGTGCAGTGTGAGCTCCAGGCAGTCCTTGGCCGAGGTCGCCGCGGTGCAGGCCTGAATGACGACGTTCGGATCGGCCCCTCGGCCCTCTTCGATCGCCACCTCGAGCAGCTTCTTGCGCTCGTCGAGGGTCAGCGCCCAGAACTCCGCCAAACCGCTGGTACACCACAGCATTCGGTGACCGAGATCGCTGACACAGTAGCGCACGAGGTAACGGTAGGCGTCCCAGTCGATGTCGTCGCCGTCGGTTCCGCAGAACGGGGTGTAGAGCGAGTCGCCGATTCCGCGCAATGCCGAGCGAGCCCAGTCCCGCGCTTCGGCTGCTGTTGCCATGACGCCCCCTAGATGAAGTCCGATCCACCGTCCACGTTGATGTTGGCCCCGGTCATGTATGAGTTGCGCTTGGACGCCAGAAAGGCTGCGACAGGGCCGATTTCACTGGGCAATCCGGCGCGCGGCAGGTGGGCGGGATGCCCGAAATGCTCATCGATCGCTGCCATCAGCGCATACGGGTCGTTGCCGTCGACGCCTACCGTGTCAGCCCACCCGCGCAGCGCTTCCGACGAGATGCTACCCGGGGACACCACATTGACCATGATCTCGTCCTTGGCCAACAGCAGCGACAGATTCTTGGACACACTGTTCACGGCCGCCTTGGCCGCTGTGTAGGCCGGCAACCGGGTGCTCTGCCGCTGGGTTGAGTGGGCCGAGAAGTTGACGACGCGTGCCCACTCGGCCTTGCGCAGCAACGGCAATGCCGCCCGCACGCAGCGCACCATGCCCATCAGACCGGCGTCGAACGCCTCCTGCCACTGGTCGTCGGTCAACTCCTCGAAGTTGCCCGCGGCGCCGGGGCCGACCGTGTTGATCAAGGCGTTGATCGCACCCCACCGCTCGCCCACCGTGGTGAAGGCCTGTTCGACCTGGGAGCCGTCCGAGGTGTCGGCGACGATGGCCACCGCCTCCGGCGATCCCAGGCGGGTCAGCTCCCTTGCGGCGGAGTCCAATACGTCGCGGGAGCGCCCCACGATCGCGATCCGCGCGCCGTCCTCGGCCAGACACTGCGCCGTCGCAAAGCCCATCCCCCGGCCACCGCCCACGACGACGGTGGCCGCACCTGCGAATCCCAGATCCATGGCTCAACTAACTCCCCGGTCGCTTCGCTCCTGCCCGCCGGACTCAGGAACCGGTCCAATTGGGGGCGCGCTTCTCGGCGAAGGCGATGGCCCCCTCCTTGGCGTCGTTCGATGAGAACACCGGCCCGAGCAGTTCGCCCTGCTTCTTCCACATCTCGTCGGCCGACCACTCCGAGGACGAGGCGATGATCTCCTTGGTCACGGCCACGGCCAGCGGACCGTTGGCCGTGATCCGATCGGCGAGCTCGAGCGCACCGTCGAGCGCACCACCGGGCTCGGTCAGCTTGTTGACGAAACCCCACGCCGCGGCTTCCTCGGCGGTGAAGCTGTCACCGGTAAGCGCCAGTTCCATCGCCTTCTGGTACGGGATGCGCTGATGCAGACGCAGCAGCCCACCACCGCCGGCCACCAGACCACGCTTGACCTCGGGGATGCCGAACTTGGCGACCTTGGACGCCACCACGAGATCAGTAGCGAGGACCAATTCGGTTCCACCCGCGAGGGCGAACCCCTCGACGGCGGCGATCAGCGGCTTGCGCGGCGGGCGCTCAGTGAAACCCGCGCCGCGACCGGGGACGTAGGGCAGTTCCCCGGCAGCGAATGCCTTGAGGTCCATGCCGGCGCAGAAGTTTCCGCCCGCACCGGTCAGGACCGCTACCGACAGTTCGGGGGTGTCGTCCAGTTCGTCCATCGCATCGGCGAGTCCCTGGACCACCGCGAGGTTGAACGCGTTGCGCGCCTCCGGGCGGTTGATTGTGACGACGAGCGTACGACCCCGTCGTTCCGTGAGAACTGCGTCCGACATCAATGCCCCTTTGCTCGCGGCCGATAACCCGGAAAAGCCTACTATAGGGATTACAGTACAAAGGCGGCACCCCGTCGGCAGCGCCCGAGCGACGGAACCGCGCGAACGGTGGAAGGCATCCACGGAAGGGCTACCGGTAAGGTTGACAGCGACCAGACCCCGCGACACGCGCGCATAGGCGCAGTTCAGGTGGCGGACGGCGGTAAATTCACCTGCGATTGAGCCGCGGCACAGGGACGACGTGAACAGAATCGATTCGATGGAGGTGCCCGCAGTGGCAAAGCAACCGACCGCTGAGAAACGTCAACGGCGCGAACGTGGATCCATCAATCCCGACGACATCATCAACGGCGCATTCGATCTCGCGGAACAGGTGTCGATCGACAACCTCAGCATGCCGCTGCTGGGCAAACATCTGGGCGTCGGTGTCACGAGCATCTACTGGTACTTCCGCAAGAAGGACGATCTGCTCAACGCGATGACCGACCGCGCGCTGCGCCAGTTCGTCGTCGCCACCCCTTACGTCGAGGCCAAGGATTGGCGTGAGTCACTCGCCAACCACGCCAGGACCATGCGAAAAGCCTTCATGGGTAACCCGATTCTGTGTGATCTCATTCTCATTCGGTCGGCACTGAGCCCCCGGGCCGCACGCCTGGGGGTACAGGAGATGGAGACCGCGATCTCGGGGCTGGTCGAGGCCGGGCTGTCGGTCGAGGATGCCTTCGACACGTATTCGGCCGTGTCCGTACACGTCCGCGGCTCGGTTGTGCTGCACCGCCTCTACGAGAAGAACCGGGCCAACGACAACGCCCCCGGCGACTACGAAGAGACCATGGTGATCGACCCCGAGGTCACCCCGCTGCTGGCGCAGGTCACCAGCGAGGGCCACCGCATCGGCGCGGCCGACGAGAAGAACTTCGAGTACGGCCTGGAGTGCATCCTCGACCACGCGGCCGCACGGATCGAGGCGAATGCCGGTAAGGCGAAGAAGACGCCCGCCCGCCGCAAGGCGGTTTAGCTCGGACTCCGAACCTGAGCTTGTTGTCGAGAAATCCGTGATTCTTCGA
Organism: Mycobacterium syngnathidarum; assembly: GCF_001942625.1. Classification (GTDB taxonomy): domain Bacteria; phylum Actinomycetota; class Actinomycetes; order Mycobacteriales; family Mycobacteriaceae; genus Mycobacterium; species Mycobacterium syngnathidarum. The sequence goes on from NZ_MLCL01000023.1 coordinate 13,283, forward strand.
CAACAAGCTCAGGTTCGATGGCGTCAGACCTCGATGACCAGCCCGCCGCCCTGACCGCCACCGGCGCACATCGCGGCCACACCGATACCGCCACCGCGACGCTGCAGTTCGTAGATCAGCGTGGTGACCATGCGCGCACCGGAAGCCGAGATCGGGTGGCCCAGGCTGCAGCCGCTGCCCGAGAAGTTCACCAGCTCCTCGTCGATGCCGTACTTGCGCACCGCGGCGATCGGCACCGAGGCGAATGCCTCGTTGATCTCCCACAGCGCCACATCGGACGCCTTGAGCCCGGCACGGTCGAGGACCTTGCCGATCACCTCGACGCCGCCGAGCCCGGTGTCACGAGCTGCGACACCGACCGCACCCCAGGCCCTGACCTTGGCCATCACGTTGAGGTTCTCCGCCGCCGCATAGTCGTCGCCGACGAGGGCGACAGCAGCGGCAGCGTCATTGGTGCCGCTGCTGTTGCCCGCGGTGATGGAGAATCCCTCGATCTCCGGGTGCAGGACCTTGAGCTCGGCGAGCTTCTCCGCGGTGGTGCCGCGGCGCGGGTGCTCGTCGACACTGAACTCGATGACCGAACCGTCGGGCTGGTTGACCTTCAGCGGCACGATCTCGTCGAGGAACTTGCCCGCGTCGATCGCGGCGACGGCCCGCTGGTGCGACCGCGCGGCCCAGGCGTCCATGTCTTCACGGGTGATCCCGGCTGCCTGAGCGGTGTTCCAGCCGACCGTGATCGACATGTCGCGCATCGGCGCATCCGGGGTCTCGACGTGCGTCGGGGTCATCCAGGGCTCGATGAACTCGATCTCGGGGCCGAATCCGGGCACCCGCCATTTCATCAGTGGCGACGAGGACAGCGACTGCACGCCGCCGGCCACCAGTACCCGCTCCATGCCGGAGCCGATCTGGGCGGCCGCGTTACCGATCGCGGTCAGCGATCCCGCACAGTGTCGGTTGACGGCCTGACCGGGAACCGACTCCCAGCCCAGCGCGTCGGCGGCATAGCGGGCGATATCGCCGCCGCCGTAGTTGGATTCGGCGAAGATCAGATCGTCGATGGACTCCGGGCTGATGCCGGCGCGGCGCACGACCTCGGGCAGGACGGTGGTGATCAGGGTTTCCGGCGGGGTGTTGACCAGGGTCCCCTTGAAGGAACGGCCGATCGCTGTGCGGGCAGCGCCGACGATGACGGGTGTTGGCATGGTTCCACCTTTACGCGATGTCGTGTTTCTGTAACGGTATCAGGACGGGGTCTACTGCGGTTCGGGGACGTGGAAATGTTCGTCACGCAGCCGGAACGCCTCCTTCGTGCCATGCTGCGCGCGGGTCTTGACGAAGTTGAATTCACCTGGCGAGAACTGCAGGTTGGTGCCGTACGCGTGGAAGATATAGCTGGCCGCTTCCTCGCCCTGGTAGGCCTGACTCTGCTCGACGAGCCGGAACGCCTCCTTGGCGATCACCACGCCGTCGGCCGGCATCTTGGCCGCCTTGGCCGCCCAGTACTGCGCGCGGGCCGTCACCTGATCGGACTCACACGTGTCGGTGAAGATGCCGAGGTGCTCGATCGAGCCGGCCTCGATGACGTCTCCCGTCAGCAGCATCCTGCGCGCCAGCACCGGACCGAGCCGATGGAAGAACATGTGCAGGCTGCCCAGCGCCGGGCCGAGGAACCGGGTGGCCGGCATCCCGATCTTGGTATCGCGGGCGATCACCGAGATGTCGGTCATCAACGCCATCTCGAATCCGCCGCCGAGTGCGTAACCGCTGATCTCGCCCACGGTGACCTTGGGGAAGCCCATGAAGTTGTGATAGAAGCCAAAAGACTTGCGGTCCACGGTCAGTCGTCGCCGCTGACTGGGGCGTGACTTCTTGGGAGCGGACTGCTCAGCTCCATCCCTCTGCGCTTCGCGCAAGCGCTCATCGCCGTACCAGCCGTAGGCATTGTTCATGTCGGCGCCGGTGCTGAACACGCCCTCGGCGCCGCGCAACAGCACCACGGTCAGATCGTCGTCGTCGGCCACGATGTCGAGGTAGCGGGCGATCTCGTCGCGCATCGCAGCGTCGTAGGAGTTGCGCTGCTTGGGATTGTTCAGCGTGATGGTGGCGATGCGGTGGTCCGCATCGACCTCGAACAGCACCCGGTCATCGGTCATGCGAAATCAACCTCGCTTCAATGGTTTTGTCGTTGCCGGCGGCCAGCGTGGTGTGCCGCGCAGCGGTGAGATGGTCGGCCGCGAGCTTGGTCGCCCGGGCCGTGTTGCCGTCGGCGATGGCGTCCACCAGCCGTTGGTGGTCCCGCAGTGCGGCGCGCATGGTCGAAGCCGACATACCCGCTTCGCCCTCACCGGTCCATACGCCGGACTCGTGCGTCGACCAGATCAGCTCCAGGGAGCCGATCAGCAGGATCATCGGCTCGTTGCCGCATCGAGATACCAATGCCTCGTGGAACTTTCGGGCGTTCGGCACATACTGCGACATCTCGTCGAAATAAGCCACCTGCCGGTCGATCTCGGCCTGCAGGTGCGGCACCACCTCAATGGCGCGGTCTTCCCGCGCGGCGCACATCCCCGCGCAGATCGGCTCCAGGTGCAACAGCGCCTCGCTGACATCGGCGGGCGTGGCCGCGCGGGTCTGCAACACCATGCCGATCATGTGGGCAGTGCGGTCGGCCGAGGGCATCTGAACCACCGCTCCCCCGACGTTTCCGCGGCGCACCGAGATCAACCCGTCGGTCTCGAGTAGGTGAATGGCCTCGCGCAATGCCGGCGGGCTGACCCCGAACTCCTGGAACAGGCTCTCCTGGGTGGGCAGGATGTCACCTTCACGTAGGCGGCCGGACAGGATGTCGTCACGCAGCTTGGACGCGACGATCTCGGCAACCCGGGGCTGCCGGATGCGCCGCGCGCGTCCTTCCATCGGAGACCTTTCCTTGCTAACTTGTACAAGATAGTAACCGCATCGCCTACTGTATGGGCAACTGTATGGACAGGGAAGGTTGGAATCCAGGTGAGTGACGGTTCGGTGACCACGTCTCGCGCGGACTCCATCCTGCGCATCACCTTCGACCGGCCGTCGCGGCGTAACGCGTTGAGCCACGAGATGATCGATGATCTGGTCGGCATCCTGACGGCGGCCGCCTCGGATGACTCGTTGCGGGCCATCGCCCTCACCGGGACCGGCGACAACTTCTGCACCGGAGCCGACTGGGTCGCCACCAACGAAACAGGTCAGCGGCCCCGCACCGGCGATCTGGTCCGGCGGATCCCGCACACCGCACACCGCGTCATCGAACTGGTCGCCACCATCCAACTGCCGGTGGTGTGCGCGGTCCGCGGCTGGGCGGTGGGATTGGGCTGCAACCTGGCGCTGGCCGCCGATTTCACCATCGCCGACAGCGAGGCGACATTCTGGGAACCGTTCATGAGCCGCGGGTTCACCCCAGACTCCGGCGCGACCTGGCTGCTGCCCCGCCTGGCCGGGGTGGCCCGGGCCAAGCGCATGCTGCTGCTCGGCGAAAAGGTCACGGGGTCCCAAGCCGCCGACTGGGGGTTGATCCACGACGCGGTTGCCGTCAACCAGTTCGATGAGGCAGTGGACTCCTTATTGGCCCGGCTGGCCGCCGGGCCGACCGTCGCGATCGGCCTCGCCAAACAGGCCATCGCCTACGGCCAGCACGCCACCCTGACCCAATCTCTCAACCAGGAGCTGTCCAACCTGGAAATCTCCTGCCGCACAGCCGATTTCAAGGAAGGCCTGGCCGCGTTCCGCGAACGACGCGATCCGGACTTCCAGGGTCGATGAACCGAAGGAAACCCATGACTGCGCCAGTCACGTACGACACCATCAAGTACGAGGTGGACGGCCACAAGGCCACCATCACCTTGAATCGGCCCGACGCGCTCAACGCACTGTCACCACACATGATCACCGAGCTGCGCGCGGCCTATGACGAAGCCGAGAACGACGACAATGTCTGGCTGACGATCGTCACCGCCACCGGCCGCGCCTTCTGCACCGGCGCCGATGTCAAGGAGATCCCCGGCGACGGAAAGGTCGTCAACGAGCGGCCCTACCTGTCCACTTACGAACAATGGGAAGCACCCCAGGAGGGCACCCCGCCGTTCCGGAGCATGGCCAAGCCCGTCGTGGTGGCCATCAACGGAATCTGTTGTGGGGCCGGTTTGGATTGGGTCACCACCGGTGACATCGTGATCGCCTCGGACAAGGCGACCTTCTTCGACCCGCACGTCAGCATCGGGCTGGTGGCGGCGCGCGAGATGGTCCGGTTGGCCCGCGCCCTTCCCCGCTCGGTGGCGCTGCGAATGGCGTTGATGGGCAAGCACGAGCGCATGACAGTTGAGCGTGCCTACGAACTCGGGCTGATCACCGAGATCGTCGAACACGACAAACTGTTGGAACGTGCCCACGAGATCGCCGACACGGTGTGCCTCAACGCCCCGCTGGCGGTGCGGGGGACGCGGCTGGCCATTCACAAGACCCTGGACCTGCCGTTGCACGAGGGTGAGATCTTGGCCGAGACGTTCCGCGAGCGTGTGGTCCGCACCGAGGATGCGCTCGAAGGACCGCGGGCGTTCGTGGAGAAGCGCAAGCCCAACTGGCAGGCGCGGTAATCGTGGAAACCATCCTCCTCGACTTCGACCACGAGTCACGGGTCGCCACGGTCACGCTGAACCGTCCGGAAGCGCTGAACTCGTTCAACCGCGCGATGTGCAACGAGATGCGCGATGCCTGGCACGCCATCAAGGATGACGAGGGCATCAACGCCGTGGTGTTACGGGCAGCGGGCGACCGGGCGTTCAGCGCCGGGCTGGATGTGAAGTCCAGCTACGGGCAGCCCGAGATCGTCTGGAACCATGAGGATCCCGGTGAACTGCTCAGCCCGAAGTGGCAGAAGATGTGGAAGCCGGTGGTGTGCGCGGTGCAGGGGATGTGCACGGCCGGTGCGCTCTATTTCGTCAACGAGGCCGACGTGGTGATCTGCTCGCAGGAGGCCACGTTCTTCGATTCCCACGTCAGCGCCGGGTTGGTGTCGGCGTTGGAGCCGATCGGCCTGATGCGGCGGGTCGGGCTCGGCGATACCTTGCGGATGGCGTTGATGGGCAATGACGAACGCGTCAGCGCCGAAACCGCACTGCGGATCGGACTCGTCACCGAGGTGGTGGCCCGCGACGACTTGTGGGGCCGCGCAAGCGAGATCGCCACCACCATCGCCGCGAAACCGCCGACCGCCACGCAGGGGACCGTGAAGGCGATCTGGGAGTCTCTGGACAAGCCGTATCGCGCCGCCATGGACCAGGGCCTCATCTACACCCGGCTGGGCAATCCGATCGCCAAGGCCGAGCTGGCCGCGCGCCCCCTACCCAAGACAACACCCCGGATCCGCTGATGGCCCACCCACTTTCACAGCGCATCGATGACGTCCTCGATCTGGACCCGACCGCGAAAGCCATTCAGTACGACGGCCAGTGGCACACCTGGACCCAGATCGCGACATTGGCACGGCGCATCGGGGCGGTGTCTTCGGGCACCCGGGTCGGCATCATGTTGCGCAATCGACCGGTACATGTGGCGGCGCTGCTCGGGGTACTGGCCGCCGGCGGCACCGTCGTCGTGATCAACCCGTCCCGCGGCGACGAGCGCACCCGCACCGACATCGAAAGCCTCGGCCTGCCGGTGCTCATCGGGCTGGCCGAGGACATCGCCACCCTGGCGGCGCCCTCCCCCACGACGACGACCGTGACGATCCACGATCTCGACACCGAACCCGAGGTCAGCCCCGCCAAGAACCCGTCCGACGATGCTGGTCGCCCGGGCGTCGCGGTGTGGATGCTGACCAGCGGCACCACCGGCCCACCCAAGCGCGTGGACCTCACCTACGACATGCTGGCCCGCAGCGTGATCGGGCGTGCCCCCGAAAACTCCCCGGCACCAACTGAATTACGTCGCGGCGTGGCGATCGTCAACTCGCCGCTGGTACACGTCGGCGGCGTGTTCCGAGTGTTGTTGTGCATCGCCGAGGCCCGGCCCTTCGTACTGCTCCCCAAGTTCGACCTGACCCGCTGGGCCGATGCCGTGCGCGAACACCAGCCACGCGCCGTATCACTGGTCCCGGCTGCCCTGCGGATGGTGCTGCACTCCGACCTCACCCGCGATGACCTCGCCGGTGTCCGTGCGGTCACCTCCGGCACCGCACCGCTGTCCGCTGACGATGCCGACGCCTTCGCCGAGAAGTTCGGCATCCCGGTGCTGACATCCTATGCCGCGACCGAGTTCGGCGGCGGGGTGGCCGGCTGGACGCTGGCCGATCATCAGAAGTACTGGAAAGCCAAGCGCGGCAGTGTGGGCCGAGCCAACCCCGGAGCCCGGCTGCGGGTGGTCGATGAGGGCGGCAGTGAGCTGGGCCCGGACGAGAAGGGCTTGTTGGAGGTCAAGCCGGCGCAATTCGATGCCGACGCGGACTGGCTGCGCACCACAGATCTGGCGCGCATCGACGCCGACGGATTCGTCTGGATCCTCGGCCGTGCCGACCAGGCCATCATCCGCGGCGGATTCAAGGTGATGCCCGACGATGTCCGTACCGCTCTGGAGAGCCACCCCGCGGTGCGCGGTGCGGCCGTGATCGGCATGCCCGATGAGCGATTGGGCGAGACACCGGTGGCGATGGTGGAGCTGCACGACGCCGCCACCATCGAGGGTCTGCTTGAGTACCTGGGCGGCCGGCTGGCCCGTTACGAGATCCCCACTGACATCGCTCTTGTCGAGACGATTCCGCGAACGCCATCGGGGAAAGCCGATCTCGGCGCCGTACGGGACCACTTCGCGTCGCGTGTCTGACACTGTCGCAGGACTGCTGCGCGGGTGCACCGACCGCCCGCTGTTGATCTGCGACGACCGGCGGATCAGCTACCCCGAGGCACAGCGCCGCTCCGCCGAGGTGGCCGGCGGCCTGCTCGCGCTCGGTGCCGGCAAGGGCACACACGTCGGTCTGCTCTATCCCAACGGTGTCGACTTCGTGGTGGGGATGTTGGCGGCCGCTCGCATAGGCGCGGTGGTCGTGCCGTATTCCACCTTCCTGACCACGGCCGAGCTGGCGACCCAGCTGCGCGACAGCGATACCGCGATCCTGCTGTCGGCCCGCGGTTTCCGCAATCACGACTATGAGGAACGGCTGGCGGGGATCGACACACCGTGCCTTCAGCATGTGCTGTTCGACATGCCACGCGCTGACGTCCCGAACCTGGCCGGATTCGAAGACGATGTGGATGGCTGTGATCCGCTGGCGGTCATCTACACGTCAGGATCCACCGGCTCCCCCAAAGGCGTGGTTCACACTCACGCATCGCTGATCGGACATCAGCGCAATCTCAACGAGATCCGCGGGCTCACGGCCACTGACCGATTGTTCTGCAATTCGCCGTTCTTCTGGATCGGCGGTTTCGCGTTCGGGCTGCTGGCCACGATCACCGCCGGGGCCACCCTGATCTGTTCGAACGCGACCGATGCGGGCGCTACCCTCGACCTCATCGAGACCGAGAAACCCACTATCACCAACGGTTTCGTCGCCGGCATCGCCCACCTGAGCAGTCATCCCAGCTATCCAGACCGGCAGTTCTCGGCACGGCGAGGCAACCTCTACCCCGTCATGGCCCCGGACTGCCGGCCCGCCGACCCGGAACTCCGGCACAACATGCTGGGGATGACCGAAACCGGAAGTGTCGTGCTGATCGATGCCGACGACGGTGATCAACCCGAGCATCGTCGCGGCAGTTATGGTCGGCCCGCCCCCGGATTCGAGACGAAAGTGCCGGCCTCAGGCGAGCTGTGCGTGCGCGGGCCTTATCTGATGCAGGGCTACTACGGGCGCAACCGCGAGGAGTGCTTCGACGCCGACGGCTGGTTTCACACCGGCGATCTCGTCCGCGTCGATGACGACGGCTACGTCTACTTTCTCGGCCGGGCGGGCGCGATGATCAAAACCTCGGGCGCCAACGTCACTCCCGATGAGGTCGAGAAAGCGCTGGCGACACTGGGAATCACCGCGCATGTGCTCGGCCTGCCCGACGCGACTCGCGGGCAGATCGTGGCGGCGATCATCGTCACCGACGACTCCGTCGACATCGATGCGGTGCGCGGCCAACTGCGGGGCACGCTGTCGGCATACAAGGTGCCGCGGGCATTCACGGTGTGCCGCCCGGCCGATCTGCCGACACTCTCCAGCGGCAAGCTGGACATTCCGGGTCTACGTGGGCTGTTCGATGCCTGACACGATCGACGCGCTGGTGCGCGCTCATTCGTCATCCACAAAGTCTGCGGTGGTGGACCCCGAATCGCGGATCTCCTACGCCGAACTCGACTCCGGAACCGCCGAACTGGCCGCCGGGTTCATCGCCGCAGGTGTCACCAAGGGGTCCCGGGTAGGGCTCCTGATGCCCAACGGGGTGGACTGGGTGCGGATCGCGATCGCCCTGACGCGGATCGGCGCTGTCCTGGTCCCGCTGAGCACATTGCTGCGCCCGGGTGAATTGACCGCGCAATTGCGGATGGCGTCGGTGCAGTTCCTGATCGCGGTGGAGGAATTCCGGGGCCATCGATATCCGGTGGACCAGGATCAGCTACCCGCGCTGTGCGGAATCTGGACCGCCGAGCAGGCGCTGAGCTCAATCGGGCCTCGCGGCGCGGCGGATGCGCTGGCCGCCTGCGTGCGCGAAGGCGACCCGTTGGTGATCATGTTCACCTCAGGAAGCAGCGGGCCACCGAAGGGGACCATTCATTCGCACCGAAATGCCCTGGGCGCCGTGCGCTCTGGTCTCGAGGCTCGATGCATCACCGGCGAGACCCGGCTGTATCTGCCCATGCCGTTCTTCTGGGTGGGCGGTTTCGGTGCGGGCATCCTGTCGGCCCTGCTGGCCGGGGCCACCCTGGTGACCGAACCCGTCCCCCGGCCGGAGTCCACACTCGAACTCCTCGAACGCGAACAGGTCACGCTGTTCCGGGGCTGGCCCGAGCAGGCCGAGGCGCTGGCCCGTCACGCCGGAACCGCGGATGTCAGCGCGTTGCGGCCGGGAAGTCTGGAAGCACTCTTGCCGGAAGGGATGCGGTCACGGCCCGGGGCCCGAGCGTCGCTGTTGGGGATGACCGAATCGTTCGGTCCGTACTGCGGATTCCGGGCCGACACCGACATGCCCGAATCGGCGTGGGGCAGCTGCGGTCAACCCTTCGACGGGATGGACGTGCGCATCGCCGACATCGAAACCGGGCAGCCGTTGCCGCGCGGCGAAACCGGGTCGATCCAGATCCGTGGCCCGCACGTGATGCGGGGTATCTGCCGGCGCAGCCGAGAAGACGTCTTCACCGCAGACGGCTACTACCCGACCGGGGATCTGGGCTACCTCGATTCCGACGGGTTCCTGTTCTACCGCGGCAGATCCGACGACATGGTCAAGGTCCGCGGTGCGACGGTATATCCGAGCGAGGTGCAACGGGCGCTGCGTTCCGTGCCCGGAGTCCGTGCGGCCTATGTGGTCAATGTTCCTGACGGCCAGGCCAATCGGATCGGTGCGGCCGTGCTGGGAGCTGGGCTCTCGGTGGAGTCACTGCAAAGCGCCACCCGCGCGGTCCTCAGCTCGTTCAAGGTGCCCACGGTGTGGCTGCTCCTCGATGACGAGGATGACGTCCCGCGCGGAAGCACCGGGAAAGTCGACATCGCCACACTGCGAGCCATGTTGAGGGAGGGTGTTCACCGATGAAAACCAAAGGTGCCCTGGTATGGGACTTTGGTCAACCGTGGTCGATCGAGGAGATCGAGATCGGTGACCCACGCAAGGGCGAGGTCAAGGTAGCGCTGGAAACCGCAGGGTTGTGTCACTCCGACCATCATCTGATGACCGGCGACATTCCGATGGCCGACTTCCCCATTCTGGGCGGCCACGAGGGTGCCGGGGTGATCGTCGAGGCCGGGCCGGACACCGAAGGTCTCGAAGTCGGGGATCACGTGGTGATGTCGTTCATCCCGTCCTGCGGTAGCTGCCCGGCCTGCCAGACCGGCCTGCGCAATCTCTGTGACCTCGGCATGGGCCTCCTCGCCGGCGCATCGGTTTCCGACGGCTCGTTCCGGGTACAGGCCAAGGGACAGAACGTGATTCCCATGTCCCTCCTCGGCACTTTCTCGCCCTACGTAGTGGTGCATCGGACGTCGGTGGTGAAGATAGACCCGACGATTCCCTTCGAGGTGGCGTGCCTCGTCGGCTGCGGGGTGACCACCGGATATGGCTCGGCCGTGCGCAGCGCCGAGATCCGGCCCGGTGACGATGTGGCGATCGTCGGCATCGGCGGCGTCGGCACCGCGGCCCTGCAAGGTGCAGCCATCGCCGGAGCCAGGCGCATCTTTGCGGTGGACCCGGTCGAATGGAAGCGTGAACAGGCGCTCAAGTTCGGGGCGCGCGAGGCCTATCCCGACGTGGCTACCGCCTTGGCCGGAGTGGCCGCAGCGACCGGTGGTCGCATGTGCCGCAAGGTCATCGTCACGGTCGGGCGTGCCGAAGGCCGCGACGTGGAGTCATGGATGCAGCTCACCGCCAAGGGCGGGACCTGCGTACTGACGGCCATGGGCAACGTGACCGACTCCGAGACGAAGCTCAACCTGGCCGGCTTGACCTTGCTGCAGAAGAGCCTGCAAGGGAGTCTGTTCGGGGGCGGCAACCCTCAGTTCGACATCCCCGAACTGCTCACCTTGTATCAGCTGGGCCAGCTGAATCTCGACGACATGGTCACCCGCGAATACCGGCTCGAACAGATCAACGATGCGTACCGGGACATGTTGGAAGGACGTAACATCCGCGGCGTCATCCGCTACAGCGAGGCGGACCGATGACCACCAACATCTTCGAGTTGTTCGAGCTGATCGGATATCGGGACGCGCCGGGATCCGACGACGAGGCCGTGGTCGAACTGCCGGTGGCCCCGCAAGTGGTCAATACCAACGGCGGGTTGCAGGGCGGCCTGCTGGCCACCCTGGTCGACACCGCGGCGGGCAAGCTCGCCATGCGCGGGTTGCCGCCCGGCCACAGCGTGGTGACATCGGACCTCAACCTGCGCTATCTACGGCCGGTCACAGCCGGCGCCGCGCGGGCGGTCGCCCGCATCGTGCATACCGGCAAGCGGTCGATGGTCATCCAGGTCGACATCTTCACGGTCCCGGACAATGACCTGGCTGTCGTCGCCACGGTCAGCTTTGCGAAGATCCAAGCCAAGGAGGCAACGTCGTGAAGCTCGGACTATCCACACCCATCGTCATGCAGCATCCCGGTGAGTTCTCACCGTGGGAGGCTGACGCCGGTCCCGATGAACTGGCGTTGATCGCCGAGGCGGCAGACGATCTGGGGTTTCACCACCTCACGTGTGCCGAGCACACCGGAATTCCTGCCTCCGCCGCCGGAGTGCGCGGGACGGTCTATTGGGATCCGCTGGCCACCTTGTCTTTCCTGGCGGCTCGGACCCGCCGCATCCGGTTGACGACCGCCGTAGCGGTGCTCCCGTACCACCATCCCGTGGCGCTGGCGAAGAGCTACGGCACCCTCGACCGGCTCAGCGGTGGACGCGTGATCCTCGGCGTCGGGGTCGGATCGCTCACCGAGGAATTCGAACTGCTAGGCGCCCCGTGGGAGGATCGTGGAGCGGCTGCCGACCGCGACATCGCCAAGTTGCGGGCCGCGTGGGGGCAGCCGGTGGTCGACGGCTTCGCCATCGAACCTCATGCCGCCACCACCGACCTCCCGGTCTGGGTGGGTGGGCGTACCAAACGCTCGCTGCGCCGTGCCGTCGAACTTGGCACCGGCTGGATGCCGTTCAGCCTCTCGCCGGACACGATCACCGAATTCCTGGCCCGGCACGCATTGCCCGGGGATTTCGACGTCGTCCTCTCTCCCGGTGCGCCGCTGGATCCGTCAGGGGACGCAGACACCGTGCGCAAACGCCTGACCCGATTGCGCGACGCCGGAGCCACGATCGCCAACTGTTCGGTGCAGGCCCGCAATGCCGAGCATTTCTGCGATCAGCTGGCGGCCCTGAAGGCGATCGGCGAGGATCTGTGATTCACACGATCTCGTCTGCCCGCAAGCCGGCTATCTGCGCTGCGTCGTAACCGATCTCGGCGAGCACCTCATCGGTGTGCTCACCCAGCAGCGGAGCCCGTCGGCGGATCGTCCCCGGCGTCGCCGACATCCGGAACGGAGTTTCGATGATCGGCACGTCGCGCGACGCACCCGGGTACGGCACCCGCTGCAGGTAACCCATGGCCTGCACATGCGGATCATCGAGCACGTCCTGGGTGGAATGTAACGGAGCGGCAGGCATTTTCGCCTTCTCCAACAGCTCCAGGACTTCGGCTTTGGTCTTGTCGGCACACCACGCGGCCATGATGTCGTTGAGGATGTCGCCGTTGGCCCAGCGGGTGTCGTCGTTGGCGAACCGCGGATCGTCGAACAGTTCTTCGCGACCCACCAAGCGGCACCACCGTTTGAACATCGGCTGGCCCGCGACCTGCAGCAATACCCACTGGTCGTCGGCCGTGCGATAGAGATCGCACGGCGCCACCGACGCACCCCTGTTGCCCATCCGGGGCTTGTCCACCTGCAGCAGCTCGCGTTCGATCAGGAACGCGTTCGACAGCATCAGCGCAGTGGGCAGCAGGGCACCCTCGACGTGCTGGCCCTCACCGGTCTTGTCGCGGTGATACAGCGCCATCATGACCCCGATCGCCAGCGTGAGCGCGGTGCCGAAATCCGCGTAGGGCACCACCGTTCGGATGGGCTGATCGGGCAGGCCCTGCCGGTAGACCGCACCGGACATCACCTGCCCGGCGCCGTCGAAGCCGATCTTCTCGCTGTACGGGCCGCCCTCACCGTAAGCCGTCGCACTGGCCAGGATAATGTCGGGCTTGACCGTCTTGAGGGTCTCGTAATCCAGGCCGCTCGCGCGCATTCCGGCTGCCGGCATGTTGGCGATCACGATGTCGGCCTGCGCCACCAGACGGCGGGTGATCTCGGCACCCTCGGCCGTGGTGGAGTCCAGCGTGAGTGAGCGCTTGTTGCGGTTGCACTGCAGGAACGTGCCGCCCTCGCCGCCCTCGGTGACGGCCTGCACCCAACGGTCTTCCCCGCCTTCGCGTTTCTCCACCCGCAACACGTCGGCACCCATGTCGGCCAGGATCGCGCTGCACCACGGCGCGGCGATGAACCGGCCGTAGTCGAGCACCCGGATCCCACTGAGAACCCCTGGAACGCCTGCCACGCTCACTCACCTTCCTTCGGCGAGCAGACGCAAACTCGCACACTTTTGCACCGAAATGTGCGAGTTTGCGTCTGCTCGCGGGTCATTCGCTACTCCAACACACCAAGCCGGTCGAGGTGATCGCTCAGCGGTTTGGAGGCCGCACACAGATGCTCGGCCATGGCGTCGCGGGCCGCATCCCCGTCGCGTTCCTTGAGCGCGGCCAGGATCCGGCGGTGGTCGTGGGTGGACTGCTCGGGCCAGCCTTCGACCGTCGGATACACCGATTCCAGTGCGTACCGGGTGATCTGGGACATCAACTGGGCCAATTTCGGCGACTCGGCCGCCCGGTTCACGCCGCGATGGAACGCGTGGTTGAGCCGGACGGCGGCGTCATGGTCGTCGCGTGCATAGGCGTCCTCCAGCTCCTGCTGGATCCGGTCGAGTTCGTCGAGCTGGCCGTCGCTGATCTGGCCCGCGGCGCGTAGGGCCAACTGCCCGCCGATGTGCGCCTGCACGCCGGCCACGTCGTCGATGTCGCGCCGGGTGACCGGCAGCACCAGGAACCCGCGGCGGGGCTGCTGGGTCAGCAGCCCCTCGGTGCGAAGGCCGAACAACGCCTCGCGCACCGGGGTCACGCTGATCCCCAGCTCGGCCGCGAGCTGTTCGAGCCGGATGTAGTTCCCCGCCGGATAGGTGCCGTCGAAGATCCTCCGCCGGATCAGCCGCGCCACATCCTCGGCCAGCTGTGGCCGCGCAGCGAAATCGGGTATCGACACAGTCAAACCCGATAGTCGGACAACAGTCGCTTGCTGATGATGTTCTTCTGGATCTCGCTGGTGCCCTCACCGATCAGCAGGAACGGAGCGTCGCGCATCAACCGCTCGATCTCGTACTCCTTGGAGTAGCCGTACCCACCGTGGATCCGGAAGCTCTGCTGGGTCACCTCCGAACAGAACTCGCTGGCCATGTATTTCGCCATCCCGGCCGCCACGTCGTTGCGCTCACCGGAGTCCTTGAGCCGCGCGGCGTTGACCATCATCAGGTGAGCAGCCTCGACTTTGGTTGCCATCTCAGCCAATTGGAAGGCCACCGCCTGGTGCTCGGCGATCGGTTTGCCGAACGTCTCGCGCTGCTGCGCGTAGCGGACCGCCAGCTCGAAGGCGCGGATGCCGACCCCACAGGCGCGGGCAGAGACGTTGACGCGGCCCACCTCGACGCCGTCCATCATCTGGAAGAAGCCCTGGCCGGTGGCGCCACCGAGCACGTCGTCCGCGTTGGCGCGGTAACCGTCGAAGATCAGCTCGGTGGTGTCGATGCCCTTGTAGCCCAGCTTGTCAAGCTTGCCGGGGATCGTCAGCCCGGGGACCACTTCGCCGAAACCAGTGGGCTTTTCGACGAGGAATGCGGTCAGGTTGCGGTGCGGCTTGTCAGCGCCCTCATCGGTGCGCACCAGTGTGGCCACCAGCGTAGAACTGCCGCCGTTGGTCAGCCACATCTTCTGACCGTCGATCGTGTACGTGCCGTCGTCGTTCTTCTTGGCCCGGGTCCGGATCGCCGCCACATCCGAGCCCAGTTCGGGCTCCGACATCGAGAACGCGCCGCGGGTCTCGCCGGTGGCCATGCGTGGCAGAAACTTCTGCTTCTGGGCTTCGGTTCCGTGCTGCCGGATCATGTAGGCGACGATGAAGTGGGTGTTGATCACCCCGGATACGCTCATCCAGCCGCGGGCGAGCTCCTCGACGCACAGCGCGTAGGTCAGCAGCGATTCGCCGAGGCCGCCGTACTCCTCGGGAATCATCAGCCCGAACAGGCCCATGTCCTTCATCTGGTCGACGATGGCCTGGGGGTAGGCGTCGGAGTGCTCGAGCTCCTGGGCCGTGGGAATGACCTCTTTGTCGACGAATTGCCTTACTGTCGACACGATCTCGGTCTGGAACTCGGTCAACCCGAGCGTCTGGGCAAGTTTGGTCATGGGGTCACCCTTTCGAACACAGCGGCCAGACCCTGGCCACCGCCGATGCACATGGTCTCCAGCCCGTACCGGGCCTGGCGCCGGTCCAGTTCCCGGGCCAGCGTGGCGAGCATCCGCCCACCGGTCGCCCCCACCGGATGCCCCAGCGAAATCCCGGAGCCCCGGACGTTGGTGCGCTCGAAGTCGGCCTCTCCGAACTTCCACTCCTTCGTCACCGCCAGTGCCTGCGCGGCGAACGCCTCGTTGAGTTCGATGAGGTCGATGTCGCTCAGTTGCAGATCGGCCTTGGCCAGGGCCGCCTCGGTCGCCGGCACCGGTCCGATGCCCATCACGTTGGGCGCGACGCCCGCCGAACCCCACGACACCATCCGCACCAGCGGCCGCAGGCCCAGCTCGGCGGCCTTCTCCGGGGTGGTCACGATGCACATGGACGCGGCATCGTTCTGCCCGCTGGAGTTGCCCGCGGTCACGGTAGATTCCGGATCCTGCTTGAGCAGAACGGGTTTGAGCTTGGCCAGCGCCTCGACCGTGGTGTCGGCGCGCGGGTGCTCGTCGGCGTCGATGACGGTTTCGCCCTTACGGTCGCGGACGGTGACGGGAATGATCTCTTCAGCCAGAACCCCGGATTCCTGGGCCGCCACCGCGCTGCGATGTGAGCGCACCGCGAGCTCGTCCTGCTCAGCCCGGGTTATGCCGTACTCGCGGCGCAGGTTCTCGGCGGTCTCAAGCATGCCGCCCGGCACGGGATAGAACTGCCCACCGGCCGTGGTGCGTCCCCGCGCCAGCCCGTCATGGATCTGCACGCCGCTGCGGGCCCCGCCCCAACGCATGTCGGTGGAGTAGAACGCCACGTTGCTCATGCTCTCGGCGCCACCGGCCACCACGAGATCGTTGTCGCCGCTGCGGACCTGCAGGCAGGCCTGGATGACGGCCTGCAGACCCGAGCCGCATCGGCGGTCGACTTGCATTCCAGGAACCGTCACCGGCAGGCCGGCGTCGAGCGCCACGACGCGGCCGATGGCCGGGGCCTCGCTGTTGGGATAGCAGTGCCCCAGGATCACATCCTGCACCTGCTCGGGTGCCACGCCGGTGCGTTCCAGCAGTCCCCTGAGCGCGACGACACCGAGTTCGACGGCGGTCAGCGACGCGAACATGCCGCCGTAGCGGCCGATCGGGGTGCGGACCGGTTCGCAGATGACCGCCTCGCGGGTCGTCATACGTGCCGACCGCCCGTCACCTCGAGCACGGTGCCGGTCATGTACGACGACAAGTCGCTCGCCAAGAACAGCGCGACCTTGGCCACCTCGTCGGGTTCGCCGGCCCGGCCCATCGGGATCTCGGCCAGCTTCTGATCCCAGATCCGTTGGGGCATGGCCTCGGTCATCGCCGAGCGGATCAGCCCCGGCTGGATGGCGTTGACGCGGACCCCGAGGTGCGCAAGTTCCTTGGCCGACGCCTTCGTCATGCCGACGATGCCGGCCTTGGCCGCCGAGTAGTTGGTCTGGCCGACCAGGCCGACCTTGCCCGAGATCGAGGACATGTTGACGATCGCGCCGCGCGTGTTCTCCCGCATGATCGCCGCGGCCGACTTGGTGCCGTTCCAGGTGCCCTTCAGGTGCACCGCGATGACCTGATCGAACTGCTCTTCGGTCATCTTCCGCAAGGTGGCATCACGGGTGATGCCCGCGTTGTTCACCATGATGTCCAGCCCACCGAACCGCTCGACGGCGGCCTGCACGAGGGCGTCGACCTCGGCGGACGAGGTCACGTCGCAACGCACCGCGGTCGCCACTTCGGGTCCGCCGAGTTCCTGGGCGGCCGCCTCGGTCGCCTCCAGGTTCACGTCACCCAGCACCACCCGGGCGCCCTCGCCGATGAAGCGCTTCGCGATGGCCAGGCCCAGACCCTGGGCACCGCCTGTCACCACTGCAGTCTGACCGGTCAGCAACGACACCTGATCACCTAACTTTCGATCCCGGGGGCTCTGTCTGAGCCAGATCATATTTCATATACGATATTGGAGATTCATCGCCCCCGCGGATCCCGCGCGACGAAATGGAGCTCACCTGTGACCACCACCGCGGCCACGTCCGAAGTCAGTGACGAGGACTTCGCCGAGATCCTGGCGCAGACCCGCAGCTTCATCCGCTCCGCCGTGGTGCCCCGCGAGAACGAGATCCTGGCCACCGACCAGGTGCCCGATGATCTGCGCGAGCAGGCCAAGAACATGGGGTTGTTCGGATACGCGATCCCCCAGCAGTGGGGTGGCCTCGGCCTCAACCTGGCCCAAGATGTCGAACTGGCAATGGAATTCGGTTACACGTCGCTGGCGTTGCGGTCGATGTTCGGCACCAACAACGGCATCGCCGGGCAGGTACTGGTGGGGTTCGGCTCTGATGAACAGAAGTCCCGGTGGCTGGAGGGCATCGCTTCCGGCGACGTCGTCGCCTCGTTCACCCTGACCGAGCCCGGCGCCGGATCCAACCCCGCAGGCCTGCGCACCAAGGCCGTTCGCGACGGGGACGACTGGGTCATCGACGGTCAGAAGCGGTTCATCACCAACGCACCCACCGCGAACTTGTTCGTGGTGTTCGCCCGGACCCGCCCTGCCGACACCGACGGACCCGGTATCGCAGTTTTCCTGGTCCCTGCCGATGCTCCCGGTGTGGAAGTCGGCGTAAAGGACGCCAAGATGGGCCAAGAAGGGGCCTGGACCGCCGACGTCACCTTCACCGACGTGCGGGTGCCGAAGAGCGCACTCGTGGGCGGCAGCGAGGATGTCGGCTACCGCGCCGCGATGACCTCCCTGGCCCGCGGCCGTGTCCACATCGCTGCGCTGGCGGTGGGATCTGCCCAGCGCGCGCTCGACGAGTCAGTCGCCTACGCCGCAGCGGCCACCCAGGGTGGCCAACCGATCGGCAGCTTTCAGTTGGTGCAGGCGATGATCGCCGACCAGCAGACCGGAGTGATGGCCGGCCGGGCACTGGTGCGCGACGCCGCGGCCAAGTGGGTGTCAGGTGAGGACCGCCGCATCGCCCCCTCGGCAGCAAAGCTGTTCTGCACCGAAATGGCAGGCAACGTAGCCGATCTCGCGGTACAGATCCACGGCGGTACCGGCTACATGCGCGAGGTCCCGGTCGAACGCATCTACCGGGAAGTCCGACTGCTGCGCCTCTACGAGGGCACCAGTGAGATCCAACGACTCATCATCGGCGGCGGGCTGGTCAAGGCCGCCCAGCGCCAGCACTGAATCCGCATACTCACCAAGGAGAATCCATGACTGAACGGCTCGCCGGAAAAGTCGCGTTCATCACCGGAGCTGCCCGCGGGCAGGGACGTGCCCACGCGGTTCGCATGGCCAAAGAGGGCGCCGACATCATCGCCGTGGATATCGCCGGGCCACTGCCGCCGAGCGTGCCCTACGACTCGGCCACCCCTGAAGACCTGGACGAGACCGTGCGCTTGGTTGAGGCCACCGGAAAGCGCATCATCGCCACCGCCGCCGACACCCGCGACCACGACGCGTTGAAGACCATCGTCGGCAAGGGCGTCGCCGAATTCGGTCGGCTCGACGTGATCGTCGCCAACGCCGGTATCACGGTGCCCGAACCATGGAACGACACCACCCCGGAGTCATTCCGGGACGTCATGGACATCAACGTCACCGGCACCTGGAATACCGTGATGGCCGGTGCCCAGCACATCATCGACGGTGGCCGCGGCGGGTCGATCATCTTGATCAGCTCGGCCGCCGGCATCAAGATGCAGCCGTTCATGGTGCACTACACGGCCAGCAAGCACGCCGTCGCCGGCATGGCCCGGGCTTTCGCCGCAGAGTTGGGCAAGCACAAGATCCGGGTGAACAGCCTGCACCCAGGCGCGGTCAACACCCCGATGGGAACCGGCGACATGCTGGCCGCGCTCAACCGGGCCAATGACACCAACCCCGGCCTGATGCAGATGGTGACTCCGTTCCTGCCGGATTACATCGCCGAACCCGAGGACATCGCCGACGCCGCGATCTGGCTGGCCAGCGACGAGTCACGCTACGTCACCGCCAGCCGGGTGGCCGTCGACTTGGGCTCCACGCAGTTCTAGGCCGGCATGTCCGCAGACTTCGCCGACAGTCTCGGCACCGGGCTGGACGCCTACGGTGACCGTCCGTTCATCGAGTTCGCCCGAAAGTGGTATACGGGCAACGAGATAACGCAGTTCATCGAGCGGGTCTCGGCTGCCTTGCGCGAGGCGGGTGTCGGGCCCGGCGAGCCGGTCGGCATCGTGGTGCGCAATCGCGTCGCGCACGCCGCGACGATCCTGGGTTTCATCGCGTCACGCCGCCCGGTGGTGATGATCTACTCGTACCAATCGGCCGCGGCGATTGCCCGCGACGCCCGGGATCTGGCGTTGCCGGCGATCGTCGCCGATCGCCAGGACTGGACACCGGAACTGAACGGTGCGCTGCAGACCGTCGGATCGGCCGGGATCTCGCTGTCGGGTGAACCACTCGGGGTCGGCGTGACCGCACCGCGACAACCGGGCAGCAGGCACGACCGGGCGCTGGAGCGGGCCGGGCTGCACATCCTGACCAGCGGTACCACCGGCCCGCCCAAGCGAATCCCGGTCGCCACCAATGTGCTTGCCCACACCGTGCTGAGCATGACGATCGGTGCGGGCACCGAGAGAGTGGACGACGACACCCCGCCGGCGCTGGTGTACTGGCCGTTCGGCAGCATCGGCGTCTGCCAGTTGCTGGCCGCACCGTGCTCCGGCAAGCGCATGGTGCTGTTGGAGAAGTTCCGAGTCGACGAGTGGGTCCGGGCCATCAAGACCTACCAAATCACCCGGGCGGGCGTGCAACCGGCGATCCTGCGGATGCTGTTGCAGGCTGATGTGCCTCCCGAAGATCTGGCATCGCTGGAGGGGCTGTCCGGGGGCTCCGGACCGTTGGAGCCGGGGTTGCGGGCGGAGTTCGAGGGTCGCTACGGCATACCCCTGCTGTGGGCCTACGGGGCAACCGAATTCGCGGGGTCGGTGTGCAGCTGGACACCCGAACTGTACCGCCGATACGGCGCGGACAAGCCTGACAGCGTCGGACGGCCGCTGCCCGGCGTACGCGTGCGTATCGTCGATCCCGACACCGGCTCCGAAGTTCCGGCCGGTACCGTCGGACTACTCGAAGCCAGCGTCGAGGTGATCGGACCGGATTGGGTGCGCACCACTGATCTGGCCGCCATGGACGAAGACGGATTCCTCACCGTGCACGGGCGCGGCGATGGCGCGATCAACCGTGGCGGCTTCAAGATCCTCCCGGAAACGGTACGCCGCGTGTTGATCTCACATCCCAGCGTGCTCGACGCCTGCGTCGTCGGCGTTCCGGATGACCGCCTCGGCGCGGTGCCGTTCGCCGCGGTCGAACTTCGGCGGGATTCGGTCAAGCCCACCGAAGCCGAGTTGAAAGACCTCGTGCGCGAGTCACTCCCGAGCCATCACGTACCGGTGGCTGTGACCGTCGTCGATGCACTCCCCCGCAATGCCGCTCTCAAGGTGCGACCGGGAGACGTTGCGGCGCTGTACCGCACGTAACGTTCCCCCGCGAGCGCTCAAAGGTGAGCGGCCAGAAACTTCAGTTGGTCCTCGACAGCGGTGTCGAACCAGTCATGGCCCGGCCACACGTCGAAGTGATCGCACGGATAGTGGTGGACCTGAGCATGGGCCTGCACCGCCGTCTTCATCACCGAATTGGCCGGCACGAACCGGTCGAAGTCGGCAATCTGAATCAGCACAGGACATTTCAGTGCTTTGGCCGCAGCACTCGTGCGGATCTGCACCAGCTCCATCCCGATCGCCGAATCCACTTCATTGCGCCACGTCGGCCCGGCGATCGCGCTGTAGCTGTCGTACGCGCCGTCGAGGGCCAACGCGCCAGGCTCTCCCGGCTTGGCCGCCAGCGGCATCAGCGTCGGTGCCCGACCCGCCGCCACCGCCACGCGACTTTTCAGACCCGCCAGTGTCCAGCGCAGCGCCGAGGCCACATCACGGTGTGCCACGGCCGCTCGACTGGCAGCCAGCCCACTGGTCAGCGGCGTCATCCCGATCACCGCGGCCACGTCGGCGCACTGAGCGGCCACCCGCAGGACATGGCTGCCCGAGAAGGACGATCCCCACAACACCACCTGCCGGCGGTCCACCCCCGGCAATTGTTGGGCCGCAGCGACCGCCGCACCGTAATCCGCCATCTGGCGCTCGACCGAAACACTCTGCCGCGGTTGCCCGTCGGAAGCCCCGAAGCCGCGATAGTCAAAGGCCACCACGTCCAGACCGGCCGCGCTGAACCGTTCCGCGAACGGCTGCAGACCGGAGTCCTTCGTACCGCCGAACCCGTGTGCCATCACCACCACCGGCCGTCCCGCAGGCCCGGCGAATCCGTCACCTTCCGCGCGGAAATGCCATCCACTGCAGCGGTCTCCGGCCGAGTAGAACGCGAGCTCGGTGTAGGTCATGCCCTCACTCCGGCGATCGCGCTGACGCGGCCGGCTGCCCGTTTCGCCCCTGCGGGCAACTCGCGCGTGCGGATGTCGTGCTCGTAGTAGAAGTAGTCCACCTGCTGGGTGTGTCGGGGCCGGTCGGTGCAATGCCCGGCGTGCAGTTGCTGATCGGCATCGATCACCCGCTCCATCTCCGCCACCGCAGGCAGGGCGTAGCGCCCGACCGCGTACGCCGCCAACAGCCGGGACTGGCACTCCACGAACGGGAACAGCGTCGGGATCGCCTGCGCGAATCCCATGAACACCAGATCGTCCATCCCGGGCTTGAACATCCGCTTGTAAAGCCGGATCTGGTTGCCGGGCGCACTGACGACGTCCGGATCAAAGAACGGGAAGGTGATGTTGTACCCCGTCGCATAGACGATCACGTCGAAATCGTCGCTGGATCCGTCCTCGAAATGCACGGTGGCACCGTCCAACCGGGCCACGTTCGGCTTCGGAATGACGTCGCCGGAGCCCAACCGCAGCGGCAACTCCACCGACTGCGTCGGATGCGCCTCGAAGAGCTTGTGGTTCGGCGCAGGAAGCCCGTACATCGTCGGGTCGGTGCCCAGTATCGGACCGATCAGCTGGACCAGCTTGCGCTGCCACGACAACGGCAGGTACGGATTGGTGCGGAAGTATTTGTCCCCCGGTTGTCCCGCAATGTATTTCGGCACAATCCAGGCACTGGAGCGGGTGGACAGCGTGACCTTGTTCTGCAGCGAACCCGACGAAATTTCAACTGCGATGTCGGCCGCGCTGTTCCCGATGCCCACCACCAGAATTCGCTTGCCGGTCAGCTCAAGCGGTTCCTTCGGGTCGATGTAGTGGTGCGAGTGGATCTCTTCACCGGTGAAAGTGCCGGGAAAATCCGGCAATCGCGGATCCCAGTGATGCCCGTTGGCGACGACGAGTAGATCGAACTCGCGCCGCGCGCCGGCCTGATCCTCGATCTCCCAACCGCCCCCTTCGATCCGGGCCGCATGCACCACGCCGTTGTTGAACTCGATGTTCTCCGACAACCCGAACGCGTTCGCGTACGAGTCCAGATAGGACTTGATGTCGGAGTGGTGCGGGAACGACGGGAACCGCTCCGGGATGGGAAAGTCCTTGAACGACAACCGATGTTTGCTGGTGTCGATGTGAAGGGAGCGGTATGCGCTGCTGTGACCGTTCGGATTGCCGAAGGCCCAGTTTCCGCCGATGCGGTCCGACGTCTCGAACGTCGTGTAGGGCACCCGGTAATCCTTGAGCATCTTCCCGGCGGTGAGCCCGCTGATACCCGCGCCGATGATCGCGGTCCGAGGCAGTGAACGCTGCAACCCAGTGCTCCTTCACGTTGTGATGCAGAACACTAGCAGCGGACTTTGACGGCCGTCAATGAATTCTGACAACTGTCAGAATGCGCGTGAGCAGCCCCTTGCGGGGACTGCTCACGCGAAAAGCTGAAGGGGAACGGGCCCTGATTCAGCCGATGAAGCGGACGATCGACTCGGCGACCGCCGCGGGCTTGTCCGAACCCTCGATCTCGACGGTCACCGTCATGGTCGCCTGAACCGCGCCGTCGAGCTGCGCGACATCGGTGACCGCCGCACGCGCACGAAGATTGGCACCGACGCGAACCGGCGTGATGAACCGAACCTTGTTGTATCCGTAGTTGACCGCCAACTTGACGTTGTCGACGCGATACAGCTGATGCGTGAAATGCGGCAGCAGCGACAGAGTGAGCAGCCCGTGCGCGATGGTCCCGCCGAACGGTCCGCCCGCCGCCTTTTCGGGATCGACGTGGATCCATTGATGGTCATCGGTGGCATCGGCGAACAGGTTCACCCGTTCCTGGGTGATCTCCATCCACTCGGTGGGACCCAGCTCGCTGCCCTTTGCCGCCACGAACTCGTCAAGACCGTTGAAGACTTTCACGCTCACTCCTCTCGAACCGTGGTCAGAAGACTACGGTCTGATTCCCGAACCGGATTACGCGGTCCTCACAGTGCCACAGCACCGCGCGGGACAACACCAGCCGCTCCACGTCCGCACCCAATCGCACCAGGTCACCGACCGAGTGACGGTGATCCACACGGACCACGTCCTGTTCGATGATGGGCCCCTCGTCGAGGTCGCCCGTGACGTAATGCGCTGTCGCGCCGACCAACTTGACCCCGCGCTCCTTGGCCCTGCGGTACGGCGCGGCGCCGATGAACGCCGGCAGAAAGGAATGGTGAATGTTGATCAGGGGGCATCCCACAGCGTCCAGGAATTCGGGCGTCAGGATCTGCATGTACCGGGCCAGCACCACAAGATCGACGTTGCCGCGCAACAACTCCAGGATGCGTTGCTCGGCCTCGGGCCGGTTCTCACGGGTCGCGGGCACATAGAGGAACGGCACACCGAACGCGCGCACTTGATCGGCAAGGTCGGGATGGTTGGAGATGACCATCACCACCGACATGTCGAGTTCACCGCGTCGGTTGCGCCACAACAGATCCAGCAGGCAGTGGTCCTCGCGGGAAGCCATCAGCGCCACCCGTTTCGGCTTGGCCGCCTCCGTCAGCCGGAAGTCCATCTCGAACGGCTCTGCCACCTGCCGCCGGAAGTCCCGCTCGATTTCGTCGCGCACCGCCGCCAGCCCAGGTAGGTGGAAGATCGTGCGCTGCATGAAGGTGCCGCCAGACTGCTCGGTGGAGTGCTGATCCAACGAGATGATGTTGGCCCCGGCGCCGGTGAGGAAGCCGCTGATCGCCGCGACCAACCCGGGCCGGTCCGCGCACCGCAACAGCAGCCTGCCGACATCTTGAACCGGCAGGGTGGTCGCTTTCGGATACTCCTGTGTCATCCCCACAAGAATCTCATCCTGGGTGCGCGGGCCGCGGCACTACCCGCCAATGAAACACCGGCCCGAAAGGACGTGGCGAACACCAAGCCGATCGCCATTCACCCCGATGCGCTATCGCCGAACGGCTGGCTGAGGGCCGCCGCAGCAAAAGGTTTCCCCACCCTCCTCACATCACCCATTCGACAGCGACGTCAATTGGCAATTTTTGCCATGCTCACCCGAGACGCACATATACGGCATGAATAGCGTCAACCGAATTTGCCAAAATTGCACGTACCCGTGAGTAAATCGAGGGCGCCCGGGAAGAATTCACCCCGCGCCTGGACAAGATTTCTCGGCTCGCTGGAATTCCACCACGAGGCGGCGCAATACTCGTCACACGTATTCGTACAACCGTGCTGCACACCAAAATCAGCCGGCCGAGTCGGAAGGCACGGCTGACCGACGAAATGGATTCCAGATGACCGCTCCCCAACTCGATTCGGCAGCCCGCCGCAGCGTGACATTGGACGAAAGCCCAAGCTGGTGGGACCCCGACAGCGAGTGCACGATCGTCGTGGCACGGCCGGCGGCGGAGCGCCGGCTGTGGAAGGAGTACGTCCGCGGCGCCCACTCCAACTACCGCAAACACGGAGTGGAACGTGCACTGGACCCGAAAACACTACGGACAGGTGAGGATACGGCGCTTTTCTGCGTCGGGATCAACAGTGCGGGCGACGTCGTCGGTGGTCTGCGGGCCAAGGGCCCCCACCAGCGCGTCGAGGACAGCCACGCCGTAGTCGAATGGAGCGGACAACCCGCGCTCGGCTCGGTACGCAAGATGATCGCCGACCGGCTGCCGTTCGGTGTGGTCGAGATGAAAACCGCGTGGGTGGGCGACGACCCGGAGCAGAGCCGTGCACTCACCGATACGCTGGCGCGCATGCCGCTGCATGCCATGACGCTGTTGGACATTCAGTTTGCCATGGCCACCGCAGCGGCCTATGTGCTCAAACGCTGGTTGTCATCGGGCGGGGTGCTCGCCGCCAGGATTCCGGCGACTCCCTATCCCGACGCGCGATACCAGACGAAGATGATGTGGTGGGATAGCAGGACATTCGCCAATCACGCCGATGCGGGACAGCTGTCGCGCTACTTCGCCGAGGCCCAGCGAATCGGGCCGCACCCGGCCACCGCCGGCTTCGGTGACCACACCGGGACCGCGGCGGGACGATGACCGACGAAAACAGCCACGCAGCCGTCGGGAATTCCGCATTGAGCGAAGTCGACGACTCTGGTCAACATCATGCGATCTTCATCGATGACGAATTCACCCTCGACCAGCTCCGCCGGGACCCGCGGATCGCAGTTGTCGATGAATGCGGCGAGCAGCAGGCCGCATTGCGCACTCTTGTACCGGCGGTCGGCCGGGAATTGCTCGACGAGCCGACACGATGGGCGTACTACTCGTGGCGTCGGAGCCTGGTCCACATCCTCGGGCCGGCCGCTTTCAATCGGCTACGGCTGGACCGCAACCGCAACCTCGTCACCGCCGACGAACAACGACAACTGTCGCGATTGAGGATCGGCGTGATCGGGCTGAGCGTCGGCCATGCCATCGCCCACAACCTCGCCACCGAGGGCCTGTGCGGCGAGATCCACCTGACAGATTTCGACGAACTCGAGTTGGCGAACCTCAACCGGGTCCCGGGCACGGTGTTCGACCTGGGGTTGAACAAAGCCGTGGTGGCCGCCCGGCGGATCGCCGAGATCGACCCGTACATCTCGGTCCACATCGATCGCAACGGTGCCGCACCCGAGTCCATCGACGCCTTCCTGCGCGGGCTCGACGTCGTCGTCGAGGAATGCGACTCGCTGGACGCGAAAGTCCTTGTCCGGGAAGCGGCCCGAGCCCACCGATTACCGGTGCTGATGACCACGGGCGACCGCGGCCTGCTCGACGTCGAGCGGTTCGACCTGGAACCCGCACGGCCCGTCCTGCACGGTCTGCTCGGCGACGTCGCCGCACGAGACCTGGCCGGGCTCAGCAGCAAGGACAAGGTGCCGCACGTCCTGCGGATCCTGGACGCCCCTCAACTCTCCCCCCGCATGGCGGCTTCGTTGGTCGAGGTCGGCAAGACGCTGAGCACGTGGCCCCAACTCGCTTCCGAGGTGGTTCTCGGGGCGACCGTCGTGGCCAATGCCGTACGGCGCATCGGTCTGGGCGAGCCGATGCCCTCGGGCCGGGTTCGTGTCGATGTCGCCGACGCGCTGGACCGAATCGGCGATCCCCTCGACTTCAGACCCGCGCCCGTATCCCGCCCGCCTGACGCGTATCACCAACCGGCCGGGATGGCCGACATCCTGGCCGAGGCGGCAACGCGCGCACCCTCGGGTGGCAATGTCCAGCCGTGGCACATCGAGGCGACCGACGACCGGATCAGCCTCCGGCTGGCGACGAAATACACCACGACAATGGACGTCGGGTATCGCGGGAGCGCGGTGGCACTGGGCGCCGCGGCGTTCAATGCGCGGGTGGCCGCGGCCGCACACGGACTCACCGGAGACGTGCAGTGGTCCCGCGGCGACGAAGGCACACCGTTGTACGGGATCGCGGAATTTTCCGTCGGTAGCGCACCGGAGCTGGCCGAGCTGTACGAACCGATGCTGGCCCGGGAGACCAACCGACTCCGGGGCACGGCGGCGCCGATCGCCGGCGAGGTGATCGACGGGCTGCAGGCCGCCGCACGCAACGAGGGCGCCAAACTCACGATCCTCGATGATCGGGACAAGATCGAAGCCGCCGCACGCCTACTCGCCGCGGCGGACCGGATCCGCTATCTGACACCGGCCCTGCACCGCGAGATGATGTCGGAGCTGCGCTGGCCCGGCGACCCGGACCCCGATACCGGTCTCGACGTGACGACGCTCGGCTTGGACCCGGCGGACCTGGTGATCCTCGACATCCTGCGCCGGCCCGAGGTGATGGAGCATTTGGCCGGCTGGGATGCCGGCACGGCACTCGGCGACGACACCTACGAGCGGGTGACATCCAGCTCGGCACTGGCGGTCGTCTCGATCCGGGGTCGTCGGCTGACGGACTACGCCGCCGCCGGATCTGCGGTCGAGGCCGTTTGGGTCGATGCCCAGCGCCGCGGCCTGGCGGTTCAACCGGTGTCGCCGGTGTTCCTCTACGCCCACAACGATCGGGAACGCGACGAGCTCTCACCTGGTCACGCCGACGCGTTGCGCGACCTGCAGTACGCTTTTCGCAGGTTGACCAGCACCGAGCGCGACGAATCACAAGCGCTGGTGCTCAGGTTGTCCGACGCGCCGCGTCCGACCGTACGCAGCAGGCGCCGAGCCCGGGCGGGTTCGACGACGCAGTACGGCTGAGGCGCGTGCTGAGGGATAGGCGGAGGTATCTGGTGCCAGGCAGTCTCGAACTGCTCGTCACATCGGTTGCCACCCAACTGATGGCGGTGGACGCCGCGACTTCGGTCACGGTGAGCCAGCAGGTCCTCGCCGAGCTGGTCTCGTTCTTCGACGTCGACGTGAGCTTCCTGCGTCACAACGACCACGAGGCTCACGCGACACGGTTGGTGGCCGAGTGGCCGCCGCGCCCGCCCGACGCGCACACCGACCCGATCGCGGTCATCCATTTCGCCGATGCCGACCCGGTGTTCGCGATGGCCGAGCACCTCAAGGAGCCGGCGGTGTTTCGTCCGGAGCCGTCCACCGACGACTATCAGCGCACGATCGAGGCGGGCCGGCACATCGCGAGTACGTCGATGGCCTGCGTGCCGCTGCTGTCCGGCGACATCACCACCGGTGTCCTGGGGTTCGTCAAGTTCGGCGATCGCGAGTGGCTACCCGCAGAGCTCAACGCGCTCAAGGCGATTGCTTCATTGTTCGCCCAGGTGCAAGCCCGCATCGAAGCCGAGGACCGGCTGCGCTACCTGGCCGATCACGACCACCTCACCGGCCTGCACAACCGAAGGGCGCTGATGGCGCACCTCCAGGCCCGGCTGGCACCGGGGCAGCCCGGCCCGGTTGTGGTGATGTTCTTCGATCTGGACCGGCTCAAGGCGATCAACGACTATCTGGGGCATACCGCCGGCGATGCGTTCATCAGCATCCTGGCCGACCGGTTGCAACGCGGAGACGACTCGCCCAAGCTCATCGCCCGGCTCGGCGGTGACGAGTTCGTCGTGGTGCCCGCGGCGGCGATGACAGCCGAAGCAGCCACGGCGCTGGCCTACCGACTCCAGTCGGTGCTGCGCGAACGGGTAACCATCGATGGCGAGATGCTCACCCGTACTGTCAGTATCGGTCTGGCCCAAGGCATTCCGGGGCGTGACTCCACCTCTGATCTGCTCAACCGAGCCGACCACGCGGTACTCACGGCGAAGAACTCCGGGGGCAACCGGGTCGCGGTGTTCTCCGATGCGATGGCCATGGAGATCGATTTCCGCAACGACATCGAGCTGCACCTGCAGAGTGTGATCGAGAGCGGCGCGCTGGTACTGCACTACCTTCCAGAGATCGACATGCGGACCGGCGAGGTGCTGGCGGCCGAGGCGCTGGTGCGCTGGCAACATCCGACGCGGGGCCTGCTGTCCCCTGACTCGTTCATCGGCGTAGCCGAATCCATCAATCTGGCAGGCGAATTGGGCCGTTGGGTGCTGCGGACCGCGTGCGCCGAGTTCGCCCGGTGGCGGTCCAACGGCGTCGGCCGCAACATCGTGCTGCGGATCAACGTGTCGCCGGTGCAATTGGTGACCGACGGATTCGTGGCGTCGGTGGCCGGCATCATGAAGGAGTTCCGTCTGCCCCGCGGATCGGTATGCCTGGAAATCACCGAGAGCATCGTCGTGCAGGACATCGAAACCACCCGATCCACTCTGACGGGACTGCACAAGGTGGGCGTGCAGGTGGCCATCGACGACTTCGGCACCGGCTACAGCGCGCTGTCACTGTTGAAGTCACTCCCGGTGGACACCCTCAAGATCGACCGGAGCTTTGTTGCCGGACTCGGGTCAGACCCGGGCGACCTGCCGATCGTGCGCGCGGTGATCGCCCTGGCCGGCGCCTTCGGCCTGCAGCTGGTCGCCGAGGGCGTGGAGACAGAACGGGCCGCGCTGACGCTGTTGCGGCACGGCTGCTACCGCGCCCAGGGCTTTTTGCTGTCCAAGCCGATCCTGGGACAAGAGATGGCCGCGTTACTGGCCAAAGGGCGCGTGCCCGTGCATTTCTCAGCCGCGCCGCGCACGTGATCGATACGACTCACGCGGTGAGTCGTGCACTCCCCCGGATCGGCAGTAGTCCGACCGTCCGGTGTCCGGCTGGTGGTCGAGCAACTCGACGCGACCGAATCTGCTGGCGCTGTAGCCGACCAAGCCGACCTGCAGGCACTTGCCGGGCTCGATGAGCTGGTCATCCGCCGCGGCCGGGGCGGCGCCCCGGGGTTCGGTCGCGAGAGCCACGCCATGGCGGGCTCGCAGGGCCAACGGGCCGTCGGCGGTGTCGATCACCGCCCCGAGAACCTCGCCCTCCTCGAACACGAGGCGTTGCAGCGCGCCGGTGTCGACGTCGATCTGCTTGTCGACGACCCGCACCGAGAGCCAGTCACCGAGCACCGATACGGCGGAACCGCTCTCGACATCCACGCTCCCGAGCACCTTGACCTGGATTTCTTCGCCGGCGCGGGTCTTCATCGAAGTCGTACCCCGGTCCGCCAGCCGGGTGTAGAGCACGCCGTAGGGAGACGTCAGGCAGTGTTGCGCCCAGGCCTGCAGCCGGGCGCCGTAGAACGGCGCGATCCGACCGCGCCCGGTTACCGGGGTCCAGTCGCTGACCGGCCGAACCGTCAGGGCAGTGTCGTATTCGGCATCGTCGGCCGGCGGCAGGTCCGCCGACAACGCATCGAGATATTCGCGGGTCTCGGGATCGTCGATCCCAGCACCCAACCACGGTGTCCCAAGACCGGGCGCCACCGAACCGGTGCTCGCACTCCCCGGACGAACGATACGCACGTCCAGCCCGGCGTCCGCCGCCGCTACGGCCGCCGCCAATGCTCCGAAGCCGGGGCCACAGCAAACGACGTCGACTTCGTCATCCCACATTGGCTACGGACACTCCGAGCGAACCTCGAGCGGCGTCATCAAGATCGAATCATATTGGAAGGCATGAGAAATTGAGGTCGTCATGGCCCGCACCGGGATTCGAGGGGGATTGCCGGTGCAGGCCATGACAACGCTTCCAGGATAGCCCTTGGCTACCGCCGACCGCCAAATGGTGGCGCTCGCCACAGTGCCCGCAGCCGTGGCGTGCGCCACCGCCGGGCGGGCAACCCGCGACGAACCAAGAGTTATCACGCTAAGCACGATACATACCTTTAGAATGTTATGCACGTACGGCGAAGACTTTGAGTCTGCTGGTGACGACGGCGAGATCAGACACCTGGCCGCCGGCCGATCAGAGTCAGAAAGGCCCCGAGGTGACTGAGCAGCTCGACCGGCGAGCAGAGCTGACCCGTCTCCAGATCCTGCAGGCGGCGGCGCGCCAGTTCGCCCACACGCCCTACAGCCTGGTCAGCCTCGACGACATACTCGCCGATGCCACGGTCACCAAGGGTGCGTTGTACTTCCACTTCCGGTCCAAGCACGCGCTGGCGGTGTCGATCGTCGAGCACCGCACCGCACGGGCCAACAAGTCGGTCGAGGAAGTGCTGGCCCGCAACCTGTCCGGAGCCGAGACATTGATCGACCTCACCTGCCTGGTTGCAGCCGAGGACATCGGAGACCCGATGGCCCGGGCCTGCCTGAATCTGGTCGAATCCATCGGCCGGACCGACGGCCTGGGGCCACGGGTGCTCGACGAATGGGTGCAAGGTTTCGCCGGCATCGCCAAACGGGCCATCGGTGAAGGTGATTTCACCGCGGACTCGGACCCGGAGGCGGTCGCGCGGTTGTTGGTGTCGATCTACCTCGGGGTGCGCCAGACCAGCGACCTCGACGATCCCCCTCGATTCCTCACCGATCTCGAGCACAGCTGGCGACTGGCGCTGCCTGGATTCGTCGAGCCCGAACGGCTCGGCTACCTCAAACAGTTCATCCGGCGACGCACCGCGGTCGGAGTCAAGAAGGTGGTGCCCTTGCGGCCCCGCACCGCCGGCAATGCCGCGGACACCAACGTCGAGCGAGGCTGACATGGCACGCCAGGCTCGATCCGAACTGACCCGGCAGAAGATCATCACCGCCGCCGTCGACCTTTTCAGCGAGCAGGGCTATCCGGCGACCGGGCTCGGCGACATCATCGCGCGGGCCGAGATGACCAAGGGCGCGCTCTACTATCACTTCGACTCGAAAGAATCGCTGGCCGAGGCGATCATCAGTGACGGCGGCAGCGCGATGCTGGCCACCTTCCGCACGATCGCCGAATCCTCGTCGCCGGCTTTGGAAAACACGATCCACGGGTTGTTCGTGGTGGCCGATTTCGCCCGCTCAGACAAGGTGGCACAGATCGGCATGCAGTTGCTCCGCACGTTCAGCGGCATCAACGTGGCAGCCACCCGCGTATATGCGAGTTGGCTCGATGAGCTGCGGGCGCAGTTGAATCAAGCAGCCAACGAAGGCGACCTGCGGGACAACCTCGACGTCGTCGGTGCCGCCGAGGTGATCCTGGGATCGATGCTGGGCGCGGAGGCGCTCTCCCGCGCCAACGCGACGGGCACCGACTTGCGCGAACGGGTCGCCCGTACGTGGGACCTGCTGCTTCCTTCGATCGTCAGCAGGGAATCTCTGGACTACTTCCGCGAGTTTCTGGCCCGCGAATCACTGCGGCGCGCGCGGGCCGCCGGATAGCCCTAGAGTTCTTCGGCCCACAACCGTTCGGTGAGGTCCTGGAACGTCGCCAGCGCCACCGGATCGTCGCCGCGCAGCAGCGCCGACTTGCTCATCCGGGCCCGCACGATCGAACCGTCGTCGTGGACGAGGTCGACCAACAGGCCGGCGTGGGCGCGCATCACCGAGACCGCCGACTCGTCGGCCGGTAGCGAGTGGAACACCTCAGCAAACCGCATGCTCTTGACCGCTTCGGTGCCGCGGCCGACCATCTCACCGAAGGCGGTGTTGGCGAAGAGGATCGTTCCGTCCTCGGCGATTGCCAACACCGGCACCGGGAACCGCTCCAGCACCACCAGCGCAGGAAGGTTCTGCAGTAGTGCCATCGGGGACTGGGGGTCATGACCGCTTTGGCGACGCTCCACGAATCCGATTATCGCCCGCGGCCCCGTAGGGGTGCCACCAGCGTCCAGCAACGCGCCGCGCCGAAGCCGCGCCGCCGGTTCGCCGCGTAGATGCTGGGGTGGTCTACGCCACTTGACTAACTAGGTTTACTCTGTGGAGCGACACCAGCAGAAGGGGCAGGCATGGACCTGAAGTGGTCGACGAGCGACCAGGAATTCCGCGACGAGGTGCGCGACTTCCTCGCCAAGAATCTGACTCCCGAACTTCGGCGCGCGGGCCAGCTGATGACCAGCGTGTATGCCGACCACGACGCCAGCATGGCCTGGCAGAAGATCCTCCATGAGCGGGGCTGGGCCGCCCCGGCATGGCCGGTGGAACACGGCGGCTGCGACTGGAGCCTCACCCAGCACTACATCTTCAGCCGCGAATCGACATTGGCCGGCGCCCCGTCGCTGTCGCCGATGGGCATCCGCATGGTGGCCCACGCAATCATCAAATTCGGTACGCAGGCGCAGAAGGACTACTTCCTTCCCGGCATCCTGACCGGTGAGGTGTTCTTCTGCCAGGGCTACTCCGAGCCCGAGGCCGGCTCCGACCTGGCCGCGCTGTCGATGGCCGCTGTCTCCGATGGCGACGACCTGGTCTGCACCGGCAGCAAGATCTGGACCACCCACGCCCAGGAAGCCAACTGGATGTTCGCGCTGGTCCGCACCACCCGCGGCGCCAAGAAGCAGCAGGGCATCACGTTCGTGCTGATCGACATGACCTCCCCCGGTATCGAAATCCGCCCGCTGGTCATGACTTCCGGTGAAGAGGTGCAGAATCAGGTCTTCTTCGACGAGGTCCGGGTACCGAAGTCCAACGTGATCGGCAAGATCG
The DNA here is from genome assembly GCF_001942625.1 of Mycobacterium syngnathidarum. Lineage (GTDB taxonomy): Bacteria > Actinomycetota > Actinomycetes > Mycobacteriales > Mycobacteriaceae > Mycobacterium > Mycobacterium syngnathidarum. Next base: position 47,015 of record NZ_MLCL01000023.1, read on the forward strand.
ACGACGGCTGGACCGTAGCCAAGTATCTGCTGGAGTTCGAGCGCGGTGGCGGTGCCACGGCGCCGGCGTTGCAGGTCTTGGGCGAGGAAATCGCCACGGCCGCAACCCAGATGCCAGGACCGAACGGCGGCCTCCTGATCGACGATCCGGGCTTCAGCCGCAGGCTCGCCGATGCTCGGCTGCGCACCGATGTGCTGGAGATCCTGGAGTACCGGGTGTTGTCCGCGCTGGCCGGTGGTGGCCATCCGGGTACCGCATCGTCGATGCTCAAGGTCTTGAGCACGGAACTGAGCCAGACGCTCACCGAACTCTCGATGGAGGCCGCAGGCCCGCTCGCTCGCGCCTACCAACCGCACGCCACCTTCCCGGGCGGTCCGGTGGCCGACTACGAACCGCCAGCCGACGGCTATCACAGCGGCGCACCATGGCAGGCGGTTGCACCGTTGCGCTACTTCAATGACCGGGCCGGCTCGATCTACGCCGGCAGCAACGAAATTCAGCGAAACATCCTCGCCAAGGCAGAACTGGGGCTCTAGATGGACTTCAACCTGACCAACGAACAGGAACTGCTGCGCGACGGGCTGACCAAGTTCCTGGCCAGCCGATACGACCTGGCTGCGAGCCGCGCGGCGGCCAAGACCGGCCCTGGCTGGCAGCCGGAGATCTGGCGCGGATTCGCCGACGAACTGGGAATTCTGGGAGCCACCCTGCCCGAGGAGGCCGGCGGCATCGGTGGCGGCCCGGTCGAAACCATGGTCATCGCCGAGGCTTTGGGCCACGCCCTGGTGATCGAGCCGTTCGTGGACACCGTGGTGGTCGCCGGGGGCCTGCTGCACCGGTCCGGAAATGAGGGCGCCGCGGCCCTGTTGGAAGACATCGTGGCGGGGTCGGCCATTGCCGCGCTCGCGGCGACCGAGCCGACCTCCGGGGACAACTGGCGGGACGTGTCCACCACCGCCCGCCGCGACGGTGACGAGTGGGTGCTCAACGGCACCAAGGTGATGGTCGTCAACGCACCGTTGGCCACCCACCTGCTGGTGACCGCGCGTACCTCGCGGGAACGCGCGGATACCGACGGCATCTCGTTGTTCCTGGTCGACATTGCGTCGTTGACAACAGGATTCAGCACCCATCCATACCGCACAGTGGACGATCGCCGGGCGTCGGACCTGACATTCTCCGATGTCCGGTTGCCGGCCGCAGCACTGTTGGGCACCGAGGGGCAGGCCTGGCCGGCACTGGACCTGGCTCGTGACGAAGGCGCTGCGGCGGTGTGCGCCGAGGCCGTGGGCGGTATGCGCAAGGTGCTGGCCGACACGGTCGAATACTGCAAACAACGCCAGCAGTTCGGCCTGCCGATCGGCAGTTTCCAGGCGTTGCAGCACCGGATGGTCGACATGCACATGGAGGTCGAACAGGCTTCGGCCGCCGTCTATCTGGCCGTGCTGAACCTCGATGCCGAACCCGCGCAGCGCGCCAAGGCGGTTTCGGCGGCCAAGGCCACCATCGGACGGGCCGCGCGCTTTGTCGGACAGAACGCGGTGCAATTGCACGGCGGCATGGGCATGACGGAGGAGCTGGCAATCGGTCACTACTTCAAACGTCTCACCGCGGTGCAGTACGAGTTCGGCTCGACCGACTACCACGTCAGCCGCTATGCGGAGCTGACCCGGGGTTAGTCGTGCTCGTCGGGTGCTGAAACACCGGCGGTCAGCTTCGCGCGATCCGTAGTCTGGATCGGGTGAGTGTGCGGGGCTGGCTGCTGCTGGGCGCCATGAGCATCATCTGGGGCATCCCGTACCTGCTGATCAAGATTGCCGTCGAAGGCGTCTCGGTGCCCGTGCTGGTGCTGGCCCGCACGGCGGTCGGCGCAGCCGTGCTGCTGCCGCTGGTGATGTCCCGCGCGGCGTGGGCGCCGGTGTTGCGGCACTGGCGGCCCGTGCTGGCGTTCGCGTTCTTCGAGATCATCGCGGCGTGGTTCCTGCTCACGGATGCCGAGCGGCGCCTGAGCAGCTCGTTGACCGGCCTGCTGATCGCCACCGCCCCGATCATCGCCGCCGTTCTCGACCGGCTCACCGGTGGAGAACGGTTGAGCGCCAAGCGGATCACCGGACTGGGGATCGGCCTGTCCGGCGTGGCCGTGCTGGCCGGGCCCGGGCTCACTGGAGGGCATGGCTGGCCGATCGCCGAAGTGCTGCTGGTGGCAACCTGTTACGCCATCGCACCGCTGATCGCCGCCCGCTATCTGGGTGAGGTGCCCACCCTTCCGCTGACCGCTGCGTGTCTGTCGCTGGCGGCGCTGATCTACACCGCACCGGCGTTGCTGACCTGGCCGGACCAGATGCCTTCGCGGAACGTACTGCTCGCGCTCACAGCACTGGCCGTGATCTGCACCGCCCTGGCCTTCGTGGTGTTCTTCGCGCTGATCCGCGAAGTCGGGGGCGCGCGGGCGCTGGTGTTCACCTACGTCAACCCGGCCGTTGCCCTGGCCGCCGGGGTCGTTGTGCTCGGTGAACCGCTGACCGTGTACAACGTCGCCGGGCTGGCGCTGATCCTCGCCGGATCGATTCTGGCGACCCGGACCTCGCGGGATCCCGAGCCGGACCTCGAAGCCGAAGTCAGCCGCGCCGGCCCGCGCTGAGCATCTCCTCGATCGACACGAACTTCACCCGAGGCCGCGCCGCCTGCACGCCGCGGTCACGCTCGGCGGCGTCGATCGCGCGCCACCCCGGCCAGCCGACAGGCTCGGCTCCCCGACTGGCCAACAGCGCATCGAGCGACTCCCGGCCGTCGACGTCACGAGCCAACAGGCCGGCGTCGAAATCCGCCCACAACTGGGCCACTGTCTGCTCGGCACACAACCGGTTCGTGCCGATCACCCCACGCGGTCCGCGTTTGATCCAACCGGTCACGTAGGTACCGGGCACGACCCGGCCCGAGTCGTTGGGCACGGTCCCGGTGTCCTCGTCGTAGGGCAACCCTGAGACAGGTAGGCCTCGATAGCCGATGGACCTCAGGATCAGAGACGTCGCGATCACTTCGGTACCGCGGACGTCGCTGCTGATCTCGAGCCCTTCGGCCCGGCCGGTTCCGTGGAAAGCGACCGGGGTAGTGCCGAAGCGGAACACCACGCGCTTGTATCCGGGAGTCGGGCTGCGCTGTGCGTATTCGCGTGCGATGGCGAGCTTGAACGAAGTCTCGACGTCGTCATGTTCGTCATCTGGGGGCAGGTCCTGCGGGTCCACGATCACGTCGACACCGTCGAGGTGCCCCAACGCCAGGAACTCCCCCGCCGAGAATGCGGCGTGCCCGATGTCGCGGCGCGCCAGGATCACCACCTCCCGAATTGCGCTGTCGGCCAACGCATCCAGCGTGTGCTGGGCGATATCGGTGGCCGCCAGCGTGGTCCGGTCCATCAACAGCACCCGGGCGACGTCGAGGGCGACATTGCCGTTGCCGACGATGACCGCCCGCTCGCCAGACAGGTCGAACTGGTGCGCAGCGTGGTCGGGGTGGCCGTTGTACCAACCGACGAACTCGGCGGCGGCATGGTGTCCCATGAGATCCTCGCCGTCGATCCCCAGTCGTCGGCTGGTGGCCGCGCCCACCGCGTAGATCACCGCGTGATGATGGGCCAGCAGCTCGTCGTGGTTGATGGTCCGATCGACCTCGACGTTGAAATGGCCGGCGAAGCGCGGGTGGGTGAATGCCCGTTCGAAGATGTCGACCACCGACTTGGTGTGCTGGTGATCAGGAGCCACGCCCGCCCGGATCAGGCCGAACGGCGTGGGCAGACGCTCGAACAGGTCGATCTCCACACCGTCGACATCGATCAGCTCGGCGGCGGCATAGCAGGCGGCGGGCCCGGATCCGACGATCGCCACCCGCAACGACCCTGCCTCGACCCGAGCGCGGGAGGTAGCCGTCGGTAAGGTCACCGGCTCGAGCGGATGGCGCTCGAAATAGGCGGCGTTGAGGTCCTTGAACCGCTTGAGTTCGCCGGGCAGGTCTTCTTCATAGTGGATCGCGCCGACCGGACATTCCTCGAAGCACGCTCCACAGTCGATGCACGATTCCGGGTCGATGTACAACATCTCGGCCGACGCGGAATCCAGTCCGCCCTCTGCAGGACGGATGCAATCCACCGGGCACACCGGTACACAGCTGGCGTCCTTGCAGCAGTTCTGCGTGATCACGTAAGCCATCGGCCCTCCCCTTCCAAATCTATCCAGATCGTACTGGACACCTGTCCGGTTTATCGACTCGATCGTCGCACCTGCGCACCCGCCGCCAGCCAAACCGCACCGACTTCACGGCAGAGAACGGGTTTATACAGGCAATTTCACTGGACGATTGCCAATCGCGACCTACGCCACTATTTTGGACACATGTCCAGGCCAGTGGTGGCTACGGTCACTCGCCTACACGACGCCCAGGCTCAGCGCATGCGCACGCAGCGCCGCGTCTTCGGGGCGGCCACGCAACTTCTCGATGCGCACAACGTCGTCTCGGTGCCGGCGCTGGCTGCGCGCGCCAAGATGGCGCCCGCAGCGCTCTACGCGCATTTCCCGTCCATCGAGGTGGTATTCGCCGAGCTGTACCTGGACCGCGTGATACAGCTGCCCCTGGCCATCGATCCCGCGGCCAGTACGACCAGCCGGGTCACCGAGCAGCTCACCGCGCTCACGCTGCTGATGGCCGATGAGCCGCGACTGGCCCGAGCCTGCACTCAGGCACTGATGAGCACCGACGACGCAGTCGTCGAGGACGTCCGCTCCCGGATCGCCGCCGAGGTCAACCGCCGGATCTCGACGGCCTTGGGAGCCGGGGCCTGGCCGGAGGTACTCGCGACCTTGGAGGCGGTGTTCTGGGGCGCGCTGCTGCAGGCACAAACCGGCGCGATGAGTTACCGGCAGATGGCCCGGCAATTGGAGACCATGGTGTCGTTGATCGTGCCCGGAGGCTGACTCCACGAATGCTCCACTCATGCCATCGCGGCCAACCAACCCCGGTACTCGGTGATGTCGCGGCCTTGTCCGGGCGCGGTGTGGTCACAACCGAATCCGGTGATCCAGCGGCCGTCGTCGAGTTCCACTTTTCCCAGCATCATCGGCGCGGGTAGCTCGGCCAGGAACTCGCCTAGTGCGGCCGGGGACAACAGCCAGCGCTCGCCCACAATCGGGGCCCCTCCCTCGTCCACGCGGGTCAGGCCCGGCTTGGGCGGAACCGTGTCGAGGGCGTACAGCCGGTAGTGGGGCGCGGTGGTGATCGGACCGGCCCATCGCGCACCACGTCCGGTGAGCTGATGCTCCAGCGGCTGACCGCGCAGATGTGCACCGAACACCGCGAGTTCGGTCACCGGCGCACCACCCGACTCGGGCCAGGTGCCGACCGACGGGACGTCGAGAAAGCGACTCGCCAGATCGGCGATGACGCCATCGTGAAATCCCGGTGCCAGCAGGGTGATTCCGAACTGCGCGCCGTCGGACACAATCCCCGCGGGCACGGCAATGGCGCACATGTCGAAGAGGTTGCAGAAGTTGGTATACCGGCCCATCCGGGAGTTCACCGCGACCGGGTCGGCCGCGACCTCCTCGATGAGCGGATGCTCGGGAGCCGTCGGCACCATGAGCGCATGACAGCCGTCGAGCCGAGCGAGCGCTTTGGTACGTAGCGCCTCCACGCGCCGCCGGTCACGCAACAGGTCTGCCGCCGAATGTGACCCGGCCGCGGTGATGATGGCCGCCACAGTCGGATCCAGCTTCGCCTCAGTACCTGCGGCGGTGACGAACTCCCCTACCGCGTCCCATCGTTCGGCGACCAGCGCGCCGTTGTAGAGCAGAGCAGCGGCGGCGAAGAAGTCGTCCATCGGGATCGGGACGACCTCGAATCCGGCTTCCTTCGCCTGGCGTACGGCGGCGCCGAAGGCCGCCTGCCAGGCGTCGTCGAGACCAGCCGACGTATCGGGTATCGCGATTCTGGGTGTCACCGGCGCGGCAAAGGGGACGTTGGCCGGCCACTGCCGTTGCGGCGCACCAGCAGTCATCACGGCCATTGCCGATTGGGCAGTGGCCAGATCAGCGGCGAAGATCGTCACACAGTCATAGCTCGCACATGCCGGGATGACTCCCTCGGTAGAGACGAGGCCCAGCGTGGGTTTGATGCCGACGATTCCCTGCAGCCCGGCCGGCACGCGACCGGACCCGGCGGTGTCGGTCCCGATCGCGATGTCGGCGAAGCCGAGCGCCACGGCCACCGCAGACCCCGAACTCGAGCCGCCGGAGATGTAGTCCGGTCGGCGGGAATCGCGCACGGCGCCATAGGGACTGCGGGTTCCGACCAATCCGGTGGCGAACTGGTCGAGGTTGGTCTTCCCGAGGACGACAACACCGGCGGCCTTGAGAGCGGTCACCGCCGGTGCGTCGGCATCGGGAATATAACTGAAATCTGGGCACGCCGCAGTGGTCGGTATCCCGGCCACGTCGACGTTGTCCTTGACGGCGAGCACCAACCCGGCCAGTGGGCCGTCAGCGGCGAGCGCCGCGCGGTAGTCATCTTCTACCTCCGATTGCGGGCGCAGGTGAATGAACACCTCGTCGCGTCCGCTGGCTTCGATGTTCCGGTAGATCTCGGCGATCTTGCTCATGCAGACTCTTTCCTCACGAATTCTCCTGCCGCCGCCCACCGCTCGCGCTCCTCGGACCGTGCGGCCTCCATCGCCGCGCGCTTCAAGGCGATGTCCTCGGCATTGGCGGCCAGGAACCGCTCGTGCTCGGCCAGTGAGAAGGTTCCGTCGGTGATCTCGACCTGACCGCGGCCGGCGGCCATGTCGGCACGCAGGTCCAGCAGTTCCTCGGCGGACACCGGATACCACCGGATGCGGTCGAAAAACCGGAGCAGCCAGGGATGTTCAGGATCGAATCCCTGCGCGACCAGCGGGTGCCGGTGGTTCCAGATCTGTGTGGTGCGGCCGACGAACTGATATCCGCCCGGCCCCTCCATCCCGTAGATGCACAGGTATGCCCCGCCGATGCCGACCGCGTTCTCCGGCGTCCAGGTGCGTGCCGGATTGTATTTCGTGGTGACGAGGCGATGCCGCGGATCCAGCGGCGTCGCGACCGGGGCGCCGAGGTACACATCGCCGAGACCGAGCACCAGATACTCAGCGTCATAGACGATCCGGTGCACATCCTCGACCGAGTCCAGACCGTTCATTCTGCGGATGAACTCGATGTTCCAGGGGCACCATGGCGCGTCGGCGCGCACGCCGTGCATGTAGCGCTCGATCGCCTCTCGCGTCGACGGGTCATCCCAGCTCAGTGGCAACCGCACGGTGCGGCTGGGCACCACCAACTCCTGGGCGGCCGGAAGCGAGGCCTCGAGCTCGGTGAGCAACGGGACCAGCTTCGACTGCGGAAGCCGGGCCGGGTCCACCTTGACCTGCAACGAACGGATTCCTGGCGTGAGGTCGATGAGTCCGTCCGGCCGGTGCTGTTCCAGGGCGTGGTGCAGCGCATGCGCGCGGGCGCGTAACGCCAGGTCCAGTCTCATGTCCCCGTACTCGACCAGAACGTTGTCGTCGCCGATCCGGCGGTAGGTGACGGCAGTGCTGCCGTCCGATGAGGTTGTGCCGGCGATGATTCCGTTGTCCTCGTCGCCGCCCGCGGAGAACACCGCCGCAATGGCGGCGCGTCGCGCCGGGCCGACGGTCGCTGGTGCGGGTGCCGCCGAAGCCTTCACCGGGACGAACCGGACCGTGGCGCCGGGGGCGAGTTGCCCCAGTTTCCAGCGGTCGGCGGCGGTGACGGTGACCGGGCAGACGAAACCGCCGAGACTCGGTCCATCCGGGCCGAGCAGGATCGGGGTGTCCCCGGTGAAGTCGAGCGAACCCACGGAATAGGCATTGTCGTGGATGTTCGACGGGTGCAGCCCGGCCTCCCCGCCATCGGGCCGGGCCCATTCCGGCTTCGGCCCGATCAACCGGACCCCGGTGCGGTCGGAGTTGAAGTGCACCTCGTAGTCGTGGTTGAGAAGCGTGTCGATGTCGTTGCGGGTGAAGAACTCCGGCGCGGAGTGCGGGCCCACGGTCACCGCGATGCACCAATGGTTGCTGATGGCCGGCTGTTCTTCGAACAGGATCCGTCGTGGTGCACCGGTCACCGCGTCCAGGGTTTCCAGCTTGTCCCCCACGGCCAGTGCCCGACCCTCGTGGCCGCCGAACCGGCCGAGGGTGAATGTCGATGCGCTGTCCAGGTATTCGTCGGCCAGCAGCCCGCCTGCCATCGCGATGTACATCCGGAGCCCTGGCCCCTCGATCATCCCGACATCCAGGAGCTGGCCGGCCTCCACGAGGATCGGCACCCACTGCGGGACTCGCGTACCATCGACGGCCACCGGCGCGGGCGCACCGGTGACACACACCCAGGTGTCGGTGTCGAACCGCAGCGCCGGCCCACCCATGGTGGCCTCCAGGCCGGGCGCGCCCTCCGGATTGCCGACCGCGAGGTTGGCCAGCCGGAAGGACACGTCGTCCATCGGCCCCGACGGCGGCACCCCGATCTGCCAGTAACCGGTCCGTCCCGGCCAGTCCTGCACGGTGGTGGCCATGCCGGGCCGAACGATCTCCAAGCTGGTCATGGGCGGGTCACGATCATTCGCACCGCCGTGGGGTCGAACCCGTTGCAGGGGTTGTTGATCTGCGGGCAGTTCGACACCAACACCAGAGTGTCGATCTCTGCGCGCAGCGACACTGTCTTGCCCGGAGCCGACAGGCCGTCGACGATGCCCAGCGCGCCGTCGGGATCCACCGGCACGTTCATGAAGAAGTTGATGTTGCTGACGATGTCGGCTTTGGTCAGCCCCCAGCGGGCGCCCTCGCCGATGAAGTTCTCGACGCAGGCGTGCTGGTGTTTGGTGTGGTGTCCGTACCGCAAGGTGTTCGATTCCTGCGAGCAGGCCCCACCGAGGGTGTCGTGGTTGCCGACCTCGTCGTCGACGATGGTCAGCATCGGCGCACCGTCACTGTCGCGCAGCACCGATCCGGTGGTCAGGAAGATGTTGCCCTGTGCCGCGATCGTGGCCGGGGCGCTGTAGCGCACGGTATGGTCGTCGGCGCCGTAGAACAGGGTGTCCACGGCCTGGTTGCCGTGCAGGTCGACGATGGTGAGCACGTCCCCTGCGCATACCACCTTCGACCACGGGGCGCGGGGCGCGACGATTTCATCGACAACGGTGTGGGTAGCGGTGATGGTGGTCATCGGGCACTCCAGACATCTTCGGAATTCAGGTAGGCACGTTGGTACTCGGGGTCCCGCTGATTGACCGTGGCACCGATCTCGGCCAGGTCGCCGGGCGCCGACCAGGCCAGGACCTCGAGCGGGCCGACGGCGAACTGTGGTGCCGGGTCAAGTGGGTGGGCGGTATTGGCGACCGCCACGATCAGCGGCAGATGGGTGACCAGTTCGACCATGGTGCCGGCACCGGCCGATCCGGTGGAGACCAACGTGCCGTCTGCTTCCACCCGCACGCCGTGGAAGAACGACAGGCTCGGCGCCACGTCACGTCGGGTCAGTCCGTTCTTCAACGCGGCGAGCGCAAGCAGTTCGCGGCCTGCGGGGCTCGACGATTCCGGCTCGCCCGCACCGTATTTGGCGGTGTTTCCGGCCAGGGTGGTAGTGCCACACAGGGCGTCGTGGTGCCTCGAGGTGTCCGATACCAGAGTGGCCAGCACCCGGCCCTGGTCGCTGAGCAGCGGGTGCCCGGTCGAGAGATACGCCTGCCAGGGGACTTTCACCGTGTCGGCGACATTGAGCCGCTCCCAGGAGGCGTCGGCCCGCCAGAGCAACAGGTGGGCACACGCGGAGCCGTCCAGATCCCGCAGGCGCAGCCGGGTGCCGCGGGCCAGTACCTTGCTGGTGTAGCGGCCGCCGGGAACCATCTCGGCCCACGTCAACCGCTCGGGCCCAATGCCTTGCGGTGGGGTCGGCCAAGCTGATGCAGGTACGACCGGCATCGAGTCGGTGAACGCGGTGGCCTGGGCCCGGGCGTGGTCGCGGGCGCCGGCAGTTGTCGCGGTGGTCATGCTCAGGCTCCGATCGTGACGGGGTTGGGATGGGTCTTGCCGCGGGGGAAGCACAGTGCGCCGAGGATGACCGCGGTCGCGATGCTCAAGGGTCCGGCCCACTGCAGAATCGGCAATTCACCTGTGGGGTTGAAGATCTCGGCCCGCGGCCAGCCGAGGTTGACGATCATCACGGCACCGTAGAGGACGGCCAGGACGTTGATCGCGATGCCGAACTTGCCGAGTGAGAACAGCGGCAAGCCTTCGGCGTCGACCTGGTTGCGTTGAGTGGGCCAGCCTTTGAGCCGGCGGTACAGCAGCGGCGCGGTGACCAGGAGGTAGGCCAGATAGATCAGGATGATGCAGACGCTGGCCAAGGTGGCGAAGATGGCCGAGTTGCCGACGTTGACGAGAAGCACTCCGATGCACAGCAGGCCGATCAGTACCGAAGGCCAGATCGGGGTTCCGGTGTGAGAGTTGACCCGAGACAAGACCGACGAGGCCGGCAGCCGCCCGTCGCGGGCCATCGAGAACATCAGCCGGGACGCGGCAGTCTGGATTGCCAAGGTGCAGATGGTGATCGCGATCGAGACGTCGACCAGCAGCACCGTGCCCCACGGCGAGGACAAGACGGTGTCGAGTACGTACGGCAGGCCCTCGGTGGCCAGGCGTCCATCAGTAAGGCTCGGGGCCGCCATCAGGGCACCCAGGATCATCAGCCCGCCGCCGAGTGCGGAGACCGAGAGCGCCAGGCGGATGGTGCGGGGCGCGACGCGCCGCGGATTGCGGGTCTCCTCGGCGAGTTCACCGGCCGAACCGAATCCGACCATGACGTAGGCGGCCATCAGACCTGACATGATCCAAGCCCAGACATAACCGGGTTGACCACCGGCGTGGCCAGTGTCGAACACCACCTGGGGGCCGCGCTGGGCGTGGGTGAAGAACACACCGATGACGGCGATGACACCGACGATCTCACAGATCACGCCGGCGCTGTTGACCCGTGACATCCATTTGACGCCAAGACAATTGATCGTGGTGGTGAGCACCAGCAGGACGGTGCCGAGCAGTACCGCATTGGCCGCCCCACTCGGCGAGGTCAGCGCCGGATCGTCCCCGATCACCTGGAATCCGGACCAGATCGACGGCAGCACCACCTGCAGGGCGATCGCCGCGGCCGAGGCCGTGACGATCTGGGCCAAGATCATGAACCAGCCGCCGAACCAGCCGACCACCTCTCCGCCCATCCGGCGGGACCATTGATAGATGGCCCCCGAGATCGGATAGCGCGCCGCCAATTCGGCGAAGCAGAGCGCCACCAGGAATTGGCCGAGGAACACCGCGGGCCACGTCCAGAAGAAAGCGGGGCCGCCGAAGCCGAACCCAAGACCGAACAGCTGGAAGATCGTGGTCAGAATGGACACGAACGAGAAACCGGCGGCGAATGATTCGAACTTGCCGAGCCGACGGTGCAACTGCTGGTCATAGCCGAACTCCGCCAGGTCGTCGTGGTCACCAAAACGGTCGGCCACGTCGTGCTGGCTCTCGGTAGCGCTGCTGGTCATAGGCGTTTTCTCTCAGGCTCGGGGCGATGCCGCCAGCTCCTTAACTGTCACTTGATAGATAAGCGTGTCGGCGTGTCCGAGCTGTCACCCGCATGTTTCGTTCATGTAGCCGGCGGTAAGCATTGGGTTGCCGAATCCTCACCGGACCCATCTGCTGTCACAATCGCCGACATGGCAGTGGCTGCATTGGACGATGCTCACCGGCGCATTGCCTCGGCGGCCAGCGAGAGCGATCTGGTGACCGCGACCGCGGCAGCCCACGACGCGGTGCATACGGTGATCGACACCCGGACCGGGGCCGCGTCGTTGGCGGAGGCATGGTCGGCGGTCGTCCGCGCCGCGGTGTCGACCGCGGCGCGCCTGGTGGCGCCTGGCATCCATTGGTATGCCTCGGGCAGCGTCGGCCGTGGCGACGCACTGCCCGGATCCGACCTGGAAACCCTGGCCGTACGCGGCGTCGACGTCACCTCGGAGTCGGCCCTGGCCCAGGCAGCGCACGTCCACGAACTGCTGGCCTGCTGCGGTTTCCGGGCCGATGACAACGGCGCGGTCGCCTCCCGCGTGCGGTTCAACCGGACGGCCCAGGAGTGGGCGGTCGGCATTGGTAAGTGGGCTGCGGACCCGGCGAACGATCGGGGCGTGGTGATGATCGGCCTGCTCGCTGACGCGCTCCCCGTGGGAGGCGGACCCGACCTACGCGATCAGGCCGGTATCGCCGCGCGGGCCCAGCCACGGGCACTGGCTGCGATGCTGCAGGACGCCACCTACGCGCGCGCCTACATTCCGTCCCGGCTACGGGCCCTGACTTCCGGCGATGCCCGCGTCGACATCAAGCACGCCGCAGTCGACCCGGTGGTTCGGATCGCACGCTGGGCCGCACTCAGTTGTGGGTCCGACGCGCTGCTCACCACCGAGCGGATCGGCGCGGCCGCGGGCACCCGCTACCTCGACCCCGACGACGCCCGAGTGCTGGCGAAATGCCACGCCATCGGGTCCAGCATCCGATGGCGGGTGCGAGCGGCGCGCTGGAGCTCCGATCCTGACGTCGATGAGCGCGTCGAACTCTCGCACCTCGCACCGCAAGACCGCACCGCGCTGCGCAGCATCGGCCGCGAGCTCACCGGGGTCCGGCGCAAACTCGACTATCTGGCATCGACCTCGACGTTCTCGACATGGTGACCGAATCGTCCTACGCAGAGCGCCCATTGGCGTTTCTCGACACGGAAACCACGGGACTGCACAGGCTTCGGCGCCCATGGGAGATCGCCATCATCCGTCGCGAGGGGGATGTGTCAACGCGCCTGTTGTTGTGCGTGGACATCGACGATCTGGACCTGCCACATGCAGACCCTGTCGGCTTGAAAATCAGTGGATTTCACAGACGCCACCCGCAAGTTCGGCTCGGCCCCAGACATTATCCGCGTGTCTATCGTGCGGATGAGGCAGCGATGCTGGTCGAAAAGTGGACGGCGGACGCCACGATAGTAGGGGTGGTGCCGAGATTCGACACCGAGTGCCTGGCCGGGATGCTGGGTCGTCACGACCTCGAACCGCGATGGCAAGCCAGGCCTGTGGACGTGATCGCACTTGCGAAAGCCGCTGTGGAGTCGAAGGGGCTACAGCCCGATCCTGATTTCACAATGCTGTCAAGGCAATGCGGCGTGAAACCGCCGAGTGACGCCCAACGCCATACTGCTCTGGCCGATGCCCGCTGGGCGATGCGCTGGTACGACAAACTCACCAATTCGCCTTGCATGAGACCCCGGACGCACGGCGACAAGCCGCATGAAAACAACTGAGTGCCTACGGATTCGGGTCAGTCAGATACCTCTGCACCGTCGGCCCGATCCACGCCACCAGCTCGTCAAGGTCGGCTGACGCCATCGGCTCGATCTTGAGCTGATAGCGCGCAAACGCCAGACCGGTCAGATGCACCGTCACCAACTCGACCCTCAGCTCGGCGTCGTCAACGCCGTATTCGGTGGCAATGCGCTGGGCCACCGTCCCGGCAAGCGAATCGTGTAAGAGATTGCGCGCCAAGGGCTGTACCGCTGCCGACCGGACCACCGTCAGCAGCGGATCGAACGAGACCCCCTGATCCCATCGCGCGATGACATCGCGGACCAAACGCGCGCCGATGTCGTGGGTCCCCTCGTCGAGCAACAGCGCCAATTGGTGCAAGGGGTGCTGCGGTGTGTCGAGCACCGCGGCGTTGAACAGGCCCTCCTTGTTGCCGAAGTGGTAGTAGACCATCGCGACGTCGACCCCGGCAGCGGCGGCGATCCCACGCACGGTCGCCTGCTCGTAGCCCTCTCGCATGAAGTGCTCGCGCGCGGCGTCGATGATCCGCAGCTTGTTCTGCTGACCCGTACGCCACCGGCCACTACGCCCGGTCTGTGACATGGCCCGAAGTTTAGTTCAACAACCGTTGACCTATGGATAGGCAGCGGCGTAGCGTTTTCTTCAACAACAGTTGAAGAAAGGAGCTCGACATGACGCAACGGCGACTCTGGTGGCGACACACCATCTCGGTGTTGATCGCCCCGGCAACGATGACGATCTTCATCCCCGCGCTGATCATCTGGGCTACCGGCGCGAAAGCCCCTGACCTGAACACCACTTCGGGCGTCCTGCTCGCCATCGCGGGCGCAACACTGGTCGCGTTCGGCCTGTGGTTCCTGGTGTGGACGGTGATCCTGTTCGACCGCATCGGCAAAGGCGCCCTGGCCATCGGATCTCCGGTCAACCTGGTGGTGGAGGGCCCATACCGGCACGTCCGTAATCCGATGATGACCGCGGTGTTCTGCATTCAGCTCGGCACCGCCGTCGCCATGGCCTCACCCTGGTTGTTCGGCTGGTTTGTGCTGTTCTGCACCCTGACCCTGATCGCCATCCCGGTCTTCGAGGAACCTCACCTCCGCCGGCGTTTCGGCACCGAGTACGACGAGTTTCGGCGGAACGTGCCGCGGTGGATTCCCCGTCCTACCGCCTGGGTTCCCCCGTACGCCGGCGACCGATACCCGCGCGTTCGGCACCCAGCCCAGGACGCTTGAGGTGCGCAGGAACTTCGTCACTTGGCGGAAGAACGCACGGCCGCAACAAGATAGACCTACTCTGGCACGTCAGGTTCGGCGCGCTGCTTGTATTCCCAACTCGCCCCCGCGGTCAACGTACCGGGCTCCAACTCTGTGCGTCCGGCGTCACGGACATGCACTGTCTGCGCCAGGATCTCGTCGGGCTTGCCACCGATAACGACGACCGGGTGCTCGTACTCGATGCCGTAGAGCTTGAGCGCGGCATGCACCGCATGCGCCGCGGCCTTGCCGCGCGACATCTTGGCATTCGAGTTGACCCTGATCACCAGCCGACGTTCCGGCGCTCCGGTCCCCTCGACTTCTTCGGCCTCCATGCGCACGAGCCTAAAGCTTCGTTCGACGGGCTTCCCTGCCGCCGGGTTGAGCGAGGTCCGGAACTTGTCGTACCCCTTTGTGATGATGGTGGTATGTCTTCGGAGGCATCTTCTTTCGCCGCTGGGCCCGGCCCGGCGCGGCGGTTGGAGGTGTTGTGCGATGAGTTGTCGCAGCTGTGCGGGCAGCGCAACGCGATCGATGGTCGGATCGTGGAGATCGTCGCTGAGCTGGAACGCGACGAGTTGTGCGGGGCCACCGGGGCCCGCTCGATCACCGCGTTGGTGGCCTGGAAGACCGGTGTGGCACCGCGCCACGCCGAGACGATGGTGGCGGTGGCCCGCCGGCTCGGGCAGTTCCCGCGCTGCGCTGAAGCGCTGCGTGAGGGCCGGCTCTCACTGGATCAGGTGGGGGTGATCGCCGAGAACGCCGCCGACGGATCTGATGCGCATTATGCGGAGTTGGCCTCGGTCGCCACGGTCAGGCAGTTGCGTACGGCGGTCAAGCTGCAACCGCGCCCCGACCCCGACCCGAAACCCGAACCCCGGCGGTCGTTCACCCGGGTCGAGGGCAACGGATACACCACCTACCGGATCACCCTGCCGCGTCTGGACGCCGCCACTTTTGACGCCGCGTGCCAAGCCCATCACGACGCGTTGGTCGCCGAATGGAAACGCGACCATGAGGCAGGCGATGAGCAGGCGCCGCCGTTTCCCGACCATGTCGATGCCTTCATGCGTCTGGTCGAGGCCGGCTGGGATACCGAGGCCGCGCGGCGCCCCCACGGCCAGCACACCACCGTGGTGATGCATCTCAATGTCACCGACCGCGTCGCTGCCCTGCATCTGGGCCCGGTGCTGACCGATGAGCAACGCCGATACATGTTGTGCGATGCCACCTGTGAGGTGTGGCTCGAACGCCAAGGCCAACCCATCAGCGTCGGTCGCGCCACCCGCACCATCAGCCGCCGACTGCGTCGGGCCTTGGAGCACCGTGACCGCTGCTGTGTGGTGCCCGGCTGCGGCGCCACCCGCGGCCTACACGCCCACCACATCGTGCATTGGGAAGACGGCGGCCGCACCGACCTGGACAACCTGGTGCTGGTCTGCCCCTATCACCACCGGGCACACCACCAGGGCGGCATCACCATCACCGGGCCCGCGCACCGACTCGTCGTCACCGACCACACCGGAAAACCCCTCCACGGCGGATCGCTGGCCCGCCCACCGACCACACCCCCACCCCAGGTGCCACCGTGCCCGGGACCCACCGGTGAACGCGCCGACTGGTGGTGGTACCCACCCTTCCAACCCGAACCCCCACCACAAGCCGCCTGACCCAGCGGCCGCCTCCGCGAGATCGGCACGCGTCACGGGTCGTCGGAAACCACTTCCCGCAAGAACTCCCCGCCGTGGATGGCGGCCAGCAGCGAATTCTCCGAGGTGCGATTGGCGGTAAACAGCAACTCGTCGCCGGCTTCGAGCACGTCGTCGGGCTTGGGAAACCGCACCTCTTTGCCCCGGACGACGGTGACAAGCGCCGTGTCCACGGGAAGATCCAGCCGGTCCACCCGCTGACCGACCACCGGGTTGTCTTCCGGCAAGGTCAGTTTGGTCAGCTCCACCCGACCCCCACGTAGCGTCATCAAACGCACCATGTGGCCGACGTCGATGGCGCCCTCGATGCCGGCCACCAAGGAACCGGGTGTCGACACCGCGACATCGATGCCCCACTCCTGACCGAACAACCACTGGTTGCGGATGTCGTTGATACGCGCCACCACCCGCGGCACTCCGAACTCCGACTTGGCCAGCAACCCGACCACGAGGTTGGACTTGTCGTCACCCGTCGCTGCGATC
Source organism: Mycobacterium syngnathidarum (assembly GCF_001942625.1). Classification (GTDB taxonomy): domain Bacteria; phylum Actinomycetota; class Actinomycetes; order Mycobacteriales; family Mycobacteriaceae; genus Mycobacterium; species Mycobacterium syngnathidarum. The sequence goes on from NZ_MLCL01000023.1 coordinate 63,906, forward strand.
AGCACGTCGCCGGTTTCGATCCCGGCCTCCTCCATGGCGGACAGTTCGCAAGCGTCCGCCAGCAACCAGTCGGCGCCCGGCACCGTGCTCGGCTCGTATCGGCGGTACAGCCGCTCGATCAGCAACACCTTGTGGCCGTTGTCAAGCAACTCGGACGCAACGGAACGACCGACATTGCCCGCACCGGCAACCACTACGCGCATATTCCGTTCCGCCACTCAGTCATTTTCGCCTATTCGCACCGCACACTCGCGGCCCTTCGTCCTGATTAACTGATTCCCGATGAGCCTGCACCAGCTGTACCTGACCTTGCTCACCGGCGGCATCGTGCTGCTGGCGAGCATCATCGGCACCCGCGTGGCGAGCCGGATCGGGTTCCCCAGCCTGTTGTTCTTCCTGCTGGTCGGCATGGTGCTCGGGGTCGACGGGATCGGGCTGGACTTCGACAATGTCGAACTGGCCCGCAACGTGTGCACCGCGGCGCTGGCGATCGTGCTGGTGGAAGGCGGCCTGACCACACGGTTCTCCGATATCCGCGGGGTGCTGGCGCCTGCCTCGGCGCTGGCCACCCTGGGTGTGGTGGTCAGCACCGCCGTCACCGCCGTCGGTGCGCACCTCCTGCTGGGCATGGACTGGCAACTTGCACTTCTGCTCGGCGCCATCGTCTCCTCCACGGACGCGGCCGCGGTGTTCTCGGTACTGAGGATCCTGCCGCTGCCCCGTCGGCTGGCCGGCCTACTGGAGGCGGAATCGGGTTTCAACGACGCGCCGGCCGTCATCCTCGTGCTCACGTTCAGCGTGGTGCCGTTCGTGTTCCACCCCGGAGGCGCCATCACCGACCTGGTCTACGAACTGGTCACCGGCGCCCTGCTGGGCCTGGCCGTCGGGTTCGCCGGCGCATTTGCCCTACGCCGCATCGCGCTGCCGGCCTCGGGTCTGTATCCCATAGCCACCTTCGGGCTGGGTTTCATCGCATTCGCCGCCGCCGGTAGTGCCCATGCGAGCGGTTTCATCGCCGCGTACTTGTCCGCAGTGGTACTGGCGAACTCCGGCCTGCCGCACAAGTCGGCCACCCGCTCCTTTGCCGAGGGGGTGGGCTGGCTGGCCCAGATCGGGCTGTTCGTCCTGCTCGGGTTGCTGGTGAACCCACACGACCTGGCCAGTGACATCATCCCGGCGATCGCCATCGGGCTGGTGCTGCTGTTGATCGCCCGGCCGGTGTCGGTGGTGCTGTCGCTGACCGGGTTCCGGATCTCGTTGCGCGAACAGCTTTTTCTGTCCTGGGCCGGGCTCCGCGGTGCGGTGCCGATCGTTCTGGCCACGTTCCCGATCGTCGCCGGGGTGCCCGACAGCTACCGGTTGCTCAACATCGTGTTCGTCCTCGTGGTCATCTTCACCCTGGTGCAGGCACCCAGCATCCGGTTCGTCGCCAACGCGCTGCGGTTGGCCACCCGCGACGTCACCCGCGAGATCCAGGTCGAAGCCGCCCCACTGGACGTCCTCGACGCCGAGCTGCTGACCACGACCGTTCAGCCCCATTCCCGGCTGCACAACGTCACGATCCTGGAACTGCGGCTTCCCGATCCGGCGGTCATCACGCTGATCATCCGCAACGGCCGCACCTTCGTTCCGCTGCCGGACACCCGCCTCGCCGTCGGCGACGAGCTGCTCATCGTCACGACGAGCAAGACGCGCACCGCGGCCGAGGCCCGCCTGCGCGCGGTGAGCCGCCGCGGCAAACTCGCCTACTGGTTCGACGAATACGGACTCGAGGACTGACCGCTGCGGTTGTGGCGTCGCGCACATCCGCGCTTGTCGATTTGGAACGCAACCCTCCCCTCGGGGTAGAGTTGCCCAACGAAGCCGAGCATGGCGGCCTGAACGCCCCGACTCGCCAGTCTGCGATGGCGACCGATTCCATGTTCTGGCAATACTTTTCACGCAACGACGCGTGTATCGACTGTGCCCACATGTGCCCTCGCCGCGCCGAACGGCGCCGAAACGGAGTTGCGTTGAAACTATCGACCGATGCGGCGACACCGCACGAACAGCAATCGGTGCTTGCCGCGCTGCGTTCGCCACGCCGGCTACGAACCGAGGCGCTCGCCGGCCTCGTGGTGGCGCTGGCCCTGATCCCTGAAGCGATCTCGTTCTCGATCATCGCCGGCGTCGATCCGCGGGTCGGCCTGTTCGCGTCGTTCACGATGGCGGTGACGATCGCGCTCGTCGGCGGGCGCCCGGCAATGATCTCCGCGGCGACCGGAGCTGTCGCACTCGTGATCGCCCCGCTGGTACGCAGCCACGGCCTGGACTACCTGATCGCCGCGGTCATCCTGGCGGGCGTGCTGCAGTTGGTCCTGGGCGGCCTCGGCGTCGCCAAGCTGATGCGGTTCGTGCCGCGCAGCGTGATGGTCGGATTCGTGAACGCGTTGGCGATCCTGATCTTCCTGGCCCAGCTGCCTCACCTGCTCGGCGTGCCGTGGCTGGTCTACCCGCTGGTCGCGGTCGCCATCGCGGTCATCGTGGCGCTGCCGAAACTGAGCACTGCGATCCCCGCTCCGCTGGTGGCCATCGTGGTACTCACCGCGGCCACGGTCGTATTCGGATGGTCGATCCCCAACGTCGGGGATGAAGGGCAGCTGCCGTCGAGCCTGCCGTCCCTGCTGATCCCCAACGTCCCGTTCACCCTGCACACCCTTGGAGTGATCGCGCCGTACGCGCTGGCCATGGCGGTCGTGGGCCTGCTCGAATCGCTGATGACGGCCAAGCTTGTCGACGACATCACCGACACCCACTCCGACAAGTCCCGTGAGGCACTCGGCCAGGGGGTGGCCAACGTCGTCACCGGATTCTTCGGCGGCATGGGTGGCTGCGCCATGATCGGCCAGACCATGATCAACGTGAAGTCGTGCGGTGCCCGCACCCGGATCTCGACGTTCCTGGCCGGCTTGTTCCTGCTCGGACTGGTCGTCGGCCTCGGCGACATCGTGGCCCAAATCCCCATGGCCGCACTGGTGGCCGTGATGATCATGGTGTCCGTCGGAACCCTCGACTGGCACAGCATCAACCCGAAAACGTTGCGGCGCATGCCCAAGAGCGAAACCGCCGTCATGTTGGCCACTGTTGCGGTCACCGTGGCGACCAGCAACCTGGCATATGGCGTCGCTGTCGGCACGTTGACGGCCATGGTGCTGTTCGCGCGACGCGTTGCTCACTTCACCGAGGTGGTCGACATCGACCACCCCGACGACGACACTCGCGTATACGCGGTTCGCGGCGAGCTGTTCTTCGCCTCCAGCAATGATCTGGTCTACCAGTTCGACTACGCCGGTGACCCCGACAACGTGATCATCGACATGAGCGACGCCCACGTCTGGGACGCGTCGACCGTATCCACCCTGGACGCCATCACCACCAAATACGCTGCCAAGGGCAAGACCGTCAGCATCGTCGGGATGAACGAGAACAGCGCGGCGCGTCATGCTCGGCTCAGCGGTCAGCTGGCCGCAGCACACTGAACCGTCACAGGGGGAACCGTTGAGCCAACAGGATCATCTGCAGATCGGCGAGGTCGCAGCCCGAACCGAGCTGTCCATCAAGACGATCCGCCACTACGACGAAGTCGGTCTGGTCACCCCGTCAGCACGGTCTGCCGGCGGTTTCCGGCTCTACACCGCCGATGACGTCAACCGGCTACTGGCGATCCGCCGCATGAAACCGTCGGGCTTCAGCCTCGACGAAATGCGCGAGCTGCTCGATGCCCTCGACACGCTTGACTCCCCCGGGGCCTCCGCCGCCCAGCGCGCCGAGGCGGCCGAGTATCTGGCCGAATGCCACAACCGCGCACAAGAAGCCTGCGTCAAACTGACCCGTCAGTTGGCCTATGCGCAGGAATTGACCGAGCAACTCGCGCGCTACCGCAGCTGACCTCGGCCGTTTCACCCGTACGTAGGCGGGTATACCGGGCGCATGCCTATGTCGAGAGCTACCGCGGTTCTGTTCGACGTGGACGGGACACTCGTCGATACGAACTATCTGCACGTGCATGCCTGGGCGCGTGCGTTCCGCGAGGAGAACATCGACGTCGCCTCCTGGCGCATACACCGCAGCATCGGGATGGACGGCAGCAGCCTGGTGGCCAACCTGTCAGGGGACGCGAGTGATGCTGTGCAACAACGACTCAAGGACCGTCACAGCGACCTCTACAAGGACGGCGCAGACCTGATCGTGCGGCTGCCAGGCGCGCGCGAACTGCTACACCACCTCGCCGAGAACGGGGCACTGGTGGTGCTTGCCAGCTCCGCACCGGAAGACGAACTCGCCATCACCCGAAAGGTTCTCGACAGCGACGACGCCATCACGGCAGCGACGTCATCGAAGGACGTCGACACGGCCAAGCCCGACCCCGGGATCGTCGAGGTGGCGCTCAAGCGGGCCGGCGTGGCTGCCGATCGGGCCGTCTTCGTCGGCGACGCGGTGTGGGACGGGGAAGCCGCAACCCGCGTCGGAGTGCCCTTCATCGGTCTGCGATGTGGCGGAGTCGCGGACTGCGAACTCGAAAAAGCCGGCGCGCAAGCCGTTTTCGACGATCCGCTCGACCTGCTACGCCGGTTGCCCACCACCCTCATCGGCGCTCAACCTCCACGCGGACGACCACCCGACGACGTAAGCCCGACACAGCGCGTCGACTTGACCACAGGCGTCGAACGTGTGTTCTAATGTCTCCGACCGCCAGCCCGCTCAGTGCAAGCGATGTTCAAAAGGAGTTCTCCGTGACGATGACTGTAGACGCTCAGGCACCAGAAACGCTGACCATCAACTCCGACGCCCCCGACGATGTGGCCACCTCACCTGAGAGCACCACTGCCACCCCCGAAGCCTCTGCCGACGAGAAGCCCAAGAAGGCGCCGGCCAAGAAAGCCCCCGGCAAGAAGGCCAAGACCATCGAGCTCACCCTCACCGTCACCGGCACTGCCGACGGCGAGTGGCACGCCGAGCTCAAACAGGGCACCACCTACCTGGCTCGCAACGTCGCCGTCGCGGCCGCTGCCGTCTCTCGTGCGGCCAAGGAACTTCACGAGGACCTCTCCACTCCGATCGATGAGGTGATCGAAGAGGCGCGCTCCCAGCAGGCCGCCAAGGTCGCCGCGCTGGAAGCCGAGCTCGAAGCGGCCCGAAAGGTTTTGTCTGACTTGGAGTAACACGCAGGCCCGGAGCGTCCGATCAAAGTCGCCTACCCGTAGGCAGGATAGCGATTTTCCCAGATCGCGAGTTGCTCCGCGCGGTGCCGGCGGACGATTCGAGTCTCGGGGCCCAGCAGCATCGTGGGCCCGCCGACCCCGTCGTAGTGCTCCCATGGCACTCCTCCACGAACGAACTCCAGCCACAGTTGCTGGACTGCATCCGACATCTGGCGGGCCGCCTCGTCGGCACCGGCCAGGGCGGGCGCGGCGTCCAGGGTGCCGAACAGCAAGGGCAGACACGAATCGTGGCAGGCCCCGAACCCGGCACGCGGAGACGGCCACTGCAGTTCGTAGCGAAACACCGGGTTGCCGCGCTCAGCGTGGGCCCTGACGAACTGCTCGGTAGGCGCGGTGAAGTGGTTGCGCCTCCATCGTATGAAGCCGTACGGGATCATTCTCGCCGCTACGGCCGTGTATCCACACCCCCGAGCCCAGCTCGCGCGTCTGGCCGAGCGCGGATTGCTGCACCGCCTCGCAGACGGCTACTACGCCGTGGTGCCCCAAGACATGGTGGGACACAAGTGGATGCCCGGCCTGGAAGCTGCCGCCGCCGGAATCGGCGCAGCGGTTTACGGAGCGGACGACGTCGTTGTGATGGGTATCAGCGCAGCGCGTCTACACGGGGCGATTCCGCGGGCACTGGCGACCGCGATCATTGCAGTGCCACAACAACATCGGCCTATTACCCTCGCGGACCGGCCGGCGATCGTGCGATTCGTCAAACGCCAGACCAGCAAGCTGGACGCCGAGCTCATTCGCACCGAGCTTGGGTCGACATTGGTGACCACGCCGGAGCAGACCGTGCTCGATCTAGCGCATCGCCCAGGTCTCGGCGCTGCGGAAACCGACGTTCCTGCAGCGGTTACCGCGCTGTATGCACGCAGCGATAAGACCCGACTACGGACATTGGCAACCGAACAGCGTCGGTTAGCGCCCCTGCGTCGGGCCGAAGGCTGGGCACTAGCAAGATGATGAACCTCGACGAACGCGACGCGGTGGCAACACAATTCGGTGTCGCCGCCGAACAAGTCGAACGCGATCACTTGATCTCGCATCTGCTGGCGGTCCTGAGTCGACAGTTCGGTGACCGGATCCAATTCATTGGCGGGACGGCGCTGGCCCGCACGCATCTCCCGGATGGACGGCTTAGTGAGGACATCGACCTCATCGCCCTGGGCGACCGCAAGCCGGTCTTGGCCGGTTGACCCCCGTGGAATTCGAAGCATCATGAGCGCACCGGCCAGTCAGGCCTCGTGACCGAAACTGTCACCTGATCGTGCATCCGACCCAGACGTTGCCTGCTCCGATGATTCCGGCAGAAACAGTCCGGTGGCAGAAAACCTAGCTGCCCGACCGATGATGGCTCATCGGTCCTGTGGCCCTGAGCCCGTAGTGGCGTGTTCCCCTTGAATGAGTCCGGCTTGTTTTAGAGTCCTGTGGCCCCGAGGTCGGGCCGGAAGGGACGATGAAACACATGGCTGGTCGCAAGCGGCATTCCGCGGAGGACATCGTGCGCAAGCTGCGCCGCGCCGATGAGCTCGCTGCCGAGGGTAAGACCGGTGAGGAGATCGCCGCCGAGCTGGAGGTGTCGCCGGCCACGCTCTACAACTGGCGCCGCACCTACGGCGGGATGGACACCGACGCCGCCAAGGAGCTCAAGGAGCTGCGCGAGCAGAACGCGCGCCTCAAGAAGCTGTTGGCCGAGGCCGAGTTGGAAAAGGACGCGCTGCGGGAGGTCGCCAAGGGAAAATTCTGAGCCCAGCTGCCAAGCGCCGCGCTGTGGACATGCTCAAGGACGTTTTGGGCATGTCGGAGCGGTTGGCGTGCAAGGCCGTTGGGCTGGCCCGCTCCACCTACCGCCGGCTCCCGCTGGCTCAGACCCCAGAGGATCCTGACGCCGGCATGAGGGCCTGGCTGCGCGCCTATGCCACCAAACATCCCTGCCATGGGTTCCGCCGTGCGTGGGCGGCGTTGCGCTACGACGAGCGTCGTGAGGTCAACAAGAAGAGGATCCACCGGCTGTGGCGCGAAGAGGGCCTGCAGGTGCGGGTGCACAGCCCGCGCAAGCGGGCCGGGGTGTCCTCGATCCCGCCGATCGTCGCGGATGCACCGAATGTGGTGTGGGCGATCGATTTCCAGTACGACTCCACCGTCGACGGCAAGGCGATCAAGATCGCGTCGATGATCGACGAACACACCCGCGTTTCGCTGCTGAATGTGGTGGAACGCTCGATCACCGCCGACCGGCTCGTCGACGAACTCGAAGCCGTGTTCGCGGCGGCCGTCGGGCCGCCGAAAGTGCTGCGGATGGACAACGGACCAGAGTTCATTTCCCAAGCGCTGCAACAGTTCTGCGAAAACAGGGTCGGCATGGTCTACATCCCGCCGGGCACGCCGTGGAACAACGGCCACATCGAATCGTTCAACAACCGACTACGCAAGGAGTGCCTCAACCGCAACCACTGGAACACCCTGCTCGAAGCCCGAGTGGTCATCGGCGACTTCAAGCACGACCACAACCACCGCCACCGCCACTCAGCCCTGGGCTACATGACCCCGGCCGAGTACGCTGCGGCATGCAGGCACACCCACACCCCGATGGCCTGCCAGATCAACTGAATCCGGATCAACAAACCCGACTCTGAAACCGGGTGGACTCAGTAACGGGGACTCGCCAGTAGCTTGCGTTGTCAGCGTGCCCAGGTAATGTGGTTGCACCGGACAACGCCCTGGCCTGCAACAACGTCATCGCAAACGGCATCGGCACCGAACTCGGGGCGGTTCATCAGCCCGCCTTCTTCTGGTACGTGGCTTTGAAGACAGCCTCTTCGAGCCAGCGTTTGAAGCTGTCATTGTCCTGGAACGCCTTGAACAACTGGGTCTCGTCGGAGATCAAGCCAAACATGGCATTGCTGAGCGCCCGATTCATCTCGACGCGAGCGTTCACCGGGTCATCATTGGCCTGTGCGTGCCGGTAGGCCTCATCCTCGGCAACGATCCGCGGGATCTCTTCGGTAATGCGGCGCTGAATGCGGTCCTTGTCTTCCCACGCGATGCTGCCGAAGTGGTCGTTGAAGCTCTTCACAATCTCCGACAGCTTCTCCAGCTCAGGTTCAGCTTTGTGCCCCCCGCCGGCGCTGGGAGCAGGTTCGAGGGAACCGTCCTCGTCCTCGAGCACGATTTTCATCGCAATCTGTTTTTCTGCGCGGTACGACTCCAGGTCAATGTTCTCTAGAATCCCCGCGGCAAGGTCGTCTTCGGCCGGCGCTGGGATCTTCGGCACGAGATTGTCGAGGAAGATCGCACGCTTTTCCCACTCGACACTGCCATACGGCAGGACCGCCGACAGGAAGTTGTATGTGCGCAGGAACGCCTTAGCGTCACCCTTGAACTTCACCTGGTCGTCTTCATCCAGAAGTTCGATGTACTCGGCTACGCACTGGTCGAGGATTGGGTCAAGTTCGTCGCGCCCCGCGCCGTCGAGATAACGGGCAACGAATGTGTCGACGTGCTCGGATGTATACACGGCGAAGCTGTCGAGGTCGTTGACGAGGTCGTGAAGCTTATTGGGGTCGGTCTCTTCCGCGAGCACAGTGGTCCGGTAGTACGGGTCAAAGGAACTCTTGATGATCTCGGCGTCGTTCGCGAAATCGAAAACGAAGGTGTCGCGCTTCGCGGGGTGTGCTCGGTTCAGACGCGAAAGCGTCTGCACGGCAAGCACTCCCGACAGCGTCTTGTCGACGTACATCGTGTGCATCAGCGGCTCGTCATAACCCGTCTGAAACTTGTTGGCGACGACAAGGATTCGGTACGGATCTTCTTTGATCTTCCCGGCAATAGCGGCTGAGGGGAAGCCGTTCAGACTGGATTCAGTGGCCTTCTCGCCCAAGTAGTCATGTTCGCCGGAGAAGGCGACGATGGCCTGATACGGGCTCCTACGGGCGGCCAACGCAGCGCGGATCGCGTGGAAGTACTCGATGCAACGCTCAATCGACGAGGTCACGATCATGGCGCGTGCTTGGCCACCGACTTTCTGCTTGGCGATCACCTGATCGAGGAAGTGCTCGACCATGATCTGCGCCTTCTGCGCTATCGCATGCTTGTTGCCCTCGACGTACGCTCGGAGTTTTTTGGAGGCACGCTTGGTGTCGAATTCTGGGTCGTCGTCGACGGTCTTCATCAACTTGTAGTAGCTACCGACCGGGGTGTAGTTAGCCAGCACGTCCACGATGAAGCCCTCTTGGATGGCTTGTTTCATCGTGTACGAGTGGAAGGGTTTGTGGCCGACGGTGCCATCTGGGTTCTGAACGGGCTCGCCGAACATCTCGAGTGTCTTGTTCTTGGGCGTGGCAGTGAAGGCGAAGTAGCTTGCGTTGGGCAGCATCTTCTTGCTGTCGATGATCGCGTTGATCTGGTCTTCGAAGGTGATCTCATCATCGTCGTCGGAACTCCGCACCCCGGCGAGCGCCCGTGACACCGCCGCCGAGGTCTTGGAGCCCTGCGAAGAATGCGCCTCGTCAATGATGATGGCGAAGTTCCGGTCGCGGTGCCCGGCCCCAATGTCGTCGAGGATGTACGGGAACTTCTGCACCGTGGTGATGATGATCTTTTTCCCGGCGGTGATCGCGCGGCGCAGATCACCGGAGCGGTCGGCATGCACCACGGTCGAACCGACCTGCAGGAATGACTTGATGGTCTGGGTGAGTTGGCTGTCGAGGATGATTCGATCGGTCACAACTATGATCGAGTCGAATGCCACCTTGTTGGCGTATGTAGCTTCGGTGAGCTGGTGGGTGAGCCAGGCGATGGAGTTTGACTTGCCGCTGCCCGCCGAGTGCTGGATCAAATATCGGCGCCCCGCACCATGAGTCGCAACGTCGGCGAGAAGGCTGCGGACGACGTCGAGTTGGTGGAAGCGCGGAAAGATCGCCTTCCGCGCTTTCCTGCCGGTTTTCGGGTCCTTCTCCTCAACGATGTGCGCATAGTTCTCGATGATCCCGGCGAGGCGGTCCGGCGCGAGGACGCGTCGCCACAGGTAGTCCGTCTTGAGGCCATCGGGGTTCGGTGGGTTGCCTGCGCCATCTTTGTAGCCCTGGTCGAAGGGCAGGAACCACGACGACTTGCCCTTGAGTTCGGTGCAGAACTTCACCCGTTGGTCGTCGACAGCGAAATGGGCGATGGTGCGCCCGAATCCGAATAGTGGGTCGCGCGAATCACGGTGGCGCTGATACTGCTGGACAGCGTCCTCCACAGTCTGCTTGGTGATGTTGTTCTTCAGCTCGAAGGTAAAGATCGGCAGTCCGTTGACGAAGGCGACCAGGTCGACCGCGTCACCCGGGTTGCTGACACTGTGGTGCACCTGCCGGGTGATGACGAATCGGTTGGCCGCGAACAGTTCTGCGGCCTTCACGTTCCCGCCGGTCGGTGTCGGGTAGTAGAGGTCGAGGTGGTGACCAAGGTGGTCGACGCCGTTGCGGAGCAGATGCACGACGCCACGTTTGGTGATCTCGCCTTGGAGCCGGGCCAGGAACTTATGATGAGCCGACGAGTCTTCTGTAAGCCCAAGTGCCTCAACGAGGTAGGGCTGAGTTGCCGCAACGAAGGACGCCAGCGCGCCGATGTCGAGGGCATATGAGGCGTTGAAGTCGGCAGGCCGACCCTCGCTCCAGCCGCCGTTGGTCATCTGGTCGACGATGAGCGTTTCCAGGCTCTCCTCGTTGAGTCTCCGCACGTCACTCCCCCTTCTTACCTGCGTCCCACTCCAGGGTGATCTTGAGTTCATGCCCCCATTTGAAATCACCTGTAAGACGTTGCGCCTGGCCGAGCACGATGCTCGGCGCAATGCCGAGTTCACTGGCGAGTTCGCGTATCGCCATGATGTTGCGGTCCGTCGGCAGCCGGTCACAGTAGGCCTCGGGGACTAGAGTCCGTGACGCAAATTCGTCGGCTTCGTCTTCGGCCGCATTGTGCGTGCCATCTTTGCCCTGCAGAAAGACCGTCTTGTGACCATGCAACAAAACGTGCCCGAGTTCGTGGAACAGGGTGAACCAGAGCTGATCATCCTTCTTGCCACGCACGGAAAGCTGCACGACCGGATGGCCGGCAATCCATCGGGTCGCACCGTGCACGCCGAATCCTGGGATCGGAGGTATAAGGCACAGCGCAACACCAGCTTCATGCAGCAGCCTTTCAGCCTCGGCGATCGCCGCGACCGGGTTTGACTGCGCCGTTAGCGAACGCAATTGCGGGACCAGCGCTTCGAGTGCAGCCTTGTTGAAATCAGGCAGATCGTCGATCTTGACGAGCCGCTCCCCGAGCGCGAGCCACGTTGCACGCTCGTAGGTCTTGTCATTTTCGAGGGCGGCCTTGCGGTAGGCGACTTTGGCGTGCACCCAGGTCGCATTGAACGCGTCGAGGTGCCCTATGCCGAGGATCGGTAGGAGTTCGCGGACCGTGCCTGCCTTGTCCCGGGCGGACGCGGTGATGAACTTCCACTTGCGCAGGTATGCCAGCGGAAAGCCCTTCGCTTGCTCGTACTGGGCGGCGAGTTTGTCTTCTTCTGCGAGGCGGGCCAGATCTTCGCGATACCCGGCCTCGAAACGATTCCAGATCCTCGCCGGGATACCAGTGACCCGCTCCAACCCGAGCGCGACAGTCGCAGACAGCGGAGCCTTGCCGGACAGCAGTTCGGAGACATGCTTGGGGGTGACGTCGAGCCGACGTGCGAGCTCGGCGGCGTTGATGCCGTGCTCGTCAAGCCACTCCTCGATGTGCTCACCGGGAGCAACGGCGTAATTCGGTAGAGCGGTCATGGTCGGCTCCCTTCGTGCATTGTCGTGGTTGTCAGCGCTTGTGGTAGTCAACGATCTCGACGACGAGAACCGTGATGGCTTCGTCGACAGGTTCGACTATGAGCCGCCAATTCCCGGTCAGCCTGCCCGACCACTGTCCGATGCGGTCAGCGGACATCGCTTCCCATCTGCCAGCGAGGAACAGCAAGTCGCCCATCTCGGACACCTGACGCAGCTCATTGATGCGCAAACGGAGCGCCTTCGCCATCTGCGCACCCAGCTTGCGCTGCATATAACGTTCGTCAGTGCATCGACGCTCGAGCTCATTGTCCGCATAACGCAGCTCCATAGTGTTACCTAAATCGTAACACTAATGCCCGTCGGCGGCGAGCACGAAAGATCACTCATCGCCGCCCTCAGCCACCTCATCCAGCTCGTCATCGGAATCCGCGGCAACGGCGACGACCGCCTCGCCGGCATCCGGCAATGTCGCGGCGATCGCCCGCACGTCGACCTGACCAGTCACCACGTCGGCGACGAGGCAGGTGCGGAATTCTTGGAGCAGAGCAATTTCACTCTGTGCCTGCGCTATAGCGGCATCAGAAGGAGTGATCTCTTCTTCGATCGCTTTGACGAGCTGGGATTGCCGTAGTAGAGGTGGAACGAGTATCACAAGTGACCGGACGTCCTCAACATTGATCCTGCGAAATGTTGATCCTACGAGGATAAGCTCAAGCTGTGCTCTCATAGCATTCGATTGCAGGTAGTGGTTCAGGAAGTACGGGTTCTGGTCCTTCGAACGCAAGAGGCAAACATCCTGTCCCATCGCGAAAGTTTCGTCTGTATCCACTACCGCGGCTGCACCAACGCCAACATTCCTGCAATAGATAAGATCGCCACGTCGCGGCTCGCGGCCACCCTCGATCAGGCTTTCGAAGCTTGCCTTATCCGTTCTCTTTGCGTCTGAGAGGTCAAGCAGAAAGCGCTGCGCCTGCGAGACACTCGCCAGTGGGATCCCCTCATCCACAAAGGGCACGGTGAGGTGCTTGCAGTCGGTGACAGACCAGTACCGTTTAAGCGGCGCGACATCCCAGCCGCGTGGAACGTCTCCGAGCCACGGGACCCCGGATGCAACGAGTTCCGACTGCCCAACTCCTTGAGTCACGATCGCATTTGCAACGCTGCGCTTCTGCTCATTTAGGAGTCCGACGAGACGACGTTTGGCGGCGATGGCCTTGTCGATGCGGGCGTTCGCGTGCGCGAGATACTTCACGATCGCTGCCTGCTCTTCGGCCGGTGGGACCGGAAAGCGGACCATCTTGAAGTGTTCCGGCCGAAGACTCCACTGGTCCGAGGTGATCCCGTACGACCAACGCTCAGCCTCCTTCGCGAACATCGGCGTTCGGACGACATGATGGAAATAGTCGCTCAGGCCCGACCTCGGCGTCATTACGACGTATGCCGGACTGACGATTCCCCGATAAGCCGACCTACCCGCGGCGCCCTGCCATGCGCGCATCTTGTTGTAGACGACATCACCGGGTTCAACGAGCTTGTACTTGGACTTGTCCGCGTTCGATGAGTCCTTCTTTGCAGTTGTCGAAAGCAGATCAGCTTGACGGATGACTCCTCGGCCAATTGTGACTGACAGCATTTCCTCGTCTACGAAACCAGCTTGCTTCCGTTCGGCAAAAATCGTCCGTGCCGGCTTCCAGCTCCAATTGGCGGGGACTTGAGTTACCCAATTACCTGCGGGCGCATAGGCCTCGTAGCGCGGCAGATCTCGAAACATCAGTCCTCACCTGCGATCTCAGCGATCAGATCTTCGGTCTCGACTTCCAGAGCCCGGATGTCGGCCTGGATCTCGGCGAGAGTCCGCATCGGTGCGGGCTTGTAGAAGTGCCGGGTGAAAGAGATTTCGTAGCCGATCTTGGTCTTCGACTCATCGATCCAGGCGTCCGCGGCGTAGGGCGTGACCTCGCGACGGAAGAACGCCTCGATGCCGTCGGCGTACTCACCGGGTGCTTCGGTGAGCGGCACCTGCTCCGTGTCCCGCAGTTCGGTGTCAGGCTCGTACTCGACTACGCGGGTGCGTCCGTCGATCACGGACTCGTAGCGGCCATGCAACGGATCGGGTTTCGCAGCATGCGGCAGTGCCTTCTTGATGATGGGAGACGCGGACTCGTCGCGAATACCATCTTCCTTGAGCGCCTTGATCTCCTTGGCGGTGTATACCTTGTTCGGGTCGACACCGCGGATCCGCAGTGGACGCTCGACCGTGATCTTCGAATAGCCGAATTCGATACCGTCTAATACCTTCGAGTGGTCGGGGTCTTCATACTCATCGAACGCCGTAAATGCCTCGAGGACCTTGTTGGCGTCGGTAGGACTAATCTCAACACCCTTCTCCCCGAGGTTTTTCCGAAGTGGGGTGGACCATCCGGTGGCGTCGATGAGTTGCACTTTGCCCTTGCGGCGCTCCTCCTTCCGGTTGGTGAGCACCCATACATAGGTAGCGATGCCGGTGTTGTAAAACATCTTCAGCGGCAACGCGACAATCGCCTCGAGCCAGTCGTTTTCGATGATCCAGCGGCGCATGTTGCTCTCGCCCTGACCCGCATCACCGGTGAACAGCGAAGAGCCGTTGTGCACCGAGGCGATCCGCGAGCCGCGCGGGGTGTCCCGCTTCATCTTCGAGATCAGGTTCGCCAGGAACATCAGTTGGCCGTCGCTGCTGCGGGTGACGAGCGAGTATTCGCTGTCGCCGTCGTGCGTGACGACGAAGCGCGGGTCGATGATTTTCTTCGCGCCACCGAGCCGGTCTTGGTCGGCCTTCCAGCTCTTGCCGTAGGGCGGTTCCGTACAGGGTTTCGGCGTGTTGCAAAATCCGGTGTGAGGAAGCCTTGGTAGTGACGCCCCTCAAGTTTGAATCCGTTGTAGTGATGAATAATCGATGGATCACCCGCGCAAGGCTGTCGAGTAGTCGTAGCGTTCTGTCATGTCCGAAACTCCCGACGTGAGCGTCCCGGCCAGCGAGCGAACCGTTGCTGCGATGCTCCCGCGAGAGTCGGTCCGCTCGGTCTACATCGACATGGTGTACTGCCCCGACGGCCCCGTTGCTACCAAAGGAAGCGAACTCCGTGAACTTGCCACAGGGACCGCGTTCTTCTATGAATCTGACGGGGCCAACTACCTCATCACGGCCTGGCACAACGTGACCGGTAAGCACCCGGAAACTGGTGAGTACCTCGGGGAGTACGCTGTATCGCCAACCCATTTCAGGCTGACATTCCTGGCGCCTCCTCCGACTGAGGCAGGCTGGCAGCTCACGGCATCGCCGGGCAACCCGACCACGGCGCAGGTACAGATGCCGATCAGTCAGTATCTGCTGCCGTTGCTACGTGAGGATTGGAGTCCCGCTTGGCTAGAGCACCCGGCACTCGGAAAGAGCATGGACGTTGTCGCGCTGTCGCTTGCGCGTCTCCCCGCACGAACGGTGTTGTCGAGGTGGAATGAACCTCGCACCGGCGTTGACATGTCGCAAGAGATCGAATGGCCTCGTTTGAGCGCCGGTGCTGACGTTTTCATCGTCGGATTCCCGTATCGCATTTCCACTGGGCCGTTCCTCCCACTGTGGATTCGCGGAACGATCGCATCCGAACCGACATTCGGCCATATGCGCAACGGTGAGATCCTGCCACTGATGCTCGTCGACGCGCGTACGCGCAAAGGCCAGTCAGGATCACCGGTAATCCGGCATGTCCCGATGCGACAGTTTGTGATAGCCAAGGACGGGAAACCGGGTCTGAGCACCGGGAATCATTCTGAACTTGTTGGTGTGTACTCGGGACGAACAAGCGACGAGTCCGACCTTGGATTCGTTTGGTTCGTTGATCAGATCGACGAAATCGTGAAGCAGGATCGGGAAGATTCCTCAGTGGACTAGCCGACCACCGCGGCGATGCTGGGCAAAGCGACTCTCGACACCGAACGGGGCGCTACGGAGCGGAAGGCTGACCATCGTCGAGGCGCGCCTTAACCTGCGAAAATCCGTGGCCATTCGTGTGTCCAATTTGCACACTGATTGCTGAAGCGTTCCGACTGTCCGGTCGCGGCCGCGAGCACAGAATCCTGCACTCCCGCCTCGATCAACAGACGAAGTGTCAGCATCCAATGCAGCGACTGGTTGAGGGCGAGCATTTGGCGGAGTCTTTCGACGCTGAGGCCATTCTGCCCGAGCCCGTGGGCTAAGGCGATGCGCTGATCGACAACTTCTTTCTTCCATCGTCCCAGACGTCCAACGCAGGCTGGAACAGCTTGGACAACCGGGGCGGCCAGCGCCGCTACCCGCTGTGGGTAGCTGCACTCGTGCCAATAGTTGCGTAGTGCCGACGAGAAGCTGTCGGCGATCTCAGAGGGTATATCTGATGAAGCTACCGCCGACAGCGATGCGTCGATTTGTTCGGTGCTGAATCGGCGAGCGTCGCAGTGGAGGGTCCGGTGGAGCGCCTCGACGGCAGTGGCTAGGGATAGCGCATCGGACTCAACTGTAGGGAATTCGTTTCGGATCACGGCGGCAAGAATCTGCGGCACCGGCGTTGTACGACGATGTATCTCAAGCCATCGAGGAAGAAACTCGAGGCCCACCTCCAGCCGCGTGAAAAGTAGCTCGCCTGCCGTCTCAGGGGCAGAGGGGTCGATGCGGTAGCCATGCACCGAACACCATTTGCCTGCCCAAACGTCTAGCGACCGTATGGAGCATGGTTTGCCTGAGATTAGGGTCATAAGGTCGGCGAGCGGATTCAGGACACGTACCCCCACGTCAGTAATGCTCCAACCGCGGAAGAGTTCGAACTCCAGCTGGCTGGTGGCCTTGACATGGAAGCCTCGAATGTCAGGGGGCCGGTGCGTCACGGAAGGACCAAGCGTGACATAGCCTGCGCCACCGTCGAGTTCAGCATCCAGCGACTTGCCTCGCAGGTCCATGTGCCAGTCGAGCTTCAGCCGATCATCGAGATGAATCGTTGTTGAAAGGGAGGGGATGGCGGCCCATTCACCGAGGTTCGTGACATCAGGGCGGATTCCCTGCACGAGGACGTCAGGATCGGGTAGGTGTTCGCCGACGACGCACCACGTGGCCGCAAGCCGTTGCATGGAAGGGTCGGTGTTAGGCCTACCAAAGAAGAGCCCGCCGACTGACCTGCGATGGGTTGTGTACGCGTCCCATAGGGTTATCTTGCTCGGGCGTAGTGGGATGGATCCGAAGATGACCATGTCGTCAGGATCGTCACGCACCTTCATCGCTGCGCTGCCGGGCCCGGTCTCTTCTATCGAAAACCGTGGTGTCAGTTCGGGGCTCACCTCAAGGCGTACTTCGGTACCGTCCACCTCAAGCATTCCAGTCACACGTGAATCACTGAGGTCAGGTAACCAGAACTGACCAAGCGAACTCGCTGTCTGTGCGGGAAAATCATTACTGGCCATGCGATGTCATGTTTCGTAATAGCGCGGCAATCCTGCGCCCTGGACTTGCCTCGCTCACCCCGCCCACTACCCCCACTTCTCATCGGCCAGCGGAGCATCGTTGAGTCGATCGCGTCGGGTTCGCCAGTCGGGCATCGCGTCATCCATGAGCTTGGTGAATTGGTCGCCGTGGTTGCGCTCGAAGTAGTGCATCATCTCGTGAACGACGATGTACTCCAAGCAATCCGGATGTTTCTTGGCGAGTTCGACATTGAACGTCAGCCGCCGGGTTTCTCGGTTGCAGGTTCCCCATTTGGTGCGCATGCGACGGATGATCCAGTCCGGTACCCGGGTGTCGAGCTTTGACTCCCAGGTTGAGATCAAACCGGGGATGGCCTCGCGCAACTGCGTCCGGTACCAGGTGTCGAGGACCGTGCGGCGCTGCTCGGCGTCACGGTCAGACGACACGTACAGGATCAGTCGGTCACCATCGACCTCCACGTGGGCACGGCCCGGCCGTTCAACGACTTTGAGCCGGCGACGCACACCCCAGACGTAGTGCGATTCTCCGGTAACCATCTCGCGCTCAGACTGCCGGTCGGTCGAACGGAGTTGCGCGCGTTGGCGTTTGATCCACGGCAGTCGTTGGATGACAGCGAGACGCACTTGGTCGTCGCCGAGTCGCGTCGGCGCGGCCACCCGCACGCGGCCCATCGGTGGATAGACGCCGATGTGCAGGTTCTTGATGTCCTTGTAGATCACGTCGACGTCGATGCCACGGATGGTGAGGTAGGCGTTAGCGGTACTCATCGCGTGCCTTTACCAGTTCAAACAGTTCATCGAGTCGGTCGAAGTCGTCGGGCAGTGTGCGGCTGATCGCCCGCTTGACGACTTTCTCCTTCATCGTGTTGCCAACCCAGTCGTGCGGCTTGCTCGTCAGGATCGCGGTGTCCACTTGGATCGGCATCGTCGGGTCAGGCCATCCGAAGTCGATCAGAGCGCGGCGTGCGCCGTTGTCGGCCCAGTTGGGGTATTTAGTGTCGGATTCCTTACTGCCGAGCTTCTGGGCGGCGTCGAGCAGCTTGGCCAGGTACTCCCGGTAGTCGATGGCCTGCTGGCGGCGCTGTTCGATAATGGCGTCTAGCAGTTCGCTCATCTTGTCGTAGTACTTCGGGTTCATCGCGTGCTCGTCGATGATCACCTTGCGCATGTTGTTGGTGATGGTCGCGGCGACCGCCTCGGGGTCGTTCTTGATCCCGGTGGGGAGCTTGTCGATCGCCCCGGCGCCGAGTTCGACGATGAAGTCGATCAGTCCGGTGTCTTCGAAGTCGGAGACGACTTCCGACGCGCCGGCCTGGATGTAGGTGTCGAGCAGGAACCGCATGCCGGCTTCGTACTGCTTGAAGTCGACGTCTTCGCCCGCACCGAGTTTCACCTCAGCGCGCACGTCGACGTAGTGTGCGATCTCGGACTTGATCGCTTCTGCCTCGGCCGCGCTGTAACCAGCGGTGGTCATGTCGTTGGCGAGGTTGGCGTAGGCGCGGGTGACGGCGGCAACGGCTTTGTACAGCTCGACACGCTTGGGCTCGTTGGCCTTCAACTGTTCGGTGTTGCCCTGCTCGACGGCGCAGAAGTACTGCTGGTACTGCAGCGTGCTTTTCGGTGGCGCAACGGGTTCGACCAGGGCGCGGATATGTTCGAGCGCTTCATCGAGGTTTTCGCGGGCCTTCTCGATGCGGTCGGAGAGCAGTCCCTCGATGTCTTTCTTCTCGTAGCCGTCCAGTGCACCGGAGGTGTAGTCGGAGATCGCGGCTTTGAGCGAGTTGAACAGATCCTGGTAGTCGACGATGTAGCCATAGTCCTTGTCGTCGCCGTCGAGCCGATTGACGCGGCAGATGGCTTGGAAGAGGCCGTGATCGCGCATCTTCTTGTCGATGTAGAGGTAGGTGGCACTCGGGGCGTCAAAGCCGGTCAGCAGCTTGTCGACCACGATCAGCAGGCGCATCTGGCCGGGGTTCTCGATGAACTGCTTCTTGACTGCTTTCTCGAACTCTTCGACCTTGCCGACGGCGGCATCTTCGGGTTCGTCGAAGTAGTCGCCCAGCATCTTGCGGTAGATGTCGTACTGGCGAATCTTCTCGGTCTTGCCTTCGCCGGAGTCTTCTTTGGCAATGTCACTGGCGTTGGGGATGTAGCTGGTGACGATGGCGCACTTGCCCTTGAAGCCGGCGTTGCAGAACAGCTCGTAGAACTTGCAGGCCTGGTAGATGGATGAGCCGACGAGCATAGCGTTGCCGCGCCTGTCCATCAGGCGGGGCTTGGTCTCCATGTCGAGCAGGATGTCGTTGACGATCTGCTTGGCGCGTGGCTCACTGGAGACGACCTTCTTCATGGTGCCCCAACGCTTTTTGAGCTCAGCCTTAGACAGATCGGTCATGCCCTTGGTCTTGACTTCGAACCACTTGTCCACCAGCTCAGGTGACATCAGATCCTGATCGATGTCGCGGGCCTCGTACTGCAAGTCGAGCACGACACCGTCGGGGACGGCTTCATTCAACTTGTACGTGTGGATGAACGTGCCGAAGGTCTCGATGCTGGTGGCTTTGTCGGCCTTGAGTAGCGGGGTGCCAGTGAAGCCGATGAACATTGCCTCGGGCAGCAACGCCTTCATGGCGGTGTGCATCTTGCCGGACTGGGTGCGGTGGGCCTCGTCAACAAACACGAAGATGTTGCCCTTGGCCTTGAAATCCTTCGGGACCGTGGCCTGCAGCTGCTTGATGAACTCGGCGGTCGCCTCGTCGTCATCCGTATCGCCGTCGGCGGCGCGGAACTTGTGCACTAGCGAACAGACCAGCCATTCCTCGCTGGCGTTGAGTGTGCCGATCAGGTCGGCGCCGCTCGTGGTGCGGTAGATCTGCTCGTTGACGCCACCAAACACCCTCTCGATCTGTTCATCGAGCTCCGTGCGGTCAGTGATCAACAGCACCCGCGCATCGGGCTGGTTCTCACGAATCCACTTGGCCAGCCACACCATCGTCAAGCTCTTGCCCGAACCCTGGGTGTGCCAAATGATGCCACCCTCACGCTTGGCTATGCGCTCCTGCGCCGCCTTTACGCCGAAATACTGATTGTGACGCGGGCACTTCTTGACACCCGCGTCGAAGACGACAAAATCGTGGATCAATTCGAGCAGACGCGGTTTGCTACACATCTGGAGCAGCGCTCGGTCGAGTGGATCCTCGACGTCGGACGGTTCTTTCCATTCCAGCCAGTACTTCTCCGGTGTGTCGATGACGCCGTAGCGTAACCCTTCGACGTCGTTGCCGGCGAAGACGAACTGCACGGTCGAGAAGAACGAGCGGATGAACTCCGGCTTCTGATTGCCGATGGTCTGTCGGATACCTTCGGACAGAGCAACTTTGGAGCGTTTAAGTTCCAGCGTCGCGAGCGCCAGTCCGTTGACGTACAGCACCACATCGGGGCGCTTGGTGTGGTGGCCGAGCACCGTAACTTCTTCGACCACGGCGAAGTGGTTGGCGTCCGGGTTCTTCCAGTCAATCAGCCAGACCGTCTGGCTCTGTTCGCCCACGCCGGGCTTGACCTTCACGCCGTAGCGCAGCAGGCCGTAGACGTCCCTGTTGGCCTCGTAGAGGTCGTGGCCGGCGCCGACAGAGGCAGCTTTACCGAGTTGATCGAGGGCGCGGTTGATCAGGTTGTCGTCGTAGCCGCGAGCGCGCAGGTTCTGCACCAGCAGCTCAGTCTCGACGTTCGCGTTACCCTCGCGGTACCCCCAATTGCCGAGGTAATCGTAGCCGAGCTGGTCGCGGAACAGCGCGACTATGCGGTTTTGGGCTTTGCGCTCGACTTGGCCGACGTCGCTCATGGAACGGCCTCCACGTCAGACTGATCGACCCAGCGACCCAGCACACTAAGTGCCGCGAGGTACTCCAGCGCCTCCTGCTCGCTCAGTTCCTGGTCGACCTCATGACTCAGTGGATTGCGGATACCAGCGAAGATGCCTTCGGCCAGGCTCATCGCGCCACGCTGCACCGATTTGTAGGTGTCGCTGCCATCATCTTTGACTCGACGCAGACGTGACTTTCCAGGTTTTGGCTCGTCCAAGGAGAACACTTGTTTGAACAGGTCAGTCTCGCTCACATCACGGCGACCGACCTTGTTCTGCGTCTCGGCGTTGAGCTTTCGAATCGCGCCACCGACCGCTTCGCGATAGTGGCCAGACTGCCAAAGCGACTTGGCGCCTTCCCAAATCCACGCATGAAGCTCCGCCGCAGAAAGTTCTGGCGCGTTCTCACCGAGGTTCTCCCGGACTTCCTCAGCGCGAACAAGCTCCTCACGAGCTCGAATCGAGGCCTCGTAGTGGACTGACCACTTCTGACGATCCTTCTTCTTGATCTCGCTTCGCCAACCCGGAACAACTCGATCAAGAATCTGCTCAATAACCTGGGCACGTTTGACGACTTCGTCCTCAGGGATCGCTGTCTTATAGCTATGGAAGCCGATCGAGTTCGGCGGAGAAGGGACATAAGTCACGGTCGTGGCCCTGATGAATTCGTCGAGTTGCTCGATAGCCCATTCGGTGTTCATGACGCTGCCTCCAAAGGCAGGCGGACGCGGCCAGTCAGAAGCTGCTGCATCATGCCGTCTTTGATGGCGCGCGCCTTGGCGAGTCGCCTATCGAGTGCGTCAAGTTCATCATCTACGTCCCGAATTGCCACACCGATCGCAGCCTGCTCTTCGAGGCTTGGCTGATCCAATGGAATCGCCGAGACCTTGCTGGCACTGATCTCAAGGAACGTACTGCCAGCTGCGCGAGACTCAAATTCTGATCTGTTCTGCTGAGTCCAGTAGTAAAGAAACCAAGTTGAGCGCGGGTCTTTCGGGATCATCGATGCGAAACCCTGGTTTGTCGTCACCGGCACCGCCGCAACGGCACAGTTGCCGATGCTTGCACGTGAAGTCACCAATACGGTTCCCGCGGGCAGCAAGGACGCTGCAGAGCAGGCAAGTCCTTCTGCAGTGATGGTTCGTGCCGAGTGAGACACAAGACCCGAACCATTTGAGCGAATCTCCGCAGGGGTAAACCACGGGATGCGCCCACCCCAGTATGCATTGATACCGGTCGAGGGAGTCCCACCACCCGTCACTCGTGCAAGACCTCCAAGGGTAGATTCTCTCCAGTCGTCCTCAAACCCTGGCAGGCGCGTGCGGCCAGTCAGGAGCTGCTGCATCATGCCCTGCTTGATCGCCTGCTTCTTGGCGATGAGGCGTTCGAGGGAGGCGATTAGGCCGTCGGCATCAGCAAGCGCTTGTGCGATGGACTCTTGCTCAGCTTTCGACCGTGGAAAGTGAACGGTCAGGGATCCGAGTGAGCGCTGATTAATGTTCGTATTGGCGCTCACCGTGCTCGCACTGATAACCCGAGTACGAAATCCCGCCTCAGAGAACAGATATGCCTTAAATGAGTTGGCCAACCGGCCATCGCTGCGAAAGCGCAACAGAAACCCGCTGAATACGGTGTCGGGCAATGAGCTGGTGACCAAAGTGGCGAGGCCGACCCCACTCGGCTTTACCGACGAGCGGACGAACAGAACGTCACCTTCGCGAAGACCATAAGTTCGGCGCTCGGCCTTCGACGAATCGATCAACCCCAGCGTAGTCGCTTCACCTATCGCGGCGACTCCGAACACGTCCATAAGATTCACGAACGGGAAGCCATGGCCGAACGAGTCTGAACCCTTGTTGATCCCGTTCTTGAAAGCACCAAGCTCAGTGAGAGTGGCCTCACTCCAATCCTTCGGCAATAGGGACTTACTCATTTGACCCCCATATCGGTCAAATGACCCGCCACCTTCGCCTCAAGATCGGCTAGTTCGGATTCGAGTGCACCAACGGTCGATGCGTAGCGTTCGCCTAGTAGCTGGATGCGCGCAACAAGGTCGAGCGTGAGCGCTTCGACTTCACCCGCGACACGTCGCACAACGGTTGCCTGCCATTTGTCATCGAGCACGAGTGTCTTGATCTCGACTTCGGTCAGCTCGCCGTACTTCTTGAGGGTGGCCAGGTCGAGTTTGGTCTGGGCGTCCTTGACCGCCTTCTTGGCGGCCGCTTCGGCGTTGAAAAGCTTGGTGGCATGCTGCAGGGCCTTGATCTCGTCCGGATCGCCGCCGGATTTGATCGCCTTCAGTCGCGCAGCAACGAGCACCTTGGAGATCTTGTCTTCCTCCATGGCATCGGCGAGCAGCCCGTCTTCGACGCCGTGTACCTCGACGTATTCCTCGACGGCGCGGGTAGCCTCCTCGGCTGCAGCAGCGAGGTCGTCGACCTTGGCCTGCTCGTTGGCGAAGTAGCGCGCAACGATCAGTGTGGGTGGAATGAGGTCCATCTTGTACTTGGTGGCGCTACGTCCGGAACCGACCACGAGGTCTGGGGTTTCGGTGAGCTTGCGCTCCTTGTCTTCGATGGTCTTTCGCGGCTTGGCGGCATCCTGCCAGCCGTCGGCCATGATCAGGTAGACGTCGTCGTGCATGGTGCCGTGCCAGTAGGTCATGAGCTGTTCGTAGACGTCGTACTCGTTGAGTAGCGGCATTGGCTTGAAGCGTGCCAGCAGGTCGTCGCTGATAGTGGCGATGAGCTCGTTCGGCGTGGTGTTAGGGGTGATGCCGGCCAGAGTGTCGCGGTACGTGGTGAGCCAATCCGCGACGATTCCGGTGGCTTCGTCACGGAGCTTGTGGAAGCCGGGTGCGTCGAAGATGGCCTGCTGCACGGCGCTGACGTCGATGGCGAGGTCGCTGTAGCCGGGGCGGTTCGGGGTGAAGATCTGACTACGGAGCTGCGGGAAGGCGTCCCAATAGCTTTGCAGGGCATCGAGGTCGCGGTCGGGGATGCCGCCGTGCAGGTGGGCGGACAGGTCTTGCAGATCCTCAGGTTCGGATGAGTCGATGTAGCGCGGGATGTTGAGGTTGTAGTCGTTCTTGGGGTCGGCGATCTCGCTCATCGGCACCATACGTGAGTAACGGTCGATCTCGATCTGCTTGTTGAAGGTGTCAACGACCTTGTGGATATCCTGGCTACGGAGGCGGTTCTTGTTGCCGTCCTTCATGAAGCCCTTGGATGCGTCGATCATGAAGACGCCCGTGCGTCCTACCGCGTTCTCCTTGTCGAGGATCACCACGCAGGCCGGGATGCCGGTGCCGTAGAACAGGTTTGCCGGCAAACCGATGACCCCCTTGATGAAGCCTTGCTTGAGTAGACGGGCGCGGATGGTGGCTTCGGCGTTGCCGCGGAACAACACGCCGTGCGGCAAGATAATCGCGGCCTTGCCGGTGCTCTTGAGCGAGGTGAGGGCGTGGAGCAGGAAGGCGTAGTCCCCGTTCTTCTCCGGTGGGCGGCCGTATTCGAAGCGGCCGTAATCGTTCTCCAGGCCGTTGTTCCACGACTTCACCGAGAATGGCGGATTCATGACGATGTAGTCGAACGTTCGCAGGTGGTCACCCTTGGTGAACTTCGGACTGGTGATGGAGTCGCCCTTTTCGATATCGGCGATCTCGTTACCGTGCAGGATCATGTTCATCTTGGACAGCGCCCAAGTGGCATTGTCCTTCTCCTGGCCGTAGATCGTCATGCCGCGTGGCGCTTCGGCGGCAGCCTTGAGGAGTAGTGAACCGGAACCGCAAGCGGGGTCGTAGACAGTCTGGTCTTGGCGGGTGTTCGGCCCGATCCCGACCACTTTGGCGAGTATGCGGGAGACCTCAGCGGGCGTGTAGAACTGACCCTTGCTCTTGCCTGATTCGGTGGCGAAGTGGCGCATCAGGTACTCGTATGCGTCGCCGAGCAGATCGTCGCCTTCGGCGCGGGAACCGCGGAAGTCCAGATCGTTGAAGATGGTGACCAGCTTGGAGAGACGGTCTTGCATTTCCTTGCCGTTGCCGAGCTTCTCCTTGTCGTTGAAGTCAGCCTGGTCGATGACGTTGCGCAGATCGTTGGCTTCGGCCAGCCGGGCGATGATCTTGTTGAAGCGGTCGCCGATCTCCTTGTCGCCCTTAGCGGCGAGCATGTCGTCGAACGACCCGCCCGCAGGTACCTCGATGAGGCTGTTGGCGTCCGTCTTGGCCTTGTCGGAGACGTACTTCACGAACAGCAGCGTCAGGATGTAATCCTTGTACTGGCTGGCGTCCATGCCACCGCGCAGTTGATCACAGCTCGCCCACAGCGATGAGTAGAGATCCGACTTCTTCAACGCCACCTGGTGCGCTCCTTTTCCTGCGATCTCGGCCGGTGCTCGGGGTCTGATGCGTACCCGCCCCGGCCCGACAAGTCTGTCAGCATCAAGACCATTTCTGGGCAAGTCGGGCCACGCGCGCCCCGCATACCGCTGGACATGGCGTCATGAGCCGCCGCCGGTTCGCAGCGGTACGACTTTGCGCAGGCCCGGGTCGCTTGACCGGAGTTGCTGGTTTTCCAGCGCCAGGACCTGGATGATCCGCTCCAGCTGATGAATGGTCGAGGTGAGCGCCGTGACCTCGGCGGTGAGTTCTTTCACGCGCTTCTGAGCGTCGGTCTTCTCCTCGCGGAGTGCCTCCAGGATTGGGGGCTCGGTGTTGGTGCTGGCGATCCGGGCACGGAACTCGTCCTGGAGGTCGGTGTGCCGGTGGGTGAGCAACCAGCGCTTGACGCAAGCCTCGACGGCGAGTGACTTCACGGTGAGTTTGCCGTCGGAGTGCAGTGGGCTGTCGGCGATAAGCCGGTCCATCGCGTCGCGGATCGCGCGGCGGACCTGTTCATCAGCCTGCTCGGTCATCGCGGCTTCCCATCGTTCTGATGCTCGTCGACGAGGGCTTGAAGGGCGATGATGCGTTGTTCGAGCCGGCCGCGCAGCGGTATCGGCGTTGTGGGCGAGGCGATCTCGGCCTGGTGCCGAGTGACTGCGTCGACGATCTGGGCGATGTTCTGGTCGGTTCGGGCGATATTGCCGCATCCGGGTTGACAGTGCGAGACATCAGGTGATCGGTGCTGGCTTGCCGTGATCTGCCGGTCGGGGTGGCACAGAGCCTTGGACTGGTCGTAGCAGCAGGTGACGAACTGTTGCGGGTTGTCGTAGATGCGCAGCTGGGGATTGGCGCGCAGGGCAGCTGCCTGCTTGTTGCTCATGTAACGGCCGCGGAATTGCCGGTCGAAGGTGTGGATGGCCTGGGTGTATCGGCCGGCGGCTGGGCCGCTGACCTGCTCACCGCTTTCGAGGCGTTGATGTGCGTCTTCGAGGTAGTCGGCTCGGGCGAGGGCCTCCTCCATCGGAAAGACGTCTCTGAGACCGCTGGCGACCCGTGATCCGTAGCCATCGGTGGTGTAGCCGCGTAGGTGCCCGTACTGCACGCCGAGGGCCACTCGGCCGCCTGGCTTGCGGTAGATGAACCAGGCCAGCGTGCGCCTGAACCGCTTGACGGTCACGGCTTCCTCGGGATCGGCGGGGATCACCTCGTGGGGACGTTCGAGCCTCACGGCGGCGCGATTGCTCCAATCGATCAAGTCCTGGATTCGGTCCCGGACCATGCGGGCGTGCACGGCTTTCCCCGCGTTGACACCGCAGGGCCATAGCGAGAACGCGTCGATCGGAAACAGAAGTTGAGAAGTGGGGTTCAGTGCTTCCATCACGGCAACGGCTTTCGCCACCGGCGCGATGGCCAGCCAGGGTTGTTCCCGTTCGACGCCGGCGGGTATTGCGTTGCCCGACTTATCAAGTGCACCTTTGAAGGTTCTGCCGTGAAGACGGTAATGGAGTTGCCCGGTCGCGGGATCGGTGTGGGTTCGGCAGCCGCCGCGCTCCAGTGCGCGGCACTCCTCGCCCCGCATCCCGGTCAGGTAGGCGATGACCACGAACGCGGCGGTGGCCAGATGGCGGCATAGCTCCTCGACCTCGTAGAAGTTGATCGACGGGGTCCAGTCCATTCCGTCGACGGAGGCGGTGATCGGCATGGGCAGATGCGCTTCGTCGCTGGCGCTCAGGCCGGCTATCGGCCAGTGCGAATTCATCACCTGTGTCTCTTCGGGAGACAGGCCCAACTGCCAGCCGATGAATCCCTTTGCCAGAGAACGCATGTGCGGCCGATTGGAAGCTACCCACCCAGGCACCGTCTGTGAATCCCGACGCCGCTCTTCAACATACGCGCGAAACCGTTGATAGGGCGTCAGAGCCTGGAGGCTCGCCGGAACATCGCAAGGTGTCGCTTTCAGTGCCATTGCGGTCAGGATGTCGTCGCTGAAGTCGGTGACGAAGCGCAGCGCCCAGACCAGAAGGCCGGCCATCGTCTGCGGGTGGATGGGGGCGGTCTTGTTCTCACTGGACCAGTTGGCGGGGCCGAGCACCGAGGTGCGTCCGATATGGCTGTTCTCCCATGGTGGGCGTGCGAGACGGTCGGCTTCGGGGAGGTAGGGAGCGTAGAGCCAGGCACGGGTGACGGCGAAGAGTATGTTGCCCACGTTCTCTCGTGAGCCGCGGTGTCGTTTGAGATGCTCCGCATATTCGTCGTAGATGGCATCGGTGACCGCGCTGAACTCGTGAATGTCCTTCTCTGCCAGCCACGTCATCCACTGCCGCAGGAATCGCGCGAACGTGCAAACGGTTACCGGCGCGAGTTGACTACGCGCCGCCGAGGAGCGCTCCAGATCCTCGACCGGTGTCGGCTTGTTGATGCTCGCCCAGATCAATCGCTTGGCCGTGGCGACATAGTTCGGCGGGAAGGTGTCGAAGGCGATGCTCAACTTGCCCGACACGGTCTGTTTCTGCACCAACGGTGTGAGATCCCATCGGTTGGCGCCCACGGTGGAGAGATTTCCTCGCAGTGCTTCAGGCACGCGCTCAATGTCGGCGATAACAGGTTCGGCGTCGTCAAGTTCGAGCTGACCAGTCTGTGGTGACCACGAGTTGGCTGCTGCGGTGCTCACGCGTCGAGATTCCTTCCGATGAGCGCAGTGACGACTTCGCGATCAGCGTCGGTGACATGGCGGCGGGCATCGCCGATCTCGGCGTTGGTCGCGTTCTGTTCGAGAATCGCTTGCAGTCGGGCGTAGTGGTCTCGGTAGTCCGTCTCCCATCGGGCCGGGGCAACGAGGGTGGCCACGTTGTCGAGGGCATCAAGCAGCGTGACCAGACGCGGCAGATGATCGGGGGTGATAACCGCGTTCGTGCAGGTAAAGCAGGCGAAGAATGAGGCCGGGCACGGTTCGCCCGCGGTGGCCGCGAACGGGCTGTTCAAGAAGTCGGTGCACGCGGTGGTGGCGGTGTCGAGGTGTCCCGCAAGCAGTAGCTTCAGTGTCGGCACCGGGATACCCAGCTGTGTCGCGGCGGTGTCCGGATCTCTGCGGGCGGCAATCACCTCGGCGGCACTCAGCGAGCGGATCGCGACCGTGGCTCTGGCGTGAGCCACAGCATCGGCCTGTCCGTCAATGATGGTGTCGGCAGCCTCGTCTGCAGTGGCCGGGTCGGGGCTGCGGTAGGTGTCTTCGCTGACGGATTCGCTGTTCTGCCGGGCATGTTGGTTCAACACCTGCTCGGACAATCGCAGCCGTCGCAGACTCACCCGCAACGGTGTGCCGTCGTCTGCCAGCAGGCCGGCATCGGCCATGTAGTGATCGCCGATTCCCGCGGTCAACCATTCCTGCCGGAACGGGCCATCGTCGGTGAGGTTCTTGTGCCGGTGGGCGATGAGCAACTTCTCCGACGGGGTTCCGAGCTGTGCAAGTGCGGTGCGGCATGGCTCGGTCAAGCGGAGAGCGTTCTCCCAGAGCTTTCCGGCCTCGCCGGCGAGGATTTCGGCGCTGTAGCGCTTGGTTCCTCTTCTCGGTTTGTCGGTGTTGACGGTGTATACCGAGTCTTCACCGGCACCGTCGGATGCCCTGAACGACGTCACGGTGAGGTTGTCCATGACGGAGAGGTTGAACCCTCGCTCGCACACGAGAAGTACCATCAAGCAATAGATTTCCCGTATCGACGGGAACAGTGCCTGCGCCGGATTGGACACACCGGCCAGATCGAAGCAGCCCTTGAGGACCACCCGGTTGGCGAGGTACTGAGTAGGAAGCATCCCGTTTCGCGACAGATACTCCAGCAGGGATCCTGTGCTCCACCGCTCCCCGCCGACCTTGAACGTGATTCCGTCACCGACATCACCAACCGCGCGGTACTGGTACAGCCTCTCGGTGTTGGTCCGGATTCTGCGGAGCGCTTGGCGTACCTCGCCCTTGGCGGCACTGCGGATCCGCCCGAACTCGTCGCGACTGTAGGAATCATTCTCCGGTAGGCGTTTCCGAGGCTTCACAGCCTTCGCGCGCATCGCCTTCCGTGTGGTTTCGGAAAGTCGTGGGGACTCCGACAGCACGGCCCGCATGAGATTCACTTGCCCCGGCCAACGGGCCTGGCTTTCCTTGACAGTCCGCCACGCCCACCACACCTCGGGCCCGAAATCGGCGATCGAGTGGACGTCGGGGAACTCCGTCCCCAGGTAGGTGATCAGTTGCCGCGCGGCGCCCACCGCCGCGTCGACGGTCGCCATTGTGCGCCAACGGCCACCGGATTGGGACCCGTTTGCCAGCGCGGTGACGAGGTCGTCGATCAGTTCAGCGGGCCCGTGGACGTCATCGAATGAGAATGTCTTCGTGCGTCCCGCCTCGTCGGTGAAGCAGAGCTCTCGAAGCTCAGGGTCCACTGCTGCGGGTCGGGCGTACTTGCCGGTGGGGAGTGCCGCTGTCCTACGCGAGGCCACCGCTCACTGCTCCTCGGTGTCGACGATGCCGGGAGCCGCCGTCGCGATGTGTGTGATGAAGTCGGCGATCGATGCGTCGTCGGCCATGTCGTCATTGAGGAACAGGTCGACCTGCAGGCCCGACACCGGTTCGAGATAGCAGTCCCGCGTAGTTTCCAGGTTCGCGTGGCCAAGTAATGTTTGAACCAAAACCCAAGGGTCCCCGAAGATGTGGCGATACTCGCGCCGTTCGGCAGGGGTGATGCCCATCTTGCGTTCGTGTGCGTAGATCAATATGACCAACATCCTCAGGGCGAACGAGTGGCGCAGCATATGCGGGTGACAATGGATGTCTACCCCAAGGGTCTGACACCGATCGTTGGCCGTGGAGAAGATCGCCTCCCAGGTGCGGTAGGGCAACGGCAGGCCGGCTTCGGACAGCCAGACCATCCAGGGTTCATTCCCGTGATCAGTGGTGATGTAGAAGTTGAGTCGATCATTCGCGTCGAGACTGTCCAGCGGTACTGTCCCCTTACTGCCGTCCCGGTTGGTGAAGTGGACACGGCGGTGATGGTCCACCGTGTCGACGATTTTGATGTCGGTCAGTGCGTCGTAACGACCTTCGGAGCGGGCTCGGTGAACTGCCGCGGCTCGGGTTGAAATCCGGTAGTTGTCAATGTGTTTCAGTGCTGCGGTGCTGATCCAGAAATCGCGGCCGCGACCTTTCGCGACGGCTTGGCCGACTCGGGCCTTGGCGTAACGCACTTGGCTGTCAGCGTTGGGGATTTCTCCCAGGACGAGTGTTCCGGCTTCACGCAGTCGCAGTCCGCTCGACCACAGCACTTCGGCGAACGCCAGATTACGGCCGTCGTTGCGTCCTCGCCACGTCGCATCCCGCCGCCCGTCGCCGCGGTAGCCGCCGAGGCCGACGTCGCGCCAGCGCTTGTATGCCCGGGGCGTCAGCCACTTCAATTGGACCGAGCGGACAGCACTCGGGTGCAGCCGCGTGAAGTCCGAGTCCCCGGTCGAGTTGGGCTTGTGCAGGGCTACAGGAGAAACAGCCACGTTGCCGCGCCACTGCTGCCAGTCGTAGAACTTCTTGATTGCGGCCAGATCCCGTGAAAACGTGGCCGCACCAACACGATACGGGTTCTTCTGGTCGCGTCGCCGCCAGAACTCATAGTCGGCAAGATGCTCGAACGTCGCCGTTCTCCAGTCGATGCCTTGAACGGACAGGAAGGAGAGAAACAGCTGGATGTCCGGGGCGTAGGCCTCCTGCGACCCGGCCGCCAACGATTGGAACGCTGCCGAGCGGAAGAATTCCAGGGCCTCAACGTCCGGTCGACCATCGGGCATCAGGAGAAACGGCTGCCCCGGGCGGATTCCGAGCGCAGCCTCACGCTCGGCTAGATCGGGGAAGTCTGCAAGGACATCGGACCTCGCGGTGTACGGCCGGTTAGGCTGCCGCGCCCAACACAACCTCCAGCGGGAGTCGTCGTCGTGTTGTTCCACAGCAACAGAACCTGCCACAACACACCGACATTCTACGGAAGGGCGGGTTGGAGAGCATGAAGTCGAACTCCTGCCCGGCGAAGGCGTCGTTCGACAGGGTCGAATACTCCGGGCCGCCTTTGATGTTGTCGGCGGCCGAGCCCTCGCCCTTGAGGATCAGGTCAGCTTTGGCGATCGCGTAGGTCTCGGCATTGATCTCCTGGCCGTACAGGTGGGTGGAGATCTTCTTGCCAGCAGGCTCAGTGAGGTCTTTGAGGGTCTCTTCGGCAACGGTGAGCATGCCACCGGTGCCCATCGCTCCGTCGTACAAGCGATAGGTGCCCGACGGGATCGCATCGGCGATCGGCTCGAACATCAACCGGGTCATCAAGCGCACAGCATCGCGAGGGGTCCAGTGCTCACCGGCCTCCTCGTTGTTCTCCTCGTTGAAACGGCGCACCAGCTCCTCGAACACCGTGCCCATGCCGTGGTTGTCCAGACCGGCCGGGGAGAGGTCGAGGTCGGGCTGAAGGAACTTCTCGATCAGCGCGCCAAGGGCGTCAGCCTTGGTAAGTCGTGGAAGTTGGTGTCGCAACTCAAAATTGTCGATGATCTCCTGCACGTTCGGCGAGAAGCCGTCGAGGTATGCCTCGAAGTTCTGGCGCAACCGGGTCGAGTTCGCCGTATTGCGGAGATCTTTCAGTGTGAAGCCGGAGTGGTTGTAGAAATCCTGCCCGGCCGCCTGCCGCAGCGGACCGTCCTGGTTGGCGATGTTCGCACCGTCGAGGGTTTCCTTCATCTGTTTTACCGCGTCGCGGGTGGGCTCCAGCACGCTGTCGAGGCGACGCAGCACGGTGAAGGGCAGAATCACATCCCGGTATTTGCTACGCACGTAGACATCGCGGAGAACGTCGTCGGCGATGCCCCAAATGAGGGCGACGATCCGAGAATGGTTTATGGAGCTGTTCGGCAACGGTCACGTCCTTCGGTTGCGGCTCTCGACATGCTGGCGACGAACACGATCACATGTCCCCTCACGATCGTGAAGGGACATGTGATGCCGTGCTTCACCGGTGACGGTAACGTCAGCGACTGACCGTTCCTCCCAACACCCACCAACTCGCTCTGGCGTGTCCCTGGCGCAGGGGTGCATCGTCTGAGCCCCCGACGGATCGGCGCCCGGCAAGCGCGACAACGCGGACCCGACAGCAAACGAAAAAACCCGCCCCAACCTCGTGGTCGGAACGGATTTCTCAAACGTGGAGCTAAGGGGACTCGAACCCCTGACCCCCACACTGCCAGTGTGGTGCGCTACCAGCTGCGCCATAGCCCCGTTGTCGTGCTCAACGAAGTTACACCACAGTGGCCGTCTAACCCAAAACGGCAGCTCAGGGCAGTTCATCGGCGGAATCGGGTCCGAGCGGACGGGCCGGGGTGTGCTCGTGCGAAGCCGTCGGACGGGTCTCCGGGGCGAAGACCCACCCGACCGCCGCGGCCAACATGATGACCCCCGTGGTGACGAACGCGACCGCGAAGCTGACGTGCAGGGCGATCTGGCCCACGGCGAAGGACCCGACGATCGCGCCCAGGTCCGACATCATCTGGAAGGTGGCGACCGCCGTCCCGCCCCGCGCCTTGTTGCCGACGACGTCGGCCACCGCGGCCTGCTGGGGCGAGACGAACATCCCCGTCGCCGCACCGGTCACATAGGCGCACACCAGAAACAGCGGCAGCGAGTTGCTGAAGCCGACCGCCACCGTCGCCGCAGCCGAGACCGTCAGCCCCACGATCACCAACATCCGCCGCCCGACCCGGTCGGAGAGGTAGCCGCTGGGCACCACCGCCGAGACGTTGCCGATCGCGAATGTCGCCAGCGCCAGGCCCGCCGCACCCGCGCTGCGCCCCAGCACGTCGACCACGAACAGCGGTACCAATGCGATGCGCAGTCCGACCGAGGACCAACCGGAGGCGAAGTTGGAGAACAGCGCCGCACGATAGGCACGATGCCGCAGCACCGCCCGCATCGATACCTTGGGCAACTCGTCGACGGCCGGGGCGGCCAACTCCGAGTGCCGCAGGCTGACGAACACCACCGCGGCCGCCACCATCAGCGCCGCGCCGTAGATCAAGAACGGTGCCGACAGTCCGAAGCCGGCGGTCAAGCTACCCAGTACCGGACCGCCGACCGAGCCGACCAGAAATCCGGAGGCGAACAGCCCGGCAACGCGGCCGCGGGCGTCCGGCGGCGAGATCCGGATCATCAGGCCCAGTGAGGACACGGTGAACATCGCCGAGCCCAGTCCGCCGAGCGAGCGGAACAGCAAGAGTTGGGTATAGGTCTGGGCGAACGCGCAGGCCCCGGTGGACACCGCGACGATCAGCAGCCCACTGATGTAGACCCGCCGCTCCCCCAGCCGTTGCACCAGGGCCCCTGCGGGCGGCGCGCCCACCAGACGCATCGCCGCGAAAGCGGTGATCACGAAAGTGGCCGCGGCGATACTGACCCCGAAATGGCGGGCGTAATTCGGAAGTACCGGCGCTACGACGCCGTAACCGAGTGCGACCACCACGTTCGCGCAAACCAGCAGCCAGACCTCGCGGGGCAGGCTCTGCGTGGTCTTGACAGTCACCCGATGACTGTATTCACCACATCCTTGGCGGCCTCCTGCACCTCCGCCAGATGATCGGGGCCGAGGAAAGACTCGGCGTAGATCTTGTAGACGTCCTCGGTGCCCGACGGCCGGGCGGCGAACCAGGCGTTCTCCGTCGTGACCTTGAGCCCGCCCAACGCGGCGCCGTTGCCCGGTGCGGAGGTCAGTTTGGCGGTGATGGGCTCACCGGCCAGTTCGGTGGCGCTGACCTGCTCGGGCGACAGTTTGGCCAGTCGGGATTTCTGCTCGCGATCGGCCGGGGCGTCGATGCGCGCATAGGTAGGCGAGCCGTAGCGTTCTGCCAGTTCGGCATACCGCTGCGACGGCGTCGTCCCGGTGACCGCCAGGATCTCCGAGGCCAGCAGCGCCAGGATGATGCCGTCCTTGTCAGTGGTCCAGGTCGATCCGTCGGTGCGCAGGAACGACGCCCCCGCGCTCTCCTCGCCACCGAAACCGATGCCGCCACCGATCAGCCCGTCGACGAACCACTTGAACCCGACCGGCACCTCGACCAGCTTGCGATCCAGCCCGGCCACCACCCGGTCGATGATCGAACTGCTCACCGCGGTCTTGCCGACCGCGGTGGCCGTCGGCCAGTTCGGCCGGTGGGTGTAGAGGTAGTCGATGGCCACGGCCAGATAGTGATTGGGATTCATCAGCCCGCCGTCCAGGGTGACGATGCCGTGCCGGTCCGAGTCGGCGTCGTTGCCGGTCGCGATCTGGTACTCGTCGCGATTGGCAATCAGCGAGGCCATCGCATTCGGCGAGCTGCAGTCCATCCGGATCTTGCCGTCGGTATCCAGCGTCATGAACCGCCACGTCGCATCCACCAGCGGATTCACCACGGTGAGATCCAGGTTGTAGCGCTCGGCGATCGCGCCCCAGTAGTCCACGCTGGCCCCGCCGAGCGGATCGGCACCGATGCGGATGCCCTCGGCCCGGATCGCGTGCAGGTCCACCACATTGGCCAGATCGCAGACATAGGCGTCGAGGTAATCGTGACGCTGCGCCGTCTGCAGCGCCCGGGACAGCGGCATGCGTTTCACGTCCCTGAACCCGTCACGCAAAATCTCGTTGGCGCGCTTGGCAATCCACCCGGTGGCGTCGGTGTCGGCCGGGCCGCCGTTGGGCGGGTTGTACTTGAAACCACCGTCGCGCGGCGGGTTGTGCGACGGGGTGACGACGATACCGTCGGCCAGGTCCGCATCCCGGCCCTGGTTGAAGGTCAGGATGGCGTGGCTGACCGCGGGCGTCGGGGTGTAGCGGTCGGCTGAATCGATCATCGCCACAACATCATTGGCGGCCAGCACCTCGAGCGCTGATGTCCAGGCCGGTTCGGACAAGGCATGGGTGTCACGGCCGAGGAACAGCGGACCGGTGGTGCCCTGCGCGGCGCGGTATTCGACGATGGCCTGCGTGGTGGCCAGGATGTGGCCCTCGTTGAACGCGGTGTCCAGGCTGGAACCCCGGTGCCCGGAGGTACCGAACACCACCTGCTGCGCAATGTCATCGGGATCGGGCTGGCCGGTGTAGTAAGCGGTCACCACCTCGGCGATGTCGATCAGATCCTCGGGTTGAGCCGGTTGCCCGGCGCGGGGATTGGCAGCCATGGATCCGATTGTGCTCCCGATCGGATGTCGGTGCCCGGCACTCGCCCGCCAGACGCCATACTTTTACTTCATGTTTGGCCATGACCCCCGAGAATTGGCCGCAGTATTCGTCGGCGGCGCCCTCGGCACGCTGGCGCGCGCCGGTCTGGCGGTGCTCGGGGCCCACAATCCGCATCAATGGCCTTGGCCGACGTTCATCGTGAACATCGTCGGCGCCTTCCTGCTGGGGTACTTCACCACGCGACTGCTGGAACGGCTGCCGGTCTCCAATTACCGCCGTCCGCTGTGGGGTACCGGGTTGTGCGGCGGGCTGACCACCTTCTCCACAATGCAGGTCGAGACGATCACCATGATCGAGCACGGTCACTGGGCGCTGGCCGCCGGCTACACCGCGGCCAGCATCGCCGCAGGCGTGGTCGCGGTCGCGATCGCGACCGGGCTGGTCCGACGGGCCGCGGTGCGCGGATGAGCGCGCCGATGACCGCCCTGGTGTGGACCGGTGTGATGCTGCTCGGCGGCATCGGGGCGGTCTGCCGGTTACTCCTCGACCGCGCGGTGTCCGCCCGCCACACCCGTGGCTTCCCGTTCGGCACCCTGGCGGTCAACCTCAGCGGCGCGTTTCTGCTGGGCTTCCTCGGCGGCCTGGCCCTGGACCGTCACGCCGCGCTGCTGGCCGGCACCGCGTTCGTCGGCTCGTACACCACGTTCTCCACCTGGATGCTGGAAACCCAGCGCCTCGGCGAGGAGCGCCGGATCTGGCCCGCGGTGGGCAACATTGTCGTCAGCGTGGCGCTCGGGCTGATCGCGGCGTGGCTGGGGATGACGGTCGGGAGCCGACTGTGACTACCACCGATTACCTCAAGCTGACCGCGTACTTCGCCGAGAGACTGCGCCACGACCAACGTTTCGTCGCCGATGCGCTCCTGGATCTCTACGGCGGCAGCGACATCGCGATCAGCGTGATGCTGCGCGGGATCTCCAGCTTCGGCCCGCGCCATCACCTGCGCACCGACGAGACACTGACCGCGTCGGAGGACCCCCCGATCACCATCGCGGCCGTCGATGCGGCCGACAAGATTTCCGCGCTGGCCCGACACACTGTCGAGCTGGTTCCCCGTGGCCTGATCACCCTGGAGCGGGCCCAGCTGATCCGCCGCCAGTCGCCGGAGCCAACCGTCACCGACGTCTGCAAGCTCACCGTGTACGTCGGCCGCCACCACCGGGTGAGCGGCGTCCCGGCCTACCGTGCGGTGTGCGACCTGCTGCACCGGCGTGGCTTCGCCGCGACGACGGTGTTCCTCGGCGTGGACGGCACCGCGCATGGCCAGCGTCGCCGCGCCGCGTTCTTCAGCCGAAACACCGAGGTACCGCTGATGATCGTCGGGCTCGGGACCGGAGCCCAGCTGAATGCCGTCCGCGCGGAACTCACCGAATTGCTGGAGAACAACCCCCTGCTCACCGTCGAGCGGGCGCAGCTGTGCAAGCTGGGCGGCCTACTGCTGACCCGGCCGGCCGAGCTGCCCGGCACCGACGGCCAGGGCCGCCCGCTGTGGCAGAAGCTGATGGTCCACACCTCCGAGACCGCACAGCACGACGGGGTGCCCATTCACCGGGCCATCGTGCGCAGGCTGATGCAGACCGGCGCGGCAGGCGGTGCCACCGTGCTGCGCGGGGTCTGGGGCTACAGCGACGGGCAAAAACCACACGGGGACAGGCTGTTCCAGCTCGGCAGGCACGTTCCGGTGACCACCATCGTGGTGGACACCCCTGAACGCATCGCGGCGTCCTTCGAAATCGTCGACGAGATCACCCGGGAGCACGGCGTGGTCAGCGCCGAGCTGGTGCCTTCGGCAACCGTGGTCGAGGCCGGGCACCGGCACGGCGGTACCGATCTGGCCCGCTTCAGTTACTGACCTCACAGCCGGCCGGGTAAGGCTAGCCTATCTTTCCTCCGCCGTGTACCGTGCCACCCCATGCAGTCGACTACATCCGAAGCGGTCAGTGCCGCCCTCACCGAGATCCTTCGCGACGACATGAACGTCGATGTCCGCCGGGTGACCAGTGAGTCACGACTCATCGACGACGTCGGACTGGACTCGGTGGCGTTCGCAGTCGGCATGGTGGCGATCGAGGACAAGCTCGGTGTCGCCCTGTCCGAGGAAGACCTGCTCAGCTGTGACACCGTCGGCGACCTCGAGGCGGCCATCCTGGCGAAAGTACCTGCCGCGCAGAGCAGCCAGTGAGCGTGCTGGCCACGGCGCTGTCGGCGTCACTGACCACCACCGACGCCGACCTCGTGGTGTACGACCCCGGGACCGGCACCTGGACCCGCCATCCGTGGGGGCAGGTGTACGCGCGCGCCGAGAACGTCGCCGAGCAGATCGGCCAGGACGCTTCGACGGCGGTGGGCGTGGTCGGTGAGCCCACCGTGGAGAGCATCGCGACGGTCCTCGGCGCCCTGCTGGCCGGCGCGGCACTGTCCGTTCTACCCGGCCCGATCCGAGGTGCGGACGCCGATACCTGGGCACAATCCACCGTGAACCGGTTCTCCGGCATCGGCGTCGGCACGGTGTTCAGCAACGGCGGCTACCTGGACCTGCTGCGCACGGTCCAGACCGACCTCAAGATCCACGACGACGCCATCGTCGCCCACCCTCAACGCTCCACCACCCTGCCGCTGGGAACCGGCCAGTTCGCCGTACTTCAAGGCACCGCCGGTTCAACCGGCACGCCCCGCACCGCACAGCTGACGCCGGACGCGGTGCTGGCCAATCTGCGTGGACTCAGCGATCGAATCAGCCTGTCGCCCAGTGACATCGGATGCTCGTGGCTGCCGCTGTACCACGACATGGGACTGACCTTCCTGCTGGCCGGAGCGCTCGGCGGTATCGAGGTGTGGCAGGCTTCGACAATGGCCTTCGCGGCCTCGCCGTTCAGCTGGGTGCGCTGGCTGACCGAGAGCCGCGCCAGCCTGACCGCCGCCCCGAACATGGCCTACGGCTTGATCGGCAAGTACTCCAAGCGCCTGACCGATCTGGACCTGTCGGCCGTTCGGTTCGCGCTCAACGGAGGCGAGCCGGTGGATTGCGAGGCCACGAGCCGGTTCGGCACCGAACTGTCCCGGTTCGGCTTCAACCCCGGCGCACTCTCACCGTCGTACGGCATGGCCGAATCATCGTGCGCGGTAACCGTTCCGGTTCCGGGACTCGGGGTGGTTCTCGACGAGATCACCGTCACGACGGACGCCGGGTCCAATCGGCAGCAACTCGCGGTCCTCGGCGACGCCATCCCCGGGATGGAAGTGCGCCTGCGCCCCAGCGAAGACAACGCCGGCATCGTGGGCCGCGAGGTGGGTGAGGTCGAGATTCGCGGCACCTCGATGATGTCGGGCTACCTGGGCCAGACACCTCTGGAGCCCGGCGACTGGTTCGCCACCGGCGATCTCGGCTATTTCGTCGACGGCGGTTTGGTGGTCTGCGGGCGCACCAAGGAACTGATCACGGTGGCCGGACGCAACATCTTCCCGACAGAGATCGAGCGGGTTGCCGCTCAGGTCAAGGGCGTTCGTGAGGGCGCCGTCGTGGCCGTGGGTGCCGGTGAGAAGTCGGTCCGCGCCGGCCTGGTGATCGCGGCCGAGTTCCGTGGCGCCGACGAGGCCGACGCCCGCAGCCAAGTGATCCAGCAGGTGGCCTCCGAGTGCGGCATCGTGCCCGCCGACGTGGTGTTCCTGGCACCGGGATCACTCCCCCGCACCTCGTCGGGCAAGCTGCGCCGCCTGGAGGTCAAACAACAATTGGAGACAGCGAAGTCATGACCGCGCTCACCCCTACCCCGGCGCCGGCAACCACCACCATCGACGAGTACCGCGACCTGCTGGATCGGGTGTTCGACGACCAGGTCAAGGCATGGACCACCGAAGCCGAGGCGACCGAGAGCTTTCCGCGTCAGCTCATCGAGCACCTCGGCCGCAACGGGGTGTTCAGCGAGAAGTGGGGCGACGGACAGCAACCCGACGTGGCCAAGCTCGTAGAGCTGGCCTTCGCGCTGGGCCGGACCGGCTCGTCGGGCATCGGAGTGGGTGTCAGCCTGCACGATTCGGCGATCGCCCTGTTGCGCCGCTTTGGCAAGTCCGACCATCTGCGCACCATCTGCGAGCAGGCTGTCCACGGCGACGCCGTGCTGTGCATCGCGGCCTCCGAGGAATCCGGCGGTTCGGACCTACAGATCGTGGAGACCGAAGTCCGCACGGCCCGAGACGGATTCGAGATCAAGGGCGTCAAGAAGTTCGTTTCGCTGTCGCCGATCGCCGATCACATCATGGTGGTGGCCCGCAACGTCGACCACGACCCGAACAGCAGGCACGGCAA
Organism: Mycobacterium syngnathidarum; assembly: GCF_001942625.1. GTDB lineage: Bacteria > Actinomycetota > Actinomycetes > Mycobacteriales > Mycobacteriaceae > Mycobacterium > Mycobacterium syngnathidarum. The sequence goes on from NZ_MLCL01000023.1 coordinate 104,277, forward strand.
CGTCGTCGTCGTCGCGGTCCCGACCTCCCAAGTCGAGATCCAGACGCCCTACCGCAAGGTCGGCAACGGGCCCCTGGCCACCGCAGCGGTGCACATCGACACCTGGGTTCCCGCCGATCATCTCGTCGCTCGCGCCGGCACCGGGCTGGCGGCGATCTCCTGGGGCCTGGCCCACGAGCGGATGTCGATCGCCGGACAGGTGGCCTCCGGATCCCAACGAATCCTCGGGATCACGTTGGCGCGCATGATGAAACGCCGCCAGTTCGGCCACACCCTCTATGAGCACCAGGCGCTGCGGATGCGGATCGCCGACCTGCAGGCCCGCGTCGATCTGCTGCGCTATGCGCTGGCCGGGGCGGCCGCTGCGGGCAAGCTCGATCTCCGGGCCGCCGCGGCCTTCAAGGTGACCGCCGCGCGCCTGGGCGAAGAAGTGGCATCGGAGTGCATGCACATCTTCGGCGGCTCCGGCTACCTCGTCGACGAGACGCCGCTGGGCAAGTGGTGGCGCGACATGAAGCTGGCCCGTGTCGGTGGCGGCACCGACGAAGTGCTGTGGGAGTTGGTGGCTGCGGCCATGAAGCCCGACTACGACGGCTACGCCGAATTCGCCGGAGCCTGAACCGGTTACCCGGCGGCGCCGAAGGCGTCGCCGGGTGTGCGCGGCAGCGCGTAGAGCGCCATCTTCCGGTTGGACATCTGGTGTTCGCCCAGGAATTCGCATCCCGCCCATTCACACACCCGACGGGCGCCGGTGTTGCGATGGTCGGGATCGAACATGATCCGCCGGCAGTTCGGTTCGAGTTCGAACACGTTGGCCACGATGCGCGGCAGCAGGATCGGGCCCATGCCCCGGTTGACGAATCTCAGATCCGCGATCGCGGCGTGCATGCCGACGTCGTGCGGTTCGGCGGCGTAGCGCGGTGCGATGGAATCCTTGGCCGCCCGGTACAGTTCGATGTAACCGACGGGCTTGCCGCGGAAGCTCGCGATGAACGGCCGTGAATACTCACCGTCGAGCTGAGCCTGCAGGTAGCGCCGCCAGCGCTCGGGCTCCCAGTCGTACTCCCAGGCTTCCACCAGATGTGGGCGGTTCATCCACTCCGACACCAACTCGGCGTCAGCACCGGCATCGGCCACCCGGATGTCGTATGGCTCGGCCAACATCGGGGTGGGCGGAGCGTCGACGGCGCGGACCGCATCGGTGATGTCGGTCAGCTCGCGCTTGAGTACGGGCAGTTCGGTCACGTCGGTATCGATATCGCTCATTTGAGCGCCGAGCCTACCGTAGCGAGTGAGGGTAGGTTTACCTTCCTCCCGCCGTACGAACTCAGGTCAGCAGGGCGGCCAAGACGGTCAGGTGGCTGAGTTCGACGTCACGGGTGGCAGTCACCAGGGTGACCGGGCCCTCATCGACCAAGGACCGCAGTTCATCGAGGGCCGCAGCCTCCTCCCCGGACTGCAATTCCTGGGTGTAGCGCGCGGCGAACTCGTCGTAGCGTTCCGGCTTGTGGTCGTACCAGTGCCGCAACTCAGTCGACGGGGCAACCGCGGGCAGCCACTGCCCGACCCGCGGGTCGGTCTTCTTCACGCCCCTGGGCCAGAGTCGGTCGACGAGGACTCGCTGCCCCTCGCCGGATTCGGGTTCGGTGTACACCCGGGCCAGCCGCACGCGGTGTTTCTCGGCCATCACATGCCATGGTAGGAGGCATGGGCGTGGATCGGGTGGCAGATTTGCAGCGCTGGGAGGATTCCGGCGCACACTGGCGCGTGCTCACCCGCACCACGGACAGCCTCACGATCGCGTTGCTGCGCTGCGACGGCGGCGAGGAAGTGGACCGGTTCACCTCAGCCGATCCGCGCCTGCTCGATTTCGTGGGTGCCCGCAGCTCCAGCGAGGACCCACCACACCTCGGCTGATCAAGTCGCCGGGCCGAAGCGGGCCAGCCGGGCCAGATGATCACGGTCGTCCACATCGAGTTTGGCGAACATGCGGTAGAGATGCCCGTCGACGGTGCGCACCGACAGGCACAACTTGTCGGCGATCGCGCGGTTGCTCATCCCGACCCCGACGAGGTTCGCGATCTCCCACTCGCGCTCGGTCAGCGGCAGTGGATCGCCGGCGCAGCGCAAGGCCGGCGTCCGCGCGCCACTGCGACCCGCCAACCACAGTGCCCGGGCGACGGACTCCAATTCGCCACCACGGCAACCACTCTGGGCAAACTGGCGGGCCGCATGGGCGGCCGCATCGGCCGCCAACGCCAGCGCCCCGATCGCCTCGAACCGGTCGGTGGCCGCGACGAGTTCATCGGGATCATGCCGGGCCAGACCGATGCTCTGCGCGGTGATGGCCTCGGCCATCGGGCCCCCGAGGCATCGCGTCAATTGCCGGATTCTGCCGTGACCTGAAGTTTTCCCGAACCGCAGCGCGGTGTGCAGGGCCGTGAGCTCGACCGCGTCCATCCCGTGCGCCTTGGCAGAGGCTGCCGCCCGCGCAGCGTGGCCGATCCCCACCTTCGTGTCGCCGTTGGCTGCCGCCGTCCAGGCTCTCGCCAACTCCAGTTCTGACCGGAACACCTCGAGGGACCCGACAGCGGCGGCCTCGGCGCGCCGCAGAGCGGCGCCCGCAGCGGGGCCGTCCGCCCTCATCCCCTCGGCCTGGGCCAGCCACGCCGCGACCACCATGAGCCACCCGGGCGGGAGTCCCGGAGGTGTCGCCCATACCGCGGCCTGCAGCGCTTCACACGCCGATGACAGGTGGCCGCGGGCCAATGCCACCCGTCCACTCAGCGCGGTGACGACGGCCTCGGCCTGCGCGGAACTCCCGGCCGGCACGGTATAGCGGTCACACACCCGCTGCGCCCGGGCCAGCTCTCCCGCTGCCGCGGCCGCCGACACCTGTGCGAAGGCCAGCCAGTAACGCAGCGGACCCGACTCGCAATCCTCGGCAACCCGTTCGCCCGTCTGCGCGACGGCAGCGGCTTCCTCCCAGCGTCCGGACAAAGCCAAAGCGCTCGAGGAGGCCAGGGCGGCCCACACTTTCGCCGTCGCCGCATTCGACGACGACAGGTCCGTGCCGAGCATCTCGGTGCTCAGTGCGATCGCCTCTCCGGTCTCGCCGAGGAAGAACGCGAACACCGCCTCCATCGCCGCGACCAGGCTCACCGTCTGGCGGCAGTGCAGCTGCCTGCGGACCATCGCAAGTACGGAACGCGCGGCATCAGGACGCGCACACCCGAAGAACAGGTTGGAGGCCCGCAGGCAACCCCAGCGCGCGAGCGTCGGTTCGTCCTCCTCCGGCGGCACCGTCCGGGCCAGCAGGTCCTCGGCCTGCTCGCCACGACCCTGCCAGCTCATCGCCTCAGCCAGCACGATCGCCGCAGGCGCCCCGGCGCCGTGGTTCACGGCGTATCGCGCGAGCTCCTCTCCCAGCGCCAGATTGGACATCGTGACCGCACTGGCCGCGGCATCGGCGATCACGCCCGCATCCGCCGGACCATCGCCTCCCGCCATGAACCGAGCCAACTGGATTCGCCCCCGCACGTCAGCCGGCCCGCCGTTGTTCGGCGAGGCCAGGTGCTCTCCCAACAGCACGGCCAATTGCGTATTGATCTGCCGGGAACGGGTTTTCGAGCATCGGCTGCGAGCCACCTCCCCGATGATGGGATGGCCGGGCTGCACGAGGGTGTAGGCCGCATCGTTGAGCACCTGGATCGCGCCCCGGCGCTCGACCCGGCCGATCGCGTCGAGGTCGCAGGCTGCCACCAGCACGTCCCAGTCGATGACCTCAGCGGTGGAGACCACCTCGACGACATCGAGCTCATCCGGCGTCAGGGTGTCGAACCTGGACCCGATCAATGCATGCAGATCGGCACTGGCCCGCAGCCGGCCGCGCAGCCGCCATCGCCCCTGATCGCAGACCAACACGGCATCGCCCAGGGCCGCGTTGAGCGCACCGCGGAGGTAGAGCGGACTACCCGAGGAGAACCGGTGCAGTTCTGCGACCGCGCGATCGTCGACCGCACCGCTCAACACCGCGGCTGCCAACTCGGCCGTCTGCTCCCGGGTGAAGGGTTCGAGGTCCAACCGTAAAAGCAGCTGTTCTTTCCACAGCGCCGTCACCGCATCGGAGGCGACTGCGCCGTTGCCGATGGTGACGATCAGTCGCGGTGAGCCGTGCACCGCCAATTGCTGGATCAACAGCGCCGACAACGGATCGAGATGCTGCGCGTCGTCCACCACGATGACCACGTCGGGATCGGCGGCCAACATCTCATGCGCCGCGCCGAGCATCACCGTGGGGTCACGCGCATCGGCGAGGGTGAGCGCATGCCGAAACGCGCCGAGCGGCACCGCCTGAGCGGTCTCGGTTCCGAGGACGAACCGCACCGGGCAACCCTCTGACTCCAGGCCCTCTGCCAGCACCCGGGCCAGCGCCGACTTGCCCACTCCGGTCTGGCCGGCCAGAACCACCCCGCGGGAACCGACCCGCAGCGCTTGCGCGGCTTCGTGCAGTTCCACGTTCCGTGCGACGAACGGCCAGTCCGACAAGAACGACCCCCGGATACTCTGTGGGCTTACCCGGTTGACGGTACGCCGGTGCAAGAATTGGTAACGGTCGATTCTCGCCGCCGCGACACGAATTGTTGCGTCAGAAAACACTTCTCGGACACCGGCGACGCGGGACGGCCTAGTCCTCCGATCGCGGCTCCCACACACCTCGACGCATCACCGCGGTGACCGCCAGATCCGCGTCCAACACCGCGAGATCGGCTGCGGCACCTGGGATCAGGCCGCCACCGGGAAAACCCAGCGCACGCGCCGGGTTGAGCGAGGCCTGACGAACGACCAGCGGCAGCGCCTCCTCGCGGGACAAACCGCAATGGGCCACAGCAAACCGGACCACGCGGTCCATGGTCGCCGTGCTCCCCGCGATGGTGTCGGTGCCTCCGACGAGCGCGACCCCGTCCACCACGTCGACCTGCACCGGCCCCAGGTGATAGCGCCCGTCGGACATTCCGGTGGCCGCCATCGCGTCGGTGATCAGCGAGACGCGATCCGGGCCGACCGAACGCGTGACATGCCGGTAGATGGCCGGATCGATATGAACCCCGTCGGTGATGAGTTCGACAGTGACAGAGGGATCTTCGAGCAGCGCGATTGCCGGGCCCGGCTCACGCCGGTCGATCGGGCGCATGGCGTTGAACAGGTGGGTGCCCACCGTGGCCCCGGCCGCGATCGCGGCGCGGGTCTGATCATAGGTCGCCTCGGTATGCCCGACGGCAACCACCACACCGGCGTCCACCAACTGACGGATCGCGGCCGGCGCACCATGACGTTCGGGTGCGATCGTCACCATCCGGATCGTTCCCGCAGCGGCGGTGAGCAACCGCTCGATCTCTGCCGGATCCGGGTCGCGCATGAGCGCAGGTTGATGTGCCCCGCACCGTACGGTCGACAACCACGGGCCCTCGAGGTGAATACCGTCGAGGTGGCCGGCCCGAACCGCCTCGGCGAGCGCGCCGACCTGACGCAACAGATCGTCGGGGCTCGCGGTGACCAGGGAGGCGATCATGCTGGTAGTGCCGTGCCCACGGTGTAGCGCCACCGCGGCCGCTGTGTCGGCCTCCGATGCGGCCGAGAAGCTTCCACCGCCGCCACCATGCGTATGGGTGTCGACGAAACCCGGCACCACCGTCACCGAACCGAGATCACGATCAGCGGGCCGGGGCGGCGGGCCCGCACCCATGGCCCGCACCAGACCGCCTGACACGTCAATCCACCCGGGCTGCAACAGATCGGCGCCGGGGCACACCGAATCCGCGGTCAGCAGCATTCAGAAGCCCTGCCAATCCGGTTTTGACCGGTAAGTCTCACGGTAGTAGTCGATGAGTTGAAGTCGTTGTGCCGCAGCATCGTCGAGCAGCACAGTGACATGAGGGTGGTGCTGCAGGATGGTCGCCGGCCACATGGCACTCACGGCACCCTCCACGAGGTGGTGCACAGCTTCGGCCTTGCTGCGGCCGAGTGCCACCAGGATCACGTGCCGGGCCGCCATGATGGTGGCCAAGCCCTGGGTCAGGCAGTGCGTCGGCACCGCGTCGAGGTCGTCCCCGAAGAACCTGGCGTTGTCGAGGCGGGTCTGCCGCGTCAGCGTCTTGATGCGGGTGCGTGATGCCAGCGAGGACCCCGGCTCGTTGAACGCGATGTGCCCGTCGGTGCCGATTCCGACGATCTGCAGATCGACACCGCCGGCGGCCCGAATGGCGTCCTCGTATGCCGCACACGCCGCTGGAATGTCGGTCGCCAGGCCGTCGGGACCCAACACGGTGTCCGGGCCGAAATCGACGCGGGAAACGAAGACGGTGTCGATCACATTGCGGTAGCGCTCAGGGTGATCAGCGGGCAGGCCGACGTATTCGTCGAGCGTGAACGCCCTGGCCTGCCGGAAGGAAATCCGCCCCGCGGCATATCGCGCAGCCAGCTCATCGTAGATCGCCAGCGGCGACGAGCCGGTGGCCAGACCGAGGACCGCATCGGGTTTACGGTCGAGCAGCGCGGCGACGGCGTCGGCGGCCGTGCCGCCGATGGTGGCCGCGTCGGGCAGGATAACGACTTCCATTCAAGTGCTCGCCGTGAAAAGCTCTGCGCCCGAATCGATGTCGACTCCGGAGACAACCGCGGCGGCTACGGCAACGTTATCGGGCTCACGCTCGTCCATGACCACCACCGGCACAATCGGATTGAGCCCCTTGGCCTCGACCGCCGGCACATCGTAGGTGATCACCACCTGGCCCACATCGACCTGATCTCCCTGACTGACGTGCGTGGTGAATCCGTCACCATTGAGCGCGACTGTATCCAACCCGAGATGAACCAGCACGCCCACGCGGTCGGCCGTCAAGATGACGTACGCGTGCGGCATCAGCTTCAACAACTTGCCGCTGACCGGGGCGATCGCGTCGATCACGCCACGCGGCGGGTCCACGGCGGCGCCGTACCCCACCATGCCGGCCGAGAACACCGGATCCGGCACATCCTGTAGTGCCACCGCGCGCCCGGCAACGGGGGCGAGAACTCGGGTGCTGCTCACTGTGCTGGCTCCTTACCGGCGCGGGGCGTTCGTGTCCCCAACAATACGAGTGTGACCGGAAGACGGCCGCGAGTTCACAGGTTCTCGTCTAAGCTTCCGCACAGCTTTACGGCGGTTCACCCCGGGTGGCCAGGAGGACGGTGGGCGATGAGCGGTACGACGAAAACTGAAGGTACACAGGAGAAGTCCGGTCTGAGCATACCCGCTTTCGCGCAACTGCAACGGCTCGGCAAGAGCCTCATGCTGCCCATCGCCGTGTTGCCCGCCGCGGGCATCCTGCTGCGGCTGGGCCAACCCGACCTGCTGGGCCGCATCGACTCCCCCGTCATCGGCCCGTTCTTCAAGGCGATGAGCGCGGCCGGCGACGCCCTGTTCACCAATCTGCCCCTGCTCTTCGCGGTCGGCGTCGCGATCGGCTTCGCCCGCAAGGCCGACGGCTCGACGGCCCTGGCCGCAGTGGTCGGCTACCTGGTGATGTCCGCGGTGTTCAAGACGATGTCTCCCATCGTGCTGGCCGGCGAGGTGGACAAGGCCGGCGACCAGGCTCAGATCAACTACAGCGTGTTCGCCGGCATCGTGGTGGGTCTGGTGACAGCGTGGTTGTTCGACCGGTACCACACCATCCAATTACCCTCCTATCTCGGATTTTTCGGAGGGCGCCGATTCGTGCCGATCGTGGTGTCGCTGGCGAGTTTGTTCATCGCCTTCCTGATGAGCTACTTCTATCCGATCTTCGATGCCGGGCTGACCGGGCTGGGCCGGTTCATCGGCGGCAGTGGCGCACTGGGCGCATTCGTCTACGGGTTCGCCAACCGCATGCTGATTCCCCTGGGCCTGCACCACATCCCGAACTCATACGTGTGGTTCATCTACGGCGACTATCAGACCGCCGACGGCAACGTGGTCACCGGCGAACTCACGCGGTTCGCGGCAGGCGACCCGTCCGCGGGCATCCTCACCTCGGGGTTCTACCCCATACTGATGTTCGGATTGCCTGCCGCGGCGCTGGCGATGATCCTCGCCGCCAAAAAGAAGCAACGCAAGGTTGCGTTCGGAATCCTCTCGGCGGCCGCGCTGACGGCATTCCTGACCGGTGTCACCGAACCGCTGGAGTTCGCCTTCATGTTCGTGGCGTTCCCGCTCTATGTCATTCATGCGCTCTTGACGGGGCTGTCCCTGGCGATCGCTTACCTGCTCGACATCCACCTGGGATTCTCGTTCTCGGCCGGCCTCCTCGACCTGCTGCTCTACGGCGGTGCGCCCGCTGCGCACAACATCTGGCTCCTGATCGCGGTGGGAGCGGTGTTCGCCGTCATCTACTTCGTGTTGTTCTACGTCGCGATCACGAGATGGAACATGCGCACGCCTGGACGTGAACCCGAAGCCGAGTTCGAGGCCGAGGAGCAAGCCAACCTCGGCCAGGACGCCGAGGCCACGACCGCCATCACCGCCGGCGGCACCGGCACCCTCACCGCACCTGCGCGGCCCGACACGCAGGTGGAGCAGCTCATCGCCGCGTTCGGCGGACGGGAGAACCTCGTCAACGTCGACGCCTGCATCACCCGGCTCCGTATGGAGGTCGCCGACACGAGCAAGGTCGACCAGGACCGACTGAAGGCCCTCGGTGCCGCAGGTGTCATCGAAGTGGGCAACAGTGTTCAAGCGGTGTTCGGCACCAGCTCCGAGGCACTGAAGAACGCCATCGTCGACAGCTTGTAGACAGCAGGCTCACACCGACAGCAGGCGCTGGAAGAAATCGCGGTAGCGCGTGAGAGCCACGCGAAGGTCTTGGGTTTACCCCCCAGAGGTCATGCTCGCGCCTCTCGCTCGTGCTTTCCCGCCTCACGCTGGACAGGAGTGGCGTGTTCGGCCCGGGTGTCGGCGGCCCGGGTGTCGGTGGCCGGCTGGGTTCCGGGGACCGCACCGACCAGCTGCTCGAACAGCGCGCGATAGTGCACGATCGCCTCACGTTGCGCCTCGGTACCGATCTCGCCCTGATCCTGGGCAAGGCGCAGGATGTGGGCGGCGCGGTAATGCTCGACCACCTTGGGATGGTCCACCGAGATGTCGGCCGCGCGTTGCTCGAAATCGTCGACCGGATATCCGCGTTCCCGCAAGACCTCGGTCACCAGGCGATCCGCTTCGCTGACCGACTTCGACGGATCGTCGACGAATCCGGCTTGGGTCTGGCCCCACGCTTCGACGTAGCGCGCCCGGGATTCCGGCGTCAACTCATTGATCTTGAGCTTGTTGTGTTTCCGTTCGCGGGCAAGCAATTCCCGCTCCGCGGCACGTTGACCGCCTGCCGATTCGACCGCGTGCTCGTACTCCGGCCCGAACTGTTCTTTGAGTCGTTCACTGCGCTTCTGACGCATCATCGCGGCGACCACGACCACCGCGAGCACGATGATCACGGCAACGAAGACGATGACGATCCAACTCCATGTAGGCATTTCCTGACCTCCTGCGGCCATGGATACCCGCCTGATGTCGACAGAAACGTCAATACCCGGATGTGGTGGCTGGTCAGCGGCAATAGGACCGAGTGGCGTGCTCCAGCGCCCGCCGATACAGCGGATCCAGATGTCGCGCCGCGGCCACACCATCGACCGCGCTCGCCAGGTCGGCCGGGCACGACGGTGAGTGCAGGGTCGGCCACTGGCTGGCGATCTCGTTCACCATCGTGTGGTTGAGCCCGTCGATGGTGGTTCTCGACGCAGCCAGGTCGGGGGCGCTCACCGGAGCAGCGGCCGGATCCAGCTTCCACTGCGAGAACAGCCCGTACTCCACGGCCACGGTCGCGTCGATCTGATCCCGGAACACCCGGCCCACGTAGGCCGGGTCGAGGTGACGGCCGACGGCCTCGGCAGCGGTCGCGTCGATCACCTGCTGCTCGCGGCGCGGGTCTTCGATCGTCCCACCGGTGCGGAACTTGCTGGCCGCCACCGGGTCTGCTGTTTGCAGGCGTTGGGCAGCGGTATCGACCAGCGGGAGCAGCGGGCTGGGATCCTGGGCCCGGGCCAGAGGTGCGCACAGCGCCGCGAGCGTCAGTGCAGTGGCCACCGTGATCCGGGTACGCATCAGAGCTTGGCGAAGCAGGCGTCGTCGGCTTCATCGCCGGGAATGGACGCGTTCTGGCTGGAGAACTTGCCCACCACCCCGGTATCGGTCACCGCGACGCTGTCGGCGTGAATACCCAGCGGGTAGGCGTCGTTCAGCTTCGTCGTGAGGCCGTCGAGAGCGGCCTGCACAGTGTCCTTCTCGAACGGACCGCTGACATCGGTGACCTGCAGATCGAGGTTGCCGTTGGTCACCACCGGCTTCGCTGTCACCTTGGTGTTCCCCACGGCCTGCAGCGTGATGGTGCCCGCCGCCGGGTCCGTGCTGACGTCGGAGACCAGTGCGCCGACCCCCGGCAGATTCTCGGCCACCGTGTCCTTGATACCGGCCGAGGTCCAACTCAGGGTGGCGCTCAACGATCCGATGGTGCCCTTGGAATCCTCGGTGCCCTGCAACCGGATGTCGGACAACGCCACATCGGCAGTCATCCCCTTGGCGGCCTGCACCTGCTTACCCGCGGTCTGCACCGAGATGTTGGTGTAGTGACCGTTGATGTGCTGCCACAGGAACGGCGGTTTGACACCGAAAGAGACCGAGGCGTTGTCCTCCACCACGCACTCGGCCACCGCGACGAGTACCGAGCCCGCCTTGTGCCGGGCGTACAGTTCGGCACCGGTCAGCCCGATCACCACGAGTGCGACGACGATGACCGCGGTCAGGATCATCCCCTGCGGGCTGCGCCACCGAGACGACGGCTTCGTCGATTCGGGTTCGCCACGACCGGCAACAGACGGTTGTGGCGGCGGTGGCGGTGGTCCCGCCGGCCGAGGAGCCACCGGCGGACGCCTACGCATGATCTTCTCGGTGGCGGCCTCAGGCGGCTGAGGGCGGGCCCGGATCTGTTCGGTCGGCGCCTCGCCCCGTCGTGAACGGGGCAGCCGCCGGGTGACCGGGTCGGGCGGCGGCACGGGACCCCTGCCTCGCCGGCCGGGGTCGCCAGGGTATTGCGGCGGTGTCGGCACCTCCGCAATTCTGCCGCATCGTCCGGCGCGTCAGTTGCGTGCCGCGCCTGTGGGTTCGCTGCTCATTCCGGGTTGCCGGCCGTGACCGACGGCACCGCGTCGGGCTGTTGTTGCAGGCCGGCGGGATTTACGGTCGCCGCCGCAGCGATCGACAGACCGGCGATCACCAGGCAGATGACGGTGTAGCCGAGGCTGCCGATCGGGTCGCCGGAGGCGGTCCAACCGTCGACTGCGCCGAAGTAGGCCGGCAGCGCCGTCAACCAAAGGACCGTCATGACCGCCAGATACACCACGGCATAACGCAGGATCAGCGGGTTGGAGTAGCGCACGGTGGTCGTGTCGCTGTCCTTGCGCAGGCTCGACCATTGACGGAACAGCACCGGGATCGCGACCACGGTGAGCACGACGAGTTCGGCGGCATAGACCACCCCGCCCACCGTCGTACTGCCCGAGATCGATGCGGCAAGGGTGGCGGGCAGGGGCAGCACCGCAGTGCCGATGGACGCCAAGACGCCGACGACGATCGTGCGGCCCAGGATCTGCAGCCCGGTGAAGGTCTTACCGTCCTGGACGTGGCGCCCGACGAAGAGCTGCACGCAGAAGGCCAGGGACATCGGCCACAGCGCAGCGAACACCACCACGCTGGGCAAAGGCACCGAATCGAAGAACGGCTGGTTCATCGGGTGGTCCAGAGTCCACTCCCACCACCGCAGCTGGGGCCCGAGGTGGTCGAAGATCTCGTAGAACGCATGGTGGACGAACCCGACGCAGATGGCGCCGATCAACACACCGCGGCGACGGAAAACACCGAGGATCCGGACGATCTCGTACGCGACCGTCGCCATCATCGGGTAGATCGCGACGATGTAGAGCGGCAGCCGGCCCCACAGGAAGTCGACGGTGAACACGTTGTGCGCGAACATCGTGTCGACGTGGTCGGCGATCCCGAACGCGCCGGGGAAATACAGCGGCGGTTCGATGATCAGCAGATAGGCGATGGCACCGAACCACAGCACCAGGTTGGTCGGGTCGTTGTGCCGGCGCAGCCGCACGATCGCGTACACCAGGGCCAGCACCGCACCCACGATCACGGTGGCTTCCAGCACCGGAAGCGTCCAGTTCTCCAGCCCGAACGGGTTGCGGAACTCGACCAGCCCACCGGCCGTGTCACAGGAAAAGCCCAGGCGCTCCGCCAGTCCCGAGAACGTCGGGGTACACAGGTCAGACATTGGCCGCGCTCGCCTTCTTCTCGGTCGCCTCACCGGCGGTGTACCACTGCGTGACCTCGTAACCGTCCTCGTAGCGCCGGAACCACTCGTCGGCCAATGCCGGCAGTTTCTCGTGGGCCGGATTGTGGCCGGGTACCTGGCTGCGCACGACGCCGGCCAGTGCGGTCAGCATCTCGCGTACCGGCAGATGCGCGAACGCGTTCTCCACCGGTCCGTCATACGGAGTCTTGGTGAACGGAAGCTTTTGCAGCAGGGTCTTTTTCCGCGCCTGCATACCGAACATCGACATCGCGTCGATCTTGCGTTCCTCCAGTGGCACGTGCTTGTTGAAGCCGTCGCAGGCCACCTTGAGCACCGCCCACACGTGTTTGAAGATCGACGGCGCGACCCGCATCCGGTACCACGGATCGTCGACTACCGCGTCGTAGATGATCAGCGCCGAGCTGCGATGCTCGACCTCTTCGACGAAGTGCCACAGGAACAGTGACGCCACCCGGTCGTCCCCCGGCGCGAACAGCGTGTCGTCATGGTCGAGCATCAATTTGAACACCGGGGTGAACGTCGCCTCCAGATCGGCGGTGTAGGCCAACCGGTACTTCAGTGGTGTCTCGGCGGTCAGATCGTCGAACGCCTTGACCACCTCGTCGAGGGTCTCCTTGAGACCCGGATAGGTCTTGATCAAGCCCTTGGCGTGCTGACGGTGGGCCATCGCGTGCTGGCCTTCCTGCCGCACGAAGGCCTGGGCTTCCTCGGCCACCTCGGGGTCGGTGATGAACGGCATGGCCTCGGTGATCATGTGGCCGATCATCTTCTCGAAGGCGATGGCCAGGAACGACACCGCGTTGGCCATCGACGAGAACGCCGGGTTGGTCTCGTTCCACAGGAACGGGACGCGGTGGTCCGCGAAAGCGAACCTCATCTTCCGCACGATCAGATCCGTCATCGGTGCCACCTCGCTTGTCCGAGCAATCATACAAATAACGCCTTAGTTGTATGATTACTACACGCGGCGTCGGCCCGTCAACGACGGGTGGCGATATCCTGCAGATATGTTGCCGGCCGAGAATCCCGACGATGGCGCGTAGACGCGGATGGGACGGGCGACCGCCCGGCAGCGACGAAGAGGCCTCCGAACGCATCGTGGCCGCCGCGGTGCAGTTGATCGCCGAGACCGGCACCGGGATCAGCATCGCCGACGTGGCCGCATCGCTCGGCGTCATCCGCCAGACCGTCTATCGCTACTTCCCCACCGCCGAATCGCTGATGCACGCCGCGGCCATCGCCACGGTCGACGGCTTTCTCGACCGGCTCGCCGAGAGCGTGCGCGGCATCACCGACCCGGCCGAGGCGATGACCGAAGGCGTCATGTTCACGCTGGAAGAGGTCGCCCGCGTACCGCATCTGCGCATCATGCTGTCGGGGCCGCAGGCCGCAACCAGCTCAGTGAACGTCGCCTCTGACGAAGGTCAGGCGTTCGGCATGCGGATGATCACCCGCTTCGATGTCGACTGGGAGAAGTACGGATACGACGAGGGCGCCCTGCGTGAGCTGGTGGAATTCACGCTCCGCATGATGCTGTCGTTCTTCGTCGCGCCCAACGATCCCGCCCGCGGCCGCGACGAGTTACGGGGCTTCGTCAGACGGTGGCTGGGTGGATCGATTCTGGCCCAACCGGTCGATGAGCAGCGATGACATCACCGAACACCGCAGGTAGCAACCGGTTGAAGATGTCCGCACGTTCCCATTGCAGGAAGTGACCGGCCCCCGGAATCACCAGCGGCCCAATGCGATCGAGAAACGCTCGCTCGGCGCGGGGAACGAAATCCTCGCCGACCACATGGTCGTCGGGACCGTAGAGCACCAGGGTGGGCACCTGCACGGCATCCATCAGCGGGATCTCGGACATGGCGCGGCCGTAGGCGAGTTGGTAGGACGCCCAGCCGGCCCGTAGCCGTGCTTCGTCGGCGAACGGCTCGGTCATGAAATCCACGTCGGGCTGGGCGAACGCATAGGCCGAGCCCCACAGCCGATTGGTGTACATCGCGGCCACCCACTGCCGACGCGCCTCCGGCGTGGGCAGCATCGCGGCGAGCTCGTCGGGGAAGGCGCCCTGCATCCAGCGGTAGTCGCCGGTCGGGTCGGCCGCGCCGCCGACGAACCCCGGATGCCGGGTGCCGATCCCCGAATAGTCGACCCCCATGGGCGGCACGGTGTTGAAAACACAGAAACCCGTGACGAACCCGGGGAACCGGTGGATCAGGTCGGTACTCACCACCGCCCCGACGTCGCTCGCCGCGATCAGGCAGGAGTCGTGGCCCAGCTCGTCATGAACCAGCGCATACAGATCCCGCGAGTAGGTGACGATGTCGTGTTGATCGTCGGGCGGGATCGAACTGTCCCCCATCCCGCGCAGGTCGGGCACGATGACCTCGAAGCCGGCCGCCGCCAGGGCCTCGATGTTGCGCCACCAGATCCGCTTCGTCTCGGGATAGCCGTGTACCAGCAGAAGTGGCACGCCGCCGACGCCCTCGCGGACGAACGCCAGCGAAACCCCTTCAGCGACAACCGCAGAGTGGATGGTGAACGCGTCAGCGGCCGGTGCCGGAGGCTGCGCGGGCCGCTGACGCGGGTCGTAACGGAAATCCGCCATGGCGAAAGACCCTACAGATCAACGAGTCCCGCGCACCAGACGGCCCGGACGAGCCCCGGTGTCGACACCGTGACGGCGGGTCACCGCGCCGCTGACAATCGTCGCGTCGTAGCCACTTGCACCTTGCACCAACCGCTTTCCGCCGGCGGGCAGGTCATACGCCATCCTCGGGGCGTGCAGGGTCAGCGCATCCAGGTCGATGACGTTGACGTCCGCCTTCTTGCCCACGCTGATCACGCCGCGGTCGGACATGCCGTAGAGCTGCGCGGTGTCGTGCGACTGCTTACGGATCACGTACTCCAACGGCAGCTTGTCGCCGCGGTGGCGGTCGCGGGCCCAGTGCGTCAGCAGGAACGTCGGATAGGAGGCGTCACAGATCATGCTGCAGTGCGCGCCACCGTCGGACAGGCCGAGCACACCCGCCGGATGGGTGAGCATCTCGCGGATCGCGTCGTGGTTGCCGTCGGAATAGTTGAACATCGGGTACATCAGCATGGCACCGGCATCGGACTCGAGCATCAGGTCGTACATCGCGGCCAACGGGTCCACCCCGCGCTGCTGGGCGATCGCCGCGACCGTGCGCTCGTCGGTCGGCTCGTAGTCTGGCGGTTCCCCGATGTGGTACAGCCGGTTTGCCGCGTTCTGCGCCAACATGAACATCCCGTCGAACAACTTGTTCGGGTCGATCGGCAGATCTTCCTCGGCCAGGATCGCCGCACGCACCTTGGGGTCCGCGAGCCGCTCGGCGAGTTCCTCGCGGGTGCATTCGGCCTGCAGGCGCCGGTAGGTCGGGCGGTGGGTGAAGGCGTGATGGCCGGGAAAACCGAGCAGCATGCCGAACGGTCGCGCGGCCACCTGCGGGAACAACCGACTCCCGGCCTGATGCGCGGCAGCCGACAGATCGAGCTGTTCACGCCAGAGATTGGGATCGGCGTCGACCTGGATCAGGGCGAAGCTCAGCGCACAATCGACCTCCTCGCCGAGCCTGCGCATCCATTCGAGTTCCGTCTTGGGTGCAACGATGTCTTCGCCGGCCGCACCCTGCGGAGCCAGCTCGAACACCGCCGCGCCGCCGGCTGCGGTGGCCCGGCCCAGGGCGAACAGCTCGTCCTCTGCGGCGAACGTGCCGGGCACCGGCTCACCGTCCATGGCGCGGTGCGCCAGCGTCCGCGAAGACGAAAAGCCGAGCGCACCGGCCTCGATGGCCTCCTGCACCAACTCGGCCATGGCCTTGATGTCATCGGCAGTGGCCGGTTCGTTGCGGGCTCCGCGTTCTCCCATCGCATAGGCCCGCACGGCGCCGTGGGCGACCTGGGTGCCCATGTCGACAGCCAACTCGCGCTTTCCGATCACGTCGAGGTATTCGCCGAAGGTTTCCCAGCCCCAGGTGATGCCCTCGGTCAGCGCCGTGCCAGGGATGTCCTCGACACCCTCCATCAACTTGATCAGCCAGTCTTCCTGGCCGGGCCGGACGGGCGCGAAGCCCACGCCGCAGTTCCCCGCCACCACGGTGGTGACGCCGTGATTGCTGGACGGTTCGAGCACAGCGTCCCAGGAGACCTGGCCGTCGTAGTGCGTGTGGATGTCGACGAACCCCGGGGCGACGACCTTGCCTGTGGCATCGATGGTTTCGGCTGCGTCGCCGGCCAGCGCCGGGTCATTCGGGCCCCGGCGATGCACCTCGACGATCTGACCGTCCTTGATCGCGACGTCGGCGGTGAACCGGTCGGCGCCGGTCCCGTCGACCACGGTGCCGCCGGTGATTTTGAGATCGAACACGTTTTTGCTCCCTTGAGGCGTTCAGGCCGCTACGGTCGCAATGTAACACCGTTACATTGCGACGTCCCGAGATTCTCCTTCTCAGCGGGAGGTGTCCCATGACCCACAGCTCAACCCACACCTGCACCGACAGTCCGCGACGTGCGGATGCGATCGGCGACCCGCCGGCGCGCCCGACGCTGGTGCCGGCCGACCGCTACATCTCACCCTCTTTCGCCCGCCTCGAAGTCGAACGGATGTGGCCCCGGGTGTGGCAACAGGCATGCACCGTCGACCACGTTGCCGAGCCAGGCGACTACTTCGAATACCGGTGCGGCCCGTACTCGGTTCTCATCGTCCGCGGCGAAGACGGCGAGCTACGCGCCTTCCAGAATGCCTGCCGCCATCGCGGCAACGCCCTGTGCAGCGGCACCGGTTCGTCGCTGCGAGAACTGAAATGCGGCTATCACGGGTGGACCTGGGACCTGGCCGGCACGCTCAAACGGATCCCGAACCGCAAGGGTTTCGGGACGGTGCACATGTCGGAGTTCCCGCTGGCCCCGGTACAGGTCGACACCTGGGAACGGTTGGTCTTCGTCAACCTCGACCCCGAGGCCATGCCACTGGCCGACTACCTGGAGGCGGTACCCGGCGACATCGCCTGGTGCGGGCTCGGCGACTTCCGTTGCTACGCAACGATGACCATCGACGTCGACGCCAACTGGAAGACCATCGCCGACGGCTACAGCGAGACCTACCATGTCCAGACCCTGCATCCCGAACTGCACCGGTGCATGGACGACGTGTACGCGCCCCAGCAGATCTGGGGACACACGGGCAAATCCGAATCGCTCTACGGAGTTCCGAGTCCGCGACTGGCAGGCGCACTGAGCGACGAGGAGGTCTGGGACGCCTACGTCTACACCCAGGGCCCCCTGATGGGTGTCGCCGAAGACACGCCATTTCCGCGTGAACGGCAGACCGCCGGGCAAACCGTGGCCGACGTGATCGCCACGCAGATCAAGGAATTCGCCGCCGGACGCGGCGTAGACATCGGCTGGGCCAGCACCGACCAGGTGATGTGCCTGCACCAGTACAACATCTTCCCCAACCTGACACTGTTGGCCAGCGCCGATCATCTGACCGTGATGACCTCGTTGCCCGGGCCTGACCCCGACCGCGGCCAACTCGTAATGACACTGATGACCCGGATGCCCGCGCAGGCGCCGCGGGTCAGTCCGACGGATGTCCGGATGAGCGCCGAGGATGCTCATCCCGGCGTGGTGATGAGCCAGGACATCGCCGTACTGACCGGCCTGCAGCGCGGTTTGCACCAGCCCGGCTTCACCCATCTGGTGCTCTCCGCGGAGGAGCGCAGAATCATCAACATGCACCGCAATCTCGAGCGCTACCTCGACCTGCCCGAGCCTGAGCGCATCTGCGAGGCGGAACCCCGCGGATGAGTCCGAAGGCAAAGCCGATCGACGCCGACGTCATCCTCGACGCGGCAGCTACCCTCATCGAATCCGATGGGGTGGAGGCCTTCTCGATGCGCGCGCTCGCCGAGCGGATCGGCGTGGCCGTCACCTCGATCTACTGGCACGTCGGCGGCCGTGACGCGCTCTTCGACAACCTGGTCGACCGTCTGATAACTGAGATGGCCGGATTGCCGATGGAAGGCGACGCTCCCGTGGATCGGATTGCCTCGCTGGCCCGCAACCAGCGCGGTCTGCTGATCCGCCGCCAGCACCTGCTGGCCATCGCCCACGAGCGGGACCGCACCCCGACGCTGTTCCTGCCGGTCCAGCAGAAGCTTGCCGCCGAGCTTGCCAAGGCCGGGGTGACCGGGGCGCACGCCGCGCTGGTGCTCCGGGCCGTGCAGGTGCACGTGACCGCCTCTGCGGTGATGTTGTTCTCAGCCGTGCGCGGGCCGGCGCACGACGAGGAGGACCCCTCCTTGTGGACCGCCGACTGGCCTGATCAGGCACTCGTCGCGGCCCTGCAGTCGCCCACCGACTACGACGCGGTGTTCGAGTACGGCCTCGAGGCGATGTTGGCTCCGGTGGCTGCGCTGCGGCACGTCAACGGTCGGGTCAAGGCAACACGGTCTTCATCAACATGACGTTGTAGGCCGACCACAGCGACAGGTTGTAGTACAGCTCCTTGCCCGTCGACCACGGGTGTAGGTACGGCGCGTAGATGCCGCCAGGGATCTGCGACGAGGGCGCGATCAACTGCTCGGGGCCCCAAGGGCCCTGCGGTGCCGGTGCGGTGCGCATCACGACGTCGTTGGCCCCGTTGCCGTACAACACCAGGTACTGCTTGAGATACGTGTTGTACTGGGCCGACATTTCGCTCACCGGGCCGGGGATGACCGGTGTCGCCGCGGCCGGATTGCCCGGCACCCAGGCGTTGCGGTCGGCGTTGAAGTACTCGTATTTCGTGAGGTCCGGGATGAAGGCCGGCGACACCCGGGCGATGTAGGCAGAACCGCCACGCCCGTTCGGGGTGCCGAACGTGTAGATGTAGGGATCGCCCGGACCCGGCTTGAGAAAAGCCCCCATCTGGAAGTTTTCGTTGCCCCCACCGGGCGTACGAATGGTGCCCGGATAGACACCCCAGTTCTCACCGTTGTCCGGTGACATCGCGATCGCGGAGAAATTGGTCGACCACGCACCCGGGCTGTCCCAGTTCCGGATCGACATGAAGTTCAGATACTGATTGCGTCCGACCGCGATTCCCGCGGTCGGGATGATCCCGGTCTCCTCCGGCGCCCGGCCGATGCTGTTGATGATCTGTTTCGAAATCCCTTGACGCCAGACGGGCGAACCGGAGTACTTGTTGGCCACCACGCCGTCGGGTACGGCGATGGTGCGAGACAGCGAACCGTCCTGGCTGCGGAACAGCGCGTTGTACCGCCATTGCTTGCCGGGAATGCCGCAGTACCCATTGGTGTCGCCGAAGGCCATCAACACCTGGCGGTTCACCGGATCACCGTTGTCCCACATGATTCCGAGGTCGGTTCCGGTGATGGCGAACCGCTTGATCGTCTGGTTGGGGCTGTCGGGACCAGTGACCCACCCGACGATCGACGTGCCCGGAGGCGCGCCCGGCGCGGGTTGTGCTGCGGGCGCCGGGGCGGGAGCCGCCGCTGCCGGGGCTGGAGCGGGCTGCGCCGCATTCGGGACAGGCTGGGCACCACCGGGATTGGGCGCCGGCACGACGGCGGCCTTCTGCCTGACCTGCCCGGTGTTGGGGATCAGCGCCTTGAGAAGGGCCAACGGCAACTGCCCGAGTCTCGGCAAGGGCGCCTGGTCGTTGGCCCCGACCGGCTTGTGCCCGATCGGACGGTTGAGCGGCGCGAGCCGGGACGGCTTGGGGATCTGAAAGGCCTGATGCGGCAGGGGTTGCGCGGCCGCAGCGGCACCTTCGCAGGGCTCGGCCGATGCCGCGGGCGCCACCCCGACGGCCACGACAAGCCCGATTGCGGCCGCCGCAGCCATCGTCGAAGCACCTCGAGGACGTCGCGACATGTCACACCTTCCCAATGCAGGGACGTCGACATGACGTCACAGTTGGCTGATGTGACGTTAGTGATCAATGTTGCCGATGTGGCTACCGATGCATTGATAGGTACCGTCCCGTGACCGTGTCGCAACCATGCGCGGCGTGTTGCGGCTACGGTGGGAGCCGGTGGAACGATCGAACCGAACGAGAGGGATCACCGTGGCAGGAAGCTTCGATCCGAAGAAGGGCGGCAAGTTCGAGCCGACCACGAAGGCCAAGCCGCCGCCACCTCCGCGGCCTGGGGGCAACAAGAAGTAGTCAAACGAAACTGCCCGTGTGCGAGCGTTTTCAGCTCCCACACGGGCAGCTTCATATCCCGGCGTTGAATGTGCGCTCGCGCCGGATCGCTGCCAGCCGCCGCTTGGACGCCGCCGACTGCACGACCTGCGGCCACCAGAACCACCGGCCCAGCATCGCCGCGATCGCCGGGGTCATGAACGACCGCACGATAAGAGTGTCGAACAGCAGACCGAGCGCGATGGTGGTGCCCACCTGTGCCATCACCTTGAGATCGCTGAACGCGAACGACGCCATGGTGAAAGCGAAGACCAATCCCGCCGACGTCACCACCGAACCGGTTCCGGCCATCGCCCGGATGATGCCGGTCTTCAAACCGCCGGCGAGTTCTTCCTTGAACCGGGACACCAACAGCAGGTTGTAGTCGGAACCGACCGCCAGCAACAAGATGACCGACATGGCCAGCACCATCCAATGCAGTTCCAGACCGAGGAGGTGCTGCCAGACGAGCACAGACAATCCGAAGGACGCGCCGAGGGACAAGAGCACCGTGCCAACGATCACCGCCGCAGCCACCACGCTGCGCGTAATGAGCAACATGATGATGAAAATCAGCGATACCGCCGCGATTCCGGCAATCAGCAGATCGTAGAACGACCCGTCCTTCATGTCCTTGTACGTCGCCGCAGTACCGGCCAGATAGATCTTGGAACCTTCCAGCGGCGTGCCCTTCAGCGCTTCTTTGGCCGCCAGCTTGATCGGGTCCACATGGCTGACGCCTTCCGGCGTCGCGGGATCCCCCTCGTGGCTGATGATGAACCGCACCGACTTTCCATCGGGCGAGATGAAGTTCTTCATGCCACGCTTGAAGTCCTTGTTGTCAAAGGCCTCCGGCGGCAAGTAGAACGTGTCGTCATTGCGGGCATCGTCGAAGGCCTTGCCCATGGCCGTCGAATTCTCCTGCATGGCGGCCATCTGATCCTGCTGACCGGCCTGCGTGGACCGCTGCGTCAGCATCATCGTCTTCATGGTCTTCATGGATTCGATCTGCTGGGGCATCAGCGCGACCAACTGCGGCATCAACGAATCCAGCCGCTCCAGCTCGGGTACCAGCTCCTGCACGTCGTCGGTGAGGGCGTCGATCCCGTCGAGGGTGTCGAAGATCGACCGCAACGACCAGCACACCGGGATGTCGGCACAGTGCGGCTCCCAGTAGAAGTAATTGCGCAGCGGACGCAGCCAATCATCGAAATTGCCGATGTTTTCCCGCATTTCGGCGATGTCAAGGGTCATCACCTTGGTCTTGGCCACCATCGAATGGGTGATATCGGCCATCTGCTGGGTCAGCCGCGACATCCGCTCCATCGTGTCGATGGTCTTCTGCATCTCGTCTGCCTGCACCAGCATGTCGGCCATCCGGTCCTGCTGATACTTACGGTTCATCGTGTTGGTCGTGCCCTGCCTGCTGAGCAGGAACGGGATACTGGTGTGCTCGATCGGACGGCCATTGGGCCGGGTGATCGCCTGCACCCGCGACACGCCGGAAACCCTGACGATCCCCTTGGCAATCTTGTCGATGACCAAGAAGTCCGCGGGATTCCGCAGGTCGCGGTCGGTCTCGATCATCAGCAGTTCGGGGTTCATCCGCGCGGCGCTGAAATGCCGTTCGGCAGCGGCATATCCGACATTCGCCGACAGATCGGCGGGCAGGTACTTGCGGGCGTCGTAATTGGTCCTGTACCCCGGCAGGGTGAGCAGGCCGATGAGCGCCAGGCCCAACGTCGCGGCCAGGATCGGCCCGGGCCACCGCACCACCGCGATACCGACGCGGCGCCAGCCCCGCGAGCGGATGCTGCGCTTGGGCTCGAAACGCCCGAACCTACTGCCGATCACGACTACTGCCGGACCCATCGTCAGCGCAGCGATGACCGCGACGAATGTGCCCACCGCGCAAGGCACCCCCATGGTCTGGAAGTACGGCAAGCGGGTGAAGCTCAGACACAGCATCGCGCCGGCGATCGTCATCCCGGACCCGAGGATCACGTGAGCGGTGCCGCCGAACATCGTGTAATACGCGGTTTCTCGATCTTCCCCGGCGCCACGCGCCTCCTGATAACGACCGATCGCGAAAATCGCGTAATCGGTGCCGGCCGCGATGACCATCAACGTCAGGAGGTTGACCGCAAAGGTCGACAGGCCGATCACCCCGGTGTGGGCCAGGAACGCCACGATGCCGCGCGCCGCGCCGAGCTCCACGAACACCATGACCAGAACCAGAATCATGGTGGCGACCGACCGGTAGACGATCAGCAGCATCACCGCGATCACGACGAGCGTGATGGCCGTGACGCGGGCAACGCTCTTGTCACCGGCATGGTGCTGATCGGAGACCAGCGGCGCACCGCCCGTGACATACACCTTGATGCCGGGCGGAGGCGACGACTGGTTGATGATGTCGCGGACCGCGGCCACCGAATCGTTGGCCAACGTCTCGCCCTGGTTGCCGCGCAGATAGACCTGGACGTAGGCCGACTTGCCGTCGTTGCTCTGCGCTCCCGAGGCCGTCAGCGGGTCGCCCCAGAAATCGGCCACGTGCTGCACGTGGGCGGTGTCGGCCTCGAGCTGGTCGACGATCCCGTCGTAGTAATGGTGAGCGTCATCGCCCAGGGGCTGCTCACCCTCGAGCACCACCATGGCGTTGCTGTCGGAATCGAATTCCTGGAAGTCGCTGCCGATCTTGCGCATGGCGATCATCGCGGGTGCGTCTTGTGCGCTCAACCCGACGGTGTTCTCCTCGCCGACCTTTTCCAGCGACGGAACGAACACGTTGGTCAGGACGGTCAGCACGATCCAGCCGAGCAAGATGGGCACCGCCAGCGTGCGGATCACCCGGGCTATGCGTGTATGCGATGCCGTAGTCTGCACAACCCGCCCCTCCCGATCAGGCCACTGTCGCCTGGTGGGACAGGGCGCAAGCGATACACATTCGCAAGCGCGCGTAATATACCTAGCTCGTCAAAGTGTCGGTGTCAACAATCACTTGGCACGTCAACGGACAGCAATTTCACAGCTTGTCGGCAACCGTGGCCTCGCGTTGCCGCGCCCGCTCCCACGGCCAGGTCATCAGCGCCCACACGACGAGGACGATCGCGACCTCGGCCAGCAGATACACCGGCCATGGACCCAGTATGTCGAGCACGGACGCGGTCGGAGGCTTGCGGTTCAGGTAGCCGTAGTTGGTTCCCATGACCACGTTGAAGGCAAGGGTGAATGCCACCCAGCCCAAGGTTGCGATCACCGCGAACCGATAGTCGCGCCAGCGCGGCCGCATCCTTCTGCCCCACGTCAGATAGATGGCCGCCCACACGACGAGAACGTGAAGCGTGAAGAACGTGACGAAGAGGTGGTGCGGAAAGTCGGGAGCGCCCTCCTTCGGCGTCCCGATATCCGGGGTGAGCAATGCCTGCGAGCTCAGCACGAGGCCCCAGTAGTAGGTGAGGACGAAGGCCCAATGCCGTTGTGACCACAGCGCATACGCCGCCGCCAGTTCGGCGAGGTCACACAACTGCAGTGGCACCGAGGTGTCGATCGTGGGGTCGGCGAGCTTGTAGGCCAGTGCCACACCGAAAGCCGCGACAAGGACTACCGCCAGGGCACGGCTCAGGGTGCGGGCCTGCGACTCGGACTGCCGACGGCCGATCGTCACCAGAAGCACCGCGCCCGTCACGAACACCGCGAGCACGATCAAGTGCGACGGCCCGTACGCCGCAAACTCGCGCTGCGCAGACAACATTCGATCAACTCCCCGTTTCGTCGCAGGCAGGGACCGTCATCCATGATCGCAGGCGAAGTTCCACCGGCGCCAGAAGCCCGAAAAACTCGTCAACCCGCCTCAGCACGCGATCGAATCGCCCTATACTCCTGCCAACCTTGCGGTTGGCGGGAGTCGAGAATGGTCAGGCGCGCGGCGGCAACGGCTTTGGGGTATCACTCGCGGAGCGCAGCTTTTCGCGGGCTGCTGCTGCAACTCGCGCTGCGGGTTCTGTTGGTGGCGTTCATCTTCTTCGCGTTGTTCCTGCAACCGCCCGAAAGTTACCGCCTGGTCTACGGCCTGCTCTTGATCGGCTACCTGGCAACGATCGCCTGCTGGGGTTTCTGGGCGCTGCGGCCTTCCAACGACGCCGGGATCGGGGCCAGGCGCTGGGTTGCCCTGCTGATGCTGTGCGCGGATGTCGCTGTGGTGTCGGTACTTTCAGTGCAGTCCGGCCTCAGCTCGCCGAACACCTGGACCTCCGATGTGCTCCACTACGGGCTGTTCCTGATCCCGCTGATCGCGGCGGCCCAGCTCGATCCTTTCGTGAGCTCGGTCATCGCCGTCCCTACCGTCGCCGCATACGTCGTCGTGCTCTGGGTCAATCAGGCGGCCAACGGCGACGAACCGTGGGGCTCGATTCTCACCACCACCGGCTTGTTGTTCGGGTTGGCCGCGGGTTCGGTCGCGCTGTCGTGGATCCAGCAGTCGAAAGAGCGAACGATCGCGCGGTTGGCCCAAGAACGCAGTCACCTGCTCGAAGAAATCGTCACGCTCGAAAAGCGGGAGAGACAAACCCTGTCCGAACGGCTGCACGATGGAGCACTGCAGTATGTCCTGGCCTCACGACGCGAGATGGAAGAGGTGCGCGAAGGGTCCACCGAATCCATGGACCGCGTCGATGTGGCGCTCGGCGAATGCTCCCGACTGCTGCGCGACGTGGTCCGTGAACTACACCCCGAGGTGCTGGCACGAGCCGGGCTGCGGGCCGCCGTCACCTCTCTGGCCGACAGCATCGCCGCGCGCACCAGCCTTGCCGTCCACGTCGACTTCCACGACTGGCCCGACGATCTGCGAACCGACGCCGATCATTTGCTCTACAGTGCGGCGCGCGAGTTTTCGACGAACGCGATCAAACACGCCAGGCCGACAACCTGAGGTTCACCCTGCGGCGGTCGAACGGGCGCGCCACACTGTGCGTCGCCGACGACGGCGTGGGCATAGAACCGGAGCGCCTCGCGCTGAGCGTCGAAGCCGGTCACATCGGCTTCGCGTCGATACGGGCCAAGGTATTGGCCCTCGGCGGCATGTTGGACGTCCATGACACCCGCGGTACCGAGATCGCGATCTCGCTGCCATCGCAGGCAGCGGTCTGAAAGCGCTCAGACCCATCCGATCGGCGACGTCGCCGTGGGCGCGGGAGTCGAAGGACCTGGCTGCTGCCCGTAACCGGGCGTGTCCGGGCCGTAGGCCGGCGACGGACCGTGCAGGGATGTGTCAGGGTCATACCCGGGCGCCGGCGCATAACCCGGGGCCGGGGCGTAGCCGGGTGACGTCGGGCCGGACATCGACGAGTCCGGTCCATACCCCGGCCCATAGCCGTAGTCCGGCAGCGCCGGACCGTACCCGGGCACCGATTGGCCGGAACCGGCCAGCAGCTTGGCGGCGGCGAATGCTGCCGCCTGGGTGGTGTACACCGGGACATACCCCTCGGTGTGTCCGCTCCATTCGTTGCCCTGGCCCTCGTGACAGATCGGGTCCATCGGGTTACAGAGGTCGATCGCCTTTGACCCGAACAGTGCGCTCTGGGTGGAGATCGTTTGCTTGGTGCGGGTGCCTACGTCGCCGAAGGTGGTGATCGCCGCGACGTTGTCCGCATATTCGGACGGGAGCGAATCGCCCCACTTGATGCCGCCCAGCGGATTGCCGGCCACGATGTTGATTACGCTCGCACCCTGCGAATAGCCGCCGAGCACGATCTGGGTGTCGGGGCACGAGGACAGCGTGGACTTGATGTGGGAAATCGCGTCCTTGGCACCATCACCACCGTGCAACTGCAGCTTGCTGGCCTTGTAGTCGACCGCGTAGGTGTTGATGGTCAGGCCGGCGGTCTGCTTACGCAGCGAGTCGACGAAGGCATCGCCGACCCGGCCCATACCGGGCGGCTCATCGGTACCGCGGGCGAAGACGACTTCCGCATCGGCGCAGTCGTCGGCGGCCGCCACCGGCGGCGCGGTCACCGCGACGAGCGGAAAACCGGAGGTGAGAAGTGCAGCAGCGCCAAGCCCGACCCAGCGACCACCTGACCGCGCACTGCCCTTGCGAGGGGTAGCGATGCGGCGAGAAAACATGTCTCAACCTAACCCGTATCCCAGGTGGATCACCACCGTCGCCTGGTCGAATGCGGGTGCCCCGCCGCGCCAACGTGGTGACGGCAAAAGAAAACAGGCCAGGGATCATATCCCTGACCTGCATCTTCTCGGTGGAGCTGCCGGGAATTGAACCCGGGTCCTACGGCATGTCCTCGAGGCTTCTCCGTGCGCAGTTCGCTGTGCCTCTACTCGGATCTCTCAGTCACGCGAACAAGCCGAGATGACGATCCCAGTCGCTGTTTGATGTCCCCACGGATTCCGCGACCGAACCCGTGGGTGGGTCCCTCTAGCTGATGCCAGGGTCCGGGCCGAGGGCGCTCCCGGTCTGACAGACACGCAGTCGCTTAGGCAGCGAGTGCGTAGTCGCGCTGATTGGAATCGGCGCTTAATTGGTTGCAACGACGCTTACGGTGGTCTCTTGCCTGCACCGGCACGCTTCCCTTGATTCGATGCGCGAAGTCGAAACCGATCAGCCCCTCGCATCCCTGCCGACTTTCGGCAGGACAATCAATGGTACGCGACTACCAACGGCGAACGCCAAGTGATTATTCCGGGGCGCGTCACGGTTCAGATCACAAAGTTCAGATGGTCGACGATGCGCCGTCCGACCGCCTCCTCACCGCGGTAGCTCACCTCTGCGGCATGCCGGTCCGGGGTGGTTCGACCGCCGGCGAGCCGGGTGAACAACAGCCCGTCCAGGGTGATCGTCACGGTCGGCTCGGTGTCGAAGCTCTCGACCAGACGGCCACGCCCGTCGATGGCGACGTTGACGGTGCGTCGTAGTGGCCCGGTCAGCTCGATGCGGACCCGCGATCCGTCGGGAGCTCCCCCGAGCTTGCCGACCACGAATCCCATGCTCGACAGCAGCTCGTCCAGCGCCAGCCGCGCGGGAACACCGGCCGGATTCTGCGCCGGGCGCCGCAGCGCGTCCCGGATGTCGTGCTCGTGCATCCAGCAATCGAAGATTCGTACCCGCATGAACCGGCCGTAGCTGTCCGGACCGACCGGGGTAGCCGTGACGGCTTCCCAGTCGGTGTCACTGACCTGCTCCAGTTCGTTGCGCCGGGCAGCGGTGACCTCCCGGAATTTCTCGAGCAGCTCGGCCGTGCCGACCGTGCTCAATTGCCGCACCCAGAGTTCGTTCAGTGCCCCGATGTCGTTGCGCACATGCGCCGGTGGCGACACGTCCGTGTCGGCGTCCGGGGCGGTCGCCCCGTGCAGCATGGACTCGGTTCCGATGACGTGCGCCAGCACATCGCGCACGGTCCAACCGGGCAGCGGTGTCTGGGCGTGCCACTGCTCGTCGGACAGCCCCTCGACGAGCCCGTCGAGCACACCCCATTCACCGAACAGGCCGTCGAGAACGTCGGTTTTGTCGAGTCGGGTGACCGGGCGCGCAGAGCTGCTCACCCGGCCGAACGTAGTGCGTCGGTTGCACGCGGTGCAACGGAGAGCTACATGCCCTTGGCGCGGCGGCCCAGCTCGCGGATGATCTCCCGGTCGGCATCCCGCTTGGCCAGATCCTGACGTTTGTCGTGGGCCTGCTTACCCCGAGCCAGAGCCAGTTCCACCTTGACCTTGCCGTCGGAGAAGTACATCGACAGCGGCACCAGGGTCAGGTTTCCGTCGCGAACCTTGCCGATCAGGTTGTCGATTTCTTTGCGGTGCAACAGCAATTTGCGGTTGCGCCGCGGCGCATGGTTGGTCCACGTGCCGTGGTGGTACTCGGCGATGTGGACGTTGCGCAGCCAGATCTCGCCGTCGTCGACGGTGGCGAACGCGTCAGCCAGTGAGGCCTGGCCTTCGCGCAGGCTCTTGACCTCGGTGCCCATCAGCGCGATACCCGCCTCATAGGTATCGAGAATCATGTAGTTGTGCCGCGCCTTGCGATTGCTGGCCACAATCTGCTTATTGCCGGCGGGGCTGGACTTCTTGGTCGCCACTAGTTCACGACTACCTTCGTATGTAGAGCCGCAGCGTCACATACGCGGTGATGCCGGACATCGCCAGGCCGAGGAACAGCATCCACGGTGCGCTGAAGTAGAGCACGTCAGCGTAGTCGACCCGGGCAATCAAATTCGACTGATAAAACTGGTCGAGCGCCTTCTCCAGGAACACCGCGCGCACCACGATCAGCCCGACGATCGCGATCACCACACCGATCAGCGCCGCGATCATTGCCTCCACGAGGAACGGCAACTGGGTATACCAGCGGGTCGCGCCGACCAGACGCATGATGCCGATCTCGGTACGGCGCGTGTAGGCGGCCACCTGGACCATGTTCGCGATCAGCAGCACCGCACCGATCGCCTGCACCAGCGCCACCGCGAAAGCGACGCTACTGAGGCCGTCGAGCACCGCGAACAAGCGGTCGATCAGGTCCTTCTGGTTGAGCACGTTGAGCACACCGGGCTGGCCCTGCATCGCCTTGTCGAACGCCTCGTGTT
This sequence comes from Mycobacterium syngnathidarum, assembly GCF_001942625.1. Lineage (GTDB taxonomy): Bacteria > Actinomycetota > Actinomycetes > Mycobacteriales > Mycobacteriaceae > Mycobacterium > Mycobacterium syngnathidarum. The sequence continues at coordinate 133,520 of NZ_MLCL01000023.1, forward strand.
GCTCAGGGTCGTTGAGCTTGACGATGAACGACGCCGGGAACGCGTCCTTGCCCGCCACATCCTTGTACTGCGGGAACTTCTTGATCGCGTCGTCGTAGGCCTGCTCTCGGTTGAGGAAGCTCAGCGAGCGCACGTCGTCGCGGTCGTCGATCATGCGGTACAGCGCCTTACACGCGTCGCCGTCGCAGCTGGGATCGTTGGCCGAGATGTCGTCGGTCAAGAACACCTGGCTCTCGACACGGTCCAGGTAGATGTCGCGAGACTGGTCGGCCAACCGCACCACCAGCAGACCGCCACCGAACAACCCGATCGAGATGGCTGTGGTGAGAATCATCGCCACGGTCATCGTGACGTTACGACGAAGCCCGGTCAGGACTTCATTGACAAGAAAGCCGAAGCGCACTTAGCGATCCATTCCGTAGACGCCGCGCTGCTCATCACGGATCAGCCGGCCGAGTTCGAGTTCGACGACCCGCTGGCGCATGGAGTCGACGATGTGATGGTCGTGGGTGGCCATCAGCACCGTGGTTCCGGTGCGGTTGATCCGTTCCAGCAGATCCATGATGTCCTTGCTGGTCTCGGGATCCAGGTTTCCGGTGGGCTCGTCGGCGATCAGCACCAACGGCCGGTTGACGAAAGCCCGCGCGATGGCGACGCGCTGCTGCTCGCCACCGGACAGCTCGCTCGGCAGCCGGTTGGCCTTGCCGGACAGGCCGACCATCTCCAGAACGTCCGGGACGACTCGGTTGATCACCTCGCCGCGCTTGCCGATCACCTCAAGGGCGAACGCCACGTTCTCGAACACAGTCTTCTGCTGCAGCAGCCGGAAGTCCTGGAATACGCAGCCGATGACCTGGCGCAAGTTCGGGACGTGGCGGTCCGCCAGCTTGTTGACGTGAAATTTGGACACACGGATGTCGCCCGACGTGGGCGTCTCGGCCGCCAACAGCAGCCGCATGAACGTCGACTTGCCCGAACCCGACGGGCCGATCAGGAAGACGAACTCACCCTTGTCGATTCTCAACGAGACGTCGTCGAGCGCTGGGCGCGCCGAAGACTTGTAGTGCTTCGTCACGTGGTCGAGGGTGATCATCACGGCACGCCAGTGTAGCGGTGCGCAAGCATTCGGCAGGTCAGGCTATCGCGGCAATGTCGGCGCCACCGACTCCTGACCGGGTTGCGGCTGCTCGGGCGCGGGGCTCGGGGCCTGGCCGGGCGACACCGGCAACGTGACGGGAGGCAGCAGCCCCGGACCGTCAGGATCAAACACCGTCGTACTCGGCGCCCCAGGCGGCGGCGTGGTCGAACTCGTCGGCGCACCCGGCGGGGCGGTGCCGGTGGTCTCCGGAGTCTCGGTCGGCGTCGTGGTGGTCGGGACTGTGGTTTCGGTGGTCTCCGGCGTCTCGGTCGGGGTCGTGGTCCGCGGAGGCTGCACCTTGGTGCGCGGCACCCAGGTGTACTCGGGATCGGGTACGAACCCGGGCGGCACGACCTGGGTGTCAGGCATCTGCGGCGCGGTGTGTTTGGGCGCGTACTCCTGCTGCACCCACGCCAGCGCGATGAACACCGCGATCAACACCACCGTCGAGGTACGAAGCCGGCCCACTCGGCTGCGCCACAGTCGGGCGGCGGCGTCGGTCACCCGGGTGAAGTCCAGCTTCACTTCTTCTGCTCCTGTGCCGAGCCGGCCGGTGCCGCGGTCGTGGTCGTGGCCTGTGTTTCGGCGACCGCTGTCGGGTGAATGATGTCTCCGGCCGCTGCGACCGAGGCATCCGACGACGTCACCACGCCGGCACGGCGCAGCGCTCGCACCACCCGTACCCGCAGCCGCCTGCCCACGTCGAACTGTTTGCCCGGCAAAGTGCGTGCGACCATCCGCAGGTTCACGGTGTCCAGGCCGATGCTCTCCACGCCCATCAACTGCGGCTTGTCCAGTAGCAGCTTCGACAGCTCGCCATCTTCGGCCGCCTTCTCGGCGACCTCGTTGAGTACATCGTTGACGAGGTTGAGGTCAGCACTCACCGGCACCGGGATGTCGACGACCGCGCGTGCCCAGTCCTTCGACAGGTTCAGCGCCTTGACGATCTGCCCGTTGGGCACCGTGTACATCTCGCCTTCGGAAGACCTCAGCTTGGTGACCCGCAACGTCACGTCCTCGACCGTGCCCTCGGCCTCGTTGCTGGCACCGATGGTCAGTCGGACCAGATCCCCGAAGCCGTACTGCTTTTCGGTGATGATGAAGAAGCCGGCCAACAGATCCTGCACGATGCGCTGCGCACCGAAACCCAGGGCGGCACCGAGCACCGCCGCCGGGGCGACCAGGGAGGCGATCGGCACCTCGAGCGCATCAGTGACCTCGACGAGCACGATGACGAACAACAGCGCCACCGAGACCCACGAGATCACCGAGGCGACCGCCTGCCGGTGCTTGGCACTCTCCGAGCGCACCAGTGCGTCGCTTTCCTGATATTCCGCGTCGATGCGGCGCACCACGCGTTGCGCGGCCCAGTTGATGAAGCGGGCCGCGAGCAGACCGCCGATGAGCAGCAGTGCGATCCGCAGGCCCGTGGTGAGGATCCACACGCCCATCTCGCCGTGCCAAAAATCGTGCCAGCGGTCGGCGAGTGACAGGGCCATCAGCGTGTTAGTCGTCTTCATCTTTTCTGTTGCGCCATCTGATACCCGCTTCCAGGAATCCGTCGATGTCTCCGTCCAGCACCGTGGCCGGATTGCCGACCTCGTACTCCGTGCGCAGGTCTTTCACCATCTGGTAGGGGTGCAAAACATAGGACCGCATCTGGTTGCCCCACGAGCTGCCGCCGTCCCCCTTGAGCGCATCCATCTCCGCGCGCTCCTCCAGGCGTTTGCGTTCCAGCAGCCGGGCCTGCAGAACCCGCATCGCCGCGACCTTGTTCTGCAGCTGGGACTTCTCGTTCTGACAGGTCACCACGATTCCGGTCGGGATGTGGGTGAGCCGGACCGCGGAGTCGGTGGTGTTCACCGACTGCCCGCCGGGACCGCTAGAGCGGTACACGTCCACGCGCAGGTCCCCTTCCGGGATCTCGATGTGGTCGGTCGTCTCCACCACCGGCAGCACCTCGACATCGGCGAACGACGTCTGACGCCGGCTCTGGTTGTCGAACGGGCTGATGCGCACCAACCGGTGGGTGCCTTGTTCCACCGAGAGGGTGCCGTAGGCGAAGGGGGCGTGCACGGCGAACGTGGCGCTCTTGATCCCCGCCTCCTCGGCGTAGGAGGTGTCGAACACCTCGACCGGGTAGTCGTGCTTCTCGGCCCACCGGGTGTACATCCGCAGCAGCATCTCGGCCCAATCCGCGGCGTCGACGCCGCCGGCACCGGAGCGGATCGTCACCACGGCTTCGCGCTCGTCGTACTCACCCGAGAGCAGGGTGCGGACCTCGAGGGTCTCGATGTCTTCGCGAAGGTTGGCGAGCTCGGCATCGGCCTCGGCGACCGCATCGTCAGCCTCTGCCCCGGCTTCCTCAAACGCGAGTTCGAACAGCACCGGCAGGTCGTCGACGCGCTGCCGCAGCTCCTGCACCCGGCGCAGCTCGTTCTGCGCGTGCGAGAGCTCACTGGTGACTTTCTGCGCCCGCGACTGGTCGTCCCAGAGGTTCGGATCGGAGGCCTGCTGCTCGAGCATGTCGATCCGCTGACGCAGGCCATCGATGTCGAGCACCCGCTCCACGGTCGTCAGGGTGGTGTCGAGTGAGGCTACGGCGGCTTGACGGTCTGGATCCACGGATATTCAGGGTACCCGGCGGCATTTCGGCGGCAGTTCTCTCCGACTCGCGGCAGCGCCGACGATCTGTGTTTAGAGTCGGTTGGTACCCGGCCCAGCACACCAAGAGCCGGGCTGTAACGGCTTTTCCGCTCGTAAGAAGGCAGGGTATGCGCCCATATCACGTAGCGATCGTCGGCTCCGGCCCCTCGGGATTCTTTGCTGCCGCATCGTTGCTGAAGTTCGCCGATTCGCCCGACTCCGATCGCGACGTCCGCGTCGACATGCTCGAGATGCTGCCCACCCCGTGGGGGCTGGTGCGTTCGGGAGTGGCGCCGGACCATCCGAAGATCAAGTCGATCAGCGCGCAGTTCGACAAGACCGCGGCCGACGCCCGGTTCCGGTTCTTCGGCAACATCAAGGTGGGCGAACACATCACGCCTGCCGAGTTGGCGGAACGCTATGACGCGGTGGTCTATGCCATCGGCGCGCAATCCGACCGCGCCCTGCACATTCCCGGCGAAGAGTTGCCGGGCAGCGTGGCCGCAGTGGATTTCGTCGGCTGGTACAACGCCCATCCCCATTTCGACGGCATGGCACCCGATTTGGCGGGTGGCCGCGCGGTGGTGGTCGGCAATGGCAACGTCGCACTGGACGTGGCCCGCATCCTGGTCAGCGACCCCCAGGCCCTCGCCAACACCGATATCGCCGACCACGCCCTGGCCTCGCTGGACACCCGCGGAGTCGAAGAGGTCGTCGTGATCGGGCGTCGCGGACCGTTGCAGGCCACGTTCACCACACTGGAATTGCGCGAGCTGGGCGACCTTGAGGCGCTGGGTGACGTGGACGTCATCCTCGATCCCGCCGATTTCGACGGCATCACCGACGAAGATCTGGAGGCGGCGGGCAAAACCGTCAAACAGAACATCAAGGTGTTACGCAAGTACATCGACCAGCAACCGCGAGAAACCAAGCGCCGCATTATTTTCCGCTTCTGCACCTCCCCCATCGAATTGCACGGCGAGGATCGTGTCGAGTCGATTGTGCTGGGCCGCAACGAACTCGTCCGCGACGCCGACGGCCGGGTGGTGGCCAAGGACACCGGCGATCGCGAAGAACTGCCCGTCCAGCTGGTGGTGCGTGCGGTCGGCTACCGGGGCGTGGCGACACCAGGACTGCCGTTCGACGAACGCTCGGGCACGATTCCGCATACCGCGGGACGTATCGACGGCAGCCGCAACGAATATGTCGTGGGCTGGATCAAGCGGGGACCGTCCGGTGTGATCGGCAGCAACAAGAAAGACTCGCAGGACACCGTGGACACCCTGCTCGACGACCTACGTGCGCGCGGCGTCGACGAGCGCGGTGCGGATTACGCAACCGCCCTCGCCGAATGGCTGCTGGAACACCAGCCCAAGCTCGTCACCGGTGAACACTGGCAGCTGATCGACGCGCATGAGCGCGCCGCCGGTGAGCCGTTGGGACGGCCACGGGTGAAGCTGGCCAGTGTGGCCGAACTGCTTCGCATCGCCCACACCTGATCGGCACCCTCTGATCAGGCCGGCGGCGGCTCCGCAGGCGCGAAGGCCCACTTGTCCGGGTTTCCCGGCGAGTAGACGACCGGTAGGAGCGCGCCCATGGTCGGCCACTCGTTCACGTCGACGGCCATGCGCTGATACACGACATGTTCGGTGACGGTGGGTCCGGTGATGACGCCGGTGATCGTGACGTACTGCTCGCCCTCCACATCGGGTCGCGGGCTCACCCCGGTCACGAGCAACGTGCCGTGCGCCAGTTCACCCCGAATCCCCCGCCGCCGCATGATCCACGGCGCCACCAGCACCACGAGTGCGCCCACGATCAACAGGAGCATGCCGATTTCCCACACCAGGCCATGGTAGGACTTCAGGCATGAGCACCGTCGCAGATGACTTGACGCTGGCCCTTGAGTTGGCCGACAAGGCCGACTCCTTGACCATGGACCGCTTCGGCGCCCTGGATCTGCGCATCGAGACCAAGCCAGACCTGACTCCGGTCACCGACGCTGATCGCGGCGCCGAGGAATCGTTGCGGGCCGCACTGGCCGCGGCCCGCCCGGCCGACACGGTGTTCGGTGAAGAGTTCGGTGGCACAACGACATTGACCGGCCGCCAATGGGTGATCGATCCGATAGACGGGACCAAGAACTTCGTCCGCGGCGTGCCGGTGTGGTGCACGTTGATCGCGTTGCTCGAAGACGGCGTCCCGACCGTCGGCGTGGTCAGCGCACCGGCGTTGGCGCGCCGTTGGTGGGCCGGGCTGGGCCAGGGGGCATTCGGCTCGTTCGCGGGTGCGACTCGCAGACTTTCGGTGTCGGGGGTTGCCGAGCTCGCGTCGGCCAGCCTGTCGTACTCGGACCTGACGACCGGGTGGGAGGACCGACGCGGCCGGTTCGTCGAACTCACCGACGCGGTCTGGCGGGTGCGCGCCTACGGTGACTTCTGGTCGTACTGCATGGTCGCCGAAGGGGCCGTCGACATCGCCTGCGAACCCGAGGTGAAGCTGTGGGACATCGCTCCCCTCGACATCCTCATCCGTGAGGCCGGCGGCAGGTTCACCAGCATCGACGGCGCCCCAGGGGCGCATGGAGGTAGCGCGCTGGCCACCAACGGCTTGCTGCACGACGCGGTGCTGACCCGGCTCGGCGGCCGGTAGTTCACGTAGTTCACGGGCGGAGCACGTACCGGCCACGTATCCCGCCTTTGGCAAGCCCCCGGTGTGCATCGGCCACCTGATCCAACGGCAGCACGGCATGCACCCGGGCCGGCAACTGCCCGGACACCGTGCGGGCGAGAAGGTCGGCCAGCCGTACACCGTCGGGGTGGGCCACCACGGCGGCGACGGTGATGCCGCGTTCACTCGGTGGCTGGGCGCTGGGTTGCACCCCGACGAACAGCCCGCCGTCGCGGACCAGCGCCAGCGCTGCCAGCTGCATCGCACCGGCATCGGCGACCGCGTCCCACCCCGATTCGGCGTGGGTCGTGAAGTCGGCTCCGAGCCCGCGGACGAACTCCTCGTCCTGTTCGCGGGCCAGACCGGTCACCTGCCAGCCGCGCTCCTGGCCCAGCACCAGGAGATAACCCCCGACCGCTCCGGCGGCGCCGGTGACCAGGAGCCGGCGCCCCTCGGCGGGGGCGTCGCCGAGAAGATCGAGGATCTGTGCTGCGGCTAATCCGTTGAGCGGCACCGTCGCTGCCGCGATCAAGTCCAGCCCGTCGGGCACGACAGCAACATCGGCGGCGGGCACGAGCAAACGCTCGGCATAGGTGCCGTAGTCGCGGTCGAATCCGTCGACCACCCCGGCGACCCGTGAACCCACGACGAGGTCCACGCCGGGGCCCGTGGCCTCCACTGTGCCCGCAAAATCCCAGCCGAGCCCCGTCCAATGCGGCTGGTCGACCAGTCCGAGATCGTGGAACACACCGGCGGCCACACCGAGGTCGACCGGATTGACCGCCGCGGCCGCGATCGCCATCCGGACCTGGCCGGGGCCTGGCTCAGCCACCGGGACGTCGATGATCTCGATCGAGTCGGGCCCGCTGGGCGTGCGGACGACGGCGGCGCGAAACGTGGGAACAGACATGAAAATTCACTCCTGAACATCTTGTGGCGGAATGCTTGCCTACTCCACGATGGAGTGGTAGCTCTCTAATGGGAAGTAGGCACTTCAAGGTGCGTAACTCACCACGGACGAACGGAGCCCGACATGCCGACGACGACCGCGGCCCAGAAACGGGCGCGAGCAAAGCTGGAATACGACGCCTTCCTGGCGAACTGCCCCAGCCGCCAACTGCTCGACCGGATCAGCGACAAGTGGGTCGCGCTGATCCTGGCCGCACTCGGGGGCGACGGCCCGCAGCCCGGAATCGGCGATGCGGGCCAACCGCGTCCGATGCGCTACTCCGAGCTGTCCCGCCGCCTGGCCGGGGTAAGCCAGAAGATGCTCACCCAGACCCTGCGATCCCTCGAACGCGATGGATTACTCACCCGGACCGTGACGCCGACCGTGCCTGTCACGGTCACCTACGAGCTGACTGAACTGGGCCTTTCCCTGCACCGTCTGATGATCGGAATCAAATCCTGGGCCGAGGCCCACATGGACGAGGTGCACTCGAACCGCGAGCGGCACGACCAGCTCTCGGCCGCGGAAGCCGGACCGCAGACGGTGTGAAGTTGGTAACAGATGCCCTACCTTACTCCGGAGTAAGATACGGTCAGATGCGTCGCCACGACCAACAGAGGCAGCTGACATGACCAACACCCTGCCGTCCAAGAACGGCACCCCCTCCCGTCCCTCCAGCTCCGGCCGGCAAAGCGCGGTCGGACTGCACAAGCACAAGCGGACAGCGACCGACATCGGGTTGGCGCTGATCACGCCCATCGTCGGCCAGGAGTTCCTGGACCGATACGGCCTGCGCGATCCGCTCAACCGCAGCCTGAAATACGGTGTGAAGCAGGTCTTTTCGACCGCCGGTGCAGCCACCCGCCAGTTTCAGCGCATCCAGGGCCTGGGCAAGGCGCCCACCCGACTCAAGGCCAGCGGCGCCGATTACTTCGACCTGACCCCCGACGAAGACCAGCAGATGATCGTCGAGACGGTCCGGGAGTTCGCCGAGGAGATCCTGCGTCCGGCCGCGCATGACGCCGACGAGGCAGCGACCTACCCCGCGGATCTGATCGCCAAGGCCGCCGAACTGGGCATCACCGCCGTGAATGTGCCCGAGGACTTCGACGGCATCGCCGAGCACCGCAGCACCGTGACCAACGCGCTCGTCGCCGAGGCCCTGGCCTACGGCGACATGGGCCTGGCCCTGCCGATCCTGGCACCCGGCGGTGTCGCCGCGGCGCTGACCCACTGGGGTAGCGCCGATCAGCAGGCCACCTATCTCAAAGAGTTCGCCGGCGAGAACGTGCCGCAAGCCTGCGTCGCGATCGCCGAACCGCACGCCCTGTTCGACCCCACCGCACTCAAGACGACCGCGGTGCGCACCCCCAGCGGCTACCGCCTGTCCGGCGTCAAGTCTCTGGTACCGGCGGCCGCCGATGCCGAAATCTTCATCGTGGCAGCACAATTGAACGGCAAGCCGGCATTGTTCATCGTCGAGGCCGCGTCACCGGGCCTCACGGTCAAGGCCGATCCGAGCATGGGTATCCGTGCCGCGGCACTGGGCCAGGTCGAACTCGACAACGTGGCCGTGCCGCTGAGCAACCTCCTGGGTGAGGACGGTGCCACCGACCAGGACTACAGCGAGGCGATCGCGCTGTCCCGGCTGGGCTGGGCCGCGCTGGCCGTCGGCACCTCGCACGCGGTGCTCGACTACGTCATCCCCTACATCAAGGAACGCCAGGCCTTCGGCGAGCCGATCGCCCACCGCCAGTCGGTGGCGTTCATGACGGCCAACATCGCCATCGAGCTCGACGGCCTGCGGCTGATCACCTGGCGCGGTGCCGCCCGCGCCGAGCAGGGCCTGTCATTCGCGCGCGAGGCGGCATTGGCCCGCAAGCTCGGCACCGACAAGGGCATGCAGATCGGTCTGGACGGCGTGCAGCTGCTGGGCGGTCACGGTTACACCAAGGAACATCCGGTCGAGCGCTGGTACCGCGATCTGCGGGCCATCGGCGTCGCCGAGGGTGTCGTGGTGATCTAGTCCAGCCATCGTTCCGCGTATTTGAACCGAAAGACTAATCATGGCAATCAATCTGGAAATGCCCCGCAAGCTCCAGGCGGTCATCGAGAAGGGCCACCAGGGCGCCGCCGAGATGCTTCGCCCGATCTCGCGCAAGTACGACCTCGCCGAGCACGCCTATCCGGTCGAGCTGGACACCCTGGCCACGCTGTTCGAAGGCATCTCGAGCGCCAAGACCATCTCGTTCGCCGGCGCCGAGGCGTTCCGTGACGACGCCAACACCAAGGGCGAGAAGGTCACCGTCAACGGCGCCAACATGTCTGCGCTGCTCAACGCTCTGGAGATCAGCTGGGGCGATGTCGCCCTGCTGCTCTCGGTGCCGCGGCAGGGCCTGGGCAACGCCGCCATCTCCTCGGTGGCCACACCCGAGCAGCTCGAGCGCCTCGGCAAGGACGTGTGGGCCGCGATGGCCATCACCGAGCCCGGGTTCGGCTCCGACTCGGCGGCCGTCACCACCACCGCGGTGCTCGACGGCGACGAGTACGTGATCAACGGCGAGAAGATCTTCGTCACGGCAGGTTCGCGGGCCACCCACATCGTGGTGTGGGCGACCCTGGACAAGTCCCTCGGCCGCGCGGCGATCAAGTCGTTCATCGTGCCGCGCGAGCATCCCGGGGTGACCGTCGAGCGCCTGGAACACAAGCTCGGCATCAAGGCCTCCGACACCGCGGTCATCCGCTTCGAGAACGCCCGCATCCCCAAGGACAACTTGCTGGGCGATCCAGAGATCCACGTGGAGAAGGGTTTTGCCGGGGTCATGGAGACCTTCGACAACACCCGGCCGATCGTGGCGGCCATGGCGGTCGGCATCGCCCGCGCCGCCTTGGAGGATCTGCGCGCGATTCTCACCGACGCCGGCATCGAGATCTCCTACGACAAGCCGGCCCACGCGCAGAGTGCCCCCGCCGCGGAGTTCCTGCGGATGGAGGCCGACTGGGAGGCCGGGTACCTGTTGACCGTCCGCTCCGCATGGCAGGCCGACAACAGCATCCCCAACTCCAAGGAAGCCTCGATGGGTAAGGCCAAGGCCGCCCGGGTGGCCAGCGACATCACCCTCAAGGCCGTCGAAATGGCCGGAACCGTGGGCTATTCCGAGCAGACCCTGCTGGAGAAGTGGGCCCGCGACTCCAAGATCCTCGACATCTTCGAGGGCACGCAGCAAATCCAGCAGCTGGTGGTAGCCCGCCGCCTGCTGGGCCTGTCCTCGGCCGAGCTGAAGTAGCGCTTCCGCTTCCGCCGAGCAGCCGCAAACTGCCCAAAACCGCCTGGTTTTGGGCAGTTTTGCGTCTGCTCGGCCAACTAGGGTGACGTCATGGACACATTCCAAGCGCTCGTCGCGCGGCAGGAAGACGACCGTATCGAGGCGGCGGTCGAGACGCTGCAGGCATCCGACCTGCCGGACGGCGAGGTCACCATCCGGGTGCAGTACAGCAGCGTCAACTTCAAAGACGCGCTCGCACTGACCCCCAAGGGCGGTGTGGTGCGCGACTATCCGATCGTCCCGGGTATCGACCTCACCGGCGAGGTGGTCGCCTCGGCGTCCCCCGACTTCGCGCCCGGCGATCTGGTGCTGGCCCACGGGTATCAGATCGGCACCGGTCATCATGGCGGCTACGCCGAGTACGCCCGGCTACCGGCCGATCAAGTGGTGGCACTGGGCCCGCTGACACCGCGTGAAGGCGCAGCGATCGGCACCGCCGGATTCACCGCTGCGATGAGCGTGCAGGCCCTTACCCGGCACGGCGTCGCACCCCAGGACGGTCCGGTCGTGGTGACCGGAGCGACCGGCGGCGTCGGGTCGGTCAGCGTGGACCTGCTGGCAGCTGCCGGCTACCAGGTGGTGGCGTCGACCGGAAAATCCGATCAGGCCGATCATCTCCGTGCCCTGGGCGCATCCGACGTCATCGGCCGCCTCCCGGCCGATCCCGAGGCCAAACCCCGGCCACTGGGCAAGACGCGGTGGGCCGGGGCCGTGGACTGTGTCGGCGGCGCCACACTTGCCGACGTGCTGAGCAGTCTGCAGTACGGCGGCGCGGTGGCGGCCAGCGGGCTGACCGGCGGTACGGCACTGAACACCACGGTCATGCCGTTCATCCTGCGCGGCGTATCCCTGCTGGGAATCGACTCGGTACAGATGCCCATCGGACCGCGACGCGAGCTGTGGCAGCAGTTGGGCGGTGAGCTCAAACCTCACCATCTCGACGAGGTCACCCACGAGGTCGACGCCAAGGACGTCGTCGCGGTGCTCGACGAGGTCCGGGCCGGCCGCTACTCGGGACGCGCGGTGGTGAGGGTCGCCGGAGGCTTCTGACACTTCGCCCGCCAGATACCTTCTCCCGCCAGATACAAAACTGCCCCAAATCCGAAGATTTGGGGCAGTTCTGTGTCTGTTCGCGGGGCTGGTTAGCCGAGCACCCGCTGCAGGTCCGGAACCATGGCCTGCAACTGCTGACCCCAGTAGGCCCAGTTGTGGGTACCGGAATCCGGGAAGTTGAACACACCGTTGGTACCGCCTGCGGCGATGTAGTTGTCCTGGAACGTCCGGTTGGTGCGGATGGTCAGGCCTTCGAGGAAGGTGGCGGGCAGATCGCCGCCGCCGAGCTCGTTGGGCTGGCCGTTGCCGCAGTAGATCCAGAGGCGGGTGTTGTTGGCCACCAGCGTGGGGATCTGCACCATCGGGTCGTTGCGCTTCCAGGCGCTGTTCGGGTCCTCGGTCGGGCCCCACATGTCGTTGGCCTTGTAGCCGCCGGCGTCACCCATGGAGATGTTGATCAGGAACGGCCACCAGCCCTCGGAGGGGTTCAGGAAGCCCGACATCGAACCGGCGTAGATGAACCGGTCAGGGTGGTACGTCGCCAGAATCAGCGCGGCGGAGCCGGCCATCGACAGGCCGATCGCGGCGTTACCGGTCGCGGCGACATCGCGGTTGGCGGCCAGCCACTGCGGCAGCTCGCTGGTCAGGAAGGTCTCCCACTTGTACGTGGTGCAACCGGCCTTACCGCAGGCCTGGTTGTACCAGTCGGAGTAGAAGCTCGACTGGCCACCGACGGGCATGACAACCGACAGGCCGCTGTCGAGGAACATCTCGAACGCGTTGGTGTTGATGTCCCAGCCGTTGAAGTCGTCCTGAGCGCGCAGGCCGTCGAGCAGGTACACCGCGTGCGAACCCGGCCCACCGCTCTGGAACTGAATCTTGATGTCGCGGCCCATCGACGGCGACGGGACCATCAGGTACTCAACCGGCAGGCCCGGGCGGGAGAAGGCCCCAGCGGTTGCCGATCCGCCGGCAACGCCGATCAAGCCAGGCAGCAACAGAGCTGCCACGGCCGCCACCGTCATGCGGCGGGCCCAATGGCCACGAATCTTGTCAATGAAGGTCATACTGCGAATCCATCCGTCTTCCGGTCATTACGCCATTTGCGCGGTCGGCGATCAGCGTCGCCAAGCGACATGGCAACGACCGAGTCGTCGTTGCACTGTCACGCCCGCTCGTCCGAGCCGGTGCCTCTGATGAGCGGACCGAAGAATTCAGTTGTTGCGCCTTGAGTAAATCACGCGTCCACGACGAGGGAAAACCCGCGGCGCGCCAACGAACTGCATATCTACGGATTCAGAAAAGTGAATTCGGCTTTATCTCGCGCCCATCGGAAGGCGATCTACCTGCAAAAACGCGTTCCTCCCCCGGACCGCACCGGCGGCGCTCGATGAACACCGATGCTTATCCGTTCACAACCGGTGTCCGGAGGGTTATCCGATCGTCGCCAACCGGTATTCCAAATTGCCTGCACACGCCCTCACTCGGGCCGAAACCTGACCATACTAAAAAGTATGGTAACTTTCGGCACATGACCTCCCCCCTCACCACCGACCGCTCCATCACCGCCGAATTCGTCGCCCGCCTGGCCGAGCGGGCCGCTGAGGCCGAGGAGTTGCGCCGGCTTCCCGATGCGACGGTGGCCGAGCTTGTCGACTCCGGTTTCACCGAACTGTTGGTACCCGCGCGGTTTGGCGGTCGGCAGGGAGATTTCCCGCAGATCCTGGACCCCGTACGCCGGATGGCCCACGGCTGCACCTCGAGCGCCTGGACGATCGGCTTCCTGGCCCTGCACAACTGGATGCTGTCGCTGTTCGGTGAGCAGGCCCAGGAGGAGGCGTTCGCCAGCAGACCGTTCCTTGCTCCGGCCCCGTTGGCGCCGACCGGGCGGGGACTACCGGTCGACGGAGGCATTCGCCTGACCGGCAGGTGGTCCTGGGCCACCGGCGTCATGCACGGGAACTGGATCATCGTCGCGGCGTTGTGCGGCCCCGACGACGGGCTGTACCCGGCGCTGGCGCTGCTGCCGATCAGCGACGTGACGGTGGCCGATGTGTGGCACACCGACGGCATGCGAGCCACCGGGTCCAACGACGCCATCGCCTCCGACGTCTTCGTGCCCGAGCACCGGTTGGTGAAGGTGCTCGACATCTATTCCGGAACGGCTCCGGGTGCCGGACTGCACGACGGCTCCGCCTACCGCTGGCCGATGGTGCCCGCACTGGCCCTGTTGGCCGCGATGCCGGCACTGGGCAGTGCCGAGCGGGTCACCGAGATCTACGCGCAGCGCCTGGGCGAACGCGTACTGCCCTACGAAGGCGTCATACAGAAGGACAAGCCGATCGCTCAGGCCCACCTGGCCGGGGCTCAGGTACGGGTGCGCGCGTTGCGGGCTCTGCTGGCCGACACCGTCGGCGAGATCGAAGCGGTCGTGGCGTCCGGCGACCCGGTCGACAAACCGGTGCGCGCGCAGGCGCGGCTGTCGGCGGCGCACATCGTCAGCGAGTCGAAGGCCGTCATCGCCGACCTACTGGGCGCCGGCGGCGCGAGCATCCATTTCCTGTCCAGCCCCCTGCAACGCTTCAAGCGCGACGTCGACGTCCTGTCCGGCCATGTGGTGTTCGACTACGACACCAGCCGCGAGTTGGCCGGTGCGCTGGCGCTGGGGATGAAGATCCCCCGGACGTCGATGATCTGAGCGGCGTGCTGATCGCAGCTCACCGCGGCGGTCTGGGCAACTCCCTGACGTAGGTCACGCCCTGTCCCCAGGCACCCATGTGTTGCGTGATGATCTCGTTGAGTGGGCCATAAGTTTCCTCGCGCGCCCAGTCACGCTGGAACTCGGAGAGCAGCTGAGCGACCGAAACCGGCGCGACGCCGGCCAGGATCATCCGCTGGACGGCCGCATCGTGAGCAGCCTGGGAGGAGCCGGCGGACGCGTCCACCACCGCGTAGACGTCGACGCCTTGCTCCTTGGCGGACAGCGCCGGCAGGGTCAAGCACACCTCGGTCCAGAGTCCGGCGATGATCAGCTTCGTCCGACCGGTAGCAGCGACGGCGTCCCGGATACGGCCGTCCTGCCAGGCATTGATGAAGGTGCGGTCGATGACATGGTGGCCCGGAAAGACCTCGCGCAGCTCGGGAATCAGTTGCCCGCCGAAGGATTCGGCGGCGATGGAAGTCAGGATGGTCGGGATCTCGAACAGCCGGCCCAGCTTGGCCAGCGTTGTCACGTTGTTCACCAGGCTCTGCGGGTCCGTCGCACTGCGAGCCCCGAACAGCATCTGGGGTTGATGGTCGATCAGCAGCAATACCGCGTCTTCCTTGGCGATGACAGACGAGATCTCGCTGTCCTTCAGGTCGGGACTGGCCATCTGACGCATCTCCTGTGTGGATGTTGTTCTTTGGCAACGGAATTCGGAAAGAGCTGGCAACTCACCGCATCTGGTCGTCGTGGATCTCGACCACGTAATCCCCAGGGAACCGCACGATCACGCTGTGCCCGTCCGGCCCGGCGTGCGGGCCCCACAACACGGTGGCCCCCTTCGCCTTCGCCTTCGCCACCGTTTCAGCGACACTCTCCACAGCTATTCCCGCGGACTCCCGACCGAACGGATACGGCAACTGACCGTCGGTGCCGATGATGACGGTGTTCCCGTAATCCGATGTGGCGAGCACCCGGTGATAGGTTTTGCCCGCTAGACCGATCTGCGCGCCGTCTGCCGTGGCGTCGTCAGACACCTTCTCGCCTTGGGTGAAGGCCAGATATGACACCAGAAATTGGTCCATGGTGCTTTCCGGTACATACATGCGGAGGTCCGGCTTCGTGGTCAGCGGTGGGTACAGATTCGGCGGCAACTCGAACAGGTGCCACAACTGCACCGCGGCGCCGGCGGGAAACTGGATGACCGCGTCCCGCCCCAGCGGATCGTCGAATGGGGCCACCAGCACATGGGCATGCGCGGCCGAGGCCTGTTGAACCGCCTGATCCACGTCGGTGACTCCCCAGCCGGAGACCTCGGATCCGAACGGATACGGAATGCCCGTGCTGAACTCGTACACCGAGAGAGCGGCTACCGGCGACGACAACATGATCGCGGTCGCCTTACTCGGGTAGGGCGTCAGGTCGATGTCATTCACCGGGGGTTGTGCGTGACCGCCGAAGGTGGCGATCCATGAGTCGACGAATGCTGCAGCGGTACCCGACTGGGCGTAGACGTGGAACGTGCGGAACGCCGCACCGAGCGCGATCTTGGCGTCCTCGCGCGAAGCGGCGGAGCAGGCGTTGACCGACAGCACCGCCGCGACGAGGAGCAGCGACAAAATACGTTTGCGGAGAATGCTTTTCATACCGGCATAGCTGTGCACCATCACACGATCGCGGGAATCGAGAGGCGCTCGCATCCGCAAGTGGCTAGCCGTACTGGCTAGCCGGCCGACGACTTTCCACGTCATGCAATCGATCGCGACGTTCAGGCATTCATAGTTGTATGGCAGCGAAGCACGACACGTATTCGCCGATGCGCCTGGTGGTGGCCATGACCGGGGCGACGGGCGCCGCACTCGGCATCCGCCTGCTGGAAATACTGGCCGAACTCGGCGTCGAGACGCACCTGATTCTCAGCGACTGGGCCCGGGCGACCATCAAACTCGAGACCGACCACAGCGTCGACGAAGTCCGCGCGCTCGCCTCGCATACCCACAGTTCCCGCGATCTCGCGGCAGGCATCTCCAGTGGTTCGTTCCTCACCGACGGAATGGTCGTGTGCCCGTGCAGCATGAAGACTTTGAGCGCCATCCGGATCGGGTACAGCGACAACCTGATCACCCGGGCCGCCGATGTCACGCTCAAGGAACGCCGCAAGCTGGTGTTGGTGGCTCGGGAGGCGCCCCTGAGCGAGGTCCACCTGGACAACATGCACTATCTGGCCCGCGCCGGCGCGGTGATATTCCCCCCGACGGTCGCCTACTACGACCGACCCGCATCGCTCGACGAGGCGACAAACTACGTGGTCGGTCGCCTGCTCGATCAACTGGGTATTCCACACTCGCTGATCAGGCGTTGGAAGGACGGTCAGGCCGGCGACGGGGACTCCGCGGTCACACCCATCCATCGGACAAGTTCCGATCCAGTGAGGAGAACGAAATGACGGCCTCGACACGCCCACAGCAGAACGGTCGGCCAGAGAAGTCGGACACCGGCCCCGACCTCCGGAGCTGGCTGACCACGCTGCAGGCCGCCGACCAGTTGCGGCGCGTCACGGCGGCAGTCGACTGGAACGAGGAGATCGGTGCAATCACCCGCGTCAACCTCTCCCTCGACGGACCGGCACTGCTATTCGAGAACATCGTCGACCACCAGACCACTCGCTGCACCAAGTTTCTGACCTCAGCGATCGGCAACCGTCGCCAGATTCAGCTGATGCTGGGACTACCTGAGGGAACCGGGGATTCGGAGATCGTGCGCCATCTGAAGAACACGTTCAGAAATCCGGTGCCGCCGCGTGTCGTCGAGACCGGCCCGGTCAAGGCGAACGTCGTCGAGCGCGACGACGTGGACCTCTTTCAGTTCCCGGTGCCCAAATGGCATGCGGCGGACGGCGGTCGGTACATCGACACCTTCTGTGGCGTCGTCACCGCGGACAAGGCAACGGGACGTGACAACATCGGCCTGTATCGCGGACAGATCGTCGACCGCGACAAGATCGCCAAGCTCATGGTGCCCAGCCAGGGGTGGGGCGGCCACCTGGAGGGGTACACGCCGGAGCCCATGCCGGTGGCGATCGTCTACGGCTGGCACGACGTACTGCCGTTCTGCGCCGGGAGTCCTTTCCCGCGAAACGTCTGCGAATGGGACATGATGGGCGCACTGCTCGGCCGACCGGTGGATCTGGTGGCCTGCGATACGGTGCCACTGCACGTGCCGGCGAGCGCCGAGATCGTCGTCGAGGGCTACCTGGACCCCGACCCCGTGACGTTCGTCGAAGAAGGGCCGTTCGCGGAATACCCCGGATTTCTCGGCAGCGCCGCGCCGGCGCCGGTTCTGCACGTCACCCGCATCACCCACCGCGACGATCCGGTGCTGCGCGGCACCCTCGAAGGGATCCGGCCGGGATTCTTCAACGAAGACAGCATCATCAATTTCGCGCGATCGGCCATCACTTGGAACATGCTGGAGGACCTGGGAATCGGCGGCATCACCGACCTGTGGATGACGGAGGTGACCAACGGCCAGAACACCATCGTGCAGATCCACAAGGCTTATCGCGGGCACGCGCAGCAGGTAGCCGCTGCGTTGTGGGGAACCGGCGGATCGGTCTGGTTCCACAAGAACGTCATGGTCGTCGAGGAGGACGTCGACGTCCACGATCCGGTCGCGCTGGACTGGGCGATGACGTACCGGGTCAACGCCGGTCTCGGCGACATCGCCTTCTACGGGCAGACCATGGGGTCACCGCTGGATCCGTCCACCCCGCCGGAAAAGAATGACAGCGCTCGGTTCGGGGCCGGTGAATGGACCAGGGTGCTCATCGACGCGACCCGGAGCTGGGAGTTCGAGCCTCGCCCGGAGTGGGGTGGGCGGCACTACCCGCCGATCGACAAGGTCGACCCGGCATTGGAAGCCAAGGTCGCTGCCCGCTGGCAGGAGTACGGGATCGGCATGCCCTACCTCGACGATGCCCGACGCGAGCTGTTGACCATGGCGGAACTCAGCAAACGGCTGCCCGAGGTGTGACACCCGCAGCGGTACGAGTTGACCGTTTGGCCCGAACAATTCGACACGATCAGAAAGCAGGTTCACGTTGACCATCCGCCTGGGACTTCAGGTTTCGAACTACTCGTACGGCGCCGGCGTAGCCGATTTGTTCCCCACCGTGATCGCGCAGGCGAAGGAAGCCGAAGCGGCGGGCTTCGACTCAGTGTTCGTCATGGATCACTTCTATCAACTACCCGGGCTGGGCGCACCGGACGAGCCGATGCTCGAGGCCTACACCGCCCTGGGTGCCCTCGCGACCGCGACCGAACGCGTGCAGCTCGGCACGTTGGTCACCGGCAACACCTACCGCAACCCGACACTGCTGGCCAAGGCGGTCACCACGTTGGACGTTGTCAGCCAAGGCCGGGCCGTGCTTGGCCTCGGTACCGGCTGGTTCGAATTCGAGCACGACGCACTGGGTTACGAGTTCGGCACCTTCACCGACCGCTTCGACAAACTCGGGGAGGCGCTGCAGATCATCCTGCCGATGCTCGCCGGTGAGCGGCCCACGTTCGAGGGCACGTACTACCGCACACAAGAGGCGATGGCCGAGCCGCGATTGCGCGATCACATCCCGCTCGTGATCGGTGGCAGCGGCGAGAAGAAGACTATTCCCCTGGCGGCCAAACACTTCGACCATCTGAACATCAGTGCGGGCTTCGACCAGTTGCCCCACAAGTTGCAGGTGGTTCGGGAATGCTGCGAGAGGATCGGCCGTGATCCCGCCACGCTGGAGACCAGCATGCTGGTCCTCGCCCTCATCGACGAGAACGTCACCGACAGCGTCGTCCCCGACGACCTGAAACAGCAGGTCGTGTTCGGAAGCCCCGAGCAGGTGGCCGATCAGATTCAGACCAAGGTGCTCGACGCCGGCGTCGATGGAGTGATTCTCAGCCCCGCGACGAATCTGAACGGCTATCAACCCGGCCGCGCCGCGGCCGTCGCGGACCTCTTGAAGCCGATGCTCACGATGTGACGAATCCCGGGCTGCGTCGAGAGGAGGTCACGTTATAGCGTCGTGGAGTGTCGGCACGGCTGGGAAGCACCCCCGCAAAGATGACGGGCCGGCAAGTCGAACGCGCGATACTCGATCAGCTCGTCGCGGCACTGCGCGCAGGCCAGAGCCGGTCGCTGGTCATCCACGGCGAGGTCGGTATCGGCAAGACCGCGCTGCTGGATTATCTCGCGGCGCGCGCAACCAACATGCGAATCGTGCGGACGGCGGGGGTCGAGTCAGAGATGGAACTGGCCTACGCGGGCCTACACCAGATCTGTGCTCCGTTCCTCGACCGCCTTGATCACCTCCCGGTGCCACAGCGCGAGGCCATGCAGGTGGCCTTCGGAATCAGCCCGGGCCCCACCCCGGACCAGTTCGTCTTCGGTCTCGGCTTGCTGGGCCTGCTATCACACGCGGCCGAGGAGAAGCCGCTGTTGTGCGTTGTCGACGATCAGCAATGGTTGGACTGCGCATCGGCGAAGGCATTGGCATTTGTCGCCCGCAGGCTCGGCGAGGAATCCGTCGGGATGGTGTTCGCGACCCGGGAACGCCGGATAGAGGTCGTCGGCCTGCCGGACCTCCCAGTCGCGGAATTGCCGGAGGACGAGGCGCGCCAGCTCCTCGACTCAGCGCTACGGGGCCCTATCGACGCGCGCGTCCGCGATCAGATCGTCGCCGAGACACACGGCAATCCTCTTGCCTTGCTGGAACTTCCGCGTGGCGCATCAGCGGTCGCATTGGCCGGGGGTTTTGTTCTACCGCCTGCGGATTCGCTTACCGGTGCTCTGGAGGAGAGCTTCCGCCGCCGGTACGCCGCCCTCTCTTCCGGCGCTCGCAGGCTGCTGCTGATCGCGGCGGCCGATCCGACCGGTGACGCTGCCCTCGTCTGGCGGTCCGCTGCACGCATGGGGATCGGACCCGACACCGCGGTCGAGGCCGCCGATGCCGGTCTCGCCGACGTCGGCACACATGTGCGGTTCCGGCACCCGTTGGTGCGCTCGGCGACGTACTGGTCAGCGTCGGCGGCCGACCGCCAGTCGGTGCACCGCACGATCGGGGAGGAGACCGACCCCGAGCACGATCCGGATCGGCGCATCTGGCATTTCGCCGAAGCGGCTGCGGGACCGGATGCCGACCTCGCCGACGATCTTGAGCGCTCCGCGAGTCAGGCGCTGCGACGCGGCGGCCTGGCTGCTGCGGCGGCGTTTCTCGAACGGTCGGCACTGTTGACGCTGGACCCGGCCCGCCGCGGCGAACGGGCACTTGCCGCGGCCGAGGTAAAGGTGCAGGCGGGACGTTTCGACACGGCGATCTCCCTGGTGACCACGGCCGAATCCGGACCACTCGACGAGCGTCAGCGTGCGCGTATCGACCTGCTCCGCGCCCAGCTCGCGTTCGCGGCCAGTCGCGGCGGGGAGGCGTCGCTCCTGCTGTTGCGAGCGGCAAAGCGATTCGAACCCGTCGATTCCGACCGCGCCAGGGAAACCTATCTCGACGGCATCTCCGCTGCCGCCTTCGCCGGCCGGCTCGCCAGCCCCGGCGGCGGTGTACTGGACCTGTCGCGCGCCGCCGCCGCGGCCCCTGCGCCCCCACAGTCACCCCGGGCGATCGATCACCTCCTGAACGGGCTGGCCACCAATTTCGTCGAGGGGTATCCGCCGGCGGTGCCCAGCCTCCGAGCCGCGCTGGCGAGTTTCCCGGGAACGATGACGGCCACCGACGAACTGCGGTGGATGTGGCTGGTCAACGAGGCTGCGCTGCACCTGTGGGACGACGAGCGTTGGAATGCCTTGTCGGCGCGCTACCTTCAGCTAGCCCGTGATGTCGGAGCGCTCACCGAACTCCCGCTGGCGCTCAGTACCCGCGCCATCATGCTGGTATTCACCGGAGAGTTGTCCGCCGCGGCCGCACTCATCGAGGAGCAGGCCGCGGCAACGGAGGCGACCGGCATCAACCTGGGGCCCTACGCCGCCGCGTATCTCGCGGCCATGCGCGGCCAACGCGCAGAGTCCACCGCGCTCACCGAGAGGATCCTCACCGAGGTGCCTCAGCGCGGCGAGGGCATCGGCATCGCCATCGCCGAATGGACACGGGCCCTGCTGCACAACGGCACGGGCAACTACCCGGAGGCGATGGCCGCGGCCCAACGCGCGTTGGACCAACAGGAATACCCCGACCTCCACTATCCCGGGATCGCGAACTGGGCTGCGCATGAGCTGATCGAAGCCGCTGCTCGCAGCGAGATGACTGACACGGCGACGGAAGCCGCCGAGTGGATCACGGAGATGGCGAACGCGAGCCGTACCGACTGGGCTCTGGGGGTCGGTGCCCGCTCACGGGCCCTACTGGCGCAGGGCGACGACGCCGAACACCTCTACCGCGAGGCGATCGCCAGGCTGGGAGACAGCCATGTCCGGACCGACCTGGCCCGCGCCCACCTGCTCTACGGCGAATGGCTGCGGCGGGAGCGGCGCCGGGTCGATGCACGCGAACAACTGCGCACGGCCCATCAGATGCTGGAATCGATTGGCATGTCGGCTTTCGCCGACCGCGCTCGGCACGAACTGCTGGCCACCGGCGAAACTGCCCGCAAGCGTTCAGCACCCACGGTGACCGCCGAGCTCACCGCGCAGGAAGCCCAGATAGCCCGATTGGCCCGCGACGGGCTC
This sequence comes from Mycobacterium syngnathidarum, assembly GCF_001942625.1. GTDB lineage: Bacteria > Actinomycetota > Actinomycetes > Mycobacteriales > Mycobacteriaceae > Mycobacterium > Mycobacterium syngnathidarum. Next base: position 155,725 of record NZ_MLCL01000023.1, read on the forward strand.
TCTAACCCCGAGATCGGCACCCGTCTGTTCATCAGCACCAAAACCGTGCAATACCACCTGCGGAAGGTGTTCACGAAACTCGGCATCACGTCGCGCGGACAGCTCGAGTACGTCCAGTTCTGACAGCCTGGCCATGACGGCTAGGCAGTGACCGATGCGAAGCAGAGCGGCCCGGACGGAACCTGATGGCAGTCGTCGGCCGCACCGGCCGACCCATCTGAACAGGATATCCCCGTGGCCGCACCTTCTGTCGACACCGTCTACGACATCGCTCTCCCCGACACGCCCCTCGTCCGTGACGTCACCGAGTTCGCCCGCGACGCCCTCGACGATCTGCTCTTCGACCACTCACGACGCGTGTTCTTCTTCGGCGCCCTGCAGGGCCGGCGGCGTGGGCTGCAGCCGGACCTGGAGCTTCTCTACACCGGCGCGATGTTCCACGATCTCGGCCTGACCGAGGCCTATCGCAGCACCTCCCCGCTGCGTTTCGAGGTCGACGGCGCCAACGCGGCGCGAGAGTTCCTGCTGCAGCGCGGCATCGACGAGGCCGCCGCCCGCAACGTGTGGCTGGGCATCGCCCTGCACACCACACCCGGCGTCCCGGAGTTTCTGGAGCCCGAGGTCGCGCTCGTTACCGCCGGAGTCGAAACGGACGTGCTGGGCATCGGACGCGACGACTTGACTCCCGATGCGCTTGCAGCCGTCGTAGCGGCACACCCGCGGCCCGACTTCAAAAACCGCATTCTGCAAGCCTTTTACGGTGGGATCAAGGACCGCCCCGGCACCACATTCGGCACCGTGAACGACGACGTCATCGCACACTTCGACGCCTCGTTCATCCGCGAGAACTTCGTCGACACCATTCTCGGGAACAGCTGGCCTGAGTAGCGGCCACTGCCCTTATCCCCCGACGCTTGTCAAAGAGAGGCTCCGCATGACCGCGCACCGGCACCGGCCCACCACCAACGACGCTGGCATCCCCGTCGCCAGCGACGACCACTCGCTCACCGTCGGCCCCGATGGCCCGATTCTCCTGCACGACCACTACCTGATCGAGCAGATGGCCAACTTCAACCGCGAGCGCATCCCCGAACGCCAACCGCACGCCAAAGGTTCGGGCGCGTTCGGGCATTTCGAGGTGACCCACGACGTCAGCGCGTTCACAAGAGCGGCGGTCTTCCAACCGAACACGCGAACCGATACGCTGATCCGATTCAGCACCGTGGCCGGCGAGCGGGGCAGCCCGGACACCTGGCGCGATCCGCGCGGCTTCTCGCTGCGGTTCTACACCACCGAAGGCAATCTCGACATCGTCGGCAACAACACACCCGTGTTCTTCCTCCGCGACGGACTCAAGTTTCAGCACTTCATCCGATCGCAGAAGCGCCGCGCCGACACCGGCATGCGAGACAACGACATGCAGTGGGACTACTTCACCCTGTCCCCCGAGACCGCGCACCAGGTCGCCTGGTTGTTCGGGGACCGAGGCATCCCCCGGACGTGGCGGCACATGAACGGGTACGGCAGCCACACCTACAGCTGGATCAATGCCGACGGTGAAATCACCTGGGTGAAATACCATTTCATCTCCGATCAGGGCGTCGAGTCGATGACGCAGCAGGAGGCCGACAGACTCGCAGGCGCGGATGCGGACTTCCACCAGCGCGACCTGCACACCGCGATCCGCCAAGGCCATCATCCGAGCTGGACGCTGAAGGTGCAGTTGATGCCTTTCGATGATGCAAAGACCTACCGCATCAACCCCTTCGACCTCACCAAAGTCTGGCCACACGCGGACTATCCGCTGATGGAAGTAGGAAAACTGGTGCTGGACCGCAACTTCAGCGACCATCACACCGAGATCGAGCAGGCCGCGTTTGCCCCCGCCAATCAGGTGCCGGGGACTGGCTTGAGCCCGGACAAGATGTTGTTGGCCCGCACGTTCGCCTACAACGACGCACACCGTGCGCGTCTCGGCGTCAACTACAAGCAGATCCCGGTCAACGCACCGAGATCCGAGGTGAACGGGTATTCCAAGGACGGCGCACTTCGGGTCAAGAATGCCACCGACCCCGTGTACGCGCCGAACTCGTACGGCGGCCCACAGGCTGATCCGGCCCGCGCCGCAGAGGCCCTGTGGTACTCCGACGGCGACATGGTCCGCACCGCGTACACCTTGCGGCCCGATGATGACGACTGGGCTCAGGCCGGTGTTCTGGTACGAGAGGTGATGGACGCCGACGAGCGCATGCGCCTGGTTGCGAACGTGGCCGGGCACCTGCGGAACGGAGTGTCAGAAAAGGTGTTACAGCGGGCATTCGAGTACTGGCGCAGTATCGACAAGGAAATCGGTGACCAGATCGAGGATGCGGTCCGCAAGGAATCGTCCTGATGCTGCGGGCGTGCGCGGGCGACCTGGTCGGGCCGCCCGCGGCGACCCTTTCCATCGAGCTCACCGCCCGCTTCGAGCGCGATGCCCTGCCGCTGCGGGAACGCCTCTTCCGTGGTGCGTTGCGACTGACCAACAGCCGCCAGGATGCCGAAGACCTTGTGCAGGAAACGATGTTGCGTGCCTACCGTGGATTCCACACATTCGAGGAGGGCACCAATCTCAACGCATGGATGTTCCAGATCATGCACAACGCCGGGATCAGCCGGCACCGAAAAGCCCAGCGCCGACCTGCCGAGGTGTTGGTCGGTGATTTCGCCGCTCCAGCGCTGACCGAGCAATCACCTCGGCTCGGACGCGGTCTTCGGTCCGCGGAAGTCTCAGCGCTGGAACACTTTCCGGATGACGAGATCAGGAGCGCGTTGATGGGGCTGAGTGAGGAGTACCGCTTGACCATCTACCTGGCCGACGTGGAGGGGCTGCCCTACAAGGAGATCGCACAGGTGACGGGGGTCCCCGCGGGCACTGTGATGTCTCGGGTGCACCGCGGACGCCAACAACTGCGGAGCGCTCTGAGTTCCCTGGCGCGACGCCGCAGGATCATCGGCGACCTCGGTTCGGACGCCCGGCGGCAGTCATGCGGGTGACCGGATGACGCGTTACGCCCTGGAATCTGCGGCCCGCGAGTTCGCCGAGGCCGCGGCGCGATCACTGGTGGTCTATCAGATGACCGTCCCGCGTGCGCGTACCGTTCTCGAGTCCCTCCAGGCGGCGCCCATCCACAAACCCGCGGTCGAAAGCTCTTGGGTGGTAGTCGTCGTCGACGGGGTCGGATGCCGGACCCGCATTGTCAGGCCGTCGGGCTGGAACCGTCCTCTACCCGTGGTGTTGTACCTACACGGAGGGGGGTGGGTTCTCGGTAGCGCGGGCACGCACGACCGCCTCGTCCGCGAGATCGCGGTCGGTGTTCCCGCCGCGGTGGTGTTCGTCGACTACGAGCGCGCGCCCGAGGCACGCTATCCCCACGCGCTCGAACAGGCGTACGCCGTGGCCCGGTGGATTCGCCGTGACGGCGCCGACTGGGCGCTGGATGCCAACCGGATGGCGGTCGCCGGCGATTCCGCGGGGGGTAACCTCGCGGCCGCCCTGATGCTGCTGACCAGGGGGCGAGGCGATGTCGAGTTCGTCCATCAGTCGCTGTACTACCCGGTCACCGATGCCGCCCGAGACACCGACAGTTACCGAGAGTTCGCCGATGGACCTCACCTGACGGCGCGGGCAATGGCCTGGTTCTGGGATGCGTATGTTCCCGACGTCGCGCTACGTGGGGAGGTCACTGTCTCACCGTTACGGGCGACCACCGAACAACTTGCCGATCTTCCCCCGGCCTTCGTCATCGTCAGCGAGTACGACGTGCTCCGGGACGAGGGAGAGGCCTACGCGCGCAAGCTCACCGACGCCGGCCTGTGTTGCACCAGCGTCCGGTACGGCGGCACGTTCCACGACTTCATGATGCTCAATGCGCTTCGCACGACCTCAGCCGCAACCGAGGCGATCGGCCAGGCAATCCGTGTCCTGCAGCGCGCCTTCCACTCCTGATTCCAGCTGCCAGAAAGAAGATTCATGCCCCAGCCGTTCGATTCCAGCATCATCACGAACCTCGCCGAGAGCACCGGTGGGCATGCTCTCGAAGTCCTCGGACCGCAGATCGAGTTCCTCACCCTGACCGACGACGGCGCCAATCAGATCTGCGTGATGCGTGCGGTCATCCCGCCTGGCGTCACCGTCCCGTTGCACAGCCACGACGACTTCGAGGACTTCTACGTCGTCTCCGGAGGCCACGATGTCCTGGTGGCCGGTCCAGACGGCCTGCGGTGGCGGCACGCGCGTCCCGGTGACTACATCCAGGTGCCCGGTGAGGTACCCCACGCGCACCGCAACACCTCTGATCGGCCCGCCGTTGACCTGGTGATCACCACGCCCCGGATGGGCCGCTTCTTTCAGGAGGTCGGCCGCCCGGCCGATGCCCCAGCGCGAACCGCGGAAGACGTAGACCATTTCGTCCAGACCGCACATCGGTATGGGTACCGGCTCGGAACTCCGGAGGAAAACGCGGCAGTGGGCATCACCCTGCCAACCTTCACTGACTAGCGGTCAGGTCTGGGCCGGAGTGCAGGCCAACGCCTCTGTGATGGCCTCGCAGAACGCCGGAAGATCCCGTGGCGACCGGCTGGTGATCAGATTGCCGTCGATGCAGACCTCACGGTCCACCACGGTGGCGCCGGCATTGCCGAGGTCCGTGCGGATGCTCGGATAGCTGGTCAGCGTGCGACCGCGCACCACGTCGGCCTCCACCAGGGTCCACGGACCGTGACATATCGCCGCCACCGGCTTGCCCGATCGGACGAAGTCGCGGACGAACGTCACCGCGGTCTCGTCGAGCCTCAACTTGTCCGGGTTCACCGTCCCCCCGGGCAGAATCAGCGCGTCGAACTGATCGACCTTCGCCTCGGCGACCGTGCGGTCCACGGAAAAGGTTCCTGCGGGTTCGAGATCGTGATCGCGGGCCTGGATGTCGTCGGCCTTGAGCGACAGCAACTCGACGTGGCCACCCTCGTTCTCGACGGCCGCGCGAGGTTGTTCGAGTTCGATGCGCTCCACACCGTCGGCGGCAAGGATTCCCACCCTGCGGCCTTCCAATTCCTTTCGCATCAGAGTCCTTTCCGTTGACACCGACGGGCAGCAGCGAGCCTGGGCGCCCGCTCCAGGGCTACCCCGGCGCGCCGAGGCCAAAACCCGGTGATTCAGTCCCGTGCACCCCTTGTCACCAGTGGTAACAAAAAGTAAAGTCACTTTCAGTTTTCGCCCCACACCGTTCAGGAGTCGAGCATGGAATCCTTCGTCCACCTGCGAAAAGGCAAGACCCCGAAACGGGTACATGCCGACCTCGACGGCCTCAAGGACGACGAGCTCGGTCGCGGCGGATTCGTCGGCCGCACCGCCAACATGTACCGGCGCAACGACCCCACCGCCTACCGCACCGTGGGTCCCCTGCGCCCCACCGACGTGTTGTCCAGTGAGCTCAAACCCAGCGATGCCACCGATGCACAAGGCGGCCCGCTGCTGATGTTCTCCAACGCCGACTGCCAGGTGCTGTTGAGCCGGCGCAGTGAGGAAATGCCGTTCTTCGTCCGCTACGTCGACGGCGACCTGCTGTTGTTCGTACACAAGGGGGCAGGTCTGCTGGAAACCGAATTCGGCCCCCTGCGCTACCGCGAGGGCGACTGGGTCTACATCCCGAAAGCCTGCACGTTCCGTCAGGTGCCCGACAGTGGAGAGGACGGAGCGAGCACTTTCCTCATGATCCAAGCCACCGACGATTTCCGCGTCCCGCCGGCGGGCACCCTGGGGCGGCACTTCCCGTTCGACCCGGCGCAGGTGACCATCCCCGAGCCGGAGCCCGTCGACGATGACGGCCGGGAGGAGTACGAGGTCCGGTTGGTCCATGAAGGTGGTCCGACTTCGCTGTTCTACCAACACAATCCGCTCGACGTGGAAGGCTGGCGGGGCGACAACTTCCCGTTCACCTTCAACATCGAGGACTACACCGTCATCACCTCCGAAAGCGTGCACCTGCCACCCACGGTGCACCTCTTCATGCAGGCCACCGGCGTGTACGTGATGAACTTCCTGCCCAAGCCCGCCGAGAGCGTGCCGGGCACCGAACGCACCCCGTGGTATCACCGCAACGTCGACTACGACGAGATCGCGTTCTTCCACGGCGGCTCGCTTTACGGCATCCCGATGCCGCCCGGCCTGGTTTCCCATGCACCGCAGGGTGTGCACCACGGGGCGCCCGAGAAGGCGCGCGAACGCGCCCGCCGCAAATTCGACGACTACGACCGGGTCGACTGGTCGGTGATCGCCATCGACACCCGTCGTCGTCTTATCCCGTCCGCCGAAATCCTCGCCAACGACCTGGGGCAGCACTAATGACAACAGTTGAAGCACCTGTAAAGCACGAGTACGACCGCATCCCGTATCTGGTTGCCTACCAGAACAACTCGTCGGTGCGCGACGTGTACGGCGGGGTCGCCGAGCTCGTGGTGCTGGAGAGCTACCTGCTGCGGCCAAAAGCGAAACCGTCCGACACCGTGCTGGTGTTCATGCACCCGATCGGCGGCGGTGCCTACCTGCCGATGATCAATGCCCTGGCCCGGGCCGGGCACCACGTCATCTACTGCAACAGCCGGTTCCGCGGCACCGACTCGGCCCTGTTGATGGAGAAGGTGGTCGAGGATCTCGGCGAGTGCATCAAGGACGCCAAGAACCGACTGGGCTACGAGAAGGTGGTGCTGGCCGGTTGGAGCGGCGGCGGTTCACTGTCGGTGTTCTACCAACAGCAGGCGCAAAACCCGACCGTGACGGCCAGCCCGTCCGGGGACGGGCCCGATCTGACCAAACTGGGGTTGATCCCGGCCGACGGAATCATGCTGCTGGCCGCACACATCAGCCGGCACGGCACCATGACCGAATGGATGGACGCCTCCATCCTGGACGAGAACGATCCCTCCAAGCGGGATCCCGAGCTCGACCTCTACAACCCGGACAACCCCAACCAGCCGCCGTACACACCCGACTTCCTCGAGCGTTACCACCAGGCTCAGATCGCCCGCAACCGACGAATCACCAAGTGGGTCAAGGATAAGCTGGCCGAGCTCAAGGCCGCCGGACGTCCCGATGACGAGTTCGCCTTCGTCGTGCACGGCACCATGGCCGACCCGCGCTGGCTGGACCCGACCGTCGATCCCAATGAACGCACCCCGGGCACCTGCTATCTCGGCGATCCCCAGGTGGTCAACATGAGCCCGGTCGGCCTGGCCCGGTTCTGCACCCTGCGCAGCTGGTTGTCGCAGTGGAGCTACGACGACGCCAACGGTGACGCGGTCAAGGCCGGACCGGATATCGCGGTGCCCGCTCTGGTGATCGGAAACCTCGCCGACGACGCCTGCACACCGAGCCACACCCGTCGCCTCTACGAGGCCATCGGGCATGAGGACAAAGAGATGCACGAGATCCCGGGCGCCAACCACTACTACTCAGGCCCGGATCAGCGGGATACCCTGCGCCAGGCCGTCTCGATCTGCACGGATTGGCTGCACCGGCACGGGTTTTCGCTGTGACAGCGGCGGGCGCGCTGGACGGCATCAGGGTGATCGAGCTCGGCACCCTGATCTCCGGCCCCTTCGCCGGCCGCCTGCTCGGCGACATGGGCGCCGAGGTCATCAAGATCGAGCTGCCGGCCACCCCGGATCCACTGCGCACCTGGGGCCAGGCCGAACTCGACGGGCACCACTTCTTCTGGACCGTGCATGCCCGCAACAAGAAGGCCGTCACGCTGGACCTTCGCACCGAGAAAGGACGCGAACTCTTCCTGGACCTGATGGAGCGATCCGACATCATCGTCGAGAACTTCCGGCCCGGCACCCTGGAGAAATGGAACCTGGGTTACGACGTTCTGCGCGAACGCAACAAGGGCATCATCCTGGTGCGGGTATCCGGCTACGGGCAGACCGGGCCCGACGCCGGCAAAGCCGGCTACGCCTCGGTGGCCGAGGCGTCCAGCGGGTTGCGCCACATGAACGGCTTCCCCGGCGGTCCCCCACCGCGGCTGGCCCTGTCCCTCGGCGACAGCCTGGCCGGCATGTTCGCCGCCCAGGGCGCCTTGGCGGCGCTGTATCGGCGGACCGTCACCGGCGAGGGCCAGATCGTCGACACCGCGCTGACCGAAAGTTGTCTGGCGATACAGGAATCCACCATCCCCGACTACGACATCGGTGGGGTGGTGCGCGGACCGTCTGGCACGCGGTTGGAGGGCATTGCGCCGTCCAACATCTACCAGAGCGCCAACGGCAGCTGGGTGGTGATCGCGGCCAACCAGGACACCGTGTTCCGCCGGTTGTGTGCGGCGATGGGCACCCCCGAGCTGGCGACCGACGACCGATTCGCCAATCACGTTGCCCGCGGCCGCAATCAGGACGAACTGGACAAGATCATCGGGGAATGGGCCGGGAAACGGCAACCCGAGGAGATCATCGAGACCTTGTCCGAGGCGGGAGTGATCAGCGGGCCGATCAACACCGTTGCCGAGGTGGTGCAGGATCGGCAAATGCAGGCCCGCGGCATGATCGCCGACCACTTCGATGAGCGGATCGGACGGACCGTGAAGGGCCCCGGCGTCGTCCCGGTGCTCTCCGAGTCGCCCGGCACCATCCGCAACGCCGGATCGGCACGGCCCGGTCAGCACAACGACGAGGTGTACGGCGACCTGCTCGGCCGCAGTGCACAAGACCTGGAAACCCTGCGCTCCGAGGGGGTGCTGTGAGATGAACCTGCCCGACAAGGTCGACATCCGCGAGGTGTGCCTACGGGACGGCCTCCAGATCGAGGCGCCGATTCCGTTGTCCGCCAAGGTCGCGATCCTTGAAGCCATCGTCGCCACCGGAGTGCGGGAGGTGGAGGCGACGGCATTCGTCTCACCCTCGAAGGTGCCGGCGCTGGCCGACGCGGCCGAGCTCGCCGAAGAACTGCACAGGTTTCCCGACGTGGAGTTCTCCGCGCTGGTGGCCAGCCCCAACGGTGCCAAACGAGCCATAGCCGCGGGCCTGCGGTCGATCGAGTACGTGGTGTCCGCATCGGATGCGCATTCCCATGCCAACGTCGGCCGCACGTCGGCCGAGGCCACCGCACAGATCGCCGACATCGTGGCCATCGCGCACGACAGCGACACCTCGGTCGAGGTGATCATCGCCACCGCGTGGGACTGTCCGTTCGACGGTCCGACCGATCCGCAGCGGGTACTCGACATCGCCTCGGCGGCTGCTGGTTTCGGTGCGAACCGGATAGCGATCGCCGACACCATCGGCACCACCACCCCGCGACGGGTCAGCTCGTTGATCGAGAAGGTCCGGCCGCTGATCGCGGACCTGCCACTGGGCGCGCACTTCCACAACACCCGCGGGGCCGGACTGGCCAGTGCTTACGCAGCCGTGCAAGCCGGCGTCACCCGGCTGGACGCGTCGGTCGGCGGGCTCGGGGGGTGCCCGTTCGCCCCCGGTGCCAGCGGCAACATCGCCACCGAGGACCTGGTGTACCTGCTGCGCGACAGCGACATCGCCGTCGACGTCGAGTTGGCCGCGGCCGTCGACGCGGCCCGCATCGCCCAGGACGCCGTGGGCCATGAGTTGCCCAGCGCACTACTTCGGGCCGGCGACCGGATACTGGGCTGAGACGTCGATGACCGCCGCCGAGCTGGGCACCAAGGGCCGTCAGACCCGGTCCGCCATCGAGCTGGCCGCACGGAAACTGTTCGCCGAGCGCGGCTTTCACGGCACCACCCTGGCCGACATCACCTCGGCCGCGGGTAAGAGCCCGGCGGTGTTCTACCGATACTTCAGCGACAAAGAAGATCTGCTGGCCGCGCTGGCGGAGTCCTTCCTGCACGATGTGGTCGAGCCGTCCGGACTGAACCTGCACCTGCCGGATTCCCCCGACGACACCGAGTTCTTCACCACGGTGGTCACGGGTTATTGGAACATCTTCAAACAGAACATCGGCATCATGATCGCGGTCGCCCAGCTGGCGGCCACGCAGCAGCGTTTCGCCGACGTGCAGAACAAGTTCCGGCGGTTCGGTATCGACATCGTCATCGCATCGGTGCACCACGCCCAGGGACAGGGCCACGCTCAGGGACTGCAACCCGAACATGCCGGAGCGGCCATCGCGTTGTTGTTCGAGAACTTCACCACGGTCTTCGTAGGCCAGTCCGGGCTCGGCATCGAGATCAACGATGCCGACGCCATCACCACCCTGTCCACCATCTGGAAACGAACCCTGTACGGCTTCTGACCCGAGCTTTCGACCCGAGAAAGAGAGATCATCGTGGATTTTGCTTTACCCGAACATCTTTCAACCGTCCTCGCCGACATGGACGAGTTCATCGAGACCGAGATCAAGCCGCTCGAGCGCGAGCACATGCAGTATTTCGACCAGCGCCGCGAATATGCCCGCACCGATTGGGAGAACGGCGGCATACCTGCCCGGGCCTGGGAAGACCTGCTCGGCGAGATGCGTCGGCGCGCTGATGCCGCCGGCTGGCTGCGCTACGGTCTGCCCGCCCGGTTCGGCGGCCGCGACGGCAGCAACCTGGACATGGCAGTGATCCGGGAACATCTGGCGCACAAGGGCCTCGGCCTGCACAACGATCTGCAGGACGAGTCCTCGATCGTCGGCAATTTTCCGCAGGTGATCATGATGGACCGGTTCGGCACCGAGGCCCAGAAGTCCGAATGGGTCGAGGCGATGCTGACCGGCAAGCGCTCGATGGCCTTCGGCTTGACCGAGCCCGACCACGGCTCGGATGCCACCTGGCTGGAGACCACCGCGGTGCCGGACGGAGACGGCTGGATCATCAACGGCCGCAAGCGGTGGAACACCGGGGTACACCGGGCCACGCACGATCTGATCTTTGCCCGGACCTCGGGTGAGCCAGGGCAGGCCCGTGGGATCACCGCGTTTCTGGTGCCCACCGATTCGGAGGGCTTCACCGTCCCGTTCTACTGGTGGACGTTCAACATGCCCACCGATCACGGCGAGGTCGAGTTGAACAATGTGCGGGTGGCCGCAGATGCGGTGCTCGGCGAGGTGGACCGCGGCCTGGAGGTCGGCCAGACCTTCCTTCACGAGAACCGAATTCGTCAGGCCGCCAGCAGTTTGGGCGCCGCCCAGTTCTGTATCGACCGCGCCGTGAGCTACGCCAACGAGCGCAAGGTGTTCGGCAAGCCGCTGGCGGTGAACCAGGCCGTGCAGTGGCCGCTGGTGGAACTGCAGACCGAGGCACAGATGGTCCGGCTGCTTGTCCGTTATGCGGCAACTCAACTAGACCAGAACCACCACATGGAGGTGTCCGACAAGGTCTCGATGGCCAATTACCGCGCCAACCGTCTGGTGTGTGAGGCCGCCGACCGGGCCATGCAGGTACACGGCGGCATCGGCTACAGCCGTCACGAGCCCTTCGAGCACATCTACCGCCACCACCGGCGCTACCGGATCACCGAGGGAGCCGAGGAGATCCAGATGCGGCGAGTGGCGCAGCGGTTGTTCGGGTTCGGCAAGGCCAAGCGGTGACCGAGCCCGCCCTTCTCGCCCCTAAGTTGGTCCAGGTCCTCACCGGAGTGCTCGGTGACGGCGTGGCCGTGGAGAACCTGCGCGAGCTGACCGGCGGGGCCAGCCGCACCACCTGGTCCTTCGACGCGATCACCGGCACCGCTCGGCGCCCGCTGATCCTGCGCACCGGTGCACCCGATGAGGTGCATGCCGGGATGGAACTGGAGGCCGAGGCGCAACGGGCGGCAGCACTGGCCGGGGCACCGGTCCCGCACGTGCTGGTCGCCGACGATTCCGTTGCCGCCCTTGGGGATCCGTTCCTGATCTGCGACTTCATCGGGGGCCAGACCATCGTGCGGCGGATTCAGCGCACGCTCGACGATGCCGGCCGGGCACGGCTGCTCACTCAGTGCGCGCAGGCGCTTGCCGCAATCCACCGGGCCTCACCTCCCGCCCTGCCCAGCCTCGTCGAACAGGACCAGGTGTCCCAATGGCGCGGACAACTCGACGAGATGGGCGATACCACTGCCACTTTCGAGTGGGTTTTTCGCTGGCTGGAGGCCAACCGCCCGCCTGCGTCGCCGCTCGGGTTGGTGCACGGCGACTTCCGGATGGGCAATGTCATCGTCGACGACTCCGGCCTGGCCGCGGTGCTGGACTGGGAGTTGGTACACCTCGGCGAGGTCTATGAGGACCTGGCCTGGTTCTGCATCCGGGCTTGGCGGTTCGGGGCGCCGGCGCAGCTCGGGGCCGGCGGCCTGGGCAGCATCGAGAGCTTTCTGGGCGCCTACGAGGACGCCGGCGGCGCCACGCTGGACCGGTCGGCGATCCGCTGGTGGCTGGTGCTGGCCACGCTGCGCTGGGGCGTCATCTGCCGCTACCAGGCCGAGCGCCACCTGAGCGGGCAGACCCCATCGGTTGAGCTGGCGACCATCGGCCGTCGTGTCTGTGAAACCGAGTGGGACCTGCTGTGCCTACTGGACGGGAGCAGTTGGTGAGCAACCTGTACGGACGCCCGACCTCCGCCGAGCTCGTCGCCGCGGTCGCCGAGTTCCTGGACACCGAGGTGCGCGACGGAGCGTCGGTCGCGGCTCCGGTCAAATTTCAGGCCCGGGTGGCAGCCAATGCGCTGCGCATGGTCGAACGCGAACTGCTGGCCGATGCTCCTGGCCCGGCCGCCGAGGCCTTGGCCGGCCTCGGGTTCACCGACGAGGCCGCGCTGGCGTCGGCGATCCGGGCCGGCGAACTCGATGACCGGGCCGACGACGTCACCGCCTGCCTGCGCGCCCTGGTACGGCAACGGCTGGCCGCCGCGCATCCGGGTTACGACGAGCCGTGACCACGTCAGAGCCTGCGGATCCGGGCGAGCCACGCCGGCTCGTCGACCCGGGCGCCAACCGACTCACCGATGGCCTCGGCATGCGCCGGACCCACCACACCGCGATAGGTCGTGGTCTCCAGCGACTCCAGGTCCCAGCCCTCGGAGAAGGCCCGACGGATCACTTCCTCGCTGACCTGGGGTCCGAATCCACGACCTGCGTCGGACAGGGCCAGGACGTGCACCGTCGCCCCGGTTCGGGCCGCTCGGTGCAGGCTCGCGACGTAGCGCGGCCGGTCGGCATCGTCGAAAACGTGGAACAGCGCGCTGTCGACGATCGTGTCGTACCGCGGGCCCGGAGCCTCTCCCAGGCGGGTCGCATCGGCCACCGCGAACCGCGCGTCGATTCCCCGCCGTGCGGCATTCTCGCGGGCCTGGGCAACAGCATGTTCGGAGAAGTCGATGCCGAGTACGTCATAACCCAATCGCGTCAGCAGCATGGTGTGCTCACCGGCGCCGCAACCGACGTCCAGCATCTTGCCTCCCAGGCGGCCGGTCCGCTCCAACTCGACGATCGCCGGCTGCGGCTCACCGATGACCCACGGCGCGGTGCCGGACTCGTAGGCTTCGTCGAACAGGGAGTGTGCGGGCGTGGAGTTCATGATTCGAGTCTGAAACCTGAATAGCCGTTGAGGTCAAGCCCTACCGAGGAGCCGATGATGTCCCCTTCCGAAGCCGAACGCGTCGACGACATCGCGCACCGGCTGTTCGATGCGATCGCACGTGGCGACACGGACGGCGTGGCCCAGTTGTGGGCCGACGACGTCGCGGTATGGCACGCCGGCGATTCCAAGGACAACGACCGAGTCCGGGCGTTGAAAGTCATCGACTGGTTCGTCAACACCACCACCGAGCGCCGTTACGAAGTGCTCGAGCGGCGATTCTTCGAGGGAGGGTTCGTCCAGCAGCATGTGCTGCACGCGGGCGCGCCCGACGGCACGTTGATCGCCTTGCGGGTGTGCATCGTGATCAAAGTGGGTAGGGACGGTCTGATCCACCGCATCGACGAATACTTCGATCCGAGGGACATCGCGCCCCTGTTTGCCTGACCCGACGCATTGGAGCTGCCATGTCCACGACCAGCGACATCCTGACCGCCAGTGCCGGAAACTGGACGCTCGTACCAGACCGGTCCACCGTGGCATTCCGGAACAAGACCCTGTGGGGCCTGGCCACCGTGACCGGGCGGTTCACCGAATTCAGCGGCGAAGGCTCCGCCGGTGCCGGGGTAACCGGCCGCGTGGTGGTCACGGCGGCGTCGGTGCGCACCGGGATCGCGAAACGCGATGCACACCTGCGGTCGGCCGATTTCTTCGACGTCGAAACTCATCCCGATATCACCGTCGAGGTGACGGGTTTGGAGCCATCCGACGAGAGGATCCGCCTGACGGCCGTCCTGACGGTCCGCGGCGTGTCGAAGCCGGTCGAGTTGCCGGTCGATGTCGAGGTTCTCGACGACACCACACGTCGACTGTCGGGGCAGTGCGAGGTCCAGCGTGACGACTTCGGTGTGTCAGGCGACCTGCTCGGGATGGTCGGCCCCACGACCGTCCTGTCGGGTGAACTTGTGTTCACCCGAGTGTGATGCCCCACAACCGAATTCGTTGAGTTGGCCGGTCTGCGACGACAGGCGCAGTAGCATCGGCAGCATGGCCGGCTCCGCGCCGCTGCACATCTTGGTGTACAGCGATAACCCGCGCACCCGCGAACAGGTACGTCTCGCACTGGGCAAACGTGTGCATCCGGAACTACCCGAACTCGACTACCTGGAAGTCGCCACCGCGCCGATGGTGGTCTCTCGGATGGATGCCGGGGGTATCGACCTGGCGATTCTCGACGGCGAAGCCACCCCGGCGGGCGGTATGGGCGTGGCCAAACAGCTCAAGGACGAGGTCGCGAACTGTCCGCCGATCCTGGTGCTGACCGGGCGGCCGGACGATGCCTGGCTGGCTAGTTGGTCACAGGCCGAGGCGGCGGTACCGCACCCGATCGATCCGATCCGGTTGGGCGATGCGGTGGTGTCGATACTGCGCACACCGGCTCAATAGCGATTCTGCGAATTGCCCTGTTGCCGTTGATTGTTCGCGGCATGGCTGTGGCCGCAGCGACACGCTGCCCCGATATGAAACGATACTAACCAAAATGTGTGGCACAGGCCGCAAAGCTCGCTAGGCTGTGGGTTAGCTCACATCGACAAGCAGGCGAGGGAGCGATAAGTGGCATGAATTTATACACGCCCATCCTGGTTCTCGCAGGGATCGCGGCCGCATTCGCGGTGGTTTCCGTGGGGATCGCGCTCGTCATCGGCCCCCGCCGCTACAACCGGTCCAAACTCGAGGCCTACGAATGCGGGATCGAACCGATGCAGCCCGGCGCTGCCGGCGTGACAGGCCAGCGCATACCGATCCGCTACTACCTGACGGCGATGTTGTTCATCGTTTTCGACATCGAAATCGTCTTCCTCTACCCATGGGCGGTGGCGTTCGACCGTCTCGGGTTGTTCGCGCTGGTGGAGATGCTGCTGTTCATGCTCGCGGTGTTCGTGGCGTACGCCTACGTGTGGCGACGAGGAGGTCTGAATTGGGATTAGAAGAACGCCTGCCCGGTGGAATCCTGCTGTCGACGGTGGAAGCGGTCGCGGGCTATGTGCGCAAGGGATCGCTGTGGCCGGCCACGTTCGGTTTGGCTTGCTGCGCCATCGAGATGATGTCTACCGCCGGACCACGTTTCGACATCGCCCGGTTCGGCATGGAGCGGTTCTCCGCGACGCCGCGGCAGGCCGATCTGATGATCGTGGCGGGCCGGGTGAGCCAGAAGATGGCCCCGGTGCTGCGACAGATCTACGACCAGATGGCCGAGCCGAAATGGGTGCTGGCCATGGGGGTTTGCGCCTCCTCGGGAGGGATGTTCAACAACTACGCCGTGGTGCAGGGTGTCGAT
The DNA here is from genome assembly GCF_001942625.1 of Mycobacterium syngnathidarum. Taxonomy (GTDB): domain Bacteria; phylum Actinomycetota; class Actinomycetes; order Mycobacteriales; family Mycobacteriaceae; genus Mycobacterium; species Mycobacterium syngnathidarum. The sequence goes on from NZ_MLCL01000023.1 coordinate 171,597, forward strand.
CACGTGGTGCCGGTGGACATCTATCTACCCGGATGCCCACCGCGGCCCGAGATGCTGCTGCACGCAATTCTGAAGTTGCACGACAAGATTCAGCAGATGCCACTCGGGGTGAACCGCGAAGAGGCCGTTCGGGAGGCCGAACAGGCGGCTTTGTCGGTCACACCCACCATTGAACTCAAAGGCCTGCTGCGATGAGCGCAGCCAACGGAAGCAACACGGGCGCAGGTCAGGGTCCGGAGGTGATCGCCACCCGCCGCGGTATGTTCGGCGCCTCGGGCAGCGGTGACACGTCCGGCTATGGTCGCCTGGTGCGGTCGGTGGCATTGCCGGGCAGTTCCCCGCGGCCGTACGGCGGATACTTCGACGAGGTGGTCGACCGGCTCGCCGGACTTCTCGGTGAGGAGCGCTACGCGGTCTCGATCGAGCGGGTGATCGTTCATCGAGACGAGCTGACCCTGGAGGTCAGCCGAGTCCAGCTACCCGCTGTGGCCAGCATCTTGCGGGACGATCCGCAATTGCGGTTCGAGCTGTGCCTGGGTGTGAGCGGGGTCCACTACCCCGACGACACCGACCGTGAACTCCACGCGGTCTACCCGCTGATGTCGATCACGCACAACCGCCGCATTCGGCTGGAAGTGGCAGCGCCCGATTCTGATCCGCACATCCCGTCGCTGTTTTCGGTCTATCCGACCACCGATTGGCACGAACGCGAGACGTATGACTTCTTCGGCATCGTGTTCGACGGACATCCCGCGTTGACCCGGATCGAAATGCCCGACGACTGGACCGGCCATCCCCAGCGCAAGGACTATCCGCTGGGTGGTGTTCCGGTCGAATACCACGGCGCCCAGATTCCGCCGCCCGATCAGCGGAGGTCCTACAACTGATGAGTACCGAATCCCCCGTCGTAGTGGTAGGCGGACAGGACTGGGACGACGTGGTGGCCGCGGCCCGCGAGCACGCCGGCGAACGCATCGTGGTCAACATGGGTCCCCAGCACCCGTCCACGCACGGAGTGCTGCGGCTGATCCTCGAGATCGAGGGCGAGATCATCACCGAAGCCCGTTGCGGTATCGGCTATCTACACACCGGCATCGAGAAGAACCTGGAGTACCGCAACTGGACACAGGGCGTCACGTTCGTCACGCGGATGGACTACCTCTCCCCGTTCTTCAACGAGACCGCGTATTGCCTTGGTGTGGAGAAGCTGCTGGGCGTCACCGACGACATTCCGGAGCGCGCCAGCGTCGTGCGAGTGATGCTCATGGAGCTCAACCGGATTTCCTCGCATCTGGTGGCACTGGCCACCGGCGGAATGGAACTCGGCGCGATGAGCGCGATGTTCTACGGATTCCGGGAACGCGAAGAGATCCTGCGGGTCTTCGAGGCGATCACCGGTCTGCGTATGAACCATGCCTACATCCGGCCGGGCGGTCTGGCCGCCGACCTGCCCGACGACGCGGTCAGTCAAGTTGGGGCGTTGCTCGACCTGCTGCCGAAACGCCTGCAGGACTTGGAGGATTTGCTCAACGAGAACTACATCTGGAAGGCCCGCACCGTCGGCGTCGGGTATCTCGACCTCACCGGTTGTATCGCGCTGGGGATCACCGGCCCGGTGTTGCGCTCGACCGGCCTGCCCCATGACCTGCGGCGCGCGCAACCGTACTGCGGCTACCAGGACTACGAATTCGACGTGATCACCGATGACCGCTGCGATTCCTACGGCCGCTACATCATCCGCGTCAAGGAGATGCGGGAGTCGCTCAAGATCGTCGAGCAGTGTGTGGACCGGCTCGACAAGATGGGCGACGGCCCCGTGATGATCAACGACAAGAAGCTGGCCTGGCCGGCCGATCTGAAAGTCGGGCCCGACGGGCTGGGCAATTCCCGCGAGCACATCGCCAAGATCATGGGTCACTCCATGGAAGGGCTGATCCATCACTTCAAGCTCGTCACCGAAGGGATCCGGGTACCGGCCGGCCAGGTGTACGTCGCGGTGGAGTCCCCGCGCGGGGAGCTGGGAGTGCACATGGTGTCCGACGGCGGCACCCGCCCCTACCGCGTGCATTACCGCGACCCCTCGTTCACGAATCTGCAAGCAGTGGCGGCGATGTGCGAGGGCGGCATGGTGGCCGATGCCATCGCCGCGGTGGCATCGATTGACCCGGTGATGGGCGGTGTTGACCGCTGATGAGCGCTTGCGCGAAGAAGAAACAGACTGTGAGCGCTTGCGCGAAGGGGAGGCAGCACAGGTGACTGAAGTGTTCTTGGAACTGGGGCAACGCCCCGACGAAGCGGGCCCGCCGATCAACGGGCCCGCGGCGTATCCGGACGGGGTGTCGGACCGGCTGGCCGCCGAGGCCGAGCAGATCACCGCCCGCTACCCCGATGCCCGTTCGGCCCTGTTGCCGTTGCTACATCTGGTGCAGGCCGAGGACGGCTGTCTGACCCCGGCCGGAATCGGTTTCTGTGCAACGCTGTTGGGCTTGTCCGATGCCGAGGTCACCGCGGTGGCCACGTTCTACTCGATGTATCGGCGCACCCCGACGGGCGACTATCTCGTCGGGGTGTGCACCAACACCCTCTGCGCGATCATGGGCGGTGACGCCATCCTTGACGCCTTGCAGGAACACCTGGACATCCACGCCGGCGAGACCACTGCTGACGGCCGCGTCACACTCGAACACATCGAGTGCAATGCGGCGTGTGACTACGCCCCGGTGGTCATGGTCAACTGGGAGTTCTACGACAACCAGACACCTTCGTCGGCAAGGGATCTGGTGGACGGGCTCCGCGGCGGAACACCGCCGGCGCCGACCCGCGGCGCACCGCTGTGCACCTTCCGCGAGACGGCGCGCACCCTGGCCGGCCTGAGCGATCCGCACACCTCGGGTGGAGCCCCGGGCGCCGCCACCCTGGCCGGCCTGCGCGAAGCCCGCGAACGCGGAATGTCCACCCCTGAGGCAGGTCCGATCGCATGACCCCGCTGACCCCGGTACTGAGCCGATTCTGGGACGAACCAGAACCGTGGACGTTGGACACCTACCTCCGCCATGACGGTTACCGCGGGCTGCAGCGGTCGCTGACGATGGCACCGGACGACGTGATCGCGCTGGTGAAGGACTCCGGGTTGCGCGGACGTGGCGGCGCCGGGTTCCCGACCGGGACCAAGTGGTCGTTCATCCCTCAGGGGGACGAAGGTGCCGGCGCCAAGCCGCATTACCTGGTGGTCAACGCCGACGAATCGGAACCCGGTACGTGCAAGGACATTCCGCTGCTGCTGACCACGCCGCACTTTCTGATCGAGGGCGTGATCATCGCGGCCTACGCGATCCGTGCCCGCCATGCCTTCATCTACGTCCGCGGTGAGGTGGTGCCGGTGTTGCGGCGTCTGCAGGCCGCGGTCGCCGAGGCGTATGCGGCCGGCTATCTGGGCACCGACATCCTCGGCTCGGGTTTCGATCTGGAGCTGACCGTGCACGCCGGTGCGGGAGCCTATATCTGTGGTGAGGAGACCGCGCTGCTGGATTCTCTGGAGGGCCGCCGCGGCCAACCACGGCTGCGTCCGCCGTTTCCCGCTGTCGCCGGTCTGTACGCGTGCCCGACGGTGGTCAACAATGTCGAGTCGATCGCCAGCGTGCCGCCGATCATGCTCAAGGGGGTGGACTGGTTCCGGTCCATGGGCTCGGAGAAATCCCCTGGCTTCACCCTGTATTCGCTGTCGGGCCACGTCAACCGGCCCGGCCAGTACGAGGCGCCGCTGGGGATCACGCTGCGCGAGCTGCTCGACTATGCCGGCGGTGTCCGTGCCGGGCACACCCTGAAGTTCTGGACTCCCGGCGGGTCGTCGACGCCGCTGCTGACAGCCGAACACATCGACGTTCCACTGGATTACGAGGGCATGGCGTCTGTCGGCTCCATGCTCGGCACCAAGGCTCTGCAGATATTCGACGAGACCACCTGCGTGGTGCGGGCGGTGCGCCGGTGGACCCAGTTCTACGCGCACGAGTCTTGTGGCAAGTGCACACCGTGCCGCGAGGGCACCTACTGGCTGGCCCAGATCTACGCTCGATTGGAGACCGGCGCAGGCACCCGAGCCGATATCGACAAGCTGCTCGACATCGCCGACGGCATCTTCGGAAAGTCGTTCTGCGCGTTGGGTGACGGTGCCGCCAGCCCGATCACGTCCTCGATCAAGTACTTCCGTGACGAGTACCTGGCACACCTGGACGGAGGCTGTCCGTTCGATCCGCACGCCTCGACGTTGATGGCGACCGAAGGGGCGGGTGCGTAGATGTCCATCGCGCGAGCAGACATGTATGTACCCGACACGACGACGATTTCGGGACATATACCTCTGCTCGCGGAAGGAAAGGAGCGGCGTGCATGACGCTGGCTGAGCCGACCAAGGACACCCCGCCGGTCGAGATGGTGTCGCTGACCATCGACGGTGAGCAGATCAGTGTCCCCAAGGGCACGTTGGTGATCCGCGCCGCCGAGCTGATGGGTGTCCAGATCCCCCGGTTCTGCGACCACCCGCTGCTCGATCCGGTCGGGGCGTGCCGGCAGTGTCTGGTCGAGATCGAGGGCCAGCGCAAACCGATGGCCTCGTGCACCACTGCCGTCAGCCCGGACATGGTGGTACACACCCAGTTCAGCTCCGAGGCCGCCGACAAGGCCCAACGCGGCGTGATGGAGCTGCTGCTGATCAACCACCCCCTGGACTGCCCGATATGCGACAAGGGCGGTGAATGTCCGCTTCAGAACCAGGCAATGTCCAACGGGCGCCCGGAAACCCGGTTCGAGGACGTCAAACGGACCTTCCCGAAACCCATCAACATCTCCTCACAGGTGCTACTGGACCGCGAACGCTGCGTGTTGTGCGCACGCTGCACCCGGTTTTCCGCCCAGATCGCCGGCGACCCGTTCATCGAGTTGCTGGAACGCGGTGCACTGCAACAGGTGGGCATCGCCCCAGGGGAGCCTTTCCAGTCGTACTTCTCCGGCAACACCGTGCAGATCTGCCCGGTCGGCGCGCTGACCGGGACCGCCTACCGGTTCCGGGCCCGACCGTTCGACCTGGTGTCCAGCCCCAGCGTCTGTGAGCACTGCGCATCGGGCTGTGCTCAGCGCACCGACCACCGGCGCGGAAAAGTGATGCGCCGCTTGGCCGGAGACGACCCCGAGGTCAACGAGGAGTGGAACTGCGACAAGGGCCGGTGGGCCTTCACCTATGCGACAGCCGGCGACCGTATCACCACACCGCTGATCCGTGACGCCGGTGTACTGCGGCCGGCTTCGTGGTCGGAGGCGCTGACGGTCGCGGGTGCGGCCTTGCTGACCGCAGGTGCGAACACCGGTGTGCTGGTGGGTGGGCGCTGCACCGTGCAAGATGCCTACGCATATTCGAAGTTCGCCCGAATGGTGCTGGGCACCAACGACATCGATTTCCGTGCCCGGCCGCACTCCGGCGAGGAAGCGGAATTCCTCGCCGCACGCATCGCCGGGCAGCCCATGACGCTGCGTTACGCCGACCTGGAAAAGGCCCAGACAGTCCTGCTCGTCGGGTTGGAACCCGAAGAGGAATCCCCCATCGTCTTCTTGCGGCTGCGCAAGGCCGCCCGCAAAAACGGCCTGCAGGTACTCGCGATGGCCCCGTTCGCCAGCCGTGGCCTGACCAAGATGGCGGGCACCCTGATCCCAACGGTCCCCGGGACCGAAGCCGCTGCCCTGGACGCCCTGGAGTCCGACGAGCGGCTGCGACGTCCGGGGGCGGTGATCCTGGTCGGTGAACGGCTCGCCGGCTCCCCCGGTGCACTGTCGGCCGCGCTGCGGCTCGCCTCGGCCACCGGGGCCCAGATCGCCTGGATCCCGCGCCGGGCCGGTGAGCGTGGCGCCCTGGAGGCCGGTGCCCTGCCGAACCTGCTGCCCGGCGGACGGCCCGTCGCCGACGCCGACGCCCGCGCGCAGACCGCGGCGGTGTGGAACACCTCCGACCTGCCGGCCACCGCGGGCCGCGACACCAGCGGCATCCTGGCCGCGGCCGGCGACGGCACGCTCTCGGCCCTCATCGTCGGTGGTGTAGAGATCACCGACCTGCCCGACCCGGCGGCGGCACTCGCCGCGCTACGGGCCGCTCCGTTCGTGGTGAGCCTCGAGCTGCGCGAGAGCGAGGTCACCGAGTTGGCCGACGTGGTCTTCCCCGTCGCGCCCGTGGTGGAGAAGGCGGGCGCATATCTCAACTGGGAAGGCCGGATTCGACCATTCGGGCCGGCGTTGCAGACCAACGCCATCCCCGATCTGCGGGTCCTGCACTACCTGGCCGACGAGATCGGCGTCGACCTCGGCCTGAACGGTCCCGAAGCCGCCGACACCGAACTGGGCCGGCTCGGTCCCTGGACGGGGCCCCGCGCCGCACAACCATCGGTCGGGCCCGAGGCTCCCCCGAGCCCGCCTCCCGGGCACGCCATACTGGCCAGTTGGCGTCTGCTTCTGGATGCCGGGCGTCTGCAGGACGGCGAACCGCATCTGGCCGGCACCGCCGTGCAAGCCGTGGTGCGCCTGTCCCCTGCAACCGCTGCCGAAATCGGAGTGGCACCGGGAGATCCGGTGACCGTGAGCACCGAACGGGGTGCCGTCACGTTGCCGCTGACGGTGACCGAGATGCCGGAGCGCGTGGTGTGGTTGCCCACCAATTCTCCCGGCTCGGCGATCCACCGCCAGCTCGGGGTGAGCGCCGGAGCGCTGGTCTCGATCGGGCCGGCCCCAAGCGAGCGGGCCGACTCATGACGTACCCGGACCCCACCCTGTTCGGCCACGACCCGTGGTGGTTGATCCTGGCAAAAGCGCTCGGGGTGTTCGTCTTTCTGTTGCTGACCGTGCTCTCGGCGATCCTGATCGAACGTAAGGTGCTGGGCCGCATGCAGAGGCGGCCCGGCCCCAACCGAGTTGGCCCGTGGGGTCTGCTGCAGTCGTTGGCCGACGGCGTGAAACTCGCCCTCAAAGAGGGTCTCACTCCGGCGGGCATCGACAAGCCCATCTACCTTCTGGCCCCGATCATCGCGGTGATCCCGGCGTTCATGGCGTTCGCGGTGATCCCGATGGGCGGTGAGGTATCGGTGTTCGGACACCGCACCGCACTGCAACTGACCGATCTGCCCGTGGCGGTGCTCTACATCCTGGCCGTCACCTCGATCGGGGTCTACGGCATCGTGCTGGCCGGCTGGGCTTCCGGTTCCACCTACCCGCTGTTGGGTGGCCTGCGATCGAGCGCCCAGGTGATCTCCTACGAGATCGCGATGGCATTGTCGTTCGCCGCAGTGTTCCTTTACGCGGGAACCATGTCCACCTCCGGTATCGTCGCGGCCCAAGACGGCACCTGGTACGTATTCCTTCTGCTGCCCTCGTTCGTGGTGTACGTGACCTCGATGGTGGGCGAAACGAACCGGGCGCCTTTCGATCTGCCCGAAGCCGAGGGTGAACTGGTCGGCGGATTCCACACCGAGTACTCGTCGCTGAAGTTCGCGATGTTCATGCTCGCCGAGTACGTCAACATGACCACCGTGTCGGCGCTGGCCACGACGATGTTCCTCGGCGGATGGCATGCACCGTTCCCGTTCAACCTCATCGACGGGGCCAACAGCGGCTGGTGGCCGCTGCTGTGGTTCGTCGCCAAGGTGTGGACGTTCATGTTCCTGTACTTCTGGCTCCGGGCCACCCTGCCCCGGTTGCGCTACGACCAGTTCATGGCGTTGGGCTGGAAGGTGCTGATCCCGGTGTCACTGGTCTGGATCATGGTCGTCGCGGTAACCCACAGCCTGCGTGAGCAGGGTTACCACAACTGGGCCACCGGCCTGGTGACCACCGCGGTCATCGTCGTCGCGGTGCTGGCCGCTGCATTGTGGAAATCCCTGCGGGGCAGAACGATTCAGCTGTCACCTGAGCAGAGCGCCGGAGCATATCCGGTGCCGCCGCTACCAAATGCTGGAAAGGAGGCTGTCGATGCCTAAGTTTCTCGACGCCCTGGCCGGATTTGCCGTCACCTTCGGCTCGATGTTCAAAAAGCCGCTCACCGAAGAATATCCGGAGAAACCGGGCCCCGTGGCGCCGCGATATCACGGCCGTCATCAACTCAACCGTTACCCCGACGGTCTGGAGAAGTGCATCGGCTGCGAGCTGTGCGCCTGGGCCTGCCCGGCCGACGCGATCTTCGTAGAAGGTGCGGACAACACCGAAGAAGAACGCTTCTCCCCGGGTGAGCGATACGGCCGGGTGTACCAGATCAACTACCTGCGCTGTATCGGTTGCGGACTGTGCATCGAAGCCTGCCCGACCCGTGCCCTGACCATGACCAACCAGTACGAGATGGCCGACGACAACCGGGCAGATCTGATCTGGGGCAAGGACAAACTGCTGGCCCCGCTGCAACCCGGCATGCAGGCACCGCCGCATGAGATGGCACCGGGCAGCACCGACGACGACTACTACCTCGGCCGGGTCAACGCACTGCCGCAGGACACCCCGTGAGCCCCGACCTCGTGCTGCCGGCCGCGGAGCACATTTCGCGGCTCGCCGCCGAGGGCACGGCGCGTACGTCAACCTCGGAGGCGGTGCTCTTCTGGATCCTCGGCGCGGTCGCACTGCTCGGCGCCATCGGAGTGGTGGCCGCCCCGAAGGCGGTGTACTCCGCAGTGTTCCTGGCCTGCACCATGATCGCGCTCGCTGTGCTCTACATCGCCCAGGACGCACTGTTCCTCGGAGTGGTGCAGGTGGTGGTCTACACCGGCGCGGTGATGATGCTGTTTCTGTTCGTGCTCATGCTCATCGGGGTCGACCTGTCCGAATCGTTCGCCGAAACGCTACGGGGACAACGCCTTGCGGCGGTGGCCGCCGGCACCGGATTCGGCATCCTGCTGATCGCCGGGATCGGCAACGTCTCGGTTGCCGGTTTCACCGGGCTGACACAGGCCAACAGCTACGGCAACGTGGAGGGGTTGGCAGCACTGATCTTCACCCGCTATCTGTGGGCGTTCGAACTGACCAGCACACTGCTGATCACCGCGGCCCTGGGCGCGATGGTGCTGGCCCACCGGGAACGCTTCGAGCGCCGCAAGACCCAGCGCGAACTGGCAGTCGAACGGTTCCAGGCCGGCGGACATCCGACCCCGCTGCCCAACCCCGGGGTCTATGCCCGGCACAACGCCGTAGACGTCCCGGCTCGCCTGCCCGACGGCTCCGATGCGGCATTGTCGGTCAGCGCGATTCTGCCGCAGCGCGCGATCAGCAACTCGGTCGGTAACTCGGTCAACGGGGAGGAGTGACGCGATGAATCCGCGCACGCGAGGAGCAATATGAATCCCGACAACTATCTCTACCTGTCGGCACTGTTGTTCACCATCGGTGCGTCGGGAGTACTGCTGCGGCGCAACGCCATCGTGATGTTCATGTGCGTCGAGCTCATGCTCAACGCCGCCAATCTCGCGTTCGTCGCATTCTCCCGCATGCACGGTCATCTCGACGGCCAGGTGGTGGCGTTCTTCACCATGGTGGTCGCCGCCTGCGAGGTGGTGGTGGGCCTGGCGATCATCATGGCCATCTTCCGCACCCGCCATTCGGCCTCGGTCGACGACGCCAGTCTGCTGAAGCACTAAGGGCACCATGACGATACCCGTATGGCTCGTGATCGCGCTCCCCGCCGCCGGAGCCGCGGTGCTGCTGCTGGGCGGCCGACGCACCGACCGGTGGGGGCACCTGCTGGGTTGTGCCACTGCGTTGGGCGCGTTCGTCCTCGGCGCGGTGCTGTTCAGCCAGATGCTGGGCCGCGACGGTGAACACCGCGCGGTCTCGGAGGCGCTGTTCTCCTGGGTGCCGGTGGCCGGCCTGCAGGTCGATTTCGGGCTGCAGCTCGATCAGCTGTCGATGTGCTTCGTGCTGCTGATCACCGGCGTCGGGTCTTTGATCCACATCTACTCGATCGGGTATATGTCCGACGACCCCCACCGGAGAAGGTTTTTCGCGTATCTGAACCTGTTCCTGGCGGCCATGCTGCTGCTCGTGCTCGCCGACAACTACCTGGGCCTGTACGCCGGGTGGGAAGGCGTGGGCCTGGCCTCGTATCTGCTGATCGGGTTCTGGTCGCACAAACCCTCGGCCGCCGCCGCGGCCAAGAAGGCCTTCGTCGTCAACCGGGTCGGTGACATGGGCCTGGCCATCGCGTTGATGATCATGTTCGCCACCATCGGGTCGATCTCGTTTGCCGGAGTCTTCAGCGCCGCACCGGCATTGAGCGAAGCCACCCTCACCGCGATCGGCCTGCTGCTGTTGTTGGGCGCGTGCGGCAAATCAGCCCAGGTGCCGCTGCAGTCCTGGCTCGGCGACGCGATGGAGGGCCCGACGCCGGTCTCGGCGCTCATCCACGCCGCAACGATGGTGACCGCCGGCGTCTACCTGATCGTGCGGTCCGGACCGATCTTCGACCTCGCCCCGGGCGCCCAGACCGGTGTGGTCATCGTCGGCGCCGTCACGTTGCTGTTCGGCGCGATCATCGGCTGCGCCAAAGATGACATCAAGAAGGCCCTGGCCGCATCGACGATGAGCCAGATCGGCTACATGGTGCTGGCCGCCGGGCTGGGCCCGGCCGGATACGCGTTCGCGATCATGCACCTGCTCACCCATGGCTTCTTCAAGGCCGGCCTGTTCCTCGGCGCCGGGTCGGTGATGCACGCCATGAACGACGAGGTGAACATGCGCCGCTACGGCGGGTTGCGGAAGGTCCTGCCGGTCACCTTCGCCACCTTCGGGCTCGGTTATCTGGCGATCATCGGGGTGCCGCCACTGGCCGGCTTCTTCTCGAAAGACAGCATCATCGAAGCGGCACTCGGTGCCGGCGGCGTCCGCGGCGTGGTCCTCGGCGGCGCGGCCATCCTGGGCGCCGGGATCACCGCGTTCTACATGACCCGGGTGATGCTGATGACGTTCTTCGGCGAAAAGCGCTGGGCCCCCGATGCTCATCCGCACGAGGCGCCTGCCGTGATGACCTGGCCGATGATCCTGCTCGCGGTCGGCTCGGTGGTTTCCGGTGGTGCGCTGGCCATCGGTGGCACGCTGTCGCATTGGCTGGAGCCGGTGGTCGGTGCTCACGAGGCGCACCACGCGATCCCGGCGTGGGTGGTCACGGTGGTCGTGCTCTCGGTCGTCGCGGTCGGCATCGCGGTGGCCTATCGGATGTATGCGCAGCGGCCGGTTCCGGCCGAGGTGCCCGAAGGTGCGGTGCTGACGGTGGCCGCCCGGCGCGATCTGTACGGCGACGCATTCAACGAGGCGGTGTTCATGCGAGGGGGTCAGACCCTCACCGCGGCCCTGGTCACCGTCGACGACAAGGTGGTCGACGGCACCGCGGGCGGGCTGGCCGCGCTGGTGCGCCGAACGTCGGATGGGCTGCGTGAGCTGCAGACCGGCTTCGCCCGCTCCTACGCGCTGTCCATGCTCGGCGGTGCGGCTCTGGTGGTGGCGACGATTCTGGCGGTGCGACTGTGGTGAGCACGATTCCTTGGCTGACGGCGCTGTGGGCGCTCCCGACGGTGGGTGCCGCGGTGGTGATGCTGCTCCCTGCATCGCAACGGACACTGGCGAAGTGGCTGGCCCTGGTGATCTCATTGGCGGCCCTGGGTCTGGCGGGGCTGATCGCGGCCGGCTTCGATCCGGCCGGCGAGCAGTACCAGTTCGTCGAGTCACACCGCTGGATCCCGTCGTTCGGTACCGGATACATCCTCGGGGTCGACGGCATCGCGCTGGCCCTGGTTGTTCTCACCGCCGTGTTACTCCCGCTGCTGATCATCGCGGGCTGGAATGACGCTGCCCGCCAGACCGGTCTCGGCGGCCGCGGTGTGCAGGCCTACCTGGCGCTCACCCTCGCCGTCGAGGGCATGGTGTTCATGTCGCTGGTGGCGCTGGACATCCTGCTGTTCTACGTGTTCTTCGAGGCCATGCTGATCCCGATGTACTTCCTGATCGGCGGTTTTGGAGAACACCGCGCTCAAGCTTCCAAAGCGGCGGTGAAGTTCCTGCTGTACAACCTGTTCGGCGGTCTGGTGATGCTGGCCGCCGTGATCGGCCTGTACGTGGTGACCGCAGGCAGTGATGCGTTTGCATCAGGCACCTTCGACTTCCGGGCGATCGTCGCCGCGGTGTCCTCGGGCGAGTTCGTGATCGACCCCGCGATCGCGAACTTCCTCTTCCTGGGGTTCATGTTCGCGTTCGCGGTCAAGGCACCGCTGTGGCCGTTTCACCGTTGGCTGCCCGACGCCGCGGTCCAGGCCACCCCGGCCAGTGCGGTGCTGATGATGGCGATCATGGACAAGGTGGGCACCTTCGGCATGCTCCGTTACTGCCTGCCGCTGTTTCCGGATGCCTCAACGTATTTCCGTCCGCTGGTCATCACGCTCGCGGTGATCGGCATCATCTACGGCGCTGTCCTGGCGATCGGTCAGACCGATGTGATGCGCCTGATCGCCTACACGTCGATATCGCACTTCGGTTTCATCATCCTCGGCATCTTCGTCATGACCAGTCAGGGCCAGGCCGGTTCGACGCTGTACATGATCAATCACGGAATCTCCACCGCTGCCCTGTTCCTGATCGCTGGGTTCCTGGTAACGCGGCGCGGTTCCAGGCTGATCGACGCCTACGGCGGCGTACAGAAGGTGGCGCCGGTACTCGCGGGAACGTTCCTGGTGGCAGGCTTGGCGACGTTGTCACTGCCGGGCCTGGCGCCGTTCATCAGTGAATTCCTGGTTCTCATCGGCACATTCACGCGCTATCCGGTGGTCGCGGTGTTCGCCGCCACCGCACTCGTGTTGTCGGCGGTGTACATCCTGTGGATGTACCAACGGATGATGACGGGTCCGGTCCCCGACGGGTTGCTCGAGGGTGACGACAGTGGGCGCGGCTTACATGATCTGGTGCCACGCGAACTGGTGGTGGTGGCACCGTTGATCGCGCTGCTGCTGGTATTGGGCATCTACCCCAAACCCGCACTGGACGTGATCAATCCGGCGGTACAGCACACGTTGACCACCATCGGACAAACCGATCCGGCACCGAGCGCACCACCGACCATCGCCGAGGGGAGCCGCTGACCATGGTGACGCCGAGCATCGAGTACGCCCTGCTCTCCCCCATGCTGATCGTGTTCGGGGTGGGAGTGGCCGGTGTGCTCGTCGAAGCCTTCCTGCCGCGCCCGGCGCGCTACGGGGTGCAGGTCGCCCTCGCGCTGGGCGGGTTGGTGGCAGCAGTGGTGGCAGTGGTCCTGCTGGCCCGGGACCTGCACGGCACCCCCGGCAGGCCCGCGGTGCTCGGCTCGGTGGTGCTCGACGCGCCGGCGGTGTTCCTACAGGGGACGATCGCCCTCGTCGGTATTCTCGGCATCTTGCTCATAGCCGAACGTCAATCGGCCGCAGCGACTTCCGGTGGCGCCCGCGGCCTCGACGGGTTCACCCCACAGGCGTCGGCGGTACCGGGCAGTGTCGCCGAGCAGCTGGCCACCAAGACCGGTGTGATGCAGACGGAAGTCTTCCCGTTGACCATGTTCGCGATCGGCGGCATGTTGTTGTTCCCGGCCGCCGATGATCTGCTGACCATGTTCATCGCACTGGAAGTGCTATCTCTTCCGCTGTATCTGGTATGTGGTCTGGCCCGGCGCCGCCGTCTGCTGTCACAAGAGGCCTCGCTCAAATACTTTCTGCTGGGGGCGTTCTCGTCGGCGTTCTTCCTCTACGGCGCGGCCATGCTGTATGGCTACGCCGGGACACTGGACCTGGCCGGGATCGCCACGGCGGTGGACACCAGAGCACCCAACACCCCGCTGGCGCTGGTCGGTGTGGCCCTGCTGCTGGTCGGACTGCTGTTCAAAGTCGGCGCCGTTCCGTTCCATTCGTGGATTCCCGACGTGTACCAGGGCGCTCCCACCGCGATCACCGCGTTCATGGCCGCGGCCACCAAGATCGCCGCGTTCGGCGCAACGCTGCGCATCTTCTACGTCGCGCTACCCCAGTTGCGCGACGATTGGCGGCCGATTCTGTGGGCGATTGCCATCCTGACGATGGTGGTCGGCACCATCACCGCCGTCACCCAGACCGACGTCAAACGGATGCTCGCCTACTCCGCGGTGGCACATTCGGGGTTCATCCTCACCGGTGTGATCGCGGCCAACCCGGCCGGAGTGTCCTCGACGCTGTTCTATCTGTTCGCCTACGGATTCAGCACGCTCGGCGCGTTCGCGGTCGTCGGCCTGGTCCGCAACAGCACCGGCGAGGAGGCCACCGGGATGGCCCAGTGGGCTGGGCTGGGACGGCGGTATCCGATTGTCGGCGTGGTGTTTTCACTGTTCCTTCTGGCGTTTGCCGGGATCCCGCTGACCAGTGGATTCGTCAGCAAGTTCGCGGTGTTCAAGGCTGCGGGCGAGGGCGGTGCGATCCCCTTGGTCATCGTCGGTGTCATCGCCAGTGCCGTCGCGGCGTACTTCTACGTGCGGGTGATCGTGCTGATGTTCTTCACCGATGCCCCCGAAGACGCACCGGAGGTCGTCGTCCCCAGCGGGCTGTCCACTGCCGTCATCACCGTCACCGCGGCTGTCACCTTCGCACTCGGCGCACTACCACAGCCCCTGCTGGACCTGGCCGACAATGCGCAGATGTTCCTGCGCTGACTGCCCACCGCGAGCAGACCCAAACATGCACAAATATGCGGCGTAGCATCCGATTTTATGTCTGTTCGCGATGTTGTCCTGACCGCTGACCACGGTGCTGTCCGGGTTCTCACCCTCAACCGCCCACAGGCGCGAAATGCCCTGGGCCGCGAGTTGATCGAGGAGCTCTATGCCGGCCTGGAGACCGCTGACGCCGACACCGACGTGCGGGCGATCGTACTCACCGGAACCGACCCGGCGTTCTGCGCCGGCGTCGACCTGAAGGAAGCGCAAACCCTCGGCACGGAGTACTTCGCGGAGTTCCGGTCGCACAACTGCATCACCAAGACCGGCGAGCTGCGTACTCCGATCATCGGCGCGATCAACGGTGCGACGTTTACCGGCGGGCTGGAGATGGCGCTGGGCTGCGATTTCCTGATCGCCTCCGAGCGTGCGGTTTTCGCCGACACCCACGCCCGGGTCGGCATCCTGCCCGGCGGCGGGATGACGGCACGGCTCCCGCACGTGGTCGGCGCCGCCATGGCGCGCCGGCTGTCGATGACGGGCGAGGTCATCGATGCCGCGCGCGCCGAACGCTTGGGTCTGGTCACCGAGGTGGTGCCGCATGAGGCCCTTCTGGACCGCGCGCTGGAGCTCGCCGCTCAGATCGCCGAGGTACCGGGACCGATCATGGCGGGGCTCAAGGAGATCTATACCCGCGGTACGACGCCACTGCTGTCCCCCGCGCTGGCCGCGGAGACGGAGATCGCCGGCGCGCAGACCCGCGATTTCGATGGGCTGGGCGACCGCTATCAAGCAGTGGCTCAACGCAACCGAGGACAGATCGGCTAGGCCGTCGGGTTCGGCTCGATGATCGTCATCCCGGAGCCGGTGGGTGCGTCCATGGCTGCCATCGCGGCACCTGCCTCGTCGAGACCCACCACACGGGTCACCAAACGCTCCGGGTCCAGCGCTCCCGAAGCGATGAGGTCGAGCATTGCCGGATAGTCGACGGCGGGCATCCCGTGCGACCCGAGGATCGCCAGCTCCTGGGCGATCACCCGATCCATCGGGAGCGCGGTCAGCGCGGCGCTCCCGAGGAGCAGGCCCACCTGAATGTGCCGGCCCCGCCGCCGCAATGCGGCTACGGAGGCCGCCGCAAGTGCTGGATCACCGAGGGCGTCAATACCGATGTGCACACCACCGCCGGTGCGTTTTACGACTTCGGCGGCGACATCGGCGCTTTCGCTGCTGTGGACGAGTTCGTCAGCACCAAGCCGGCCCGCCGCGGCCAGGGCGGCCTCGGTCACGTCGACCGCGATCACATTGGCGCCGAACGCCTTCGCGATCATCACTGCCGACAGACCGACTCCGCCACAGCCGTACACCGCCACCCACTGGCCTGGCGCTACCCCTCCGTGGGTGACCACGGCCCGGAACGAGGTCGCGAACCGGCACCCCAACGACGCTGCTGCGGCGAACGAGACACCGTCGGGCAGGCGGACGAGATTGGTCTGAGCCCGCGGCACCGCCACCCGCTGGGCGAACGATCCCGGCAAGGTGAAACCCGGCTGCTCCTGGTTGGGACACACCTGGGCAGCCCCGGCCTCACAGAACTCGCACCGCCCGCAACCCAGCACGAAGGGGGCGGTCACCCGGTCGCCCACCTGCCAGCCCGAGACATCGGTGCCGACAGCCGCGACGGCTCCGGCGAACTCGTGCCCGGGAATGATCGGCAGGGCCACGGGGTCGTGTCCACGCCAGGCATGCCAGTCGGACCGGCACAGGCCGGTGGCCGCCACTTCGACGACCACACCGTCGTCGGGACACTCAGGATCGGCGACCTCGACGACCTCCGGCAGCACGCCGATCCCGGAAAACACCACTGCACGCACAGCTGCGATGGTAGGCCTACTCGGCGGGTCGGCTCAGCGATGCCGCTTCAAGATGAAGCCGACGGTGCGCTCGCCGAATCCCGGCGATGCCGGCGTCGACATCTCCACCTGCCGGCGCACCTGTTCGACCACGGGAGTCCGCGGGTCGAGCACCGACAAGTAAACCTCATGGGCAGCAAGAGAACTCACCGCCAGCTCGGTATAGCCGTCGACCACCTCGCAGTGGGTCGGCTCCGGCCCGTTCTCGAAGAGCCACGCCGGCGGATCAGCCAGCGAGTCGTAGGCAGCTGCCACCGCGTGAGCGAACTCGATGTGATCACGCTGGTTCGGTGCGCCAGGTGCCCAACTCGGCCCGCTGTAGATGGTGATGACGACGTCGGGACGCATCGCCGTGACGGTCTCGGCGATCCTCTCCCGCAGCTCGGACGTGTCGCGGATGTTGCTGTCCGGAAAGTCCCAGAACACCACGTCGTCCACACCGACGATGGCCGCCGATCGGCGTTGCTCCTCTTCTCGCAACGGCCCGGCTTCTTCGGGCGCCATACCGGCGATACCCACCTCGCCACGCGAGGCCAGCGCGTACCGCACGGTCTTGCCGGCGGCGGTCCACTTGGCCACGGCCGCGCCGACGCCGTACTCGGGATCGTCCGGGTGCGCCACCAACACGAGCGCGGTCTGCCAGTCGGTGGGAAAAGGCTGGATGTCCATAGTCAGCTCACCCGGGTGTTGTGGGCCGATCGGATCAGCCAGCGACCGTCGTTGTCGACGAGGACGTAACTGACGATGCCGCTGCGGTCCTGCGCGGTTGCGCCCGGCTGAACGTGGTCCGGCCAGTCCCAGTGGGTGTGCACCAGCGCCACCCCGGGCGCGATCTCATCGATGGCCTCGACCCGCTGGGTGTAGTTCCGCTTCTGGCGGACAACGGATTCCGGGACATCCCGGTGCCCTTCCACATTGGCGTCACGCGAGGTCCACCACGTTCCGCTGTGCGCGACGAAGTCTGCGTCCTCGGTGAAATACCGGCCCCAGCCGTCCATGTCGTGCGCGATCCACAGATCGGTCGTCGTGGCCATGACGGCCCGGATCTCCTGTTCGTCGTTGGCATTCACCACACCAGTGTCGAACCTGAACTGCGGTTCATGTCAACCTCACGGCTTGACAGTGGCCCCGTGCACCAGGATCGCCGCCGTCTGCGCCACCCACTCGTCGTCGAGTTCGCGTTCGGGCCACAGCAGCATCCGCAGCATGGTCGACCCACCGATCAGCTCCACCAGGCGGTCCGGGTCGACATCCGGTTGAACCTCACCGCGCATGATGCCGTCGACGATACGGGCGCGCACGGTGACGAACGTCCCGGCGAACCGCTGCATCACCCGGGCATTGAGGTCGGTGTCGGCGACGACATCGGCGACCAGACCGGGCAGGGCCGCCCGCATCACCGGGCTGGTGAACACGTCGCGGGCGGCAGCGATCATCGCCCGGATGTCCGCGGCGATGTCCCCCGCCGGCGTCGTCAACGCGGTTGCGGTAGCCGGGAACACTGCCTCGTGCACCAACTCCGCTTTGCTCGACCAGCGGCGATACAGCGCGGTTTTCGTGGTCTGAGCCCGCTCGGCGACGGCCGCCATGGTCAGGTTGGCGTAACCGATTTCGACAAGCAGGTCCGTAGTCGCCTGCAATATGGCAGCGTCGATGCGCGGGTCTCGGGGACGTCCCGCTCCGGCGGTCTTGCCAAGTGGTGATGGCTCTGCTTTCATAACGCTACTAACAGTATCGTAATTGTGGCCGTAAGGAACAGTTGAATGGCAAACGAGGCCGTGGACGCTCCTGTCGAGAACGTCGACCACCTGCAACGCTCCAGCCGTGACGTCACCACCCTGCCATCGGTGCTGTCCAATTGGTTGTCCACCGTGATGCCCGGCGGCATCGCTCCCGAGATCACCGTGGAAAGCGGAGTCGACTCCAACGGCATGTCCTCCGAAACGATCATGCTGACCGGCCGCTGGGAAGACAACGGCGAACCCAAGGAGCAAAAGTGGGTGGCACGCGTCGCCCCCACCGTCGACGACGTCCCGGTGTTCTCGTCCTACCGGCTGGATCACCAATTCGAGGTGATGCGTCAGGTCGGCGAACTCACCGACGTGCCGGTGCCCACCGTGCGCTGGATCGACACCACCGGAGAGGTGCTCGGCACCCCGTTCTTTCTGATGGACCGCGTCGACGGCCAAGTCCCCCCAGATGTCATGCCGTACACCTTCGGCGGCAATTGGTTCGCCGACGCCCCCCTCGATCGCCAGCGCGAGTTGCAAGACAGCACCGTCGAGGTACTGGCGAAACTGCACGCGATCCCCGACGCCGCAGAACGGTTCGCGTATCTGTCCGAGGTCGATCCACCCGGCGACACCGCGCTGCGCAGGCACTTCGGCTGGCTCAAGAACTGGTATGAGTACGCGGTCCCCGACATCGGCCGTTC
Source organism: Mycobacterium syngnathidarum (assembly GCF_001942625.1). GTDB lineage: Bacteria > Actinomycetota > Actinomycetes > Mycobacteriales > Mycobacteriaceae > Mycobacterium > Mycobacterium syngnathidarum. The sequence continues at coordinate 190,648 of NZ_MLCL01000023.1, forward strand.
CCCGTTGGTCGAGCGCGCACTGACGTGGCTTCAGGACAACTTCCCCGAAGACGTGGCGGCGTCGGAATCCGTTCTGACGTGGGGCGATTCCCGCATCGGCAACGTGCTCTACGACAACTTCCGGCCGGCGGCGGTACTCGACTGGGAGATGGCCACGGTAGGCCCTCGCGAACTCGACGTCTCCTGGATCATCTTTGCGCACATGGTGTTTCAGGAGCTGGCAGGCATGGCCGGGCTACCCGGCCTGCCGGACGTGATGCGCGAGGAGGATGTCCGCGCCACCTACCGCGAGCTGACCGGCGCGGAGCTCGGTGACCTGCGCTGGTTCTACGTCTATTCCGGTGTCATCTGGTGCTGCGTATTCATGCGCACCGGCGCCCGGCGAGTCCACTTCGGTGAAACCGAGAAGCCCGACAATGTCGAAACCATGTTCTACCACGCGCCGTTGCTGCGGCGCCTGATCGAGGAGGAGGCCTGAATGCTCGGCCCGATGGACGAATTCCCGGTCCACCAAGTCCCCCAGCCGATCGCCTGGCCCGGATCGTCGGACCGGAACTTCTACGACCGGTCGTATTTCAACGCCCACGACCGCACCGGAGACATCTTCGTCATCACCGGCATGGGTTACTACCCCAATCTCGGGGTGAAGGACGCCTACTTCCTGGTACGACGCGGTGATGAGCAGACGGCTGTTCATCTGTCCGACGCGATCGATCAGGACCGGCTCAACCAGCACGTCGGCGGCTACCGGATCGAGGTCCCCGAGCCGCTCAAGAAGGTTCGCATCGTGCTCGACGAAACCGAGGGCATCGCCGCGGATCTCACCTGGAACGGGCTTTTCGACGCCGTGCAGGAACAGCCCCACCTGATGCGTCAGGGCAACCGGGTCACCCTCGACGCGCAACGCTTCGCCCAAACAGGTTCCTGGAGTGGCTATCTGGAGATCGACGGGCAGCGCATCGACGTCGACCCCGACACCTGGATCGGCTCCCGCGACCGGTCCTGGGGCATCCGGCCGGTCGGTGAGGCCGAGCCCGCCGGACGTCCCGCCGACCCGCCGTTCGAAGGCATGTGGTGGCTGTACGTACCGATGGCGTTCGACGATTTCTCGATCGTCTTCATCATCCAGGAGGATCCCAGCGGGTTCCGCTCGCTCAACGACTGCAGCCGGGTCTTCAAGGACGGCCGCGTCGAGCAGCTCGGCTGGCCGCGGGTGAAGATCCACTACCGCTCCGGGACACGAATCCCCACCGGGGCCACCATCGAGGCCGCCACGCCCGACGGCACCCCGGTCCGGTTCGACGTGGAATCCAAACTGCCCGTGCCGATCCACGTCGGCGGCGGCTACGGCGGCGATGTCGACTGGATCCACGGCGTGTGGAAGGGCGAGAAGTTCACCGAGCGCCGCACCTACGACATGAATGATCCGGCAGTCGTCGGCCGGACCGCGTTCGGCGTGATCGACCATGTGGGTCGCGCCGTGTGCACCGAGGGCAACGCTGCCCCGGTGGAAGGCTGGGGGCTGTTCGAGCACGGCGCGCTGGGCCGGCACGACCCCTCCGGATTCGCCGACTGGCTCACCGTCGCCCCGTAATCCCGTTGATCGGCAGCCCCTCGATCGCAGACCCTCAGCCCGCCCAGCGACTGTCACGCCAGAGTGACTGTCGCCGTTGACGGCCACTCTGACCGGAAAATGCCTGAAGGTGAGTGGGCAGGCCGAAGGCAGCCGGCGCAGCCGGCTCTGTGTTTTGGTGTGCTTAGGCGGCGGGTTCGACGCTGACGCGGTAGCCCATGGCCGTCAGTTGGGCGATGTGGTTACGCATGCGGCGTTCGATGTTGACCCGCCGGGTGTAGTAGTCGGCTCCTAGGTCATGGA